>JBBQTA010000024.1:0-88687 GCA_038213465.1 Gemmatimonadales bacterium | reverse complement strand
CTCGACATGACGACGAACATCATCCAGTCGTACATCCAGGGGCGTGCGATCAACATGATGGACATCCACAAGCTCTTCTTCGAGAAGTACATGGAGAAGATCAAGCAGCAGGCGCCGAAGAAGATCACGCCCTGACGGGCGGAGCGCGTGCCGCGCGCCTTCCATGGAGCGCGGCGGGTACGCCACCGCTGCAGTGCAGAATGGACTGACGGCGCGAGGTGGATCGGACGCTTGCTTGCGTCGAGGTTCACGCGCCTACCGCGCAAGCCAGCCGTACTCCCAGGACCACGGCATGGAGAGATCTCCAAGGATGCCGCGTGCCAACGCCGGATAAATCCGCTCTGCCCGCACATCATTGGCAAGAAACACCACGCACCGGCGCTGCCGCTCAATGCAGATCACCATGTTGCCGGTGGAATCGTTGTGACCGCCCTTGAACCACGCCGGTCCGCTCGTGCTTTCGAACGTCACGAGCCCTACTCCGGACGACAGCGCGACAGCGGCATTGGCGCTGCCGCTGGTGGTATCGAGCGTCGGGAACTGATGGCGCGACGTGATGGGGAACTGCGGTCGCACCAACTCGGTGCGCGACGCCGCCGAGAGTCCGTCACCACGCACGATACCGCTCCACAGGTTCGCCTGATCTTCGATATTGGTATCCATCGAACCCGCCGCGCTGGCACGACCGCGTTCGTCATGCGGTTCGACGGAGCCATCGGTACGAAATCCGTCGGCGAGGTTATCTCGGAAATCGGGCCGCCATTGCATGCTGGTGTGTGCCATGCCGAAGCGTCCGAACACACGACGCTGCATCTCGGCGGCGAGATCCAGACCGAGCCCTTCCTCGAGGATTAGCTGCAGGAGATAGAACCCCTCGCCTGAATAGCCATAACGCGTTCCGGGATCGTGATGAAAGCGCAGACGCTTGTCAGACTCCAGCCACCGGAAGTTTGCCAATCCCGTGGTGTGATTCAGGATCATGCGCGGGGTGATGGTTTCCCATCGCGCGTCGGTCGCGAGGTCCGTGTAGTCGGGATACGCGGGCAGTGGCTTGGGCAACAGCGTGCGCAGCGGCGCATCAAGAGAAAGTCTCCTCTCGTCTACCAGCTGCATCACCAGGAACGCTACGGCCGTCTTTGTCAGTGAGGCGCCATACATCACCGTGCCGGTCGTCAGTGGCGCTCCATCGGCCGCACGCCGGCCGTAGGCCGCGACGTGGGTGACCCTGCCATCATCAATGATGGCGAGCGCGAGCCCCTGCACCTGTTCGCGCTCCATCAGCATGCGGGCCAGCGAATCGACTGCGACGGCAGTCGGCAGCGTATGGACGACGACGGATGGCCGGCAGGCGGCAGCGAGGAGCGTCGTTGCAGCGATGATCGCGGGGACGGGGAACGCTGAATGAGCGGAGGAGTGGCGCATGTACAATCGAGTACGCGACAGGCTGACTGGGAGATTCGGGGCCCGGCGTATCAATAGTATCCGTTCGTGGAGTCGACGCAGCGGTGATTCCAGAACAACGAAGCCCTGCCACGAGCGAACTCGGTGCAGGGCTTAAAGTTGTTCAATCGGGGCGACAGGATTTGAACCTGCGACCTCCTGCTCCCGAAGCAGGCGCTCTACCGGGCTAAGCTACGCCCCGTTGAAAATCAGTACCGAAACCAGTGCGCCCAAGAGGACTCGAACCTCTAACCTTCTGATCCGTAGTCAGATGCTCTATCCAATTGAGCTATGGGCGCAAACCCGATCAACACCCCACCACGATACGGCATCATGGCAAGTCCCACATCGTAGTTGGTCGCAGCCCCGCTCACAACTGCCTGCGCCGCACCGACGACTTTCATCATATGGGTCGTACAAGACTCGAACTTGTGACCTCCACGATGTCAACGTGGCGCTCTAACCAACTGAGCTAACGACCCTGGATGCAGTGACATCGCCCGCCACCACAACGACATCATCCAACCACGAGAAAAACAAGCGGGAAACGGGACTCGAACCCGCGACCCCAACCTTGGCAAGGTTGTGCTCTACCAACTGAGCTATTCCCGCACACTGCACCTGAACCTGCTATCCTGCGATGGACCGGAATTTGCTGTAAATATTCAAGAGTGGCTGACCACACCACGCCTACGGGCCACACCGGGATGGAGACGAGCGGGATCGAACCGCTGACCTCTTGAATGCCATTCAAGCGCTCTCCCAACTGAGCTACGCCCCCGGGGCGAGACACCCTCGCGGCGCCGTTCCCGAAAGAACGCGGCAGCGAGGGTGTCAGGAACCGCGCAGTCTAGTCGGGTGTATGTCTGTCGTCAAGCAGACCGACGATACTGCGCACTGGCGAAAATACCCTCGCGGCGTATCTTGCGAGGCTATCCGGAACGAGCACGAAATTGTCACAGGATCGTCAGTGTAGTGCGACCCATGCAGTTCGCTGCAACGCGGGCGCCGCGGCCCGGAGTGACCGACGCGATCGGTGTCGGTACCCTGTTTTTCAGCACTTTGTTCGTGGACGATGTCACGTCCCGAGGACCATAGAAATCCATGACTGACGTCAAGCGGAAGCGCCGTCGTGCGGCACCCGCAGGCATCGCGCCCACCGAGCCCGAGCGCGACATTCTCGACCAGTACCTTTACGAAGTCAGCACGTATCCGCTGCTCAAGGGACTCGAAGAGATTGAACTGGCCAAGAAAATCCGCGCCGGCGATCAGGACGCGCTGCAGGAGCTCGTCAAACGCAATCTCCGCTTCGTCATCTCCGTCGCCAAGAAGTATCAGAACCGCGGCCTCCCCCTCATCGATCTGATCGGCGAAGGCAACGTCGGACTGCTCACGGCCGCGCGAAAGTTCGATCCGGATCAAGGCGTCAAGTTCATCTCGTACGCGGTGTGGTGGATTCGGCAGGCCATTCTGTCGTCCCTCGCCCGCCAGGGACGCACGGTGCGCGTGCCGCTCAATCGCACCGCCGACCTGTCGCGCATCATCAAGGCGTCGGAGATCCTGCGACAGAAGCTGCGCCGCGAACCCTCGCCGGAAGAGCTCGCGCAGGTCACGGGGCTGTCCGTGGACGTCGTGCAGTCGCTCGCCGCACTCAACACGGGTGACGTGCGACTCGACGCGCCCATGGATCCCGATGGCGATCGCTCGCTCATCGAGCGCTTCGTCGCCGACGAGATGCCCGATACCGAAGAAGAAGCAATGAATCGCTTCCTCACGGACGAGATCGAGCAGGCACTCTCGACGTTGCCCCCGCGCGATGCCAAGGTGCTGCGCCTCTACTTCGGCCTCGAAGGCGGACGGGAGCACACGCTCGAAGAGATCGGCAGCATGCTCGGCGTCACGCGTGAACGCGTGCGTCAGCTCCGTGACCGGGCACTCAAGCGACTGCGCGAAGGCGATGTTGGTCGCGCCCTGTCGAGTTTCGCCGCGTAACCCCGCATAGTCGTCCTCGCCATGCTGCGCCGGCGAGGCTGACCGCTGCATCGCATCGCGCCAACACGCCCAACGCGCGAGTCTGCAGCTCAGACTCGCGCGTTGTTGCGTTTGCGCAGGTCGTTGCCGGCAATGCGGGGTACGGAACATGTGCGCCTTACCCTGCGCCGACCCCGCCAACATATTCGTGATGTCATGATTGAACTCAAGGACGTCTACAAAGCCTTCGGTCCGAAAGAAGTGCTCCAGGGATTCTCCCTCACCGTCAATGAGGGGGAGACGATGGTCATCATTGGCTACTCAGGCACCGGCAAATCGGTGGCGATCAAGCACATCGTCGGCTTGCTCGAACCCGACGCGGGAGAAGTGTGGGTCGACGGGCAGCGGGTCGACACGTTGCCGCGCAAGGCGTTGTACGCACTGCGCAGCAAGATCGGCTATGTGTTCCAGTTCGCCGCCCTCTTCGATTCCATGAGCATCGGCGAGAACGTGGCCATGGGGCTGCGCAAGCAGGGCGAGCTGTCCGAATCGGAAATCGCGCAGCGCGTCACCGAAGCGCTCGGTCTCGTCGATCTTCCGGATGTGCAGCACCGCATGCCGGCCGAACTGTCAGGCGGCATGCGTAAGCGTGTCGGCCTCGCGCGCGCCATCGCGCTGCGCCCCAAGTACATCCTGTATGACGAACCCACCACCGGCCTCGATCCCGTCACCTCCGCGGTCATCGATGCGTTGATGGTGCGCATGCGCGAGCAACTCGGGGTGACGGGCATCGTCATTACGCACGACATGCGCAGCGCATATACGGTCGGTACCAAGATCGCGATGCTCTACGAGGGGCGTGTGCGTCAGGTGGGTACGGTGGACGAGATTCAGCATAGCAAGGATCCGCTGGTGCGGCAGTTCATCGAAGGACGCGCGACCATGGACGGCGAGGCGCCGATGCTCGGCGTCGCGCCAACCCCCGCCATCGCCACCGCGACCGGGTGATGCACGTGAGTCGGCCGTGAGCGACCATGGGGACGACCGGAAGCGGGCCGGACGCGCGAGGCTGGAGACGTCGGCCGGCGGCGTGGTGTATCGCGTCGAAGAGGGAGAACCGAAGTACCTCCTCATTCGCGACAGTTACCGCAACTGGGGCTTTCCGAAGGGGCATCTCGAACCGGACGAGCGTCCCGACGCGGCCGCGCTGCGCGAAGTGCGCGAGGAGACCGGATTGGATGCACTCGATCTTGACGGGGAGATCGATACGATCGACTGGTTCTTCCGCTTTCGCGGCCGACTGGTACACAAGGTCTGTCACTTCTATCTGATGCGCACTGAAAGCACGCGCACGGTGCCGCAACGCGAGGAAGGGATCACCGCCTGCCGCTGGGCACCCTTCGACGAAGCGGTGCGCCTGGTGTCGTATGCGAATGCGCGTCATGTGCTCTCCCGCGCCAACGCGATGGTGCAAGCTCCCGCCGACGCGTCGCCGCTCACGCCGGCGCGAAGCCCGGCTCCGTCCACGGATTTGATTGCGGACTGACGTGTCGACAACTGTGCGTGGAGGCGGCGAGAGCGCGGCGTCGCCCCTGTATCTCCTGGTGCTCCTCAAGCGTGACCGCGCGCGGACGTTGATTCGCGCCGCATTCCCACGACGCCGTGCGCACACGGTCGCGGTCAAGAACATGGCCGACATCGAAGCGCAACTGACGCAACACCTGGTCGATGCGGTGATCGTCGATGGCGGCGCGGGCGAGGAGGCACTCCGTGTGATCGCGCGCGCCGAAGAGTTTCAGAGCGTGCCGTTTGTCGTCGTCACGCCGATGCTGCCCGGCGACGCACCGCTGGTGGCGCGTGCCGCCGAATGCGGGGTGGCCGAGCTGCTGATCGAAGGCGTGGATGACGCCGCCGCCCGCGATCTGGTCATCCGGCTCGCCTTCAGCACGCGCTTCGAACGCGCGCTCTCGGTGCCGCCACCCACGTTGCATCTTGAAACCCCGCTACAGATTGCTGTCTGGCAGAGTGTGGTGCGCCGCGCCGGCCGTCCTATCCGCACCGAGCAACTGGCGCGCGAGTTGGGCGTGTCGCGCGAGCACTTGTCGCGCAGCTTCGCGGTGGGGCAGGCGCCCACGCTCAAACGGGTCATCGATCTGGTGCGCCTGCTGGCCGCGGCAGAGCTGGCCAAGAACGCCGGCTACGATGTGCGCGACGTCGCGCAGGTGCTCGGCTTCGCCTCCTCGAGTCACTTGTCCAGCACGACGCAGCGACTGGTTGGTGCCAAGGCCAGCTCGCTCACCCGTTTGCGGTCGGTGGACCTGCTGGAGCGCTTCCAGCGCACGCCGGAACGGCCTGATCCCACGTCCGATTCATTCCCGGATTCAGGGCGCGATTGAGGCGTTGCTGACCGCTTGCCACCCGACCAGCCTTGTGATAATTTTCACAAGCTAGTCCCGAATCGAATCCTCCGCATTCTACGCCCGCGCATCATGACCACCCAGACCGCCCTTCGCCCCGGCGAAATCAAGGACATCCTCCTTCGCGAAATCGAAGCAGCCGATCTCGCCGACCTGAACGTCGAAGAAGTCGGTTCGGTGCTGGAGGTCAAGGACGGTATCGCCCGCATCTACGGCCTCGAGAAGTGCATGTCGGGCGAGATGCTCGAGCTTACCAGCTCCGAGACCAAGGCTGTCATCACCGGCATGGCGCTCAACCTCGAAGAGGATAACATCGGCGCCGTGATCCTTGGCGACTACCTGCAGCTCAAGGAAGGCGATGAAGTCCGTCGTACCGGACGCGTGCTGGAAGTCCCGGTCGGTCATGCGCTGGTCGGTCGTGTCGTGGATCCGCTCGGTCGCCCGATCGACGGACTCGGCGATATCGTCACGTCGACGTACCGCAAGGTCGAATCCGAAGCGCCCGGCATTATCGTGCGCCAGCCCGTCAAGGAGCCGCTGCAGACCGGCATCAAGTCGATCGATGCGATGATTCCGATCGGACGCGGCCAGCGCGAGTTGATCATCGGTGACCGCGGCACGGGCAAGACGGCCGTTGCGATCGACACGATCATCAACCAGAAGGGGCAGGGCGTCATCTGCGTCTACGTCGCCATCGGGCAGAAGGCATCGACCATCGCGTCCGTCGTGCAGAAGCTCAAGGAAGCGGGCGCCATGGAATACACGATCGTCGTCGCGGCCTCCGCGTCCGATCCGGCGCCCATGCTGTTCATCGCGCCATACTCTGGTGCGTCGATGGCCGAGTACTTTATGTACAACGAAGGGATGCCGACGTTGTGCGTGTACGACGACTTGTCGAAGCAGGCTGCCGCGTATCGTCAGATCTCGCTCGTGCTGCGTCGTCCGCCGGGCCGCGAAGCGTATCCGGGCGACGTCTTCTATCTCCACAGCCGTCTGCTCGAGCGCGCGGCCAAGTTGCGCGAAGACGAAGGCGTGGTGGATGGCAAGAACATCCTCAAGCCAGGTGGCTCGATGACCGCACTGCCGATCATCGAAACGCAGGCCGGTGACGTGTCCGCGTACATCCCCACGAACGTCATTTCCATCACCGACGGTCAGATCTTCCTCGAGACGGACTTGTTCAACGCCGGTGTGCGTCCCGCCGTGAACGTCGGTATCTCCGTGTCGCGCGTCGGTGGTTCTGCGCAGACGAAGGCCATGAAGGGTGTTGCCGGTCGCCTGCGTCTCGACCTCGCGCAATATCGCGAACTCGAAGCGTTCGCGGCGTTCGCCTCCGACCTCGACCCCGCTACCAAGCGTCAACTCGATCGCGGCGCGCGCACCGTCGAAATCCTCAAGCAGGGGCAGTACGCGCCGCTCGGCTTCGAGGAACAGGTGATGGTCATCTACGCCGTCTCGAATGGCCTGCTGGACACGCTGCCGGTGTCGTCGATCCGTGCGTGGGAAAAGGGCTTCCTCGAGTTCGTGAAGTCGCAGTTCCCGCAGGTGGCCGACTCGATCCGCACCAGCAAGGCGCTGTCGAAGGAAAACGAGGCCGAGCTCAAGCGCGCCATCGACGTGTTCAGCAAGTCGTTCAGCAACTAAGCGGCGTTCGATAGATGGCCAAGGGCAAGGAACTCAAGGGGCGCATCAAGTCCGTCGAGAACACGCGCAAAATCACGCGCACGATGGAAATGGTGGCGACCTCGAAGATGAAGCGGGCGACCGATCGCGTGATCGCGGCGCGTCCATACGCGAACGCGCTTGGTGAGATGCTGGGCCATGTCTACACGCCCGAACTCGCCGAGCAGTTTCCGCTGCTGCGTCGTCCGACGCAGGTGAAGACGGTAGCGTTGTTGTTGCTCACGGCCAATCGCGGCTTGTGCGGCGCCTTCAACGCGAACCTCATCAAGGAAGCGCGCGCCCGCATGAATGAGTGGGCAGCGCGCGGCATTGCCGTCGAGATGCACATTGTCGGCAAGAAGGGCATTGGCTTCTTCAAGTACCTCGGCAAGAACATCGCGACGCAGCGCATCGACATCACCGACAAGCCGACGGCCGCCGACGCGTCCTCGCTGGTGGATGATCTGATGATGCGTTTCGCGTCGGGTCAGCTTGACGCGGTATACGTTACGGGCGCGAAGTACAAGTCGGCGCTGTCCACGCCACCGGCCACGGACGCCGTGTTGCCGGTGACGCCGCCGGCCGGTGCTGCGCCAGTGTCGCGCGATTTCATCCTCGCGCCGTCGTCGGACGCGATTCTCGAAGCGCTGCTGCCGGCATATGTGCGCAACGCCGTCTATCGCGCGCTGGTGGAGACGGAGGCCGGGTTCCAGAGTGCCCAGCGCACCGCCATGAAGAACGCGACCGACAATGCCACCGACATGTTGCAAGTGCTGAAGCGGACGTACAACACCGCCCGTCAGGCACAGATCACGCAGGAAATCGCCGAGATCGTCGGCGGTGCGGCGGCTCTGTAGTCCGTCTTACAACAACAACATCAAAGTCTCATGGCTACTACCGCCGCGCCGACTCAGGTTGGCAAGATCGTGCAGGTCATCGGTCCGGTTCTCGACGTCGAGTTCGAGACGGATCACCTGCCGGAGCTCTACAACGCACTGACGATCACGGGCGAGACGCCGGGTGGTCAGGCGATCAACGTGACCGTCGAAGTGCAGCAGCACATCGGCCGCAATCAGGTGCGCGCCGTGGCCATGTCCAGCACGGACGGCATCACGCGTGGCATGGATGTGGTCGACACGGGCGCGGCGATCTCGGTGCCTGTTGGCGCGCCGGCGTTGGGCCGCATTCTCAACGTGCTCGGCGAGCCGATCGACAACGGCATCGACATCCCGAAGGATGCGCTGCGTTGGCCGATTCACCGCAAGCGCCCGGACTTCACGGCGCTCGAACCGAAGACGGAAGTCTTCGAGACGGGCATCAAGGTCGTCGATCTCGTGGCCCCGTTCGTGAAGGGTGGCAAGATCGGTCTGTTCGGCGGCGCCGGCGTCGGCAAGACGGTCATCATTCAGGAGCTCATCAACAACGTCGCCAAGGGGCACGGCGGAAAGTCCGTGTTCTGCGGCGTCGGTGAGCGCACGCGTGAAGGCAACGACTTGTATCTCGAGTTTCAGGAAGCCGGCATTCTCGACAAGGTCGCGCTGATCTACGGGCAGATGAATGAGCCGCCGGGTGCGCGCCTTCGTGTGGCGCTCTCGGGACTCACGGTCGCCGAGTATTTCCGCGACGTGGAGAACGCCGACGTACTCGTGTTCGTCGACAACATTTTCCGCTTCACGCAGGCCGGTTCGGAAGTGTCGGCACTGTTGGGCCGTATGCCGAGCGCCGTGGGATACCAGCCGACGCTGGCGTCGGAGATGGGCGATCTGCAGGAGCGCATCACGTCGACACGTAACGGATCCATTACGTCGGTGCAGGCCATTTACGTGCCGGCCGACGACTTGACGGACCCGGCGCCGGCGACCGCGTTCGCGCATCTCGACGCCACAGACGTGCTCAACCGCAAGATCACGGAGCTCGGCATCTATCCTGCCGTCGATCCGCTCGACTCCACGTCGCGCATTCTCGACGCGCAGTACATCGGCGAGCGCCACTACAACGCCGCCACGACCACGCAGCGCATCCTGCAGCGGTACAAGGAACTGCAGGACATCATCGCGATTCTTGGCATGGACGAACTGTCCGAAGACGACAAGAAGATTGTGGGTCGGGCGCGCCGTCTGCAGCGTTTCATGTCGCAGCCGTTTGCCGTGGCCGAGCAGTTCACCGGCATCCCTGGCAAGTACGTGAAGCTCGAGGAGACCATCTCCTCGTTCGAGCGGATCTGCGCGGGCGAGTTCGATAGCCTTCCCGAGCAGGCGTTCTTCATGGCCGGCGGCGTGGAAGACGTGGTCGCGAATGCAAAGAAGCTCCAGGGCTGATCGTGAGCGACGCGCTGAAGGTGGCGGTGATTTCGCCCGAGAAGGTGTTGTTCGAGGGTTCGGCGCGCTCGGTGAGTGCGCCGGCGTTCGACGGCGAGATGGGCATCCTGCCGATGCACGCGCCGTTGATGACGCTGCTGGGCAAAGGGACGCTGCGCCTGGAAACTTCCGAGGGGGAACGGCAGTTTGCCGTTCAGGGTGGGTTTCTGCAGGTGGTGGATGATCAGGTTCGGGTGGTGACGGAGAACGCGACGCCGAAGTGAGCCGCGTGCTGCGGTGGTAAGAGGGACACCGCGGCCTTCGGGTCGCGAGCGCCCGGCGGGGTTCGTCGAACAGGACGGTGTTCGGCGAACCACTGCTGTAGCCGGTTGCTGCGGTGGCCGGTGGCGGCGAGGGCGGATTGGTCGCCTGGTGTGCAATGGCGAGGATTGTTAGCGTTACAATGACTGGCGCATCCGGACCGATTCACAACGTCCGCGAAGACTCCGCCGTAGTACCGCAGAGACCAATGGCTGGTCTCGGACACCCGGCATCCTGCCCGCCGGGTATTTACGAGCGCATTTCACGAGCGCACTTCCGACTGCCTCATGCCCATACGCGTCGTCCTCCTTGGCGATCATCCGGCCGACCTGCCTCAGCAGCTCTCCGCGCTGCGTGCCGCGCACGAATTCGAAATAGTTGGCGCGCATCGCGATGCCTTGTCCGCCCGCGAAGCGCTGCACGCCCTGTCGCCGGACGTGGCGCTAGTCGCTGCCTCGCTACACGAGCAATCGGGCTTCGAGTTCGTGGAGAATCTGGGGCCTGCGGAACGTCCGTCGAGTGTGGTGTTTGTCTCGGCGCGCGACGAGGATGCGGTGCGTGCCTTCGATCTGCGGGCCACCGATTTCGTCCCCGTTCCGGTGCACGCCGCCAGACTCGAAGAAGCGATGGCCCGGGCGCGGCATCAGGCGTTGCAAATAGCGCTGTTGCGCACCGCTGAAGAGCTGCAGCGACTGATTGGAGCGACGGCGGCGGCTCGTGCTGCGGCTCCGGCGGGGAGCTCGATGGCGTCGTCAACACTGGGCGGCGGCTTTCCCCCTCGTGGTGGCGGTGACGTCTGGACGCCGACCGGTGGGGAAGCGGACGACGCGTGGCGCGCCTCGGGCGCGACCTATGAGTCTGCTCCTGTTCGTGAGCGCTCGACGCGCGATCTGTCATCGTTGCTGGGCACGGCCGATCATCTGCGAGTCCGACCGAGCGCGTCGGCAACCGCCGGCCTGCGGCTTTCGATCGCCGTGCCCGTGCAGCTCGCGGGCGGCGCGCGTGCGCAGGCGGCCGGAACAGGCGAAGGAGTGCTGGATTTGACGCAGTCTGGCGATACGGCGAAGCTGAGCGCTGATGGACGGCCCTTGCGCGTGCTGGTGCGGGAGGGTCGCCGCACGCGGTTCATTCCACTTGCCGACGTGGACTGGTTCGAGGCTGACGGAAACTACATCCTCGTCCACGTAGCGGAGCAGCGATATCGCACGCGCGGCACCATCTCGGCCATTGAGTCGGGACTCGATCCGCGCCAGTTCGTGCGCATCCACCGACGCGTGGTGGTGAACATGGATCGCGTGCGCGAGATGTCTCCGCTGCCGGGTGGGGACGGCCTGCTGGTGCTTGGCAGTGGCGCGACGCTGCGTCTGTCCCGGACTTATCGGTCGCGGGTGCGATAAGCATCGGCGCAAGGACGCCGCGAATCGCGGCGTCGGGAGGGGCGCGCGCGCGTACCTCGCCGCCCGTCGAAGGGAATGGCAGTCAGATAATGCGGAGGAATCGGCGGCGCGGAGTGACCCGGCACACGCTTGTGCTGTTACGTCAACGGGTGGGCTTGCACGTGACACACGGGGACGCCCTGCCAGCACGACGGGTTCGCACGATATTGTCGGATCCGCCTTCGTCGCGCCGACCAACACGATCCACGACATTGACACATTCGACACCAACGCTAGTTTGCCGCCCAGCTGCAGCAGTAAGCGCTCAGCCATGATCGGCACTGCTACGCACTATATGGGAAAGGGTGTCCATCGCCCCGTCCCTGCTCGAGTCCCTATTTGCTCGTCCCACCGCCGTACCCAATCGGGATGCTGCTGACGCCAATGAAGGCGGCGCACTCCTGTATCACCCCTATTTCGTGCAGCTCGACCGGCGCGTGCCGCGCGTGTCCGGTCATCTCAGTGTCGGGTGAGTACCCGTCAACCAGCCAATTGGTTGCTATGGGTCTGACTCGGCGTTGTACGCGTTCGGCCCTGGCGAGTGCCAGGTGGAACGTTTGACCCGTGGCAATATCCTCCGGAGGATGAGATGAGGTCTCTCGGACGTCGTCGGTGGTTTTTTGCGACGCTCCTGGGCGCAGCCCTTGCAGCGCCAATCGCCATCGCCCAAGCTCAGACCGGCAAGTTGACCGGTGTCGTCACAGACAGGGAATCGGGCAAGCCGATTGAAGGCGCAGCAGTGGTGATCCAGGGAACGACGCTCGGCGCGACAACGAATGCGACCGGACGGTACTTCGTCATCCAGGTGCCGCCCGGGACGTACACCGTGCAGGCCCGCCGGTTGGGGTATCAGAGCGTCAGCGCAACGAGCGTGAACATCTCCATCGACGCGACGCGCGACCAGAATTTCCAGTTGCGTGCTTCCAACCAGACGCTGCAGGCGGTGACGGTGCAGGCCGATCAGGCACCGCTGATCCAGCGCGGACAAGTCGGGTCGCAATCGGTGATCACGGCCGAGCAGATCCAGGGCTTGCCGGTCACGAGCATTGCCGGCGTGCTTTCGCTGCAGCAGGGGTTCACCGAGGTGCCGGCCAACACGAACGTGATCTCGCTGGCGGAAGAGCAGCGCAGCACCACGCAGCCAGTGCGCGTACGCGGTGGCCGGGGCGGCGCAACGCTGTCCATGATCGACGGTGTGCCGATCAACAACCCGCTCTTCGGCAGCGACGCGGTGAGTTTGAACGCGTTGGCGATCCAACAGGTGAATTTCAATCGCGGCGGACTCGACCCGCAGTACGGCAACGCGCTGTCGGGCGTGATCAACCAAGCCGTACGGGAAGGCGGTTCCGAAGTCTCCGGCTCCATCGACTTCCAGAATTCCACATTGCCGGGCACACTGTTCAATAGCCGTCAGGATGAACTGCTCGGACTGAACCTGCTGCGTGGCTACCTGTCGGGACCCGTGCCGGGCACGAACAGCAAGCTGCGGTATGCCGTCTCCGGACAGGTGCAGAGCCAGGCGCAGCGGGTGCTGGAGTTCGACAACGACGTGTTCACGGTGAACGCGCCGCCACTGCGCGCGGATGATCTGCCTCCGTCGGAGCGTGACCTGAACGGTGGCTGGCAGGGATACGGTGGTTCGCAGAACTCGCAGGTGGTCGGCAAGATGACGTTCCTGCCGTTCAACAACACCACCATCAAGTTCACGGGTGTCGGCTCCGAGCGCGCCGTCCGCAACTACGATCGCCGGTTGTACTTCAACTACCGCGGCGACCCGCTGGCGCTGGTGAACAACCGCGCGGACTCGTTGAACATCCTGACCGACGGGGGCAACCGTCTATCGCAGGATATTTTGCAGCCGTCGGTCAGCGATCGCGGCCGGTTGTACGTGCTGTCGCTGGAGCAGCGTTTTGGGCGCAGCAACGTGCAGTTGCGCGCCGCACAAACGAACTTCGAGCGTGTCACGTGTCCGTACTTCCTGGGCTCATGCATTCCCGGCCCGTTCTTCCGTCCCAATTTCAACCAAGGCTTCCTGAGCCCGGCGCCCGGTGTTTCGGGCGGCGATCGCGTGCCGGATGCGGGTATCGTGGACGGCGTGTACGGCGGCGAGACGTTCACCACGCGCACGTACAAGGCCGATGTGCAGTCGCAGCTGACGGACCACAACAACCTGCAGTTCGGCGCCCAGTTCGTGCAGCACGACATCAACTACAGGGACATCGGCGCGTTCGGTCAGAACTCCGGCATCCAGCCGACGACAGCACAGGTGTATCGCGCCAAGCCCATCGAGGCGGCCGCGTATTTCCAAAGCCGCATCGAGTACGACTTCATCACCATCAACCTTGGCGGCCGGTTCGATTACGGACGCGCGCAGGGGCTGGGCTTCACCGACCCGTTCAACCCGAGCAACGGTACGACGGCGCGCGAAGTGTGCACCGGCGCGACGATCGGCGGCAAGAAGCTGGTCAATGCGCAGGGGCAGCCGTACGGACTGGCGGGGTGCGCCGCGGGCCCGATCGATCCCGTGTCGCAGCGGTCGGTCTTTCTCGACACGGCCACGGCCATTGCGCAGCTGGACGACTTCAGCAAGGCGAAAGCGCGTACGGCGTTCAGCCCGCGCGTCGGCGTGTCATTCCCGCTGACCGAAAGGTCGCAGGTGTTCTTCAATGCGGGCCGCTACACGATGGTGCCGCTGTACGGCAACGGTTATCGCAACACCGGCATTGGCACCGTGGCCGGCGCGGCTGACGGCTATTGCTCCGCCAACGCCGTGAAGCCGGGCACGAACGAGTGCGTACCGAACATCAGCACGAACAATCCCGCGTTCGTGGGCAATCCCAGCCTGTTGCTGGAAGAGGCGAAGTCGTACGAGGTGGGCTACAGTTCCGAACTGGGCCGCAACTACAGCATCAACGTGGCGGTGTTCAACCGCGCCGAAACCGGTCTCTCCGGCCTGCGTCCGAGCCGCGCGCTGCAGGACATCGGCTCCACGTACGATGGCTCACTGCCGCAGTACACGGTGCTCGTGAACGGTGACTTTCTGACCTCGCGCGGAGTCGAGATCCAGTTCCGGCGTCGTCTGGCCAACCGCTGGGGCTACGACGTGAACTACGGTATGTCGCGTGCGACCACGAACTCCCGTCCGCCCGACCGCGCCAACGAAATCGAACGGTCGGACGAGTCCAACCGTCAGCAGTTGCTGGAGACGGTGGCCGACATCGACCAGCCGTTCACATTCAACGCGACTGTCTTCCTGCAGGTGCGCGAGGACATTCCGAGCCTGCCGCTGAACGCCGGCCGCTTGCTGCGCAACGCGCGCGCGACGCTGACCTTCAGCCAGCGATCCGGCTTTCCGTACACGCCGGTGCGCGCCGCCTCGTTCGCGCAGATCGGTGCCCTCGCCAACGCGTCGGATATCAACGCCGGTCGCGGGCCAAGCACACAGCAGATGGATCTGCTGTTGGACAAGGGCTTCCGCATCGGATCGGTGCGCTACTCCGGCTTCCTGCGCGTGGCGAACCTGCTCGACCGCCGCAACTGCGTGCAGGTCTTCAGCAACACGGGCACCTGCGACGCTGGTTTGCGCGACTTCGGCAACCGTCGGATCGGCAACACCGGTGATGCCACGACGTCCACCTCGTTCGACCAGCCGGAATTCATCGGCGCCCGTCGCAGTATCGCCACGGGCATCACGGTCAACTTCTAAGTGACGACTGACCAAGACCTCATGACTTTCGAAACGAACTTCATCGGCGACGGAACGGCTCCCATCGGGAGCCGGCTCCGGCGCCAGCCCTCCTCGCGTGCATCGGTGCAGGCGGCGGCGCGTTGCGCCATCGTCCTTGGCGGACTCGCCCTTCTCCCCGCGCTTGCGTCGGCGCAGCAGCGCAAAGTGCCGACGACGACAACGATTGACAGTGTGATGGCCGACGGCACCGTGAAGAAGGTGCCGATCCAGCAGCCCAGAGGCTTCAACCTGTTTGCGGCGGAGGACCTGGCTGGCGGCGCGATGCGCATGTCCGGCGCCTTCCAGACCGGCGTCACGAACCAGGGCGGACCAATCTCCGAGAACCAGAACTCGACCTTCATCGATGGGCATGTAGGCAACGGCGGCTTCCTGCAGTTCGAGATGGGCTTCATCGCCGGCACGCCGCCCACGGATTTCCGCAAGATCCGCGCGGTGTATCCGGGAATCAACAACATGGCCGGCTCGCTCGGCTTCAACGCGCATCGCTGGCAGGTGGTGGTGCCGCCGCGTATCACGCGCATCGGTGCCGCGGACGGACAGTTCGGCAGGGTATTCTCCGGCGTCACGGCGATCTTCAACAGCTCCTGCCGAGACGACAACCGCTTCAACTTGCAGGGATTCTCGCTGCTGCCGATGCTGGACTGCCCGGAGACGTGGGGGTCGGAAGGCTTTCAGGGCAAGCGCGTCATCGCGGATTCGGTGTGGCTGAACACGTTCAACGCGAACAAGTCCAACTTTCGCTGGGATGACTGGGCGGTCCCGGCGGCACGCATCGACCAGCAGAGCTATCTCGGCACACAAAGCGTCTACGGCTTCATGTCCGATTACTATCGCGAGCAGAAGCTGCGCTACGGTTCCATCGTGCCCGGCGGCAGCGGCGCGCCGCTGGATGAGGGATATCCGCTCGGCCTCGAGATCCGCATGGATTCGTGGCAATTCTCGGCGCCGGCCACGCGCAATGCGCAGTTCTATTCCGCAACGATCGTCAACAAGTCGGCCGCCGTGTATGGCACCGGCATCGACTACGATTCCCTGTACTTCGGTCTGGCGCCCGGCTTCATCATCAACGGTCAGAATCCGGCGGCGTACTGGAACTTCAACAACAACACCCAGTACTTCACGGCCGGCAATCGCAGCGGCCAGTGCAACGCGACCACGTATCCGCGTCGCTATACCAACGCGACAGCGGCCGGCTGCGCAGTTACCGTTGCAGGCGACAACGTGTACACCATGACGTGGCTCAAGTCTCCCATCGGCGACACGCGCAACAAGTTGTTCAGCAATCCGGCGAGCCCGTACTTCAACCCCACGAGCCCGCTGGCTGACGATACGATCACGTTCAATCACTGGAAGTCGAACTCGTTCGGCCAGAATGGTCAGAACGTCGGCCGCTCGCAGCGCGCATCGTTCGGTATGATGTCGAGCATCGAGGCCAACTACCTGGACGGCCGTAATCCGTCGGACCTCACGCTGGCAAATTATGCCACGCTCTTCCAGCCGGAAGACTGGAGCGGCACGTATCCGACCGTGCCGGCGTTCAACAAGTTCGTGCCTGGAAGTACGACCAACCCAAACACCGGCCAGCCGTACGGCAAGTGGGACTACAATAACGACGGCGTGCAGGACACGATCTTCGTGCCCGGCTGCGGCCGCAGCGGCTGCGCCGAGGTGTACAGCGACACGATTGCCGGCGGGTTTCGCACCGTGGTCGGCAACATCCTGAACATGTCGACGGCGGGCCCGTTCAAACTCAAGGCCAACGACACGACACAGTTCCTGTGGGCCTTTGCGTTCGCGCAGGATTCACTCCAGGCGCGTCAGCAGATCGAAGGGCTGACGAACAGCTACCTGACCAACTACGCCGGTCCGCAACCGTTCCCGTTCCCGGCCGTCGCGGTTGGACGCACATATACGATCGCGTCGGCGGAGCTGGTGGACTCGACCTCGTTTGGCGTGGCCGACGTGGCGCTCGGTACGACGATCACCATCCGCTTGCCGCAGATCAATCCGATCGATCGATTCATGGTCGGGCTCGTGAACAAGGCGCGCGCCGACTCGGCGTCCGGGGTTGCGGCAGTGCGGCGTATCCTGCGCCTCAATCCCGGCTTGCTCGACCGCCTTTCGGCGCGGGCCAACGACAATCTGGCGTCGGTGGTGATCTTCAAGTCGTGCAACGGTGGCAACACGTACACGACGACGACCGGCAACGCGGGGACGTGCACCGACGCGCCGACGCGAACCATCGACACCGGCACGAACGCGTTCCCGTGGCGCCCATGGAGCACCGTGCTGTACTCGAACGGTGTGCCGGCGACCGGTGTCATCGCCGAAGAAGTGCAGGCCGGACGCAGCTACCTGTACTCGTTCGTAACGCGCTCGCGCGGTTTCTCGGATTTCCGCATTGTCGATTCCACGGCGGCTGGTTTCGTCGTGACTGACGTGCAAAACACGCTGGGTTTCCCGGCGGACACCATCAACTCTGCGCTCGCCAGCTCCGGGCCAGCGGTGATCAACGTGTACGCGCCGATCACCAACGTAGCCGGCCGGTCGTTCGCCTCGGTGGATACGTCCACGCTGTCCGGCAACGCCACGCAGTCGCTGTTCTTCGGGGCCATTTCGAACGACGTGAGTGGCACCACGCGCCTTGTGTACGGCAACCAGTTCATCGTGCGCAAGACGATCGACACGGTGACGAATGCGACGACCACGACCGTGAATGTGCGCTGGGTCATTCCGCGAGCGGCCACGTCGGCGACGGGAGCGGTAACCACGAACTTCGTGGCGCGCGAGCAGGCATTCACGGCCAACGCCAACATTCCCGTGCGTCTGGGGGCGAATTTCCTCGACGGGACGTTCAGATCGCTGTCCGGTTCGTCGCGCGTGTTTCTCGATACGTTGAACGCTCCGGCCGCGTATCCGGGCTACGCCTGGGTCACCGGCGACAACAGGCCGATCTTCGTCATCAACGATCAGTACGCGGCCAACCGCGAGCGTGACCAACAGGCCTCGCCGCTGTATCCGGGCTATACCGTGGTGCCGCGCGACTCGGCCAATTTGTCGAACGGATTCCGACAGGAGCTGACCCCGTTCGGTTTCTTACGCGACCGTAATTTCGTGCTCCGGTCGCCCACGGATACACTGACCGTGGCGGCCCGCGGCTTCGTCCCGCAGGTGCAGTCGCTGGCCGTCGCCGGCAGCAAGCGCATCAAGGGCGGGTCGTATGAACTCAACTGGCTCGCCGATCCGTGGGGACCGGCGGCGCCGTTCAACCTCGATCCCATCGGGTCGCTGCAGGCGACGGTCAACACGTCGCTCAATGACGTGGCCGCCAAGTCCACGACGGTGACGGAAACGTCCGCCGCGATTGCGACGCTGGTTGGTGCCACGACCACGCGTCCGTTGCAGCGGGTGCGTGTGCCGTTCACGATGACGTTCAAAGATGTGGACGGTCGCACCGAGAACGTGCGCTTCGCCATGCTGCGGCGCACCAGCAACACGCGCCTGTTCGGCTCCGGCAATGACACCGTGCGGGTGACCATTCCGGATACGCTCTGGTCGCCGGGCGACACGCTCATCGCGCTGCAGAAGGTCGAACGCGACAGCAGCGTGGGCACCGGCGCAGCGCGCTATGTGGTCGTGCAAGCGGATGGGGCGAATGCGTTCCGTCCGATCCCGGTGCTCGTAGACTCGATCGGTCTGAATCGCTTCCTGGTTTCCTGCAACGGTGGTGCAACGGCTTCAGGTGTGCGCCCGGCCGCCGACGCACTCACCTGTAACCCGCTGACGATTCTGAGCCGGGGTGGCTCCGCATCTGGCGGCTACCTGCCGGTGGCCGCGGGGTGGAAGCAGGTGTTCGAGCTGACGCGCGCGTTCGACAATCGCTCGGTCGTGCAACTCATCGCCAAGCCGTTCACGACGAAGGCCGTGATCAGCAAGTCCGATCTGGCACGGGTCTCTGTGGTGCCGAATCCCTACATCGTCCGTTCGGACAATGATCAGCTGACCGGTCGCCAGGCGATATCGCGGATCACTTTCATCGGTGTGCCGGAAGAAGGCATCCTCCGCATCTACTCGGTCTCGGGGCAGTATCTGCAGGAAATCACGTGGACGAGGGCGGATCTCACCTATCAGGGGAACAACGCGCCCACAGGTGATCTGCCGTACAACCTGCGCACCCGCGAAGGTCTCGATCTGGGTTCGGGTCTCTATCTCTACGTACTCACCGCGACTGGTGCCTCGGGCAAGGACCAGATCCAGCGCGGCAAGTTCGTGATCATCCGCTAACGGAGCCGCGATGCACATTTTTCGCACCCTCGGCGCCTTCAGCGCCGCCACCCTTCTTCTGAGCGCGTCCGTACGCGCGCAGGGGCCGGGGGGCATTCTTCCCACGCCGCAGGACACGCCTAATCGACAGGGCACGCGCGGCGCCAATTTCCTGCACATCGCCATTGGTGCTCGCGGCGGCGCGATGGCGGGTGCTATCGGCAGCTCGGTTTCCGGCCCGATGGCGTGGTACTGGAATCCAGCCGGCGCCGCCACGTCCGAAGCGTTTTCGCTCGTGGCCGGCCGTCAGAACCTGTACGGCGACCTCGGGCTGAATCAGACGTATGCTGCCGCCTCCATCCCGCTGCTTGGCGGCGTGGTCGGCGTGCATCTCAACACGTTGAGTTCCGGCGACATTCGTCGCACCACGGAGGCCAACCCGTTTGGTGAGCGCCTTGGCGGCAACACGTTCCAGTGGACGTCGACGGTCGCGGGGCTTGGCTATTCGAAGCGCCTCACGGACCGACTCTCGGCCGGCGGCCAGGTCAAATACATCTCGGAAGGCATCCCAGACGCCTCCACGAACTGGATGGCGTTCGACATCGGTACGCAATTCAACACGGGCCTATATGGTCTCGTGCTGGGCGGTGCGATCCAGAACGTCGGTGGCAGTTCGTCGGCGAGCGGCGCGCTGATCCAGCGCGTGATCACGACGGCAGACGGGTCACAGCTCTCCGAAGCCCGCCGCGTCGAGTTCTTCACGCGCGCGACGGAAATTCCGGTGGAGTTTCGCCTCTCGATCGGCTCCGATCTGTTGGGCAGCGCGAACTCACTGCTCGGCGGTGCGGGCGGCAAGAACACGCTCGGCGGCGAGATCTCCGTCACCGACGCGACGGACTACAGCACGCAATACGGGGTCGGCCTCGAGTACGGCTATAAGAACCTGCTCTTCCTGCGCGGTGGCAAGCGTTGGTACAACGACGATCGCGGTCGCGGCACGGACAATCAGGTCGGTCTCGCCGGCGGCTTCGGACTTCGACTGCCGGTCCTCGGACGCAATGTGAAGTTCGACTACTCGTACGAGGCGTCGGGCGCGTTACAGAACATTCAGATCTTCTCCTTCGAGGTGGGCCGATGAGTCGCGTGCTCCGTTCGCTCGCTCTCACGGCGATCTCCGCCGCCGCACTGCAGGCGCAGTCGATTCCGAAGCAGTTCTCCGTTACGACGCGCATCGGTGCACTGAGTGCCGAGCGGTCGGCGAGCCTCGATCCGGCCGGTCTCATCGGTTTGGATACCGAGTATGCGCTGACGAAGTTCTTCGGCATCGGTACGGCGGTCGATGTGTCGCGCGGCAACTCGACGAAGAAGGACTTCCTCACCCGGTTGCGCTACGGCAACGCCGCGGTGGCTGGCGGTGATTCGATCTTCTACCAGAACATCGGTCAGGCGGTCAGCACGGTGAACCTCTCGGTGTTCGGCACGCTTCGCTATCCGAGCAAGACGTTCAGCCCCTTCGTGATGGGTGGCGTCGGCTCCTACGTGATGATGCTCGATCCGCAGGTCAACGGAAAGGCGACGCGCAAGAACGATTTGTCGTATACCGGTGGCGTGGGCCTGTGGTATAAGCTGGGTGAACGTGTCGGTGTGCAGTTGGATGCGCGCGCGGTCACGTACACCAAGTGGGATCGAAACATTCTCAATCCGGCATTCGGCCGTCCGGAACTGCTGACGCCGTTCCCGGAAGATTTCCCCGTGCCACCCGCGTCAAAGAACACTGCACTCAACACCATGATCACGCTCGGCTTCCGCTACATCCCGGGCGGCATCGGCGGGGGGAACTGACCGATGCGATCCATTCGCCCTTTGCTCATCAGCGCCTGCGCCGTAACGCTCGCCGTTGCCGCCGCGTGCGATGACACACGCTCGATCACGCTGGAGCCGGTTGGCAATCTCGGCTTCGGCACCATCCTCAACAGGACGTCCACGAACCTTCCGCGAGGTACGGCGCTCTTTCCGGTCGCGATCACGGCGTCGGCGACGCCAGCGAACGATTCGGTGATCGTCACACTCGCCGGTCTCGATTCATTGACGAGCGGTAGCTATACGCTCTGGTTCGCCAACGATTCGGCGACCAGGTTCGCCCGCGTGACCAGCATGAACCTTACCGTCACGCGCGTAGACTCGACGCTCAATGCGCAGGGCGACCCGACGTTCACGCCCACCGTGACCACGCGACCGGGCGTCAGCAGCTTTCGCGCCGGCGGTTCGAATCTTTCGTTCCGCGTCGCGACGGCGCGCAACGCGGCGACGGCCATCGCGGTCACGGATTCGTTGAATGTGCTGCTGGTCAGTATCGAGCCGGGTACGCCGGGTGCGGCGCCTGCTGAAACGCGTCCGCTGTGGGGACGCCGCAGTCAGGGGGGCACGACGCGCCTGGCGCCACTCCGCTTCGGTGCGTTCGGCCGCGCAATTCCGGCGAGCGCTGGTGCGCCCGGTGCGAATCAGGAGTTCGTCTTCGCGACAAACGGCGTGATGACGATCGTGCCGCGCGGTCGCGTGGAAGTGCGCGGCAAGATCATGGTCCTGAACGACTCGAACTACTTCCGTCCGCCGGTGGGCTACTACTACAACGCGTACGCGGTGAAGTTCGACACGACGGGCCGCTTCAACGATACGGTGTACATCGGACGGCGTACGTCGCCATATCCGGAGCGCATCTCGTTGTACGAGGCCGACAAGTCGAACCCGGCGCCGAGCGCGGTGTTCGATTCGCCGCTGGTGGTCTTCGCGATGGCGACGCGCGTCTCCACGGACACCATCCCGGACGCGAACAGCGCGCAACCCTGGCTGAACTTTGGACTGGTGCGGGTCAACCTGCAGTCCAAGTTCTCGCAGGAAGGTCGCATGGGGCCGAACACGGTGATGCAGGCCGATCTGCCGAAGTCGGTACGCGGGCGCTAACGCGCTCGCGCCGTAGACATTCGTGAGCGAGACAGAGCGCGAACCGGATCGATCCCGGTTCGCGCTCTGTGCGTGTGGGGATCGCGAAGGATCGAGGCGGCGGACGGGTTCGTGGAACGGCTTGGATCGCGAATGACGCGGGCGATGCCGCGAATGGAACCGAGTGGTCGTCGGGCTCCGAGCGCGTGGGGGAGTTCGAGATATTTTGGGCGGTGCGGTGCGGTGCGGTTGGCGGGTCGCGCGCGGCACCGGCCGACCTCGGATATCCCACCAACAAGAATCGCGAGGCAGCGCGGCGCGACGTACGCTGCCTCAGCGCGGTGCAGATCGCGGCACCGCCCGCGTCATTCGCGATTGGCCGTTGTTGTTAAAGGTTCCTGTAAAGCCTATTCGCGATCCGGTGCGTGACGCTGCACGAGGCTCACGGCGTCACGCGCACGACCGAGCGCCGCGAGCGATCCCCGACCCAGACGGCACCGCCTTGCGACCGAATACTGGTAGCGAAAGGGAACTGGCGGGAGGAGCCGACCACGCGGGCCTCAGGGGCGAGCGACAGCCGGAAGAGACCATCGACGCCGCCCGCAACGAAGAGCTGGTCGCCGAGGAACGTGAGATCGTACGCGAAGCGCGGTTCCTGTGTGACGCGCACCGGCGAAACCGTGCTGTCACCCAGAGTTGCCCGGCGCCACGCAATCACGCCGCCGTCGCCCAACGCGGCGGCGATCCACTCCCCATTGGTCGCGATGGCGCGCGCGGTCGCGGGCACCTGGAAGGTCAGCGCCGTGCGAAGTCCGGCTTCACCGACCGTCACCTGTACGATCGACGAGTCGAGCGCGGCCCACCACTGCGTGCTCACGCTGTCGTAGGCGAGCGCAACAACCGCGCCGTCCAGCGTCAAACTGTCGTAGCGCGCTGAGGCGCCGCTGCCGCGACGAAGGCGCAGCGATCGACCAGAGGCCGACAAGACCGCATCCCTGGACGTGGCCAGCGCATCGACAGGCCCGTCCGCGATGCGCGCGGCAGGACCCGACGTCAGGCTCGCTTCCCACAACGCCGAACTGGTGCCGAAGACAAGCGAGCCAGCCGTCGGGACGATGGCCACTTGTCGCATGTTGCTTAACCCGGTCCCCCGGCGCCGCAGCGCCTTCGGAGACGCGGTTGCCGAAAAGAGTTGTGCTCCGCTGTCGCTGACCACGGCGACCAATGAGTCCCGCACATCGATCGCAGTGGGCGACGCCAGCGCCGCGGCCTCGGAAAACCCGAACGACAACACATCGCCGACTCGCGGCGATTCCGCACGCCGCTGCGCGTCCAGTTCACGCGAAATGAACAGACCCGAGATCGCGCCACTGATCGTCAGGAACGGCATGGCGCAACTGAACGGCCTGCACCCGCCGGGACGGCTGCTCGTCTGGCTCATGTAGTGGTAGCCCAAGGCCAGCACGCCGCCAGACGCGGCGCCGAGCAGACTGAATAGCCCTGCGCGACTGCGCATCCCTTTGGGCAACTCGCTGCGCGGTGCCGCACGCTCCTCCAAGGGAGTCTGCGCGTGCGTCCGCTGCATGGGCACCGCGAAGGCCGCCACCGCGATTGCCGCGCCAACGACCAAGTGTCTGCATGCCGGGGGAACGCGGACCGCTGCGCGCCCAGACTGTGCAGCGACAGCGACAGTGCCGGTGCGGCCGCGGCTCGCTGTATCGCGTGCCTGGCGCGGTCCTGCGTGCTTCGCTGCGTGCTTCGCTGCGCTCGTCGATGCAGTCATCGGGCGTCACGGCTGATGGTGAATTCGCGTTGCGATCGGGTGGACTGGCCGCCGACCCGGTCAGTGACCATGACTTCCAATCGATATCGGCCGGACGGCGCCGTCCCGAGACCAAGATTGACCAGCTCCGGGACGCGGTCACGTCCATCGAGTGCTTGATTCCGTTCGAAGCGCATCCCGAGCTGCGCGTCCCCTTCAGGACTCAACCCCACCACGTCTGCAATGTTGCCGAACAGATTGCGTACCGGATCTCGGCCGCGATCGAGTTGCAGCAGCGTCACCACCAGCCGTACCTCGTACGCCACTCGCTGAGCCGCGTCGGGACGCAATCCATAATTCTCCCAATACACAGCGAAGGTGTCGCGAGGCGCGATGCGCAAATCGGCAAGCGGCACCAGGCCGAGCGAATGCCATGAGCGCAGGGTGCCTGTGGGTGCGGCGACGCGCTTCGCCAGCAACAGATCACTGCTCCCGAGCCGCGTCTCGTCCACACGCTCCGACTCGAACCCGAGCTGCGCCCGCGCAAGTGCACCCGTGACACTCGGATCGCGCGCCTCAAGACGCACACGGTACTCGCCGTTGCGCACAGTATCCACCCACGTATACGGCAGTTGCGCGACCGCCGGCAGTGCGACCGGAAGCGTATCCGCCGACGCCAGCCGCAACCGCGCGGCAGGCCCGACACGCACCGAGACTTCCAACTGGCCGCGATCGATGTCGACTGCACGGTAGAGTCGCGATGCATCGATGGAGGTGGCAACGACCAACTCCGTCTCCGCCGATGTGGGACCACGAAATCGCGCCAGCTGCGTGGAGAGCGAGTCGACCGCCAACGCCATCGGCAAGTTGTCGAGCATGAACGGTGCGGCGTCGCGCCGCTCCTCCAGGAAGTCTCGATAATTTCCGGCGAACGACGCGGAATTGATCGCCGGAGGTCCGAAGAACACGAACTCCACTTCGGTGCGCGGATAGAACCAGACGGTGAGCACCCGCCCGATCGCGTCTCCCGCATCGGAGTCGGAGCTGGGGGGAAATGTCGCGATGACCGGCGGCTCGCCATAGCGCGCCACGACACGCCCACGATCGGTGCGCCACCCCACCTGGCGGGTCTCGGCGTCGGTATAGAACAGATCGCCGAACGCAACGCGCGCCAGATACTCGTGTCGTGCCTCATTGACCGGCGTGGAGAGCATGGGATCCGCCGCCTCCCAGAACGCGCTGTCAGTACGCGCGCGTTCAGCGACCGACAACGCCGCAACACGTGCCGACTCGCTTCTGCGCAACACCTGCGCGAGATCGAGTACGTCCGCGCGTTGCTCCGACGGCAAGCGCGCCACGGCTCGAGAGAACGCGTGCTCGCTCTCGTCCACGCGTCCGAGTCTGTACAGCGAAAGGCCCGTGGCGAAGAAGATGCGCGCCGTTGCCTCCGGCGATTCCCGAACCGGTGCCGCGACCACCAGCATCTCGTCAAAGCGCCGCTGATCGTAGAGCAAGGCCAGCAGGCCGAGCGCGCTCGGCTCGTGCGCGGGCACCGCCGCGAGGGCGCGGCGATAATACTCCTCCGCTTCGCTGCGGTCGACCGAGGCCGCGTTCTTGATCGGTCGCGAGAGTTGATCGAGGAACTCGCGCGTGTAGTGCAGCCGACGTTGTGCGACGATCGGGTCGAACAGCAGGGTGGTCGTGTAGAGCCAGCGGTTCTTTCCGGAGAGATAGCGTCGCGCCTTGATCAGCCCGAGTTCGTAGGCGACCTCCGCCAACTGCGCCGGATCACCACTGCTTTCCGCGACCGACAGCGCGCGCCGGAACAGCCGTTCGGCTTCGACGCGCATGATCGGTGTATTGAGCCGCACGCGACCGAGTTCGATCAGGTAGCGGGGATTGCGCGCGTCGATATCCGCCGCCCGACTGAGCAGATGCCACGCCAGCAGGCGTCTTGGCGTGTCGGCGATGGTGAGGCTCGTCGTACGCGACAGGACGACACCTCGCCAGTACAGCGCGTCCGGATCGCGCGGCGATTGGTCCGTCGCGCGTTCGAGCAGCGCCAACGCGCCGCTCGTATCGCCGACGCTCGCTTTGTGGCGCGCGTCCTCGACCAGCGCGGCAGTCGGCACACGCGAGCGCTCGGGCTGCGCAGCGAGTGGGGCGGCGGCGAGGAGCGCCACCGCAGTCAGGAGCGTCGCGGCGAGCACCATCGATGCGTGAGCAGCGGCACGGCATGCGGGAACAAGCATCACACCAAAAACTAGTGTGCGGACGCACCAAGGGGGATGGAACCGGAGCGGCGCGCGAACGTAGTATGCCTCTATCCGCATGTCTAGTCGATTTGATGTCGCAGGTTCTCCCAGAACGTTTCCGGAGCTTTCATGACGGTTGTGTCTTCCACGATTCCGACGATCGCGCGCACCTGCGCCGCTGCCTTGGTCGCCATCAGCGCGCTCGCCGCCGCGCCCGCCGGCGTCGAGGCGCAGGCATTCAACTATCCATCGCTGCAATTGCCGAGCGCGTCGATACGCGATTACACCGCCGCGGTGGCGGGCGGCAACGCGACCACGCTGCTCTTCCAGTGGCGCGAGAGTGCGGGGGAGGGAATGCACTTCGGACTCGAAGCGGGGCTGTCCGATTCCGATCGCCGCAACAACCTGCTCGCCTTTTTCGGCGTATCGGGCGGGCGCGAGTTGCTCCGTGCGACCGCAGACCAGCCGCTCGATCTCCTGGGTACGCTCGGCGCTGGATTCGCGTTCGGGGGCGGCACCACGGTCGTGCGGGTTCCGGTCGGTGTGAGTGTGGGCCACACATTCGAACTCGATCAGGGCATGTCGCTCACGCCTTACGTGCACCCGCGCGTGTCACTTGACGTGTGCGGCGACTGCGGGCGCGCCAATGACAGCAAGTCCGAACTCACGCTCAACTTCGACCTCGGTGCGAATTTTCAGGTCAGCCGGCAGTTCGCCGTGCGCGCGGCTGCGGTGTTCAGCGGCTCGGACTTCGTTGGTAACGGCGATTCGTTCACGATCGGGTTCAACTGGACGCCGGTTGCGCTCGCGCGATCCGCGCTGAGTCAGACCAAGCTGCCTCGGCGCTGATCACCCACGGCCGGGACCGGGTATATCGGTCAGGCGTTCGATGAGGTCCAAGCCGGTGCGCCTGATCCCGAGTGCATCGTTACCACGCCGCGATCTTGAGGCTAAAAGCCTTCAGGCGCGTTCAGGCGCGTTCAGGCGCGTTCAGGCGTGTTCAGGCGTGTTCAGGCGTGTTGGGCGTGGCCGCGGCGGCGAGTCCGAGTAGTTCCTCGACCAGCTCAACACTGCGCTCCGTTGCACCCAGTTCCTGCGACACGACGGATCGGGCCCGTTCGCCCTCCCGGTTCCGCTTCTTCTGATCGGTGAGCCACTGCGAGAGGACTTCTGTCAGCGCGCGCGAGGTGGTCACCGAGGAACCGCCGCCGGCCGCAAGCAGCAAACCGGCTTCGCGACTCATGGTGTGCTTCGGACCGAAGGCGACCGGAATGCCGAACGCGGCGGGTTCGATCACCGAGTGCAATCCGGCGGCGTGAAAGCCACCGCCCACGAACGCGGCGTCGCCGATCGCATAGAGATCGCCCAGCAGGCCGACCCGATCGACGATGACCACATCGGCGGTGTCCATACGCTCGCGTTCCGTGCCGCTCTCCGAGTCCAGATGTGCTGACATGCGCACGACCCGCAGTCGCAGCGCACGCGCCCATTTCTCCAGCGGGGCGACGTGTTCGTCGGTCGGTTCATGTGGTGCGATGATCAGTCGTGCCATCGGGCACGCGCGGCGCACGGCGAGCCAGGAGTCGCACAGCACCGCTTCGTCTGCCGGCCACGTGCTCCCGGCGATCAGCGTCGGACGATTGGAAGACAGGGCGGCGAGCAACGGGGCCGTGCGGTCGATGCGCTCTGCGCGCGCCCAGACCTGATCGAAGCGAGTGTCGCCAGTCACGCGCACCACGGACGGGCGCACGCCAAGCGTTTGCAGGCGGGTGGCGTGCGCTGCGTCGATCGCGCCGACCGAGCGGAGCGCGGCATAGGCATCCTGCAGCAGCAGTCGGGAGACTCTCCCCAGCCGCCCGGAACCCGGCGTCAGCGTGGCGCTGAGCAGCGCGACGGGAATGCCTCGCGCCGTGGCGCGCGCAACGAGCACCGGCCACACGTCGAGCTTCACGAACAGCAGCGCCGACGGCTTGAGCGCGTCGAGGACCGCATCACACTCGGCGGCACCATCGAACGGCAAATAGTCGGTGATGTCGGCACCGATGCTCTCAGCAAATTGCGCTGCGCTCGGCGAGTAGAATGTGTACGCGAGCTGCAGGTCGGGATGCCGTTCGCGAAGCGCGTGGGCGACGGGTCGCGCCTGCAACCCTTCACCGACCGAGGGTGCGTGCAACCAGACCAGCGCGCGCTGCGGGTCGCGAACGGCGGCGGCGCGCGTGCGAATGCGCTCGACCAGACCGCGTCGCGCCTGGACGGAGCGGGCGACCTTCCCGTCGCCCGACGGAACGAGCCGAGTCGCGATGCGCGCGACGAAAAGCCCCAATGAGTACAGTGTGCCGACGGCGCCGTTCAGCGCGACCCCGTGGTGCGTGCCGTGAACAGCGCCGTGTCGATCGCCTTGCGGAAATCGCCATAGGGCACCGCGCCCTCGACGAGGAACTGCCCGATGAGGAACGACGGCGTGGAGCGCACGCCGGCGCGATTGGCCTGTTGGATGTCCGAGTCCACGAGCGTGCGGATGGCTTTCGTGCCACGACAGCGCGCGAACTCCGTCATCTCGACGCTACTGGCGCGGGCCAGACTATCGAGATAGTCCTTGATATCCGACTGCTGTGCGAGGCGCGCCTGATCATGGAAGAGCGCCTCGGCGTAGGGCCAATACTTCCCCTGCACGCCGGCGCACAGCGCCGCTTCGGCCTGCGCGCGTGCGTGCGGGTGCTGCGGAAGCGGCAAATTGAGGAAGGCAAGGCGCACCAAGCCCTTGTCCACGAAGTCGCGCGTGACGCCCGCCATCGACGAATCGTGCCACTGCTTGCAGTACGGGCACTGGAAGTCGCTGATCACCACCAGCCACATCGCGCTGTCCGGGCCGAGCATGCGTCCGAGGTCTGCGCGGGAGACCAGCGCGGAGTCGGTGAGGGTATCGCCGGGGGCACGCGAAACGGCCACGTTGCTTTTATTGTCGGCGGCATCCGCACGGTCGCAGGCTGTCGCGGCCGCGGCAAAGCTGACAGTGGCAACGAGCGCCAGCACGCGCAATGAACGAACGGGGCCACGCAAGGAACCACGCATGGTGCGATGGGATCGGGGAACCGACCAGTACGCGACCTGTCGCGCGCTGTGGGGTAAAATTAGCCATGTGCGCCCGTGTCCTGACACCGGGACGGTCGTTCCGGCGTAGTATCCATTGAACATCGAGCCACGTGCGCTTCTTCTACTCTCCTGGATTGACTACTGGAACTGTGCGATCCGCGCGTATCAGGCTGCCTATGGTGGCGCCGGTTCGCGCGTTTGTCGCTGCCGTCCGTGCGGGGCTGTTGGTGGGCGCGCTCGTCATGGGCGCGCTGGTCGCGCTTCATCCGGCAGGCCTTTCGGCGCAACAGCCGGCGCTGCCGGCCCCGACGGGCTACGTCAACGATTTTGCCGGTGTGATCCCGGCCGATGCCAAGACGAGGCTCGAGGACCTGGCGCGGCGAGTGAACGCGGCCACCAAGGGTGACATGGTGATCGTCACCCTTGCCGATCTGGCTGGTCGGCCGTTGGAAGAGGTGTCGCTGCGACTGGGGCGCGAGTGGAAGGTCGGTTCCGATGCAGGAATCGGGGACGCGGCGCGGAACGCCGGCGTGATCATTCTGGTGGTGCCCAAGGAGACGTCCTCTTCGGGGCGCGGCTCGTGCCGTATCGAGACGGGGCAGGGGACGGAGGGGTTCATCACTGACGCCACGGCGGGTGAACTGTGCCGTGCGGCGCGCGACCGGTTTGTGGCGCAGGACTACGGTGGTGCACTCGAATTCATCGCGGGTCAGGTGGCTGGCCGCTACGCTGCGGAATACGGTGTGACGCTGGACGGTGTGCCGGTACCACAGCGATCGGCACGCGGGCGGGAAACGCGGGAGTTGTCGCCCGGAATGGCGCTGCTGCTGATCGTCATTGTCTTCTTCGTACTCAGCTCGGCGGGACGTCGCCGTGGGTGCGTCGGCTGTATTCCGATTCCCATTGGCGGTCCATCGATTGGCGGCCACGGCGGGTGGGGTGGCGGCGGATTTGGTGGTGGCGGCGGGGGAGGGGGATTTGGAGGGTTTGGCGGCGGTGGCGGCTTCAGCGGCGGCGGCGGCGGATCCGATTGGTAGACTGGATGACGGAGCGCAGTTGACACTTCACTTTGGGACCTGATGGCGAAAACCTCGATGCGGGTGGACGATCTCGTTTCGCAGCTGACGCAGGTGCACGGCGCAGCGCTGCGGGCGGTCGTCCTGTACGGCTCCGCCGCGAGCGATGAAGCGGTGGCCGGGCACTCGGATCTGAACGTGCTGGTCATCGTGGAGACGCTGTCGGTGCCCACGTTGCAAACGCTTGCCCAGACGATACGCGCGTGGCAGGAGGCGGGAAATCCGCCGCCACTGACGCTGACGGTGGCGGAGTGGCAGCGGTCGGCGGATATCTTCCCGATGGAGTATGCCGACATCCTCGAGCGTCATCGGGTGTTGCACGGGACGGTGCCGATGGATGGTATCACGGTTCAGCTGGCTGACTTGCGACTGCAGACCGAGAACGAAGCGATGGGCAAGCTCTTGCGATTGCGGCGTGGCGTGATGGTGGCCGGCACGGACGCGAAGCGGCAGACGCAGTTGCTCGATGCCAGCTACAGCGCACTGCTGGTGATCTTCCGTGCGGTACTGCGACTGCACGGCGTTCGGGCTATGCGCGATGGGGTGCAGGTCATCCGCGCGGTCGCGAAATGCTGCGGATTCGATGCGGCGCCATACGAGCGCGTGGCCGCGTTGGTGCGCGGAACGGCGGTGCCGAACCGTGAGACCGAGTCCGTGTTGGCGGGGTACGTACAAGGGATGGAATCGCTTGTCGCGTATCTCGATCGCTTTACTCCGCCGGCAACGGCAGCCGATTCCCTTTCCTCCTGAGGATGAACCACATGAACACGGTGCAGTCTTTGCGCATGCCCAGTCGCCTGCGCTCGCTCGTTCGTGCATTGCCGATCGCCTTGGTGCTGGCATCGCCGCTGGCGCTCACGTCGTGCGGCTATAACACGATCCAGTCATACGACGAACAGGCCGAGCAGGCCAAAAAGAACATCGACGCGCAGTTGCAGCGTCGCGCCGACCTGATCGGAAATCTTGTGAACACGGTGAAGGGGCTCGCGCAGCAGGAGAGCGACGTGTTCATCGGGATCGCGAACGCCCGCGCCGGCCTGACGGGTGCGCTCCAGAAGCCGGGCGGATCTGATCCGGCCGAGTTGGCGAATGCGAACCAGCAGCTGACGACAGCGATGCGCGGCCTGAACATCGTGATCGAAGCCTATCCGCAGCTCAAGTCGGATCAGGCGTTCCTGAAGCTTCAGGACGAGTTGACGGGTACCGAAAACCGGATCGCCGTGTCGCGCACGGACTACAACGGAGCGGTGAGCACGTATAATGAGTACATCCGCAAGTTTCCGGCGGTGATGACCGCAAAGGCGACCGGTGCGAAGCCGCGCGCGTACTTCGAAGTGACCGACGCTGCGGCTCGCGCCGCACCGACGGTGGACTTCAGCAAGCCTGACGGCAAGTAACGCGAAGAACTGCTAAACTGCCGGATCGCGAAGGACGCGCGATCGCGCGAACGGGCACGGTGCCGGTTCGCGCGTTCTCGCGTCGGGGCCAGATCGCGATTGGGTTAGGCACGATGCCTCCGCGCCGATTTGCACCACGGATTCCTGGTCGCGCGACGGTGGGTGCCTCGCCCACACCGCGCCAACGCCGCAGTGATCCGCGGACGCCGCGCCCTGGCCCGACGATGCACCGTTCCATTCGCGGCCCCGCCCGCGTCGTTCGCGTTCCGGTTGGTGAACTGCCGGATCGCGAAGGACGCGAGAACGCGCGAACGGGCACGGTGCCGGTTCGCGCGTTGTCGCGTCGGAGCCAGATCGCGATTAATCGGGTGTGGGAACGCCGTACAGGAAAGTCGCATCGCGCGGGGCTCGCCACAGGCGAGACGCTGCGTGGCTCGGCACAGCAACCCTGCCAAAGCATTTCATGACTCGTGGGTGCCGCGACGTGGCCCGACGTTGCACGGTTCCCGTCGCGCGTTCTCGCGTCGGGGCGAGACAGCGACTGTTGGGTGTGGGAACATCGCTCACGCAGGACGCGTCGCGAGGGGCTCCCCGAAGGCGAGACGCTGCGTGGCTCGGCAGGAAACAACCATGCCAAAGCAATAATGACTTCCGGACGCCGCGCCCTGGCCCGACGATGCACCGTTCCATTCGCGGCCCCGCCCGCGTCATTCGTGATCGTCGTTTGTGCCGTTCGCGTTCCGCAGACCCAGCACCATCAACGCCCGCGCTCGCCGTGCCAGCGGCGAACGCGATCCCCGCTGTCTAGCGGTTCTTCTCGTACATGAGATTACGCGGCGCGACTTTCCAATCGTACCAGCGATAAATCGGATTCCCGTTGTTCACGGCAGGGTCGACCTTGTCCGTCTTCATGCGCGCCCGCACGCGCAACCCGATCATGTCGTTGCCGTCGTTGAGCGTATCGGTGTCCAGCGCGCTGTAGCCCGGCGCCTCGCGATTGCCGATGAACAGAATTGACGTCTCGAAGTCCGTCGTGCCGGTCGCCAACGCGCGGCCGATCGGCGCCCCGGCCGCGTCCAGTTGCTCCGCGCGCATCAGCGTATTCGTGGAGCCGTCTCGCCAGTACACGACCGCCTTCAGCTTTTGAATCGTCGTACCGGATCGGGTCAGCAGCACGCTGTCGATGCCGGCCGGGCGGCCGAGTAGTCGGGTCACGGGGAGGAAATCCACGCGGAAGCGTCCGCCGCCAGACGCTTGTACGCTGGTCAGGTAGAGCAAACGCCGAGTCGTGCCGATCTGCAGCCGCGCCAGATCGCCGGCCGCGAGCAGGACGGTATTGCCCACCTGATTGAACTCGATGCAAGTAGCGCCGCACGTCCCGCCGGGCGGATAGTTGGGGAGCGTATCGCCGTCATCGAAGATCGGGTACACCGGCGCCTCGACATTGGTGAACGGCACGGAGAGGATCGACAGCGTATCGCCGAACGAGCCGACTGTGCCGAAGGTCGGCGTGCTTTCGATCGCCACGCCGGCCTCCTGCGCGTCGCGCGCGATCGACATGCCGACGAAGCGCGCGTTGCGGTCCACCGACTCGCGCACCGTCCAGCCGCGACGGGTCTCCCAGCTGCGCATGGCAAAGCTGGTGGCTGCCGTCAGCACCACGACGCCGATGGTCATCGACATCAGCAGTTCGACCAGCGTGAATCCGGAACGACGTCGGGTAGTCATGGGGTCGCCGCCAGACCGTTTCCACGGTAGAAAGAGGTCGTCAGCGTCACCGGCTGGGATCCACGCGGATACACCACGGCGACATCCACCTGCAGCAGGTTGTTGCGTGTGGCAGCGACGGTCAGCGTGCGCACGAACGCGCCGGTCGCCGACGCCTGTCCATCCGAATTGAGTCGCGCGGCCGTTTCCGACTGCACCGTCCACGGATCGCGCGTGCGCACTTCTTCCATATAGCTGCGCGCGATCGCGATGGCGTTCGTGCGGTTCTGTGCGAGCGTCTGCATCGTGATCGTGTTGCCGCTGGCCGTGGCGAGCGACGTCATGCCCACCGCGAGCAGGATGATGGCCACGAGCGTGGACACCAGGGTGAACCCGCGCGCATGGCGCGGGGAGTGGCGTCGCGTCGGTCGCCCCCGCGCCGGGTTGTGAAGCGTGTTCATTGCCAGCCTCCGTTCTTCCAGGTCCACAGCCGGACGCTGCCGGATGGTGATACGGCGACGGCGACGACCGCCGACTTGTCCGCCGCGTGATGCAGGTACACGGTGCCCGAGGTGCCCATCGGCGATGGAAGACCGCGCGTATCGAAATTGACGTCGTCGTTGGGGAAGGTCACTCCACCGCCCGAGCTTTCGCCGGGCAGGCCGGATGCCGTACCGCGACCGATCTCGACCCGGGGCGGCAGTGCGCGCTTGCCGAACGCCTGCAGCGCCAGCTGTTCCGTACTGGTCTGCGTGATCGTGCTGTCGCCGTTGTCATCCAGAAACCCGGAGTACGAAGAGCTCGCGGTCAGCGGCGTGAAGTGAATGCGCGCAATGCTGCGTGTGGAGAGCGCACGCGTGCGTGTCAGGTCGATATCCTGCGCGAGTTGCATGCCGGCCAACTGGACTTCGGTCGCCTCGGACACGCGCATCCGGGGGACGACGATCGACATCATGATGCCGACCACGGCCACGATCATCAGGATCTCGATCAGTGTGAATCCGCGCGGAGTACCGCCGACGCGCGTACGATGTGAGATGTCGGTGCGTGACATGGTCATCTCAGTAGAGCGGACGGAACGCCGTCTGCAATACGGTCCCAACGGACGGCGTGCCGGGTGGCAGGCGCTCGGGGAAGCGGAAGTTCACGTCGAAGCTCCAGGCACGCGTCGGTGGGGTGTAGTAGGCCGCTGCGCCGTAGCCGACGTTCGTGATATTGCCCCACAGTCCGGTGGACAACCGGTTCGTGTACAGCGAGACGAGCGAGCCCGTGTAGCGGAACGTGACGCCGCTCCAGTTCTCAAGGAATCGCGGGAAGTTCTCGAGCCCACCGCCGTATACACCGCCGCCGCATCCGGCCCGCGCATAATCACACGGTGTCGGCGAATGTCCGGCGAGAATGGCGGCGTGCACCGTGCTCCCACGTGACGTACGTTGCGCCATCACCTGCTGGCTCACGTCGCACCACCCGCTGTTGCCGTTGCAGCGTCCCGCCAACCCCGACGAGTCGCGCATGCGCACGTTCGGCGGATTGCTGAGGAACGTGACCGCATCACTCATGAGCGCGGCGGGACGCCACACGGACGTGTTGTAGTCGCCGAGGACGTACAGCGGACGCTCGGTCACGATGGACACGCCGCCGGTGTCCGCATTGGTCGACGGCATCGGAAGCTGCGTTCCCTGCCGCAAGCGCACGGCCACGTAGTCGTTCTGCGCGGTGACGTTCGTGTTCGTGAACTCCAAGTACATGATGCGCGGTGCACGCTGCGCGGGCACACTGTCCGACCAGATGCGCAGCGAGTCCATGTGCACGTCCAGCAGGTCGGGAAGCAGGTCTTCGCGTCCTTCGTAGAACGCGTTGACACGCGGCTTGAAGATGCGACGGCACGCGGCCGTCGTCGGCGTCACCATGCCGCCCGTGCGTTGGATGGTGACGAAGTTGCAGAAGTTGAGCTTCATGGCGGTCGTGTCGCCGGCGTACGTCTGGAAGACCGTCGCGTCGATCGTCATGTACCAGTCGGCCTTCCACGCCATCTTCACGTCGCGCACCATCTGGTTGTCATTCGCATCGCGTGGCAGCACCAGCGTCACCGGCGGCATATTCACCGGCAGCGGCAGCTTGAGCGAACGCACGCCGTGCGCCGACGTCATGAGGCGGCCGCTGAACCGCTGCTGACTGCGCGTGACGAACGCGGGACCGAAGTGACTGCGCGAATCGAAATCGAGCAGCACAGGGGTGCCGGCCGCGTTGTTGATGCGCACGCCCGAGAGACGGTTGTTGACATCCTTGCGGTTCCAGAAGACGCTGTCGGGCGTGGTCAGCTGACTCTGGAAACTGGCGCTTGCCGACGACACATACAGATTCCCGTTGGTGTGCACCCAGCCGGCAAAGGTCAACGGCGCACCAGGGTTGATCTCGAGATCATTCTCGTAGAAGACACCGAACTGGAACAGCGGAATCGTCTGCGCATTGACCGACAGCACCGCTGTCGCCTTGTTCCCCGACGAGTCGCGTGCCGTGACCGAGATGTCGATCGGCTGGTTCAGGGAATAGAGACCGGTGAACGGTCCCGACGAAATCGTGCGCGAAATCGGAACACCGGTGGTGTTCGTCGTCTGCGTCATGCGATACCCGCTGAGCGATGGCGTGGTCAACTGGGCGATATCTTGCCCGTTGATGATGCCGTCCTGCATGGCCGCATCGAGTTGCGACATGATGTCGTCCGCCCCGCCCTCCGCCGCATACGACGCGCGAGATGCGCGGTAGTCGGCGCTGGACGTCTTGGCCATCGTGGAGACGGCGGAGAGTCCGGCGAGAATGATGATGGAGAACATGACGAGCAGCAGCAACGCCGCTTCCATCGCGAAGCCGCGGCGTTCACGCACGGCCGCGACTCTGCGCTCCGTCATGCTCACCGCGTGGTGCGTGCGCCCATTGGCGCCTGAATCGGTCGATCGCGTCCGCATCTCCATCCTCCGTGCGTGAATGATCCTGCTGCACGAGAGAAGTACGGACGAACGCGGCCTCAGGTCACTTCGCGGCCGGTACACCTCCGCCCGACGAAACAGCGCACGACGGCAGTGTGACGGCAGCAACCTGTGCGGTGATGTTTACGGCACCCGCGTGACGGTCACGCCGTCGCAGGGCGCTCCGGGCGCGGGAAGAGCCCCTCGCCTTTGGTGACGCGCCAGCCCGCCGGCTCGATCATGGGCACGGCAGTTAGCCGCTGCTGCGCGACGTCACCGGCACCGCCCAGCTGCGACCAGAGCGCTTGCGCCTTGTTCGGCATGAACGGCGACAATAACACCGCCTGTCGCGCGAGCCGTCGGATGAGGGACGCGAGACACACCTCGAGTTCCGCGCGACGTGCGGGATCCTTGGCCATGAGCCACGGCGCCGTCGCCTGCGTGTACTCGTTGGTGCGCGCCGTCATGCGACCGACCGCCGCGAGTCCTTCGTGCAGCAGCCACCCCCGCCGACCGTCCATTGCGGCATGATACGCGGCGAGATCCGCCGCGTCGTTCGCCTCGCCCGCTGGACGCGACGCATCCGGCACGACGTGCTCGCAGTACTTCTCCACCATCGCCGTGGCTCGGCTGGCCAGATTGCCCAGCGCGTTCGCCAGATCGCTCGTGTACCGCTCCTCGAACCGTTCCCAGCTGAAGTTACCGTCGCCGTCGAACGGCACCTCACGCAACAGCACGTACCGGAACGCGTCCGCGCCAAACCGGTCGATCGCTTCGCCCAGGTCGAGCTTCACGCCCGCACTCTTGGAAAACCGCTCACCGCCCAACTGCACGAACCCGTGCGCCCACACCTGCTTCGGCAACGGCAGTTCGGCAGCCTTGAGCATGGCCGGCCAGATCACGGCGTGAAAGCGCGTGATGTCTTTGCCGATGACGTGCAGGTCGGCGGGCCAGCGCGTTTCGAAGCTGTCATCGGGGAAGCCGGTCGCGGTCAGATAGTTGGGGAGGGCGTCAAACCATACGTACGTCCCTTGGGTCTCCCCGTTCGAGAGCGCGAGCGGGAACGGCACCGCCCAGTCGAGGTGTGCGCGCGACGCGCTGATGTCTTCGAGTCCCTGCGCCAACAGTCCGAGAATCTCGTTGCGCCGACTTTCCGGACTGACGAACGACGGATTGTTTGCAATCAGCTGCTCGAGAAACGTCTGATATCTGGAGAGACGGAAGAACCAGTTGCGCTCCTCCACTTCCTCGAGCACACGCGTCGGATGCAGCACGCACTTGCCGTCCACAATGTCCGCGTCCTGCTTGAACGCCTCGCAGCCGACACAGTACAGTCCCTTGTATGAACGCTCGTAGAAGTCGTCTGGATTGTGCTCCGCAATGCGACGGATCAGCGCCTGCACTCCCGCTTTGTGATGGGCGTCCGTGGTGCGGATGAATTGGTCGTACTGCACGTCGAGCCGAGCCCAGATGGACTGAAACCGCTGCGCGATATCGTCGGCGAAGGCCTGCGCGGCCACGCCGCTCGCCGCGGCCGTCTGCTGCACCTTCTGTCCGTGCTCGTCCATCCCCATCAGGAAATGCACGTCGTCGCCACGCAGCCGGTGATAACGCGCAATGACATCGGCACCGATCTTCTCGAGCGCGTGTCCGAGATGCGGATCGCCGTTCGCGTAGTCGATTGCAGTCGTAAGGTAGAAGCGGGCCATCTCAGTCGGTCAGCGTTGATGTCGGCGTGGAATCCGATGACGCGTCGCCCGCGTGGCCGCCATCGTCGTCGTCCTCGTCACTCTCGTCGACGTCATCTGTTGCATCCGACGACATGGTCCCATCGGCCTGCCGCCGCTGCTCCGCTGCGCGCAACCGGCGTCCGCCGCGACGCCCACGACGGCGCTTGCGTCGCGGTTCGTCGGCCGTGGACTCGGCGTCATCGGCGTCGACGTCTCCCGCTGTTGCGTTCTCGGCGACGCGCTCGTGGTTCGCAGTCACCGGTGCGCCTGCCGTCGACGGCGACTCCACCGGCGTGGCGATCGGCGTTGGCGTATCCGGCGCTGACACAGCCGACGCTGGCGAGACGCGTGCCGGAACCGATGCGAGCGGCGTTACCACGGATGGTACCACGCCTGCCGTGGAGCGTGGCGGTGTCCGTGTACGACCGCGCGTGGACGGGGCATCCGAATCGTACGCCACGTCTTCGGTGTCGTAGGCCGTCGTATCGACGATCTCGGCCGCCTGCGAATCGCCAAAGCTGCCGATCTCCTCGCGAAGCACTGCCAACGGCACCACGCGCGTATCGCCTTCTGCGGTCCGTAGCGTCACGCGCTCGTTGAAAATGTCGCACACGACGACTTTCTCTTCGCCGAGGGACGTCTGCAGGATCTTGCCTTCCTTGGGAAAGCGCCGACGGCTCTGCACGTAGAACTCGTGCTCGTACCGCAAGCAGCACATCAGACGGCCACAGGCCCCGGAAATCTGCTGGGGATTGAGCGACAGTTTCTGATCCTTCGCCACGCCGAGGTTCACTGGGCGCAGGTCGGGGAGCCACGAGGAGGAGCAGTACTCGCGACCACAGCGTCCGACGCCCGACAGCCGCTTGGCTTCGTCGCGTACGCCGATCTGCTTGAGCTCGATGCGCGTGCGGAACATCGCCGCCAGATCGCGCACCAGCGCGCGAAAATCCACGCGGCGTTCCGAGGTGAAGTAGAACGTCAGCTTGCGACGATCCCACTGCCACTCCGCGTCGGACAATTTCATGACGAGGTTGTTGGCCTTCACGCGCTCCATCCCACGACGACGCGCGGATTCGTTATCCGCCGCCATCTCGCGCTCTCGCACATCCTCATCGCGCGTGGCGAGTCGCAGCGCCTTGCGAGGCGGCGGCGTGGTTCCGCAACCATGCGCGCACCCACGACAACGGACCACGGCCAGCTCGCCCGTGGAATGCACGCGACCGAAATCCTCCCCGCGGTCGGCTTCGACGATGATCCCCGCCTTGAGTGGCGGGGCCGTCTCGTCCTCCCACTGGAAGAACTCCTTGCGATTGCCCCGAAAGGCGACTTCGATGAGGTGCGACACGTATGCGCGCCCCTACTCGGTGAACTGGCCCATGCGCAAAAACTTTTCGCGGCGACGCCGCACGAGCTTGTCCGGCTTGAGCCGACGCAGCTCTTCCAGATTCTTGATCAGCGCGTCGCGAAGTGTGGCCGCGACCGCTGCGTGGTCGGAGTGTGCGCCACCGATCGGCTCGGGCACCACTTCGTCCACCACCTTGAGCTCGATCAGGTCCTTCGCCGTCAGGCGCAACGCTGACGCCGCCTTCTCGCGGATCGCCGGCGTCTTGCTGTCCTTCCAGAGAATGGACGCGCACCCTTCGACGGTGATTACGGAGTAGACGGCATTCTCGAGCATGAGGACCCGGTCGGCCACCCCCAGTGCGAGCGCGCCACCGGAGCCACCCTCGCCGATCACGGTGGCAACGATCGGGACCTGCAGCTGCGACATCTCGAGCAGGTTGCGCGCGATCGCCTCGCTCTGTCCGCGCTCTTCAGCACCCAATCCGGGCCAGGCGCCGGGCGTGTCGATGAAGGTGATGACGGGCACCTGGAATTTCTCGGCCAGCTTCATGTGGCGCAGCGCCTTCCGGTACCCCTCAGGGTGCGGCATGCCGAAGTTGCGCTTCAGGTTCTCCTTCGTGTCGCGTCCGCGCTGCTGCCCGATGACCATCACCGTCTCGCCATCCAGTCGCGCCCATCCACCGACGATCGCGCCGTCGTCCCGGAAGGCGCGGTCGCCATGCAACTCGATGAAGTCGGTGAACGCCAGCCGGATGTAGTCCGCGGTAAACGGACGCCGTGCGATGCGTGCCACCTGCACCCGTTGGAGCGGCGTCAGATTCTGGTAGATCTCCACGCGCAGGTCGGAGAGACGTTTCTCCAGCGGCGCGATCTCGGTCGCCATGTCGATCGCGCGATCGCCAGCGAGCTTCTTGAGCTCCTCGATCTGCTTCTCGAGCTCCACGATGGGGCGCTCGAACTCGAGAACTGATGCGGAGGCCATGTCGGTTCGGAAAAAGGAATCGGTGCCGCGGTCAGCCGACGGCGCGCACGAGGCGCACACGATCGGCGCCCAGCAGCGCGCGAAGATCGGTCAGGACGACGGGCGAGACCGCGACGGTCAGTGAACGGGAACGGAAACGTACCGCCGAGCCGTCACCGGTGTGCCAACGCAGCTCGATTGGCGCCGATCCGTGATGCGCGTCGATCGTGACGCGGATATCGTCCATGACCGACATCGGAAGATCGACGCCCCGCTCGAGCTCGATCGCGACGCCGACCTCGCCATTCGCCCGAACTTCGGTAAAACGCGTGACGGTCTCGACGATGAACGTCGGGTTTTCGACGAGCTGGTCCTTCCTGGAGTATGCGCCTTTCAGCAAGAGCGGAATGTCAGGCCGGACCCGTTCCTGAATCACCGCCCACGCTTCCTGAAACACCAGTACTTCGCCAGATCCGGTGAAGTCCTCCACTGTCAGGCGGGCGAACTCGGCACCGGATTTCTTGGAAATCTGACGCTTGATGGCGGTCACCACCACCCCGATGACGACCGGCTCCAGGGTCCACGTCCCCAGCTGCGCGATCGTGTGCGTGGCGAAGAGCTCGCACTCCGTACGGAACGGGTCCAGCGGGTGTCCGGAAATGTAGAAGCCGAGCAACTCTTTTTCGCGCTGCAGCCGTTCGCTCTCCGACCACACCGCCGTGTTGGGCAAGGTGGGCGCGGGCGCCTCGGCCGACATGCCGGTACCCTCGTCCGCGCTCGCCTCGCCGAAAAGCGATCCCTGACCGATCGCAGCCTCCCCCTGCCGCAGCGAGGCCTCGTTGATGGCATGATCCAGCGCCGCCATGAGTTGCGCCCGATGTCCCCCCAACCCGTCACACGCGCCGGTGGCGATCAGCGCTTCAAACACGCGCTTGTTGCAGACGCGCAGGTCCACGCGCGAGCAGAGATCGTACAACGAGGTGAACGGACCCGCTGCACGCGCACCCAGCAGCGAGTCGATCGCCCCATGGCCGACGTTGCGCACCGCACCCAGCCCAAAGCGGAGCCGCGTGTCGCCGTGCACCGTGAACCGCCACCCCGATTCGTTCACGTCCGGCGGCAACACCTCGAGCCCCATCTCGCGCGCTTCGGCGATGTACTTGATGACTTCTTCCGTCTTGCCAATCTGCGCCGACAACAGCGCCGCCATGAACTCGGCGGGATAGTGCGCCTTGAGCCACGCCGTGTGGTACGACAGCACCGAGTAGGCGACCGAGTGCGACTTGTTGAAACCGTACCGGCCGAACGTCTCGATCTGTCCCGACAACTCGTCGATAATCTTCGGATCGTGACCGCGCGCGACGGCTTTCTCGACGAACTTGCCAAGTTCTTTCTTGATGAGCTCCGCGTCCTGCTTGCCGACGGCCTTTCGGAGGACGTCGGCTTCGGCGAGCGAAATCCCCGCGATCACCTGCGCCAGACGCATCACCTGTTCCTGATAGGTGATGACGCCGTAGGTGGTCGAGAGAATCGATTCGAGCTCCGGCAGCGCATACGACACCGGCTCTTCGCCGCGCTTGCGCTTGATGTACACGTTGTGCATGCCGGCATCGAGCGGACCGGGACGCAGCAGTGCGTTCGACGCCACCAGATCATCGAAGCGGTCGCAGCGCATACGCTTGAGCACGTCCGTCGCCAACGGCGACTCGAACTGAAACACGCCACCGGTGCGTCCGGCACGCAGCAGGCGATACGTCTCCGGATCAGTGAAGCCGCGCTCCTCAAGGACGACCTCCTTGCCACTCCGCGCCTTGATCAGCGCCAGCGTGTCGCTGATGACAGTGAGTGTCGTCAGCCCGAGAAAGTCCATTTTGAGCATGCCCGCCTTTTCCAGCGCGTTCATGTCGTACTGCGTGACGATCACCCGCTCGTCGTCGCCTGAGCCCGAGCCCTTGGTGGCCTGCGTGCAGATCGGCACGAACTCGTCCAGCGGACCCGGCGCGATGACGACGCCGGCGGCGTGTACGCCGGTGTGGCGTGACAATCCTTCCAGCGCGATCGCGAAGTCGAGCAACTGCGTGTAGCGTGGATCGTCTTCGTAGAACCGCTTGACCTCGGGCACCTGCGCGATCGCTTCCTTCACGGTCAGCGAGAAATTCGGTGCGTTCGGAATCAGCTTGGCGAGTGCGTCCGTTTCGCCTGGCGTGAAGCCGAGCGTACGCCCGACGTCCTTGATCGCGGCGCGCGACTTCATGGTCCCGAAGGTGACGATCTGGCCGACGGAATCCTTGCCGTACTTCTGCCGTACGTACTCGATCACTTCGCCGCGTCGTTCGAAGCAGAAGTCCACGTCCACGTCGGGCATGGACACGCGCTCCGGATTCAGGAAGCGCTCGAAGAGCAGATCGAATTCGAGGGGACACACGTCGGTAATGCGCGTCGCGTACGCCACCAGCGACCCCGCCGCCGAGCCGCGTCCCGGTCCCACCGGAATCCCCATGTCGCGCGCGGCGCGGATGAAGTCGGCGGTGATGAGGAAGTAGCCGGCGTAGCCGGTTTTCGTGATGACGCCGAGTTCGTACTCGAGCCGTTCGACGACATGGGTCGGCAGTGGATCGCCGTAGCGCACTTTCGCGCCATCGGTCGCCAGCTGCACGAGGTAGTCGTTCTCCGATGTGACACCGGCCGGCAGCGGGAACGACGGCACGTAGTACTTTTTCGCGAACTGCACATCCACCGTGTCGGCGATGGCGAGCGTGTTCGTGAGGACGTCCTCGCGCCCCGGGAAGAACGGGCGGATCTCGTCAGCGTTCTTGAAGTACAACCCATCGTCGTACTTCATCCGATCGCGATCGTTGCGATCCTTGCCGAGCCCGATGCACAACAGCACATCGTGCGCGTCGTGGTCTTCGTGCTTCAGAAAGTGCGCGTCGTTGGTGGCAACCACCGGCAAACCGATGTCATCGGCCAGCGACAAAATCTTGGCGTTGAGCTTGGCCTGGCCTTCGCTGGTGTGCGCCTGCACCTCCAGAAAGTACCGTCCCTTGAACAGCTCCGCGTACCACGCCGCCGCCTCGCGTGCTTCGTTCACGCGATCTTCCATCAGGTGCGACGCGACCTCTCCCGCCAGACACGCCGATGATACAATGATCCCTTCGGAGTGCGCGGCCAGCAGTTCGCGGTCGATACGCGGCTTCGTATAGAAGCCTTCGGTGTATCCCAGCGAGGAAAGTTTGACGAGATTCTTGTAGCCGACGAGGTCGCGCGCGAGCAGCACGAGGTGGTAGTACGGCTTGGCACCGGGCGCGGGACGGCCTCGTGTACGCCGGTCGCCGGGGGCAACGTACGCCTCCATGCCGATAATCGGCTTGATGCCGGCCTTGCGCGCCTTCTCCTGGAATTCCCAAGCGGCGTGCATGTTACCATGATCCGTGATGGCGAGCGCCGGCTGTTCGAACAGCTTGGCGCGCGAAATCAGGTCATCGATTCGATTCGCACCGTCAAGGAGCGAATACTCGGAGTGGCAATGCAGGTGAACGAACGACATAGATCAGGAACGATAGCCGGGACGACACGGTCGCGGGAGCACTTGCGCGCACGCTCGACGCGTGTGCGAGACGGTCGCGTCTCCGTCTCGTGGCGTCTGCTGCGCCGCGTAACAGGAACCGTGCTCGCGCTGCTGCTGGTCGTGCTGGCCCTCACACCGATGGGATGCTACGTCTCGCGCGCCGCGTACGAGGAGGCGCGCATTCTCGCGCGTCGCCAGCCGATCGCCAAACTGGCCGCCGACACGAGCGCCACGGCCAGGACGGACCCGGCGACGCGCGCCAAACTGGCGCTGGTTGTTGCCGCACGAGCCTTTGCGGTGGATTCGCTCGGACTTACAGCCGGCAAGAGCTTCACCACCTATTCCAGACTCGATCGGGATACGCTCGTTCTCGTGCTCTCCGCGGCCTACCGTGACCGGTTGGAACGCAAGACGTGGTGGTTCCCCGTGGTCGGCCGGTTCCCGTACAAGGGCTTCTTCGACTTCGACGACGCGCTGCGCACGGCTTCCAACATGCGGCGCGACGGCTTCGACGTCACCCTCGGCGCGTCCTCCGCCTTCAGCACACTCGGCTGGTTCAACGATCCGTTGGTGAGTACGACACTGGCCATGGACTCGGTGTCGCTGGTCAACACGATCATTCACGAGCTGCTGCACAATACGTACTTCGCCAAGGGACGCGTGCCGTTCAACGAGTCGTTCGCGAGCTTCGTGGGTGGTCGCGGCGCGGAACACTACTTCAGGGCGCGCGGCGACACGGCGTCGCTGCGTCGCGCCGAAGAGGACTGGCAGAACGATCTGATGCTCGGCGTATTCTGGGGGCGGCTGGCGTTCGAGATCGACAGCGTGTTCGCGGCGCTGCCGCCGACGGACACGATCGCGCGCATCGCAGCGCGGGATACAGTCTACGCGCAGGCACGGGTGCGGTTGGTGGACAGCGTGGCACCACGGTTGAAGGGGTATCCGGCGGGGTGGGCAGCACGGGTTGCACTGAATAACGCGGTGCTGCTGTCGCGGCGGGTGTACGCGGAGGGGCTGGACGGATTCGACTCGGTGTACGTGGCGGAGGGGCGGGATTTGCGAAAGGCGATTGGGCGGATTGTGGAGAGGGATCGGGCGAGGGGGGCGTCGCTCGAGCGCAAGTGAGTGGGGAGTGGTCGGTTGGGGAGGCCGGCTGCCGTAGGTCATGCGCCGGATGGTTTGCAGTTCGGCGGTGAGTGAGGCTCCCGTGACATCCGTCAGGAGCCCGAGTCCGGTCGCCAAGGTCAGGTGGTTCTCGACCTCTTGGGCGGACGCGATCGCGATCGTGAGGAACCGCGCGAACTGCGCGCCCGTCTCCTGCCCCGCGCCCTCCGCGATGTTCGCGGGGATGGATGCCGCGATGATCCTGCATAACGCACCATGCCACACTCATCGCCGTCACCGATAACCCCAACCCCTCGCCCCCACCTTTGCACCGCCGTTCCCGCTCCACCGACCACCGAGCACCCGCAACCCGAAACCCCCACCGCGCGATCTCGCCAGGCGCGCCAGGGGCGACCGGCCAATCAACTCGAAACCGACCACTGCGGGACTACGGCTGCTTCGCCTCCGGCAACAACACGAACCTCGCCTTGTTCCCCTCAGCCAAATACCCCTTCGCCGCCGCCGCCAACTTCTCCGCCGTCAACCCGCCGATGAGCGCGTCCCGACTGAAAACCGTCGTCGGATCATCGCCATTCTCCAACCGGTCCCGCAGCGCCCCCGCCCACCACGCATTCTGCTTCTTCGATATTTCGAGCGACCGCCGTTGCTGTTCACGCACGCGATCCACCTCCTCCGCACTCGGCGGCACCCGTCGCAGCGAATCCAGTTCACTTAAGACCGCCTGATAGAGCGTATCCGCCTTGTCCGGCGCGGAGCCGTAGCTGATCACCACTTGCCACTCCTCGCGCGGCCGTCGCGACAAGCCGGCGTTCACGCTCACCGAGTACGTCGCGCCGAGCGACTCGCGCAGCCGGTCGTTCAGACGCATTTGCAACAGTTCGCTCACCGACTCGATCAGGTAGCCCTGCTCACGGCTCCAGGGCGACGCGCCGGCCAGCATCAGCACCGTCTGACTCTGCGGCGCAAGTCCCTTGCGCACCGTCTTCTCGATGGTCCCGCTGAACAGCTTGGGACCCACATCGCGACCCGTCTCCTTGCGGCCGGCCGTCGGGAGGGGCGCCAGCCACTGCTCCACCAGCGGCTTAAGCACCTCAGCATCCACATTGCCGACAAAGAGGAACGAAAAATCCCCCGCGTCGCCGAACCGATCACGGTAAATCGTCAGCATCTGCTGCAGATCGAGTTCCTTGAGGCGCTCCACCGTGAGCGGCTGCGAACGCGCATTCCCGTTGGCCAGCGTCACCTGCACGGTGTCCTGAAACACCGCAGCCGGATTCGCATCCTTGTTGCGCAACTGACTCTCGACGTTCTGCAGCAGCGCCTTGTGCACCGCACTGTCCGCCCGCGGCGCCGTCATGCGCAGCCACGTCAGCTGCATGAGTGTTTCCAGATCGCGCGGCGAGGCGCGGCCGGACAACCCCTCGCTCAGGTCCGAAATGAACGGCGCGACGCTCGCCACTTTCCCCGTCAGCTTCTTCCCGAGATCGATCGCGGAGAACTCGCCAACACCGCCGTTCGACAACAGCGTCGCCGCCAATGCCGTGCGCAGCGCCGCGCTGTCCGGTGACAGACTTGCTCCGCCTGGACTCCATGCGCTCATCAAAATCTGGTCGGCATTGAAGTCCGTCGGCTTCACGTACACCTGAATCCCATTCGACAGCGTCCACTCCGTCAGGCCGATCGACTCGTACTGCTTCTCCGCCACGACTTTGCCCGCCGTCGGCACCGTCTTGACCAAGGCGCCTTCGACCACGGTTTCCGTCCACGCCGCGATCTCCGTGGTCGTGATCCCGCGGAACACGTTGCGCACCTCCGCCTCAGTCGGCGGCGTGAGTCCGGCCTTGTCCGGCAGCGTCACCGTGACCACGCGATTGGATGCGCCGCCGCGCGCGTTGCCGAGCGCGTTGACTTCGGCCAGCGTGACTTGGGGAAGCAGCCGCTTCGCCGCCTCGTACTCGAAGGCGATACCCGGAATCGGGTCGCCCGACAGAAAGTGGTCCACGTACTCGCCGACGAACGCACCGGACGGGAGCTTCTCGCGTTCCGTGTAGCCGCGCTCGTAGGCGCGTAACAGACTCGTGCGCGCCCGATCGAGTTCGGCGGGCAGGAATCCGTGGCGCTGCACCCGCTCGGATTCGGTGAGCAGCAGCTGAAGCGCGTCGAGAATCTTTCCTTCCTTGGCGCCCGCGTCGAGCGAGTAGTAGTCCGCGCCGCGCACGAGATTGCCGCCGCCGGCCCCCGCGCCCGTGATCGGCGCGTCCGGCTTGCGCGCCAACTCGTCGAAGCGCTGGTTGAGCATCGAGTTGTACAGACTCTGCATCATGTCGCGGCGCAGATCGCGCACCAGTGTCGTGGTGGACGGTGGCAATTTCCAGAGCACGCCCACCGACGACGACGTCAACTCCTGATCGGTGGCAATCGTGACCAGCGTGGAGTCGTGCGCGGGGACCGCGGCGGTGACGCGCGCCCGCTTGGTCGTGCGCGCCGGGATCGGACCGAACGTACGCGTGATGAGAGCGCGCAACGTGTCGGGATGCACGTCGCCCACCGCAATGACCGCCATCAGGTCGGGGCGATACCAGTCACGCCAGAAACGACGTAGGGGTCCCGGGCTGGCCTTCTCGAGAATCTCCGGCGATCCGATCGGCAGCCGTTCGGCGTAGCGCGAGCCGCGGAAGATCACCGGAAACTGCTTGGTGCGCAGACGTTCGCCGGCACCGAGTCCGTTACGCCACTCCGAAAGCACGACGCCGCGTTCGGCGACCACATCGGTCGAGTCGAAGAGGACACCCGACGCGACGTCGCCCAGAAAGCGGAAGCTCTTCTCCAGAATGCCAGCGCTGTCTGTCGGCACCGGCAGAATGTAGATCGTTTCGTCGAATCCTGTCGAGGCATTGAGATCAGCCCCGAAGCGCACGCCGATCGACTCGAGGTACTTGACGATGTCATTCTTCGCGAACGACTTCGTGCCATTGAAGGCCATGTGCTCGACGAAATGCGCCAGTCCGAGCTGATCCGGGTCCTCGAGGATTGAGCCCGCGTTGATCACCAGACGCAGCTCGGCGCGCTGTTCCGGCTTGGCGTTGCGACGGACGTAGTAGCGCAGACCGTTCGGTAACGTGCCGATGCGTACGCCGGGATCGAGCGGCAGTCGGGCATCGAGCGCGAAGGAGTCGCGTGGGGCCTTCGCCGGCGCCGTGGCGGCGCGCGGTGCAGTCTGCGCGTGCCCCGACGTGGCGGCGAGCGCCGCGATCGTCGTAGCGGCAGCGGCAAGAAGCGAACGCAAGTTGGGCATTGGAAGTGGACGATGGTGAGGTGGGAGCGATCGGGTGACGCGGAGGTGCGGCGGAGGCACTGCGCAGCAATGCGCAGGTACTGCGAGACGCCATCGGCTTATGAGCCAAACCGTCCGCGCAACAGTGCGCGTAGATCGACCGTGGCGTCGGTGCGGAGCGCGGGCAGCGCCTGCAATGGTTCGGGCGCCAGCGTGACGCGTTGCATAGTCGCTCGTACCCCCGGGTCGAGAAATCGGGACAGCTGACCGTAGGCGAAGTCGGCGCCCGTGCGCGAGGGATAGCTGTGCAACGGGTAGGTGACGTAAAGCTGATCGCGCGCCCGTGTCATGGCCACGTACAATAACCGTCGCTCTTCATCCACCTGTGCTTCGTCGCCGGCGGAACGCGCCATGGGAAAGATGCCGTCCGCCGCCCAGATGACGAAGACGACATCGAACTCCTTACCCTTGGCCGAGTGCGCCGTGGAAAGGATGAGTGCGTCGTCCTCGTCCGTATCGCTGCCGACGGCCAGGTCCTGCGTGTTGGACGGCGGTTCGAGCGCCAGCGCAGAGAGAAAGGTGGAGCGGTCGGGATATCCCGCGGCGATGACCTCCAACTGATCGAGATCGGCCAGCCGCGGCGGTGCGTCGTCGTATGTCGCCATAAGGATCGGATCATACAACTGCCGCACCAGCCGGATCGCTTCGGCGGGGGCGTGGGTGTTCACCCGCCGCATGCCATCGAGGAGCGCCGAGAGCGCGTGCAGGCCCGGTCGTGCGCGCGCAGGAGCGCGAACGGCCCCGATGGCCATTGGCTGCCAATTGTGCTGCGCGAGGTGATCGACGGCGGCTTTGGCCGTCGCGTCGCCGACGCCCGGCAGCAGTCGCAGCAGGCGGTACCAGCTCACTTCGTCGCGCGGATTTTCGAGCACACGCAGGAACGCGAGGATGTCCTTGATGTGCGCCGCTTCGAGGAACTTGAGACCGCCCCACTTTTCGTAGGGAATGCGGCGATTGGCCAGTTCGATTTCGAGATCGGCGGAGAGATAGCCGGCGCGAAAGAGCACCGCGATCTCGCGCAGCGGAATGCCTTCCTCGTGCAGTTGCAGCAGCCGGTCGACCACGAACTTCGTCTGCTCGTGCTCGTCGCGCAGCGTGACGAGCCACGGCGCCTCGCCACCGGTGCGCTCGGTCCAGAGCTCCTTCGAATAGCGCTCGAGACTGCGGGAGATCACGGCATTCGTCGTATCGAGAATGGGCGCGACCGAGCGGTAGTTGCGCGCGAGCGTGATGATGCGCGTTCCCGGGAACTGCGAAGGGAAGTCGAGAATGTTGCGGATGGTGGCACCGCGGAACGAATAGATGCTTTGCGCATCGTCACCCACGACCGTGATGCGTCCGCTGACGCAGAGCGCGCGCAGGATGCGCGACTGCAGCGGATTGGTGTCCTGATATTCGTCGACGAGGACATGCTCGTAGAGCGCGCGCATTTCGCCGGCGATGACGGGATCGTGCTCGAGGAGCAGCGCCCACGACAGCAGCAGGTCGTCGTAGTCGAGCAGATTGCGTTCGCTTTTGCGTTGCACGTAATCGCCGAAGAGGCGCTCCAAATCGCCCGCCCACGACAGAAAATGCGGCCACTGGTCGGCGAGGATGTCGGCGACGGGTCGGTCGGTGTTCACGTGCCGCGAATAGATGGACAGGGCCGTTTCGGCGCGTGGGAAGCGCGGCGCGCCCCCTTTGGCATCGCGGTAGCCGAGGGCGGCGCGGGCGATGCTCATGAGATCGCCGGCGTCGCCCTGGTCGAGAATCGTGAAGTCGGCCGCGAGCCCTGCGGCGGGGCCGAAGCGGCGGAGCAGGCGGTGGGCGATGCCGTGGAACGTACCGCCCTGAACTTGCTGCGAGGTCGACCCGACGAGCCGCTGGCAGCGGTCGAGCATTTCCTGGGAGGCGCGACGGGTGAAGGTGAGGAGCAGAATCCGGCTGGCGGGCACGCCGCGGCCGATCAGGTGGGCGACGCGGTGGATGAGGGTTCGCGTTTTCCCGGAGCCGGCACCCGCAACAATTAACAGGGGCGCGTCGCCGTGGGATGCGGCCTCGGCTTGGGCGGCGTTAAGCGCGGGCCCGAGGAGGTCGCGCGGGGACGCGGCGACCTCGAGATGAGTAGGGAAATGGAGGCGGGGGGTGTCTTCCATGCGATCGGAAGATAGGGGCGGGTAGCATTCCGCCGTCAGCGTATCGTTTCTGCCGAGTGTGTGACGGAAGGGAGGGTCTGTCGGTCCTGCACAGACCGGCCGTCCGAGGGTGGAGCACCGGGAGGATTTGGCGGACGGCCTCTACTGTGGAAAAGCAGGCCCGGACTGGGGGGCGGTTAAAGAAATGTGATGCTGTGAAGTTCCACCTGGCGGCTTCTGGTGCTTGACCGCCCGAACGATCGTCTCTACCTTTGTGTCTTGCTACTGGGTCAGTGTTGTGTCCACGAGTGTGGGCACTACTGGCAGCAGTGGTTTGGGTATCGGTTCTCTTGGTATTGGCGTGGACGCAGACCGGCCGCTCCCCGGAACGTGTCCAGCCCGATACGGGACAACTGATTCAGGGACTCGCCGATCACGGCGAGTTCTTTTCATGCGGTTTTTCTGTTGGCAGCCACCCACTGTCGGCAGATGCTACCTCCACGACCTCGAAAGAGGGGGATGAATGCAACTCTTTTCTCAGAAGAAGGCGCTTGTTGCTGCAAGCCTGAGCGCGTTGGTTGCGCTGGGTGCTTGCGGTGACAACGTCACGGTGCCCGTAGCGCCGCCGGCACAGGTACTGATCTCTATTACGCCGCCGAGCGCCAACATCAACGTCGGTGAGTCGGTGAGCTTTGCCGTCCAGATCAGCGGCGGCAGCACGACCGCAGTTCCGACGCTGGCCAGCTGCACGTCCAGCGCTCCGGCGGTGGCGACGGCTGCAGTGAACGGTTCGGCGTGCCGCGTGACGGCCGTTGCGGCCGGTAACGCGACGGTGACGGCAGCGGCGAGCACGGGCCAGATCGCGGCGGCGTCCGTGACGGTCTCTGCTCCGACGCCTGCGCTTTCGTCGTTGGCGGTTTCGCCGTCGGCCGCGCAGTTGGCCATTGGACAGAACGTGACGCTCGTTCCGACGGTCCAGCCTGCTGGCCGCACGGTGGCGTTCACGTACACCACCAGCTCCGCCGCGATCGCGACGGTGACGGCGGCGGGCGTAGTGTCCGCAGTTGCCCCCGGTGTCGCCACCATCACGGTGACGGCAAACGGTTCGGGCACTGGCTTCGCCAATGCCACGATCAGCCAAGCCGTGACGATCACGGTTTCTGATCGCGTTCCGGGCCTCACGGCGCTGAACGTGCAGCCGAACTCGCTTGCCTTGTCACTCGGCCAGACGTCGACGCTGGTCGCGTCCTCGGTTGGTCCGTCGTCGGCCACGGCCGCGATTACGTTCGGCACGAACAACCCTTCCGTCGCCACGGTTGGCCAGACGTCGGGAGTGGTCACTGCAGTCGGGCCTGGCTCTGCGGTCATCACCGTGACAGCTACGTCCCCGCAGGCTGGTTCCTTCTCGGCCTCGACGATCACCGCGCTGGTTCCGGTGACAGTCGCGCAGGGCGCGCAGGTCATCATCAATAGCCTCACGGACAACGGTGCCACGATCGACATCACCAATGTCATCGGCCAGTTCGAAGTGAATCTGTCGCTGCAGCCGAACGGACAGAACGTGCGCTCGGTGCAGGCGTTTGTGTGCGACGCTTCCGCCGCCGTTTGCCCGGCCGCGGGTCAGATGCCCGCCGCGCAGCAGACGTACGGCACCGCTGGTGGCCAGGCTGGTTTCGTCCAGCTGTACATCAACTCCGCCGAATTCACGACGCCTGACTTCATGACCGGCGCAGATGCGAATACGCTGTTCAAGAACGGTCTGAAGACGATCGTTGCCACGACCACGGTTGCCGGCAACCCGACGCAGATCGCTTCGAACAACCTGTCGCAGATCAACTTCAACAACCCGGACGGTTGGACGGCGATGTGGACGCAGCCGCTCAACTCCGCCACGGACGTTGCAGGCAACACGTGGTACGGTGGCCCGAGCACGCCGGATGCGCTCCTCCCGAATTCCCGCTCGGGTACGGGCTCGTTCGTCGTCGTCCCGGTTCTCTACACGCCGAACCGCACGATCTTCTCGGCCACGCTGAACTTCGCGGGCATCACCTGCAGCAGCGGCGGCGCGAGCCTCACGGACAGCATCCGTCCGTTCGGCGCGACGTACGGCACGACGGCGCGCAGCACGGCGCAGGCGACGCTCAACTTCAACTGCTCGGGCGCCGTCTCCAACCTCGCTGGCTACTCGCCGGCCGTGGTTGCCTCGATCGACAACAACAACGCGGGTGGCCCGACGGCCTCGCACGCGTTGGCATCCGCTTCTGCTCCGGCGGCCGCGACGTCGATCTTCTCGCAGATCACCGCCGCCAATGTGGCCGCGTTTGCGCAGCGCTACCGCGTCTCGCTGGCGTATCGCCCGACGACCATCTACGTGCCGGGTGACTATCAGGCGCCCGTCATCACGGCGTTCGACATCCGCGGTGGTGCGGGTGGCGGCACGTTCGTTGACTCGGCGTGGGTGAACGGCGCGTACTTCCTCGCGGGCCGCGACATCTCGACCGCGACGAGCCTTGGTTCGACGCAGCGTTACCGTACCAACGGCGATGGTGGTGTGGGTAATGGTGTTGGCCTCCTCGGTGCCGAGTTCGGCGCCACGGCAGCCACGCGTAACACCCTGTTCAACATCTGCGCGACGCCTACGCCGGTGCCGAACGCTTCCAACACAACGGCCGCGACGCGTTGCACGACGCCGGCTGCCTCTGGTGGCATTCTGTCCACCATTGGCACCACGACCCCGGCCCTGCCGGAGTCGCAGATCGACTTCACCAACGGCGCGTACTACGCGCAGGCCATCGAGACGGACCGTCTTGGCAACCGCGTCACGTCGGAGCCGTTCGGTTGGGCGAACATCAACGGCACGTTCCTGGTGACGGCTGGCTTGAACACGACTGCCGCCAACCCGTCGCAGTTCGGCGCTGACTTGACCGCACCGATCCTGGTCATGATCCCGAACTCCGGCACCGGTAGCGTACCGACGTTCGTGGTGACGGACGCAGACTCGATCTTCTCCGCGCTGCAGACGTTCGGTGGCTTGAACAACGCCAACGCGCAGTTCGGCGTCCGCTTCACCGATTCGCGCTCTGGCTTCTTCACCTGCACCACGCTGAACTGCACCACGCAGGGTGGCCTGGTTCGCGGTGGTACCTTCCAGATCGTTCGTCGTCGCGCTCCGAGCCTGCCGTCGCTCCTCAATGACGCCGTCGTTGAGAACCTGACCGGCAACAACTCGGGTTCGTCTACGAGCAATGCGCCGATCAATCAGTCGATCAACGCTGACGTGAACCCGACGGACAATTCGCAGCGTCAGTTCTTCGTGAACATCTTCGGCGACCCGACGTTCAACCGCGTCCCCACGGGCGTCCAGGCGATCTCCGCAGCGCAGGCTGGTTACTACACGTTCAGCGGCACCATCATCGACCGCGCCGGGAACACCACGACGATCCCGAACCGCTCGGTCGCGATCGACAATGTCAATCCGCAGGTCACGGGCCTCACGGTTCCGCCAGTGCTCACTGGTGGTCTCGCGGCTGCATTCAACGTCACCGGCACCGACGATCTGGAAGCGATCGCTGGCGACCTGGCGCTGAACTACACGCAGCTTGGCTTGGCCTCTGGCGTCGGCCCTGCCGGCGGCCCGACGAGCCTTCGTTTCCGTCGCGTTCCGAACTTCTCGACGGCCGCGAACCTCGGCTTCTGGCACAACCCGTTTGCTGCACTCACGGATAACAAGCTGGCCACGCCTGTCGGCGCGGGCACGCTGTTGGGATCCACCCCGCTCAACCTGCCGACCGCGTTCATCCAGAACATCGTGACGACCGATGCCGGTGGTGCGCCGCTTGCTCAGGCCCAGACGTTCGGGTTCTTCGGCAACGCTGCATTCGAGCCGCGTCCGAACGCAGTCACGGCCGTGTTGTATGACATCCGCGCCACGGGAAGCCGTGCGTGGACGGGTGGCGGCGCTTCGGCTCCGCTGACCGCGACCATCTTCGGTGGCCAGATCCCGACCCCGGCCAGCACCACCACGGGCAAGGATTGGACTGCTTCCGGCGCTGGTATCCAGCTGTGGCAGGGCTTCAACCTGAACGCCGGCACGACAGTCGAGTACCGCGCGCAGACGAGCACCTCCATCACCAACCCGCCGTTCACGTCTGTTGCCGTGATCCGTCAGGCTGGCGCTGAGTGGGAATACCTTGGTCAGGCGACGTTCGCTGGCCAGCTCGATCAGGGCGGCAACCGCTTCTGGCGCTACACCTTTGCCTTCGCCGGTCAGGCGCAGGGTGCGGGCGTAACGATGGCAGCGTTGGCGAACGGTGATGTGATCCGCGCCATTGGCCTCGACGGCAACGGCAACGGTCTCTCCTCGGTCTCGTCCACGTTCGGCTTGGCAAGTGCCTTGCCGGCTGGCACGACGATCACTGGTACTGGCCCGCTCACGATCACCGACGCTGGCCCGCCGGTTGCGGTCACGTTGGGTGTCTCGGCCAACCCGAACAACGCGAACCTCGCGTTCACGTGCTCGGCGAACAGCTCCTTCGTGACGGCGTCCCTCTCGGGCAACGTTTGCACGCTGACGCCGAACGGCACGGTCACCATGGGTACGGTGCCGGTAACGGTGACCTACACGGTCACGGGTTCTGTCAGCGGCTTCCAGGGCAACACGATCAGCACCAACTCGACGGTCACGCGCGCTCCGTAATCTCCGGAGTTGCTTGATCAAAACATCGGCCCCGCTCTTCTGAGCGGGGTCGTTGTTTTTCCGGCCTCAGCTGCTCGCACAGCAACGACGGCCACGTTCTCGCGAACGTGGCCGTCGTTGTTTGATGCACTTCGGGGTACGGTTAACTTCCATCAGCGCACCACCAGACACGGCTCCAGCCTGGTGCGTCCGGCGCATTCACCTCATCCAAACTCTTATGCACCGATACGTTGTCCGCACCATCGCATTCTTCATTCTCGCGTCCGCCGTTGCCTGTGGCACCTCCGAGGTCGGAAGTTCGACACTCAAGGATCTCGACGTTGGCATGACCCGTACCGAGGTGCTGACAAAGATCGGCACTGGTCCACTCACCGCGGTCGGCAGCGACAGCGCACGTCTCGTCAACGGCTTTCGTCACATGCGGTTTTTCAATGCCGGCAAGAATTTCGAAGTGATCTACTTTCGCGACGAGCCTGGCAGCGTGTCGGATCCGGTCGAGCAAAAGCTGGAGACGCCGATCGTGCTTGCCGACGATAAGGTGTTGGGCACGGGATGGCAGTTCTACGTCGACGCCATGAAGACGTATGGTCTGCCGACGCCGCTGCTGGAGAAGGTCGTGCCTCCGCCCGCGGCCACGGACACCGGGATCGTATCGCCGGTTCAGCCGATGTCACCGCCGAACGCTCCTGGCAGCGACACACTCGCGCGGAAGATGTAGCGCAGCGAGAGGGTACGAACTCGCCTCTGCAATAGCTCCTGGCCCCGGTTGCGAACGCAGTCGGGGTCGTGGTTTTGCCCGAACGCTTTCGTCCGACAACAGCAGACACGCGCGCTCTTAACGAGGTGACGACGTATCATTTCCGGAATAACGCCACCTTTCACCACTCGTCGCGAACAACTCTGCCGCTCGCTACACGGCGATGTCCCACAGTGACGGGTCCAACGCCAACGCGACTGCGAGTGGCGCGGGAAGGGACGCCGGGAGCAGATCGAAGGTCGAGGCAAATCCAGTGGACACTGCTTCGCGTGCGCGCGACATGGTAGGCGCCGTCGCGCCGAGCATCGCGCACTCCGCCGCCACCGTCGTCATCTTCACCTGATCGATGCCGCACGGCACGATATGACGAAACGTTTCGAGATCATTGTGGACGTTGAGCGCGACTCCGTGCCACGTCACCCAATCACGCGCATGCACGCCGATCGATGCGAGTTTGCGATGGTCGCGCCACACGCCCGTGCGTCCGGCTTCGCGCGACGAGTCGAGTCCGAGCTGGGCCAACGCGTGCATGATCGCCGCCTCGACCTGACGCAGATACCAGTGCAGATCTCTGGTGTGCTGTTTGAGATCGATGATAGGATACGCGACCAGCTGACCGGGTTCGTGAATCGTGACATCACCACCGCGCTCGACATCGCGCAACTGGATGCCGAGTGCACTGAGGTATTCAGGGCTCGCGAGCAGATTCCCGGCCTTGCTGCTGCGGCCGAGCGTCACGACGGGCGGATGCTCGCAAAGGATCAGCAGATCATGTGGCAGCGCGCCGGAAATACGAGCGGCGGCGGAGCGCTTCTGCAGGGCCCATGCACGGTCGTAGTCGACCAGGCCGAGGTCCAGCGTGAAGAGCGGCGGCCGGGCGACGGATGACATGCTTGCGTGGCAGCTGGCTGCGCTTTGCGGTTAGGCGTGCAGCAGCTTGCCCATGCTGTCCAGCACCGCTTCCGCGATCGCTTCCGACATTGTCGGGTGCGCGTGCACGGCCAGATCGATCTCTTCGACGGTGAACTCGTTCTCGCGTGCGACAACCAGTTCGTGGATCATTTCGGTCGCGCCGGCGCCCACGATGTGCGCGCCAAAAATCTCGCCGTACTTGGCACCGCGGATGATCTTCACGAAGCCGTCGGTCTCCCCGCTGGTGCGTGCGCGTCCGTTGGCGGAGAACGGGAACTTGCCGACCGTGTAGTCGAGCTGCGTGTCCTTGCACTGCTGCTCGGTGAGTCCGATGGACGCAACTTCCGGATGACAGTAAGTGCAGCTTGGGATGTTGCCGTAGTTGACCAGATGCGGATGTTCGCCGCCGAGGAGGCCGGCGAGCACGTGCCCTTCGCGCGATCCCTTGTGCGCGAGCATCTGATTGCCGGCCACGTCGCCAATGGCGTAGTAGCCCGGGACGTTGGTCTCGAACCTTTCGTTGATCTGCACGAAGCCGCGATCGCTTTTGGCAATCCCGACGATCTCGAGCCCGATCTTCTCCACGTTCGGTGCGCGGCCAGCGGCGACGAGCACTTTCTCGACCTCAAGGGTGTGCGTCGTGCCACCCGACTCCACCACGAGCGTGGCGCCGCTCCTGGTCACCGTGGCGCTGGTGATCCTGGCCCCGGTGAGCAGTTCGATCTTGCGCTTTCTGAACGCCTTGGCGAGTTCGGCTGAGCTGTCCGCGTCTTCGATCGGAAGAATGGTCGGGGCGACTTCGACCATCGTGACCTGCGTGCCGAACGCATTGAACACATCGGCGAATTCACAGCCCACCGCGCCGGCACCGACGATGACCATGCTCTTGGGCGCGCTGGCGAGGATGAGCGCTTCGTCGGAGGAGAGGACGACCTGCTTATCGAGATCGAGGCCGGCCTGCGGCAGCCCCTTCACACGCGATCCGGTGGACACCACGACGGCCTTCTTCGCCTCGTGCGTTTCCTTTTTGCCATCGGCGCCGGTGACGGTGACCTTCTTGCCTTTCTCCAGCACGCCTTCGCCGCGGATCCAGGTGATCTTGTTCTTCTTGAACAGGAACTCGACGCCCTTGGAGTTCTGCTCGCTGATGGCGCGCGAGCGCTTCATGGCGACGCCGAAGTCGAGCGAAATGTCGCCGACGTTCACGCCATGCTGCGCAGCGTGTTTGACGTGGTTGGCCATGTTCGCGCTGGCCAGCAGCGCCTTGGCGGGAATGCACCCCCACACGACGCAGGTGCCGCCGAGCTTTTCCCGTTCGATGACGGCAGCGTTCAGACCGAGTTGGGCGCAACGGAGTGCGCACACATAACCGGCGGGACCGCCGCCGAGAATGATGACGTCGTAGGCAGACATGGGGCGTTCACTGGTCGGGATGGGGGGGCAGGAGCTATGGGAAGTTAGCCGATCACCGCGTGCAGTGAACTACCCAGCGATTCAACCTATTTCCCGACCACCGACCTTACCCCATCCGAGTACACCACCTCGACGCGCCGCCCGTTGGTGACGATCTCGGCACCGGAGCGGCGCACGAAGCCCATGATCGCGCCAGTGGTGGCGTCACGCACCACAGCCATCGGGTAGGCGCTGGTGTTCCACCGCACTCGTGTCCGTGTGGCGCCGACCGGCGTGAGTTCGGCGTCTGGATCGGGGAGCACGGGTGCGGCATCGGGCGTCGCACCGGGCGCTGCTGCCGCCACGGCCGCTGTCGCGCTGATCAGCTCCGCTCCGCCCAACGCCGCGCCGGTGTCACGCACCCGCACGCGCGTCAGCGCCCGCTCGAGGGTGGCGCTCCACGGCACCACCACGGCGAACTGTCGCTCCTCGTGATCGGTGGCGTGGTCGACCTGTTCCGGGGTGATGAACAGTCCCAGCAACGTGGCGCCGCGCGCATCGAGCAGTTCGACGCGGTGCGTGCCGCGGGTTGAGGTCGGCGAGGCCGGCGCTTTCACGCGGACGGCCGGCTCAAGAATGACACGGCCATCGACCACGCGACCCCACAGCAGCAGCCCGTCGTGAGAGGTCGCGCTGGCTGAACGCAGGGCGTTCGTCTGAAGCCCGAACGACTGACGGAATTCAAGCACCTTGGTCCATGTCCAGTCGCTGATCCACTGGTTGCTGCAGTAGCCCATGACATCGGTGCGCGACGGCGACACGAGGCTGTTGGTGGCGAAGTTCCAACCGTACATGCCGATCACCCCACCGGCGTACGGATAAGCGGGATCGCCGGACACCGAGCAGGGGGAATGCTGGCGCGAGAAGTTGTGCCCCCACTCGTGCACGGCGACTTCGTCACCGCTCGGAAGGTGATCCCAGCCGATGGCGGTCCGTCCGGGCACGTAGCCGTAGCCGGCGATGCCGCTGGTGTAGCTCACCTTGACCACGCCGTAGTAGTGCTGATTGGCCACCGCGCCGTCGGACGTGCGGAGCGCATTGATTTCGCTGAGCACGGTGAGCCAGGCGCCGTTGGCGTCGTCGTTCTGCAGCGTGGCGGCGGTGGTGGTGAAGGGAGCGCGCACGTCGGAGACGACCGCGCTGAGCGGCATCATACGCCGCGTCGACGTCAGGAACTGCTCCTTGTTCGCGTCGGAAACATTGCCGGTGAGTCCCGCAACATTGACCGGCACGAAGCGCACGTTGAACGCCGGTGCCGACGCGACGGTGATCGCCTTGGGCGTCCCGCCGCGTGGCCAGACGTTATCCGTCCGATCGGATTCGCCGATGCTGGCCGCCGGGTCGACGTCCACGAGCACGCGCGAGGTCGGGCGGATGTTGGCGCCGGGCACGATGGTGTTCCACGTGGAAGCCATCACCCCCTCGGCGATCGCGGTGCGGACAGACGTTTCGGGTGCGGTGAGGATGACCGTTTGCAGCAGCGTGGCCCCGTCGTAGACGCGCACACGGACATCCGGGCGCCAGCTGTTGACGCCATGGGCGGTCACGAAAACGCGGAGCAGGGCATCGCGGTTGGCAACGAGAGTGACGCCGCCATCCGGACGTTGCGTGGCCTGCGTGAGATAGACGTTCTCGATGGAGAGATTTGGTCCGCCGCCGCTGCCGCCGGTGGTGTAACCGACGGTAGCGGTGGTGGTGTTGTCTGCGGAGATCGTGATGGGGAGCGACGACGGGGCGGGGACGTACGTGGTACCGCCGGACGTCACGTTGTTCGCCGTCAACGTGTACGAGCCAGCGGCGACGGGATCGAGTGTCGCCGAGCCGACGATGCTGGTGGTCCCGCCCGGACCGCTGAGTGTGAACGATGGATTGGCGCCGGTGGGCAGTCCACTCAGGGAGAAGGCCAGGCGGCCGGTCGCGCCGCCACCACTTGACGCATAACTGAACGTCGCGAAGGCGGTTGTGTTCACCCCCACCGTCAGCGTGCGGCTGGACGGTGTGGGGGTGTACGTGACGCCACCGCTCGCGACGATCTGTGCGGTGACCGTGTACGTCCCAGGTGCCTGGTCGCGCAGCACGGCGTTGCCGGTTATCGTGTTCGTGCCGTTGGGCCCGGCGAGCGTGAAGATCGGAGTGACGCCAGCCGGCAGCCCGCTCAGGCTGAAGGAGATGCGTCCGCCCGGGACGGCGTAGGCCACGGGCGCGGGTGCGGCGATGATCGACGCGGTGACGGTCACTTGTTGCGACGTGGGCGCGGGCACGTAGGGCAGGCCACCGACGGTGACGTTGGATGCTGTCACGGTATAGACGCCCGGCCGCAGCCCGGTGAGCGTGGTTGTGGTGCCCGGCGTGCTCCGATAACTGGAGGGGCCAGTGACAGTGATCGAGCCAAGGGCGCCCTGCGGCAGACCGGTGACGGCCAGCGCGAGGGCGCCCGTGGTCAGCGTGTAGTGCACCGGCAGCCGCAGCGTGTCGCCCAGCACCACGGCGCTGTCGCGGGTGGCAGGGCTTGGGTCGAAGACGTAGCCGCCCGCGGTGACCGTGGCCGCCGCAAGCCGCCAGCGGCCGGCCGCGGCCGGTGCGATGCGCATCGAGGCGGACGTGACGGCGATCGGCTCACCCGTGGGCGGCGTCAACGTGATGGCGGGCGCGGTGCCGGTCGGGAGACCGGTCACGCTCACTTCGATCACGGCCGGTGCGGGCGCGTACGTGACGCTGGCGTTCGCCACGGCGCCGCCGGCGACGATATCGACGTTCTGCGAGGCGGGTGAGACGAGGTACATGCCTGTGCTGCTGCGGACATCACGCGCGACGACGATGTAACGACCGGGCGAAAGCGCGGTCAGCGTGGCGCTGCTGGTGAGTGCGCGCGTGAAGTTTCCGGGGCCGCTGACGACGATGTCGGCGCCAAGGCCTGTCGGCAGTCCGCTGGTGGTGACGGCGAGCACGCCGGTGGTGACGACGTACGTGAAGCGTGCGGACGACGTCGCGCGGGCGACCACAGTAAGACTGAGCGTGGCCGTGGACGGTGCGTACGCCAAGCCTCCGACGCTGACCGTGCCGGCGCTGATGGTGTAGCTGCCCGGCACCAGGGAATCGATGGTGGCTGAGCCGGTGGCATCGCCACTGATCGTGCGTGGCGCGCCGGTACCAGTAAGTGTGAAAGCGGCCGTGGCGCCGCTGGGTAGCCCCGTGCCGCTGACGGAGATCGAACCGACCTGCGCCGCGTAGGCGACGAGTGCCGGCGCGGCGACGATGGAAGCTTCGACGGCCACGGTTTGCGTGGCGGACGACGGCGCGTAGCTGATGCCGCTCAGCGTCACTGTCGGGGCGCTGACGGTGTAGCTGCCGGGGGCGAGATCGGTGAGCGTGGTGGTGCCGGTGACGGTGCGCGTGAAGCCGGCGGGTCCGCTGATCGCGACCGCCACCGAGGCTGACGCGGGCAGGCCGGTGACGGCCACGGCCAGGGCCCCAGTGGCGATCGTGTACTGGACGGGCATGCGCAACGTATCGCCCGGCGTGACGTTGCCGTCGCGCGCGGTCGGGGTGGGCGCGTAGGTGTAGCCGGCATCGGACACGTTGTCTGCAGTGAGCTGCCAGCGACCGGCGGCGGCGGGTGCAATGCGTAGCGACGCGGGTACGGGCACCTCGCCGCCGTTCGGTGCGGTGAGTCGCACCAGTGCGCCGATGCCCTGCGGCAGTCCGGTGATCGCGACATCGACCACGGCAGCCAGTGGCGCGTAGACGATGACGATGGACGTGGGCGGACCGGCAACTACGTCGATGATCTGCGACGCGTTGGCGGGCGCGTAGGCACCGGCATTCGCGCCGGTAGTGACGCGCACGGTGTTCGCGGAGATGCTGTATCGCCCAGGGGTCAGTTCAGCGAGCGTGCCCGAGGTGGTGACGGTGCGACCGAACCCGCCGGGCCCGGTCACGGCGAGGTCCGCCGTCACGCCGAAAGGGAGTCCGCTGATGGTGACCGCAAGCGCGCCCGCCGTGATGGGTGCAGGCTGCACGGGCACGTTTCCACCGCCCGAACCGGAGGACGGTGATGTCGGCGCATCGGTGGAGGTGCACGCGGTGAACAGTGCGGCGCTCATGCCGAGGGCAAGGAGCGTTCGGGTGAAGCGTCTGGCGTCGATTCGCATTAGGGGGCAGGCCGTGGAGAGCTGCGAGCAGAGCATCTGTCCGGGGACGACCCTGTCTCGCGAACGGTTCACGACGTGCCAGCATTGTGACAGTGTGTTGGTATCGTGAAACGGTGGGCGCACATTGCGCCGGCACGGCGGGATCGCGAGTGTTGCGGGACTGCGCAAACGGAAGCGCCGCGGAGGAGAAGACGTTGCGCCGCGACGAGCGAGGAACGTGAAGGTTGATGCGACGCGCTACGCGGCGGGGTGACGGCACCGTTCCGAAAACGCCTGGGATCCCGCCGTCCCCCAAGACCTTTCGGCGGGAACGCGGCGACGCGTGCGCGGCACCCATTCCGCTCGCGCCCCTTCGCGCTGTTCGCCATGCTGCTGTTTCAGCGCATGGGCCCCGCGGCCGGAACCGCGGGATCGCGAATGACGCGGGAACGCGCGAACGGAACCGACGCGGAGGAGGGGACGTTGCGCCGCGGCGAGCGAGGGACTTCAGGGCGAATGCGCGAGGCGTCGGGGTTCCCGCGCTCCCCACGCCCGTGCGGCGGGAACGCGACGGCGCATGATTGGCACCCATTCCGCTCGCGCCCGTTCGCGCTGTTCGCGATCCTGCTGATTCAGCGCATGGGCCCCGCGGCCGGAACCGCGGGATCGCGAATGACGCGGGAACGCGCGAACGGAACCGAATCAGATCACGCGTGACTGCGGCATTCGCGATACAGGAACGCGTGCGTGACTAGAACAGCATCATCATCGGCGATTCGAGCAATTGCCGGATGGTCTGCAGGAACTTGGCGCCCACGGCGCCATCGATGACGCGATGGTCGCAGCTCAGCGTCACACGCATGCGCTGACGCGGCATGAAGGAGCCGTTAATCCACACCGGCTTTGTTTCCATGCTGCCGATCGCCAGGATCGCAGCTTCCGGCGGATTGATGATCGCCGTGAACTGATCGATACCGAACATGCCGAGGTTGGAGACCGAGAAGGTGCTCCCGGAGTATTCAGCGGGTGTCAGCTTCCGTTCGCGCGCGCGCTTGGCGAGTTCGCGTGCCTCGCGGCCGAGCTGACCGAGTCCCTTCGTGTGCGCATCGGCAATGACAGGGACGATCAACCCATCGTCGGTGGCAACGGCCATGCCGAGGTGCACGCGCGAGAAGTAGCGGATGTGATCGCCCAGCCAGTGCGCGTTCACTTCGGGATGACGCGAGAGTGCGATGGCGACGGCCTTCATAACGACGTCGTTCACCGAAACCTTGAACTGATCGCCCGCGGTCGCCATCTGCTCGCGCAGTTCGGTGACCTTGGACATGTCAATTTCCGACGTGAGATAGAACGTCGGAATGGGTCCGATCGATTCGCTGAGCCGACGCGCGATCGTCTTCCGCATCTGCGTCAGCGCGACGTCCTTGTGGTCGCCCTCGATGACCATCGACGGCGTTCCCGCGGCCGTGGGTTTGGTCGCAGTCGATGCGGCCGCCGGGGCGGGCGCGGTCGCGGCGGCGGGCGCGGTCGCGGCGGCTTTGCTCGGTTCGGCGGGCACCTTCGCCGCCTCGATGTCTCTGCGAATCACTCGGCCGTTCGGCCCGGTGCCGTGTACCTGCTCAATGGCGACGCCTTTTTCCGCGGCCAGGCGGCGGGCGAGCGGCGACGAGCGTACCGGTCCGCTGGGGGCTGGTGCCTCGACGACGGCGGCAGGCGCTGCGCCTTCCGGCGCTGCGCCTTCCGACGCGGCGGCTCGCGACACTGCCGTTTCCGGCCCTGCCGCTTTCGACGCTGTCGCTTCCGGCCCTGCCGCTTTCGGCGCTGCCGTTTCCGGCGCTGCCGCTTCTGCTGCGGGCGCGGCAGCCGGTGCCGCACCGTCCGTCAGCGCACTGATGTCCTCGTCCGCACCGGCGATGACGCCAATAACGTCGCCGATTGTGCTGACCGTGTCTTCCTCGACGAGACGCGCACGCAGGATGCCGTCACCACGCGCGACGAGCTCCATGATCGCCTTGTCGGTCTCGACTTCGGCTATCGTATCGCCGGTCTTGATCGCGTCGCCGACATTCTTGAGCCACTTCACCAGGCGCCCTTCCTCCATCGTCGGAGAAAGCGCCTCCATCATCACTTTGGTTGCCATGGCTCAGTCGAGGTAGAGGACCTGCTTAATCGCCGCGATCGTCTTCGGCAGATCGGGCTTGGCGGCCTTTTCGAGACTCTTGGTATAGGGCATCGGTGCATCGGCCTGATGCACCCGCAGCACGGGCGCGTCGAGCACGTCAAAGCAATGACGCTGCACGTAATCCACGACCTGCGCGCCGACACCGCACACTTCCCACCCTTCTTCCACCACCACGCAGCGATTGGTTTTGTTCACCGACGCGGTGATCGTCTCCACGTCCATCGGACGGATGGTCCGCAAATCCACCACTTCGCAGCTCACCCCCTCCTTGGCCATCGCGTCGGCGGCTTGCAGCGCCACCAGCACCATCTTGCCGTGCGATACCAGCGTGACGTGCTCACCCTGCCGCTTCACTTCCGCCTTGCCCAGCGGAATCACATAGTCGTCGCTTGGCACTTCGCCCTTGGTGTTGTAGAGCATCTCCCCTTCGAGAAAGCACACCGGGTTGTCGTCACGAATCGCTGCCTTGAGCAGCCCCTTCGCGTCGTACGGGGTGGAGGGCGCGACGACCTTGAGACCGGGAATGTGTGCGAGCCACGATTCCCATGCCTGCGAATGCTGCGCGCCCAGCTGCAAGGCCGCGCCATTTGGTCCACGAAACACCAGGGGCATCGGGAATTGTCCACCCGACATGTACAACATTTTGGCCGCCGCATTGACCACCTGGTCGAGTGCGAGCAGGGCGAAGTTCCACGTCATGAACTCGATGATCGGACGCAGGCCGACCATTGCGGCACCGACGCCGACACCGGCGAATCCGAGTTCGGTGATGGGCGTGTCAACCACGCGCATTTCCCCGAACTCCTGCAGCAGTCCCTTCGACACTTTGTACGCGCCTTGGTACACGGCGACTTCCTCGCCCATGAGGAAGACCCGGTCGTCGCGTCGCATTTCTTCGCGGAGCGCCATGTTGAGGGCATCGCGGTACGTGATGACGGCCATGTGTGTTGCGCTCTCAGCTCGTGGTCTCAACCGTGATGTCTTCCATGAGCGCTTCGAGCGGGAGCTCTGGGCTCTGTTCGGCGAAGTCGATCGATTCCTGCACGATCTTCTTGATCTCCTGGTCCATCGCGACGACGTCGGCTTCGGAAATCTCGCCGGCCTCCTCCATGCGTTCGCGATGCAGCGCGATGGGATCGCGCTTGAGATATTGTTCGAGTTCTTCCTTGGTGCGATACGTGCCGCTCACCGCGTCGGACATGGAGTGTCCCATGAAGCGATAGGTGCGGATCTCGAGCAGGGTGGGCGTGCTCTGCTTACGCGCGCGTTCGATCGCTTCGGTCGCGGCGGCGCGCACGGCGTGCACATCCTGTCCGTCCACCACGCCACGCGGCATGTCGTACGAGGCGCCACGCTTATAGATGTCGTGGATGGCGGACGCACGCTCGACGGCGGTGCCCATGCCGTAGCGGTTATTCTCGATGACGAAGATGCACGGTAATTTCCAGAGCGCGGCCATGTTCAGCGCTTCGTGGAAGGCACCGTTGTTCACCGCGGCTTCACCCATGAAGCAAACGATGACCTGATCGCCGCCGCGGTACTTGATGGCGAAGCCGACGCCTGCGGCAATCGGAATGTGTCCGCCCACAATGCCGTGTCCGCCGAGGAAGCCCAGCTGCTTATCGAACATGTGCATGGAGCCGCCCTTGCCGCGCGCACATCCATCCTGTCGTCCGAACAGTTCGGCCATGACGGCTTTGGGCGTCATGCCGCGCGCCAGCGCCTGCCCGTGATCCCGATACGTGGTGATCAGGTAGTCGTCGGGGCGGAGCACCGAGCAAAAACCCGTTGAGATGGCCTCCTGTCCGATATACAGGTGACAGAAGCCACCGATGCGGCCGATCGCATACATCTCGGCGCATCGCTCCTCGAACCGGCGCTGCAGGAGCATGGAATACAGCATATCGCGGTTGAGCGCGACGGAGTCGACGGGCGCGACGGCGGTACCTTCTGTTTCGACGGCGGCAATGCTGCGCGCGGCGCTGCCTTTCTTGCGTGCTTTCGTGGTGCTCATGACACACTCATGATCGGGGAGGAATCCGGAGCGTACGGCAATCGAATGGTCGGAGCGGACGAACTAGACGCCTGCGGCCTGCACTTGCTCCCAGGCATGGTAGCTGGAACGGACCAGCGGTCCGCTCTCCACGTGCCGAAAGCCGAGCGCCATGCCGACGTCGTACAGCTCGCGGAACTCGGCCGGCGTGACGTAGCGATCGAGCGCGATGTGGCCGTCGGAGGGGCGCAAGTACTGGCCCAGCGTGAGGATGTCGACGTCCACGCAGCGCAGGTCCTTCATGACTTCGACGACTTCTTCGTTCGTTTCGCCGAGCCCGAGGATGATCCCCGTTTTGGTGGGGACGTTCGGCGCGATGCGTTTAGCGATGCGAAAGATCTCGAGCAGGCGCTCGTAGCGTCCGCCGGGGCGCGCCTTTTTGTAGAGGCGGGGGACGGTTTCGGTGTTGTGGTTGTAGATGTCCGGGCGCGCCTCGAGCACGGCGCGGATGGACGCTTCGTTCCCCTGAAAATCGGGGACCAGCACTTCGATGGAGCAGGAGGGGAGCTTGGCGCGGATCTGTCGGATCGTTTCGGCGAAGATGTACGCGCCGAAATCGGGGAGATCATCGCGGTCCACCGACGTAATGACCGCATGCCGCAAGTTGAGCTCCGCAATCGCTTCCGCGACGCGGGAGGGTTCATCGATGTCATACGCCGGGGGCCGGCCGTGCGACACCGCGCAGTAGGCGCAATTGCGTGTACAGACGTCGCCCAGAATCATGAACGTCGCGGTGCCATGCTCCCAGCACTCGCCGATGTTGGGGCAACGCGCTTCTTCGCAGACCGTATGCAGGTTGAGATCCCGCATCAGCTGCTTGAGGCGGATGTAGTTGGCACCGCCCGGCGCCTTGACCTTGAGCCACTGCGGCTTCCGCTCCGGGAGCGGATCGCGGCGGTGGCGCCCCATGATCTGATGCAGCTGCTCGGCCATGTCGCGCAGGGAGATAGAGTGGAATTCCGGCGGACACCGGGCACATTGCGGGAAGTTAGTTGCCTGCACTCCACCGGGCCATGAGGAGCTAACTGTCAAAGCTTGATTAGCAGGGGCACCAGAGGTGCGCTGCATCCCATCCGTAACTCTGCGAGTGGCGAAACTCAGCGGTGAGGCTAGCGTACGACGAAGAAAGAGTTCATCACCCGATCGAGGAACACGTCAATGTTACGCACCCTACTCACAATCGGCATTGTTGCCTTCTTTGGTCTGTTCGCTCTGAAGGTCGTGTTTGGGTTGCTCGGGCCGCTGGTCGGGCTGCTGCTCATTCTGCTTGGCTTCGCGCTCAAGGTGGCGCTGATCGGCGGTGTGGCCTACGTGGTATTGCGGGTCGTGAGTCCGGCGACGGCAGATAAGCTTCTCGCCGGGTTCCGCCGCTAAAACGGATGGGACCGAGGCGGCCATTTTCGGTGGTCGCGGGTACGACGGATATCCACCAACGACCGGGGGCATCCCGAGCCGGATGGCGCGGAGTCGAATGGCGCGGAGTCGGATGGCGGGGAGTCGGATGGCGGGGAGTCGGATGGCGCGGAGCCCGGGGAACTGATCGGCATCGAACCGGAGACGTTTTCACGGTAGCAGAGTGGCTGCTATGCCGCGCTGGTCGAAGCTCTCGAGCGTACCGAGACCCGCGCCGGCATGTCACCGCGGCTGTAGGGGCTGACGCGAATCGGTCGGACGTATCGCCCACCGTCGGTCTAGGTCCGCCGCTTTAGTCCTCTACAGAGTTCCCGGCCTGATTGCCGGCGGGCCCGTCATCCGACGGTCCAGGGTCGTCCGATCCGCCGGCCGCGCCATCCTCGCGCCCACGGTTGCGGGATCGACGGGCACCACCGCGACGCCCACGACGACCACGACGTTTGGCACGCGCCTGCGCCGACTGTACGTCGCCGCCATCCTCGCCGCCGTCCTCGCTGCTTTCGTCGCTGCGTTGGTCGCCGCTTTCATCGGCGGTTTCGTCGCGGTCGCGTGAATGTCCGCCGAGCGCCGCCGCGTCCGCGCCGGCCTTCGACTGGTTGCGCTGGGCGGGTTGGCGCGCGGTCGTGTCATCCGCTTCGATGCCGATTCCGCGCTCAGCTTCACGCGTGGCGCTGTTCTCCGATTCGCCAGCGTCATCGCTGCCGGCCGCCGCGTCCTCCCCAGCCGCGCGAGATTTGCGACGCCGTGACCGGCGGTTGCGACGGCGCTTTCGCTCACGCGCGGCCGCGCTTTCCTCGCCTGCGACCTCATTTCCGGTCGCATCCGAGCCGTCCTGGTCGTACTGGTCGTAATCCCTTGCGCCTTCAAGCGCGTGTTCCGAGGCGTCGCTGGGCGCGTCCCGGGGCTCCGGTACCGCCATGGTGGCGGCCGGATCATCGGCGTACGGCGAACTCTCCGGGATCGCCTCCGGCAACGCCGCCGGCGGCGGCGCGGCCTGACGACGGGCTGGTGGCGCAAACGGATCATCCAACGGCGCGTCCACATCGATCGGCGTCCGATCGGGCTGACGCGGACGCCTCGGCTCGGCGGCGCGTTCGCGTCGTGATTCGCGTGGTGATTCGCGTAGTGGCTCGCGCTTCGCGTCACGGTCCGTGTCGCCCTTGCGCTCCTCTTGAGGCGGGCGTGGAATCCGGGCAGGAGAACCCGTCGCGGAATCGGCGCTGCCGCGCGTGTCTTTGGGGGGCGCCGAGGCGGTCGGGGGCGTCGCGTCCTGTGTCGCGTCGCGTGGCGGCGCATCGGCACGTGCCTCGCGCCGGTCGCGGCGACCTTTGTCGCGCCGCGCGAGTTCGGCGGCGTCTTCGAGACTGGAATCCGTACGCGGACGGTCGCGATCCTTCTTGCGCTCCCGTAACCGTTCCGCAGTCATCTCCGGTTCATCGCGCCGACGTCCGTTGCTCGCCGCACCGCGCGGCTGGCGGGTGGCCGGATCGGTGGTGGCTTCGGGGGTGGTCGTGGGTGCGGCCCGACGACCGCGCGCGCGCCAGCCCCAACGCAGCGTGGCCAGTGCGTCGCGCACCGTGATGCGACGTGTCTCCCGCATACGCACGCCGTAGGTCGGCTCCATGGGCACCGACTCGACGCGCCGTGCGTGTGGCACGAGCCGCAGCAGCAGGTCCGCGTTGGCCGTCCACGAGTCTCCCGCGCACAGCGGCGAGTCGCCCGCGACACGCAAGGCTTCGCGCAGCACGGAGATCCGCACCAGCCGCATCGACCCGGTCAGATCGCTCACGCCATCGACCCGCACGAACGGCTTGAGTGCCCACCCCGCCGCCGTGAAGAGCCGCTTCACCGGCACCGGCGCGTCCACCACGGCTGTGCGCTCCCCGACGACGACATCGGCGCCACCCTCGAAACGACGCGCAAATTCCGGAACGATGCCCGGCGGATCGGTGAAATCACCCTGCAGGAGGAGCATCGCATCGCGACGCGGGTAGCGCGTATGGCCGGACACGTAGCGCACCAGTGCATCGACCGCGCCGGCGTACCCCACCGGCTTCGCGCCGCGCAGCACGGTGACCGGCATGGCGTGCGCATACTGCTCGGCCACATCCGCGGTTTCATCCGTGCTGGCGTCGTCGTAGACCACGACTTCGTACTCGCGGGGAAATTCGGCAAGCACCGTGCGCAGCCGCCAAAGCAGCACGCCGATGGTGGCGACCTCGTTCTGTGCGGGAATTGCGAGGTAGAGCACGTGTTCGGGCGATGGGTCTCAAAAAAAGCTCTGGTGTACGGCGCTGCGTCCGATAATAACACAGAGAGGGGGCCGCGACGCGTGCGTCTCGCCTCGTCGAAGGCGTACAGTCTCAGGAGAAGCCTCCATGATTCTTGCCAACGTACGGTCCCGGATGACCCGGGAAGATGCGCAGCTGGTGGTTCGGCTGGTGGCCCGCGGATCCGGGCGCGCGCTCGATCATGCGGAGGGAACGCTCGCCGATGAGGGACTCGATCCGCTGCTGGACGATCCCCGACTGCAGGAGGGACTGGTCGATTCACGGCAGGGAGCGCACGCGTCGCTGCCACTGTTCACGTATGTGGTCGTGCGGCAGGCTCTGCTGGCCGTTGGAGAGAACGACCGGATGCTGGCCGACTACGTCGCGTCGATTCTGCTGCACTTCGGCCAGCGTGAGCGCGCCCGCCAGATTGCCACGCACGATGACGCCACCTACGACACGCTGGCCTCGATCGGCGAGGCGATCGACGGTGGCGACGCGCGGCGCAGTTATCTCGCGCGGGCACACCTCGGCAACTACGCCCTGTGGATGAGTGGCATCTTCCCGGACTTCATCGAGCGGCGTCGGTGGTGTCGCGGCGGTCCGGATCTGGACTACTTCGAGTCGATGGGAACGCGCGGATACCGGCTGGCCGCAGACCACCGGCTGGCGTCGGAGCAGGGGATGGCACCGCTCTTCGCCACGGTGGCCGAGAAATTTCCGCGGCTGCGTGTCGCCCTCAACCGGGTGAGCGATCGGTTGTTCTTTCCGAACGTGCACACCCCCGAGCGGCTGATGCGGCAGGTCCGCGACGGGTCGCGCTGGGTCCGGCCGACATGATACTGGCGCGTGGCCCGACGCGATGCGTATCCTGCGGTTCCTCCGCGGGTACATCCCGCAGTCCGGTGCACGCAAGCGCCGCGTCTCCCTGGCCGACCGCACGTGCGGACCGGCCGCCCCCGTCGTAATCAGTCTTCCGCATGTTCGATGATCTCCGCGATTCTTTGCGCGCACTTTCCGACCGGTTGGGTCCGGAGGAGCGTCGACGTGTCGTCTCGTCGATGCGTGACGCGATGGTCCATACCAAGCTGGGGCTGCAGGATTTGCGCGAGGGTATTGCGGTGACCGAGTCGCGGCTGGCCGGGGAGCGGGCGGAGCTCGAGACCGTGCGTCGCCGACTGGGGCTCGCAGCGCAGATCAATGACGCTGAGACGGTCGCGATCGCCGAACGCTTCGCCGCGCAGCACGCCGAACGTGTGGCGGTGCTGGAATCGAAGCGAATGGTGCAGCAGCAGGAGCTGACGTTGGCCGAGCGCGACCTGGAGGAGATGTCGTCGCAGTTGCGCATGGCGGCGTCGGGGATCGCGCCGGGTGGCGTCAGCGACGATGTGGCGGCGGCGCGGGAGCTCGATGCGTTTCTGGCTGGCGATCCGATGTCGGACGCGCCGGGAAGTCCGGCGGGGGATGCGCCGGCAGGTGCATCCGGCAGTTCGGCAACGGCACGTCGCACTCGCGCGGAGCGTGAGGCAGAAGCGGAGGAGCGGTTGGCGGCTCTGAAGCGACGCATGGGCAAGTGATCCGCGTGCGGGGCTTGCTCTTTGCGCTCGCGGCTGCTGCAACACCGTGGGGCGCCCTCTGCGCGCAGAACAGCGGGGCGCGCCAGCAGCCGGTGTCGAGCAGAGGACGATTGCCGATCACCGGATGCGCCGGACAAACGATCAGCAACATCGTCGTGGTGACGCAACCGCCGTACACCGACCGACTGCCGCGGCGCCTGGAGTTCGTGCGTCGCATGGCGCGCACGTTGCACTCGACGACACAGGACGAAGTCGTCCGTCGCTATCTGCTCATGGAGGTGGGCGAGCCGTGCAACCAGATCCAGCGTGCCGAATCGGAGCGCATTCTGCGCGCGCAGCCGTTTCTCGTGGACGCGCGCATCCACGTATACGACGACGAGGAGGGCGGTGTGCATCTCGAAGTCGAGACGCGCGACGAATTCAGTCTGCTGGTGGGCGGCAACGCGTCACCACCGGCACCCTTTCTGCGCGGCCTGCGGATTGGCGACAATAATCTTGCGGGCGGGGCGATGTTCGCCGCGCTCGAGTGGCGGGATGGCCGGTCCTACAACGACGTGCTGAAGGCCGAGTTCACCGACTACCAGTTCGGCGGCGGGCGGCAGATCTTGCGGGTGGCGGGCACGCGCTTCGAACGCGGGCAGGAGCTACGGGCCGAAGTGGTGCGCCCATACTTCACCGACTTGCAGCGCTTCGGCTGGATCGGCGCGGTTGGTGGGACGCGCAACTACACGCAGTTGATGCGGCCGCAGCATGCGCCGAATGCGATCAACGTCACCCGCCAGTACGGTGACATCGGAGGACTGGTGCGCGTGGGTCCGGTCGGCCGTCTCAAGCTCGTGGGGCTCTCGCTGACCCGGGAGACGCAGCGTGTCGATTCGCAGGCGGTCCGCATCACGCGCGAGGGTTTCACGCCCGATTCGGGGCCGCCGCTCACGACGCAGTTTCGTCGGCAGAACGTGGTGCGCACCAATGTGCTCGTCGGGTCTCGGCGTATCGGCTTCCGTCGCGTGCAGGGATTTGACGCGTTGAACGGCGCGCAGGACGTGCGCGTGGGCGTGGAGTTCGGCGGGATGTACGGACAGTCGATGTCGATGGGCAGCGCGCGTGATCGCGACCGGTTTCTGGCGGGGCAGATCTACGCCGGATGGGGTGGGCCAAAGTCGTTTGGTGGAGTGCAGGCGATCTCCGAGGCTCGCTACGATCGGGACACGAAGGTGTGGGACAACCTCGTCACCAGTGGTCGCATGGCGTGGTACTTCAAACCGGCGGTCGCGCAATTGACGCTGCTGCAGGGCGAATGGAGTTCGGTGCGCAGTTCCAGCGTGCCGGTGCAGCTGTCGATGGGGGACTACTTCGGCGGGTTGCGCGGCCATCGACGATCGCGCGATCCAGGTTCCAGCCGACTCGTGTTTCGCGGCGAACAGCGGCTGATCGTACCGACGCGCTACAACGTAGCCGACTTCGGAGTTGCTGCGTTCGCGGAGGCCGGCAAGCTCTGGCACGACAACACCGTCCCGTACGCGACCACGACGCCGTGGCGCGGTGCGCTGGGCTTCTCCATTCTCGCCGCCGTGCCGCCGCGATCGCGTCGGTTGTGGCGCATCGACTTCGCCTTTCCGGTCAGTAACGACCCTGATCGCAAGTTCGAAGTGCGCTTCCGCAGCGACGATCTGACGCGCCTGTTCTGGCGCGAGCCAAACGATGTGGAGCCGGCGCGCGAACGGACTGTGCCCAAGAGTCTGTACCGCTGGCCGTAGTCGTGCGGGACTACTCCGCGCCGACGTCCTTCACACCGGCCATCATGCGCCGGATCGGGACGATCATCAGCATCAGGATGACGGTGGACGCGAAGAGCGCGATGGCGGTGCCGCTGAAGACCGTGGGCGTCTGCTCGAGCTTGGTCGGGTCCACGCGACCGCCAACGAGACCGGCCACGAGATTGCCGACTGAAGTCGCGAGGAACCAGATCCCCATGATCTGCCCCACGAACTTTCGCGGCGCAAGCTTGGTCATCGACGACAGACCGACCGGGCTCACGCACAGTTCGCCGAACGTCTGCAGCAGGTAGCTCGTGATGAGCCACCAGGGCGAGACGAGTGTCCTGCCGCCGCTGGCCACGACTTCATTGGCCGCGAAGAGCATGATCAGGAAGCCGAATCCGGCGAAGGCCAGACCGAGCGCGAACTTGGCCGGACTCGAGATGTCGTAGCCGCGCTTGGCCATGAAGATCCAGAGGGCGGCGAAGACGGGCGAGAAGATGATGATGAACGCTGAGTTGACCGACTGGAACCACGTCGCGGGCACCTCCATGCCGAACATGCTGCGGTCGGTGAAGTCCACGGCGAACAGTTGCAGCGAGGTCGGTGCCTGCTCGAACGCGGCCCAGAAGATGGCCGCGAAAATGAACAGCACGAAGATGACCGCCGAACGCTTCTTCTCCTCGCGCGTGAGTCCGCCAAAGACGAACAGATAGGTGAAGAACGCGACCGCGATGGCCACGAGCACGACGGTCATCGCGCTGCCGATGGCCAGTGGATCGAGTGCGACGAGTCCGGTATTGGCGAGCAGAAACACCAGCGCAAGGATGCCAAGCCCCGCGAACGTGGTGTTGCGCACGGTCTGCTCGCGTTTGCGTTGCACGGTTGGATTCGGATCGCGCACGATGTCCCGCCCGAGCGTGCCCAGCAATCGAGGCGCGCCGATCCAGAACGACAACAAGCCCAGCGCCATGCCAACACCCGCCGCACCGAAGCCCCAGTGCCATCCCACCCGCTCGCCGAGGTAACCGGTTACCAGCTGCCCGACAAATGCGCCGGTGTTGATGCCCATGTAAAAGATCGAGAAGCCGGCGTCGCGTCGCGCACCGCCTTCCGGATACAGGTCGCCGACGATGGCCGAAATGTTCGGCTTGAGCAGCCCCGTCCCGCAGACGATCAGGATCAGGCCAAGAAAGAAGAACGTCTTGCCGAGTGCGACACCCGCGAAGCCCGAGAGTCCGATGGAGAGATGGCCGGCCGTGATGAGCATCGCGCCGATCATGATCGCACGGCGCAACCCGAGCCAGCGATCGGCGATCCAACCGCCGGGCAGCGACGCGAGATAGACGCTTGCCGCATAGATGCCGACGATCGCCGAGGCTTGCGTTCGCTCGAAGCCGAAGCCGCCTTCGTTGAGCGCGGCGGCCATGAAGAGCACCAGCAACGGACGCAGCCCGTAGAACGAGAAGCGCTCCCACATCTCGGTCGCGAAGAGCAGTCCGAGCCCGCGCGGATGTCCGAAGAAACTGCGGTCTCCGATCACCGCCGCGTTGGGGCTGGCAGCGGTTGGAGGATTGGCGGGGCGAGTCACGTCGTCGGGGAGGAGGCGGGAGAGAGCGAAGACGGTTGCTTGATGCACGCGACAAAGTGCCCGGGCGCTTTTTCCTCGAGCGGCGGGACGATGCGCGTACACGCGTGATCCTTGAGCGGATGCGGGCAGCGCGGATGAAACACGCACCCACTCGGCGGGTTCGCCGGCGATGGGGGCTCGCCGGGAAGCAGAATACGTTGGCGCGTGGACGTCGGATCGGGCACCGGCACGGCGGAGAGCAGTGCCTGCGTGTACGGCATGAGCGGCGTGGCAAACAGCGATGTTCGCGGCGCCAGTTCGACGATGCGGCCGAGATACATCACGGCGACACGATCGGCCATGTGTGCGACGACGGCCAGATCGTGGGCGATGAAGAGGTAGGCAAGGCCGCGGTCACGCTGCAGATCGCGCAGCAGATTGACGACCTGCGCCTGCACGCTGACGTCGAGCGCGGAGACCGGTTCGTCGCAGACGATGAACGACGGTTCGACGGCGAGGGCGCGCGCGATGCCGACCCGTTGGCGCTGTCCACCGGAGAACTCGTGCGGGTAGCGCGCGGCATACTCGCTGCGCAGTCCCACCTCATCGAGCAGTTGCGCAACGCGCGCGTCGGCGGCCGCGCCTTCGGCGAGGTGATGGACGATCAACCCTTCCTTGATGGCGGCGCCGATGGTCATGCGCGGATTGAGCGAGCCGTACGGATCCTGAAAGACGATCTGCATGTGGCGTCGCATGCGGCGCAACGTTTCTCCGCGCAGCGCGAGAACGTCGGTGCCATTGAAGGTCACACGGCCGCTGGTGGGTTCGACGAGTCGCAGGATGGCGCGACCGGTAGTGGTCTTGCCGCAGCCCGATTCGCCCACAAGGGCCAGTGTTTCGCCGGGGGCGATGTCGAACGAGACACCGTCCACGGCTTTGACGGCACCCGTGACGCGTTGCAGGATGCCGCTGCGGATGGGAAAATGCTTGGTGAGATGCTGCACCTGCAGCAGCGGGGCCGTGGCAACGCCTGCGGCACGCGCGGAATGTGCGAGACTGGTCATCGTCTCGTCCGTCGCACGCGCCGTTCCGGTTCCTGCACGAGATGACAGCGGGCACGATGCGCAGAGCCGATCTGCAAGAGCGCGGGCGCTTCGGTGGCGCACCGTTCGTACGCGTAGGCGCACCGCTCGCGAAAACGGCAACCCGTGGGCCAGTCGGTTGGTGCTGGCACCGTGCCGGGAATCGTGGTGAGGCGGTCCTGCGTGTCGCCCAGTCTCGGAATCGCGGCGAGCAGCCCTTCGGTGTACGGGTGCGACGGGTTCGCAAAGAGCGCCGCGACCGGCGCCTCTTCCACGACAAGGCCCGCATACATGACCACGACGCGCGAGGCCATTTCGGCGACCACGCCCAGATCGTGCGTGATGAGCAGGAGCGCCATACCGCTGCGTGCACGCATGTCGCGCAGCAACTCGAGAATTTGCGCCTGAATCGTCACGTCGAGGGCGGTCGTCGGTTCGTCGGCGATGACAAACTGCGGCTCGAGCACCAGCGCCATGGCAATCATCACACGCTGACGCATGCCACCCGAGAGTTCGTGCGGATACTGTCGGGCGCGGGTGGCCGGATCGGCGATGCCGACCTGTCCCAGCATCGCGACGGCGCGCTCCCACGCCTGCACGCGCGTGGCCGAGGTGTGCACGCGCACAACTTCGGCGATCTGGTCCCCGACGGTCAGCACCGGATTCAGCGCCGTCATCGGTTCCTGGAAGATCATGGCCATGCGATTGCCGCGGATCGATCGCAACTGCTCGTCCCCGAGCGTGAGCAGGTCGAGCCCGTCGAAATGGATGCTGCTGCCCGCGACGATGTGCCCGGGCGGCGGTACGAGCCGCAGCAGCGAGAGGGCCGTGACCGACTTGCCGCAGCCGGATTCGCCGACGAGACAGACGGTCTCGCCATGCGCGATGGTGAAGCTGATCCCGTCCACGGCACGGGCAACCGCCCCGCCTGCCGCCGGAAAGGCGACCTGCAGCGCATGCACGTTGAGCAGCGGGCCGCCGCCGATAGTCGGCGCGGATCTGGGCGAGCGCGTATGTGGCGAAGTCACGCGGGAACCTGCTCTGACGCGAAGACGTCGCGCAAGGCGTCGCCGAGCCAGTTGCAGGCCACGACGGCCGCCAACGTGGCGAGACCCGGAAAAAGGGTCAGCCACCAGGCCGATCGCAGCACCGAGGACCCGTCGCGCATGATGGAGCCCCAACTGGCGGTCGGCTCGTGGACGCCGAAGCCAAGAAAGCTGAGTCCCGCCTCGAGGCTGATGGTCTGCGCCACGCCAATCGACGCTGCGACCGAGAGCACGGGCAGCAGATGCGGCAGCACGTGACGTGTGAGCATGCGCCACGAGGCAACGCCGGTGGCGCGTGCCGCGAGCAGGTACTCGCGTGCGAGTTGCTGCTGGACTTCACCGCGTACCAGTCGCGCCACGCCGTACCAGCCGGTCAGCCCCAGCAGCAGGATGAGACCGCGCACCTCGAGGTCCCACAGCGCGCCAACGACGAGCAGCACCAGCATTCGCGGCAGTGACAGGGCGACATCGAGTGCGCGCATGAGCATTTGCTCAACGCGTCCACCGGCAAATGCAGCAAGCGCGCCGTAGCACGTGCCCACGACGAGCGAGACGAGGACGGCGATCGTGGCCACGCTCAGCGAGACGCGCGCGCCGTACAGGACGCGGCTGAGTACATCGCGCGACGCGCCGTCGGTGCCGAGAGGAAAGGCCATGGACGGCGCGTGATACTTGAGCCCAACCATGTCGAGTGTGACGCGCGGGTCCTGCGGCGCGAGCCACGGCGCGGCAACGGCGATCAGCGCAAGCGCGCCCAGCAGGGCGAGCGGCGCAGCGAGGGCGCGTGACGTGACGCGCGCGCGCAACGCCGGAGCGCGAGTCGCCAATGTTCGCGAAGACGCCTCAGCGCTCATCGACCGGTCTCAGTCGGTGCGCGCGGCGTCACGGGCACGTGGATCGGCGATGTCACGCAACAGGTCCGCGACGAGACTGCCCAGCACGGTCAGGCCCGCAATGCCCAACACCACCGAGGTAACGAGGTCGTAGTCGCGCTCATCGAGTCCACGGAGCAGCGTGAGCCCCATACCGGGCCAGTTGAAGATCTGCTCCACAAACACGGCGCCGGTGAGCAGCGACGGGACGAGCAGTCCGGTGAGCGCGGTGACCGGGAGCAACGACGCGCGCAACGCCTGCCAGCGTACCGCGCGCTCGCCGAGTCCCTTGGCGCGCGCCGTCTGGATGAACGGCTGCCGAAAGACGTCGCGTGTCGCGCTGCGTTGATAGCGTGCGACCACGGCCGCGCCGACGAGCGAGAGCGACAGCCACGGAAGTACGAGGTGCCGCGCGATATTCCCGACGCGCGCGGGCCACGACATCAATTCGAACCCTTCTGTCATGATGCCGCCCACCGGGAAGAGCCACGGCGTGAGGACGAACATGAGCAACGCGGCCAGCGCGAACTCCGGGACCGAGTACATGAGCATGGACAGGAAGGACAGCGCGCGGTCGCCCGCCGAATTCGCCCGCGTGCCCTGCCACGCGCCGATCGCGATACCGAAGCCGAGACTGCCGATCAGTGCGAGCGCCATGAGGCCGAAGGTGCGCGGGAGCGCATCGCGGATGACGTCGCGCACGGCGCGTTGCTGCGAGGTGGACCAGCCGAGATCACCGCGCGCGATGTTGCCGATCCATCGCTGATACTGCTGCGCGAGCGGGAGATCGAGTCCGCGACGCGCGCGCTGCTGCGCACGCACCGCCGCGCTCAGACGCTGGTTGCGATCGAGATCGCTGTACGGATCGCCGGGCGCCGCGTGCAAGAGCGCGAACGCGGCGGTTGCGGCCACGAACATGACGAGCACCGCCTGCGACGCGCGCGCAAACGCGCGTCGGAGGAGGCGACTCAGCGCGGGCCTCCGAGACCGATCCGATCACGGTCGATACGTTGTGTTGGGTCGATCGACCAGTCCGCGAGGTTGGCGTACCACGCGTCGGGGCGCAGCGGCGCCGTGCGGATGCGCTTGTGCACGGCGATGGGCGTCTGCGGTTCGTACAGGAAGATGGCCGGCTGATCATCGATCAACTGTTGCAGTGTGGCCGTCCACAGTCGCCGACTGCGGGTGTCGTCGAACGCGAGGAGTGCGCTGTCGAGCAGCACGTCGAACACACGACTGCGATACTCGCCCATGTTCTGGCTTCCCCGCGAGCCCCACGTTTGCACCATGCCGAGCCGACCCGGCGTCATGCCCCACACCCACACGAACGCGTCGAAGTCGTGCGACATTACCTGCGCGCCGATAGCCGCACCAGCGAGCGTGCGTGTGCGCACGTCCACGCCGATCGCGCGCAGCTGTTCCTGCAGCAACGTGGCGTAGCGCTGGCGGGCGAGGCTGGACTGCGGCGCGAGCACCTCGAACGTCAACCGCACGCCGTCGCGCGCGCGCACGCTGTCGCCCGCGGTCAATATCCAGCCGGCGGAGTCGAGGAGGGCGCGCGCGGCGGCGGGAGCGTAGGGCAACGGTCGCAGCGCGCCGGAGTCGGGAATGAGCGCACGCGGCGCGGCGGCCAGACTCACGGCCCCCAGCGTGTCAAACACATTCTTCGCCATTTTCACGCGGTCGAGCGCCATGGCGAGGGCGCGGCGCACACGCACGTCACCGAACATGGGGTTGGGTGCGGTAGTGTCGCCGCGCGCGCCGAGATTGAAGATGAGCAGTCCGTACTGCAGCGTAGGCGCCGGTTGCAAGAGAAGGGTTGCCGAACGTTCGGCCTCGGGAATGTTCTCGGGGCGGATCGCCTCGTAGAAGTCGGCTTCGCCAGCGAAGAGTTTGACCGTGGCGGTACCGTAGTCTTTGACGAAGCTCCAGATGACACGGTCGAGCAACGCGCGTCCGCGTGCGTTGGCGGTGTCGGCGATCATGTCCATGCGCACCCCGCGTTCCCAGCTCGCGAAGCGGAATCGGCCCGTGCCGACGGGCGCCCGGCCAAAGGGTGCATCTTTCAGCTGGTCCATACCGATCGCCGAGAGCAGGTGCGACGGCAGCATGTACATGTGATACGTCGCCTCGAAGAACTGGTGCGGCAGGCGGCGCTTGAACCAGAACACGGCGGTCAGAGAGTCGCGCACCGACACCGAGTCGATGTTGCCGAGGACGGACTTGTGATCGGAGCCGACACTGTCGGCCGTGTAGACGGCGAAGGTGAAGCGCACGTCTTCCGCGCGCACGGGCGCGCCATCGTGCCAGCGCGCTCTGGCGTCGAGGGTGAACGCGATGGAGAGCGAATCGGGTGCCCACAGCCACGACGATGCCAGCCGCGGCGTGAATCCGCGGTCGCCCGACACGTTGAGTTCCGGACCGATCTCGGCCAGCCGGTCGAAGATGCCGTCCACGATCCCCAGTCCGGCGGAGGAGGTGAGCATCGGCGGGAAGAGTGTGGATGGTTCTTCCGGTTGCACGACGATCATCGTGCCGCCGCTGTTCGAGGCAGTGGCGTCGTCGCGTGTCTCGCCGCCGCAGGCGACCAGCAGCAGCAGCGACAGGAGCGCACGTGGCAGCGCACGCGAGGCGGCGCGGATCATGGCAGCGGGACGGAGGGTCGAATCAAACATCTGCACGAGTCGCGCACGGATTGATAGACTGGTCGCAACGACAGAGAGAAAGACAGGACGAGAGCCAGCTCGAAAGTCAGAGCGAAAAGTCAGAGCGAAAGTCAGGGCGAAAGTCAGGGTAGGATGCGGAACGCGACTCATCGGCGCCAGAGCCACGCGGCGCGCGACAGCTCCTGTTCCCACGCTGTGACACGTGTACTGAACGGATCTTCGCCACCGAGCGCCAACGATGCCATCGGTGCCTCACTTATGAGCTTGTCGGACGCCTGCTCGGCGCGATGCAGCGCGCGCGCGAGGGCCTGCTCCAGCGCGTCGACGACCTCCGTCCATGTCGGGCAGGGCCGTCCGCGCGCAGCGGCCCAGGCGGCGAGCGTGGCGGCCGGTGGCGGCGCGGGATCACTCGGGATGGTGGTGGCCTGCTGCAGCAGCGACTGGTCGTCGTGCAGCAACAGACTGCCCTGCTGCAGATAGGCGCCGCATTCACGCCAGACGGCACTGCCGACCAACTTGGCGCCACCCACGGCGATCTCGCCCACGGAGGGTTGCGCAAAACACACCGGCCCGTTGGGGGCGAGCGCGACCGCGCTGTCCGCCGTGACCAGCGCAGCCTGCACACCCAACGCGTGAAGGGCATCCAACAGCATGTCGTTCACCAGCGCATACGGTACACGCCAGGGGATGTCTGCCGCGAGCGGGAGAGTCACACTGTAGGTGACGTCGCGCGCATGCAGCAGGGCGCGTCCGCCGGTGGGGCGACGGACTGCGTCGAGACCTGCGCGGGCCAGCGAATCGCTGGTTATCCGACCGGCGATCGATTCGTTGCGTCCGAAGGAGACGGTCGGGCGCTCCCACGCGTAGCACCGCCAGACGCCTTCGCCGGTGCGTCGAGTCCGATCGAGTAGCGCGGCGTCGATGGCCATGTTCCGCAGACCGCCCAATGGTGCGCTGCGCATCGTCCGCCAGCGCTCGGGCATGACGCGCGCAAACGCCTCGTCGGTGTTGGGCGCGCAGTCGGCGGCGGGCACCGCGCGGCCGTGTCGAAAGTTGGTTTCCACAGCGGTTAAGTTTATCGCATGGCGGTGGCGCCGACGACGCGTCCTGGCAGTCCCGCGCACCGAAATTCGCTTCAAGTTCGCTGCAGCATCCGATTAATACCCGACGCAATGGACCGGGCGCGAGCCCGTTCTTCGAGGATGGTCATGACCACGCGCACCGTCACATCCGCGCCCTTCGCGGTTGATTCCTTCATTCCGCGGCATATCGGTCCCAGCGCATCGGAACAAGCCGACATGTTGATGACGCTTGGCTATGCCACGCTCGATGAATTCATCGACGCGGTGGTGCCGGAAGCGATTCGCTTTCGCGCGACGCTGGCCACGGGACCCGAGCGCAGCGAGCCGGAGGTGCTGGCGGAGCTGGCGGCGCTGGCGGCCAGGAATCGCATTCACCGATCGTTCATCGGCATGGGCTACTACGGCACGCACACACCGCCGGTGATTCTGCGCAACGTGATGGAGAACCCGGCGTGGTACACGGCCTACACGCCGTATCAGGCGGAGATCGCGCAGGGACGGCTGGAGGCGCTGCTCAATTACCAGACGATGGTCATGGAGCTGACCGGACTCGAGATCGCCAACGCCTCGCTGCTGGACGAAGCGACGGCCGCGGCCGAGGCAATGGCACTGGCGCTGCATTCGCGCGGCGACGCGACGCGGAACACGTTCTTCATCGCGTCTGATTGTCACCCGCAGACCATTGGCGTGGTGCGGGCCCGTGCCGAAGCGCGCGGAGTGACCGTGGTGGTGGGTGATGCGCGCGATGTCGCGATATCAGACGCCGTGTTTGGCGTGCTGCTCCAGTATCCGGGGACGGATGGTGCCGTGGTGGACTACCGCGCGCTTTGTGAGCAGGCGCATGCAGCCGGCGCGATGGTCATCGTCGCCACCGACCTGCTGGCGCTGACGATGCTCACGCCGCCGGGCGAGTGGGGCGCAGACGTGGCCGTCGGCAACACGCAGCGGTTCGGTGTGCCGATGGGGTTTGGCGGTCCGCACGCCGCATTCTTTGCCACACGCGACGCGTTCAAGCGGCTGCTGCCGGGGCGCATCATTGGCGTGTCGCGTGACGTGGACGGGAAGCCTGCCCTGCGCATGGCACTGCAAACCCGCGAACAGCACATCCGTCGCGAAAAGGCGACGAGCAACGTATGCACGGCGCAGGTACTGCTGGCGGTGATGTCGGGCATGTACGCCGTCTATCACGGCCCCGATGGTCTGATCAACATCGCCCACCGGGTACATACGTTTGCCGTGACGTTGGCGACCGGCCTCGAGCAGCTCGGCTTCGCCATCACGCACGAGCAATATTTCGATACCATCCGCGTCGAGGTCGGCATTCACGGGCAGGGCGACATTCTGGCTGCCGCCGATGCGCGTCAGCTCAACCTTCGCGTGCTCGAGCCAGGCACGCTCACCATCGCGCTCGACGAAACGACCACGCCGCAGGACATCGCCGCGCTGTGGGCGGTCTTCAACAACAACGCCGCGCCCGATTTCCGCTTCGATGATGTCGCGGCGGATGTGGACGCACGTTACGACGAGCGCTTCCGCCGCGTCACCCCGTTTCTGACGCATCCGGTCTTCCACAAATACCGCAGCGAGACGGACATGCTGCGGTACCTGTACTCCCTGCAATCGCGTGACTTCTCGCTCGTGCACGGCATGATTCCGCTCGGCTCGTGCACGATGAAGCTCAACGCCACGTCCGAGATGATTCCGGTGACGTGGGCCGGCTTCGGACAATTGCATCCGTTCGCGCCCATGTCACAGGCCGAAGGGTACCTCGAGATGTTCCGGCAGCTCGAGCACGATCTGGCGGAGGTGACCGGCTTCGCCGGTGTCTCGCTCCAGCCGAATGCCGGCTCGCAGGGAGAGTACGCGGGATTGCTCGTCATTCGTGCGTATCACGCCGCGCGCGGCGATGCGCATCGCACCGTGTGTCTCATTCCGCAGTCGGCGCACGGCACCAATCCGGCCAGCGCCGTCATGGCTGGATTCAGCGTGGTCGTGGTGAAGACGGACACCGACGGCAACATCGATGTGGACGACCTGCGCGCAAAGGCTGAGCAGCATTCGGCCAATCTCGGGGGGCTCATGGTCACCTACCCGAGCACACACGGCGTGTTCGAGGCGCGCATCAAGGAGATCACGGCGATCGTGCACGAGCACGGTGGTCAGGTGTACATGGACGGCGCCAATATGAACGCGATGGTCGGTGTTTCGCGTCCCGGTGATCTGGGTGCCGACGTGTGCCACCTCAATCTGCACAAGACCTTCTGCATTCCGCACGGCGGCGGCGGGCCGGGCATGGGGCCGATTGGCGTGGCGTCGCAACTCGTGCCGTTCCTCCCGACGCACCCGGTGGTGTCGATTGGTGGCCCGCAGAGCATCGGCCCGATTTCGGCGGCGCCGTGGGGCAGCGCGAGCATCCTGCCGATCTCCTACGTGTACATCCGCCTCATGGGCGGCGAGGGGCTGGCCACCGCGACCAAGATCGCGATCCTCAGCGCCAACTACATTGCGCGCAAACTCGAATCGCACTACCCCGTGCTCTATCGCGGGCAGAACGGTTTGGTGGCCCACGAGTGCATCATCGACACGCGACTGTTCAAGGGAGCGGGCATCGAAGTCGAGGATATCGCCAAGCGCCTCATGGATTACGGCTTCCACGCACCGACGATGTCCTTCCCGGTGGCCGGCACGATGATGGTCGAGCCGACGGAGAGCGAGTCCAAGGCGGAGATCGATCGGTTTGTTCAGGCGATGATCGGCATACGCGAGGAGATCGCGGCCGTGGAGCGCGGCGAGATGGATCGCGAGAACAATGTGCTCAAGCGCGCGCCGCACACCGCCGCACATGTCGTCAGCGACACGTGGGATCGGCCGTATTCACGTGAACTGGCGGCGTACCCCACGCCGTGGACGCGCGAGCGGAAGTTCTGGCCGACGGTGGGGCGCATTGAAAGCGCCTTCGGCGACCGCAATCTGGTGTGCTCCTGTCCGCCGATTCAGGAGTATCAAAACTGACAACGGTGGGTTTTCAGGTTCCTGCCGTGCCGGGTGGGCGTTGGTGGGTGGTCAGAGGTGACCGACCACTCACCACGGATGACCCGGTCCTCGCAACCTCACCGACCACAAACCGGCGCGGACTACAGGCGCGTCACTCCCCCAACTGCGCCCCGTACTGTTCGGACGACAGCAGTCCCGCATCCGCCCCGGCCGCAATGCGCACCTTGATCATCCACCCGTTGCCATACGGATCCGTGTTGATCAGGGCCGGCTCGCCGTCGAGTCGCGGATTGATCTCGACGATCTCACCCGCCACCGGCATGAACAGCTCCGAAACGGCCTTGACCGCTTCAACGGTGCCGAACACCTCATGCTCGCCGAATGTGGCGCCGACCTTCGGCAGTTCGACGTAGACGATATCGCCCAGTTCGCCCTGCGCGTAGTCGGTGATGCCGATCGCCACGACACCGGCATCAGCGGTCGTCTTGACGAACTCGTGCTCCTTCGTGTAGCGAAGGTCGGCGGGGATATTCGACACGGTGTACTCCGATGGTGTTGGAGGAACGGAAGCAGTCATGGTCTGCACGGCGCGCCAGAGCTCGGCCACGCGTACCGCAAGCTGGTCGCGTGAGCCGTCGTTGTCGATGACCCAAGTAGCGCCGAGTCGTTTCCGGTCGCTGGGCCATTGCGCGTCGATCATGGCGCGCGACTCGGCGTCGGTGAGCCCGCGGTCGCGCATCAGGCGGGCCAGGCGGAGGTCAGTCGGTGCATCCACCAGAATGACGCCGTCGAAAGCGTGCTCGAGTCCGAGTTCGAAGAGCAGCGGGATGTCGGAGATGACGACGCGATCGCCGTTGGTCCGGGCCTGCGTAAGCTCTGCCTCACGCAGGCGGCCGACGGCGGGGTGCACGATCTGGTTCAGCGCGTCCCGCGCGGACGCGTCGGAGAAGACGATGCGCCGCAGTGCCGCGCGGTCGATCGAACCGTCGGGGGCCAGCACGTCGGACCCGAACTGTTCGACGATGCGGAAATGGCCGTCGGTACCCGCCGCAACCGCTGCCCGCGCCAGCACGTCGGCGTCGATGATCGTGGCCCCACGTGCGGCGAGCAGTGACGCGACGGCGCTCTTGCCGCTGGCGATGTTGCCGGTGAGGGCGAGGTGGACCATCGGTGCATGACGAGAGGGAGAAAAAATCTTGAACTACCCGGCGCTGAGCACCAACCGCAAGCACCCAGGGCTGCGCAGTGAGTTTAAGCGATGAGCGGTGAGGAACAACAAAGCGGGACAACGGAGACCTGCTCCGTGGCCCCGCGCCCGTTGATGCGACCAACCTCATCACTTACCGCTTGCCCTCAGCACTCACTGCTGAGTGGTTCACACTACGCCGCCGCACTCTCCGTCATCGCATCGTCACTTGAACCGATCTGGCGCCGCTTCTCGCGGTTGACCAAGAGCTCCGTAATCACCCAGGCGGCGCCACCCTTGATCCGGATCTGGTGCGGGGTGCAGCCGAGGTAGCGCTGGCACGTGTTGCGGAACGCGCTGCCGGACGGGAAGTCGAGCGCGCTGGCCACACCGTCGGCGCTACGCGAGCCGTCCTCGAGCATGCTGGCGGCAACGATCAGCCGACCCCACGTGAGCATCTGATGTGGCGGCGGGAGCTGTGCTCCCTCCAGTCGCTTCGAGAGCAGGCGACGCGACACGGCGATCAGACGCGCCAGACTGTCGGGCGTCAGACGCTCGTGGGCGCGCGTGACCGACAGCATGACGGAGTCACGTACCACACTTCGCAGCCCCGCCAGATGCGGCTTGAGCAGACTGGAAACGCTGCGCGCCTCGGCCTGATCGAGCAGCGCGGCGAGCATGGCCGGCGTATCGGTCTCTTCGGCGACTACCAGCACGTCGATGCCGCAGCGACCCGCGTCGAACATGTCCCGGGCACGCTCGCGGGTCATATCAACGTAGGCCACGAGGGCGGCACGCGGTACGCGAACGCGCAACTGGCGCACCCGCTCGAAATCGGCACGTCCGTCGACATACAAGTCGAAGACGACCAGATTGATCGGGCCACGTTCACAGGCACGAGTGAGCGAGGTCCAGTCATCACATGGCACGAAGCGATAGCGATCCCGCGCGGCAGACCGGAGCCGCGCAAGTCGGGGTTCGTGCGCCAGAAGTGTCGCGATCACGCCCATGCGACAGTCACGTTAGGAAGAGGGGAAGTCCGCAAAAAAACCAGTTCGTGGAAAAGACGCGCCCGCCGAAAATGCGTCACAGCGCGATACAACGGGCCGCCGGCGAATTGTGGCTTCGATACCGCTATCCCCTCGGCCGCCTGCGCTACAGTAAGCGCTGCTGTGCCACGTCGCGCCGCGGCACGACGTGGCAGGCGCGACATCGCGCCTCGTACGAATCGGCCGCACCGACCATGATGGTTGGCGAGTTGTAGGGCGCCGGCTTGCCGCCGATCAGCCGCTGATTGCGACTGGCCGGCGCTCCGCACATCACGCAGATCGCGTGCAGCTTGTCCACGACCTCGGCGACGGCCATGAGATGCGGCATCGCGCCGAACGGTTCGCCACGAAAGTCCGTGTCGATACCGGCCAGAATTACGCGCCGCCCGCGATCCGCGAGCGCGGAGGCGATGTCCACGATCCCCGTATCCAGAAATTGCGCCTCGTCGATCGCGATGACCTGCGCCATCGGATCGAGACGCAGCGAGATTTGCGCGGCCGAATCCACCGGCACCGCGTCAAAGACGCGCCGGTCGTGACTGGAAACAGCCCACGCGCCGTCGTAGCGATCATCGAGATGCGACTTGAACACTTGCACTCGCTTGCGCGCGATGGTGGCGCGACGGATTCGCCGAAGCAGCTCCTCCGTCTTGCCACTGAACATCGAGCCTGCGATGACCTCCATCCATCCACCAGACGTCTGAAAGGCGCCGCTCATGTCGCTTACGCCTCGTCGTTCTGCTCGGGCGTGGCGGGGCGGGGCGGACGCTTCGCGTTCTGCATGCGGGCGCCGCGCTCGGACCACTCGACCTTTCCTTCGGCGCGCTCGCGTACGGGGCGGTCGCCGAACGCACGACGCGCTTCATCAGCCCGCTCGGGGCCACGACCACCACCGGCACCGCCACCGGCACCGCCACCGGCACCACCACCGGCACCACCACCGGCACCACCACCGGCACCACCACCGGCACCACCACCGGCACCACCACCGGCACCACCACCGGCACCACCACC
>JBBQTA010000023.1:0-94181 GCA_038213465.1 Gemmatimonadales bacterium | reverse complement strand
GCCCCCGGGCGGGGGGTAACCCCCCCGCCCCCCCCGCCTTTTGGGGGTTTATTGTTTGTCCGCGGGCCCCACCCCCCCCCCGGGGGTGTGCCCCGACGCGATTCATGACTACGAGTCGCGAGCCGCGCGCTATTGGCCGCTGGACATCGTGGAAGTGAAGGAGGAATCCGGTCGCAGCACGTCGCCCGCGCTCGTGCGGGAGCGCGAGGCGGAGCGGCTGGTGGAACGACTGCCGGCGGACGCGCGCGTGGTGGCGTGCGATCCTGGCGGTGAGGTAATGGACTCCGATGCCTTCGCGTCCTGGCTCGGCACGCAGCGCGACACTGCCCAGAGCGTCGCCTTCGTCATTGGCGGTGCGCACGGACTTGGCGAGGCGGTTCGCCGACGTGCTTATCGCAGACTTTCCCTGGCGCCGTGGACGCTGCCGCACGAGCTCGCACGCCTGGTGCTTGCCGAACAACTCTATCGCGCCGGCACGATCGCGCGTGGCGAACCGTATCACAAGTGATGCTCCGGTGACCGACACTCATCCGACCTCTATCTCCGAGCGCGACGTGGTTGTGCGCACGGTGCCACTCGGCGGTTCCGCGTTTTCGCGTGCGTTGCAGGAGTCGCGCGTCGGAGCCTCGTGGATGGCGCGACGGCCGACCGATGCCGCCGCGTGGCGTGCGCACGCCGAGCGGGTACGATTGACCCACGCCGCCACCGACTGGCCGACAAAGCTCGCGCCCGCCGTTGCGGCAACGGGACTGGCCGCGGAACGGTTGGCGCGCGCTGCGGCCGGTGGTGTGCTGGTGACCACCGGGCAGCAGCCGGGACTCTTTGGGGGGCCCGCGTACACGTGGAGCAAGGCGATCGGTGCGTTGGCCATGGCGGACGCGCTCGAGGCCGGGATCGGCATGCCGGTCGCGCCGCTGTTCTGGGCGGCGAGTGACGACGCGGATTGGATGGAGGCGGCGGTCACGCATGTGGCAACCTCGCGCGGTCTCGAATCGATCATGCTCCCCGGACCGCCGACCGATGGCGTCGCGATGGCCGACGTGCCGCTTGGCGATGTGATGGACTGTATGGCGCGGTTGCGAGCGGCATGCGGTTCGGGCGCGCACGCAACCGTGTTGGCGCAAGTCGAAGCGGCGTACGTGCCACACGCGACGATCGGTGCCGCCTATCTGCATCTGCTGCGCGCGCTGCTGGAACCACTGGGGATTGCGGTGCTGGACGCCGCGCATCCGGCCCTCCGCTCGGCCGCCGATCCGTTTCTCCGGCAGGCGCTGCTGCGCGCCGCGTCCGCGTCCGATGCGCTGGCCGCACGCACGCGTGAGATCCGCGAAGCGGGCTTCGAACCGCAAGTGGATCCGATCAACGAGCTGACGCTCGTGTTTCGTGTGCAGCTGGGCGCATCCGGGCGCGAGCGGGATCGGGTGCGCGAACGTGTCCCGGTGAAGGATGCTTCGCGCGTCGTGCGCGAAGCCGACGTCGGAACGCTCGGCGCGAATGTCCTGTTGCGCCCCGTGCTCGAGCGCGCGCTCCTTCCCACGGTCACTTACATGGCCGGCCCGGGCGAGTACGCCTACTTTGCGCAGGTGAGCGCGGTGGCCGACGCACTTGGCGCGGCACAGCCGGTCGTGTCGCCACGCTGGGCTGGAGAGGTCATCGAGCCTGGCGCATCGGCCGCGCTCGAGGAGTTGTCGCTCGACGAGTCGATGTTGCGCGACCCGCACGCGGCAGAGACCGAGATGGCGCGACGCTCGCTGTCCGACGGCGTGCATGACGCGCTCGAGCGTCTGCGCGTCGCCACCGACACGCAATTGCGGGCCGTTCGTGACGCCATCGCTTTTGACGACGCGGTTGTGGCGCCGGAAGTGGTGACGGGACTTGAGCGTGATGTACTGCATCGATTGTCGCGCTTCGAGCGTCGCGTGCTGGCCGGCGTGAAACGGCGAGAGACGGAGTTAATGCGCCGCGTGGCATCTGCGCGGGCGTGGCTCCGTCCGCAGGGTACATCGCCCGAGCGTGTGCTCAATCTCGTGCCGGTGTTGGTGCGCTACGGTCTGCAGGTGTTCACACACCTGCACGCGGCGGCGTTGCTGCACGCGGACGCGCTCGTGCAAACCGGCCAGCCTCCCCCGTCGCCGTCTACGGTGCAGGGCGTCGCCGAGCCGCTATGAGCGCGGAGTCGGACGGGCGATCGGCGCTGGTCGTAGGTGCGGGGATCCTCATCAGTCGTGTGCTCGGATTGCTGCGGGTCACGTTTTTCGCGCACTACTTTGGCGCGGGCGCGTCCGCCGACGCGTTCAACACTGCGTCCAAGATTCCGAATGCAATGCGCAATCTGCTGGGCGAAGGCACGCTCTCTGCCGCCTTCGTGCCGATGTACAGTCGACTGCTCGCGCGCACCGATGCGCGTGCCTCACGTGCGTTAGCGGCCGCCGTCCTCGGACTCTTGCTGGTCGCGGTGTCGTTGCTCAGCATTGCGGGCGTGCTGCTGGCGCCTTGGCTGACGCAGTTTGCCGCCCCCGGCTTTGACGAATCGAAGCGCGCGCTCACCACACAGCTGACCCGCGTCATGTTTCCGATGACGGCTCTGATGGTGCTGAGCGGCTGGTGTCTTGGCGTGCAGAATTCGCACAAGCGATTCTTCTGGTCGTATGCGAGCGCGGCACTCTGGTCGATCGCGCAGATCGTGCTGTTATGGGGCTGGGGATCGCGTGCGTCGAGCATGGCCGAATTGGCCTGGTGGCTGGCGTGGGCCACGCTCGCGGGCGCTGGATTGCAGGTGGCGGCTCAGCTTCCAGAAGTGTTCCGGCTGGTCGGTCCGTTACGTCCCACGCTCGATCAGTCCGCGGACGGTGTGATGCCGATGCTCCGCAACGTGGTGCCGGTCGTCACCGCGCTTGGCGCCGTGCAGATCTCGTCGTTCATCGACTTGCAGATCGCCTCGTTCCTGCCGGACGGGTCGCAGTCGAATCTGGTGTACGCGAGCACACTCGGCCTGTTGCCGGTGGCTATCTTCGGTGTGTCCGTGGCCGCGTCGTCGTTGCCCGATTTCTCGCGGGATTCCGCCGCGATGAACACGGCGGCCCTGCTCGAGCGGTTGCGCGCCGGATGGCAGCGCGTGCTCTTTTACATCGTGCCCAGCGCGTTCGTGTTCGTGGCGTTCGGCAACTACTGTGTGGGAATCATTTACCGGACGGGAGCGTTTCAGGCGGCCGAGCAACGGGCGGTTCATGCCGTGCTCGCGGCGTTTGCGGTGGGGCTCGTCAGCTTCGGCTCGGTCAGGCTGCTGTCGTCGGTGTACTACGCGCTACAGGACTACAAGACACCGCTGCGCGCTTCGATCGCGAGCATCGTCGTCTCCGCACTGGCCTCCGCATCCATGGCCTTCTCCTTTCGCACCTCCCCGTACGCCGCGGCCGCCATCGCACTCGGCAGCGCCATCGGATCGTACGTGAACCTCTCATTGCTGGTGCGTGGACTGCATCGTCGTGTGGGCCCCCTGTACACGTCCGCCATGTGGGCGGGAACGCGGCGCATCGTGATCGCCTCGATCGTGGCGGCCATACTCGCCTTCGGCGTACAGCTGCTCGTGCAGCGCGGGTGGCCGGAGGCGCATCCGCGTCTGGCCGGTCCGCCGGTCCTGCTGGTGTTCGGTGTATCGTATCTGGTCGTGGCATGGTTGAACGGTTCGCGCGAAGCGGCACGCTGGCTGCGCCTGTCGCCGCGCACCACGTCCCGTGCGTCGTAACTGCTGGAGCAAGTGATGACGCCAGACGACCGCGTGGTCCAGAACGCTGACGCGACGATGCCGCTCCCCGACGACGAGTTCACCGTCGAGGCAATGCGTCGTGGCATGCCCGCCGCGGTGGCGGTGAAATTGCCGCATCTGCCCGATGGTCCGGGCGTATACCTGTGGAAGGACGCCGACGGCGTGGTGCTCTACGTCGGCAAGGCCAAACGGCTGCGCTCGCGCGTGCGCAGCTACTGGGCGCAGGACCATGAGTCGAGTCCCAAGACACGTGGCCTCCTGCGCAAGGTGCGCGATCTCGAGACCATCGTCGTCCCGACCGAGGCGCACGCGCTGATTCTCGAAGCGACGATGATCAAGGAGAATCGTCCGCGTTTCAACATCGCGTTGCGCGACGATAAATCGTATCCGTACATCAAGGTCACGGTGCAGGAGCCGTTTCCGCGGGTCATCGTCACGCGACGCTTACTCGAGGATGGTGCGCGCTATTTCGGTCCGTATACCGACGTAGGTGCGATGCGGAAGGCGCTGAATGTCGTCAAACGCATCTTCACCGTGCGCTCCTGTCACTATGCGCTCATGCGCGAAACACCGGAGCGTCCGTGTCTCGACTACTTCATCAAGCGGTGTCAGGCGCCGTGCGTGGGCTTTCAGTCCAGCGAGGACTATCGCGCGATGATCGACGAGGTCGTCTGGTTTCTCGACGGCCGCACCAGTGATGTTGTGCGGCGGGTGCGCGAGCGCATGATGGATGCGTCGGAGCGCCTCGACTTCGAGCGGGCCGGCGAAATGCGCGACGCACTGCGGCATCTCGAGCGCATGGAGGAACCGACGGTCGTGCTCGAGGTGGAGGGCGGCGATCGTGACGTGGTTGGCTATGCGCGCGATGGCGAAGACGCGTGCGTGGTGGTGCTGCGTATTCGCGGCGGTACCTTGCTCGCGCGCGATCATCGGCTGGTCGAACACGCTGAGGGGGAGGAAGACGGTGCGGTGCTGGGCGCGTGTCTTGCCCAGTGGTATCGCACCGCGGAGGCACGTGCGGCGGATTTGCTGGTGCCCTTCGACTTCGACGACCGCGAGTCGCTCGAGGTATCGCTTGAGTGGACGCGCATCAAGGTGCCGCAGCGCGGGCCGCGGCGCGCGTTGGTGGATCTCGCCGACAAGAACGCACGTCACCTGCTCGAAGAGTTCAAGCTCGCCGCGCTCGAGGCGGATGAACGCGCGGCCGATCCCGTGTACGAACTGCAGCGCGAGCTCGGACTCCCTCGCCTGCCGCGGTCGCTCGTCTGCTTTGATATCTCGCACGCGCAGGGGACTGACGTGGTCGCCAGCGCGGTATGGTTCGAGAACGCGCGTCCGAAACGCGCGGAGTACCGCAAGTTCAAGATCGCGTCCTTTGAGGGTAACGATGACTTCAAGGCGATGAATGAGGTCGTGACGCGCTTCTTTACGCGCCGGCTGGCCGAGGAGAAGGTGCTCCCCGATCTGGTAGTCATCGACGGCGGCAAGGGACAGCTCGGCAAAGCGCGCGAGGCGCTCGATGCGGTCGGCGTGTCGCGGGTCGCGCTGATCAGTCTGGCCAAGCGCGAGGAAGAGATCTTCGTGCCGGGGCGCAGCGAGTCGATACGCCTGCCCAAGCGCTCGCCGGCGCTGCGCATGCTCCAACAGGCGCGTGATGAGGCGCATCGATTCGCCATCACCTTTCAGCGACAGAAGCGCGCTGCGCGTACGATCACGTCGGAGTTACTCAAAATTCCGGGCGTCGGGCCGTCCAAGCGTCGCGTGCTGCTCAACACATTCGGGAGCGTGCAGGGTGTGCGCGAGGCGAGCCTGGAGCAAGTCGCGGCGGTGCCCGGATTCGGCACGGCGTCGGCGAGACGGCTTCTGCTTGCCCTGGGCGCGAGTCTGCCCGAGGATCGTCCGTCCGTCGAGCACACGCCTGCGGTCCCCGGCCCGAGCCAATCGACGGCGCCGAACGTCCCTCCTTCCGATGTTTTCGATCCGTCTCCCGTGACGCCCTGAGGGGATTCCGTGACCGCGTCTGCTACGTGGCAGCTGTCCTGTTCCGCCTGTGGTACCGTGACGCCCGTTGAAGGCGCCACGCTCTGCTCGGCCTGCGGCCAACCGCTTTTTGCGCGTTACGCGCCGGTGCCTGTCGGTACATTGCTCGCGCCGCGTTGGGATGCGTGGCGATACGCGCCGTTCATGCCGTTGCTTCCTGGCGAGTCGCCGGTGACGCTAGGCGAAGGGTTGACGCCGCTCATCGAATCCGTGTCGCTGGCGAAGGCGATGGGAGTGCGTCGCCTCTGGATCAAGGACGAGGGACAGAATCCGACGGCGTCCTTCAAGGCGCGCGGAATGAGTGCGGCCGTGACCCGCGCCAAGGGAGCAGGTGTGCCGGGCATCGTCGTGCCGACCGCCGGCAACGCGGGTGCTGCACTCGCGGCGTATGGCGCTGCGGCGGGTCTCGAAGTGCGCGTCTACGCGCCTCGCACGACGCCCCGGCCGATTCTCGACACGATCGAGGCGATGGGCGCGACGCTGATCCGCATTGACGGACATATCGGTGATGCCGGCAAGCTGGCACTCGCGTACGCCGCCGAATCCGGGTTCTTCAATGTCTCCACGCTGCGCGAGCCGTACCGTGTGGAAGGGATGAAGACCATGGGTTTCGAGCTCGCGGAACAGATGGGCTGGCGGTTGCCGGATGCGATCGTGTATCCCACCGGCGGAGGCGAGGGTACGATCGGCATCTGGAAGGCGATTGACGAACTCATCGCCGGCGGATGGTTGCCGGCCGAGTCGCGCCAGCCGAAGTACGTGATTGCGCAGGCGTCGGGGTGCGCACCGATCGCGCGTGCCTTTGCCGCGGGTGCGGAGAAAGCCGAGCCGTGGATCGACCCGATTACGTATGCCGCGGGGCTGCGCGTACCATCGCCGCTCGGCGATCGCCTGTTGCTGCGCATTTTGCGTGAGGCGGGGGGCACCGCTAGCGTGGCGACCGAGGCCGAGATGCGTGACTGGACACTGCGCATCGCCAGGGAAACCGGCATTGATGCCGCACCTGAGGGTGGCTGCGCGCTGCAGGTGCTGCGTGCTTCGGTGGTCAACGGAACGATCGCACACGACTCGGAGGTCGTGGTGTTCAACACCGGGAGCGGCGCGTCGTACCGCGCCTGAGTGGGGCGACCGTCGTTCGGCCCGTATATTGTCCGGTCGAACGTCTGTGCGGTGTGGGGTATCATCGAGGAAAGGCATCGGGCGCGTACCATGCGCGACCGTGACGTCGGCGTAGCGTGGATCTGACCAGGAGCAGGCGGGATGAAGGCTTTGCGATGGATGACGGTCGTGGGCGGCACGACGCTCACGTTGGCCATGCCCGGTGTGGTCACAGCGCAGGAGGGCGGCTGCAAGATCAACGACAGCAGCCCGTATCAGGTGAACGGCGCCAAGCAATACGTGCTGGCGGCGGCCAACTCGCGTCGTCCCGATGAGGTGCCAAAGCACCTTTCGAGTGCGATTCGCGTGTTGACCGACAATCCGGAGAAGATCACTAACGAAGCCGGGCGTCAGTGGATGCTTGTCCGCACGTACTCGCAGTACCTGCAGCAGGAGAACGCGGCCTATGTTGCCACGCGCGGCGCGCTGGGCTTCACCAAGGATCCGCAGGGGAGTCACAACTTGCTCCTCGCGCTCGACTCGGCGGCCAGCGCCGTCGAACAGCTCCTGCCGCTGTGCCACGATCAGGTGCAGCAATACCGCCAGCGGTTCTTCAGCGAGATCCACAACAAGTTCGTTGCGGCGATCAACGCCGATCAGACTGATTCCGCCGCGTTCTATGCGGGACTCGAGATGCAGGTGGCTGCGGCAGATCCGCGCACCTGGAACGATCTCTCCGCGGTCTATCAGAAGCAGAATAAGCCGGACAGCGCAATGATTGCGATGTCCCGCATCATCGATCTGGCGGGCTCGGACACGCTCTTCAAGCGCATCAAACAACAGAGCCGCTACAACTTGGCGGTCATCCTGCTCACGCGGGCCGAGGAGGCCTCAGCGGCGACGAAGGATGCGGACATCAAGGCTGGACGCGGACTTCTCGAGGACTACCTGAAGGATGCGCCGGGAGAGGCGGCGGCCACGCAAGCGCTCGGTCGCGCCTTGCGGCTGTCGGGTGACACGGCGGCCGTCACGGCGATCTTCGGTGACATGGTCAGCAGTCCGGAGAAGTTTACCGATGTTCAGCTTTTTGAGGCGGCATCAAACGCCACCGCGGCCGGCAAGGACGCCGACGCCGTGAAGCTCTTCGAGAACGGCCTCAAGAAGAATCCGTATCATCGCGTGGCATTGCTGAATCTGGCGAACGTGCTCTTTCAGCTGAAGAATACGGAGGGCATGGGGCCGGTGACCTCGCGCCTGCTCGAGGTCGACCCGAATAGCCCCGACTCGTGGCGCATGCGCGCCGGCTACTGGCAGTTGCGCCAGCGCGTGGAAACAGATGCGGCAAAGAAGAAGGCGTTCGGCGATTCCACACTCGCAGCCATCGCTGCGCGTGACAAGGTCAACCCGCGCATCACTGTCTTCCTTGCCGCGAAAGCGGGAGACACGTATCAGGTGCAGGGCAGTCTGAACAACGAAGGGGAAGCGGCGGGCTCTTGGACAGTCAAGTTCGAGTTGCTCGACGAAACCGGTGCGGTTGTCGGTACCAAAGACGTGGCCGTCGGCCCGGTGGATGGTGGTTCTTCGACGACGTTTTCGCTCAAGGTCGAGGCGCCCAAGGCGATCGCATATCGCTACGCGCCGGTAAAATAGGCGGGCGCATTCGAGGGCTCAGATGAGCGGAGCCCGCCGCTGAGTCGGCCGAAGTCCATGTGTTTGATTGACTTCGGACCGCCTGCCTCTTACGTTGTGTGAAGTGGGCGGCGGCGTTCGGTCGTCGCCCGAATTGCATCCGGGGGAGGGCCGCCGTGGCCCCGTCCCCCGTTTTCGTATCGGGACATGGTTCGCGTCACACGAGTACACTCCGGGAGTATCGCCGACGAAATCGGCATCGTGCCCGACACTGAATTGTTCGCCGTGAACGGCCGGCCGTTGGAAGACTTCCTCGATTGGGAGTTCCTCACGGCCGACGACCAGTTTGTCGTGTCCGCGAAGCTCCCCGACGGCAGCGAGATCGAGTTCGACATCGAGCGCATCGACGGCGAGCCGATGGGCGTGGAGTTGGCGCCGCCCACGATCCGCCGCTGTGCGAACCGGTGCGAGTTCTGCTTCATCGAAGGGTTGCCCAAGGGATTGCGCAAATCGCTCTACATCCGGGACGATGATTACCGTCTCTCGTTCGCCTACGGGAACTTCGCGACGCTGTCGAATGTGAAGGAAAAGGATATCGCGCGCATTCTTGAGTACCGCCTGTCGCCCTTGTACGTGTCCGTACACGCGACGCCGTGGGAAGCGCGTAAAGTGCTGCTCAACAACCCGCGCGTCCCGAACATCGTCGAACAGCTCACGCGGCTGGCCGACGGCGGCATTCAGTTCCATGGGCAGATGGTGATCGTGCCAGGCCTCAACGACGGCGCGGTGCTCGAAGAATCGCTGCGCGACCTGTGGAAGCTCGGCGACGCGGTCATGTCGGTGGCGCTCGTGCCCGTCGGCGTGACGCAATTCTCCCATCTGTACAACGGCAAGTCGATGGATCGCGACAATGCGCGCATCCTGCTCGACGCCGTGGAGCGCTGGGAAGCGCGGGGGCTTTCCGAACGCGGCGATCGCTGGGTGTTTGGCTCCGATGAGCTCTATCTGCTGGCCGAGCGACCGCTCCCGGGTGAAGCGCATTACGGCGAGTATTCGCAGATCGAGAACGGCGTCGGTGCCGTGACATCGCTCCGCGCACGGGTGCGCGACGGGCTTTCGCAGCTGCCTCGTCTGGATGGTCGCCGCATCGGTGTGGTGACCGGCGTCTCGATGGCACCGCTCATGCCCGAGCTGCTAGAGCAACTCACGGCGGCGACGGGCGCGGAGTTCGTGCTCATCACGGTCGAGAACTCGATGTTCGGGCAGACCACCACCACAGCCGGACTGTTGGTCGGCGCGGATATCCGTCGCGCCCTGACCGGTCGTGCCGATCTCGATTTGGCGCTCATCCCGGCCGAATGCATCAACGATGATGGGCTCTTCCTCGATGAAGAGTCGTTCGTATCCGTCCGCGAGGAGCTGCCGATGCCGGTCTATCCCTCGTACGACTTCATAGACGCGCTGGTCCCGGAAGGTGACGCGGCGTTCAGCCCAGCCGCATGAGCCTCCCAGTCGTAGCAATCGTCGGCCGCCCCAACGTGGGCAAGTCGCAACTGTTCAATCGCATTCTCGGTGATGCGTCCGCCATCGTCTCCGAAGAAGCGGGCACCACGCGCGACCGTCACTTCGGGCAGGCCGAATGGGCGGGACGCCACTTCTGGCTCGTGGACACCGGTGGTCTCGTGGAAGATTCGAACGAGCCCATGGACAACGAGATCCGCAAGCAGGTCATGCAGGCGATCGACGAGGCGGACATGCTGTTGCTCATCGTCGATGCCAAGGTCGGCGTGCATCCCAGCGACGCGCGGCTGGTGGACATCCTGCGCCAGGCCAAGAAGCCGTGGATGATCATCGCCAACAAGGTCGACCTCCCCGAAAGCACCGACTACTACGAGTTCTACCGACTCGGCGCGGGCGATGTGTTTCCGATGTCGGCGCAGAACGGAAAAGGCTCAGGTGACGTGCTCGACGCCGTGGTTGACCGCATCCCCGAAATGCCGGAGCAGGAAGACGAAGCGGTGCGTATCGCCGTAGTCGGCCGGCCGAACGTGGGCAAGTCATCGTTTGTGAACAAGCTGCTTGGCGAAGAGCGTTTGGTGGTGAATGACCAGGCGGGAACGACGCGGGACTCCATCGACGCGCCAATGCGCTTCAAGGAGCGCGACCTCATCTTCGTCGATACGGCTGGTCTGCGCCGTCAGTCCAAAATTGACGATGGCATCGAGTTCTACGCCTCGCTGCGTACGCGCCGTGCGATCGATTCCGCCGATGTGTGCATCCTGATGATCGATTCGACCGAAGGGTTGCAGAATCAGGATCTGAAGATCGCGACGCTGGTCTGGGAGGCGGGCCGCGGACTGATCATCGTGATGAACAAGTGGGACTTGTACGACGAAAAGGATGGCAAAAGTGCCGCGAAGGTGACCAAGGACATGGTCGAGAAGGCGCCGTATCTCGCCAACGTTCCGTTCCTGTTCACGTCGGCCACGACCGGTCAGCGCGTCACCAAGGTGCTCGATCTCGCGCTCGCCGTGCAGGAGCAGCGTACGCGCCGCATCTCCACGTCGCAGGTCAACGATGGACTGCAGGAGTTGATCAACCGCCTGCAGCCGCCGCAGTCCGCCGGACGCGAAGTGAAGCTCAACTACGCGACGCAGGTCGAGGTCGAGCCGCCGACGTTCGCCATCTTCGGCAATCATCCGGAGCTTATCCCGGAGAACTACATCCGCTATCTGCACAACGGCTTTCGCAGCAAGTGGGGCTTTCTGGGCTCGCCGGTGCGACTGCTGATGCGGAGAAAGAACGAGAAGCTGGAAGAGTGATGCTGCAGCTGTTGTCGCTGATCGCGGCCTATCTCGTCGGATCGATTCCAACGGCGTTTCTGGTCGGTCGCGCGAATGGGGTGGATCTGCGCACCGTCGGCTCGGGTAATCTTGGTGCGACCAATGTCTTTCGCACGCTGGGGTGGAAGTGGGGGCTGTTCGTGTATGTCGCGGACATGCTGAAGGGTGTCCTGCCGGTGCTCGTGTTGCCGGGCGTGGCGAGCGTGGCCGAGGGATGGCCGTGGAGCGTTGCATTTGGTGTGGCGGCGATCGTCGGGCATGTACGCCCCATCTTTCTCCTCGGCAAAGGCGGCGGGAAAGGCGTGGCAACCGCGAGTGGCGTGTTTCTGGCGCTTGCGCCCATCCCCGCGTTGTGCGCGCTGGTGGCTTTCATCGTGGTGGTGGCCGCGACGCGCTACGTGTCGCTGGGCTCACTCATCGGCGCCGCAGTGCTGCCGCTCACGTTGGCGCTGCAGGCGCGCGCATTGACGCCACTGGTGCTCGTCAGTTTCACCGTCGCGGCGTTCGTGTTCTGGACGCATCGGGACAATATCCAGCGCCTGCGTCGGGGTCAGGAGCATCGTATCGGACGTCCCAAGGGAGACAGGGCATGAGCAGCGACGCGTCGGGCAACGAGGCCGCCGACCCGCGAACCGCGGACGTCGCCATCAGGTGCGCTGTCATTGGCGGCGGCGCGTGGGGTACTGCGATCGCGGATCGACTCGTGCGCAACGGGCACGAGGTGCTGCTCTGGGCGCGCGAGGAGGATGTTGTCGAGTCGGTGAATACGCGCCATGAAAACCCGAGGTTTCTCAGCGGCGCCATGCTGGCACCCGCGCTGTGCGCGACGGGCGACATGCAGGTCGCGCTCCGTGACGCGCATTTGGTGCTCTACGCTGCACCGTCGCACGTTTTGCGTGCGGTCGTCGCGTCGGGCGCAGCGGCGATTGCGCCGGGAACCGTGCTGGCCGTCGCAACGAAGGGAATCGAGCGCGACACATTGGCACTCATGACGGACGTCGTGGCCTCGGCGGCGCCTGGACACCCGGTCGTTGCGGTGAGCGGTCCGAGCTTTGCGGCAGAGGTTGCGGCCGGACAGCCGACGGCGGTGGTGGCGGCGTGCGACGATCATACCGCGGCCAAGCTGGTGCAACGCGCCATGAGTGCGGCCGCGTTTCGGGTGTATACGACCGATGACGTGACCGGCGTGGAACTCGGCGGTGCGCTCAAGAACGTCATGGCGGTGGCGACTGGCATTCTCGACGGACTCGGGCTGGGCTCCAATCCCCGCGCGGCGTTGATGACGCGTGGACTCGCCGAGATGACGCGGCTGGGTGTGGCACTCGGTGCGCGCGCCGAAACGTTTGCGGGACTGGCCGGACTGGGTGATCTCGTGCTGACGTGCACCGGCGCACTCTCGCGCAATCGTGCGGTGGGCGTGGCGATCGGGCAGGGGCTTACGCTCGACGAAGCGCTCGCCGGCAAGGACAGTGTGGCTGAGGGTGTGCTCAACGCGCAGAGTGCCAAGGCGCTCGCCGCTCGCGCTGGCGTGGAGATGCCGATCATCGACGCGACGCATCGCATTCTGTTCGACGGTCAGCCGCCCAAAGTTGCAATCGCCGAGCTCATGGCGCGCGAACTGCGCGCCGAACGCGACTAGGAGCGCGCATGCTCCGCGGCGAACCCGTGCAGGAGTTCTACTCGATCGGCGAAGTGTGCGCGCTGACCGACCTCAAACCGCATGTGCTGCGCTACTGGGAGAGCCAGTTCAAGTTGCTCAACCCGGCGAAGAACCGCAGTGGCAACCGGGTCTATGCGCGGCGCGAAGTCGAGTTGATTCTTCTGGTGAAGCACCTGTTGTATTCCGAGAAGTTCACCATCGACGGTGCGCGCCAGAAGCTTGATGAGCATCGCAAAGGCGGAACATTGCGCGCGCAGGCACGCGTGGCGCTGGAACTGCAAGCCATCGAGTCGATCGAGCGGGACCTGGCGGCACTGGCCGCCATGCTCGACCGACAATTGTCCAACCCGACGCGCTGACCCGCGGCGTCTCCTCCGAACTCATGCGAATTCTTCTCAGCAACGACGACGGTATTCTCGCGAAGGGCCTTGGTGTACTCGAGCGCGCGTGTGAAGGACTCGGCGAGTTGTCTGTCGTCGCGCCCGACCGCGAGCAGAGCGCGACCAGTCACTCGCTCACCTTGCACCATCCGTTGCGACCCGTGCGATTGGGCGAGCATCGATGGCAGATCGACGGCACGCCGACCGACTGCGTCATGATCGCCTGTGAGGCGCTGCTCGATGCGCGACCGGATTTTGTCATCAGCGGCATCAACCACGGCCCGAACATGGGCGAGGATGTGCTCTATTCCGGCACCGTGGCGGCAGCGATGGAGGGACTCGCGCTCGGCATTCCGTCCATCGCCGTTTCGTTCGCGGGCAGCGTGCTGCGCGCCGATGCACTGCTCGATACGCAAGTCGGCATGTTGCGATCGCTGCTCGCGCGTCTGACCTCGCTCACACGCTTTCCGACAGACACGCTGCTCAACGTCAACCTGCCGAACTGCGATGCCAAAGATGTGAAAGGGATCAAGCTGACGCGACTCGGACGTCGGGTCTTCAGCGATTCTATTGCGAAGATGCAGGATCCGTGGGGGCGCGAAATTCTCTGGATCGGTGGCGGCTCGGTGGAGTGGAGCGGACCGGTCGATTCCGATTTCCGCGCCGTGCACGACGGTTATGTCTCCGTCACACCACTGCACCTCGACCTTACGCATCGCGCCGTGCTCGATGCGCAGGCGGATTGGTGGCAGGCGCCGTAGAGCCGGAGTTCCGGGGCGCACGCCGTCGGTTGGTCGAAGCACTGCAAGAGAAGGGGATCAAGGATCTCGCACTTTTGCGCGCGATTGATCAGGTGCCCCGCCATGTGTTCGTGCCGCCCACCGTGCGGCATCGGGCATACGAAGATGCCGCTCTCCCCATCGGCAGCGGACAGACCATCTCGCAGCCGTATGTGCACGCGCGGGCGATCGAGCAGCTGGCATTGACCGGGCGGGAGCGCGTGCTCGAGATCGGGACGGGCTCGGCGTATCAGACGGCCTTGATCGCGGCGCTGGCGGCGCAAGTCTTCTCGGTGGAGCGGTACGCCGCGCTGCTCGATCGGGCGCGGACGGTGCTTGCGCACGCGCAGGTGCGCAACGTTTCGCTCTCGCTCGGTGACGGTACGCTCGGCTGGCGCGAGTACGCGCCGTACGACGCCATCGTCGTGAGTGCGGGCGCGCCGCACATTCCGCCAGCGCTCGAATCGCAGTTGGCCGAGGGTGGGCGGTTGTTGATTCCGATCGGCGACAAAGAGGTGCAGATGCTCACGCTTTTTCGGAAGCAGGGCGATCAGCTCGAGCGGCGTGACATCGTACCCGTGAGGTTCGTCCCGTTGATTGGGGCCGGTGGTTGGCCGGCCTGACGAGACGGATGCGATTTGCGCACCCGCTTTCGGCAGCGCACTTTCGCCGGTACGTATCGACATGATCACTCCGTCGCAGCATCCGAGTAGCCGCTCCGCCGTCCGCGTCCCGGCCAATGCGCCGTACGCGGGGCCCGAACGGCGCGTCGCCGATCGTCGCCGATCCCCATCCTCGTCCAGTCGGACGTTCGGCGTCGATGCACTGGGACCGTATCTGCCCGATCGTCTTCACGTGCTGCAGCAGCATCTCGCACAGATTGACGGCATCGTCGAATCGAGGGACGTGTCGTCGGACGTTGTCGGTGAGGCGTCGATTGCCGCGGAGACGAGTGCGATGGGACCGGCCCCGTCCACGCTGCCGTGGATCTCCTCCTTTCTGGACGATGAGGGAGCGGAGGAACCGGTGTCGGTGGAGGAACGCTTCTTCGAGGCTGTGGATGACGAGCCGTCCTGGTCGCTCGACGCGGCAGCGTCGGAAATGCAGCGATTAGCCACCACGTTAGGACCGGGCCGGATCGATACGGCCGACACGAGCGAACCCGTCCGCGTTCGCGAACCGTTCGCTGACGAGGCGACCGTCGCCCGGCCGGTGCCGATGTCGATGTGGCGCGACGACGATTTTGTCGACGTGATGCCGGTCCTTGCGACGAAAATGCCTGTGGCTGCGGAGCCTGCAGTTGACGCGCGTCCGTCCAGCCTGGCGCCGACGTTTTCGTCGTCCGCTGCATCGACAGCTACCATGGCGAACGAAGCGGCGGCGAGCGCGCTCGAGTCGGTGGCCCAACGCGTTCGTGCCGGCGAACTGTCCGTGAACGGATTCAATGCTGCGCTCGGGGAGGCCGCGGCGCTGGCGAGCACGCTCGCGGCACTCCTCGGCGCTCGCGGCTGAGGCGTCGCTCGCCGAGGCAGTCAGTGATTGCTACCTTGCGCGGATGCAGATGCACTCAGAGCTGAGGTCGAGAACGGAGGTGGCGGAGCGGGCTCGAGCGATAATCCGCGAGGTGCCGGATTTCCCGACGCCGGGGGTACTCTTCCGAGACATCACGCCGCTGCTGGCGTCACCCGCACTCTTCGCGCAGGTCATCGAGGAGATGCAACGTCCCTTTGCAGCAATGAGTGTCACGCACGTTCTCGGGATCGAGAGTCGAGGGTTTCTCTTCGGTGTGCCGATCGCCCAAGCGCTTTTCGTGCCATTCATCCCGGCTCGCAAGCCCGGAAAGCTCCCCGGCGCGACGATCGACGAGCGTTTCGATCTGGAGTACGGCACGGACAGCTTGTCGATGCACACCGATGCCTTAGTCGTCGGTGACCGGGTGCTGATCGTGGACGACGTGCTGGCGACTGGCGGAACGGCGGCGGCCGCGCTGCGATTGGTGCAGCGCGCGCAGGCGCAGGTGGTAGGTCTTTCCGTGCTCAGCGAGCTGACGATTCTGAACGGGCGCGCGGCGCTCGGCGCGACGCTGGTGGACGCGCTGGTGCAGTACTGATCGGGCGAGTCCGCGGATGTCACGTCGGCGCTCCTCGCTGTGCGCTCGGCGCTGTCTGCCTCGCCGCTCACGTGCGCTCCCGAAGGGTGGCGCCGTTTCGGCGGCCATGCGAAGTTGCTATGACTACGCCCCCGTAGCTCAGTTGGATAGAGCAGCAGTTTCCTAAACTGTTGGCCGGAGGTTCGATTCCTCTCGGGGGCACTCCACACGGCGGGGAGATCCGCTATCTTTTGATGCTATCGTTGAGCGGCGCACCGCGGCTTTGCGCGCGTGCGCGACCTCCTTTCTAACATGCAGGCTATTCCGTATGGCGCAGGCGCCCCGTACCACCGTGTCCACGAGCGATCTGTCGGACGATCCCATCGAGAAGGCGACGGCTTGGGTCCAAGTCAATCAGAAGTCGCTGTTGTACGGCGCGGTCGCGCTCGTAGTGGCCGTGTCCGCGATTCTGATCTACCGGTCCAACGACGCGTCCACCCGGGAGAAGGCGTCCCGTGCCTTGTCTGAGGCGCAAGCGCCGATGTCCGAAGGGAAGCTGCCGGAGGCCGAAGCGGCACTGCAGAAGGTGTCCACTCGTTATGCCAGCACGGCAGCTGGCCAGCAGGCGACGATTCTCCTGGCCCACGTTCTTTTCGAGCAGCAGAAGTTCGACGAGGGTATCGTGGCGTTACAGAAGGCGCAGGGAGCTTCGAACGCGGACTTCGCACCGTCGCTCGAGTCCACGATCGCGGCCGGCTACGAGGCGCAGGGGAAGTTTGTGGAGGCAGCAGAGCACTACGGCAAAGCGGCCGGGCTCGCGAAGCTGGCGTCGGACAAGGGGCAGATGCATTCGTCGCAGGCGCGCTCGCTGATGCTGGCTGGCAAGCCGGAGGAGGCGAAGAAGATCTGGGAGGAATTGGCGAAGGACGAGAGCCTGCCGTTCGCCCAAGAAGCGCAAGTTCGCATTGGAGAGATCGTCGGCGCGGCGAAGTAGCGCGGGCGGCATAGTTCCAGATGCAGCTCCGGCGACGTGCGTCGGCAGGGCTGCACGAGCGACTGGTCGGTGCGCCCGTCGCCAGTGGATGCGGTCCGGATCGATGTCGAGATCCGGACTGTTTTTGGATGCGACCTCAGCGCTCGGGCTGGACTCAACGATTGGCGTTGCGTAAATGCCGCAGTGTCGCCGTCATGGCGGTAGTGTCACTCAACTGTCGACTCGGCGCTGCAACTTACTGCGCCGCGCAACCAATGCGGCTCGATCCGCGTCAGCGAAGCAGTTCGTGGTCGAACGCGACACTAACGACCAACTAAAGGGGCAGTGCTATGACATCGATCGATCTCTCGGTAGACACTATAGTGCGTATAATACATGTTATGTAAACCAACGGACGTGGATAACTGTGGGAAATCCGAACTGTTGATCGACACCCCGCGTAGGACAATGTACTCTAACCTTCTATGAGTAAACGACTTAGGTACATGCGGTAGAAGTGGATTGGCAGCGGTTGATCACGCCGGACAAAAACTGTGCACCTGTCCACATAGTTTCCCCCGAAAATCGTCGCTCTGACGATCCGACTCGCCGAGCGCTCGGCAGGACTGCGGTCTAGGTGCCGAATAGTGTCGCTATTCGGCCGCGGAAGACGATTCGTCCTTCGCCGCGAAGCGTGGGCAGCCACCAGTCCGGAGCTCCAGACTCGGCGCTACACACTGCCTCGAGCGAGACTTCAAGGTGGCGGCCTGAACTGCTGTGAATCCGTACCGGCGAGACTGCCATGCCCCAAGTCGCGAGAAGAGTCCCCGTGGCGACGGCGCCCGTACCACAGGCTAACGTTTCTCCCTCGACCCCGCGCTCGAACGTCCGATAGCGCCACGTGCCGTCCGGCCGCGAAGACACCCAGTTCACGTTCGCGCCCGCCGCTCCCAGGATCGGATGATGTCGGAGCTCGGGCCCTCGGGTCGCCACGTCCACGGCGTCCGCATCGTCACAGAGCAGGACGAGGTGCGGGATACCGGCGACGGTGAACCCGATTCTTCGCTCTCCCGAGACCAATTCGATGTCGACGTCCGCGCGGGTATCGGACACGGACGGCAGGGTGATCTGCGGCTGGTCATCGACCACGCGACTCCGGATCTCACCCGCTTCGGTGTGCAGGCGAAGTGTCGCCCCTGCCGCAACGAGCCCCATCGCCACCGACATGGTGGTAGAGCACAGCGTCGCGTTTCCGCACAGATCCGCAGACGTGCCATCGCTGTTGTAGTAGTGAATCCGCGCGCTGGACGGCGCGGACAGCGGCTCAAGTATCACGATGCCGTCAGCGCCTATACCGTTGTGTCGGTTGCAGATAGCGCGAATGACCTCAGGCTGCGTGACACGTGACATTGGCACCTCGCGCGCGTCAAAGAAGACGAAGTCGTTTCCCGACCCCGTCATTTTGGCGAACGGCAGTCCGACCAGCGTACGGTCAGAAGCGCCACGTTCGGTCATGCGCGACCGGTGATTCCCCACCACCGAAGACGCCACACCATCCAGATGGCCTCGCGAACAATGCCCTTGGACATCTTGGACTCACCCTCCGTACGGTCGTGAAAGACGATGGGAATTTCCCCAATGCGAAAACCGCGCTTCCAGGCACGGTAGCTCATCTCGATCTGAAAGGCGTAGCCGTTGGAGCGTACCTTCTCCAACGGAATTGCCTGCAGCACCTCGCGACGGAAGCAACGGAACCCGCCCGTCGCATCGCCGAGGTTCATACCGGTCACCGCCCGCGCGTAGATGTTGGCGCCATACGAGAGCATGAGTCGTGACATGGGCCAGTTCACGACCGTGACTTTGCCGTCGCGATAGCGCGACCCGAGGACGATATCCTTGTCCGGAATCGCCGCGAGGAATTCCGGGAGATGTTTGGGATCGTGCGAAAAATCGGCGTCCATCTCGAAGATGTACGCGTAGTCTCGTTCAAGCGCCCACTGAAAGCCTGCCAGATATGCACGGCCCAACCCCTGCTTTCCCGGTCGATGCAGCACATGAACCCGCTGATCGCGCTCGGCCATTTCGTCGGCCAAGCGTCCAGTTCCGTCCGGAGAGTTGTCGTCGACCACGAGCACTTCGATTTGCGGGTCCTGCTCCAGGATCTGCGGTACAATCCGGGTGACGTTGTCGCTTTCGTTGTAGGTAGGCACAATCACGAGCGCCCGCTCGCCGATGGCGAGCGACCCGCGTGCTGGTGTTGGAATTCGTGACACTCGTACTCCTCAGGCGATCGCCGGCGCACGGCGCCGGTCGACAATGAGTCCAGCGACAATCAGCACCAGCGCCAGTGCCAGGGCTGCCACGGTCAGTCGTTTACCGGTATCGTACGGCTTGCTCGTGAAGCGCAGCGTGACGGTTTTTGCGCCGGCAGACAGTGCTACACCGATGAGACTGAAATCGGCCCGTCCCACCGCGACGGACTTCCCGTCAACAAGCGCGGACCATCCTGGGTAGAAGTTCTCCGACACGATGAGCGCGCTTTCGGCGGGAGCGTCGCCCTCGATGGTCAGGTCGATGGCCCCTGCATCGTATCGGGTCGCGCGCACGTTGACGGGTAAGCGGCGCGGAATCGGCGAGTCCACGGGTTGTGCCGTGACGGTCGCCTCGGGCGCGAAGATGGCCACCCGTCGCACGTCGAAGAGCGGATTGAGGATGGTCGATTTGGCGGTGGCGTCGTCCAGCTGCACGATCAACGGGGACACCCAGGCGACGGGATGCTCGCCAGGGAGTTCGTAGAGATATGTCATGGTCCCCGCCGCATTGCGCACGGGGCCCGCCACGAGCGTGGCGCCCTGAAACGGCACACTGTTCGCGTTGGTGTAGAAGAACTGTGCGTTGGTGAGCGCCCAGAAGTTTGGATTGGCGATCGGCTGGTAGCCGTCATCCTTCCCGTAGAGCTGCTGAAAGCGGCCGATTTCGTTGCCGTGGTACCCGAGCACGCCGCGAACCCCGTGGTGCATCAGGGCGTCGCCGGCAAGGAATGGGTCGTGCGGCGCCATGTTGTCGCTGAGCGGGAGCGCGATGACGCGGGCCGGCTGCGGGCGTGCCTTGATGAATCGAATGATGGCGTCGTCGGCGTAGAGTGACGCGGCGGGCGCCGAGAAGATCCAGTAGTTACGCGCGATACTCCATAGGTCCAGCGCGACCACTGCCAGCAGCGCCCCTGCGGCGAGGTGCGGCGCGAGTCGACCGCGCGTGGATGCAGCCAGCACCGCGATCGCGACGAGGACGACGGCAGCCGATCGCCACGCGCCAACCACGACATTCGAGGCATTGGCCTGAATCGCATCGCCGCGCTGATCGCCCAGAAGCAACATGGCGAGATTGTTGAAGGCGCCGGCGGACGCGGTGAGTGCGACGATGATCGCGAATGCCCCCCACGCCATCACGTACCGGGTGGTTGCCTTGCCGGCGAGCGCGCGTTCGGTGCCGAACGCTGCCAGCACCGCGGTCGCGAACGCGGTGACGAAGAGAATCGTGCTCGGTGCACGAAAGAACTTCGAGCCGGGGACGACGGCGTAGACGAGTTGATAGAACGGGGTGTTTCCGCCCCACGCCCAGAGGAGCGACACGATGACCGCGGCAAGCCAGAACCAGGCGTGGGTCCGGTGACGATTCAGGAGACCACCTGCAAATGCCAGTCCGGCCAGCACCAGCACCGCGGCGCCCGCGTATTCGCTGTGGAAGTGGATGCCGTTGCGGCCCCAGTAATTATCGAGAATTCCTGAGAACTGCGGCAGGTACGCGTTGATTGTCTCCTCGAGCGGAAAGGAGAAGCTTGTCGCGTATTCGTACCCCTTGCCGCCGGCGCGCGGCGACCACGACACGTACTCGCGCACCGGGAGGTATTGCACCGCTCCCATGATCCCGCCGATGATGACGGCACCGAGCGCCAACGCGAGACGCAGCCAGCCAACTGTCGCGCGGTTGGCTGCGGTGGTGGCAGGTGCGACGGCCGCCATGCTGGGCGCGGATACCGAGGCGCTGCTGTTTTGCACCGCCAGCGGGCGAAGCACGAGGAAGAGTGCGAACGCCGCGGTGGTGAGGAGCAGGTACTGCAGCAACTGCGGATGGGGCGAGAGCACCGCGAGTCCGATCACGAGCGCAAGCGCACCCCATGCTGCGACACGCCCGTCGCGCACGCCGCGCACGAGCGCCCAAAGTGCGGCGGGAAGCAGCGCGCTCACAAACAGCTTGCCATCGTGTCCCGGCGACGCGTAGGAAGCGACGGCGCCGCTGAGCAGATACGCCACGCCGCCGACCATCGCGGCTGGAAGCCGTACACCTGCCGCCTGCAGGAATCCGATTGTGAAGACGCCGGCCAGCACCATGTGTACGATGAATCCCCACGTCATCGCGACATCGGTCGGGAGGACCATGCGCAACAGGAACGTGGGGTAGAAAATGTCGCCGTGCATGGCAGCGACGTATGGCATGCCGCCGAACTGAAAGGGATTCCAGAGCGGGAACCCCTGCCCTTCGCGCAACGACCGCGCGGCGAAGTCGCGAAACGAATAGCCAGCGATGTATTGATCGGATCGTGGATTGACGAGAAACGCGCCGCCGAGTGCAGGCCAGGCCAGCATCAGCGTGACCACACTGCTGACCAGCGTCGCCAGCACCATCGGGTGGCGCGATGCGCGCTCCGTCGCCACGATCGGTTCAGGTCGAGCCATCAAGTCCGTGTGAAGTGTTGGCAGTCCGCACGGCGACGGTGTCGCCCGTCAGCGAGCGCGTTGCCCGGCCGCCGGCGCGGTTGCGGGCATGAAGAATAGCGCAATGAGACCGGGAAGCACTTCCACGACCGTCAGCCAGACGCGCGACGCCGCCGACAGCAAGGTCGCGTCCGGCGTAGAAGCCAGTCCGAGTGCTACGAGCAACAACGCCATTGCCCCTTCGCGCACGCCAAGTCCGCCCGGCGCGAACAGCGCCAGGTATCCCAGCACATACGACGCGGCGTAAACTGCGACGAACAGTGAAGGGGCGCCAGCGATCGCGGGGAGAACGCCCCGCGTGAAGGCCAGGAACGCCAGGCCGTATCCCACCCAGGAAAGCGTGTGCAACGCCGTCACGATCCAGAGCGTGCGCGCGGGCACGTGTTGCTCGAAAAGCGCCACGCCGCGCCACTGCGCAATGCGTCGCAGCACGAGCGGTAACAGCCGCGGAAGCAGGGCAACGCCCATCACGAAGAGCAGGCTGCAGATCCACGCCGTGTTTCGGATCCATGGCCCCACACGATCCAGTGCGCCGGCTCCGCTCAGGGCGACGACTCCGAACCCCGCGCCGAGGTTGAGCAGCGCGTTCAACAGCGCGGCGCCGCCCGCCGCCACACCCGAGACGCCCTCGCGTTGCGACATGACCCCCATCGCCCCGATCGACCAGACCTTACCGGGAAGATACTTGCCCAGATTCGAAATCGTCCAGATGCGCAGGGCTGCGCCGAATGGCAGCGCACTCCCCCATCCGCCAAGCAAGAGACGCCACGTCTGGATGAGCAAGGCGTGCACGCACAACACGCCCGCGACAGAGACGAGAATCCATGGCCATCGCAGCGTGATATCGCGTGCCGTATCGCGAAGCGCATCCCACTGCCCGGACACGGCACGCACCACGAAGTACGCCGTGGCGGCCAAGAGCACGATCTGGGCGACGGTCCACCAGCGCCTCGATCCTGCTGGCGGACGGGCATCAGAGGGTCGCACGCACGGCCTCGCGATAGAGGTCTGCGTAACGGCGCGCCACCACATCGGGCGAGAAGCGCGCCAGCATCGCGTCGCGGGCCCGTGCACCGCACTGCGAGGCGAACACGCGGTCGTTCAGCAGGCGCGCAAGCGCAGCGGCGAACGCGGGTACATCGCCAGGCGTGACCAGCGAACCGCCCGCATCGGGACGGACCACGTCCGTCAGACCACCGGACGCGAACGCGACGACCGGTGTGCCGCACAACTGCGCCTCGACGGCGACCAGCCCGAGACCTTCTTCCACCGAGGGCATGGCCACGCACACCGCCTGTTGGTAGAGCGGAACCAGCGCCGACTGCGCCAACGCGCCATGCCACCGCACGCGATCGGCGACGCCACGATCGATCGCCCGCTGGCGCAACGCAGCCGCATCCGGCCCATCCCCAACGACATCGAGCAACGCTGCCGACGGCATCGTCGCGCCCGACACCGCGGCGCCCGACGGCGCGCCGCCGGACGAGGGCGTGGCGGACGACAGCGACGGCTGGGCGAGTGCGTCGAGTAGGGTGGCCAACCCTTTCTGCGCGTTCAGCCGGCCGACGAAGAGCACGCCGTGGCGACGCTCGTCATGTGGACCAACGGCCGCCCCCGATGTCATGCCGCAGGCGTGGTCACCCGGTGTAGGACCGAAGTGACGCGTGTCGACGGGCATCGGCGCCACGCGCAAGGGTGTGCCCGGTGCGATCTGCGACACGGTCTCTGCCAACCAGCTCGAGACGACCGTGCACACCTGCGCCTGCGCGAGCACCGCGCGCAAGACCGGATGCGCAGGCGTGGTATGCCGCGCCAGGCGCACATCGGAACCGTGCATGGTGATGACAAGGGGTGGCCCGCCCGCACCGAAGGCGCGCCAGAGGGCGAGTCCCGCGGGAAACCACCAATGCGCATGCACGACGTCGAAGCGGTCGCCTGCGCTCCGCGCCGCACGCACGCGCCGTTTCGCTTCACGTCGCAGTTCACGGAGGAGACCGAACAACGCGAAGCGTCCGCGCCACGACCGACGTACATCTTCCGCCATGGTGCCTGTATACGCGAGCGTCATGTGCGCATCTGCGGCATAGCGCACGCGTCGGATCGCTACGCCTTCGAGCGTATCGGACTCGGCGAGACCTGCCGCGCCGGGGGCGACGATCTCGACCCGATGCCCCTGCTCCATGAGGGCCACGGCAAGTCGGAGCACGAAGGAACCCGCCGCGTCACCGTCGAAGCGAGGAACGTTGTGAGTGACGAAGAGAATCCGCACGCGAACGGCGCGGAGTCAGTCGTCGTCGCGCGGAAGCCCCGCGCCGTCGTCGGGCGTCGAGCGCCGGGCGTTGCTCGCCTCGAGTTCCCGTCGCACTTCGCGAAGCTCGGCGCGCTGTTGCGCGATCTGCTCGCCGAGCAAGCCGGTGGAGAAGAAGATCGTGCCGAGCACGAGGCACGTCTGTACCACCGTCCACACGGCGCGCAAACCGACGCCGTTGATGGCGAGGACGGCGAGTGCAACCAGCCCGGACACGAGACCCACCACGAAGATCGCGGCGCCCAGCATGCCGAACGCGAGCAGCGGCTTCTGTCCGAAGCGCAGCTCGAACCAGACCGCGAGCATATCGAGTACGCCAATGGGGATGCGCGACCACCCGAACTTGGAGCGGCCCGCGTGCCGCGCGTACAGCGGCACGGGCACCTCGGTAACAGTGAACCCCTGCGCCGCCGCAAGCACGATCATGTAGCGGTGAAAGTCGGGACGCATGGGTAGCGCTGCCATGATCTCGCGCCGATACGCCTTCACATTGTTGAGATCACGCACGGGCACGTGAAAGAGCGTGCGGCTGAGTCGATTATAGATGCTGGACACGAACGCCTTCTCATACTTTCCTTGCTTGTAACCGGTGACCATGTCCGATTCATCCGCGAGGATCGGCGCAACGAGTCGCGGGATGTCCTCCGGTTTGAACTGCAGGTCGGCGGGATAGAAGACGAGGATGTCGCCGCGCGCGTGCAGGTAGCCGGTGCGCAACGCTTCGGCGATCCCACGTTGCGCCCGATGGCGCACCGGTCGCAGGAACGAGTACTGCTGCGCGAGTTCCTGCAGCATCGGCCAGCTGCCGTCCGTGGAGCCATCGTCGACCACCACGACTTCGTACTTGGCCTGCTGCGCGTGCACCATCGCCGCGCACAGTTCCAGGAACAGCGGCAGGTTTCCGGACTCGTCCTTGGCGGGCACGAGTACGCTCACGTCAACGTGTCGAGTCGGCGCGGAGCGGCTCGGGGGGGTGAACGAGAGGGCGGTCACGTTGATGCGCGAGGAGACGGCGCGTCAGATGCGCTTGCGCATGCGCGCGGGAAGCACGCCGAGCTGGTCCCGGTACTTCGCCACCGTGCGTCGTGCGATCTGCACGCCGGTCTGCTGCAGAATCTCGACGATGGCCTGGTCGGTCAGCGGATTCTTTGGATCTTCGCCGGCGACCAGCCTCTGGATCTGGTCCTTGATGCCGCGCGCGGAGACGTCATCGCCGTCGCTGGTGGACAGACCGGACGAGAAGAAGTACTTGAGCGGCAGCACTCCGCGCGGCGTCTGCACGAACTTCTCGTTCGTGACGCGGCTGACGGTGGATTCATGCATCCCGACCGCTTCGGCCACCTCGCGCAGCGTTAAGGGACGCAGCGCCTGCACACCGCGTTCGAAGAAATCCCGCTGACGCTCTACGATGTAGTGCATGACCTTGAGCATCGTCTGGCGACGCTGCTCAATGGCCTGAATCATCCAGTTCGCAGAGTTCAGTTTACTGGCGATGAAGTCTTTGCTCTCGGCGTCGAAGCGCTTCTTGTCGCGCGCAATCTCCTGATACGCACGCGACAACTTGAGACGCGGGAGGTTGCCGTCGTTCAGGAAGATGTGATAGCTCTCGTCGATCTTGTCGATGACGAGATCGGGGATGATGTAGTTGTCGCTCCCTGACGAGTAGCGCAGTCCGGGCTTGTGGTCGAGCTTCTTGATTTCGTCGGCGGCGCTTTGCACGTCCTGCGCGCTCACACCGAAACGGCGTGCGAGCTCGCTCCAGCGATGTGCGATCAGCTCGTCGAACGCCTCGTCGACGATGCGATACGTAAGGGACTCGCGCAGTCCCGCGGCACGCAGTTGCAGCAGCAGGCACTCACGCAGATCGCGCGCACCAACGCCCGGCGGATCGAGATCCTGAATGATCTGGAGCATGGCCAGCATTTCGACGTCGGAGAACGGCTCGAACGCGGTATCGATCTCGCGCTCGTCGGCCTCGCGCTGCAACCACTCGTTGACGCCGTCGCGGATCGTCTCGACCGGGCACGCGAGATAGCCGTCATCGGAGATATTGCCGACGAATTCATCAGCAAGCACAGACTGGCGCGCGGAGAGATCGAGCAGCGAGAGCTGCTCGGTCAGGTGGTCGGACAAGTGGCGCGTGTCGACCGTGACCGGCTCATACCACTCCCTTTGCTCGTGTTCTTCGCGCTGTCCACCCGTCTCGAAGCCATCGAGCAGCACCGCTTCCCAATCGACTTCGTCGTCGCCGGTCTTCTCGGGTTCGGAATCCGACTCCGCCGTGACTTCGGGCTCGGAGAGATTCTCCGGTTCCGGCGTCTCGTCGGGATCGGGCGTGTCATCGTCGTCGTCCGCCTCGACGAGTTCGAGGAAGGGATTGTTGAGCAATTCCTGCTTAAGATGCTGCTGGAGGTCGAGCAGGGGCATATAGAGGAGATCCATCGCCTGATACAGGCGAGGGTTCACCTTCATTTCCTGCCGCAGTCCGGTGCTCTGCTGGAGTCCCGTTCTCATTCGACCACCACTCCCTCGTCAGCTTCCGCGAAGCGCGCGCGCAGGCGCGTCGTCAGCGTCGGCCCCAGGTAGATCTCCGCCACCGTGTCGTCGAAGACGAGCTCACGGACCGTACCCGACACTTTGACCTGCCCGTCGAACATGATGTACGCCCGATCGACGATGTCCAGCGTCTGTTCAACATTGTGGTCGCTGATCAGTACGCCAATTCCACGATGGCGCAAGTCCGACACGATGGATTGGATGTCGTGCACGGCGATCGGATCGACGCCAGCGAACGGCTCGTCGAGCATCATGAACTTCGGCTCGGTGACGAGCGCCCGCGTGATCTCGAGCCGGCGCCGCTCGCCGCCGGACAATTGAAACGCCCGGCTTTGCCGCAATCGCTTGATGCCGAGTTCGTCCAGCAGCGTCTCCAGTCGCGCGGCACGATCGTCGGCGGAGAGCGGCAGCGTCTCGAGAATGGCGGTGATGTTCTGCTCGACCGTCAGCTTGCGAAAGATGGACGGCTCCTGCGAGAGGTAGCCGATCCCGGCGCGAGCTCGCTGGTACATGGGCATGTTGGTGATGTCGCGCCCGTCGAGCTGAATCTTGCCGGCCTGTGGCGCGATGAGTCCCACGAGCATGTAGAACGTGGTCGTCTTGCCGGCGCCGTTGGGGCCAAGCAGACCGACGATTTCTCCTTGGGCGACGCGCAGTGCCACATTGTGCACGACGCGGCGACCGCGGTAGACCTTGACCAGTCCCTCCGCGGAGAGCACGGATGGGTTGGCCATCGGCGCGGCTGCCACGTCCGGTGGAGCGGTGCCCGCGAGCGAGGGGCGCCCGACAGTGGCATGTTCACCCGTCGCCTTGAGTGCGCGGCTGACGTCGACTCGCCGGCTGGAGAGCAGCAACCAGAGCGCGGGAGACACGGTCACCGGGGCATCCGGTTGCTGGCCGACCGCCGAGTCCCAGACGATCGCGCCGCGCTCGGACAGCGTGGGAAGCAGCGAGGTGGCGAGATGTGCCCGCACCTCATCCAGCGACAATCGCGACGCTTCCATCGTTGAGTCCCGCCCCTCTCCCTGCAGGCGTGCCAGCAGCACATCGCGGTATCGGGTGGCGACGACGTGGAGCGGCGCCGCACCGTCTGCATTGGCGGCATCGAACACGGCGGCCAGCGCGTGCGCGAGCGACCGGTCGCCGTGCGCGTAGCGCGCGACGAGCGCCGAAACCGGATCGCCAGAGGCGGGACGGTGGGGCGATGGGTCGGTCATGGACGGCGGCGGGAGTCGATGAGAAGCGTACCGAAGAAGGATTGCGCCCGAGGGATCCGCCCAGGCGTCGGCGCCGGATCGCGGCGGGAGGACGGGCGCATCTGCGGGTCTGAATGTTGGGCGATGTCGCCGCCATCCGCGCGATCGGGCGGGCGGCGCGGGGGGCGACTTCTGGTACTGTCCGACAGACTATCGAGAGCTGGCTCAAGAAACATGCCGGACGCCGTGGAATCTATGGTGACGTCACGAACCACACCGCTGTCGAACTGTACCAGAATCGTTTTGCCCCGGGCGTAGTTCAGCGACGGGGGGAAGGTGGGCCCTTGGGTGGAAGCGATCTGAAAGAGCGAGCTGGCGTTGCCGAGGGCGCGGATCTGCCGGATTCGCGGCTGGGCGGTGTCACCGGCGAACTTGGCACTGTCGAAGCTGGCGATGACCGTGTCCCCCCTGAGCAGGTCCCGGTCGTCCGACTGAATCTTGAGCGTGTCGGGCACGCCCGTCGCGACGGCGCGCCCGACCGCCCGCATTTCGCTGACCCGCTGCGCTGGCATGATGATGTCGAGCGAATCGGCGACGACTTCCTGCTGCGGCGTGCGAGCCTTGGCGCGCCCGGTTCCGAACGCGAACGCCTGCGTGAGCTGCTGCGCCTCGAGTCGCAAATCGATCGTCTCGGCTTGAATGGTGACGTCGCTGTTGACGGCGGTGGCATCGTGCAACGCGAGCACGCGCTGCAGCTGACGTTCCTTGCTGAACAGGTCGATCGTGTCGGCCGTGAGCGTGAAGCGCTGCGTGGTGTCCTGATTCACAACGTTCGCGTTCCGAATCAGACGCGCGAGTTCGCTCCCTTTGTCGAAGGTGGCGGAATCGGAGCGCCCCACCAGGCCGTCGCGTGTGATGACCACGTTGCCGATGGCGAAGAGCAGACTGTCCCCGAGGTCCACCATCATGGCGGCGTTGATACGGACGGGCGTCCCCGGCTTGCCGGTGCTGTCCTTCTCGATGAGAGTCGCCGACGGATTATTCGGCGCGATCAGCTTCGATTCGGGGCGTGCAACGGTGGGGCGAAAGTACTCGATGCTCGGGCCCATGAACGTACTGCCGGAGGGCATCTGCAGCGCGACGACCTGACCGTCGGCGACGAGTCGCTCTTCGCGTGTGAAGTACGTGGCGTGCGCGGCCTGAATGCGCATTTTGCCCGGCTCCTCGAAGACCACGTTGCCGAAGAGATTGAGCACGCCCGCGAGCTGGAACTGCTCGGCGCTATCGGCACTGATGCGATTCTTCTCGCCCTGGCAGTGGCCGACCAGACCGCCTCCGATGTAAGTGGTGGCGTTGGTGCTGTCGATACGAGAGTACGTGATGCGTGTCTCCGGTGGGGAATCGGAGAAGTCCAGCACGCACTGCTTCGTGGCCGGCGCGGGTTTGCGTGCGGGCTTGGCCACCGGTGCTGCAGCGGCAACGGAGTCGGCGACGGCCTTGGCGGTGGAATCGCGCTGGATCGAGTCGGCTTTGGTGGAGTCGGCGCGGGCCGCAACGGCCAACGAGTCGCGACGTCGGATGCTGTCCGTGGCAACGACCTTCGCGCTGTCGGCTGGGGAGACGGGCGCGGCGGCGGGAGGAGCGGATCGCGCGGTCGTCGTGCCGCGTGCGCGTCCACCGAAGCACGCCGCCATGAGGGGGGCCACCAAGACTGCGCAAACGAGGGCGAACCGCACGCGACGACTCATGGGGTCATTTGGCGGGAAGCTTTACCGCGGCGATGATCTTACAGGCGCGAAGGCACTTGAAGTTTCGGAACTGCGGATCGGTCTCAAATGAGATACCCGTCAGCTGACGCGCGGGTTCGACCAGGGTGAACGTGCTGTCGCTGAAGATCTGGTTGCGCGCCTGATCGTAGACGAGCTGCGGTGTCGTCAGCCGCTTGCCGTCGTCGCGCACAACAACTACGTCGCCCGTCGCTTCCAGGCGCGAGAGCCGCGAGTTGTACGCGCCGCCTTTGGCAGTGAGCACACCGTCCTTGAGCCCCTGCCCCGTGAAGAACGTGACGTTCATGCGGAACAGCTGCAGCCGTGCGCCATCGTCGTATACGTACATGCTGTCGCTGAGCAGGACGCCGTTGCTCACGCCCTGATTGGTCAGGAACGTGCGCGCCCCGTAGATCACCTGATCGGCGGAGTCGGGCAAGGCCGCCTTGCTGGCGCGGGTTGTCGCCATCGACGCCTTGGTGCGCGACGGGCATTGCGCCGCACCAAGCACGCCAAGCAGTCCGAACGCCAGCAGCGACCGCGCAACCAGCGAGGCACGTCGTGCCGCTGACCTCACGCGGCACCCGCGCGCAGGAGGTCATGCAGGTGCACGACGCCAACGAGGCGACCCGCGTCGTCGGTGACGGGCATCGCCATGATGCCGAACTTTTCCATCCGGTGCACGACGGCACTCCCCAGTTCATGATCAAGCGCAAGGCGCGGCGATTCGGACATCACCGTCGCAACCGGCACGGCCAGCGCATCGCGCTCCCGCTCCAGCAATCGGGTCAGGTCTCCGGCAGTGACGACACCCGCCACCCGCTGCTGTTCCACCACGATGGCGATTCCACGCCGTTCGGCGAGGAGCACGACGGCATCTCGCATGGTCGCCTCACGGCGCAACACCGGCAGCCGGTCGGCCTCCATGACATCCCGCACGCGGGTCAGCAGTCGGCGTCCCAAGGCGCCGCCGGGATGCAGTCGCGCGAAGTCTTCACGGCGGAACCCCTTTTCCTGCAGCAAGGCAACCGCGAGTGCATCACCCAGCGCGAGCGTGACTGTGGTACTGGTGGTCGGCGCCAGATCGTGCGGACATGCTTCCTCGCGAACGCCGAGATCCAGCGTCACCTCCGCTGCGCGCCCAAGACGTGATGCCGGTTCGGAGGTCATCGCAATCATGTGGACACCCATCCGCGCCAGCGCATCAATGAGACCGAGCAGTTCTTCGGTCTCGCCGCTCTTGGAGATAAGGATCGCGACGTCATCGGTACCCACGATGCCCAGATCGCCATGTACGCTTTCGACCGGATGCAGGAACATGGCGGGCGTGCCCGTCGAAGTGAACGTCGCCGCGAGCTTGCGACCGACGAGCCCCGACTTGCCGACACCGGCAACGATCACGCGCCCGGTGCAGCGCGACAACAACAGCACGGCGCGAACGAAAGCATCGCCGAGCGACAGTTCAGCGTGTCGCAGCGCCGTCGCCTCCAGCGCCAGCACCCGCCGTCCGTTGTCGAGCACGCGCGCGGTCGCACTGTCCGTGAGCGCGGACGTCATGGTGTCTCTGCGGTGCGACGGCTCGAGACGTATCGCTCGACCAAGTCGTTCCACTCGCCGCGTGCGTGCAGCAACATTTCCGCGAATTCACGCACCGCGCCGCGGCCGCCGGTGGAGACCAACTGCACGCTGCAATCCCGACGGACTTCGGGTACCGCGTTGCCCACGGCCACCGGCAGCGCCACTTCACGCAGCACCGCGAGATCCGGCAGATCGTCGCCGACGAATGCGACTTCATCGAGCGTGCACTCGAGCTCCGCGAGAATCCTGTTGAGCGCAGGCAGTTTGCGTGCCGTCGGATCCTGCACCAGTGCAGTGACCCGCAGCTCTCGCGCACGCATGGCCACGCTCTCCGAGACGCGACCGGTGATGATGACGACGTGCACGCCCGCCTCTCGCAGCATGGCCATGCCGAGTCCATCCTGAATATCGAAGCGCTTCAGCTCGAACGGCTGGACTGTTTGGCCCTCGCTCACGCGCGTGGCACCCAGGTAAACGCCGCCGTCGGTGAGCACGCCGTCCACGTCGAAGCCCACCACGCGGATGCGGCGCGCAAGTGCAGGCTCGATCAGCGGTTTGTGCACCACGAGTGGAGGCAGCATATCCCGCTGCGGCGTGTCCTCACTCATGAACGGACACGATCCCAGATGTCGACCGCGCGGCGGACGAGATCCGCGAGCGCTTCGAGCGGCAGCATGTTTGGTCCGTCGCTTGGTGCCTTGTCGGGATCGGGATGCGTTTCGAGGAAGAGCCCCTGTGCGCCGGCCGCGACGGCGGCGAGGGTGAGCGAGGGGATGAACTCGCGCGCACCGCCACTTGCACCACCAATCCCCATACCCGGGCGCTGCACGCTGTGCGTGCCGTCGAAAATGACGGGTACCTCGCACGCGTCGCGCATGCGGGCAAACGCACGCATATCCACGACGAGATCACCGTAGCCGAAAAATGTGCCGCGTTCGGTGACGGCAATTTCGCCCGGCACCATGCCACTGACTGCCGCTCCCGCTTCGACCTTGCGCGTGGCACCGCGCATCCCTTCCGGCTGCATCCACTGCCCCTTCTTCACGTTCACCGGCTTGCCCGTCGCGCCAGCGGCGAGGAGCAGATCGGTTTGCCGACAGAGAAATGCGGGGATCTGAAGCACGTCGACCACCTGCGCCGCGGCCGCACACTGCGACGCTTCGTGCACATCGGTGAGGATGGGCAGGCCCGTGGCCTGACGCACCCTCGCGAGCGCGGCCAACCCTTCGTCGATCCCAGGTCCACGCACGCCATCGATGGTTGAGCGATTCGCCTTGTCGAAGCTCGCCTTGTAGATGATCCCGCCCGGCACGTGCTCGGCGAGTCGGGCGAGCGCTTCTCCGACCCGCAGGTTCAGGGCGTCGTCTTCGAGCTGACAAGGCCCCGCGATGAGAAAGAGCTGGTCTTCGGGAAAGCAGCGGGCGCTCGGAGCCGCCGTGTCGTCCACGTTGCGCACGTCAGTGTGTCGCGTGCGCGGCGCGCGGTGCGTCATTCTGCGATTCGGACGCGACCGTGCTCTCGTCCGTGGGCGTGCCGCGACGGAACCGCTCTGCCGCAGCGACGAAGCCTGCAAAGAGCGCGTGCGGTCGCAGCGGTCGCGATTGCAGCTCGGGGTGGAACTGGCAGCCGATGAAGTACGGATGCGACGGCAGTTCGATCATCTCTACCAGCGAGCCATCGGGAGACAGGCCGCTCAGCCGCAAGCCATGCTCCACAAACGTGTCGCGATACCGGTTGGACACCTCGTAGCGGTGGCGATGCCGTTCACTGACTTCGGGCTGGCCGTAGATCTCGGCGGCTTTGGAACCGCGCTGCAGTCGACACGGATACGCTCCGAGGCGCATGGTGCCGCCCTTGTCGGTAATCTCGCGTTGCGAATCGAGCAGCGAGATGACTGGATCCGCGCACTCCGGTGCGAACTCGCTGGAGTGGCTGTCGCCGAGTCCCAGCACGTGCCGCGAGAACTCAATGATGGCCACCTGCATGCCGAGACAAATGCCAAAGAACGGCAGGTTGGTCTCGCGCGCGGCGCGGATTGCCTCCACCATGCCATCGACGCCGCGCACGCCGAATCCGCCCGGCACGAGCAGTCCGTGATACTGCGACAGGATCTCGCGTGCTCGCGCGGGCGACGTGAAGTTGTCGCTCGATGTCCAGGCGAGATCGACGCCGACATCGTTCGCGATGCCGCCGTGAATGAGTGCTTCCTGGACACTCTTGTAGCTGTCGATGTAATCGGTGTACTTACCCACTACGCAGATTTTCACGCGTTCACGCGGGTTCGTGATGCGCTGCACCATCATGCGCCAGGCGCTCAGGTCCGGTGTCGGGGCGCTCAACCGGAAGCGCTCCATGACACGATCGGCGAACCCTTGCGCTTCGAACGTGAGCGGAATCTCGTAGATCGTGGGCACGTCGGGACTTTCGATCACCGCGCCGAAGTCGACATTGCAGAAGAGCGCGATTTTACGCTTCACATCGTCGGTGAGGGGACGCTCGCTGCGGCAAATGAGGAAGTCCGGCTGAATACCGATCTCCATCAGCTCGCGCACCGAATGTTGCGTCGGCTTGGTCTTCACCTCACCGGCGGCCGCGATGTACGGCACGAGCGTGAGATGCACGAAGATGGCGTTCTCCTTGCCCACCTCGCGACGGAACTGACGGATCGCCTCGAGAAACGGCAGCGATTCGATGTCGCCGACGGTGCCACCGATTTCGACGAGCACCACGTCGTTGCCCGGCGCCACGCGCTTGATGGCGGCCTTGATCTCATCGGTGATGTGCGGAATGACCTGCACCGTGGAGCCGAGATACTCGCCGCGCCGCTCCTTTGTGATGACATTTGAGTAGACGCGACCGGTCGTGATGTTGTTGGCCTGCGACAACGGACGATCCAGGAAGCGCTCATAGTGACCCAGATCGAGATCGGTCTCCGCCCCATCATCGGTGACGAAGACTTCGCCGTGCTGGAACGGCGACATCGTTCCCGGATCGACGTTGAGATACGGGTCGAGCTTCATCATCGTGACGCGGAATCCGCGATCGACCAGCAGGCGGCCAAGCGACGCCGCGGCGATGCCCTTGCCGAGCGAGGAGACGACGCCACCGGTGACGAAGATGTACTTCGGCGTGCCTTTCGGCGCGCCGGACTGACCGGACGCATTCGAGTTGATCGTCATCAGGCGTCTCGCGGAGTCGAGGTTGAGAGATGGTGCGGCACGGTCATGGTTTCCTGTATCAGCCAATGCGCGTTTGCACGCGCCAGATCGTCTTCGGTATCGATGCCAGCTTCGGCCACCGCGAGTTCGACCACACCAATGGCGAGGCCGTGTGCAAGCGGACGGAGTTGTTCAAGACGCTCCACCAGTTCAAGCGGATGGGGCGGCAGCGCCACCCACCGCGCGAGCGCCGACCGTGTATAGGCATACACGCCGACATGCTGCAAGACGAGCGGCGACTGCGCGGCCGCATCGGCGACGTCACGCAGGAACGGAATGGGCGCCCGCGAAAAGTACAGCGCGTTTCCCGCATCGCTGCGCACGACTTTGACGATGTCCGGTCGCGCGATCAGCGACGGGTCGATGTGCACGGCCGCCGTGCCGATCAGTGCTTTCCCGTCCGCCACGACGTCGATTGCGCCGCGCAGCGCGTCGGACGACACGAACGGTTCGTCGCCCTGCACATTGAGGATAATGTCGAAGGCGCTGAACTCTGGGCGACGTGATACTTCAGCGACGCGATCGGTGCCGCTTGGGTGCGCGCCGGAGGTAAGCACGGCGGGCACATCCCAAACCGCACAGGCCTCCACGACTTCGGCGTCATCGGTGGCCACGATACATTGCGCGGCGAGGCCCAGCGCCGCGACGCGCTGATAGACCCGGACGACAAGCGGCGCACCGCCGAGCAGGCGCAGCGGTTTGCGGGGCAATCGTGTCGCACCGAGGCGCGCGGGAATCACGGCCAGGACGGGCATCAACGAGTCGCGAATGGCGTATTTGCAGCAAAATTCACGCCAGTTAAGATACGAAGGAACCCGAACGAAGGCAAACGGCCGGGCGGTATTTCTCTTTTCCTGCGGACGGCATGCCGACTTTCTGGTGGTGGATAGGATTCAATGCGCTCGTACTCGTCCTCCTGGCGCTCGATTTGGGCGTCTTCAATCGCAAGGCGCATGCGGTGTCCGTCAAGGAAGCGCTTGGGTGGAGTGCGGTCTGGGTCACCCTCGCGATCGCGTTCGGCGTCGGGATCGGGCTCACCATGGGACGCCAGTCGGCGCTCGAGTTCTTCGCAGGCTATCTGGTCGAAGAGGCGCTCTCCGTCGACAACCTGTTCGTGTTCATCCTGATCTTCGGCTACTTCAAGATCGAGCCGAAGCTGCAGCATCGCGTCTTGTTCTGGGGCATTCTTGGCGCGTTGCTCATGCGCGGTGCGATGATCGGCGCAGGCGCGGTGCTCATCGAGCGCTTCCACTGGATCATCTATGTGTTCGGCGCATTCCTCGTCTTCACCGGCATCCGGATGGCGTTCGGTGGTGACAGCGAGATCGAGCCGGAGTCGAATCCGATCATCCGCATCGTGCGCCGGTTCATTCCGCTCACCACGCAGTTTCGCGGCGAACATTTCTTTGTGCGTGAGCCGATCACGCGGGGCGGGGCGGCTCGCCTCGTAGCCACGCCACTATTTGTCGTGCTCGTGTTGGTCGAGACCACTGATGTGGTGTTCGCACTCGATTCGATTCCGGCAGTCTTTGGTGTGACGCGCGACCCGTTCCTCGTCTACACGTCGAACGTCTTCGCTATTCTCGGCCTGCGATCGCTGTACTTCGTGCTCGCCGGCGTGATCGGGAAATTCCACCTGCTCAAGTACGGTCTCTCGATCGTGCTCGCGTTCGTGGGGGTGAAGATGCTCGTCTCGGAGATATGGCCGATTCCCATCGGAATCGCCCTCTCCGTGGTTGCCGGCGTGCTGGGGCTCAGCGTGGTCCTGTCGCTGCTGATCAAGCCCAGGCACAAGCCAATCGTCGACGCGCGCGAGGCCACGTAGTCCGGGCGCCGGTTGCGCATTGCGCCACGGCAGCCCCGTCCACTATACGGTCGTGGTGCGCTCGGCGCGGGCCATCGCCAGAAAGTTCACGAGCAGGTCGCGCCCGGATTCGGTGAGAATCGACTCGGGGTGAAACTGCACGCCCCACACCGGATGACTGCGATGGCGCAGCGCATGAATTTCCGTGGGATCGTCCTGCGCGACGGCCGTTATCTCCAGCACGTCCGGCAACGACGCACGCTCGACAATCAGTGAGTGGTAGCGCATGACGCCGAGTGGCGACGGCACGCCTTCGAAGAGGCCCGTACCATCGTGTACGATGTGCGAGCGCTTTCCGTGCATGACCCGCGACGCGCGAACGACCGTCCCGCCGTAAGCCTCGCCGATGGCTTGATGCCCCAGGCAGACGCCGAGCAGCGGAATGTCTGCGCCCCATCGCTTGATCACATCCACCGAAATGCCAGCGTCAGCCGGGGTGCACGGCCCTGGTGAGATGACGATCGCCTCGGGGACCAGCTCGCCCACCTGCTCGACGGTGAGCGAGTCGTTGCGATGCACGACCAGCGTTTCACCCAGCTCGCCCAAGTACTGCACGAGGTTGTAGGTGAAGGAGTCGTAATTGTCGATGACGAGAATCATGGGGCACTCACGAGGCGGCCGGTCGAGGTCAGGCGCGCGGGTGAAACTGGCGGTGGACCGTTCGAAGATACTCGCGGTCCACGTGCGTGTAGATCTGCGTGGTGGCGATGTCCGCGTGCCCGAGCATCTCCTGCACCGCCCGCAGATCGGCGCCGCCTTCCAGCAGATGCGTGGCAAAGGTGTGACGGAGCGTGTGCGGGGACACCGCCCGTTCGATGCCGGCCATCGTGACGTACTTCCGGAGAATCTTCCACGCGCCCATGCGCGTGAGCGGATTCCCTTGAGCGCTCAGGAACAGGATCCCTTTACCGTTTCCTCGCTCAAGCACCGGTCGCAGCTCCCGCAGGTACACGGCGACCGCACCGATCGCCGAGCGCCCGATCGGGACGAGCCGTTCCTTGCTTCCTTTGCCGAACACTCGCAGCAGGCTTTCCTCCAGGAGTACGTCCTTGAGCGCGAGCCCGATCCACTCAGACACGCGCAATCCGGCGCCGTACGCCAGTTCGAGCATGGCGCGGTCGCGAAACGCCAGCCTTTCGTCGAGACCCGGCGCGGCCAGCAAACGTGTCACCTCATCGACGGTCAAAACCTCGGGGAGCGATCGCCAGCGCTGCGGCGAATCGAGGCGCTCAGTGGGATCATGCGTGACGAGCCCCTCGGCGAGCATGATGCGAAACCACGTACGCAGCGCGGAGATGTTTCGACGGATGGACGCACCAGCGAGCCCCAGGTCTTTGAGGTGATACACGAACTCCCGCAGCCCGCCGGGGGTGATGGCGGCGGCGTTCGTGAACCCCTGCGCTCGCATGTAGGACGCACAGCGGATGACATCACGCCGGTATGCGTCGATGGTGCGCGGCGACGCGCCGTCCTCGAGTTGCAGGACATCCTCGAACGCGCGCAGGTGGAACGCGCTCTGCAGCGCGTTTCCGTCCGGTTCCGGCGCCGTCATGGATGCTCGTCCCGGGCGTGGCGATGTCTCCACCACAACACCGCCGCGACCACCAGCACCAGCGTGAGGGCGACGAGCCCGATCGTCCGCTGCTGTGACGCGATGCGGGCCAACAGCGCGTCCGCGTTGGCACCGACGCGAAACGATAGCCAGCAGACGAGTCCATACCACGCACCGGAAGCCAGCGACATGGCGATCGCGGCGCGCGCGGCACCGATGCCAAGCGCTCCCGCGACCGGCGGCACGACGGCGCGCACGGCGGGGAGAAAGCGGCTCACGACGACCGCAAGCATACCCTGGGAGTTGAATCGTGCGATGAAACGCTCGCTCGCCTTGCCCGCGAACACGGCGGGGAATTTCTGCTGCAACCACGGCATGCCAAAGCGTCGCCCCAACCCGAACATGAGCATGGCGCCGCCGATATTGCCGATCATGGTGGCTGACCACGCGCCCAGCGCCGTTCCGTTGCCGCGTGCGGCGACAAACGCGCCCAGCGCGACCACGGTATCGGCCGGCAGCGGAGGAAAGACATTCTCCGCAAACGCGGCCAGCAGAATGGCGCCGTACAACAGCGGCTCGGGGAGCGTGCCGAGCCAGTTCAGCAGGTCATGCACGATTGTTCCGCAGTTGCAAGGCGGACATCGCGTGAGCGCTCAGATGCGCACGAGTGTCGCCACGGACATCACGGCGAGCCCTTCCTCGCGGCCGATCCACCCCATCCCCTCGTTGGTCTTGCCTTTCACGCTCACCTCGTCCGGCGAAATCGCCAGCGCGCGGGCCAGCCGCTCACGAATCGCGGCGCGATGGGGACCGATTCTGGGGCGCTGCGCGATAACGGTGACGTCCACGTTGTTCACACGCCAACCGGCCGCACCAACGCGCGCCACTGCAGCCGCCAGCATCACGACCGAGTCTTTTCCCTTGTTCTCGGCGGCCGTGTCGGGGAACATCTCGCCGATATCTCCGAGACCCGCCGCACCGAGGATGGCGTCGGTGACCGCGTGGCAGATGGCGTCACCGTCGGAGTGGCCCGCGCAGTGGAACGCGACCTCGATATCGACGCCGCCGAGTCGCATGGGCCCCCCCTCGCCGAAACGGTGCGAATCGTAGCCGATGCCGGTGCGTGAGAGCCTTACGTAGTCAGCCATCAGCTCAGGCGGCCGCCGTCGCGGGTGCCGACGCCGGCAACAGCGAATAGTCCTGCCGGCGGCGCGCGGGGGTGAAGCCGGCGTCGCGGATGAGCTGCTCGAGTTCATCGGTGGTGGTGCGGTGCGTCGTATTGGCCGCCGACACCACGTTCTCCTCGATCATGAGCGAACCGAAGTCGTTGCAGCCGAACTTGAGCGCCATCTGCCCCACCTTCATCCCCATTGTCACCCAACTGGACTGCAGATTGGGCACGTTGTCGAGGACGATGCGGGCCAGCGCCACGGTGCGCAGATACGTCATCGCGTCGGTCTTGGGCATATGCGACATCGATGGCGTGTTCTCCGGCTGGAGCGGCCAGCAGATGAAGGCCGTGAAGCCGCCAGTTCGCGCCTGCACCTCACGCACGCGCTGCAGATGTTCGATGCGCTCGGCCAGCGTCTCGCCGATGCCGTACATCATTGTCACCGACGTTTTCATCCCCTCGTTGTGCGCAAGCTCCATGATCTCGAGCCAGCGATCGGCACCCGCCTTCTTCGGTGCCGCGATGTCGCGCACGCGCTGCACGAGAATCTCTCCGCCACCACCCGGAATGGAGTCGAGTCCGGCTTTCTGCAATTCTCGAATGACCTCACGCGCCTCCATGCGGAACCGCGTAGCGAAGAAATCGACTTCGCTGGGCGAGAATCCGTGGATGTGGATGGGATGATTGCGCTTGATGTAGCGCATGAGATCCAGATACCACTCGAACGGGATGTACGGATTGTGTCCGCCCTGAATCAGGATCTGTACACCGCCGAGCGCCTTGGTCTCCTCGATCTTCTCGCCGATCTGCTCGAACGAGAGCGTATAGCCCTCGTTGTGCTTGGGGCGGCGATAGAACGCGCAGAAGCCGCAGTCGGCGACGCACACGTTCGTATAGTTGATGTTGCGGTCCACGATGTACGTGACCACACCATCGGGATGTTGTTCGTTGCGCGCGCGGTCCGCTTCGAGACCGAGTTCGAGCAAGGGAGCGTTCGTGTAGAAATCGAGCAGATCGCGCATGATGACTGTCAAGCCGCGGGGAGAAACGCCAGCGTTCCATCCGGAACACGTCCGGCCAGCACGAGCCGGCGAAAGAATTCCGTAAGCCCCGCGAGATGCGGGTACGACAGGCGATAGTCGAGTCCTGAGAAATACACCGCACACGTGTCCCGGGGTACACCGCTGGCCAGAGACGCTTGCGCCGCCAGCACGTCGAGATGTTCGAGTCCCCAGTCGCGTGACGCAATGAGCGACGCGTGCGCCGACAGGGCCGCATGCACGGGGGTGCTGCGCTGCGCGACCCACACGGCAAAGACGAACGGCAAACCGGTCCACGCCTTCCACGCGGCGCCGAGATCGATTCGGTGCGGATACCGATGCGCCCACGGGCCGCCGCGATTGGCTTCGTCGAACAGTCTGAGCGCCGCGTCCCCGATGACGAGCCGCGCCTCATGCGCTTCCTCGTCGAAACGCGACACGTCCACCAGCTCGGCGTCGCCGGGGACGAATTCCGGTCGGCAGCGCCACACATGCTCGAACAAGAGCTCGAGCAAGGCGACGCTCGTCATGGAGCTCCGGCTCACCAGCACGCGCGCGCCACCCAACGTGTCCGGCGGACGGCGTGAGAAGAGCATTACGCTGCGCACCGGGCCGTCGCTGGTGATGCCAAGTTCGGGGAGCAGGAGATACCGCCGCGCGTCGCGTGCATACTCGACCGTCGAGACTACGCTCACGTCCAGCGCGCCCGCCGACATCAAACGGTTGAGCTGCGTCGGTATGCCGTCCACCAGCGTGCCGTCGAGCGGCACGATGCCGCGATCGATGCCGCCATACACGGGATAGCAGTTGATGTATGGGATGCGTCCGACGCGAAGCATCGTCGCGCCTCAGCCTGCCGCGCCAACGAGCGGCGCGTCGGGATCGGCCAGCAGCTCGTCATCGGCAAAGTCGCGAAGCACGTTGTAGAACGAATCCCGCTCGGCCGGGCGCTTCCCCGCCCCGCGGATGAGCTGCAGTAACTGCGGCAAGGTCATCCCCTGCGGCGTGTGCGCGCCGACGGCGTGATAGATCTTCTCGCGCACCACGGTGCCTTCAATGTCGTTCACGCCGAAATGCAGCGCGATCTGCGACACCGCCTGCGTCACCATGATCCAGTGCGACTTGATGTGTTCGAAGTTGTCGAGGAACAGCCGGCCGACCGCGAGGTTGCGCAGGTCGTCGAAACCCGTGGATGCCGTGCCCTGGCGCCCCAGGGTTTTCCCGAGCTCGTTATCGTCCGGGTGATACGCCAGCGGGATGTACGCGAGGAAGCCGCCCGTCTCGTCCTGGAGGTTGCGCAGCATGGTGAGGTGCTCCATGCGATCCTCGATCGTCTCCACGTGGCCGTAGAGCATCGTGCAGTTCGTGCGAATGCCCAGCTGATGCGCCGTGCGATGCACGTCGATGTAGTCGGCGCCGCCGAGCTTCTTGTCGGCGATGACATCGCGCACGGCGGCGCTGAACGTTTCGGCGCCGCCTCCGGGCATCGTATCGAGTCCTGCGTCGCGCAACGCGATCAATACGTCGGCGCGACTCATCTTCTCGATGCGCGCGATGTGCGCGATCTCAACCGCGGTGAGCGCCTTGATGTGCACCTGCGGGTGTCGCGCCTTGAGCGCGCGGAACATCGTCGTGTAGTACGCGAGTCCGGCCTGCATGTCCAGACCGCCGACAATATGAAACTCGCGCGTCAAGGTACCGTCGGCACGATCCGATTCGGCCAGGACCTGCTCGATCGTGTATCGATACGCGCCCTCTTCCTTGGGCAGACGCGCGTAGCCGCAGAAGACGCACGTCTTGCGCAGCACGCAGACGTTGGTCGGGTTGATGTGCTGATTGGACGCAAACGTGACGCGATCGCCGTGCTTCGCGCGGTTCGCCGCGTCCGCCATGGCCCCGACCCCGATGAGATCGGGGGACCGAAACAGGGTGGCCCCGTCGGCGGGTGACAGGCGCACGCCGGTGCTGAGCTTCTCCCCGATGGGGAGTAGCGCAGGGTCGCGCAGTCTGGTGAGGTCGAAGTCGATCGGTGCGGGCATCTTCTCGTGCTCGGGAACGTACGCGGCGGGTGCCGCCGCGCCTCACTTCACCTCGACGAACGTCGCGACGCGCTTACTCGTGCCAGCCGCGCAGTGCGAGCGAGACGTTGTGACCACCAAAACCAGAGCTGTTGGAAATCGCGACGTTGACCGCACGCGCCGTCGGCGTGTTGGGTGTCACATCGAGATCGCACTCGGGATCCGGCGTGGAATAATTGATCGTCGGCGGGATCAGGCTGTCGCGAATCGCCAATGCGCAGGCGATGAACTCAACGCTGCCGGCCGCGCCAAGCATGTGCCCGGTGGCCGACTTGGTCGAACTGACAGACAGCTTGTACGCGTGGGCCCCGAACACGGCCTTGATCGCCTTGATCTCGTTGGGATCGTTGAGCGGTGTGGAGGTGCCATGCGCATTGATGTAATCGACGTCGGTGGGAGTCAACCCGCCGTCCTTCATCGCCTTACGCATGGAGCGCTGCAACCCTTCGTGCGCCTCGGGCTGTCCCGTGAGATGATACGCGTCGCCGGTGGCGCCGTAACCGATCACTTCGCCGTAAATGCGCGCGCCGCGGCGTCTGGCGTGTTCTAATGCTTCGAGCACCACGATGCCCGCACCCTCACCCAGCACGAAGCCATCGCGCGTCGCGTCAAACGGGCGCGACGCCGTGGCCGGCGAGTCGTTGCGCTCGGAGAGCGCCGTCATATTTCCAAAACCGCCAATGGCCATGGGCAACACCGCAGCCTCCGCCCCGCCGCAGATCATGACATCGGCATCGCCGTACACGATCGTCCGAAACGACTCGCCGATGGCGTGCGCGCTCGTGGAACACGCGGACATGGTGGCGAAATTCGGCCCCTTCGCGCCAAAGCGCATGGAAACCACGCCGGCTGCGATATCCGCAATGAACATGGGCACGAAGAACGGCGAGATGCGACGGTTTCCCGACTCCATCAGCGCGGTGTGCTGCTCTTCCATGGTGGCCAGGCCGCCGATGCCGCTGCCGACGATCACGCCGCAGTCCTCCGGGACGAAGCCGCCCTGCTCCAGTCCCGCGTCGCGCATGGCCTCCACCGAGGCAGCCAACGCGTACTGTGTGAAGAGATCCGCGCGCTTGGCCTCCTTGCGCTCCATGTACTGCAATGGATCGAACCCCTTCACCTCACACGCGAACTTCACCTTGAAGGTACTGGCGTCGAACTTGGTGATCAGCCCACCGCCAGAGATGCCCCCCAGCAGCGACTGCCAGGTCGTCGCCACGTCGTTCCCGACGGCCGTAATCGCCCCAAGACCCGTCACGACGACCCGCCGACGCATCAGCCCCCGACCTTCCCCTCGAGGTAGGCGATCGCGTCGCCGACCGTGCGGAGCTTTTCGGCATCCTCATCGGGGATGTCGATGTTGAATTCCTTCTCGAACTCCATGACCAGTTCGACGATGTCGAGCGAGTCCGCACCAAGGTCCTCGATAAAGCTGGCCTCGGGGGTGAGCTTCTCGCGCTCCACGCCGAGCTCTTTCTCGATGATGTCCTTGATCTTCGACGCGTGATCCGCCATGAGTACGATTCCTCTGAAATTGGTGAAGGGTAGAATGGGGAACTTAGCCGTACGACTACGCCGCTGGGAGTGTCTCCCGAGACGCTACATCACGAGACCGCCGTCCACGACAAACACCTGTCCGGTGATATAGCCGGTGAGGTCGGAAGCGAGCACAGCCACCATGCCTGCGATGTCGTCGGGAGTGCCGAGACGGGCCAGCGGAATGCTCGAACTCATCGACGCCCGCGCCTCGGGCGTCATGGCGGCCGTCATGTCGGTCTCGATGAAGCCGGGCGCCACGACGTTGGCCAGAATATTCCGCGAGGCGAGTTCCCTGGCGATCGACTTGGTCATGCCGATCAGTCCGGCCTTGCTGGCGGCGTAGTTCGCCTGACCCTTGTTGCCGATCAACCCGACCACGCTGGCCACGTTGATGATGCGGCCGAAGCGGCGCTTCATCATCCCGCGACTGGCCGCACGACAAGTCGCAAAGGCACCACGCAGATTGGCGTCGAGCACCGTGTCCCAGTCGTCGTCCTTGAGTCGCATGAGCAGGTTGTCGCGCGTCAAGCCGGCGTTGTTGACCAGAATGTCGAGCTGACCAAAATCGCGCTCCACCGACTCGACCAAGGCCGTCGCCTGCGCCGTCGCCGAGACGTCACACGCATAGCCGCGCGCCTCCACCCCGGTTGCCGCGGCAATCTCCTGAGCAACCGCCTCCGCGCGCGCCGCATCACGACCGGTCACGGCCACGCGTGCACCGGCACGCGCGAGCGTTTCTGCGATGGCACGCCCGATACCGCGCGTGGAGCCGGTGACGAGCGCAACACGTCCACTCAAGTCGATGCGTATTCCCGCCGTGACGTCAGACATGGGTTCCTGCACTGTCCAGCAACTTCTCAACGTCGGCCACCGTACCGCAGGTGGCCGTGCGAACGTTCGGTGCAATGCGACGCGCCAGGCCGGCGAGCACGTGTCCGGTACCGATTTCAACGAACGTGGCATCCGGATACGCCTCGGCCAAGCGTCGCATGACGGAGGTCCACCGCACCGGTGCCGTGAGTTGCTGCACGAGCAGGGCGCGCGCCTGGGCCGCATCGCTCACCGGCTCGGCGTTCACGTTGGCGTAGATCGGCACGCGCGGGTCTGTCAGTTGCGCCGCGTCAAGTGCCGACTGCAGACCATCCGCCGCGGCTGCCATCAGTGGAGAATGAAACGCACCACTCACCGGAAGCGGGATGGACCGCTTGGCGCCGGCGTCTTTCGCGAGTTGCATGGCGCGGTCCACCCCCGCGACCTCGCCGGAAATCACCACTTGCTCTTCGCTATTGTAGTTCGCCGCCACCACCAACCCGCTCTCGGCGGTCGCCTGCGCGCAAATCTCGTCGATGGGCGTGGACAGCATGCCGACGACGGCGGCCATGGCGCCCGGCCGCGCAATGCCTTGCTCGAACATCAGGGTGCCACGGCGGCGTACGACGCGCGCCGCATCGCCCAGCGTCATCGCGCCGGCGCAATGATACGCCGAAAACTCACCGAGGGAGTGACCGGCCGCGGCACGGACGGACGGACCAATTGCTTCGCGCACCACGGCCCAGACGGCAGCGCTGTGGGCGAGCAGTGCGGGCTGCGCATTGAGCGTCCGCGTGAGCTCGTCGGTCGGTCCCTCGAAGGCGAGCGTGGACAACGCGCTGCCAACGGCATCATCAACCGCGTGAAACGCTTCGCGTGCAGCGGGATAGGCGTCGTACAGATCCTTCCCCATCCCCACGCGCTGCGAGCCCTGTCCGGGCAGCAGCAGCACGAAATCCATGGACGTCTCGTCGAGAACGTGGTGGGTACCGACGGCGGCTAGAAGCGCGCCACGAGAGAACCCCAGGTAAAGCCAGCACCAAACGCCGCGAAGAGGACGGTCATTCCTTCCCTCACCCGTCCCTGCTCGATCGCGTCGTTGAGTGCAATCGGAATCGATGCTGCCGAGGTGTTGCCGAACCGGTCGACGTTGACGAAGACGCGATCCATGCCGATCCCAGCGTGCCTCGCCGTCGCCTCGATGATGCGGATGTTCGCCTGATGCGGAATCAGCAGATCGATCTGATCCGACGTCAGTCCGGCGCCGGCGAGCGCGCGATCCGTCGACTCCGCCATGGCACGCACGGCGTGCTTGAACACTTCGCGTCCCGCCATCTGCACATACTGCCGGTGCACCGCGGGGGCCTCAGTGGCGATCGCCTCTTCGGCACCACCGGCCGGTCGCCAGAGCAGCTCGGCCAACGCGCCATCGGATCGCATGAACGTGGAGAGAATGCCGCGCCCATCGCCGTTCGCCTTGCGCATGACCGTCGCGCCGGCACCATCGGCAAAGAGAATGCACGTGTTCCGATCGGTCCAGTCAACGATCGCGCTGAGCTTCTCGGCGCCGATGACGAGGACGGTTTGCGCCGCCCCCGACTGGATCAGTGACTCACCCACAATCGTGCCATAAAGCCACCCGGAACAGGCCGCGGCCAGATCGAAGGCGGCCGCACGACTGCACCCGAGCATCGATTGCACGTCCACGGCGGTCGCCGGCAGCAATCGGTCCGGCGACGCGGTGCCGAGGATGATGACATCGATGTCGTCCGGTCCGACGCCGGCCTTGTCCATCGCCTGACGGGCCGCGTCGGCGGAGAGTGTCGCGACCGACTCGCCGGCGCCGGCGATATGCCGCTGCCGGATACCGGTGCGCTCGATGATCCAGTCGTCGTTGGTCTCGAGCCCAAGTTCGGCGATGTCGGCGTTGGTCATGACGCGCTTCGGTACGGCGTGGCCGGTACCGGCGATGTAGGCGACGGGACGACTCACGCGCTGCTTCCGGAGGCCGACGATGGCACCGAGTCGGCAAGACGCCGACCGATTTCGTCGGTCATGCCCGACTCGTAGGCGCGAACGGCGACGTGAATGGCGTTCATCAGGGCTTTTGGAGAACTCTTGCCGTGCGAGATGATGGACACGCCTTTGACGCCAAGCAGGGGCGCGCCGCCATGCTCATCGGCATCGAGGTGCGAGAGCGCGTCGGCGACGACGCGCCGATCGAGTCCAACCGCGTCGGACACCATGCGCATGAGCGCGGGAGCCAAGCTCTCGTAAAACTTGAGCAGGATGTTGCCAACGAATCCGTCGCAAACGACCACATCGATCGGACCGCGATCGCACTCACCCTTGGGCAAATCGCGACCTTCCACGTTGCCGATGAAGTTGAGTCCGGCGAGGAGCAGCCGGCGATGCGCGTCCTTGACCACGGCGTTGCCCTTCTCCGCCTCTTCGCCAATGGAGAGCAATCCGACGGCTGGGTCACTGCGGCCCATGAGCGCGCGCGCATAGACCGTCCCGATGCGCGCGAACTGCACGAGCTCTTCGGGGGAGCAGTCGACGTTGGCCCCGGAGTCGAGCACCAGCACCGGCAGCGCGGACGTCGGGAAGACGGTCGCAATGGCGGGTCTGGTGAGCCCGGCGTGCAGCTTGAGCACAACCAGGGACGCGGCCATCTGCGCACCGGTATTGCCGGCGGAGACGAACGCGTGAGCGTGGCCATCGGCAACGCGGCGGAGGCCGACCACCATCGAACTGTTGGTCTTGCCCCGCAAGGCGACGGACGGCCGGTCGGTCATTTCGATGACATCGGGCGCTTCGACGATGTGCAGCCTCGTGCGCACGGCCGCGAGCTCCGTCAGATCACCGGCCAGCAAGGCCTGCAACGTTGCCTCGATGTCACCAGTACGGCCAACGAGCTCGATGTCGTGTTCAGGCGACAGCGATGCGAGCGCGTGGAGCGCGCCCGCAATGGGAGCCCGGGGAGCGAAATCGCCCCCCATGGCATCCACCGCGATGCGCGCCAAGCTTACGCTTCCTGCGCGGTTACTCGCTGCTCGCCCGCATAGAATCCACATGCCGCGCACACGCGATGGGGACGCTTGGCCGTGCCGCACTGCGGGCACGACTGAATGACGATGGCGGGCGCCGTCTTGTGCGTGTTACGCGCGCGCTTGCGGCGCTTCGAGGTACGGCGCTTTGGAACGGCCATATGTTCTGGACCTGAACGTTCGAGACGAGAAAATCCGTCAGGTGTCGGTGCCGCGCACAGCGCGCAGCCCGGCCCAACGGGGATCAGTTGTCGGAGCACACGTACACGCTCCGGTATTGCGATCGGCGCCACAGGTGGCGCACAGCCCAAGACAGTCCTCACAACACAGCGCGAATGCGGGCACGGCCAACAGCCACTCCTCCCGCAGCGTCGGGCGCAAATCGAGATCGCGCGCCCCCGCCGGAATCACGACGACATCATCTTCGTCTGCTTCGTCCAGACCGGACTCGGCAAACAACAGCTGTACTTCGCCCGAGACTGCCTGCGTCACGTCGACGAGACAGCGACGGCACGTGGTCTGCACCGCGCCCTCGAGCGCACCGGTGAAATAAAAACGACTTTGGCCGGCGCCGGACAGGCGGCCTGCTACGTGCATGCCGGGTTCTACCGGTCGCGCGTCGTCGCCTTCCCACACCGGATCCGACCCTTCAAGCATACCATCAACGCTTTCAGCGCGGGCTTCCAGACTACGGATGTCAAAGCACAGCATAGCCATGAAACGTAGAGCGGCAGCCCCCCAGACACAAGGGCTGCCGCGCTCCGATCCGATCGCCCAAGTGGCGATCCGACGCAGAGTTAGACCGCCACCGCCACGCCCGCTACCGCGATTCGCACTCAGCGAAGAAGAATCCCGACTCCAGCAGCGCGTTCTCGTCGGAATCCGAGGCATGAATCGCGTTCCGCCCCTTTGACTCGGCGTACAGTTTTCGGACGGTCCCTTCTGCGGCCTCGGCTGGGTCCGTCGCGCCGATCACGGTGCGCAATGTCGCCACGGCGGCGTCACGCTCCAGCACCATCGGCATGCACGGACCGCTGGTCATGAATTCGACCAGCTCGCCAAAGAAGCCGCGCTCGCGGTGCACGCCGTAGAACGCGCCGGCCTGGGCCGTTGTCAGGTGCATGACGCGCGCCGCCTTGAGGGTGAAACCCGACTGCTCGAGGAGTGCAATGATGAGTCCGGACTTTCCGTTGGCGAAAGCGTCCGGCTTGATAATGGTGAGCGTGCGGCGACCGGCCATGTGTCACGATCCTATGAGTTTGCGAACGATGTCCCCGCGGGTCAGAAAGCCGACCAGTCGGCCTTCCTTCACCACGGGTACCCGGTCGACGTCTTTGTTGAGCATGAGGGAGGCCACCTCGGCGATCGGCTGCTCGGGTGCGACACAGAGAACCTGACGGGTCATGGCATCGCGCACCGTGCGCCGAGCCGAAGCGGGCGGCGGGGACGACATCGCGCCCCCAGCCCGCGGAAGATAATGACTCAGAAGATCGCGCAAGAGTTCGCGCTCACTCAGCATGCCGATCACCCGGTCGTCCCCGTCCACCACCGGCAGCCCGCCCACCCCCGCCCTCAGCATGTCCAGAACGGCGCTGCGGAGCGGCGCATCCGGGCCGACGGTCCGCGGACGCTCCGTCATGAGGTCGCGCACGGTCAGCTGCTCGGGGAGCACGATGGCCGAAAACTCCGGCAATGCGGCAACCGCCGCCGGATCCTGCCCCGCCAGGACGGCCGACACGACTCCCGGATTGGAGAACGCCCGCACCAAGGCACGGACGACCTGAAGATGCTGGCCCACCTGACGCGGTGGCGAACAAACCAGCACGACGATGCGCGCGCACTGCGTGTCGTCCTCACCGACTTCGCGGCAGATCGGACGGAGCGAGATGCCGATCGCCACCGCCAGTTCGCGCACGGCGTCGGTGCGGAAGTGCAGCACGAACGCCCGATCGCCGAGCCCCACGATGTCCTCCGGGCGCGCCTCTTCGACGCGCTCGCGCAACAACTCCGCGTCGAGCCGCACACGATCGGTCTGCAGCGTCTCGCCGAGCAGTTCGGCGGCATCGACCAGCGTGGTGGCAGAGAGGGGCATCCGCACCCGGCGCGGCGACAGCAGATCCGAGAGGCGTTGTGATTCGGTTCGCACGGGATTCCTCGCGTAGAGCGCCACAGACCCGCGTGGGGCCGCACTGATCAGAGGCGGCCGTGCACGTTGGTGTGCGCGACCGCCCGTGACAACAGCAACCAGCGAATCGCGATCTCAGGCGAGACGCGCCTTGATCAATTGAACAAAGTCCACCGGGCGCTTGGCCACGCCCATGCCGGCTGCGTGAAACGCGTCGATCTTCTCGGCGGCCGTACCTGCAGAGCCGGAGATGATCGCACCCGCATGACCCATGCGGCGGCCCGGCGGCGCGGTCTGTCCGGCAATGAAGCCTACGACCGGCTTCTTCATGTGCTCCTTGATGAACGTCGCTGCTTCCTGCTCATCGGTGCCACCGATCTCGCCCATCATGGCGATCGCTGTCGTCTGCGGATCGGCTTCGAAGGCGGCAAGACAGTCGATGAAGTTGGTGCCGTTGATCGGATCGCCACCGATGCCGACACAGCTGCTCTGACCGATACCGGCCTGTGTGAGCTGATTGACCACTTCGTACGTCAGCGTCCCCGAGCGGCTGACGACCCCCACGTTGCCCGGCAGACAAATGCGACCGGGAATGATGCCGACCTTGGACTGTCCTGGCGTGATGAGCCCCGGGCAGTTCGGGCCGAGCAAACGTGCGCCATGTTCCTTCACGTACGGATCTACGCGCGTCATGTCGAGCACGGGCAGTCCCTCCGTGATGCACACGATCAGCTTCACACCGGCCGCGGCGGCTTCCATGATCGCGTCGGCGGCGAACATGGGCGGGACATAGATGACGGACGTGTTCGCACCGGTCGCCTGCACGGCATCGTACACGGTGTCGAAAATGGGTACGGTGCCTTCGAAGTGCTGGCCGCCCTTGCCCGGCGTGACGCCGGCGACGACCTGCGTGCCGTACTCGATCATCTGCTTGGCGTGGAACGAACCGTCGCGGCCCGTGATGCCCTGCACGAGCAGCTTGGTCCTGTTGTCGATGAAGATGCTCATGCGGCCGCTCCCTTGGTCGCGAGTTCGACGGCGCGCTGTACCGCGGCGTCCATGTCGTTGGATGCGGAGAAACCGTTGTCCTGCAGAATTTTCACGGCGAGCTCCTCGTTCGTGCCGGTGAGGCGGATGACGATCGGCACGGTGAGCGGATTGGCCTTCGTCGCGGTGACGATGCCGTTGGCCACGTCATCGGTGCGCGTGATGCCGCCGAAAATGTTGAACAGAATGCACTTTACGTTCGGATCCGACGTGATGATGCGCAGCGCATTCACGACCTTCTCCGGATTCGAGGACCCGCCGATGTCGAGGAAATTGGCCGGGTCTCCGCCGTAGTACTTCACGAGATCCATCGTGGCCATCGCGAGTCCGGCGCCAGTCACCACGCAACCGACGTTGCCATCGAGCTTGATGAACGTGAGGTTGGCGTTGCGCGCGTCCACCTCGCTCGGCGCTTCCGACGACTCGTCGCGCAGCGCGGCGATCTCAGGGCGACGATCGAGTTCGTTGTCGTCGATGACCATCTTGCCGTCGACCGCGACGAGCTGGTTGTCCGGCGTCAGGACGAGTGGGTTGATCTCGGCGAGCGAGCACCCGGCGTTCATGAACGCGGTGTAGAGCTGCGACATGATCTTCGCGGCCTGACGCGCGACCTTGACATCCTTGAACAGGAAGAACCCCATGCGCATCGCTTCGAACGGGAGCAAGCCGTAGCGCGTGTCCACCGGATGATAATGAATCTTCTCCGGTGTGCTCGCAGCGACGTCTTCGATGTCGATTCCGCCGGCGGCGCTGACCATGAACACCGGTTTCTTTGTGGCGCGATCCACGATAATGCCGACGTACGCCTCCGAGGCGATGTCGGCCGCCGTGGTGACCAGCACCTTCTCGACCACGAGCTCCTTGATCGTCATGCCGAGGATCGCCGTGGCCTTCTCCTTTGCGTCTGCCGGCGTCTTGCAGAACTTCACGCCGCCAGCCTTGCCGCGACCCCCCGCATGGACCTGCGCTTTGACCATGACGGCCGTGCCCAATCGCTGCGCGATGGATTCCGCCTGTTCTGGTGTCGTCGCGACGTCGCCGGCGGGAATCGGCACACCGGCCGCCCGCAACAGCTCTTTCGCCTGATACTCATGAAGGTTCACGCGCTCTCCGTATCCAAGGAAGACTGCAACACAGGATCAGCCGCGCTACTGCGGCGGCTTTCCCAGAACACTGCCGAGGCTGTCGAATGCGGCCCCGAACTTCGTCCAACTCCCGCTCCGCAGCGCCTGCCGCATCGCGTCATACAATCGTCCGACCGCCGCATCGCGTGGCTCGCGCATCACCCCGTCCATCCCCGCAGCGGGCCGGCTCGCGGACCGTGGCGATCCCACCCGCGCCTCGGCCTCGGCGAGTGTTCCGCCGACCCCGATTTTCCCCTCGTCGAATACGGCAACGCGCGACACCACCGACGATCCATCCGTGCGATTCGACTGCAGCGTCTGCACAACAACCGGACCGCCCTCGCTCATCAGCACTTGCGGGCGATCCGGACGCATGCGCGGTTCGCGACGGCTGCCATCGGGTACCAGCGCGCGGGTGCTGTCGAGCGTCGCGCGCAATTGCTCGGTGAGCGCGCTCCAGCGAGGCCGCGGCACCGTGGTGGAGTCCCAGTACGTGCGCCGGAAACGTCCGCCCACCGCCGTGATCACGCCGCCGAGCTGATCACCGGCGTCGAGCAGCGGCGCGCTCCATGCGACGAGCAGCGCGGTATCGGCGCGAACGAGATGCCCCGACGGTCCGTCTCCCGCAAACGTGCTATCGGCGAGATGGCGCGGAACGGCGCCTTCCAGCCGTGATCCGTAGCGCGCAAATGTGCGAAGCTGTGCCATCGCGCCATCCGTAGCTGGTGGGAGGCGATTGACGAGTGAGGCGGGTAGGTCACCCACGCGCACGAACAGCGTGGGCACGCGAGCCATCCAGGTGCGCGCAACGGGATCGGGCTGTTCGATGGCAACGAGCTGCACTCGTCCGGTCGTCGCGTCGATGAGCGCAGTCGCCGCAAGCCGGAAGTAGCTGCGCACCTCTTCCGCGAGCTGCCAGTGCTGACTCAGCGGATAGCTGTTCGATGCGCTGTAGAGCTGCACGGTCCAGTAGAGCGTGCCGTCGTGCAACAGCGGCTCGATGGTCTGGCCCTGTGCGAAGACCGGCGCCAGCAGCGCGAGCCGTTTGCGAACGTCACGCTGCGACACGAACACCGGCGCGTCTTCGCCGGGCGGCGTGCCGTCGAGCAGCGACGGATCGCGCGCCGCCCACGCGTGTGAGATGCGGAGCGACAGCGTGCGCAGCGACGTGCCGAGCAAGTTCCCGCTTGGGTCCATGAGCATCGCATGCCCCTGGAGCCCGGGGGCGACCGCAAACGCAACGGGTGCGTCGTCGTCCGACGGCACGCGCGGCGAGACGGCACTGTCACGCAGGACGGGCTGTGTGACATCGACGATGGTAAGACTCCACGGTTCGGGCGCGGTCCCTGGCTGACGCACAATGAGAGCGCCCAGCGCGCCGCCGATCGTCGCCGTCCACGACGCGAAAGTCGGTACGACGACGCGTCCGTCTCCGTTTGCATGGGCTTGGAGCGAGGACGCATCCCACAGGCCCACCGCGCGCGGTAACTCATCGTTGCGCAGTCGCGTCGCGAGTGGCGGCAGCGAATCGGGCGTGTTCGTGCGGATGCCATCCACGTTAAAGGCGCGCCGGCTGAATAGCGTGCGCGTGGCCAGATAGTCGAGGTCGCGCTTCGCGGGTTCACCGAGCCAGTCGCCGCGGGCGACGAGCGCGGGCACCACGTGTCGGAGGCCGAGCGCGCCGGCGAGTACGATGGAGAAGGTGACGAAGGCCAGTCGCAACTGCGACATCCATCCGGCCCGCAACAGGATCAATGCGGCGATGCTGCAGAGGAACGTCATGAGCACGTCCACGCGCAGCGTGACCATATGGTCCACGCGCAGGAACAGGCCGTCCGGTCCCGAGCCGTAGCGCAGCAGGTCGAACGAGTCGAGCCGGTAGCTCCAGGCGAGCAGCAGCAGGACGATCGCCCCAAGCGCACTGAGATGCCGCCGCACGTGCGAGGACGCATAGACGCGGCGCCCCTCCAGTCGGAGACTGCGCGTCAGTGTGTACAGCACGATGACGATCGTGCCGACGGCAATCACACTCACCAACGCCCAGACGTACAGCGTCTCCTCGAGCGGCAGCGAGTACACGTAGAAGCCGAGGTCGCGATCGAGAAATCCTTCGATCTCGCCGAACGGGATGCCGTGACGCGCCATGGCGACCTGCGTCCAGTCGGTGAGTGGGGCGGCGAGCGCGAGCCCCACGAGACAAGACAGCGTGATGGTAATCGCCAGCAGCCTGCGCCCGGGGATCATGCTCGTGAGTTCGATGTTCGCGACGCGCGACGGAACGGCCACCGCGCGAATGGTGCGCCGCACGGCGAACAAATTGGCGAACGCGAACAGCGAGCCGGCCAACCACGCTCCGCCCTGGAGCAGCACGCTGTCCGTGGCGCGCTCCCACCAGAGCGAGGGGACGCCCATCGCGGTGAACCACGCGTGCTCCACGACAAGCGTGGTCACTGCGCGCCCGAGCAGTAGCAGCGCGGCCGCGGTGGCGATGCCGACGAGCAACCAGCCGCGCGCACGCATGATCAGACCGCCTCGCCGGGAATCAGAGCGACACGCCCTGCGCGCGCATCCATCCTTCCATCTCGTCGCGTATTTCCGCGAGGCGCGCTTCGCTGCGGGCTTCGAAGCGCGCCACGATAACCGGTTGCGTGTTCGAGGCGCGGAAGAGCCCCCATCCGTCGCCGAAGAGCACGCGTACGCCGTCCACGTCAATCACATCGTGGGTGGCGGAGAAGTGCGCGATGGCCCGCTCCATGATGACGAACTTGCTCTCTTCGTCCGTATCGATGCGGATTTCCGGCGTGGACACGAACGCCGGCACATCCACGAGCAGCTCGTCCATGCGTTGACCGGAGTCGGCGATAATGCGCAGCAGGCGCGCGGCGCCGTACAGGGCATCGTCGTGGCCGTAGAAGCCCTCGGTAAAGAACATGTGCCCCGACATCTCGCCGGCGATTGGCGCGTGCGTCTCCTTCATCTTGTCCTTGATGAGGGAGTGCCCGGTCTTCCACATGACGGGGACACCGCCGGCCTTCTCGATCTCATCCGACAGTGCCTGCGAGCACTTCACATCGAAGATGATCGGCTGACCCTTCCCCGTGCGCGCGAGCACATCGCGCGCGTACAGAATCAGGACGTGGTCGCCCCAGACGATCGTTCCGTTGGCGTCCACGACGCCGATGCGGTCCGCGTCGCCGTCGAAGGCGACTCCCAGTTCCGCACCCTCGCGCTGCACGGTGTCGATCAGGTCGACGAGATTCTCCGGAACGGTCGGGTCGGGGTGATGATTGGGAAAGGTGCCGTCGCTTTCGGCGAACAAGGCAATGCCATCCACGCCTAACGCACGCATGAGCTGCGGCGCCACCAGCGCGCCTGCACCGTTGCCGCAGTCGTAGACGACACGCAGTGGTGTTCCGTCGCGATGCGTCAATGGTCCGATGCGGTGCGCAATGTCGGCGACATACCGGTCGATGACCTCGACGTGCCGCACGTCGCCGTGCCCGGCGGGAAACTGCCTGTCGACAATGAGTGCGTAGAGCGCCTGAATCTCCGCGCCGTGCAGCGACCCGGTGCCGATACACATCTTGAAGCCGTTGTATTCCGGCGGATTGTGCGAGCCGGTGATCTGGATGCCCCCGACGACCGGCTCATGGTGGAGCGTCCAGTACAGCAGCGGCGTCGGCACGACGCCCACATCCACCACATCCACGCCGCATTCCGTCAGGCCGCGCACGAGCGCGTCGCGGAGTGAATCGCCACTGGGGCGATTGTCGCGCCCGACGGCGACGGCGCCGCGAATGGCCTTGCCCGCCAGGTACGCCGCGTAGCCACGACCGATGCCATAGGCCACCTCATCGGTGAGGTCGGTGCCCACGATGCCGCGTACATCGTACTGTCGAAAGATCGTCTTGCTGATGGTCATGTCAGACACATACAGGTGGGGAGGGCGTCATGGCTGCGTCGCTCATGCGTCGCTGCCGTGCACACAATCAGCGAAGGGTACTCGCCGTGTTCATCGGAACGCGAGTTGCGCGGGGTACACTCGGCTGCCGGATGATCTCGGCGACACTGTGCGGCATGGCGCGACGCGCCAGGCGTGCGACCGGAGTGGGATACACGCCGAGCACGAGGATGGAGATGGCAGCGAAGGCGATGAGCGACTGCGTGAGCGGCGCGCTGGACGGAACCGCTGCGCCCTCCGGCCGCGGACGCATGAACATCGACGAAATGACGGACAGATAGTACGCGGCGGATACAACGCTGCTCAACACCAGCACGATCGCCAGCATCGTCTGTGGCGTCTTGCCCTGCAGTGCCGCCTGCAGGAGGTACCACTTGGCGAAGAAGCCCATGCCACCAACAAGCGGCATGCCGAGAAACGCAAGGAAGAACACCGCCATCGCGATGCTGAGCCCCGGACGAACCAGCCACAACCCGTTGAGGTCGTCGAGGGTGGGCGCACGGTCGCGCCCGTCGTTGATCGTAATGAGCACCGCGAACGCGCCCATCGTGGCGAGAGTATACGAGACGGTGTAGAAGACGAGCGCACTGACGCCGGCCGCGGAGTTCGACACAATGGCCACCAACAGGTAGCCGGCGTGCGCGATGCTCGAGTACGCGAGCAGCCGCACGAGATTGCGTTGTGACAGCGCCAGCACGTTGCCGACCACCATGGTGCCGGCGGCCAGCCACCATAGAATCGGATGCCATCGCTGCGCCGCACCGGGGAGCGCTTCGATCATCACGCGCGCAAACGTGGCGAACGCCGCCGTCTTGACCACGGCGGCCATGAACGCGGCAACCGGGAGCGGCGCGCCGTCGTACACATCCGGCGTCCAGAGATGGAACGGCGCTGCGGCAACTTTGAACGCGAATCCAACCAGCAGCAATCCGAGTCCCACGATGAACATGCCGCTGAGTGTCGGCGTCTTCGTCACCCACGCCGCGATGTCCACGAGCCGCGTGCTGCCGGTCGCGCCGAACATGAGCGCCATGCCGTAAAGCAGGAAGCCCGTGCTGAATGCCCCGAGCAGGAAGTACTTGATCGCCGACTCGGCGCCGCGTGCCGAGCGCCGGTTCACGCCGGCCAGCACGTAGACCGCCAACGACATGAGCTCGATCCCGAGGAACACGAACATGAGGTCGCGCGCAGCGGCGAGCACCATCATGCCGCAGGCGGCCAGGAGCATGAGCACCGGCACTTCCGGACTATAGGCACCGCTGCGTCCGTGATCCGCCTCAAGCAGCACGAGCGACAACGCGGTGCCCAGCAGGACCACGAGATCGATCGTCCAGCGGAAGCCGTCACCCGCAATGCGCAAATCGTCGGTGCCCCGCACGCCATCGCCCCACGCGATGACGACGACGAGAGCAACCAGCAGGCACAGCACCACGCCGAATCGTGCCAACACGCCGGTGCGTTCGGCGCCTTCCGCGCTGCCCACCGAATTGCCCTGCGGCCGCCAGACGGTCGCGAGGAGCAGCGCCATGGCGCCGGCCGCCAACAGCAGCTCGGGGGCAAGTGCGCGAAACAACGAACCAGCGGAAACCAGATCGCCCATCGCTCAGGGAGTTACGGAAGTATTGGCACCAACGGCGGTCGCATTCGGACTGAAGCGGACGGCCTCGACGACGCTGCGCGTCGCGCCGTCGCTGCGGCGCAGAATCGGTTGCGGCGCGAAACCGAGATAGATCATGGCCGCGGCGAACACCGTCATGACGGCACGCTCGCGACCGGACAGATCGGCGAGGAGGCCGCCGGCTTCGGTCTCGGCGTTGGCGGGCTGCTGGAAGAGGATGCGCTGCAGCGCGCGCAGTCCGTACACCGAGGCGAAGATCACGCCGGTCGTCGCGATGATGACCAACACCGGATGCTCGGCGTACGAGCCAATCAACACCAGAAACTCGCCAACGAAGCCATTCGTACCGGGTAAGCCGATCGTGGACAGAATCGCGAGGGTGAACACCACGCTGAACATCGGCATGGTCCGCGCGAGCCCGCCCAGCGCGGCCATGTCGGTCGAGCCGCGACGGTCCTGCAACATGCCGACGAGCAGGAACAGCGCGCTGGTCGAGATGCCGTGATTCACCATGATCATGACGGCGCCCTGCACACTCTGCTGCGTGAGCGCGAACGCGCCCAGCATGATGAAACCGAGGTGACTGATCGAGCTGTAGGAAACGAGTCGCTTCGCGTCGCGCTGTGACATGGCCAGCAGCGCACCGTACACGATGGCGATGACGGAGAGCACCAGAATGGTGGTCCGCACTGTCGGATGCGACGCCGCGGCCGGGAAGAGGGGTATGGCGAAGCGCAGGATTGCGTACGTACCGACTTTGAGGCCCAGCGCGACCGCGGCCAACGTTGGCGCGGAGCCTTGCGCATCGGGAAGCCACGTGTGGAACGGTACCAGTGCCGACTTGACCGCAAACGCGGTGAAGAACGCGCCGAACATGAGCAGTTGCACTCGTGCATCGAGCTTGATCGACAGCAGGTGATCGATGTGCAGCGACTGTCCGCCGCCGAGGTTCCGGAGCGCCATGATCGCCACGAGCATCAGGAGCGATCCGACGAGCGTGAAAAGCACGTAACGTAAACTGGCCCGCGCGCTGGCACCGGTGCCCCAGATCCCGATCAGGAAATACATCGGGATGAGCATCAACTCCCATGCCAGATAGAAGAGCAGCAGATCGAGCGAGACGAAGACGCCGATGAGTCCCGAGGTGAGCATGAGGGCCAGTGCACCGAACGCCGGCGTCTTGACCTTGACGTTCGACCACGAGCCAGCCAGCGCGAGCGGCATGAGCAGTGCCGTCAGCACGGTCATGGGCAGCGCGAGACCATCCACGCCAACGCTGAACGTCGCACCGATATCGGGAATCCATGGCAGATCCACGCGCGCCTGCCAGCCGCGCGCGTCGGGATCGTAGATGCCCCACAGCATCAGGCCGAGCAATCCTTCGACCGCAAGCGCAACCAGCGTCAACACGCGTGCGTCAGGACCGCCGCCCGGCGCCTCCGCACCGTCGACATCGCGCGAGCTATCGCGGCCCAGCAGGCGCACGGGGAGCGCGGCCAGCAACGGCCAGAGCAGCAGGGCGGGCAAGACCCACTGCGCCGCACCCAGAGAAAGCAGGAAATCGCGCATCGGTCAGCTCAACGTGAGAGCGGCGAGCATGGCCAGCGCACCGGCGGCGATCAGCCACGCATACTTGCCCACGTCGCCATCCTGCAGGCGATTGCCGATCAACCCGGCCGTGCGCGCCAGCAGACCGCCACCAAGACTGAACGCCCGATCGACGCCGATATCCACGCCGCGCGTCAGCACATCATCGGCAAAGGCGTTGACGGGACGCACGACCACGGCGTCCACGCCCGCATCCACGCCGTACGCGTTGGCCAGCACGCCCGAGAACCCGCTGTCCGCGGCGGAGTTCGCCTTGTCCGCAATCGGCTTGCGATACAGGGCGACGGCGATGCCGATGCCGATCAGGGCGGTCGCCACCGCGATGCCAATGAGCATGTATTCGGTGTCGTGCGAGAGCTCGGCGGTTCCCGCGAGTCGCGATGCGCTGGCACCCGTCACCGGTTCGAGCCAGTGCTCCAGCAGTCCTGTCGGTCCGAGCGGGAGCAGCTTGGGCAGATTGAGCCAACCGCCGGCGAGTGTGAGCACGCCGAGCACGAGGACGGGCGCGGTCATGATGGCCGGTGCTTCGTGCAATGCGCTCCGTTCCGAATCGCCGGTGCGATTCTCGCCCATAAAGGCCAGCAGCAACATCCGCGTCATGTACACGGCGGTGAGTAGCGCCGTGAGGATGCCGAGTGCGTATACGAAGTACAGGACGGCGCTCCCGGAGATGCCGGCCAACGATGCGCTGGCCAGCGGCGATCCCTGCGCACGCGCGAAGGTGGCCGACAGAATTTCGTCCTTGGAGAAGAAGCCCGCGAGGGGCGGCACACCGGCGATGGCGAGCGTGGCCACCGTCATGGCTGCGAACGTCGCCGGCATGTACTTCGACAGCCCGCCCATGTTACGGAGATCCTGCGGATCTTCGTGGCGGTGCGAGTGGTGATACGCGTGATGCATCGCGTGAATGATCGAACCCGCGCCAAGGAACAGCAGCGCCTTGAAGAAGGCGTGCGTGACGAGATGGAAGACACCCGCCGTGTATGCCCCGGTGCCGACACCGATGAACATGTAGCCGAGCTGGGAGACCGTGGAATACGCGAGTACCTTCTTGATATCCCACTGACGGAGCGCGATGGTCGCGGCGAAGAGCGCGGTGACCGCGCCAACGAGCGCGACGAGCAGGGAGGCTTCGGGAGCACCGGCAAAAATCGGTGATGCGCGCGCGACCAGATACACACCGGCCGTGACCATCGTAGCCGCGTGGATCAGCGCCGACACCGGCGTCGGACCGGCCATGGCGTCCGGCAGCCAGATGTAGAGCGGCATCTGCGCACTCTTGCCGGCGCATCCGAGGAAGAGGAAGAGCGCAATCGCCAGCACCACGGCCGTACCGGCCATGGGCGTGAGTACGGCGTGCGCGCCGACAAAGTCCAGCGTCTGCGTGGTGGACCAGATCAGGAACATGGCGATGAGGAAACCGAAATCGCCGACGCGATTGACCACGAACGCCTTCTTCCCTGCCTCCACGTTCGCGCGATCCTTGAACCAGAAACCGATGAGCAGATACGAGCAAAGTCCGACGCCTTCCCAGCCGACGAACATGACCGGATAGCTGGCGCCGAGGACCAGCACGAGCATGAAGGCAACGAACAGGTTGAGATATGCGAAGTAGCGCGCATAGCCCGGATCGTCCTGCATGTACCCGATCGAGAACAGGTGAATCAGCGACCCGATGCCGGTGATGACGAGCACCATCAGGATCGAGAGCTGATCGAGTTGCCACGACCAGCGGATGTCGAGATTCCCGACGAGCATCCAGGTGGCGCCACCACTGACGTATGGCGCATCGAGCAGTCCCGGCGCGCGGGCCGCCACGCCCTGCATCGACACGAATATCACCAGCGCGACCGCGAAGGCAGCGATGATGACGCCGGGCCCTACCAGCGACACGATCGGATGTCGTGCCGTCGTTGGCGCGGTGTCGGAACCGGTGCGTCGCGCCGCGTTGAGCGCAACCCCGCCGTTGATCAGAAAACCGAGCAGCGGGAGCAATGGAAGCAGCCATAGCAGATTTGCCGCGGCGGTGCCCGTAAGCGGATGACCTGGCACCGCAACACCGGCGCTCTGCAACAATGGCAGCAGGAGGGCGGTCATCATCCGCGCAGCCGGCGCAACATGGACATCTCGACGGTGCCAAAGTGACGAAACACCGAGATCACGATGGCCAGCCCAACGGCAGCCTCGGCGGCCGCAATGGTCATGACCATCACCACGAACACGTGTCCGGTGACGCCATGCAGCTTGGCCAGGGCGACAAAGGACAGATTGACGGCGTTGAGCATGAGCTCCGCGCACATAAACAGGATGATCGCGTTGCGACGGGTCAGCACGCCGACCACGCCGATCGTGAAGAGAATGGCAGAGACGATGAGCGCCTCGGAGATCATACCGTCACCCGCTTTCTGGCGAGGAGTACCGCTCCCACGATGGCGACGAGCAACACCAGACTGGTGAGCTCGAACGCGACGAGGTAGTCGGTGAAGAGCGAGGTGGCCACCGGCGAGACCACGTTGTCCTGCGCCGGGGCGAGTGCGATACGCGGCGTCTTGTCGCGCAACACGACCAGCAAATTGGCCAGCAGCGCGAGCGCAACGAGTCCCGCGCCGAGTCGGGCGCCGAGTGAGCGGATATCCGTGATCTCGCTCCGACCCAGATTGAGCAGCATGACGACAAATACGAAGACGACCATGATGGCGCCGGCATAGACGAGCACCTGAATCACGCCGACGAACGGCGCGTCCAGCATAACGTACAGCCCGCTCAACGCGAACATCACGTTGACGAGCCACAACGCCGCCGGGACCGGACTGCGGCGCGTGACGAACAGGAGCGCCGATGCGATCGCGATGAGCGAGAAGAGATAGAACTGGAACTCGTAGAATCCGCTCATTCGCCCTTCGGGTGTGCCGGGTCCCACAACTCGCTGACGGGGTGCGTCTGCGCCGTGAGTCGTTCCAGATCATAGACAAACGAGGCGCGATCGAACTCCGCGTTCTCGTAGTGGCGTCCGAGATGGATCGCTTCTTCTGGACACACTTCCTGGCAGTAGCCGCAGAAGATGCAGCGGAACTCGTCGATCTCGAAGACCAGCGGGAAGCGGTTCCCCTGCTCGTCCTCGCCCGAGACCAGCTTGATGCAATTGGCCGGACACACCGTCGGGCACAATCCGCACGCCACGCACTTCGCCTTGCCGGTTTCCGTGGTGAGCATACGGTGCGTGCCGCGCCAGCGCGGCGAGAGATCCCACTTGGTCTCCGGATACTGCATCGTGACCTTGTGCGGATCGACCAGATGCTTGAGCGTCACCGCCATGCCGCTCAGGGTTGCGCGGATGTAGCTGACGCGCTCAAGCGGTCGATTCATGACCTTCACACCGATCGCCATCAGACCGGCTCCTCCACCGACGACACCACGGGCACCGGTTCAGGGGCGGACGCCGTGCGCACCGGCAATGTCGCCGCCGGCGTTGCTGCGCGCGCGCGCTCCACGGCAAGCTGCCGGCGAGACAGATCGAGTCCGCGCGCGCGCAGTCGCGCGAGGTCGGTCGGTCCGACTCGCGCGCTCGACGGGCTGATCAACTTACCGCGATCGAGCCAGCGCAACAGCACGACGATGATCACCGCGTTCATGGCCAACAGCGCCAGCGAGAACATGGGGCCGCGCGCGACGCCAAGCGCGTCGAGGCCGAGGGTGGCGGCCGCCACAATCACGATGTACGCGAGTGCGATCGGCAGCATGACGCTCCACCCAAGCGACATGAGCTGGTCGTAGCGGAAGCGCGGTAACGTCCACCGCACCCACATGAAGACGAACAGGAACAGCCCGGTCTTGGCCGCGAACATGCCGAGCGTGACGATTGTCTTGAGTATTGTCCACGGCGGCACGTTATCCCACTGCGTGAAGGGCACGTCCCAGCCCCCGAAGAACAGCGTCGCGGTCAGTCCGCTGACCGTTGCCATGTTGGCATACTCGGCGATGAAGAACATCGAGAACTTCATGCCGCTGTATTCCGTGTGGTACCCTGCGACGAGCTCCGACTCCGCTTCCGGAAGGTCGAACGGCAGGCGGTTCGTTTCCGCGAACGAAGCGACGAGAAAGGTGAACCAGGCCACCGTCAGCGAGAGCACGTTCCAGCCCATGTGCGACTGCTGCTGGATGATCGCCTGCAGCGAGACATTTCCGGCGAGGAGCAGAATGGGAATCGTTGCCATTCCCATGGCGATCTCGTACGAAATCATCTGCGCGCTCGATCGCAGACCACCGAGCAGCGCATACTTGTTGTTGGACGACCACCCGGCGAGCACGATGCCGTACACACCAAGCGAGGATATCGCGAGCGTGAACAGATAGCCCACGGGCAGATTGGCGACCGACATGTCGATCAATCCCCACGGCGTCGGCAAGGGCGCCGCGAGTGGCAGCACGGCCCATGTGAGCATCGCCGGAATGAAGGCGAGGGCCGGCGCGATCAGGAAGAGCCACTTGTCGGCCGCCGCCGGACTGGTCTCTTCCTTCATGAAGTTCTTGATGCCGTCGGCCACGGGCTGCAGGATCCCCCACGGTCCGGTGCGGTTGGGGCCGCGCCGGTCCTGAATCCACGCGGCGACTTTGCGTTCGGCGAGTGTCAGGAACGCAACGCCAAGCAGGTAGAGTCCGAACACGACGAGAATCTTGATCACGCTGGCGATGACGAACGTGCCGATCGCCGTCGGCGCGAGCTGCGAATTGCTGCGCGGAAACAGTGTCGCGAGGTCGATGGCTGCCACGAGCGGCATCGGCGTCATGCGGTCGGCCCGGCGGAGTCCAGCGAGGCATCGAGAATCGGCAGTCCACGAAGACCGAGCGTCTCGTACTCGAGCGCGGCGAACGACGCGTGCGTGGTCCGCAACGCGTCGAACACGTCGGCAGGCGTGAAATACTGTCCTTCGCCGCCGGCCGCGGCCAGCAGATCGGCCAGTACATACCACGACGGGCGCACAATACCGGGTGCGGCCTTGGCCTGCAGAAAGCGCTGCACGCGGCCGCGCAGATTGGTGAGTGTTCCTTCCTCTTCGATGATGTTGCTCATCGGCAGCACCACCTGAACGCGCGCCGCCAGAACGTCGGGAAGCGTCGTGCCGATATGGACGATCGACGCGGCGCGATCCAGATCCGAGGCATCGATGCCATCGAGCTGCTCACCCACGACCAGGAGTGCGTCGCCGTCGCGAAGTGGCAGCGACGCCGTCGCCAGTTCCGTGAAGCCGAGTAGTCGCGCGGCGGTCGCATTCGCGGCGCGCTCCGTCCGGAGCGCAAGATCGGGTGCGCCCGGAAGTGGCACTTCGGCGCCCGTCTCCACTCGGAACATGCCCTGCCCGTTCGTGTTTGCGACAAGTCGCTCCAGCAGAAAGAGCGCTTCGTTGGAGAGATTGGGTGAGGCCAGCACCACCAATCGCTTGCCGGCCAAGGTGCGCGCCGCAGCCACGACCGCATCTTCCCAATCGGTGATCTGCATCGTGTGCCCGTTGCGCACCAGCGGTTGCTCGGCGCGATCGCGACGGTTGAACTCGCGATAGCCGGCGCGGCCGACTTCGCACATGTAGTACTGATTGACCGCGTCATTGGGACGCGGGCGGAGGCGCACCGCCACGTTGTCGCGCGTTTCCACGACAATGTTGCACCCCTGGCTGCACCCCGTGCATACGGACGGTGCGCGATCGAGCTCCCACGCGCGCGCCTTGTTCAGGAAGTCCTTGGACAGAAGCGCGCCCACCGGGCACAGATCGACAACATTGCCGGCCCATGGGTTGGTGAGGTCGTGCCCTTCCGCCTTGCCGATGTACGCACGATCACCGCGCTCCGAGACATTGAGCACCGGCTCGTGCGCCACATCGCCCATAAAGCGCACGCATCGCGTGCACAGAATGCAGCGGTTCTGCACGAACAGCACATCGCCGCCGAAATCCTCGACCGGATTGAACCGCTTAGGCTCCCGGTAGCGCGAATCGGCGCGTCCTTCGGCAAAGGTGTAGTCCTGCAACTCGCACTCGCCCGCCTGATCGCAGATCGGGCAGTCGAGCGGATGATTGATGAGCAGGAATTCCAGCACGCCCTTGCGCGCTTCGAGCGCCTTGGGAGAATGCACATGCACCACCTGCCCTTCGCCGACGGTCGTGGCACATGATGGCGCGAGTTTGGGAAACTTCTCCACCTCCACCAGACACATGCGGCACACGCCCGCCACCGGCAATCCCGGATGGTAGCAGTAGTGCGGGATGAGCACGCCCGCGATCTTCGCGGCCTCGAGGATCGACGTGCCGTCCGGTACTGTCACCGGGCGCCCCTCGATCGTCAGCGTCACCATCTTCACGCCCACGCCCACGCCTATGTTCACGGTCACGTTAGTCATGTCGTATCCTCACGCGGCCGTGGCGCGGCTCGGACCGCGCGCCGATACGACCGAGCGACTCGGTGCAATCTTCGCCTCGAACTCGCCGCGGAACTTCTTCAGCCCGGACACCACGGGTGTTGCGCACGAATCACTCAAGACACAGATCGTCTTGCCGGTCATGTTGTCGGCGATGGAGAGCAGCGTGTCGAAATCTTCCGCGCTGCCTTCGCCGTCACGGATGCGCTCCATGATACGCAACGTCCACGCCGTGCCCTCCCGGCACTGCGTGCACTGCGCGCAACTCTCGTGCGCGTAGAAGCGCACGAGGCGCGCGATCTGCCGCACCATATCTTGTCGGTCGTCGAACACGATCACGCCGCCGGAGCCGAGCAACGTGCCAGCCGCCGCCATACCCTCGTAGTCCATGATGGTGTTCTCCGCTTCCTCACGTGTGAGGATCGGTACCGACGATCCGCCGGGAATAACGGCCTTGATCTCGCGGCCGGGCAGCGGTCCGCCGCACAAGTCGTACAGGAACTCCTTGAACGGGAATCCGAGCGCAACTTCGTAGTTGCCCGGGCGCGTAATGTTGCCGCAGACCGAGAACAGCTTTGTGCCAACGCTCTTGGGGTTGTCCACGCGACCGAACTGCTTGTACCACTCGGCGCCATTCTTGACGATATACGGTACCGTGGCGAGCGTCTCGACGTTGTTGATCGTCGTCGGCTTGCCGAACAGGCCCGCGACAGCCGGAAACGGCGGCTTGATGCGCGGATTGCCGCGCCGCCCCTCCAGCGAATTCATGAGCGCCGTTTCTTCGCCGCAGATATAGGCGCCCGCACCACGATGCACATGCACGTCCACCCGGTTGCCCGACCCCATTGCGTTCGCGCCGAGGACGCCGGCGGCGTACGCCTCCTCGACCGCTTCGGTGACGCGTGCGTACGGTTCGGTAAACTCGCCGCGGATGTAGATGTAAGCCGTTTCGGCGTAGATGGCGTGCGCGGCAAGCGCGACGCCCTCCACCAGTCCGTGCGGCGTCCAACGCATGATCTCGCGATCCTTGAACGTGCCCGGCTCCGACTCGTCGGCGTTGCAGAGCATGTAGTGGATCTTGCCGTCGGGCTTCATGAACGACCACTTGAGCCCGGTCGGAAATCCGGCGCCGCCGCGACCGCGCAGTCCAGACTCCTTGACGAGCGTCTGCAAGTCCTGCGGGTCGGTGTTCAGCGCCTGCTGCAGCGCGTCATACCCACCACGTTCGCGCCAGCCATCGAGCGTGCGTGCGCCGGCATCGCCGAAGTACCTGGAGAGGATCGCGGTTTCGCGCGGGTGTGACGGATGGGGATATCCCATTACTTCAGCTCCGACAGAATGCGCGGCACCGATTCCGGGGTTACGGACTCGACGAAATCGTTGTTGATCATGATTGGCGTCGGAAAGCCGCACGCGCCGAGGCACTCGACTTCGATCACCGTGAAGCGACCGTCGGCGCTGGTGAGGCCCAGGTCGCCGCACGCGGAATGCTCAAGCAGCGCGCCGACCACATCCTCCGCGCCACATACATTGCACGGCGTGGTCGTGCACACCTGAATGAAGTGCCGCCCGACGGGATGCTGGTGGTACATGGTGTAAAACGTTGTGACACCCTTCACGTATGCCGGCGTAAGGTCGAGCACTCCCGCCACCTCTTCCATGGACGCGTCGCTGACCCATCCACGCGCGTCCTGCACCAACCAGAGCGCGGGGAGCAGCGCCGCCTGCCTGGTGGGATAGCGTGACATGATCGTGTCGAGTTCCGCGCGCACGGCGCCGGCGAACACCGGCACGTGAGGTTCGTCGTGATGATGACCGTGCGGCGGGGCAGCCACGATGGCGCCGCCAGTTGCTGAGGGACCGTGACTCACCGGTCGATCTCTCCCATGACGATATCGATGCTCGCGTTGATGGCGATGACGTCGGACAGCAAGTGACCTTCGACCATCTTCGGGATGGCTGACAGGTTGACGAACGACGGTGGACGAATGCGCCAGCGCACAGGCTTCGCCGAGCCGTCGCTGACGAGATAGTAGCCCTTCTCACCCTTGGGGCTTTCCACGGCCACGTAGCATTCGCCGGCCGGCGGGCGCGGTCCTTCCATGACCAGCTTGAAATGATGGATCATGGACTCCATCTCGCTCGTCGCCTTACGCTTGGCCGGCAAAATGAGCCGCGGATCGTCCACGTTCACCGGCCCGTCTGGCAACCGTCGCACGGCCTGCTCGAGAATGCGGATGCTCTGACGCATCTCCTCCACGCGTACAAGGAATCGGTCGTACACATCGCCCGCCGTACCCACCGGCACATCGAAGTCGTACGTCTCGTAGTCCATATACGGGAAGTCCTTGCGCACGTCGTACGCCACGCCCGATGCACGCAGCATGGGCCCGGAGAGTCCCGCATTCACCGCTTCTTCCGCGCTCATCGCGCCCAGTCCCACCGTGCGCCCCGCCCAAATGGCGTTCGTCTCGAGCATGCGCACGGATTCTTCGAGCGTCTTGGAGAATCCCTTGATGAATGCGCGGAGTCCATCGAGCCACCCATCGGGAATGTCGGCCGCCATGCCGCCCACGCGTGTCATCGACGTCGTGAGCCGCGCACCCACCCATCCTTCGAGCAGGTTGTAGATGTTCTCGCGCTCCTGATATAACCACAGGAACGGCGTGAAGGCACCGAGATCCACCGACGTGGTGCCCAACCAGACGACGTGTGACATGATGCGCGAGAGCTCCATCGCGATCACGCGCAGCACGGTGCAGCGCGGCGTGATCTCCACGCCGAAAAGTCGCTCGCAGCTCATGGCAAAGGCGACGTTGTTGCCCGGCGAGTTGAGATAGTCCTCGCGATCGGTCCACGGGATGATCTGGTTGTACTGCCGGTACTCGCCGATCTTCTCGAAACCGCAATGCAGATAGCCAATGTGCGGAATGCAACGCACCACCGTTTCGCCATCGAGTTCGAGCACCAGGCGCAGCACGCCATGTGTGGCGGGATGCTGCGGCCCGATGTTGATAAGCATGTGATCCGCGTCGAGATCGGGCTCCACGGTGGAGCTGCCCTCGAGCGCGACGGCGCTGTGCCCCTGCACCACGAGCGGCGCACGGATGGGCAGACCGTTGGCATCCACTCCGCTGGTGCCGAGGGCGACTTCGATCGTGCGTAAATCTCTTGTCGAGGCGCTCATTCGCCGCCCTCCTGTCCGTGCCGGATCGCACGATCCTCCGCGAGCCGGCGCCGCATGTCTTCCGGCAGCGAGTCGAACGCCTCGGCGATCGACAACTCGTTCATCGAGTAGCGCGCTTCCGGATCCTGTGCGAGTGCCTGCTTCAGCTGCTCCGAACGGCTGAAGCGACCACGGAGCGGGAAGTTCTTGCGCAGCGGAAACCCTTCCCGGTAGCTGTCCCAGAGCAGGATGCGACGCAGGTCGGGGTGGCCGTCGAAGCGAATGCCGAACATGTCGTAGCACTCGCGCTCGAGCCAATCCGCCCCGGAGTAGATGTCGATGACCGAAGGCACCACCAGTTCGCCGCGCTTCGGGAGTTCCACCTTGAGCCGCAGAAAGCGGCGATAGCCCAGCGCACGCAAATGCCACACGACCTCAATCGGGCGCATCGCATCGCGATGCTCGACCGCCGTCACGTCCACCAAGTAGTCGTAGCGCTGCGCCGACTCGTCGTGCAGCCATCGGATCACATCATGAATGGCAGCGCGCTGCACCACGATGGTGGTTTCACCCCAGATCACGTCGGTGCGCTCGATCGCGTCTCCGACCTGCGCAATCAGCGCGGCGGCGGACGGGTTCACCTCGCCGCCCTCACGCGGCACGTTGCGCAACGTGCGCGGCGCGCCCTCGGCCAACCCGTGCGAGTCCGCGCCGGGCGACCCATCGCCGGGCGACCCATCGCCGGGCGACCCATCGGCGCGGACGTGGACTGGAAGATTCGGCGCGGTCACGGATTCGAACGTGTCTGGTTGACCGAGTTGCCGAACGGTTCGGACAGCTCGTCGATGCGCGATGGCGGGATATAGAGCTGACTCGTCGGATCCGGCTCGATTTCCACGTGCAGACTGCCGTCACGCATCCGATCCCGCATGATCTTCTGCTGCAGCATGATGATGCCGTGCATCAGCGCTTCCGGTCGGGGCGGGCAACCGGGCACGTACACATCGACAGGAATGATCGTGTCGATCCCCTGTACCACGGCGTAGTTGTCGAACATACCACCGGTGGATGCGCACGCGCCCATGGAGATGACCCACTTGGGCTGCGGCATCTGCTGATAGATGCGCCGAATGACCGGCGCCAGCTTGTACGGCACGCGCCCCGCGCACAACAGCACATCGGCCTGCCGTGGCGAGTAGCTCAGTCGCTCCATGCCGAAGCGCGCAAGGTCGAACCGGCTCGCGGCGGTGGACATGAACTCGATGGCGCAACAGGCCGTGCCGAATGGCATCGGCCACAAGGAGCCGGCGCGCGCCCAATTCACCAGAAAGTCGAGGCGGGTCGTGACCCAACCGTCCTGCGAGGGGGGATCGACGGTGACGTCACGTCGATCGAGCGGAGAAGTCACTCCCACGTCAGTGCTCCCTTCTTCCAGACATAGACGAAGCCGACGACGAGAATCAGCACAAAGACGAGCATCTCACCGAGTCCGAAGAACGACAGCTGCCCCGCCGGACAGGCATCGGCAATCATGGGGACGTTGCAGGAGAGCTGCCGGTACTGTACGCCCCACGGAATCATGAACACGGTTTCGATGTCGAACACGATAAACAGCATCGCGACGAGATAGAACTTCACGGAAAACCGGTCGCGCGCATCACCGAGCGGCGCGATGCCTGATTCGTACGGCTGTGATTTGACTGCAGTCGGCTGCGCTGTGACGCTCAGATGCGAGAGGCCAAGAATGACCACCGCATTGAAGATCACAAAACCCAGCAGCAGCAGGACGGGCAGGTAGTTTCGAAGCATCAGTGCCGAGCCATGCGGAGAAGCGGCGACCTCGTGAAAGAATTCACATAGGAATAGAAAGAAAGTAGCAAGGGGACCACGGGCACTCAACACGGAAGCGCGTCTCCGTGTACGCCACGTAACCGCCTACTGCTCTTTTCCCGGCGCAGGCAGAGCCGTCTCTGAATCGACAGGCGAAGCAACTCGTGCGTGGCACTCGACGCGACGCCTCCCTAGCTTACCGCGCATGCTGCCACCGACGCGGACCGAGGCGTCCGTCTCGGTGGACACCCGCCCACCTTTATCCACCTTGGCCATGGGGCTCTGCTCCGACCGCTGGATCACGCGCATGGCGCGCGAACACGCCATGATCGAACCGTTCGAGGACCGCCAGGTCCGCGACGGCGTCATCTCGTACGGCGTCAGCTCTTACGGCTACGACATGCGTGTGGCGCGCGAGTTCAAGATCTTCACCAACGTGCTGAGCTCGATCGTCGATCCCAAAGCGTTCGATCCGAGGAGCTTTGTCGAATTCGAAGGAGACGTCTGTATCGTCCCTCCCAACTCGTTCGCCCTGGCCCGCAGCGTGGAGTATTTCCGCATCCCGCGCAACGTGCTCACCCTCACGGTCGGCAAGAGCACCTACGCCCGGTGCGGCATCATCACCAACGTGACACCGTTCGAACCGGAGTGGGAAGGCTACGTCACGCTCGAGATCTCGAATACCACGCCGCTTCCGGCCAGGATCTATGCCAACGAAGGGATCGCGCAGGTGGTCTTTTTCACCGGCGATGAACCGCCCGAGGTCAGTTACGGGGACAAAAAGGGGAAGTACCAGGGACAGCGCGGTGTGACGCTGCCCCGCATTTAGCGCGGTCGGAGAACTCAGCTGCCGGCGTACACGTACCGGCAGCCGCGATCCTGCGCCATCTGCAGGGTCACGATCATCGCGGGCACGATCTCCACACCGGGGAGCAGGCTACCGCTCGCTGCTGCACTGAACGCCGCGCGTGCCGCTGCATCGGAACGCGCGGGCTCGGGCAGAAAGCGCGACCCTGCCGTGCGCAGCGAATTCTGACAGACCAGCAGCAGCGCACCGCGGCCAATCAACTGCGACACGAGGTTGCTCCCACTGGGACCGTTGGGGTTGGTCGTACCCTTCATGCCCATCGTTTCGGCGATCGGATACTGTGCCCACATGGCGTCGTTGAAGAGCAAGCCAATCGATCGGCCGTTCAGTCCGACCACCACGCTGCAGTCGCTGTCCTGTCGGCCGTACGCGCTCTTGTGCGTCTCCAGAAACGTGCGCGCCCACGTCAGGGCGAGTCCGTCGGTCGGCAGATGCGAATGAAACACGACGCGCTGCGTCCCGTGCAATCGCTTCATCCACGGCTCGTCGTCGGCGACGGTCAGCGCCACCCGTGCGTCCGCGGCCTGCGCCGGACGAGCCCAGGCACCGAGGCCGAGCGTCGCACTCGCCGCCAGCATGCGAGACAGAAACGAACGGCGCTCCGACGGCTGCGGCGTGCGGTCGGACGAAGCGTCTGGTGCATCGGACGCGGAGGCAACGACGGGCGGAGTCATGGGGTCACCGCGGAGCGGGTGTCGATGAGGGTGTCGATGATGGCGTGGGAGGTACGCGGCGTGGGAGGACGGGGCGCAGCGCCGGCATGACCTTGCCTGCCGCTCGCGCGGCGGTGGTCGCGTAGGCGACATCGGCCGGTGGATCTCCCCTCGGCCAATCGCGTTCCTTGCCCGGATGATCCTGTCTCGGCTTGGAGAGCACATACGCGGCCACGTCGGCCGCCTGTTGGTCGGACAGCGTCTCCTTGCGGTCGTACGGCATGTTCCAGCGCACGAACGTCGCGAGCACAGTCTGGCGAGCCAGCCCTGCACCGATGGAGTAGCTGCCACTTCCCCACACGGCAGGAAACAGCGCGCCCTCGCCGGCATTCCCATGGCAGCGTGCACATGACGCTGCGTACACCGCGGCGCCGGCGACTGGCCTGCCCACCAGCTTGACCGTATCCGGACCGGCGGGACGGGGCTTCGTGCGCAGCGTTTCGAAGTACGCGACCATGTCCTGCATGTCGCGTCCCGGCCCGGGCAACATCCGCCCAGCGAGACTGCGCGCCACACACTCGTTGATCCGCTGCTCCAGCGATTCTTCCGAGCCGCGACGCGACCGGTACTTGGGATAGCGCGCCGCGGTGCCGCGCCAAGGCATCGAAGTCTCGCGCAGCCCGTCGTCGAGATGGCAACTCGTGCACCGCAGCGCGTTGCCGCTGTTCGCCGGCAGCGAGTCTTTGAATGCCGCGAGCAGCGCGCGGCCGCGAACGGCGTTACCGACGGCGCGCGGCGTGGCCTCCTGCGCGAGCGCCTGCGTGGAGGTACGACCCGCGCCGTATAACGCGATGGCGGACGCGACACCCGCCACCAGCACACGTGCGGGCGTGCGCCGCATCATCCCGCTCCGGCCGCCGCCGTCTTCGGCTCCTGACGACGTGCCGTCGCGACGATGTAGTCGCGATTCATCTGCTTGATGACGTCGATGCTGATCTCCTTGGGACACGCGTCCATGCACTCACCGGCCAGCGTGCAGTGCCCGAACCCTTCGAGATCCATCGTCTCCACCATGAACAGCGCGCGACGATCACGCTCGGGTTGCCCCTGCGGCAGTGCGCCGAGGTGCGCGATCTTGGCGCCGGTGAACAACGAGGCGGATGCGTTCGGACACGCCGCCACGCAGGCGCCGCAGCCGATGCACGCGGCCGCATCCATCGACTCGTCGAGCACGTCCTTACCAATCAGAATCTCGTTCGCGTCTCGCGCACCGCCCGTGTTGACCGACACGAAGCCGCCCGCCTGAATGATACGGTCGAACGACGACCGGTCGACGACCAGATCCTTCACCACCGGGAACGCCGTCGCGCGCCACGGCTCGACGGTAATGGTGTCACCGTCCTTGAACGCACGCATATGGAGCTGACAGGTGGCCGTCGCCTTCCACGGCCCATGCGCCTGCCCGTTGATCATCATCGCGCACGAGCCGCAAATCCCCTCGCGACAGTCATGCGCGAACGCCACCGGCTCCTTCCCCGTCGTGGTCAACTGCTCGTTGAGCATGTCGATCATCTCGAGGAACGATGAATCGCTGCTCACGCCGTCGAGCGAGTACGTCTCGAGGGCGCCCGGGATCGTCGGACCCGACTGACGCCAGACCTTCAGGTTCAGCTTCATTTACTTGTAGCTCCGCGTTGACAAGTGCACATGCTCGTACACCAGCGGTTCCTTGTTGAGAATCGGGGCCGCGTGGTTCCCGGCGTATTCCCAGGCCGCGACGTACGCAAAGTGTTCATCGTCGCGCATCGCCTCTCCCTCGTCCTGATACTCGACGCGGAAATGCCCGCCGCAGGACTCTTCCCGATGCAGCGCGTCGCGACACATCAACTCACCGAGCTCGATGAAATCGGCCACGCGCCCGGCCTTCTCGAGCTCCTGATTCAGCGACTCACCACTGCCCGGCACGTTGATATCGGACCAGAACTCTTCTTTCAGCTTGCGCAGCAGCTCGAGTGCGTGCGTCAGTCCCTCACGCGAGCGCGCCATGCCGCAGTAGTCCCAGATGATCTTGCCAAGTTCCTTGTGGAACGAATCGACGGTGCGCTTGCCCTTGATGCCAAGCATCCGCGCCTGCAATACGCTCACGGCCGCTTCCGCTTCCTTAAACGCCACATGATTGGTATCCACCGGCGCCAGCTTCGTGCTGGCGATGTAATTGCCAATCGTGTACGGCAGCACGAAGTATCCGTCCGCCAAGCCTTGCATCAGCGCCGAGGCGCCGAGCCGGTTGGCACCATGATCGGAGAAATTGGCTTCGCCGATGGCGTGCAGACCCGGAATGGTGGTCATGAGATTGTAGTCCACCCACAGGCCGCCCATCGTGTAATGCACGGCCGGGTAGATGCGCATCGGCACCTCGTACGGATTCTCGTCCGTGATGCGCTGATACATGTCGAACAGATTGCCGTACCGCTCGGCGATGGTCTGCTTGCCAAGACGCGCGATGGAGTCGGCGAAGTCGAGATACACGCCCAGTCCGCCCGGACCAACGCCACGTCCGTCGTCGCAGGCTTCCTTCGCCGCGCGCGAGGCGATATCGCGCGGCGCGAGGTTGCCGAAACTCGGATACTTGCGTTCGAGGAAGTAGTCGCGCTCCGACTCCGGAATGGCGGACGGTCCGCGCTTGTCGCCCTCGGCCTTCGGCACCCAGACCCGTCCGTCGTTGCGCAACGACTCGGACATGAGCGTGAGCTTGGACTGGTGATCGCCGCTCACGGGAATGCACGTCGGATGAATCTGTGTGTAGCACGGATTCGCAAAGCCGGCGCCCTTTTTGTAGGCGCGCCAGATCGCCGACGTATTGCAATACTTCGCGTTGGTGCTCAGGTAGAACACGTTGCCGTACCCGCCCGTCGCGAGCACAACGGCATCGGCCACATGCGACGAGATCTTGCCGGTGATCAGGTTGCGCGTGACGATACCGCGCGCATGACCATCGACGACCACCAGGTCGAGCATCTCTTCGAAGGTGTGCATATCCACGGCACCCAGCGCGATCTGACGCTCCAGCGCCTGATACGCACCAAGGAGCAACTGCTGCCCGGTTTGGCCGCGCGCGTAGAATGTGCGCGAGACCTGCGCGCCGCCGAACGACCGGTTGGCGAGCAGTCCGCCGTACTCGCGCGCAAACGGCACACCCTGCGCCACGCACTGGTCGATGATGCTCACCGATACCTGCGCGAGCCGATAGACGTTGGCTTCACGGGCGCGGAAGTCGCCGCCCTTGATCGTGTCGTAGAACAGACGGCGCACGCTGTCGCCATCGTTTTGATAGTTCTTGGCCGCGTTGATGCCGCCTTGCGCCGCGATCGAGTGCGCGCGCCGCGGCGAGTCGTGGTAGACGAAGCACGACACCTTGTAGCCCAATTCCGCCATCGTGGCCGAGGCCGAGGCACCGGCCAGTCCCGCGCCGACTACGATGACGCTGTGCCGACGCTTGTTGGCGGGGTTGACCAGCTTCATGGAGAACTTGTGCTGATCCCACTGCTGCTCAAGCGGTCCAGTCGGCGTCTTGGAGTTCAGGTCGAGCATTTCAGCGAGCCTCCCCGGCAGGCAGCGGAGCGACGGGCGCCGGCGCGGCAGTCTCCACGGATGCAGTGGCAGATGATTCGGCCGTGTATTCGACCAGTGGCGGTGCTTCCTTGAACACACCCGCCAGCGTGGCGATGGGAATAATCAGGAATCCGGCCGCGACGACGACGGCGACGAGCATGGCCGCAGTGCGCTTCAACGGCTCGGCGGCGGGCCGGGCGGCGCCCAGAGTTCGCACGGCGGCCCAGATGCCGTGATAGAGGTGCAATGCCAGCGCGAGCATGGCGAGCACGTAGAACAGCGCGACGAGCGGATTGGAGAGCCCGAAGACGACGTTGTTGTACGGATCGAGGTGCGTGAAGTTGGGATGCACCCAACCCAGTGTGAGCTGCAGCAAATGGAAGATGATGAAGACCAGCAGGAGCACACCGCCCCAGCGGATGGTCTTCGCGGCTAATGTGGTCACCTGCGGACGACGCGCCGCATAGGCCACCGGACGCGCAGCACGCGAACGCATCGTGAGCTGATAAGCCGAGAGTACGTGCAGCAGGACTGCCGCCACCAGCGCCGTGCGCACCACATACAGCACCGGCATGCTGGTGCGCAGCAACAGCGCGTAGTCGTGCATGGCCCCCTGCCCCTTGAACATGAGCAGATTGCCGGACATGTGGCCGATGACGAAGAGAATGCCGATGATTCCCGTCACCGCCATGACGATCTTCTTGCCGATCGTGCTCTGCCAGAAACGATTGAGAACGTACATAAGCGGGGTATAAGAAAGAACCGGCGCGTTCACGGGAGTGAGCGCGCCGGTCCGGATCAGTATCAGAAAGCGAGCACCGACATCGGCTCGCGCACGGCCTGCGCCGAGCGCTCAAGCGCGGTTCGCTCGTCGTCGGTGAGTTCGATCTCGAGCACCTTTTCGAGACCGTGCCGTCCAAGCTTGCACGGCACGCCGAGGAACAGACCGGAGAGCCCGTACTCGCCTTCGAGCCATGCGGCGCAGGGCAAAATTCGCTTCCGGTCGTGTACAATGGCCTCGACCATCTCCACCGCACCCGCCGACGGCGCGTAGTACGCCGAGCCGGTTTTGAGATGCTTCACGATCTCGGCGCCGCCGTCGCGTGCCCGCTGCACGATCGCATCCAGCTGTTCCCGCGGCATGAGCTGCGTGACGGGAATGCCGCTGACCGTCGTGTACGAAATGAGCGGCACCATCGTATCGCCATGTCCGCCAAGCACCATTGCCTGAATGTCGCGCACCGAGACATCGAGCGCTTCGGCGAGGAACGAACGATAGCGCGCCGTGTCGAGCACACCGGCCATGCCGATGACGCGTTCACGCGGGAAGCCGGTCACCTTCTTCGCCACATAGCACATCACGTCGAGCGGATTCGACACGACGATGACGATCGCGTTGGGTGACGTGTTGCGCACCTGCTCCGACACCGCTTTGACGATACCGGCGTTGGTATTGAGCAAATCGTCACGCGTCATGCCAGGCTTGCGCGCGATACCGGCCGTGATCACGACGATGTCCGACCCCGCGGTTTCGTCATAACTGTTCGTGCCGATGACGCGGGTGTCGAAGCCTTCGATCGGGGCGGACTCCCACTGATCAAGTCCCTTGCCCTGCGGAATTCCTTCGACGACATCCACCATCACCACGGTGCGGCCGAGGGATTTCTCTGCGATGCGCTGTGCAGTGGTGGCGCCGACGTTGCCAGCGCCAACCACCGTGATCTTGTTCACCATGTTGTACCGAGTCTCCGAACGGATATCCGATCGACGTGAGAACGGAAAGAATTACATCGGGATGTGCACTGCGACCAAACGTGCACACCGTCTCAACTTAGACCCCCGCACAAACGCCAGCAACACGACGGAGTCAGCCGCCAACCTCGCTCAGTGCACGCAACCCGCCCACGCGCATCTGCAGCAGCGCATGTTCCTTGGGCTTCTCCGCCAACGCTTGTCGGAACAACGGCGCCAGTGGCTCACCCGCGCGAATGGCGTCGCGCAGCAGCACTTCGTGGTCGCCGAACAAGCAGGTCCGCAGGCGTCCGTCTGCCGTAAGTCGTACGCGGTTGCACGTCTCGCAATACGTATGGGTCATTGGCGTGATCACACCGATCGTACCCGGCGCGCCCGCCAGTCGGTAATAGGTTGCCGGTCCATTGCCCCGTTCCGGACCGGCGTCTGCGGCAAGCGCGCCCAGCGAGCGCACGCGGGTGAGCACTTCAGCACTGGGCACGACATGATCCCAGGTCAGCTCGCGCAGCTCTCCGACCGGCATGAGTTCGATAAACCGCACGTGCCACGGATGCGACTGCGTCAGCGCGGCAAAGTCGGCGATCTCGTCATCGTTGATGCCGCGCATGACGACCACATTGATCTTGATCGGGCCAAGTCCCGCGTGCTCGGCCGCGAGCGCCGACCGCACGAGATCGAAACCCAGATCACGGCGCGCGATGGCGACCACGCGATCGGCGCGCAACGAGTCGGCACTGATGTTCACGCGCGTCAGTCCGGCGTCGGCCAGCTCAGGCGCCAACTCCGGCAGCTTCACGCCGTTGGTCGAGAGCGCGATGTCTTCGACCCCCGGCACGTCCCGAAGCATGCGCACCAGCTTGGCGAGCTGCGGTCGGATTGTGGGCTCGCCACCCGTGATGCGCAGACGACGCAGGCCGAGCGGCGCGAGCTGTCGTACCACCTCGGCAATCTCCTCGTAGCGCAGGATCTCTTGCTTGGGCAACCACGGCAGCCCTTCGAGAGGCATGCAATACTGACAGCGAAAATTGCAGCGATCGGTCACCGAGATACGCAAGTATTCGATGCCACGACCGAACTGATCGCGTTCGACGTGTCGTTGCGGCGGCGCCTGGACGTCCAAGGGGAGGCTCACACCGTAGGCGCCGCAACCGACGAGGTCGGGTCCACCCACGCGCGTGCTCCGTCCACATAATGCTCCTGCTTCCAGATCGGCACGCGCTGCTTCAGCGCCTCGATGATCTGACGCGCACCATCGAGCGCCGGCGCGCGGTGTGCATGCGATGCGGCGATGGCGACGCTGACGTCGCCGACAAGCAGCGTTCCCACGCGATGCTCCACGGCCACGCGCAATCCCGGAATCGTCGTGCAGGCCTCCTCGGCGATGGCCCGCAACTCCGACTCGGCCATGGGTTGGTAGGCCTCGTAATCGATGCCGGTAACGGCCCGTCCCTCGTTCACTTCGCGCACCGTGCCAACAAAGAGCGACGTGGCGCCGGCGGACGGGGCTGCCACCGTGGCCAGCAGGGCCGACACGTCGATCGGGGACGTGATGACGGCGATGTGCAGAACGGCGGAGGCATGCACGTCAGCCACCCGCGACCGGCGGAATGAGTGCAACCTCGTCGCCCGCGGCGATCATGGCGTCGGGGGCCGCCCAGACGCGATTGACCGCCACCAGCGGAGCGGCGGGCAGTCGCGTGCCGCCCGGGAGCGAGCGCAACGCATTCACGAGCGCATCCACACGGCACGGCGCCCCCACGGGTACGTCAAGCCGGCGCGCGCCGAAAGCATCGGCGTAGGAGGCGAACAGCAGAACCGGTATGCTCATGCAAAGCTCGTCATGCGAAGCGCGTCACGCCAGGCGCGTCACGCCAGGCGCGTCACGCGGGGAACTCCATGCGGAAAGCAAAGATAGCGCAGGCGACGCGAAATCGTTCCGGAAACAGCACGCTCCGCGATGCGGACATCGCGGGTCGCTCTTTTTGGGGTGACGCGGTGTCGAGGGACTTACGCCTCGTACAATTCCTCGGCGTCTTCATCGTCGAACTGTGAGATGTCCAGTCCGGCAACGATAGCGCGCAGCTCTTTGGACGGCTTGAAAACCGGCACCGGACGCGCAGACACTTCGACCGGCGAGCCGGTTCGTGGATTGCGCGCCATGCGCGTTTTGCGTTGGCGGATTTTGAACGTGCCGAAGCCACGTACTTCGATGTTCTTCTGTTCCTGCAACGCGTCCTTGATCGCGTCCAGAAACGCATCAACGACGCGCGCGCAATCCTTCTTCGAGATCGTCGGGCCGGCCGTCCGCGCGATCCGCGCCGTGACGTTCTCAACCAGATCGGCTTTCGTCATGGGCTCCACCAGGAGGTGCGACGCGCGTCGGCGGAGGGCCGAATCGCCGCGTGTGCAAGGTCCGAACGTATGACGTTAGTGCTTATGAGTCAAGCGGTTGGGTCACTTTCTCCCGACGAGCACGCAACGCGGAAAGAAACTGATCGAACAGCGGCACCGCATCGTGCGGACCGGGCGCGGCTTCCGGGTGATATTGGACGGCGAAGAGCGGCAACGCACGGTGGCGCAGTCCCTCCACGGTGCCGTCGTTGAGATTCACGTGCGTGACGACCAGATCCGGTGCCCCGTCCACCCCAGTCGCGGAGCCTGCCACGGCGAATCCGTGATTCTGGGCCGTGATCAGCACCTTCCCCGACTCCAGATCCTTGACCGGCTGATTCCCGCCGCGGTGCCCGAATGGCATTTTGGTCGTGTGTCCGCCGAAGGTCAGTCCGAGCAGCTGATGCCCCAGACAGATGCCGAACATCGGCACTTCCTGCTCCGCGATCTCCTTGATGGCTGCTGGCGCGTAGGTCACCGCCTCCGGATCGCCCGGACCGTTGGAGAGAAAGACGCCATCCGGATTCATCGCCAGCACGTCGGCCGCGGACGTATCCGACGGAACGACCGTGACGCGGCAGTCGTGCGCCTCGAACAGGCGCAGGATGTTGGCCTTGATCCCGAAATCGTACGCGACCACGTGGTACGGCGCCCGCGCGTTGCCCCATTCGTAGGAGGCGCGCGTGGAGACGACGGAGGCCAGATCGAGACCAGCCATGCTCGGGCAGGCATCGAGAGCGGCCAATGCCTCCCCGGTCGGCGTGTCGCCGGCGGCGATCACGCCCCGCATGACGCCCGCCGAGCGCAAGTGCTTGGTCAGGCGACGCGTGTCCACCTCGGTGAGCACCGGCACGTTGTGCGCGGCCAGCCACTCGGGCAATCCGCCGGTGGCGCGCCAGTTCGAATACGTCGGAGACAGCTCGCGCACCACGACGCCCGCGACTTGCGGCCGCTCTGATTCCGGATCTTCAAGGTTGATGCCGTAGTTGCCGATCTGCGTCGCCGTCATGACAACGATCTGCTCGCGATACGAGGGATCGGTGAAGACCTCCTGGTATCCCGTCATGTTGGTCGTGAAGACCACTTCGGCAACCGTCGGACCGAGCGTCCCGACGAGCCGGCCACGAAAAAGGGTTCCGTCCTCGAGGAGGAGGAACCCCTTTGTCGACTGCGTCTCCACTTCGTCTCTTACGGCTTGGCGGGCGGAACGACCGGCGACGGAGCGGCGGGCTGCTGCGTCAAGGGCGCCGCCGGCGCCGCGGTGCCGCTCCCAGGTGCCGCCGGCGCAGCGGCCGGCGCGCCGGTGCCAAGCTTATCGAGCACCGAGGACGGGACAGCTGTGCGCGTGGACATCAGCTGCAGCACGAACGCGAGTCCGAGGAAGAGGCCGCCGCACCACCAGCTCGTCTTGGTGAGCAGGTTGCCCGCCTGCCGCGTACCGATGACCGAATCCGACGAGGACGAAGCGCCGCCGAAATTGGCTGCGAGTCCACCACCCTTCCCCGACTGCAGGAGAATGGCCGCGCCGAGGATCAGCGCATCGACGATGAGAAGGACGAGGAGAAACGTGTACATGGCACGGGGTCGAAGACGCCGCCGAGGCAGCGAGAAGACGCGGGAGTGAGCTTTGTAAGATCACAACCTGCCGCGACGGATTCAAGTCCTTGGTCTCGTTGCATTTGCGTGGCCCATCCTGGCACGGGCACGAACGCCAGTGCGCCCGGTCAGCTGCGGACAATGCTGCTCCACGCGTCCGGGTCGAGCGAGGCACCGCCCACCAGCAGCCCGTCCACATCGGGCGCGGCCAGCAACGTCGCGGCGTTCCCACGGTTCACCGACCCGCCGTAGAGGATCGGAACGCCGGCCGCCGCGCGGTCGTCGAGGCGGGTGGCCAGCGCGCGACGAAGCACGCCGTGAATGTCGCTGGCGTCCTCGGGGGTGGCGGTGCGACCGGTGCCGATCGCCCAGACGGGCTCGTAGGCGAGCATGATCCCCGCGACCTGCTGGTCGTCCAGTTCCGCGATCCCGGCGGCGAATTGCCGCTCCACCACCGATGCCGTCGTGCCTGCCTCACGCTCTACCAACGTTTCGCCGACACAGAGCATGGGAATCAGACGGGCCTGCGCGACCAGTGCGCACTTCTTCGTGGTGGCTTCATCCGACTCACCGAACACATGGCGCCGCTCGGAGTGCCCGACCAACACCACCCGCGCACCGGCGTCGCGGACCATCAGCACAGAATTTTCTCCGGTGAAGGCGCCCTGCGGCTCGCTGTGCACGTTCTGCGCGCCGACCCAGATGTCCGGCCGCTCCTTGAGTGCGTCCACGACGGTGGTGAGGGTGATCGCGGAGGGAAAGAAAATCAGCGTGCGATCCTGCTGACGCGATGTCTGCGCGAGAAAACGCTGCAGAAACTGCTTCGCGTCGGTGGGACTGTGGTTCAGCTTCCAATTGGCGGCAATGACGGGCTTGCGATGCATGGGCGAGTGGACCGGTCAGATGGAATCGAGGGCGGTGACGCCGGGGAGCGCCTTGCCTTCGAGGAATTCGAGCGACGCACCACCGCCGGTGGACACGTGCGACAGGCGTGCTTCGAGGCCGGCGTCGGCGACCGCAGCGGCGGAATCCCCCCCGCCGATGATCGTGGTGGCACCGCGATCGGTGGCCTCGGCCATGGCGAGCGCGACGGCGCGTGTGCCCGCATCGAACGGCGGCTTTTCGAAGACGCCCATCGGACCGTTCCAGAGCACAGTGCCAGCGGTTCCGATGATCGAGCCGTACGCGAGGATGGACATCGGGCCGATGTCGAACATCGCCTCCCCCGCCGGAATCGCCTCGCGTGCGACCACATGTGCACTCGCGCCGGCGTCCATGCCCGTGGCGATCATCGCATCGGTGGGCAGGACGAGCTTGCTCCCTGCCCGCGCGAGCAGATCCTTGGCCATGTCCAGCCGATCGGGTTCGACGAGCGACGTGCCCGTTTCGAAGCCCATGGCGCGGAAGAACGTGCACGCCATCGCCCCCCCGATGAGGAGGTGGTCGACCTTGGGAAGCAACGCTTCGACCACGTCGATCTTGCCCGAGATTTTGGAGCCGCCGAGGATCGCGACGAACGGGCGCTCAGGATCGGCGAGCGCGCCGCCGAGGTACGCTAGCTCCTTTTCCATGAGCAGGCCGGCGACAGCCGGGCGGCAATACCTGGTGACGCCCGCCGTGCTGGCATGCGCACGATGCGCGGCGCCAAAGGCATCGTTCACGTAGACGTCGCCCAACTCGGCCAACTGCTGCGACAATGCAGCGTCGTTCGTCTCCTCACCGGATAAAAAGCGCGTGTTCTCGAGCAGCAACGTCTCGCCCGGAGCCAGTGTCTTGGTTGCGGCGACGGCGCTCGCGCCAATGGTTTCGCCGAGAAAGTGCACCGGACGGTCAAGGAGCTCACGAAGGCGCGCGGCGACCGGTGCCAGCGAGTACTTGGGGTCGGGCGCGCCCTTCGGACGCCCAAAGTGCGCCAGCAATACGACCGATGCGCCCTGGTTGAGCAGCAGCGTGAGCGTCGGGAGTGTGGCGGCGATGCGCGTGTCATCACTCACCGCGCCGTGCTCGTCAAGAGGCACGTTGAAATCGACACGCACCAGGGCGCGCTTGCCGGCGAGGTCGGCGGCGGACAGATCGCGAACGGATCGAGTAGTCATGCGGGGAATATGCGCGAGCCCCGGCACGGTGGCACCGGAGCTCGCGGAATTGTGCGTGAAGGATCCAAAGCGGACGGCGACCTACAGTCGCGCGCCGACGAAACGCAGGAGATCGACGCAGCGCGACGAATAGCCCCACTCGTTGTCGTACCAGCCCGAGATCTTTACCAGCGTTCCATCGATGACGATCGTGCTCAATGCATCGAGGGTGCAGGAGTGCGGATTGCCGACGTAATCGATCGAGACGAGCGGTACTTCGCTGTAGTCGAGAATGCCCTGCAGCGCGCCGGACTCCGAGGCAGCCTTGAAGGTCGCGTTGACTTCGGCCTTCGTGGTGGGACGCTCCACCACGCAGGTGAGGTCGGTGAGCGAAACGTCGGGCGTGGGGACGCGCACGGCGATGCCGTCGATCTTCCCCTTCACTTCCGGAATGACCAGCGACGTGGCTTTGGCGGCACCGGTCGACGTCGGGATCATGGACAAGGCGGCTGCGCGGGCGCGTCGCAGATCCTTGTGCGGCAAGTCGAGGATCGACTGGTCGTTGGTGTAGCTGTGAATCGTGACCATCGTGCCGTACACGAAGCCGAACGTGTCGCGAATGACCTTGACCATCGGCACGAGGCAGTTGGTCGTGCACGACGCGTTCGAGATGATATGGTGCGTGGCCGGATCGTACTTGTCGCTGTTGACACCCATCACGATCGTGATGTCTTCGTCCGTGGCGGGGGCGGAGATGATGACCTTCTTCGCGCCGGCGTCCATATGCTTCTTCGCGTCGGCCGCCGCCGTGAACCGGCCGGTGGACTCGAGCACGATGTCCACCTGCAACTCCTTCCACGGCAGCTTGCCCGGCTCGCGCTCGGCAATGATGCGAATGCGGTCGCCGTCGATCGTGATGCTTTCGGCGTCGTGCGACACGTCGCCCGCGTACTGGCCGTGCACCGAGTCGTACTTGAACAAGTGGGCGAGCGTGCCGGTGTCGGTGAGATCGTTGATACCGACGAAGTCGATGTCAGCAATGCCCTGCTGCTTGGCAGCACGAAGCACCTGGCGGCCGATGCGGCCGAAGCCGTTGATGCCTACGCGAATAGCCATTCGTATCAGTCCCGGTCGGGGTCGAAGTCGGAGGAGGAACGGTCGCCTGGATCCGGCGCCCTTCCAAACGTCACATAGCTGATGATGCGTGCGCCACCTTCGGTGAGCGCCTGTGCGGCCGCGTTCATCGTGGCCGCCGTGGTGATGACGTCGTCGACCAGCACAACGTGCGCACCATGAAGCAATTTCCTCGCCTGTGCGTTCACCTCGAACGCACGGGAAACGTTGCTCGACCTCTCGGACGGTGTCAACCGCACTTGCGATCGGGTGTGTCGGGTGCGTCGCAGCACCGTTCGCCACACGGGCAATCCCCAATCCTCCGCGACACCGGTGGCGAGCCGTTCGGCCTGATTGTAGCCGCGCTCCCGCTCGCGCGTCGCGGAAAGCGGCAATGGCACCAGCGCGGTGCGTTCGGCAATGACGTCGGCCGGCCAGCTGACGCGCGCCATGCGTCGCGCCATGGGCGTCGCCACCGCAGGCCATCCGCCATACTTGAGCGCATGCACGAGCGCGGCGCCGGTGCCCGTATCCATGCGGCAGACGGAACGCACGGCTCGCACATATGCTGGGAGCCGGCTGCACCAACGGCACGACGGCATCGGGTCCTGCACGTCAACGGTCGACGAGTCACGCGTGTGCGACGCGGGCGCGACGGGCAGCGGCGCGTGCAGTGAGAGGCGGGGATGCCCGCAGCGATCGCAGGTTGGCTGCGCGAGCGGAACCACGCGCGCCATACATACGCCGCAGACCACGCCGTCTGCGCCATGGCGATGCGCTTCGCGACACACGGCGCATGCGGGCGGCAGCAGCAGCTCGCCAAGCCCGCGCCGCAGCGCCGCTGCACGCTGCTGCCACCTCCCGATCGGCACAGTCGGTTTCGCGGTCACGTCAGCCCGCCACCTTTTCGCGCGCCTCGAGCGCAGTCCACATGGCCCTCAGCGACGGCTCCACGTCGAACCAGACGCGGAAGGCTTCCGCCCCCTGCTCCACCAGCATGCGAAGTCCATCCTCCGCCCGCAGTCCGCGCGTTCGGCAGGCGCGCACCCACCGTGTTTCGCTCACGCGATACACCAGATCAAACGCCGCGCAGTCGACATCGAGCTGTTCGGGGGCGATGGGCATCGCGTCATCGTGCAATCCCAGTGGTGTGGCGTTGATCACCAAAGACGCCCCCGCTGCTGCGCGCTCCGCAGACGACGAAACGTGCACGGCCACGCCAACCCGTTCACCGAGACGTTGCGCGCGCTCGGGGGTGCGTGCGGCAACCCGGATGTCAGTGCAGCCGGAAAGTTCGAGTGCGACCAGCACCGCCGCTGCCGCGCCGCCGGCGCCGAGGATCGCAGCGGCGCGTCCGCGCATGCCGGTGGGACGGAGCGCGGCAATGGACGCCAATGCACCTGCCACATCGGTGTTGTGGCCGTGCAGCGCGCCTTGCTCATGCCAGAACGTGTTGACCGAGCCGGTGCGCTCCGCGAGTGTGCTCTTCACCGCGCAGGCGGCCCACACCGCCTCTTTGTGCGGCATGGTGACGTTGCCGGCCATCCCGGAGACTGCAAACTCGCGCAGCACGTCAGAGAGCGCCATGGGCAACACAGCGCGCCGCTCGTAGCGGAGCGACAGCCCCGCGACCGACAGCGCCGCGTTCTGCATTCGCGGCGACAGTGAATGCGCGACGGGATGTCCGATGATGACCAGCGAGGATGGCCGCGTGCGCGCGCGCACCGACTCGGACGCGACCGGGTTCACGCTACGTCGACGGTCGGGAGCGGTCAGCCTCGACGCGATCGAGAACCAGTCCGACTTCGCGCTCGAGCTCGTCGAACGTGGCGCGATAGACGTCGAGATCGCCGCCGAACGGATCGCTCACCGGCCGGCCAGTGCTGGTGCCTGCCGCATAAGCCGAGAGCAGCCAGCTCCGGTCGGTTCCGCCCAGTGCTTCGACCCGTTCGAGATGGTGCGGGCCCATCGCGACGATCAAGTCCGACGCGGCGACGATCTCAGGCGAGAGCTGCCGGGCGCGGTGTTCGCCCAGATCGATGCCGCGCTCCATGGCCACCAGAAGGGAGCCATCGGAAGCCGGAGCGTCGGGCCACGCGCTGGTGCCCGCACTCGAGGCCGACACGTCGGGAAGACCGCGATCGGCGATCAGACGGCGCGCGATCCCTTCCGCGAGCGGACTGCGGCACGTGTTGCCCGTGCAGACGAAAAGCAGACGCATCAGAGACTCACGAATCGTTCAGGTATCGCCGACCAACGTTGGTACGCATTCGCGCAACGTGCTGGCCGACAAGACACCGGGGCGAATCACCCGCGGGCGGCGACCGGTGCAGTCGACGACCGTGGACGGCGGCGAGGGTGACAGCCGACCGCCATCGAGCACGTGCAAGAGGCCGCGATGGATGGCGTCCGGCCACTGTGCAATAATTTCGGCCGCCGTCATCGCAGGCGGTACCCCGGGGCGATTGGCGCTGGTACTGGTGATCGGTTCGCCGTAGGCGGCCAGCAACCGCTGCAAGCCGGCATGCGGCGTCCATCGCACCGCGACGCCACCCTCGGGGCCTCGGAGTCGCTCGGGGACCCGCTGGTCGCCGCCGGGGAGCACCAGCGTGAGCGGTCCCGGCCAGAAACGCGCCGCCAGGTGCGCGGCGTAGGTGGGGAGATGCAGGTCGAGTCGCGCCACCTGCGACGCATGGCCGATGAGCAGCAGGAAGGGTTTGCCCGGCGGCCGACTCTTCATCTGCACCAGCGCTTCGATGGACGCGTGATCCACCGCGGTGCCGAATCCGTACACCGTTTCGGTGGGATAGGCGAGCACCTGCTTGCTGGCCAAGTGCGTCAGCGCCGCGCGCAACGCGCCGTCCACCTCGGCGGGCGACCAGAACGGCACCGACAGCGCTGTCACGCTCACTCCGACAGCAGGCTGAGCGCATCGGCGCGCGCGAAATCCGCTTCCTCAGTAATCTTGAGCGCGCGCTCGCTGCCGCGCACAACGACCACGTCGTATCCCAATCGCTCGCACAGTGCCGCGTCGTCGGTCGCGCCGACCTGATCGCGCCGCGCCGCCACATGCGCCTGCTCGAGCATCACGCGCGGAAACGCCTGCGGCGTCTGCGCACGCCAGAGATTGGTGCGATCGACCGTGCGCAGGATGCGTCCGTCCCCGTCGACTTCCTTGAGCGTGTCGACCACCGGCAGGGCCGCGATCGCGCCGTGTCCCTTGCGCGCTTCCGCAATGACGCGGTCGATCGTGGCATCGGTGACCAGCGGCCGCGCCGCATCGTGCACAACCGCGATGACGACCTCCTCCGGCAGGTCCTCGAGCCCGTTCACCACGCTTTCATGGCGCTCACTGCCGCCGGTGCTTACCAACAGGCGGTCCACGTCGCACTGAAACAGCCACGGCGGTGGATCGGCCGCATAGGCCTTGGGAAGCACGACCACGACAATGGCCACGTCGAGGCGCGCCATGAACGCTTGTACACTGTGCAACAGTGCAGGCTTCCCGGAGACCCAGCGAAACTGCTTGAGTTCGCCGCCCCCGATGCGCGTGCCCGCACCGCCCGCGACAATCACGACGCCAACATCGCGCACGACATCGGGATCGCTGCGCCGCTGCTCGTCGCCGCGAGAGGAGACTACGGGCGGGGGAATGATGCGTCGTGGCGCGGGAACGGATGCGTCGCTCATGCAGATCTCGGAATTGTCACGCTCGGCATACGGTGCGCACCTGCACGAACTGTTGTGTAGACATTCATACCTCGACTTCCACCGCGGTGTGACCGCTGCTTCGATCCGCCGCGGGAGCGCTTTTGCGCTCCCGCTTGCCGACGGTGCGCTGCAAGACGTCCTGCAGTGTTCGCACACCAATGACTTCGATATCGCCCGGAATGCGGCGCGGGACTGCGCGATCCGACAGGAATGCGTGCGTCATGCCCAGCTTGGCTGCTTCAGCCAGCCGCCGTTCCGCTTGCGACACGGGTCGTACTTCACCGCCGAGCCCGAGTTCGCCGAGGAAGATCGCGTGGGGCGGGAGGGGAATGTCGACCACGCTTGAGGCGAGCGCCGCGACGATGGCCAGATCGACTGCCGGTTCCTGCACGCGCATGCCGCCGACGATGTTGCAGAAGACGTCGAGCTGCGCGCAAGAAAATCCCCCGCGCTTGTCGAGGACGGCGAGCAGCAGGGCGAGGCGCCGCGAATCGATGCCCGACGCGACGCGTTGTGGCGTGCCAAAGCCTGCCCGTGCGGCGAGGGCCTGTACTTCGACCAGGACGGGGCGTGTGCCCTCCATAAGGGCGCACACCGCGCTGCCGCTGGCCACATCCCGACGGTCGCCCACGAACAGCGCCGACGGATTCTCCACCGGCAGCAGGCCGGTCGGTACCATGCGGAAAACACCGATCTCGTCCACCGACCCGAACCGGTTTTTCGTCGCACGCAACACGCGGTGCTCGAGCGTACCGTCGCCCTCGAAGTAGAGCACCGTGTCGACGATGTGTTCGAGCGTTTTGGGGCCGGCAATGCCGCCGCCCTTGGTGACGTGCCCGATGACGAACACGGTCGTTCCCGATTCCTTGGCGAAGCGCATGAGTCGCGCCGCGCACTCGCGCACCTGGCCCACGTTCCCCGGCGCGCCTTCGAGCAACTCGGTGTGCACGGTCTGAATGGAATCGACGATCAGCGCGCCGAACTTGCGCCCATCGTGCGAACCGTGTGCGGCGGTGGCGAGAATGGCTTCGAGCGACGTTTCGGTGAAGAGCGCGACCGCCGTGGCATCTTCGGCCAGCCGGTCGGCGCGCAGCTTCACCTGCAGCGCGGATTCCTCTCCGGACACGTAAAGCGTGGGGTATCCGGCGGCTTCCAGTCGTGCAGCGACCTGCAGCAGCAGCGTGCTCTTGCCAATGCCCGGCTCACCACCCACGAGCACCATGCTGCCCGGCACGATGCCGCCGCCGAGGACGAAGTCGAACTCGTTGAGCCCCGTACGCCAACGGTGTGTTTCGGCACCCGTGACCTGGCCCAGCTGCACCGTGGTGCCGGCGCGACCAGCGACCGCGCGCGCTGCCGTGCGCTTGCTGGTGCTGGCGGCCACCGGCTCTTCGGCCAGCGTATTCCAGGCGCCACAGCCTTCGCAGCGCCCTGCCCACTTCGGCGACTCGGCGCCGCAGTCGGTGCAGCGGTACACGGTGCGTGCCTTGGCGCTCATGCGACGCGCCTCAGTACTCGGGCGGCTGCCATTCGTCTGCCGCAGGTCCCTTCACCAGCTTCGGCCCGCCGAAATCCGATGGTGGCGTCCGAGTGGAGAAATTGTCGAAGCGCGTGTACTGCTTGTGGAAGAAGAGGCGCGCGCTTCCGATGGGACCGTTGCGCTGCTTGCCGATGATGATCTCCGCTTTGCCTTCGAGCGTCGGGTCTTTCAACCGACCGGTGTCGTCACGCTCCGCGTACACCTCCTGCCGGAAAATGAACATGATCACGTCGGCGTCCTGCTCGATGGCGCCCGACTCGCGAAGATCGGAGAGCTGCGGACGGCCTTTGTCGTCACCGGTGCGCTGCTCCGGCGCGCGCGAGAGCTGCGAGAGTGCGATGACGGGCACACCCAGCTCTTTCGCCAGTGCCTTGAGGCCGCGGGAAATCTGCGAGACTTCCTGCTGGCGGTTCTCGGAGTTGGCCGGTCCGCTCATGAGCTGCAGGTAGTCCACCATGATGAGCCCGAGGTCGTGTTCGGCCTTGAGCCGTCGCGCCTTGGCGCGCATCTCCAGCAGCGTGATGCCCGGCGTATCGTCGATGAAGATTGGCGCATGACTCAGGATACCAGCTGCTTGTGCCAAACGGGGCATCGATTCATCGAGGGCCCTACCACCTTTACGCAGCGCCTGCGCGTCGATGAGCGCTTCGCTGGCGAGCATCCGCTGCACCAGCGACTCCTTGCTCATTTCGAGCGAGAAGAACGCCACCGGCACTTTAGCCGTGATGGCCGCGTGTTGCGCAATGTTCAGCGTGAAGGCTGTCTTGCCCATCGATGGACGCGCGGCCACGATGACCAGATCGGCCGGCTGAAAACCCGACGTCATCTGATCGAGTTCGTGGAAGCCGCTGGGCACGCCGGTGATCGCGGACTCGTGCTGTGCGAGCTTCTCCAGCTTCTCCATGGCCGGCCAGAGCAACTCCTTGATGCGGGAGAAGCCGCTCCGTTCCTTCGATTGCCCCAACGAGAAGATGCGCGACTCGGCAAGGTCGAGCAGTTCGCTGGCTGTTGTGCGCCCTTCGAATGCCTCACCCACAATTTCGGTGGAGACCTCGATCAACCGGCGCAGCAACGCCTTTTCCTTCACGATACGCGCATGATACTCCACGTTCGCGACCGTGGGCACGGCGTCGAGCAGAAAGGCGAGGTATTCGCGGCCGCCGGAACTTTCCAGTTCGCCGCGACGCTCGAGCTCATCCGCGAGCGTCAGCGGATCGACGACACCACCACGTTCGGTGACGGCGAACATCGCGCGAAACAGCCGCCGGTGCCCTTCGCGATAGAACATCGTGTCGTCCGCATACTCGGCCGCGCGCAACGCGGCGTCGGCGTCGAGCAACATGGCGCCGAGCACCGCCTGCTCCGCTTCCTCCGACCATGGGGGACGGCGTTCCTTATACGGATCGCGCGGAGCGGGAGACGGGGACTGTCCGGACAGGGCGAGACTGGTCATGGCTGTCGGTGCTCAGGCACCGGAGTCGACACGCAGTGATTCGTGACGCGACGCATCGAGTACGCGCCGCGCGAGTTTGACGTCTTCCCACGTGGGCCGCTTCCACGCTTCGTTGCGCAGCAGCGCGGCCGGATGGTATGTGACGATGAGCGGGATGCCGTGGAAGCGATGCAGCTGTCCGCGCAACTTGCCGATCGGAGTGGATGTTTGCAGCAGCGACTGCGCCGCGAAACGCCCCAGGGCGAGTATCACGCGCGGCTGCACCAGCTCGAGTTGGCGGAGCAGGAACGGCTGACAGGCGTGCACTTCGTCGGGGAGCGGATCGCGATTGCCCGGCGGTCGGTGCTTGAGCACGTTGCAGATGTAGACGTCGTCGCGTTGCAGCTCGATGGCCCCGAGAATTTTGGTGAGCAACTGGCCCGTCTCACCGACAAACGGACGACCTTGCAGATCTTCATTGGCGCCCGGCGCTTCACCGACGCACAGAAGATCCGCGTCCGGATTGCCCTCTCCCGGCACCGCGTTCGTGGCCGTGCTGTGCAGTGCGCAGGCAATGCAGGCGCGCGCCGCGTCGGCAACCGCGTCGAGCGTCGGCAGTGTGCTCGCTCGGTCGGTACGCAAGATCTCCGGCGCTGCGACGTACAGCCCTGCTGGCAGGTCGAGCGCGGTCAGCCAATTCGGGAGTGGAGCGGTCGGCGCAGCCTCTGCGGTGGATTGCGACACTGCGGACGTGGGCTGTGACGCAGCGACCGGCGCGCCGGAAATCATGGGAGTCGCCACGGATTGTGTCGGCGCGGGCTCCCCGGACGTTGGCGTTGGCGCGCTCCCCGCTGACGCCCGCAGCACCTCGCGCCAGTCGGTAGGCGCACTCGCGTCGAACCGCACGTCCGGGGTCGGCGCCTGATCGACAGGCGCGTGGCTGCCCGTGCTCTCGACGCGGGCATCCGCACGGGCATCACCGCTCGATGCGGCGACGCTCGGTGCGGCGGATTTCGGTGTGGCCGCGCCACGTGCCGGCTCGGTATGCGGCCGGGCCGGTCGGGACGCGCCGCCACGCTTCGCGCCAAGCATGGCCAACACGTCATCCACCGGCATGCCGTCGAGCACCAGCTCCGACTCCCCCAGTTCGCGTCGCTGTTCGAGATAGCGTCGCAGCCGCTCGTTAGCGTCCACGCCGCAGCCCCTCGACGCGATCGAGAATGGCTTCGGCCACCTCGCGCTTGGATTGCAGCGGCAGCGCATCGACTTGCCCATCCGCGCCGAGCAGCGTGACACGGTTCGTCTCCACGGCGAAGCCTGCACCGGGTTCGGTCGCGTCGTTCAGCACAATGAGATCGAGTCCCTTATCGTGCAGCTTGCGCTGTCCTTCGGGCATCGGATCGCCGGTCTCCAGTGCGAAGCCCACCGCGATCATGCCGATAGGCCGAAGCCCGCGCGTGCTCAGCAGAATGTCCGGCGTGGCAGAGAGGGCGAGCAGGTCGGGACGCTCCGCTTTCTTGAGTTTGTACGACGCCGGCACCGCCGCGGCAAAATCCGCAGGTGCCGCGGCCATGATCAACACATCGGTCGCGGGCAGCGAGGCTGCGACGGCGTCACGCATTTGTTCCGTCGTCTCCACCGACACCACCGTCGGACCAACCGGCAGCGGGACTTCGAGCGGGCCGGTCACCAGCGTCACCTCCGCACCGCGGCGCCAAGCGGCCGCGGCGAGTTCCACACCCATGCGGCCGGACGATCGGTTGGACAGGAAACGGACGGGGTCCACGGCTTCGCGCGTGGGTCCCGCAGTAATGACGACGCGTGCGCCGCACAGCGAGCCGCTGGGCTCAAGCAGGCGCGCAGCGTGCGCCAGAATCGTCTCCGGCTCGGGCAGGCGGCCCGGGCCACTTCCCTCGCCCACCGCCAGCGGACCATTGTCCGGCTCGAGCACGTGGTATCCAAGACGGCGCGCGCGGTCGCAGTTCTGCCGGACCGCCGCGTGCGCCCACATCCGGTCGTTCATCGCGGGCACGACCAGCACTGGTGCGGTCGTCGCCAGCAGACAGGCGCTGAGCAGATCGTCCGCGTGACCGCCAACGGCGCGCGCGAGAAAGTCGGCCGTGGCAGGCGCGATGATCAGCAGCTGTGCCGCGCGTGCGAGTTTGATGTGATCGAGCGCGTGCCCGGCCGCGATGAGCGCGGTGTGCACGGGACGTCCGGTCAGCGCTTCAAAGGTGACGGCGCCGACGAACTCCATCGCCGATCGCGTCATCACCACATCCACGTCCGCGCCGGCCTGCGTGAGCAACCGCGCCAGCCACGCGGACTTGTACGAGGCGATGCCGCCGGTGACGCCGAGCAGGATGCGCTGCCGATCGAAAGGTCGCACGAAGTGGAGGGCGCGTTCGGTGGGCGTGGGGGACCTCCGACCGGAACGGGGGGAGGCAAAGACGCCGCGCCGAGACGAACGGTCCCGGCGCGGCGCGTGACGCTGCAGGAGCCGCGCCGTTTACGGCGTGCGGCGACGCGGCATGACGCGATACTCGATTTCGCCAGCGGTCAGCTCTTCGAGGGCGCGCGTGGTCAACTTCTTCTCGTGCAACGACCGGTCGCGCGGAAACTCGTTGAGCACCCGTGCAAACTTCGCAGCAATGAGCACGCTGAGATACTTGTTGGCCGAGTGCTTGGCCACGTCCGTCGGTGTGAATACCTGCATGAGTCAGTCGCCCCTGCTGAAGTCGTTGATTTCCTCTTCGAGCTGCGCGATCAACGCCTCGACTTGCGCTTCGACC
>JBBQTA010000022.1:0-95697 GCA_038213465.1 Gemmatimonadales bacterium | reverse complement strand
GACCTCGGGAAACTCACGCTAGGAACTGGGCAGGGACAACTTGACATCGAAGCACGGCCGGTCCCCACGCTGCGGGTCCCTGACAGGCGGCGAGTGATTGTGTCGAAAATGCTGCGGCGCGAGTTGTCTGGGTGCAGTCGCTCCGCCAACTTTGGTTGTTCCATGCACGAGGGCCGCCTCCCGGACCCGTGCCGCTGAACCCTTCCGTCCGCCTCATGACCGTCGCAGCTACCGCTTCCGCGACTGCATCCACTGGGTCCGCCGCCAGCACCAGGCTCGGTGTGGCCGAACTCGACTACCGCCCGTCGTATCTCGCCGCCGCCCTCGCCGGACTGGTGACGTTCCTCCTGTACATCGTCACGTTGGCCCCGACGACGTCTATGTGGGACACCAGCGAATACATCGCCGCGGCCTACGTCCTGGGCATTCCGCACCCGCCCGGGAATCCGTTCTTCGTGCTCATCGGCCGCGTTTTCTCGATCCTGCCGATTGCGCCGACCGTCGCCATGCGCATCAACGTACTTGCGGCGCTGTCGAGTGCGGTCTCCGCTGCGTTCTGGTTTCTCGTCACCGAACGCGTACTGGTCGGCTGGATGCCGCGTCGCTGGCAGCGCATCGTCGGCGGCTCGCTCACGGTGCTGATTGGTGCGACCGCATTCACGGTCTGGAACCAGTCGGTCGTCAACGAAAAGGTGTACACCGTCTCCCTGCTCGGCGTCGCCGTCATCTGCTGGCTGACCGTACGTTGGTGCGATGATCCGGAAAAGCCGGGCGCGGACCGTCTCGTGGTGCTGGTCGCGTATCTGCTTGGGCTCGGCTATGCGAACCACATCGCGGGCATGCTCGCGGCACCCGCAGTGGTCTTCGCCGTGATCGTGCGCCGCCCCATGTTCGGGCTGGGCGCGATGCTCGCTGGCCTCGTGACGGTTGTTGCGTATTCCGTAGCGGTGGCTGCCGCCCCGACGGGCGCAGAATGGGTGGGGCTGCTGGTGGCCCTGGCGGCGGCGGGCGCGGTGCTCGCTGTCGGTCCATGGCGCAGGAATGCAACACCACTGAACCAAGGCATGAAGGTCGGTGCGATGGCCGTGCTGGCGCTGGCGCTCGGCGCGTCCCCGTTCATTACGCAGCCCATTCGCGCCGCGCACTTCCCGGCGATCAACGAAGGCGAGCCCACCGCATGCGTGACGGAGCTGAAGGCGAGCTGCACCTTCACCGCCCTCACGTACGAACGCTTCATGTACAACGTCAACCGCGGCCAGTACGGCAAGCCGCAGCTGGGTGAGCGACAGGCCCCCTTCACGGCGCAGATCGGCATGTACTGGCTGTATTGGAAGTGGCAGTGGTTGCGCGACGCGTACAACGAGCGCCCCGGATTGCAGAACGGCCTCGCCGTGTTCTTCCTGATCCTGTGCGGCATCGGCGGCTGGATGCATTACAAGAAGGACCGGCGAAGTTTCTGGTTCTTCGGTCCACTCGTGGCCACCATGACACTCGGGCTGATTTTCTACCTCAACTTCAAGTACGGTCACTCACAGGCGCCAGAACTTGGCGATTCGGTGCCGCGCGAAGTGCGTGACCGCGACTACTTCTATCTCTGGAGCTTCTCCGCCATGAGCGTGTGGGCGGCGCTCGGCTTGGTGTATCTGTGGGAGACCGTCGCCAGTCTGTTCGGGTCGGACGATGTGAAGCTCGGGCGCGAGGTGGTGAGCGAGCCGAGGCAGCGCAGCTTCCTGCTGGCGTCGCCGCTGCTGGCCATTGCGTTCGTGCCCCTGTTCGGCAATTGGACACAGGCCTCGCGGGCCAATCAGACGGACACTACCGACTTTGCCCGCGATCTGCTCAACTCGGTCGAGCCGTACGGCATTCTCATCACGGTCGGTGACAACGACACCTTCCCGCTCTGGTACGCGCAGGAAGTCGAAGGGATCCGCAAGGACGTGGTCGTCGCCAACACGTCGTTGCTCAACACCGATTGGTATACCCGCCAGCTCATCCGTCGCCCGGTCTACGAATACGACGCGGCGAAGGGGCCGGCGATCTACACCGATCGGCAGTGGACCAAGCCCGTGGGGCCACCGGTGAAAATGTCCTTCGACGAGGCCGACGCCATTCCGCTGGCGATGGCGATCCCGCGCAACATGGCGTTCCAGAGCGGCGGCATCACCGCATCGCCGCGTGTGGAGCAGCTCATGCGCGCCGACCAGCTCGTGTATTTCATGATCCGCGACGCGTTCCCTGGCCGCCCGATCTACTTCAGCCGGACCGCGGGCGGTTATCCATACGAGCTGGGCCTCGAGCGCTACATCGTCACGCAGGGGATGGCCAAGCGGCTCTCGGATCGTGAGCTGACACCGGGCAAGGACACCGTCCTCATTCCGGGCGAAGGCCTGGTGGACGTGAAGCGGTCGCTGGCGCTCTGGAACGATGTCTTCACCGCCAACAAGTCGCTCGCGAAGCGCGACGGGTGGGTCGATGACGCATCGGTCGGCATCCCGGATCTGTATGTGATCAGCGGGATCACCCTTGCCGAAGCGCTCGCCCAGACCGGTCGTCTGAAGGCGTCGGAGGCGGTGTTCCAGGATGCACGCAACGTGGCCAAGGCCATGCGGCGTGAGCGGGTGTTCGGCTTCGACCGGCAGCAGCTGCCGGTTGCGCCGGGCGGCGACACGGCGGCGCAGCAGTTGCTCGTGCCGCCGGGCCAGCCTGGCGGTGCGCCACCGGGCGCGGAAAAGAAGTAGGAGATTCGGATCGGGACGTGCGTGCAAGAGGGGCGGCGATCCGAAACGGATTGTCGCCTGTTCTCGTGTCGATGCACGCCGGCCGCACCCGCGCCGGCCCGCCTAGAAGTCCACCCGCAGCACGGTCCCGTTCGTCCCGCCAATCCACGCCGTGCGACCAAAGCTCCCGATCCCCGTGTGCCCATTGGTGCTGAGCACGATCCAGCTGCGTCCGCCATCGCGCGTGGCGAAGGCCCCGCCAAAACCGGCCACGACGGCCGTCTCGCCGGAAGCGCCCGTCACCCACGCCGTGCCAGTCAGCGATCCGGGAAGCGGCGGTCGGGTGCGCAGCTCCCAGGTCGCCCCGCCGTCGTTGGTCACCGCCACGGCAGCCCGGGAGCTGTCGCCACGCAGATTGGTCATGTCACCGGCCACACCGATCCCGCGTCGCGTATCGCGAAAATCCACGCCGCTCGTGCCCGCCGATTGGGTTGCCACGAACGGGGTCGGACGCACCGTCCAGTGCGCCCCGGCGTCCTCGCTGGTGAACAGCCGCGATCCTGGTCCGCCGGTGGCGATGAATACATGACGATCGCCCGTGCTGACCACGCAGCGGCCGCTCGCGGCGTATGCTCCTTCCCCGTCCAGCGGCGCGGGCACCTGTGATTGGGGAAGAAACGCCCACGTCGCGCCGCCATCGACGGTGCGCAGAATCTGCGTCTGCCCGCGCACCGCGTCTCCGAACACCACGCCGATCTTCGGCGTCAGCATCGTGATGCAGTCGAGGAACGACAGACTGTCCGTCGCGCGAAACTGCTCACGCCACGACCGGCCGCCGTCGGCGGTGAAGTAGATGCGCGAGGCGGCGCCATTGCCGATCGACAGGGCCCACGCGCTGTCGGCGCCCATGGCGTGAATGTCCCTGAACTGCAGCGAGTCGCCACCCGCCAGCATTTTGCGCTCCCACGTCGTGCCGCCGTCGAGGGTGCGCAGCACGACGCCCTTGCTGCCACTCGCCCAGACGACGCGATCCGAGACGGGAAATATGCCGAACAAGGACGCCGTGGTACCCGTGGCCTGCGCGGTCACGCGAGGGGCACTCCCCTGCGCCCCGACTGCACGTGGCGACGGCAGCAGACACGCCGCGGCGGTTCCGAGAAAGCCCGCGACCACACATCGCCGAATGACCACCGAGGCATGCGGCTGCGGCCGTGCGGGACATGCATCGTTTACTCGGGGAACGTCGCGCATGAGAATCCGGGTCGTCGTGAGAGCAGTCCGTTTGCTATCGCCCGCATTGGTCGGAAGCGCCGGAGAACAGCCGCGCCGATTGTACGCAACCGCGCGCCCATGGTAAACTACGCCCGTTGGCGTGGTGGCCGAGTGGTTTAAGGCAGCGGTCTTGAAAACCGCCGAACCCGAAAGGGTTCCGTGAGTTCGAATCTCACCTACGCCGTTCGCGGTATCCCGCGACCCGTGGCCTTCGCCTCATGATGAATGCGGAGTCGTCCGCTCGCGCGCGTTCCGCCTCCTACCCTTTGGAGCGACATGAACCCACCGAATCGCGGTTCCAACGTCACAGGTGCCGGCACCAGTTTCCTCGCTGCGCTTGCAACAGGACTGGCCGTCGCCGCGATCGCGACCGCCTGCGCCGGCGACAAGGCGCCGGGCTCGGCGGATGCCGGCAACAGCGCGGCCGACTCCACAGCGATTGCGCCCGCGCTTGCCGCCATCACGGCCAACGACCTGCTGCGGCACACCAAGGCGCTTTCAGACGACTCGCTGGAAGGACGTGGTCCCGCGACGCCCGGCGAAGACAAGGCGGTCCGCTACATCGCCGAGCAGTTCAAGGCGCTCGGCCTCGTCTCGGGCAATCCGGACGGCTCATACATGCAGGAGGTCGCGCTGCGCGGATATCAGGCCCATCCCGAAGCGACGTTCAACATCGGCAGTCGTGTGTTGCCGCTATCGTTTCCGAGCGACTACATGGCCATCTCGCGTCACGACACATCGGTCGTCGATGTCGACGCCGAGATCGTCTTCGTGGGCTACGGTGTCGTCGCGCCGGAGTATGGCTGGGATGACTACAAGGGTGTGGACGTGAAGGGGAAAGTGATCCTCATGCTCGTGAACGATCCGGCTGTTCCCGACCCCGCCGACTCGACCAAGCTCGATGCGTCGATGTTCAAGGGAAAGGCGATGACGTACTACGGTCGCTGGACGTACAAATACGAGATCGCCGCGGCGCAGGGCGCGGCTGGCGCCATCATCATTCACGAGACGGGTCCCGCAGGCTATCCGTATCAGGCCATCAGCGGTGTCGCGCGCGAGAACTTCGACATCGTGGCGACCGACGGCAACCGCGGACGCGCCAGGATCGAGGCGTGGCTCACGCAGCCCAAGGCCGAAGAACTGCTCCGGGCAGCCGGCAAGGATTTCGCGACACTCAAGGCGGCCGCGCGGCGCAAGGACTTCACGCCCGTACCGCTCGGCGCGACGGCCAAAATCCATCTGCGCACCGACTCGCGCCTGGTAAAGTCGCGCAACGTGGTCGCCACACTGCCGGGCAGCGATCCGGCAAAGGCCTCCGAGTACGTGATTTACACGGCGCACTGGGATCATCTCGGACGGGACACCTCGCTCGCAGGCGACCAGATCTTCAACGGTGCGCTGGACAACGCGTCTGGCACGGCGGTGCTGCTGCAAATCGCCAAGGCGTTCACATCGCTGCCCACCAAGCCGGCGCGCTCCGTGATGTTCATCGCGCTCACCGCCGAGGAGTACGGATTGCTCGGCGCCAAGTACTACGCCGCGAATCCGCTCGTGCCGCACGAGAAGACACTCGCGAACATCAACATGGACGGCTTCAACCAGTGGGGCCGCACGCAGGACATCGTGGTCGTGGGCGACGGCAACTCCACGATCGAAGACGTGCTCTCCGAGGTGCTCGCGCCATCCGGCCGCGTGCTCGCGGCCGAGCCGGAGCCCGAGAAGGGCTACTACTTTCGCTCCGACCACTTCGAGTTCGCGAAGGTCGGCGTGCCCGCGCTGTATCTCGAGGGTGGCTCGCGATTCATCGGTAAGGATTCGACGTACGGCGCGACCAAACGCGAAGAGTACGTGTCGAAGGACTATCACCAGCCGAGCGATGAAGTGAAGCCCGACTGGGAACTGAGCGGCGCGGTGGACGATACGCGCGCGTTATTCGAAGTCGGCTACCGCGTCCTCAAGGCGGAGACATGGCCGACGTGGAAGCCGGGCACGGAGTTCAAGGCACGTCGTGATTCGACGTTGGCGGCGGCGCCGAAATAGCGCCGCCGCGGCAGCCCTGCAGGCGACGCGATGATCGCGGTCGTTACGCCTGCAGGTGCGATTCCACGAACCACAGCTGCTTGTCGGCTTCTCCGGTGATGCGCGTCAGCAGGTCGGTCGTCACCGCGTCTTCGGCGGCGTCGGCTTCAGCGATATCCGACCGTGCGGCGTTCGTGCAGAACGCCAGCGCCTCGGCAACCACGTGCACCCACTCGTCGGCGGTGTCCACATTCAGTGGTGCCTTGGGCAACTCGCTGCGACCGGCCACGGCTTGAATGGTGCCCTCGGCGACGCACCCCAGCTGCACGGCGCGCTCGGCGATATCGTCCGCCCAGCCGACGGCGAGTGCCGCTGTTTCGTCGAAGAGGACGTGCAACTGCTGGAAGCGGGGCCCCTTGACGTTCCAATGCGCCTGCTTGGCCTGGCGTTCGAGATCGAGGATGTCAGCCAATCGCTCGTTGAGAATGACGCCGATTGCGGCACGCGTGTTCATTGGCAGCGCGACACGCGTGGAAAACGGGGTCAGGGAACGCGCCATGGGGGCGAGCGAGGTGGAGGCTTCCTTTTTCGTGGTTGTGACAGACTTACCGGTCTTGGATCGCTGGGCCGACATTTTCCGTCCTGAGAAGAAGATGGTGGTGCAATTCGGTACCCTGTAACTTCGGAAGCGATGGACGTTTCGGGAACCGGTTGACCAGCGCCGGCACGCGGGTCAGATTGATCGTCTGTCCGGCCCACGCGTTGTGGACGTGTCAGAGGAGGGATGGCCGAGAGGCTGAAGGCACCGGTTTGCTAAACCGGCATAGGGGGTCAACCCCTATCGCGGGTTCGAATCCCGCTTCCTCCGCTCCGCGGGTCCGCCGCTCTTGCCGGCGGGCCCGCGTTGTCGTTTCTGAGTTCGTGTGTACGCGTTCTGATCGCCTTCCCTGACCTTCCGGTCCGGTTTCGATATATGTCGTCAACGACCCGGCGCCCTCGTGTGCGCTTCGCTCCGTCGCCCACGGGCTTTCTGCATGTGGGTGGTGCCCGTACCGCGTTGTTCAATTGGCTGTACGCGCGCAAGTACGATGGCGATTTTCTTCTCCGCATCGAGGACACGGATCGTCAGCGCAGTACCGACGAAAGCACCCGCGCGATCTTCGACGGGCTCGAATGGCTCGGTCTGACGTGGGATGAGGAAGTCGTCTACCAGGGTTCGAATCTGGAGCGTCATCAGGCCGACGCGAAGCGCCTGCTGGAAAGCGGCGCGGCGTATCGCGACTTCACGCCGCTGGCCGAACTCGATCGGATGCGCCACGACGCCGAGTCGCGTGGACTCACCTTCCGCTTCGACCGACGCACGGCCGAGTTGACGCCCGGGCAGGAGGCGGAGAAGCTGGCCAAGGGCGAACCGTTCGTGATTCGCTTCCACGTGCCCGACGGCACCACCGAATGGCACGATCTGGTGCACGAGCGCATCGCGTTTCCGAACAAGGACATCGAGGACTTTGTCGTCCTGCGTTCGGACGAAACGCCGGTGTACAACATGGCCGTGGTCTCCGACGATATCGCGATGGACATCACGCTCGTGATGCGGGGCGATGATCACATCTCGAATACGCCCAAACAGATCCTGCTCTACCGGGCACTCGGCGCGTCGGTGCCGCAGTTCGCACACGTCCCGATGATTCTGGGTGCGGACGGGAAGAAGCTGTCGAAGCGTCACGGTGCGACCGCGGTGGGCGACTACCAGTACCAGGGGCTGCTGCCCAACGCGATGCTCAACTTTCTCGCGCTGCTGGGCTGGTCCACGGGCGACGATACGGAAGTGATGACGCTGCCGCAGCTCATCGGGAAGTTTGATGTCGAAGGACTGCAGAAGAAGGCGGCGGTGTTCGACACAAAGAAGCTCGAGTGGATGAACGGGCAGCATCTGGTGATGATTCCGCTGGCCGAGCTGGCTCCGTTCGTGACGCCTGCGTTCGAGACGGCGGGATACGCCACGGCGGCCGAGTTGATGGCGCGGAAGGAGTGGTACTTCGGCCTGCTCGATCTGCTGCGTGTGCGTGCGCGCACGACGGACGAGATCGTCTCGCTGGCGTCGCACTTCTTCCGTGATGACGTGGACTACGACCCCGACGCCGTGACCAAGCAGTGGCGCGATGTGTCGGCGACCGCGGAAGTCCTGTCGGCGACGCGCGAGCGCCTCGCGTCGCTGGTTGCGTGGGAGCCGCAGGCGATGGAAGATGCACTGCGCAAGCTGGCCGAGGAGCTGGGCATTTCCGGCGGCAAAATCTTTCAGCCGCTGCGAGTGGCGCTGACGGGTCTCACGGTCAGCCCGGGCATTTTCGATGTGCTGCTGTATCTGGGTCGCGACCGGTCGCTGGGCCGTATCGATGCTGCGGTGCGGTATCTGGGGAGCGACGCGACGACGTAGCGGGTTCCGCAGCCGGCGGATCGCAAATGACGCGGGAACGGCGGAACGCGAATGACGCGGGCTTCGCCGCGAACGGAACCGCGTACGGGACAAGTCACCGCGGTGCTGCAGCATCCAATGTTTCTTGGAGGCGCCATCCGGGACCCCCGCGCGTCTCGGGGGATCGTTGAAAACTGCACTTCTCAGAGAACTCTATCCGACCCGCGGGGCCCGCGACATAACGTGCCCCCACGCGGTTCCATTCGCGGCGAAGCCCGAGGCATTCGCGATCCGCAGTCCGGCCGCGACCCACAGGCGGCTCACCGATCCGGCGTACCCGACCCGATCGGTTTGGCGGGGGCAATGCTCGCATCAGGCGCGCGAAGCCGATCACGGCGTTCTTTTTCGCGCCGCTGCCGCAGCTCCTTGTTGAGCTTCTGGAACTCGGCTTCCCCCTGCGACCGCTCTGACATGCGCAGGATGTCCTCGCGCGATGCGGCCAGCCGCTTCTCCCGCTCGAACGCCGTCATGTTTCCCGTCATGCCGCGCTGCGCATTGAGCGGCAGCAGTGTGAGCAACGCATTTGGGATCATGACCTTACCCAGCCGGATCCCCATCTGGTCCCAGCCCCATTTGTCGCCGCTCGCGTCGGTGCGGGTCCAGTCGCCCGGCTTGCGCCCCACGCGACCTTGTGCACGCGACAGAGAATCGAGCGAGTCGGCGACCGAGGTGATCGCCCACGCCATCACGCTATCGAGACGCTCGGCGCCACTTCGCCCCGCCGCCACGCCGGCGCCGCCACCACCGGCGCCGCGCCACACGCGAACATCCGTGTAGCCGGGCTTCACGCCACGCAGATTCGGATCAAGCGCGCCGACGCCCTGATCCCCCGGCGGAGCTCCGCTGCCGGTGTCGGGGCGCGTGGCAACTGGCTGGGGCGGTTGAGCCGCTGGAGCACCAAGCGCGGGCCCGGTCGTGGGCGGGCGAACCGGCGGCGCCGCCGTAGTGGCCCTCACTGCGGGCGTGGGGGCTGGCGTCGCGGCGGGCGCGACCTCCGGTTCCGGCGGCGTGACGAATGTGAGCCGCTCTTCGACCGGCTTCGCGCTCTTGTCGACAAAGAACGACGAGAGCCCGTGTCCGAAGGTCAGCAGCTCCAGCAACAGCACGCCAGCCGCGAAATGCAGGCCGATGGAGATCGCGAGCGCACGGGGCGACCGTTTGTCTCCGCCCGATCCGCCACCGCTCCGCGCGCGTTCGCGCAGCGCCCCACGCCCACGACGACCCGCTGGCCGCGCGTCGCCGTGCAACCCATCGCCGTGCGGCCCCTCGCCGTGCGGCCCCTCGCCGTGCGGCCCATCGCCGTGCGGCCCATCGCCGTGCGACGACGCGCCGGAGCGAGTCTCATCTGGCTCCGTACCATCCGGAACGACGCGGGGTGGAAGGGAGTCGGCCATGGCTACCTGCTACCCGACCGACTGGTTGGAGTGCCCGTGCATCGGCAGGGTGCGAGAGGAGAGTGGCGCAGGCGAATCAGGAGGCCGCAATGACCGGGCTTGATACGGAGCTGAGGCCCACCAACTCCACCTCGACCACATCACCCGCCTGCATCGCCTTCGTGCCCGCCGGCGTGCCCGTGGCAATGATGTCCCCCGGCTCGAGCGTAAGATACCTCGAAATGTAGGCCAGCACCGTCGGAATGTCGAAGACCATGTCCGCTCCGGTGGCGCGCTGACACTCCGTCCCATTCACGCGAGTGATCAGCGTAATGGCCTCCAAATCGGCGGGCGCCGCGACGGGCGTACCAATGGGACAGAAGGTGTCGTTCCCCTTCGCGCGCGTCCACTGCCCGTCGCCCTTTTGCCAGTCACGCGCCGTGACATCATTCAGCGCGACGACGTGCGTGACTGCCGCCCGCGCTTCCGTCTCAGTCGCATGTCGCAACCGCGCACCGAGCACCACCGCGATCTCCCCCTCGAACTCGACATGCGACGAGTCGGCAGGCAACACGATCGACTCGCCAGCCGCGATCATCGACGACGGCGACTTGAGGAAGAACAACGGCTCCGTGGGAACGTCACTACCCATCTCGCGGGCGTGCTCGCGGTAGTTGCGGCCGATGCAAACGATTTTGGAAGGAGTCAGCATGAGGAGAGATGGTTCTGGCGCGGGGGAACCACCCGGCACGGAGCACTGAGTGGAAGCGGTGAGTGATAAGAAAAACTACCGCGAAGGCGTCACACTCAACACTCATCGCTTTCACACCGCTCACGGGGGGGTAGTCAAGGATCGTTTCGCCCCCTCGCTGCCACGTCGGTAGAACTCCAACACCTGCATCCTCAGGTCACCCCACGTGCCCGTGATCCGCCGCGCCGGCGGTAATCCGTTCAGCAATTCGCGCCCGTATCGCTTGGTCAGCACCCGCGGATCGCTCAGCACCACCACGCCGCGGTCGGTGGCGGTGCGAATGAGCCGCCCAAACCCCTGCTTCAGTCGCAGCGACGCATGTGGCAGCATGAACTCGCTGAACGCATTGCCCCCGCGCTTCTCGATGGCTTCGCATTGCGCCGCCACCATCGGCTCGCTCGGCACGCGAAACGGCAGCTTGGCGATGAGCAGTCCGCGCAACGCGTCGCCGGGTACATCCACCCCTTCCCAGAACGTGGCCGTGCCAAGCAAGACGGCGCGTCCGGCGTCGCGAAAGCGCTGCAGCAGGATGTCGCGACTCTCCTCGCCGTGCACCAGCAGCGGATAGCGCGCGTCATGCCCCGAGGCGCGCAGCGATTCCGCCATCTCGCGGACATCGCGATGACTGGTGAAGAGCGCAAAGATGCCGCCGTCGCTCGCCGCCAGCAGATCGCGCAATTGACGCGTGATGGCCGCGAAGTGCCCGCGCGCGTCCTCGTTGGGCGCCGGCAGATCGGTGGGCACGACCAGCAATGCCTGAGTGGGGTAGTGGAACGGTGACGGGAAGATCGCCGTGCGCCGCCGCGTGTCCGCATCGTCGAGCCCAAGCCGCTGCTCGAGAAAGCCGAACCCGCCGTCCGTCGCCAGGGTGGCACTGGTGATGACCGCCGTGTCCACGCGTCCGAACAGATCGTCACGCAGCACCAGCGCCAGATCGAGCGGCACACAGTGCAGCGCGACATTGCGCTCCGGCCCCTGTTTGCCGGTCAGTTCCATCCAACGCACCACCGGCTCGCCCGCGGCAGGCGTGCGTAACGCGCGCGACAACGCATCGCCGGCATTCTCAAGCCGGCGCGCCACGCCGCGCAGTTCGCCCAGCAGCGGCCCCATTTGCTCCGCACGCCGCTCGTCGCTCTCCAAACGTTCGCGTATCAAGCGCAACCCGTCGGAGAGCATCCCAATCTCGGTCAGCAGCTCGTCGAGCGCGCCTTCAATGCCGCCCTTCCACGCCGGATGCGACGCAAACTCGTCCGTCAGTCGCATCATCGGCGTGCTGGACTCCTGCAACACCAGCTCGAGCAATTCGAACAGTAATTGTGAACGGTCACGTGCTGTCGCACTGCTTGGACCAAGTCGCTCCCGCACCAGATCGAGACTGGCGACGCTCAGCAGATCACCGGCGCCGCCAAGCTTGGCCGCAAGGGCCGGCAGCAGTCCTTTGCCCCGTCGTTCGATGCGCGCGAAGAGCCGCGCCAGCGCACGACGCGTGACCGACGCGCCGAGATGCGAGGCGGCGGCATCCTCGAGATGGTGTCCCTCGTCCACCACGAGCCGTTTGTACGCCGGCAACACCGCGGCATCGTCCCAGTTCTGCGACGTTCGGCGCACCGCGACATCCGACAGCAACAAATGATGGTTGACGACCACGACATCCGCCTGCGCCGCTTCTTTGCGCGCCTTGAACAGAAAGCACTTGTCGTAGAACGAACATTTCAGCCGGCCGCACAGATCGGGCTCCGCCGCGACCTCGTCCCACACCTCGCTGCGCGGCGTGACCGGCAGGTCCGACAGCGATCCATCACGCGTGCGTTCAGCCCACTGCGCGATCACCTCCACGTCACCGGCCACGCCATCTTCGAAGAGCGCGCCCCCTGCCCCGCGCGCCTGCTCAAGCCGATAGAGACACAGATAGTTCCGCCATCCTTTGAGCAACGCGAAGCGCACAGGCTGATCGCTCATGGCGCGTTGCAGGAACGGCAGGTCCTTCGTGACCAGTTGCTCCTGCAGCGTGATCGTGTTGGTGGACACGATGGTGCGTTCACCGTTCGCCGCCGCCCATCGCAGCGCCGGTACCAGGTAACCCAGCGACTTGCCCACGCCGGTGCCCGCCTCGAGCAGTGCGACGCCACCCTCGTTGAAGGCCTGCGTCACCGCGGCCGCCATCGCGCGCTGACTCGGCCGGTCTTCGTAGGCGCGCGAGCCCAGCACCGTGCGCATGGCCTGCGCCACCGCGCCATACGGCCCGAGGACGACGTCCACATCATCAGCCGACACCGGCACGAGCGCCGCCGACCTGGGCACTTCGGTCACGACGTAGACGCGCGTGGCCTCGTTGTCGATGATGCCGAAGCCTATGCCGTTGCCGTGCAACCGGAACGCGACCTCGTTGTCCGCGTCGCTCGGGATGAGCAGTCCCGACGGATGATTGTGCAGCAGCATCTCGCCGCGTTCGGCGACACCGGGAATGGCGAGCACGCTGCGCACATCGCCACGCGCGACGACGCGGGCGTTCGTGATGATCCCCTCCTCGTCGAGCGTCGCTACGAAGCAGACTTCGTTGCCGCCGGCCAGCTTGATTGCCGTGCGCAGCGCCGCTGCCGCGGCGCGCGCGAGTCTCGTCTCACCGATCGCGGGCGCTCCCTTCACGGTCACGTCTTGCGCGGCTTCTTCTTCGCGGCGGGGAAGAGGACGTTGTTGAGGATCAGCCGGTAGCCGGACGAGTTCGGACGGAGCGACAGGTCCGTCGGCGGGCTCCCGATCGCGTGCTGCGCGTCTTCCGGGTCGTGCCCGCCGAGGAACGTCCACGACCCCTTGCCGTAGTCGCCGTGCACGTACTTGGTCCACGGCGCGCCGTCTTCGGCGGCCAGCACCGTCACCGACGGCTTCAGCACCGCACGATTGAAACTCGTGGTCACGCCGTAGAAATCGGGCACGACGGTGCGATGGTTCTGCACGAGCATCGTCGCAACCGGATCGAGCTTGGCCGAGAAATCGAAGAGCGAGAAGGTGCCCAGCGGCTGCCGGCGTGCCGGCACGTTCACCTGATGCCCGTCGATGTCGGAGAGTGCGTTGATGTACGGCGACGGCTCGATGTGTGCGCCCGTGAACGCGAGCGTACGCGACCAGACCATGCGTGCGTCCGCATCGGGCGCGGGCGGCGTGCCGTCGGAGAACGGCCCCGCGATATCGACGGCAAACGCCGCGATAGCCAGATCCAGCGATTCCGTCGCGCCGCACATCGCGAACAGAAAACCGCCGCGATCGACGAAGCCGCGAATGTTGTCGGCCACGGCCTTCTTGAGCGCGGGCACATCGGGAAGCCCGAACTTTTTGGCCATGGCGATGTCGCGCTCGCGTTGCGCCACGAACCACGGTGCGTCGCGATAGGCGAGAAAGAGCTTGTTGAACTGTCCAGTGAAATCTTCGTGGTGCAAGTGCACCCAGTCGTATTTGGACAGATCGCCGCGCATGACATCGTCATCCCACACCGACGTGAAATCAATGCCGGCATAGGTGAGCGCCAGCGTGACGGCGTCGTCCCAGGGCGGTTGATTGGCCGGGCGGTAGATCGCGATCTTCGGCGCGCGCTCGAGCACCACCACGTCCATGTTGGCCCCGGCGATCTCCGCCCGCGCGGAGGCCACGGCGCCGTCGCTGATCGGCTCCACACTCACGCCATCGAGCGCCGCACGACGACGCAGATCGGGCGCATCGGGGAGCAGGAACGAGCCGCCGCGATAGTTCAGCAACCACTCCGCCTTCTGCCCGGTTTTGAGCGCGAGATACGCCACCCCGTACGCCTTGAGGTGATTGCGCTGACTGTCGTCCATGGGCACGAGCAGGTTCTGCGCCTGCGCCGCGACGCCGCTCGCAAACACCATCGCGACCGCCGCAATGCCGACTCGCCACGATCTGGTTCCACGCAGACTCATATCTCCCCACTCATGACTGAAACCTGTTGTCAGGCGGTACCTGCCCGCGCAGACGTTCGAGATCGCGACGCGCCTGCGGCAGCAACGCACTCTCAGGATAATCGACGAGCAGAGATTCGAAGCGGGTGACGGCAGCCGGCACGCTGCCCGCATCGCGCAGCGCCCGCGCCGAGGCGAGCAACGCCTCCGGTGCTTCGGGCGACTTGGGATAGCTGGCAATGATCCGATCCCAGAGCGTCATCGCCGTGAGTGCCACAGGTGTCTTGCCCTCCGCGACGGGACGACTCTTCGCCGCCTCGATGCGAGAGGCCAGCGAGAGCAGCGCGGGCGCCGCCTCACCCAGCGAGTCGGCGAGCGCCACGAACCGCGCCGACGCGGTCGCGCTGTCCCGCTGCGCCAGCGCCATGAACGCCTGCCCCAACCCCGTCGACTCGGTCGCGCGCGTGCGCGCCAGCAGGCCAAGTGCGTCCACCAACTCGGCGCGCTTGGTATCCGCGCGCACGAGATGTTTGCGCGCCGCGGCGAGATCTCCCTCGTAGAGCGCCAACCAGCCCGCCGTTTCGTCGTCGTCGGCAAGGTCGGTGCCCTCCACGGCCGCACGGGCGCGCGTCAGGTCGCCGCTCCGCAGCCAGGCACTCACCAAAGGCCTCGTCATCGCCGCGCGCGACGGTTCATCAAGCATCGACGCGCTGGCGTCGAGTCGGGCCTGCGCCTCCTTGGCGCGACCGAGCTCGCCAAGTGCTGCAATCTCGATGGGCAGTAATGCCCGGACGCGCACGGCGGCCAGATCGCGCTGGCGCGCCCCGGGGGCACGCGTGGCGAGATCGAGCGCCGCCACCGCGTCACCGGCATTGAGCGCTGCCTGTGCCGCATGGCGCTGCGCCTCAAGATCGCCACGCCGCTCGAGCACGGACATCCACACGTCGCGCGCCACGGGCCACGCCTGCGCAAATTCCGCCCGCTCCGCGAAGTCGCGCCAGGCGGCCGCCGTGGAATCGTCGACACTGACCGTCGACAGGGCCGTCCATGCACGTCGCGGTTCGCCCCACGCCAACTCCAACGACGACAACAATCGGCGCGGCAGCAGCGAGATTGGCGCCGCGATCAGCACGGTGCGAATGGAATCACGCGCCGGAGCGGGCGCGCGCTGCAGCGCGAACATCGCGGCCGATTCGAGATACGGCTGGTTGGACAGCGCGTCGCGAAACGACACTGCCGCAGCCGACCAGCGTCCGAGCGCCACATGCAGTTGTGCCACTTCGCCGGCGATCATGCCGGCGGCGCCAAGCAATCGTCCGGCCTCGCCGAGAATGGAGTCGGCCGCCTGCGCGCGCCCCGCCGCCAGCAGCAACCGCGCATACTCACGGAACGGCGCTCCATCGCCGCCGACGGCACGTCGCCACGAGATGAACGCGAGCCGCGCGTCTTCGTCGCGACCAAGGCTCATCAGGGAACGGAGCTGAATGCCGCGCGCCACTGGATCGGTGGGGCGGATGGCCAGCACCCGCTGCACCACCGGCACGATGGAATCGCGCGCACCTGTTTCGGCCCAGATGCGCTCGAGTCCCAGCAGCGAGAGCGCAATGCGATCGCCCTCGCCACCGCCCGGCACCAACGCACGCTGCAGCACGGCACGATACGCCGTGGCGGCCCGCTTGAGTTCTCCCTTTTCTTCCGCGTCGAGCGCGATCCCCAACTGATCCGTGGTGTCCGCCGCGGCGGCGGTCGTCGTCGCCGTCTGCGCACGCACGGTCGGAGCGGATGTCAGACTCGCCCCCACGCACGCGCACGCGGCGCGCAGCGCGCGCAGCAGCGGGGCGTTACGGCGTGCTGCCATTGAGACGACGGAAGTACTCGATCACCAGACGCCGCTCGTCGGCGCCGAGCCCGCGCAACTCGTTCCAGGTGGGCGGCGCAAACTTGGTGGCCGCCTTCCCCGACTGCGGACCGTCCACGCCGGTGCGCGCGCCACCCGCACCGCCGGCCTTCGCTTCACGCGGCCCCTGATCATCGCGCTCGTCACGCTCCAAAAAACGCCCCGCGTCGAGCAGACGGCGATACAACTGCTGCTGCCGCGCGGCAACGTTCGGATCGATGCCACTGCGCTCGATCTGCTGCGCGAGCGTCTGCGCTTCTTTCGCGAGCGCGTCGGTGCGACCGGTCTGGTCGGCATCGGACACGTCGGCGAGTGTCTTCGCGACTTCTCTCTGCTGACGGGCCAGCGCGCGCGCCTGCTTGCGCGCGGCTTCGCCCTGCGCACCGCCAGGCATCATGTTGAGCCCCTGCATCTGACCGTTCAGCGCGCCCTGCTGCTGCGCGAGCTGCTTGAGCTGCTCCATCATCTCCGTGAAGCCGGACGCCGACTGCGCGTTGTTGATCTTTTCACGATCGCGCACGAGCGAGCTCAGTGCCTGATTCAGCGCATCGGTCGCGTCCTTCATTGCCGACTGTGACGCTTCCGAACCCCCCGGTTGCGAGGAGTTGCTCATCTGTTGCGTCGCATTGCCCACGCGCCGCTGTGCATCGGCCATGGCCTTTTGCGATCGCTGCGACAACAACGACGAGCTACGTCCCGCCTTCTCCAGCCGTTCTGCGGCCTGCTGCACGCCCTGCTGCAGCGCGCCCTGCTCGCCCTGCATCCCCTGCGTGCCTCCCTGCTGGCGCGCCTTCTGCTCCAACTCCGCCTGCTGCCGCGCGAGCTGCATCGTTTCGTTGATCGACTGATCGAGCTCCTGCGACAACTCCGTCTTCCACGCGTCCACCTGCGACTCGCGCGCCGAAGCCAACTGCCTGGCCGCGCGATCCATCGCGTCGGCCGCCTTGCGCGCCTCGCCAGCGCCAGCGCCGCCACCCTGACCGCCGCCCGGTTTCCCCTGCGGGCCATCCCTCGACTGTCCCTGCTCCGATCCGCTGGGACCATCCTTCGATTCGCCCTTCTGTCCGCCTGGCTGCGGCTGACCCTGCTTCCCCGCCTGCGGCGCGCCCTTGGCCGTCGGGTCTTCTGTCCCCTTCTCGCCCGGCTTGGCCGCCTGCTGGCCGCGCTGTGCGGCGTTCGGATCTCCGGGCTTCCCCTGCTCGCCCGGCTGCCCGTTTTTCTGCTCGACGTCCTGCTGTCCGTTCTTTTGCTGCGCGCTCTGCGGCGCGTTCTGCTGGGCCTTTTGCTGTGCCGTCTGCTGCGTGCCGCTTTCGTTGGCTGCCTCTTCGGCGGCCTGTTCTGCGGCCTGTTCTGCGGCCTTCTGCATGGCGTCCGCGGCCTGATTGGCCATCGGCTGCGCAGCCTTGGTCTTGCTCGCTCCCGGCTTGGCCCCCGCTTCTTCCAGTCGTTTGGAAAGTCGTTCGATCTCCTTTTCCAGCTGGCGCGACTGATCAGCGAGTTCCTTGGGCGTCATTTCACGCCCGTCCGGCGCGCCCTTCTCGCCGGGCTTGGGTGCGCCCGGCTTATTGCCGGTCTTGTCGCCTGCACCGTTCTGCTTGTTCGCGTCCATCCGGTCGGCAAGCTGACGCTCCGCCTTGGCCAGATCGTTGGCATCGTCTCGGAGCGTGCTCATTGCGCCTTCCAGCGCGGCGCGCTTGAGCATCTCGGCGCTCTTCTCCAACTGCTGACGCATCTGCTGCTGCTGCGCGGCCAGCTGCTGCATCGACTGCTGCGCCTCGGTTCCGCTCAAGCGCTCGGTACTCTTCTCGAGCGCGGCGAGCTGCTTCTGCATTTCGGGCGACATCGCTTCGCGCAACAACCGCTGCACATCGCGCATGCGCGACTGCAGCGCCGTGTCGAGTGCGCCGGCGTTCCTGAGTCGATCCTCGAGCTCCTTCGCGCTGTTGCGCAGCGAATCGACTTTCGCGCCCAACTGCTGCTGATCGCGTCCGAGCTGTTTGGCCTTCTCCGCCTGCGAGAAGCTCATCTGCCCTTCTTTCCCCTGCTGCTTGGCGCCGCCGTTCGTCTGGGAGTTGGCCTGATTGCCACCCGCCTTGAGTTCGCGGCTGCGCGCGGCGTCCTCGGTGTTCTGTTGGAGACGCTTTTCCTGTTGCGCCATCTGCGACGCGCGCGAGGCCAGCGAATCGGCCAGCGCACGCGCCATCGTCCGCTGCTCCGTCAAACTCGGTACGCGCAGAATCACTTCGGGGCTCAGCGTCTGCTGACGCCACGGCGAATCGTCGGTGGCGACGGCGACCACATGCAGCTTGTCGCCCGGCTCGAGGTTGCGGCCATCCAGCACCACGGTTGCGCCACCGAGAAAAAACGGCTCGGCCGGATCGGCGATCTCGATGCGTTCCCGCATGCGCTTGGCCGTCGCGTTGTCCGCGGCGTTGGCCGATGTACTCTCGCGCCAGACCTGCAGTGCCACATTCGCGATGCCGTGATCGTCGCCGGCCTGCACGATGATCGGCACCGTTCCACGCGCGCCGATGGCGGTGTCGGTGAGTGGTGCCCGAATGACGATGTCGGGCGACCGATCGGGTACCACGGTGAACGCCAACTCGTCGGGCACTTCGGTGGGCAGTGTGGACTCGCCGTCGCGCGACGTCGTGGACGCGATCCACACCCACTTGCTGTCGCGGTCCAGGGTGATCTCCGCGCTCACCGCCGAATCACCGACAAAGCGCGCCGTGTCGATACCGTTGGTGAGGTACGCATCGCGCGCACCGCCCCGCAGACTCGCGCTGATGCGCACCCGTGTGCCGCGCGGCACCCGAATGGGCGGGACGGGCTCGATCGTTTCGTTCACGCGTTGCAAGTACGTCGGATAAGTCGCGTACAGCGCGACATCGCCGATCCAGCCACGATCGGCCACGGCAATCGTCGCTTCCACTTCCGGGGCGCGACCATCGCTCACGCGCACCGTGACTGGCGCACGCACGGGCCCTAACGCAAGTGCGGTAAAGCCCCCGTCGTTTTCGGGCACGCGCAGCGTCGTATCGCGCCACGCTTCGCCGGCCGCACGTCGGGAGACCACCACGGTCTGCCGGCCGGTGGCGACGATGCGCACGGTCAGCGGCATGCCGCGCGGCACCGATGCGGGGAGACGGTCGAACGCGAGCGGCGGCAGCAGCAGGCCGCGCCACGCCATGATCGGGTGCATGACGGCGGCGAAACCGTCACGCGATCCACGCGCCGAAACGACGAGCGCGGCCACGGCCAGCAGTGCAAATACCGCGGCCGCCGCGAGCGCCCGCGCGAGCTTCTGCGCGAGTTGCGGCGCGAGCACACCCGGCGTGAGACGGCGCGCGACATCCTGCGCGGCTCGCGCACCGAGGACGCCCTGCCGTCCGACCTCCAGCGCGCCGCGCAACGACCCCGAGCGCAACTGCATTTCATCTTCGACCGTAGCGGCCAGCGCACGCAATGACATCAGATTCGCATCGCGCCCGCGCAGCCACATCACGGCCAGTGCCGCGGCCACCGCGGCGAGCAGCCACACCAGTACAGGCATGACGCGCGGCAGCGTCATCCATCGTCCGCTTCCCAACGTCATCGCGCCCAAAGCCAGGCACACCGATACAATCGCCAGCACGGTCAACCCGACCACGAGCATCGCGCGCACACGAAGCGTAGACTGTTCGCGCAAAAGTCGCTGCTCGAGTGTCATCGTGGAGCCAACGGCGGCCCCGGTGCGCAGCGCCGGCGCGGTCACGGCTGCACCCGGCTCGTGGCCGCATACGTGAAGAGGTTCACACCCATGCGAATGGCCTGCTCGTGGAGCGCCGGAGGATCAGGATACGTACCCACGTCCTCCCACCCGTTGCCGAGGTCGGCCGAGTAGGTGTAATAGACCGCGAGACGGTTGCCGATGAAGATGCCAAACCCCTGCGCGGGTTTGCCGTCGTGCTCGTGCACTTTGGGCGGCCCATTCGGGAAGTCGTACACCAGATGATAGATCGGGTGCTTGTGGGGCACCTCGACCAACGGACGGTCCGGAAAGACGCGCTTGATCTCGGCGCGGAAGGATTCGTCGAGTCCGTAGTTGTCGTCCACGTGCAGGAATCCGCCACGCGTGAGGTATTCGCGCAACCGGGTAACTTCGAGCTCGCTCAGCTTGATCGCGCCGTGGCCGGTGACGTGCAGGAACGGGAAATCGAAGAGCGACGAGTCGGTGAGTCTGACCTTGGCTTCGGTGCGCTCGACTGGCAGCGCGGTGCGCTCGGCGATCGCCGCCAGCAGGTTCGGGATGCTGGACGGATTGGCGTACCAGTCCCCGCCACCGTCGTACTGGAGGCGTGCGATCGCCAGACGCCCCGGCCCGGCCGACACGACGGCGTCGGGCGCAGGGACGAACGGCGTGGCCGCAACGGCGACGCATGCGAACGTGGACAGCAGCAGGACGGAACGCAGGCGCCGCATCAGGTGGTGTAGCCTCTTCAGGTGTCGTGAGCGAGACGGTAGGCGAGGTTGCGACTGGCAGCATGTTCATCCATCAGCAGCTGGACGATGTCGCGCGGTCGTCGGCCTTCGGCGCGGAGGTCCGCAGCGACGGCACGCAGATCGTCTTCGGTCGCGGCGACGAGGGTCGCCCCGCCGAGCACGAGCACGATCTCACCGCGTGGCCCGGTATCTTCGTAGTACGCAGCGAGTTCGTCGAGCGTTCCGCGCCGGATTTCCTCGAACTTCTTGGTCAGTTCTCGTGCGACGGCCACTTGGCGCCCGCCGCCAGCCACTGCCGCCAGATCGCGCAGCGTGGCGACAACGCGTCCTGACGCTTCGAAGAGTACCACCGCGTGCGGCAGCAGTGCGGCGAGCTTGAGCTGTTCACCGCGCTCCGCGCCCTTTCGCGGCAGGAAACCGAGGATCGTGCACGGGTGCGGCGTGATCCCCGAAGCGACCAGCGCAGCGAGGGTCGCCGACGCCCCCGGGATCGGGACGACGCGACGGCCGGCCGCCACCGCCGCATTGACCAATCGCGCGCCCGGATCGGAAACCAGCGGCGTCCCGGCATCGCTGATGAGAGCGATCGCCTCGCCGGCCCGCAAGCGATCGAGGACACGAGGCGTGGTTTGCGCTTCGTTGTGCTCATGCAGCGCGACCATCGGCGTGTGAATCCCATAGCGCTGCAGGAGTGTCCGCGAGGTGCGGGTGTCTTCGCAGCAGACGGCGCGCACTTCGCGCAGGACGGCCAGCGCGCGCAGCGAGATGTCGCCCAGATGACCGATCGGCGTGGAGACGATGTGCAGTGCGCCGGGAATGGCCGCTTCCGGGAGCAGCCGCGCGGCGCCGGCGGCGAGCTCGGCCGGCAGCGTCGCGTGATCGGAGCCGTGCAATGCATCGGGGACGAAAGTCTCGTCCGTCGGATCGGTCGGCGCGTCGTCGGTCCGCTCGGTGTAAGTCACGAGACCGCCGGAACGCACCGTGCCCGGAGCGGTTCGCCCCGGGCACGGTGACTGCGCGAAGCAACCGCCTGACTCAGACGTGCTCCTTGAACTTCGCTTCGAGCGCCGGACGAGGCACTGCGCCTACGACCTGATCGACCAGCTTGCCGTCCTTGAAAAACAGGATGGTGGGGATCGAGCGCACGTTGAAGCGCGCGGCCGTCTTCTGATTGTTGTCCACGTCGAGCTTGGCGACCTTGGCCTTGCCCGCGTAGTCCGTGGCCAGCTGCTCGACGATCGGTGCGATCATCCGGCAGGGTGCGCACCACGTCGCCCAGAAGTCCACCACCGAAAGGCCAGGCTGCCCTTCGATTTCCGTCGCGAAGTTGTCGTCCTTCACTTCTACCGCGTTTGCCATCGTGTGCTCCATCGTGCGGCGCCGGTGTGACCCGGGCTCTCCCGCACGTGTCGTCAGGATTAGAATTCAGGTGTCAGCCCACGCCAAACCTATATGACTGAACCTGTCCGCCGCGGTACGCGCATCGCCCACATCGGCATCGCTGTACATACCCTCGACGCATTGATTCCGTTCTACCGAGACATCCTCGGCATGCCCGAAGTCCCGCTGGACGACGCCGACGGCGCTGCCATTGCGGGCCTTGCTGCCGGAGAATCGCTGGTGGAACTCCTGCAAGCCGAGTCGGAAGACTCACCCATCGGGAAGTTCGTGGCCAAGCGCGGCCCCGGAATCCATCACGTCTGCTTTGCCGTGGACGATCTGGACAGCACGTTGTACAAGTGCCGCGCAGCCGGGCTCCGGCTTATCGACGAGAACCCGCGTCTGGGCGCGGACGGCAAGCGGATCGCCTTCCTGCATCCCAGTGGGACGGGTGGTGTGCTCGTCGAGTTGTCTGAATACTAGCGACCGTGGCAAGCGCAGTCGCAATAGGCGTCGTCCTGCCGGTGCCGCCGGTGTCAGCGACAGAACTCGCGCAGCGGGGTCACGTCCACGTCGTCCAGAAACCAGCGACCGCCGGGGCCCGGCACGGTATTGAAGGCGGTCTTGGCCACCGACGACTTGCGGGTCAGCTCCACCTGCCATTGCTGGTGGCCGCCCGTCTGCAGCATCGGGGAATCGCCCACGAAGCTCCATTTGTCGTGCATCAGCAGGCACTGCATGACCACGAGGCGCTTTTCCAGTTCCTCGCGCTTCATGAGGTCGCGCGCGGGACCCTTGTTGGTGCCCCAGATGCCGGACATGGCCTGCAGGTCGGAGGCTTTGACGGCTGCGAGAAAGGTTTCGATCGCCGCGCGGGACGATGTCGCTCCCGTGACGTTTCCTGCGGCCGCGGGCGCACTCTTGCTGGTAATGACGGGCGGCGATGTGCTGACCGTGCGCGTACAGGCGGCCAGCGCGACCGTCAGCGCGAACGCCGCGCGGGCGCCCGACCGGGTCATGGAGCCTGCAATGGTGCGCCTACGCTGCGTCGACTGGACCTGTTCCTGACGGACCACGAAATCCCCCTGCGGTAATGATGACTCTCGTTTGCCACCGGACATGTACTCTCCTCGACCGTACCAGCGTCTGTTCGTGAACGTCGACCACGTCGCCACGCTGCGACAAGCCCGACGCGGCGTCTTCCCCGACCCGGTCGCCGCCGCGCTGTTGTGCGAACGGTCCGGCGCCGACGGTATCACCGCGCACCTGCGCGAAGACCGCCGTCACATACAGGACGACGACGTTCACCGGTTGGCCACAAGTATCACAACAGTCCTGAACCTGGAATGTGCCGCGACGCACGACATGGTGACGCTGGCGGAGCAGCTCCGTCCCAGGGAAGTCACTCTCGTACCCGAACGGCGCGAGGAAGTGACGACCGAGGGCGGACTGGAGCTGGCGCGTGGGTCGGAGGCGCTCTCCACGGCGATCGCGCGCCTGAAACGCGCGGGGGTGCGTGCCAGTCTGTTCATCGACCCGACGTCCGACGCGGTCCAGCGGTCGCACGCGCTCGGCGCCGACGCCATTGAGCTGCATACGGGACAGTACGCGCACGCGCCGTCCGACCGGGCCACGTTGGCGGCGTTGGCCGACAGTGCCACCTTGGCGGCCTCGCTGGGGTTGGCGGTGCACGCGGGGCACGGACTGAACGTGGAGAATGTGGGACCGGTGGCCGCCATTCCGGAGATCGAAGAACTGAACATCGGGCACGCCATCGTCGGCCGCGCCATCTTTGTCGGGCTTGCTGAGGCCGTGCGGGAAATCCGTGCGGCCATGGACATGGCGCGAACCCGTTGACCCTTCCCCTCCAATGAGCGCTCCGCAAGCCCTGATCGAGTTCTTCCAGAAGGAGGCGACCGAGTATCTCGATCGCCTCGACCAGCTGCTGGCCGATGCGGAAAAGATCGCGCCCGATGCCACGGCTTTTTTGACGCAGGCGCGCGCGCTTCGTGGCAGCGCGACCATGACGCGACTCGACGGGCTGCCCGATCTCGCATCTACCGTCGAGCGGATTGCCGCCGGTGTGCGTGAGGGCGAGCTGCGGTGGGACCAGCGCCTCCACTTTGCCGTCCGCGGTGCCCTCGCCGAAATGCGCGCCCTCGTTGCACGTACGCCGCAGTGGAGTGAGGCCGAACAACGACGCAGCCGCATCCAGTCGGTGGCGCTGGCCTCGGTCGCGGCGGGCTACCTCGCCACCAGCGCGCCGGTTGCCTCGCCAGCCAGTCAGGTGGTGCCAATCTCGCGCTTTTTCCCGGACGACGGATTGCCGGCAATCATCGAGCGGAACACCGAACCGCCGATCACCATCGCCATGCGCTTTCGGCATGATGTGGCGGCGGCGGCCGACGGCGTGGCACGCGAATCGGCGGCGTTGGCCCAGAGCAAGCCGGGCCCATCGCAACTCGCGTTGAGCGACGGCATCCGCCGCGCACTGCTTGGGCTCGCTGATGTGGGGGAGAGCTACGGCGCGGCGAGCATCGTCACGCTGGCCACCCGTATGGCGCGCGCGCCGCTGGCACAGCCGCGCGAGCGCATCGCCATTCAGGCCTTCGCGCAGTTGCTGATGGATCGCGAACTCACCGATCAGCAGTTGGCGCAACGGGTGAAGGAGTCGAGCTTCGCCTGGGCCGATGCGCAGTCGGGGATCGTGTCCGGTGGCGTTACGGAACAAGACGCGATGCCGGAGCCGGAGCCGGTCATCGTGCCGATCGAGACGTTGCTCTACCGCGGACGGTCGGCGGTGAAACGTGCGCGTGAAGTGCGCGACGAGTTGCAGGTCTACTGGCAGCGAGGTTCGCTGGCCGATCCGGCGGCGCACGCCCTCTTCGAAGAACTGTCCGATCTGCTCGACCTGGCGGCGACCACGTGAAGCTGGATTGGAAGAGTGGACTCGGCATCGCGCTCAGCGCGGGCCTGTTGTGGTGGACGCTGCGCGAAGTCTCGCCATCCGAAGTATGGGCGGTGCTGCGCGAGTCGAACGTGCCGCTGCTGGTTGCCGCCGTGCTTGTCAACTTTTGCATCTTTCCGCTGCGGGCCCGACGTTGGCGCACCATCCTCGAGCCGATCGCCGGTCGGCTGCCCTTCGGGCCGCTGTGGCGCAGTACCGCCATCGGCATGATGATGAACAACGTCTTTCCGCTGCGTGCCGGCGAGTTTGCGCGCGCGTTCGCGCTCACGCGCGAGGTGCCGAAGGTGGCGATCACCACGTCGTTCGGATCCCTCGCGGTCGATCGCATTTTCGATGCGATCGTGCTCTTCGCGCTGATGTTCGGTTCGATGCTCGATCCGGCGTTCCCGCCCGGTATCACGCTGGCCGGGCGCACGATCCCCGAACTGGCCAGCGGCGGGATCACGGCGATGGTCGTGCTGGTGGCGCTGTGTTACGCGGTGGTGTTGCAGCACGCGCGCGTGATGTCGTTGGTGGGCACGATTGCGGGCAAGGTGCTGCCCGCGAGGCGCGACACGATCGTGCGACTCGTTGAACACGGACTGGGCGGACTGGCGGTGCTCAAGGACGGCCGACGCTTTCTCGCTGTGTTGCTCTGGGCCATCGCACACTGGCTGGTGAACGCCATCAGCATTTACATCGGCTTCCTCGCCGTTGGCATTCGTGTTCCGTTCACCGCCGCGCTGTTTCTGCAAGGTGTGCAGGCGATCGCGGTGGCGTTGCCGAGCTCACCGGGATTCTTTGGCGTCTTCGAGACCGCCTCGATTCTGGGGCTGGGCGTGTACGGCGTGCCGCGTGAACTCGCGGTGAGCTGGGCGATCGGCATTCACATCCTGACCTTCATTCCCATCACGGTCGTTGGCGCGGTGTACTTCGTGCGACTGGGGCTGAGCGTGGGCAGCATGCAGAAGCCGCAAGCCGCGGCATGACGGATCATGTGAGCGACGCCGGGGATGACGCGGTGCAGGACGTGGCGCCGGAACGGTCTGCGCCGGGCCAGCGCGTGATCCGTGCGCACGCGAAGGTCAACCTGCTGCTGCGTATCCTCGCGCGCGAGCGCAGCGGCTATCACGGCATCGAGACGCTCTTGCAGCGGCTGCAACTGCATGACGTGGTACGTGTGCGTACGGATGTGGCGGTGCGCACGCTGACGTGCGACGGCCCGACGATGCCAGCCGCCGGACTCGGTCCACCGGAGCACAATCTCGCCTGGCGTGCGGCGGAGTCGTACGCGAGCGTGAGCGGATGGCAGCCCGGATGGGCGATCACCATCGAGAAACACATTCCGGTGGGCGGCGGGCTGGGCGGCGGCAGCGCCGATGCGGCCGCGGTGCTGCGCGCCATGGAGCAGATGTCGCCCACGCCGATCGGTCCGGCGCGTCTGCTGGAGTTGGCCGGTGCACTGGGCGCGGACGTTCCGTTTTTCGTGCTGGACACCGACCTCGCGCTGGCGTGGGGGCGTGGCGACCGAATGATCGCGCTCCCAGAGTTGCCGTCGGTTCCCGTTTCACTTTTCGCATTTGCGCAGGGCGTCAGCACCGGTGCGGCGTACGGTGCGCTCGCGCGTGGGCGCGAGGCACACCAGGAGCGGGTCACGGCGCGCGCCTACGACACGAGCGCGTTCAATTCATGGGCGTCGATCAGCGCGCTGGCCGCGAACGACTTCGAGCCGGTGGTGCTCGCGTTGCACGACGGCGTGGCGACGGTCTTGCCGCCGTTGCGCGCGTGGGCGGAAAAGGCGCGCGACACGGGGCAGCCGGCCATCGGCATGCTCAGCGGCAGCGGTGCGACGTGCTTTGCGCTCGGCGCCGCCGCCGGCGCATGGCAGCTGGCGGACGACGGCGCTGCGGTTCGCCTCGAGACATTCACGACAGCGTAGGCGGAATAGTCGGCACGCGACGGTCACGGTCGCCGGGGACGCGCGACAAACAGCGCATGACGAGCTGTTCGACCTCCGGCGGCACGGTCGGCCGAAGATCGCGCACCGGCACGGGATCTTCGACCATTTTACGACGCACCACTGACACGCCAGCCCGTGCGCCGAAGGGCGGCTCGCCGACGAGCAATTCATACACGAGACTGCCGAACGCGTACACGTCCGACGCCACATCTGCGCCGACGCCGTCGAGCAACTGCTCCGGGCTTTGGTAGACCGGCGAGCCAAGGGCGACGATCGTCGAGCGCCCCCGCAATGGATCGCCGCTGAGCGCGTCGACCACGCCGAGGCCGCCGAGCACCGGCGCACCGCCAGCCATCCACACACGCTTCGGACGCACGTCGCCGTGGACGACGCCGTGCTCGTGGGCGAATCGCAGGGCATCGGCCACGCCGCGAGCGATCGTCAGCGCGTCGGCAAGCGAGAGGCTGCGCTCGCGGCGCAGGATATCACGCAGCGAATTTCCCGGGCGCGACGCCACGACGCAGTAGCCGATGCCGTGCCGTACTCCGCAGTCGAAGACCGGAACGATACCGTGATGTGAGAGTGAGTTGACGCGAGCGAACGTGCGCGTGAACCGCGCGGCAGCTTCGGCGCCATCGAGCGGTATGCCGAACACGTGCAACTCGGCAGGCCTCGCCCGTTCGCGACTGCTGACGCGATAGGCTGAGCCTAGACTGCCCACCTCGATCAGAGGCCCCAGGGTGTAGCGGTCGCCGAGGAGCCGCTGCAGCTGACCTTCGCGTTCGGCTTGCGAGCCATCACCGTCCGTTGGGTCGGGAAAGAAGGGACCTCGCGCACCGCGCTGCGGTGGCTCCGACGTCGCTGGCTGGGCCAGCGCGGTGTGTGAGGGGCTTGTGCGCAGCTGCGCTTCGATGCGGTCGAGGTCCTCGTCAGCCTCGATGTCCAATTGATCGCGGAGCATCGTGCGATAGACGCGCAGATGGGAAATGGCGCGCGCTGTTTCGTCGATGGCGATCAGGGCCGCGAGATAGCCCTTGGTGGCGCGCGCGCTGAAGGGATCCGCGACGACTGCGCGCTGCCACCACGTCACCGCGTCGGCGTGCGCCTGCCGCGCCGTGGCACGTTCGGCGAGCGTCTCGAGCGCGCGGCGGCACTGCTCGGCAACTCTGCCTCGCGTGGCGAGCAGTCGTCGCTCGGCCTCGTCCAACTCGGCGAGGCGCAATCCATCGGCGAAGGGACCGACGTAAAGCGCGACGGCACGTTCGAGATGATCGGTCGCGATGGCGGTGTCGAACTCGTCGAGATCGACCGAAATGCAGGACGGGTTGAGCGCGACCACCATGCCTGTCGTGAACAGGTCCCGCACGCCGATTTCGCGGCGCGCGCGGCTGAGCAATTCATCGAGCGAGTGGCGCGCGGCGGACTCCGCACGGTCGGGCCAGAGCAGCGTCGAGACAGTTTCGCGATCGGCGCCGCGCTTGCCCGCGGCCGCCAGCAGGGCGAAGAGCGCGCCACGTTGCCACCCTCGCTGAATCCACGAAAGTGACGCGCCGTCCTTCGTCATTGCCATGCCACCCAATGTCAGCAGCCGGACCATGCGCGGAATCAGCGTGGTCGTCGGGCTTGGCGCCAGTGCGCGCAGGCGAGGCCGCCCAGGCCAGCCGCGCGAGCGGTGCGTTGAGGAATCGTTGAGGGACGGCTGATGCGGATGCGCGAGGGTACGCGCGACCCGCGGGCCGGATCGGGGGCGCGGGGGATGTATCACTCGACGGCAGTTGCTGCCAGGAGTTGGTCATGTACGAACAAGTCCATACATCAGTTGTAACCCGCTCGCGATCGTGCGTGTCGCTCGTCTGCATCGCCTTGGTGGTGGTTGGGCTCCGGTTGCCCGCGCAGCAAGGAGCGCAGAACGGGTCAGCCGACGCGCACAGTGCGATGGCGGTCGTACCAGCGAACCGGGCTGATTCGACGCTGGTCTTCGACTGGAGCGTGCTTCCCAGCTTCAAGGATCCGGCGGAGGGTCGACTCAATCAGGCGACCATCACCGTTCGTTATCGCACCGGAGCGGCCGCAGCGTCATTGCCCCTCCGTCTCGTCATCGGCCCGTCGGCAGGCTCATATGGCGACGGTCGTATCGAGAACGCGGTGGTGCATACGGATTCCGCGGGCCGCGCAACGTTCATTGCGACGCGCATCACCGGTGAGCCGAGGGTGGTATATCTCGCCGTTCAATCGGTCGCGGATGGGCAGACCTCGTCCGCCACAGTACTGCTGTTGGGCGGGAGCGACGTGGCCAGCGTGGTGCTTGAACAGCGGCCGAACGCCAGTGCGAACAATGGCGGCCTTGTTGGCGAGCCGAGGGTGCGGGTCCTGTCACGCGACGGCAGCGGAGTGGCGGACGTTGCGGTCGTTGCGGTGCGGAGCGGCGGCGCGGCCAGTCTCTCCGGAGAGATCGCGCGCACGGATGACGAGGGCGTGGCGACGTTTCCGAAGTTGCGGGCCACGGCCGACTGTCACCTCGCGGGTTGTGGTAGCGTCTCGCTGCAGTTCCGGGCCGGCAATGCGGGCTCGCAAAGCGTCAGTATCGCACTCGCCATACCGCCGGTGTCCGAGTTGGTGTTTGTGAGCAACAGGCCTGCCGACGTGATCTCAGGCGAACCGATTCCTCCGGTGACGATCGTCGCCCTCTCGGCAGACAAGGTTGCGGTGCCCGGTGCGCCAATCCTTGTTCGCAGCGACGACGGGCAGTCGCTGGGCACCGGTACCACGGACGCCGCCGGTGCGTCGACCTTCGCGTCCTTGCGACTCTCCACGCAGGCGGGCGCGAACCGATTGAACTTCCTGAGCGGTTCGGCAGCCAGCAGCATGCCCGTGACCGTGCGACCGGGGCGCGCGGGTCGGATCGAGATTCTCGGGCAGCCACCGACGCGGATCGCGTTTGACTCGGTGCTGTCGTCCCTTCCGATGGTGAAGGTTACCGATGGCGCGGGCAATCCCGTCGCCGGCGTTCCGATTCACGTGAGTTTGTGCGCGCGCACCCTGCCGCGACTGAACAGGAGCAACGGCACCGCTCAGGCGACGCGGACGGCGCTCGCGAGATGGGAGTGCGAGGACCTGTACCAATTTGGAGCGAGCATCGGTGGCACGACGATGAAGGAAACCGGTATCGACGGACGCATCATCTTCGATGATCTTCGGGCTCGGGCGCGCACGAGTGAACTGAAACTGGTGTTCACAGTGCTTGGGGGATCCAAGGGCAGCGATGCCTCGTCCAATCCATTTGTGCACGATCCCGAGAGCGACTACGACAACAATCTCGTGGGCATCAGCGCACTCAAGACCATCAGCGGTGTAGCACCGGAGAGCGAGTTCTTCGACTTGCGCTTTCGCTTCCGGATTCCCTTCAAGATGCATGTGATGTCGAACGTGGATCTTGCCCTGACCTCGCGGCAGGATTCGGCCAACGCATCGGCACCGAGACAGCGACTGACGGAAGCATCGCTACTGCTCAACGTCGGGCAGAGGTTCACCAAGCGGGTCGAGAGTGATGTCCCCGAGCGCCTGGTCGCAGTTGGTGGACAGGTCAAAGTGTTCGGCACGGTGCCCTACTGGGGCGTGCATGCGGTAGCGCTGGAAATGGGCGGTTCACCGTTTCAGGGATCGTCGCTGTCGATGTCACTGCTGCGCCGCTGGAGCGCGGACAGCGCCGTTGTGCTTGGCGACGAGACGTTGCAATTGGCGCGTCACAACGTCGGCATCGACTTCTTTGTGCGATCGGCCACCGTGGACTTCTTCAAGGTCATCACCATCCGCGGCTCGATTCTGGTTCCATTCGACAAGAAGGTGAAGCTCACCTCCCGCATCGCGCTGGCTGTCCCCGTGGGAAGCGTCGTCCGGTTCTGACGGACGGGCGCCCGTGATCAGTGCCCCCTGCAATCGACACTGATCACGTGCACCCGCTCCGGATACGCTCCCAATACGCGTCGGTCGCCTCCTGCCCGTTATCCACGACCGCAGGACAGATGCGGCGGCAAGTCGTGCGCGCGCTTTGCCGTCCCGCGGATGGCTTCGTTGGTTGGATCATGATCACGTACGATCCCAAAAACTGGATCCGCATTCTGGCGGATTTCCCGCGCAGTCCGGTCTTTCGCACGCTCGCGCTCGACGTGCTCGCCGCTGGACTCTATTCGGCGTTCGTGGTGTGGATGGAGGTCAGCGTCATCCGCGTAGCCGTGCCGCTCGGGCCGAGCTTCCTGTCCATCCTTGGCATCATCCTCGGCCTGTTGCTCGTGTTTCGCACGAACACGTCGTACGACCGGTGGTGGGAGGGTCGGCATCCTCGCCGCGCACCTGCGCAAACCGCGAGGCGTGCCCGCACCGCACGAACCGAACGCGCGCATTCAGGTGCTCGCGCGTGCGTTGCACCGTGACATCCAGCAGGAGCTTTTGCCGGTGTACGCGCTCATCATGCCGTTCGGGCTGGTGCGCGAGGTCGGCTACGGTAGGGTGATCGCGAGTAGGTTCACCTTCTTCGCCACGATGGGGCTCGAACTGCTGGCCACGGAAATCGAGGAGCCGTTCGGCACCGACCGTAACGACCTGCCCCTCGACGACCTCGCGGATCGTATCGCAACCGACACGCGACACATCCTCACCGCCGCACCGGAAGCGGCGGGTCCCCCGCCCGCGAACTGACCTCAGACTGACTGCCGCGGCTGCGTCGTATCGCGATCAGCTGCCGCGCACGAGCCGTGCGGCGCGCGTCGCGGCCTGCACGCCGTGCCACTGCGCTTCCTCGAACAAGCTGATCCCGCTCAGGTCCGCATGGGCGACAAACAGGTCAGGCGCCGGCTGCCATTGCGCGAGCGTCTGTACCCGGTCGAGGAGCCCTGGCGTGGGCTGAGCCATCGCATGCCCGAAACGCATCACATCGATGCGCACGACACAGTCCGCGATATCGCGATGCGCGCGCGACAAGTCGGTCAGGATGCGATCGCGCCATGCGCCCCACGCCTGCTGCTGCAGCCACCGGCGCGCGTCCCTCGCCGGTCGGTCGACCACCGCATGATACCAGGTCCACACCTGCTCCGCGCGCGGCGTCGCCAGCGACTGATGCGCGGCGTTCACATAACCCAACGACGGACTGTCGTAGATCACGCTATCCCACGCCAGCGGTGCACCGCGTTCGGCGGGGGCGCGATCGAGCGTGAGATTCGCGACGACCCACGGTGCATACTCCATCTGCACCGGCAGCCGCACCGACGGCAACACGTGCGGCAGCACGAACAGCGGCGCTGCCCAGATGATCGCGTCGCACTCGACGTCCATCGCGGGCGAACGCACCAACCAGCGCCGTCCGACGCGCTCGATCTGCCACACGGGTGCCTTGGGCACGATTCGGCCCGCACGGCGCGCGTCCAACCGCGCGACGAGGCGCCGCGCAATCCAGTCGTTTCCTTCGGGCCAGGTCAGAGGCCCATCGTCATCTGCACCACGACCGGCAAAGTAGTGCACCGCGGCCCACGCGCTCGCCTGCGTGAGTGACGCTCCGTAGTCGTCGCGCGTGCCGTACTCCACCCACCAGCGCAACGCAGGCGCCGTGAAACCGTTCGCCTCCATCCAGGCATCGGCCGATTGCGCGTCGAGCGCGCGCAGCGATTCAGCGGCCGATCCGGCGAGGCCGCGCGCATGCCCCTGCGCCGACGGCACGGCAAAGGCACCCGTGGCGCGCCACTCATCGATCGTGTCCTGAAAGCGCGCGAACTGCGCACGATCGGTCGCGGTGCTCGCATCCAGCGGCTCGAGTCCTTCGTGCCACCGTCCATGCTGCCAGATGCGTTCCTGCGGCGAGTGGCATAGGGTGCGCTCATCCCACGTACCGTCGGTGCCCAGCACTCCCAGCTCGCGAAAGAGCGCGCGCACGTGCGTGGCATCGGCGGCGGGAACCGGTACATAGTGCGCCCCCCACGGATAGCGCGAGATCGCGTTGCTTCCTGATCGGGCGTTGCCGCCGGTCGCGTCGGCCAATTCCAGCAGCACCCAATCATCGACTCCCGTTCGATCGAGCTGCCATGCCGCGCTCAACCCGCCCATGCCGCCGCCCACAATCGCGACGGCGGCGCGACGGCGTTCACGCGCACGGCCGAAGCCCTTCCCATCGCGCAGCGCATGCCCCGTTGCGCTCTGGTCATCCGCAAAGCCGCCCACGATCGTGCGTCCGCCCTTGGACGTGAGGCCGACGAGCGCTGGCGCGCCGATGAGCGCCGTCATGGCCACCGTGACGGATGTCACGAACTCGCGCCGTGACAGGGGGCTATCGCTCATGACGCACGCATTCCGAAAACATTTTCAGCGGTTGATCGCGTCGAACTCGTGCTCGTAGTAGCGCACGAGTACCTGATCATTCAGCCGGTTGGGCTCCGCGGCTACAGCGCCCATGTCCACGGGGAACGTGAAGAGCGAGGGGAGCGACGCCACGGTGAGGAATCGCAACGATGGCGGAAGGGTCGTGGGCGGGGTGTAGCCTCCGGTGCCCGCAATTACAAACCCCCACTCGCCGAAGCTTGGTACATAGACGTGATACGGATACGTGCGCAGCCCGGCACCCTGCAGCGTGGCGACGATGCTCCAGAACGACTGACGCGCGAACATCGGCGACGTGCTCTGCACCGCGACCAGTCCGTCCGGCGCGAGATGCCGCCGCACCAACCGGTAGAACGCACTCGTATAGAGCTTGCCGACGTGGTAGTTGGATGGGTCGGGAAAGTCTATGATGACGAAGTCGAACTGCCGCGCCTGTTCGTCCAGCCAGGTGAACGCATCGGCGTTGATCACCTCCACGCGCTGGTCGGTGAGCGCACCGCCATTGAGTGACGTGAGACGCGGGTGCGTCTGAAACAGCGACGTCATCCCCTCGTCGAGGTCGACCAGCGTCACCCGCTGCACATCCGGGTAGCGCAGAATCTCCCGCACAGCAAGTCCGTCGCCGCCGCCCAGCACGAGCACACGCGCGCGCGATGGCAGCGCGCTCAGCCCCGGATGCACGAGGGCTTCGTGATACCGGTATTCGTCTCGCGAGGCAAACTGCAGGTGTCCGTTGAGATACAGGCGCAGATCATCCTTCCAGTTGGTCAGAATGATGCGCTGGTAGCGCGTGTCGCGCGCGAGAATGATCGGGTCGGCGTACATCCCCTCCTCGGCGATGGTGGTGATCGCCTGCCCTTTCCAGAGCCCAAGTCCGAGCAGCACCACGGCCAGCACGCCGCCGGCCTGCAGCCAGCGCGGTCGCGCCAGCACATCACGAAAGAGCCACGTGCTCCACAGTCCCACCAGCACGTTCACCAGCCCGAAGAGAATCGCCGAGCGAACGAGCCCAAGTCGCGGTACCAATAGCAGCGGGAAGAGGAGCGAGGCGAACAGCGCCCCGATGTAGTCAAACGTGAGCACGTTCGAAACGACATCCTTGAAGTCGAATCGGTCTCGCAGGATGCGCATCAACAGCGGCACTTCGAGACCGACAAAGATGCCGATCAGCACAACCAGCCCGTAGAGCACCGGACGGAACGCGTCCGTGTAGGCGAAGGCGAGGAAGAGAATGAGCGAGGAGAAGCCGCCGACCACTCCGACGAGCAGTTCGATGACGACAAACCGCGTCACCAGGCCGCGCACCACGAACCGCGACATCCAGCTGCCGATCCCCATTGCGAACAAATAAGTCCCGATGACGGTCGAAAACTGCGTGACGCTGTCGCCGAGCAGGTACGAGGCGAGCGCACCGGCGACGAGCTCGTAGATGAGCCCGCACGCCGCAATCAGGCAGACGGAAACAAAGAGGGCGACGTTCAATGAATTGCAGCGGCGACAATGACGCCCAGCGCGAGTGCGACCGACCCCATGAGAATGGCGGCGGCGGTGTTCTTCTTTTCGCTGATCTCATGCCACAGCTTGCCAGGCGTGAGGAAGTCCACGATGAAGAACGCCACGACAAAGAGGATCACGCCGAGTCCGGCGAATACTGCCGCGCTGGTCACATTCTGCCAGAGAGCATCCATGGTCGGACTCCGTTACTTGCCGCGGAGCGTGCGCCCCGGGAGATAGTAGGGTGAACGGTAGGCGCCGGGATTGGCACGTACCGAGCGTGGATTCGTCTTGCCGTTGTTCGTCGAGGTGAGCGACCAACCGCTGTACTGCGCCACCGCCAGCAGCAGCAGGACCGCCGCGCCCCAGATGGTGTAAATGCGCGCCATCAACTATTCCTCCTCGTCATCACTGCTGCTCGATTCCGGCGCGTAGTCGCTTTCCGCCCACCGGCGTCCCTCAAAGGATGCCGAGGGAATGACCGCGAGCAGCGCGGGCACCGTGAGCGCAAGCAAGGCGCACAGGTAGAACAGATAGCTTGGCACGTCGCGCGTTACGACGACGCGATAGTCCACACCAGAGCGGAACGCCTCGCCACCATCGGGCGCGATACGCAGGAAATAGCGCCCCGAGGGGACGGCCGCGAGATGCACGGACTTGCGCCTACTTCCCTCGGACCACGATCCGTCGCTGTCCGTGCCGCGGTAGTAGCTCAGCTGCTGATCGAACTCGCGCGAATCACCGGTCTGCTCATTGATCAGCGCGAAGTTGAAGTAGACCCAGTCGTTGTCCACGTTGGCGCTGACGTCCACCTCGACGCGCGACGGCCGTCCGGTGAGTTCAAACGCCGACGTGACCAGCGCGGCGTTCGTGGAGTCCGCGCGATCGTAGGTGAAGCCCTGCTCGAAGACGGTCGTATTGGCGGCGGTCGCCATGTTCAGCACCAGCATCCCCATGAGCACGGCCAGAAAGAGCAACACCGAACGCCCCACCGAGCGTGCCGGCAACGCATACGGATTGGGCTGATTCGCGAAGACGCCGGACGGCGCACGAAACTTCGTCTCCACCTTGAACGCGGCCATGAGCTGCTCGGCCGACGTGTAGGTGCCCCGCGACCACGTCACCTCACCGTCGCTGGCTTCCGCACTCAGGATGTACGGCGGATCGACGTAGTCGCGCGCCACGATGCTGTCGCCCACCCGAAGCTCCCAGGGGAATTCACCGAGTGCGAAGGTGGTGTGCGCCGTCGCCGTCTGAAAATGTTTGTACGTGCGCTCGTCGAACCGCGCGACCGGGCGCGCGCCGGAGGTATCCACCACGGGACGCCGCCGCAACTTTTCGATGACGTTCCAGTGTCCCTGATACTCGGAGAGATAGAGGAAGCCGCGATACGGATTGAAACAAACGTACTCCGTCCAGGAGTAGTCGGTGCCCTCAACGGTGATGGTGACCTGCTGAAAGCCGACCACCGCCCACGATGCGCCGTGCCACGTGCCTCGCGAGCCCAGCGGAATGCGCGGCACGATGCGTACGGCGCTGGCATGCTCCTGAAGAATGCGGAGATTCGGATCGCTGGCATCGAGCACAGAGTTGCAGCTTGCGCAGGCCACGCTGGCCGCCCACCCTTGCGTGTGCAGTTCGATGGCCGCACCGCACGACGGACAGCTGAGCGACGCCGCTTCCGGCCGCGGACGCTGCGGATCGAGTGAGGTCGTCATTGCGCGCTCACCACCCCTCGAATTCGCGCACATTGCGCAACGCGAGATGGTCGAACGTCACGTACTCGCCCACGAACAACGTCGAGGGAGTATCGGTCGCATCGATCGTGGCCAGTCCGCCCTCGCCGTTTTGCAGGTCGACAAAGACGCAGTCGTCACGCCTGTACGTCGCGAACGGCAGGTCACCTTCCGTGCCCGCATAACGCGCGCGTGTCACGGTGGACACTTCGTACGCGATCCCGCCCCACGTGAACCGTTCACCCACGTGCACCGACGAGACGGAGGGGAGCGGAATATCGACTGCCAGCTCGGTCGTCATCGCGTATTCGAGTTGCGCGTCCGACAGCCAGGCGCTCGCCCCGTCGGTCAGACGGCAGTGCCACTCGTTCCACCGTCCGCGCGCCCACACGTACGCAATCCGTCCCACGACAACGAACGTGCGCGTTCCCCACTGCCCTTCCGTGCCAAGCTGAATTGGCGAGCCGGTGTGCGGAAAGTCCGCTTGCCGCCCCACCAGCGTGACATCGAGATCGCGACGCACCAGCACGGCGCGACAATACGCGCACGTGGTTTGCACCGCTTGCGCCCACCGAAGCACGATCGGCGCGCCGCAATTGGGGCACGCCGTTCCTCGCGGAGCGGGATCGCTCATGGTGCGCGGTCTGCAGCGCCGGCGACCACCACGGCGTCCACATCCGTCGCCGATAGGTAGTCACGCGTGATGACACGCACGCGCACCTCCGACGCACTTACCGCAGTGCGCAGCCCATCCCGCCACGCCCACGCAGCGCGCGGGGTGCAGCAGAAGAGATTGAGACAGAGCGAGCCATGCTCAGGGAACGTGTGCACCGTCAGATGCGACTCGCCGAGTGGCAACAACCCTGTTACGCCACCCGGACCGGGAAAGCGGTGCCATACGCCGTCGGCTACCGGGTGCAGGGCGAGCTCGCGCACGATCGTGGCGAAGAGTTGCTGCAACGTGGCGAGGTCGGCGAGGCGCTCAGGGCTGCAGCCGAACGCCTCCACGACCCACTCGGTCCCGCCGTGGCTCACTGCTGTGCTTGACCGCACGCCGAGCAGAACTTCGCCACGGCCGCGATCGACGCGCCACAATTGATGCAGAACTTGGTCTCCGTGCCCGGCACCAACGGCGCGCCGACCGGCGCCGTTGAAGGCGTAGTCGGTGCAGCAGTCGCCGGTGGCGGCGCACTGGCACCGCGCATGGCATCCGCCATGATCCCGCCAATCCCGACACCGGCCCCCAGTCCGACGCCAAGTCCGGCCACGCCGCCCGGGTTGGCCGCCGCAATCGGGATGGACTGCGCCGCTTGGTACTGCGTATAGGCCTTCAGGTCGCCGATCATGTTCATCGAAATACGCTCGTCGAGCCGCTGCTGCAGCTCGTCGGGGAGCGACAAGTTCTCGACGACGAACGATTCCAGCCGCAGTCCGAGTGCCTCGAACGACGGCGCCACCGTGACGGCAATCTGCTTCGCCAGCTCCGCCTGATTGGCGGCCATGTCCAGAAACGGCACCTGCGCATTGGCAAACGCTGCCGTGAAGCCAGCGATCACCGCGTTCCGCAACTGCGGGTCGATCTGGTCCACCGTGTACTCGGCGTCCGTGGCGCCGACATTGGCGTGGAACACCGCCGGATTGGCGACGCGGAAGGTATACATGCCGAAGGCGCGCAGGCGTACGGCGCCAAACTCCTTGTCCCGGATCGTGATCGGCTGCTGCGTCCCCCACCGCAAACCCGTCTGCACGCGCGTGGAAAAAAAGTACACGTCGCTCTTGAACGGCGACTCAAAAGCCTTGTCCCAGTTCTGAAGATTGGTGAGGAGCGGCAGGTTGGACGTCATGAGCGTGTGCAGACCGGGGCCGAACACATCGGCCGCAACGCCTTCGTTGACGAAGAGCGCCATCTGCGATTCACGCACGGTGAGCTTGCCGCCGCTCTGGATCTCCATGTCGCGCATGGGGAAGCGGTGCATCAGGACGCCGGGACCGGATTCAGTCCACTGAATGACATCGATGAACTGCTTACGCAGGAAATCGCCGAGAGCCATGACCAATCTCCGAGAGGCGCGCCGTCGCGCCGATTGCGAGAACGCGCCCCACACCGGACGGAGTGGGACGCGCGCTGATGTTAGGTGGTGGAAAGCATTACGACAACCGCATTGGAAAGTGTCGGATGAGCGCTGTCGTCAGTCGGGCGTGAGTACGAAGCTGGCGGAGCGCGTCGCGGTCGTACCGGAAACGAGATCGGTCACCGCGATCTGCAGACGGTAGGGGCCCGGTCCGGCCCCGTCCAGACTGATCGTCAGGAAGTCGGTGACGACCGTGCCAGTGGGCCGCTTCTGCTCGAAGCTGACGGCGACGCGCCCGGTGCCGGAGCCATCCTGCGCGATCAGGTTTTTGAGATTGGCCCGAACGCGCGCGCCGAAGCCCCGGAGCGTGGACTTGAAGGTGCGCTCGAGGGTGATGGTGGTGCGATACGACGCATTTCCGTCAGCGGTGGCCAGCTGGTACGTCTCCCAGAGCAATCCCAGAGGCTGATCCCACTTGAAGACGCCGATGGTCGGCGCAATGGACACGTCGTTCCAGCGCACCGGATCTTTGCCTCCGGTGCGGGAGGGGTTGGTCCCAAAGAGAATGTCGCTTATGCCAAAGCCGGACTCGCCGTCCACGAGGGCATCGGCGGTGGCGGTGGCCGCGCGCCCCACGTCCCCCTGCTCTGCATCCACGCGCACGATGTTGAGACCGCGCCCGATGCGCCGCACCCACACACCGTTGAGGCCGACCGGCAGCGAATCGCGCGACACCGTAGCACGACGCAGCTCGCGCCCGATCACGCGCGACGCCGAGTCGTGCACATCAAGTTGCACGTCGATAGGAAAGGATCCGGCCAGTTCCGCATCCCCAAGAAACGATCGCACGGGTACGGCGGCCGTGACGACCGCGTCCATGGAATCCGCACCGGCACGAAAACGCGCGACGCGCATGAGCATCGGCCACGTGTTGCGCACGAGGGGCATGCTCTCCCACCCGTTCGGATCGACGATCAGAATGGAATCCTGCACGACCAGACGTTCCCGCGGCGTGAACTGCGCATTGCCGTAGGTCATCGCCGTTCGGCGAAAGTAGAAGATGCGTCCTGACCGATACGTCCAAATGGCATCCCCTGGACCGTACGCACGATCGTACGGACCAAAGCGGATGTGCACGAGCCCGCGATCACTGCGCGAGCCGATCAGGTCGAGTTCCTCGTAGCCATAGCGCAGATCGGCAAACGCCACACGCGCGAGATACTCGGTCAGCGCCTCGTTGACCGTCGTGCGAGCGCGCGGATCGGCCAACTGCCAGTAAAGCGTCTGCCAGCGCTTGCGTTCTGCGGCGCGCATGGCGGCAAAGGTGACCGAGTCGGGAAAGCGCGCCGTGTTGGCGCTGCGATCGGGCGTCAGCAGACGTGACAGATCGGCGTAGGCCAACGCCTCCTGCTCGGTCATCTGTTGCATCGCGCGATCGAAGGCAACGGCGGCCTCCGGATATCGCTGAAGACGCTGAGTTGCGAGGCCGAGCGCGAGCCAGCCCTGCACATCGTTGCTGTCGGCGGCGACGGCACGCTGCGCCAGCGAGACCAGTGACGGCCAGTCACCCGTTTCGGCCAGGATCATCGCCAGATGCTCGCGGGCGCGTGCATTCGTGAAATCCGCCGTCACCGCCGCGCCGAACGAGCGCAGCGCGACGTCCCGATTGGCGCGGCCGGAGGGCGGCGACAGGTAGCGCACGCGATCCTCGAGCGACTTCGCCATCTGATGGCGGAATCGCATCGGGAACTCCTCCGTCCGCCTGATCGCCGCTTCGTCGAAGAGTTGCGTTCCATCGAACGACGACGAGGGAAGCTTCACCCCCATATCCGCACTGTTGTTCTGGGAGATGACGCGGTTCGCTTCAAGCTCGTAGTTGCGAAAGGCATTGAGCCCTTGCTCATCGAACAGCTCCGACGCCAGCCGCACCTGTCCTGCGGCCAGCGCACGTTGCGCCGGTCGTTCGAACATCTCCTGCACGCGCTGGCGGCGCGGGCTGTTGCCGGTGAAACGGATGAACCGCCCGTAGTCGAGCCAATACTGTCCGCTGTCCGGCGCGAGCTCAGTGGCCACGCGCAGCGCGGTGTCCGCGTGAATGCGCAGGCGTACGATCTCGGCGTCTTCGAGATTGCGCACCGACTGTTTGCGTCCGGCCCACGCCAGCATGCCGTAGCGGTGCCAGAGTGCCGGCTGATTGCGCTCGCGCGCCAGCGCTTGGTCGAGTGCGGCAAGCGCTGCCGTCGTGTCGCCGCGTGTGACCAGCTCGTCGACGGCGCGTTGGACGCGTGTCGTGGACGGCAATGACGCCGACGCGGCGCGGGCACTGGGTGCCTGTGCGTTTGCCGCTCCTGTCGGCCAGCACGAGGCCGCGATGAAGAAGCGCAGGCAACGGGTGCCGCGGCTGGGACGAAACACCTTTGAGCCTCGCCGGTGGGTTGTGAGGGACACGTTACGCATCTGTCGGGTCGTCGTACAGTCCGTATCTTCGGTCTATGCGCTTCTTCTCCTGGTTCACGGCGGTGTGGCTCGTGGCGGCTCTTGCAACGGCGTGCGGCGGCCACAGCAAGCGCGAGGTAATGCGTGTGGTGCCGACGGTGCCGACGGGTGACTTCTCGGAACTCACCGAATCCGCATTAGCCAGCATCGTGGTGTGCGCCGACTCCATGGGACGCACCGACGATCTGGTCCGGCGGGATCGCTGTTCGCCCTGCGTGCCGCTGCAGGTGCTGAATGATGCGACACTGGCCGTGCGCCACGCCCGGGACGTCTGGCAGCGCTTTGCGCGGGCGCCCTACGACACCCTGCTGCTGGCGACGTCGTGCATCGACCTCACATACAAGTACGCGCGAAAACTGAGCCCCGATGATCACGACCTGCTGGCGGAAGTGACACTGTTCAAGCTGGCGTCGGTGTACGACTCCGTGCGCAGCGATGCACTGCACGCGCTCGATACGACGCTTGATTCGTTGCATCGCACCGGCAAGACGCGCGACGCGCAGCGGACCCTTTCGGTCTTGGCGCTGGGCATGTGGGATCGGGCGCAGCGGCAACTCGAGCGGCCACTCGACATTCCACTCGACGACCGCGAGAAGCACGCGCATCAGCTCGACCGGCGCGCACCGACACTCGTGTTTCTTCCGGCCATTCCCAAAGCGTCACGCGAGTACGGGCACTCCGAAGCATGGTGGGCCGCGCGACTTTTCGACCGACTGGCGGCCGACGCCGCTTCTCCGGCCGAGCGAAGCCGATGGCATCGACTCGCCCTGTCGCCCGCGGTCACGCTACGCGACTGGCCAGCCGTCGATTCGGTGGCGCGCGCCCTGCTGCAGCGAGCCCCGAGAGATTCCGCGGTCCTCCCCGCGCTTGCACTCGCCGCGCATCGGCAGGTGCGCACACCAGTGGCACAACAACCGGCCGTGATGGCGCTCTTCGATTCGGCGCTCGTCGCCATGGCCCGTGTGGACTCGGCGCGCTACGACGACTTCGAGAATGTGCTGACCAAGTCGGACGACGCGTGGCGCAACGGATTCCTGCCCACCGACCGCCTGCAACTCGATGTGCGCAGCTGGGCCGTGCTCGATCCACTCTGGAGCACGCCGGTCAACGAGATACGGCTGGAGAAACGCGCGCGGATGGCCGAGGCGGACTATTTGTATGCCAGCGCCACCGCGAACGGCGAAGCGGGAAGCGAGACGGGTGCGGGACGCGTCTTTCTTCGCCGAGGCCCGATCGACGAGCGATGGAGCTCGCGCAATATGGCGGGACAGCGGTGGACTCTTACGCGCCAGTGGCCCGGCCTGCAACACACTTTCATCGCCGACGCATCAAGGTCGAGTTGGGCCATTTTTCACCATCCGCGCTTCTCCGCTGAACGTCTCGCACGCACGCTGGTGCAGCGGTCGCTGTTCGAGTGCGCCGATACACTGGGCGCGCACCGGACGATACTCGGCTGCGCCGAGTCCAGGCAGTCGGACTGGAACGGTGTGCCGTTCTATGGGCGTACTGACACCATCGATGTGGTGGCAGCGCGGTTTCGTGTGCTGCAGGCTTCTGCATACGGCACCACACGCGCGGCCGCATCGCGCACGGTGCCCGATTCGGTGGACATCTATCTCGGCGCGCATGTTCCGCTGCGCACCATGAAGTTTGACGGACGGAACGATGCGACGTCTCGTGACCGGATCACGCTGTCCGCGTGGTTTGCGACCCCGCTTGGGCAGATCATCCATCGACTGCCGGCGGAGCGAAAGCTGCCGAGCTACACCGAGCGGGCGTGGCAGACCCAGTGGTCGGCGCGGCTACAGTCAGGGACGGTGATGCACCGCGTCGAGGCGATGGAACCGACGCAACCGGCCGGCGCGCGCGGGGCGGCAATTCTTACGTCAGATGCATTGGCCGACTTTCCGCTCCGCGGCTTCGGCATGAGCGACATTCTTGTTGCGGGCAAGGCGATGCCAGGCACGCGCAAGGCCAGCCGGTGGCGCGATCTGCGCGTGACACCCAATGGCGGCGTCATCGCCCCGCGGCAGCAGTTCGCGCTGGCATGGGAGGTGTACGACCTTGCGCCGGCCAAGGATGGACGCGTGCGTTGGCGCATCGAAATCCGGCGCGAACAGGGCGTCGCGGTCCAACGCGGCGGCATCCGCGACGTGATCACCAGCGGCAAGCGCGCGGGTGAGCGCGTCATCGCGGTCGAGCCGGACGCTCCAGCGGTTGCGTACAACCGCGATGATGTGGCCGCACCCGCGGTGATGGACCATCTCACGTTCAACCTCGGCGAGGCGCCTCCAGGGCGACATGTGGTTCAGGTCACGGTGAAGGATCTCGTGAGCGGACGTTCGGTTTCGCGCGGCGTGTTGGTGCGGGTGCTCGCGAAGGATGCGCAGGCACGGCGCGCGCGCTGAGGCGCGACAGCTGAAGCCGCGCGTTTGCTCAGGAGTCTTTGCTGACGCGCCCACGTGCCTGGTCTGCGCTCCACTCCGGCCGGAAGCCGCTCGCGACGAGTGATGCAAGCGGGGCGAACAGCGGCGCGGGGAGTGCATGCCACGTGAACCAGTGCCACGCGCGGCATTTGTCCGGTTCACGCACCGCCGGCACCCCGTCGTGCACCGTCGCGATCGCGAACAGGGTGGCATAGCGTCGCTGCCGTTCCGGAAACTCGTTCACGCTCCACGGGCCGGCCGACCACGCGTGCACCACCAGCCCGCTCTCCTCGAACAGCTCGCGACGCACGCAGCTGTCCACCGACTCAAACGCTTCGAGATGTCCACCCGGCGGCGCCCAATGCCCCGCGCCGTGCGCGCCAAGTCGCTGGCCCAGCAGCACGTGCCCGTCACGCAGCACCAGCACACCGACTCCGATCACATCGATCATCTGGGTGCTCCGCTATGGAATGCGAGTAGTGCGCAGTCGTTCGATCTCCTGCACCATACCACGGATCTGCGCTTCCACGATGATTCGGCCCTTTTCCTTCGTGGCGAGCGTGGCATTCCCATACGGGCCCGTGCGCGACCACGTCTTCCGTTCACGAACCGCCGTCGCGGAATCACGCGTCAGCCCTCCCGCACCCGGATGATAGTCGTTGGGTGCCTTTCGCATCTGCACCCGATCCGGATGCATGTGCAACATCATCGACGTTTCCAACTCGTCCGCGTGCGTGCCACCCTCCTGTTGTCGTATCTGCGCTTCCGCTTCCTTACCGATATTGAGAATATCGGTGTACACCGTCACGATGCCGCTGGCCGCGAGCGAGTCGCGCGTCGGTGCAGGCGCACGTAGCGTGGACACCCCGGTATTCAGCACATAGAAACGTCGCGGCCCGTGCCGTGCAATCGAGCGCACTACATCCACAATCACGTCGCGCGCCGTCTCGAGACGCAATGTGGTCGAACCGGGATACTCCACGAACGCCGGATAGAAACCGTAGTTGAGCGTGGGATACACGATCACGCGCGTCTCGGCCGCCACCCGCTTGGCAAAGTACTCGGCCAGTAACCAGTCGTTGTTGAGCGGTAGATGTGGACCATATTCCTTCGCCTGTGCGCCAAGCGGAATCATGACCACCGCCGACAAATGAGGAGCGACGCCCGCCTGCCGGGTGCGATGCATCCGGCTGATGCATTGCCCCCGATCTTCCCGCGTCCGAGCAGTCGACACTTTCCCTCCGTTCAGTGCGTTGCGTGCGAACATATCGCGCACGCGCACACGCCGCGATCATCGGTCGTCGCGGTCGTCTTTGCTCGTCGAGCGCGCGATCCGGCCACCGTCCACACCGCCGCTCACGGAGGGCGTTCCCGGATTCAACGCAACGCCACTGCCGTCGGCGTAGGCAATGGCACCACCGCTGTGCCCCACCTGATAGCCCATGCCGAGCAACACCACGGTACCAGCCGCCGCAGCGCCGCGCCCGATCTGGCCGGGCTTGCCGCGGAGGAACCCCGCGGCGGCCAACACCAGCACCGCACCGGTGGCGAACATGAAGCGTTCGGCCGCTTCCTGGTGCGTGTTCAACACCTGGTCACCTACCACCGCCTCGGCGGTGTCCTCATCCTGCTCACCGGTTTCCTGCGCCGCCCACCCGCTCCCGAGCAGAAGCGCGATCAGCGCAACGGGAATACTCCAGGCGGTCAGTGGACGTGCGCCACGCCGGATCGCGATCAAGGCGCCAGCCGCGAACAGTGGGACGAGCAGCGTCAGCGCGATAGGCAGGTGCACGATGGCTGGATGCAGTGGCGCAGGCAGGAATGACATGGTCGGGCCCCCGAAAGAGACGTGCGATCGTTGCGGCGACAACGTCCCGTCGCGCTCTTGCCGATCGCACCTGCATCATCGGGAGCGACCTGACAGCGGAGTATCCGGCAAGTGACTTGATTGAGGAGCGACAAGTGTCGCATCTACCTGCAGCACGGAGTCCAAGTGATTAATTGGCAAAGAGATACCCCCAACGTTGCCGACGAGGTCGCCGCCGCCGCGTTCGGAGGTCCGCTGCCGCTGGCACTGGCCGGCTTTCTGGTGCTGGTGGTGGTTGGTGGCTCGATCGATCTGATATTCGATGCGCCGACAACGATCTGGTCGTGGCATGTGGCGTTCGAGGCGATGATGGTGCTGGCCAGTTTGACGTTCGCCGTCGTGCTCTTCCGGGGCTGGCGTCGCGCGGCGAGCGAGCTGCAACGCGTGAACCGCACGCTGGCTATCACGCGAGGTGCCCTTGCGGAGCGGCAAGCGGAACGCGATCAGTGGCGCCGGAGTGCCGAGCACGCGCTTTCCGGATTCGCGTCCGCGATCGATCTCCAGTTCGTGCGCTGGAACCTCACCCGCACCGAACGGGAGGTGGCGTTGCTGCTGCTCAAGGGCGAGGGGCACAAGCAAGCGGCCGCACAACTCAATCGGTCGGAGCGGACGGTCCGTCAGCATGCGGTCGAGGTGTACCGGAAAGCGGGATTGCAAGGGCGCGCCGAACTGGCCGCGTTCTTCCTGCAGGACCTGCTGCTGCCTGAGCGAGACATCGACTAAGACCGGCCCGACGTTGAGCGCGAGCTACCCCGTTGGTGCGTGCACCGACCGCACCGAGCGCGCCGACCCGGGAACACACAGGACGGAGCACGGCGCACCGCGCACGATCGTTGCCGCGACGCTGCCGAGGATCATGCGTCGCAGGAATCCGTAGCCATGCGTGGAGAGCACTACGAGATCGGCGTCCGATGATGTCGCGAACGACACCAGCTGATCGGACGCATTTCCCTCCAGCATGACGTTCTCGAACTGCAGGTCGCCACGCTCCAGCAATCCGCGCAGCGAGGCGAAGGCGCGCTCCGACTGCTCGCGATAGGCGACGGCGTGCTTGTGCAGCGCAACATCGGTGGACTCGAATGGCGGCGCGACGTTCACCAGCCAGACCATCGAGTCCGGCGCCACGAGGGACAACGCCACCCGCGCGGCGTACAGGCTGTAGTCGCTGAAGTCGGTCGCGATGACCACACGACGTGGCAGACGCGTCATGCCCGGCTCCACCGCCAGGACGGGAACGTCTCCCAACTGCAGCATGCGCAATACCGACTCGCCGCCCATGACGCGCTCGAGTACGCTGTGGCGACCGCGACCGGTCACGATGACGCGTGCATGGACCGCTGCCGCCTGCGCCACGATCTCCTGGGTGGGCTCGCCCGTCACGATGATGACCGGCCATGTGGGAGACGACGGCACCAGACGCGCCATCTGCGAGCGCAGCGCCGCTTCCCGCGCCGCGTGCAGATCGCTTGCTGCCTCCGACGACACGGCAACGGCGTCCATGGCGAAGAGCGGCAGTGCATAGGGCCGAAGCACGCTGAGCACGCATACCTCCGCGCGTGTGCGGGCCGCGACAACCTCGGCCATCGGGAACGCCGCGTCGGAATCTTCCGAGGTATCGGTCGCGACGAAGATGGGGCCGTCGGGAAGGGCGACCGGCGAATAGCCCGCAAAGGGTGTGCTCGACATGGCACTGGGAGAGGACATGTGTTCTCCTGAGAACGGAGGCGACGACCACCAACGGAACTGCAATCAATTAACGTTGAAGCCGACTACAAGCGTCGGGAATCGGGAGAAGCCTGACGACGGGTGCCGCGCCCGGTTACTGAAGCGACCTCGGCTGCCTTCTCATTCTTGCGCGGGCTCCTCCCACATTCCGGATTCAGCCGAGCGGAACAGCGCGTCCAGTGCGCGCATGTTGGCGATGGAATCCTCAAGCGCAACGGGGATCACCCGCTCGCCGCGAATCGCTCCCACGAACGCGTCGATCTGCGCCACGAACTGATTGACGATCGGTATTTGCAACTCGGTGCGCCCGGCGCCGTGCAGATCACGCCCGTCGTCAACGATGAGCAATGTCGACGACGTTTCGCTCGGATTGAACGGCACCGGTACCTCGATACGACCGGTGGTGCCGAGTACCTGCATGGACTGATGGAGCACCAACTCCCCCGAGCAGGTGAAGGTGGCCGTGCCCGTCGGAAAGCGCACGATCGCCGCGACCAGCGCGTCGACGCCGGTGTCCGGATTGCGATCGATCGTGGCCATCACCATGGTTGGTTCTGTGTTGAAGAGCCAGCGCGAGAGCGCCAGCGGATAGATGCCGATGTCGAGCAGCGCACCGCCGCCCCACTCGACGCGATTGCGAATATTGGTCTCGTCCTTGTGCGGATAGCTGAAGTGGCCACTGATCGCGCGCAGCGTACCGATGCTGCCGTCGTGTGCCAACGCCTTGACGCGGTGCCAGCGCGGATGCGAGCGCACCATGAAGGCTTCTCCGATGTGCAGTCCGGTCGACTCGCGTACGTCCAACAGCGTACGAGCCTCATGGGCCGTGAGCGCGATCGGCTTTTCGCACAGCACATGCTTCCCCGCCCGCGCCGCGCGAATGGTCCACGGCACATGTAGATGATTGGGCAGCGGATTGTAGATGGCGTCGATGTCGGGATCGGCAAGGAGGTCCTCGTATGCTCCATACGCGCGCGGGACATGCAACTCCTGCGCAACGCGAGCCGCCTTGGCCGCATCGCGCGACGCAATGGCGAGCGGGGTCGCGTGCTCGCTGGCGTGCATCGCGGGGATCATCCGTCCGCGAGCGATGTTGGCGGTGCCGAGTATGCCCCAGCGCACAGGCGCATGAACCGGTGTGTGCATGATAGGAACGAGGAGGATGAGCGATCGCGTGCAACGAAGGCGGCACACGCTGCGCAGGAGCCAGCGACCACACGCTGAAACTTACGCGCCACGCGTTCAGTGGTCCGACAAAACGCACCGTGCGCCGATCAGGGCAGCGGGGAGCCGGAGAGCTGATCGGCGCCCTTCAAATCATTTCGCGACTTCCACGGTCCCACCATGCGAACGTCCGCCCGCGACGACCGCTCGTTCACCGAACGTCAGGTCGCGCCGTTCCCACCTTTCGCACGATGCTCATGCGCCCTGTGAAGCTCGCCGTTCGCATGCTCCTCGAGACACCGCTGGTGTCGGCGGTCGCAATCATCTTACTGGCGCTGGGGATCGGCGCAAATGCAGCCATCTATTCGCTTTTTGATCAGATGCTGCTGCGCCCCCTCCCGGTGCCTGAAACAGACCGGCTGGTGAATCTGGCCGCGCCGGGTCCGCAGCCGGGCTCGACCAGTTGCTCACAGGCGGGCGGATGCGATGAGATCTTCAGCTATCCGATGTACCGCGATCTGGAGAAGGCGCAGACCGTGTTCACCGGTCTCGCGGCGCACCGGAATTTTGGCGCCAATCTCGCGGTGCGGAACGAGCCGATGAGCGGCGACGGGCTGCTGGTCTCCGGTTCGTACTTTCCCACGTTGCAAGTCCGACCGGCACAGGGCCGCTTGCTCACGCCGGAGGATGACCAGGTTGTCGGCGCGAACTTCGTGACCGTCCTCTCCTACAATTTCTGGCAGGAGCGGCTGGGTGGTGACCCCCGTGTAGTGGGCCAGTCCCTTCTGATCAACGGCAACACGTTCAACATCGTCGGCGTCGCGCCGCAGGGGTTCGACGGCACGACGATCGGTTCCCGCCCGCTGCTATATGTTCCGCTCTCGATGCGCGGCGTGATTGCGCGCAATTTCCGGGGCTTCGAGAATCGTCGCGACTACTGGATCTATACCTTCGCGCGCCTCAAGCCTGAAGTCACCATCGAGCAAGCGGCGGTGGCGCTGAACGGTGTCTACCGCCCGATTTTGAATGATGTGGAAGCGGCGTTGCAGACCGGCATGAGCGATCAGACCATGAAGCGGTTTCGCACGCGACAGATCATGCTGGCATCAGGCGCGCAGGGCCAAAGCTCTGTGCCGCGGGAAGCGAAGACACCGCTGCTCATGCTCTTCGCGGTGACCGGCGTCGTGCTGCTGATTGCGTGCGCCAACATTGCCAACCTGCTGCTCGCGCGCGGCGCCAACCGCGCGACGGCAATGGGGGTGCGGCTTGCACTGGGCGCAACGCGACGTCAACTGCTCGTGCAGTTGCTGACCGAGTCGTTGATCCTCGCGATGGCCGGGGGCATTGCCAGCTTGCTGGTTGCGCGGTGGACGCTGTCCGTGATCGCTGCGCTCTTGCCAACCGAGGCCGCGTCAACCCTGCACTTCGAGTTGCAGCCGTCGGTGGTGCTGTTCTCCGGACTGCTCGCCTTGGGTACCGGGTTGCTCTTCGGCATGTTCCCCGCGCTCCACAGCACGCGTGCGGATCTCATTTCCACCATTCGCGCCGGCGCCGGACAGATGACCGGGAGTCGCAGCGCCGCGCGCTTTCGCACCTCGCTGGTCACGGTGCAGATCGCGCTCTCGATGGCGCTGCTCATCTCGGCGGGACTGTTCCTCAAAAGCCTCGCCAACATCAGCAAGGTCGATCTCGGACTGAACGTGGACAACATGGTCACCTTCGCGATATCTCCCGGACGTAACGGCTACGACAGCACGCGCACGTTGGTGCTGCTTGGTCGCATCGAGGACGCGCTCGCCGCAATGCCGGGAACGAGCGGCGTGACCTCCTCGCTCGTTCCGCTTCTCGCCGGCGACAACTGGGGCACGGATATCCGCGTACAGGGCTTCCGGTCCGGTCCGGATATCGACAGCAACGCACGACTGAATCGAGTGGGCGCGGGCTACTTCGCCACGATGGGCGTACCGATGCTTGCCGGCCGCGAGTTCACGCCATCGGACCGGCTGGGCGCGACACCGGTTGCCGTCGTCAACGAAGCGTTCGTGCGCAAGTTTTCTCTGGGAAAGGATGTTGTTGGCAAGTTCATGAGCGCCGACGGGAACGATACCCTCAACATCCAGATCGTCGGACTGGTCAGGGACGCGAAGTACAGCGAGGTGAAGGACACGGTGCCGGCGCTGTTCTTCACGCCTTGGCGGCAGGACGCGCGCCTGAGTTCCATGAACTTCTACATCCGCACGGCGCTCCCTCCCGGTCAGGTGCTCACAACCATTCCCGGCGTGGTGAAGCAACTCGACCCCACCGTGCCGCTCGAAGAGATCAAGACGATGCCGCAGCAGGTGCGGGAGAACGTGTTTCTCGATCGCATCATCAGTATTCTGTCTGCCGCGTTTGCGCTGCTGGCGACGCTGCTGGCCGGTGTCGGGCTCTACGGCGTCCTGTCATACTCGGTGGCACAGCGCACCCGCGTGATCGGTGTGCGCATGGCACTCGGTGCGGATGGATCGCGCGTGCGTGGCATGATCCTGCGCCAGGTGTCGTTCATGGTCTTGATCGGTGGTCTGGTGGGAGTGGCCGCAGCGCTCGCGCTCGGCCGCGCCGCCCAGTCGCAGTTGTATGAACTCAAAGGTCATGACCCGCTGGTTTTCGCAATGGCTGTGATACTGCTCTCGGCGGTCGCACTGGGTGCCGGCTTTTTGCCTGCACGTCGTGCTGCACGTGTGGACCCGATGCATGCACTGCGCTACGACTGACGCGGCGCCACCGCATCACGCCGGCACCGTACTCCTCCACCCTCACCCGCACACGAGCACGTATGGACGTTGCGCGCGCACCACGCAGTAAGGCCAACCGGAGCGTCGCCATCGGCGTCGGCGTCGTTGCGCTCGTCGTCGTGGCACTCGGACTCTCGCGGCTCGATCCCGCGGCGCCCACGCTCGAACGGGCGGCGGCACTGATCGACTCGGTGTCGCGCGGCGATGTCGTGCGCGATGTGCGCGGTCCGGGCACGCTGGTCCCGGAGCACATTCGGCTCATCACGGCGCAAGCCTCAGCGCGGGTGGAGCGGGTAACAGCGGAGTCGGGGCGCGAGGTGAACGCCAGTGATATCCTGTTCGAACTCTCCAATCCTGACCTGCAGATTCAGACTATGCAGGCCGAGCAACAGGTGCAGCAGGCGCAGAGCGATCTGCTCAACCTGCGCACCAACCTGCGCAGTCAGATTCTGACGCAGGAAGGCCTGGTCGCTACCATGCGGACGCAGCACGTCAGCTCCTCGCAGCAGGCGGCCGCCGCCGACTCCCTTTTGCGCCTCGCGCTGATGTCGCCCTTCGAAGCACGCAACGCGAAGGCGCAGGCCGAGGAGTTCTCGACACGCCTGCGCGTGGAGCGCGAACGTCTCGCGCTCATGACGCAAGCGATCGACGCCCAGATTGCCGTGCAGTCGACGCGCGTCGTGCAGCTGCGCGCCATCGCCGACAATCAACAGACGCGACTCCGCTCGTTGCAGGTGCGTGCACCTGAGAATGGCGTGTTGCAGGATCTCACGCTGCAATTGGGGCAGTGGGTGCCGGAGGGGACCACGTTGGCCAAGGTCGTGCAGCCGGGCAAGCTCAAGGCCGTGCTGCGCATTCCCGAATCGCAGGCCAAGGATGTGCAGATCGGACAGCAGGCTTCGATCGACACGCGCAACGGGCTCATCGCCGGCCACGTCGCACGCAAGGATCCGTCGGCGCTGGGCGGGACGGTGACGATCGACGTGGCACTCGATGGCGCGCTGCCGGCGGGTGCGGTGCCCGACCTGACGGTGGATGGGACCATCACCATCGAGCGCATGGTCAACGTGCTCTACACGGGTCGCCCCGCGTTCGGCGCCGGAGGCGGCACAGTGAGGCTCTTCAAGCTGGTCGACGGCGGTGACGCGGCGATCCGCGTGCCGGTACACCTCGGCCGCAGCTCGGTGAACACAATCGAGGTGATTCGCGGGCTGGAGGCGGGCGACCGCGTGATTCTCAGCGATATGACGTCGTTCGCCGGCACGGATCGCGTTCGCATCAAGTAGTGCACAGCACACGACACCGGTGCGCGCGCCGCGCACGGCACCCGCTCACACTTTCGAGGTCACGACCATGGCACACGGCCGCGAGGCGCTGATTCAGCTCTCCGGAATCAAAAAGGTGTTCTTTACCGAGGAGGTGGAGACGCACGCCCTCGCTGACGTCAATTTCACGATCGCCAACGGCGAGTACGTCGCCATCTCGGGGCCGTCGGGGTGCGGCAAGACGACGTTGTTGTCCATCCTCGGACTCCTCGATACGGCGAGCGGTGGCGAGTACATGCTCGCCGGCGAATCGGTTGCCTCGCTGGCACCAGCCGGCCGCGCGCGCGTGCGCAATCGTCAGATCGGCTTCGTTTTTCAGGCCTTCAATCTGATCGGCGACCTCACCGTCTTCGAGAACGTGGAACTGCCGCTGACCTACCGTGACATGGACGCCTCTGAGCGCAAGCGGCGCGTGAATGCGGCGCTCGAGCGCGTGGCCATGTCGCACCGCGCGAAGCACTTTCCCGCGCAGCTCTCGGGCGGTCAGCAGCAGCGCGTGGCCGTGGCGCGAGCCGTGGCGGGCGATCCGGCCATTCTGCTGGCCGACGAACCCACGGGCAATCTCGACTCCACCAACGGCGAAGCGGTGATGGACCTGCTGCGCGGCCTCAATCGGAACGGCGCCACCATCTGCATGGTGACGCACGACTCGCGCTACGCGCAGCACGCAGACCGTGAAGTCAACCTCTTCGACGGTCGTGTGGTGGAGTCGCTCCTTGGCACGCGCTGACGTGCGGTCGTCCGCCCTACGCCTCGCGCGCGCCCTTCGCGCGGTATCTCGAAAGCCACGCGTCGCTCCAACTGTCGAATGTGCCGGCAGCGAGCGCTTCGCGCCCGTGACGCGTGACATCCAGCAGAAACGTCACGTTATGTAGCGCCAGCAGGCGCAAGCCGAGCATCTCCTCACTCGCGAAGAGATGCCGGATGTACGCGCGATCGTACTGCGTGCAGCAGGGGCAACTGCACGCCGCTACCAGCGGACGCCGGTCGGTGCGGAAGCGACTCTGTCGCACCTGCACCGTTCCATCCGGGGTGAACGCGGTGCCGTGGCGCCCCATGCGTGTCGGCACCACGCAATCGAACAGGTCGATGCCGCGGCGCATGCCTTCCACGAGATCGTCCGGAAAGCCGACGCCCATGAGATAGCGCGGCTTTGCGCGTGGCAGCAACGGCTCGCACACATCGAGCATGGCGTACATGTCCGGCTTGGACTCGCCGACAGACAATCCGCCAACCGCCACACCAACCCAATCGCCGGTGTTCAAAATTCCGGCGACGGACGCGCGTCGCAGCTCGGCGTGCGTACCGCCTTGCACGATCGGAAACAGCGCCTGCGCCGGAGCGGGGAGATCGTCGTCGGTGTGCTGCGTGGCCAACGGTGGCGCACCAGCCGGTACCTCGAACGCGGTCGCCACCGCACGCCCGTCCCGCGAGATGCGATCGAATTCGATGCGGCACCGTTCGAGCCAGCGCAGACTGCGTTCCATCGCATTGCGCGACTGCGCGATCTCCGCGCCACCGGCAATGAGCTCGTCGAGCTGCATGATCACGTCCGCGCCGAGATTGCGTTCGATGCACATGACGCTTTCCGGCGTGTACTGATGGAGCGATCCGTCGAGGTGGCTGCGGAACTCCACACCGCGCTCCGCCACCGTGCGCAGCCTGGCGAGCGAAAAGACCTGAAAGCCGCCGGAGTCGGTGAGCATCGGCCCGGGCCAGCGGGCAAATGCGTGCAACCCGCCGAGTGCGCGCACCATCATGTCGCCGGGTCGGAGATAGAGATGGTACGCATTCGAGAGCATCATCTGACCGCCGGCCGCCGCCACCTCGGACATGGAGAGCCCCTTGATGGTTCCGTGCGTGGCCACCGGCATGAACGCCGGCGTCTCCACGACACCATGCGGCGTCGTGAAGAATCCGAGTCGTGCAGTACCGTCGTCGTGCGAGGTGCGAAAGGAAAACGCGGCGTTGCCGACGTCGCTCACTTGGCGAGCAACAGTTCGATCGGCTGCCCCACCGGCGCAATCTTCACCAGCCGATGCGCGGCATCCTTGGTGATGAAGAACATCACGGTCGCTTCACCACCTTTTTGCTCAACCTTCCAGGTGTCGAAGGTACCCGCGGGTACGGTCACCGATTCACTGCCCAGCACCGTCAAAGTCACCGGCTCGACCGTCCCCTTGCCGGGGCTGAACACGTTGATCGTGAACTTGGCATCCGCCACCCACCGGAACAGTGGCAGCGCGGCCTGCAGCGCATCGGAGTCGAGCGTACCGGCAGGGAGTTGCGCATCCACCGCCGTGGTCTTGGGTCCCGTCGGCGTCGCGGTCATGGAGCTTCCCGTCGCGCGGCCGTTCGCAAAACCGATCTCCGTGTTGAGCTTCTGCCCCTGCATCGAGGCGGTCTGCACCAAGTTGGTCGGTGCCAGCGACTTGTCCGTCTCGAGCGTGGTCCGCTGATCGACCATGCCGCCCATCAAGTTCGTGGCTTCCCGCACGACCCAGCCGCCGGCCACGCCCTCGACCGACACCACCGACGAACCGAGGGCGTTCCCCTGCATCATCACGACGAACGAATCGCGACGCGCCGCGAGCTTGCTGAAGTCCAGCGCGAGCCCCATCACCCGCGGTATGAAGTCGGCGGGTGTCATGGGATCGCCGTCGACGCTGATGATCTTCACCGGCGCGATCGCCTTGAGCTTCTGATATACCTTCGCGCCGTCGCCGACGACGACCACCAGTGCGTTCTGCGGCTGAATGGCGAGCTTGGCCGCGGCCAGCGCCTGCGTCGCGGTCACCGCTGCGACACGCGTGCGATAGGTCTGCAGATAATCCGCCGGCAAGCCGTACAACTTGACGGCCGCCACGCGCTCGGCGAGTTGCTGCGGCGTCTCGATGGTCAACGGAAACACACCGACCAACGCGTTCTTCGCCGGCTCCAATTCGGCCACCGGAATCGGCTCGGCGGTGATCCGCCGCAGCTGCGAGAGCATCTCGACGAGCGCCGAGTCGGTGACTTCGGTGCGCACTTCGGCGTTGGCCTGGAACTGACCCATGCCACGCGGACGCGTCAGACTGGAATACGCGCCGTAGGTCCAGCTCTTCTGCTCACGCAAGGTTACGAACAGGCGCGAATCGCTGTCGCCGCCGAGGACGCGGTTGGTCACCAGTGCAGCGAAGCGGGAAGGATCGGCCGGCGTGAGCGCGAGATTGCCCACCAGCAGGTTGGATTGCACGGAGCCCGGCCGATGCACGAGCACGATCTCGGTGGCGGTGCGCCTGGGGGGCAGCGGCAGGCTTGGAGCCGTTGCGGCGGCGCCAGTCCACCCGGTGAAGCCCTTGTTGGCCAGCGTGATCAGCGTGGGCAGGGTGATGTCACCCGCCACCACGAGCACTGCACCACGCGGCTTGATCCGCGCACTCTGGAAGGCCACCAGATCGGCACGTGTGATGGCGCGTACACTTTTGGCCGTGCTGCTCCGGCCGTACGGATGCGCGCCATACAGCCCTGCTGAGAGGAATTGGGACGCGAGCGCCGACGGATTGGCCAGCTGCAACTGCAAACCGGACAGCGTCTGCGTGCGCGCGAGTTCGAACTCCTTTTCACTCAGCGTGGGCCGTGCGACCACATCGCCCAACAGTTCGAAGGCAAGGGGGGCCGCATTCGACAGCACGCTGCCCGAGATGCTCAGGAAGTCGTCGTCGGTGAAGGCGCTGATGGAGCCACCGGCGCCTTCGATCACAGCCGAGATCTCGTCAGCCGTACGCTTGCCCGCGCCTTTGGTGAGCAACGCGGCCACGAGGCTCGCAGTCCCCGCCTTGTCCTTGGCATCGTAGATACCGCCGGCCGGAATCGCCAGCCGGAACGCGACCACCGGATTACGATGATTCTCCACGAGGACCACCCGTACGCCGTTGGCGAGCACGGTCTCCTGGAACGGCGGCAGTGTCGCTGGCTTGACGGGCGCTGGCGCAGGCGGGGTGGTCGGATAGCCTTGCGCGAGCGCCGGCGCGGCGCTCAACGCCAGGCCGATCGACGCCAGGCCGATTGACGCGACGGAGCGCAGCGCGAGCGTCTGCGCAGGATAAGAGCGCGTGGTCACGGCGTTTTCCCCTCGGGCTTGATGAGTGTGATGACACTGTTATCGGCGCGCAGATACCGCGCAGCCACGCGCTTGATGTCCTCGACCGTGACGGCCATGTGCCGATCGAGATCGGCGTTCACGGCTTTCGGGTCGCCGAGAAACATGTCCGCGGTATGTATCGCCTCGGCGCGCCCCATCGACGTCTGCAATTCACCGATGCGCGCAGCGCGATACGCGTTCTTGGCCTTGGACAGCTCCGCCTCGTTCACACCGTTGGCGACCACATCGGCGACCTGCCGGAGCAGGAGTGTTTCCAGCGAATCGGGGACAATCCCCTGATTGGCAATGGCCAGCGCGGCGAACACGTTCGGTCCTCGACGCGGACCAATGCCTGCAAAGACCTGCGTGGCCACCGCCGCCTTGGCGTCACGTACGATGGCACGATTGAGTCGCGAACTCTCGCCGCTGCCGAGGATGGTGCTGAGAAACTGGAGCGCGGGCGTATCGGCGCTGCTGTACTCGGGGATGCGATAGAGCATCAGTACCGCGGGAAGGTTTGCCTTGGCATCCGTCACGGTGCGCCGCAGCACGCCCGTGTTGAACGACTGCTCGCACGACGCAGTCGGTGGATCGGCCGCGCGCGGAATACCGCCAAAGTAGGTCGTGATCAACTGCTTCGTCTCGGCCGGCTGGAAGTCGCCCGTGACGACGAGCGTCGCGTTGTTCGGCACGTAGTACGTATTGAAGAACTGCTGGACGTCCGGCAGCATTGCCGCGTTCAGGTCGTCCATCGACCCGATCGTCTCATGCGCGTAAGCGAAGCAGGCTTTGGCGTCGAATCCGCTGGTAAGCGACGACAGGAACGCGCCGGTATACGGCTGGTTGTCGATGCGCAACCGGCGCTCTTCCTTGACGGTCTCCCGTTGGTTCTCGAAGTTCTCTTTCGTGATGTCGAGCGAGCGCATGCGATCGGCTTCCAGCCACAATCCGAGATTGAGACGGTTGGACGGCAGCGTCTGGTAGTAGTTGGTGCGGTCGTCGGCGGTGGACCCGTTCATCTGACCACCGGCCTGCTGCACGAGCGCCATGTGATCGCCCTTCTTCACGTTGGCCGAGCCCTGGAACATCATGTGCTCGAACAGATGCGCGAAGCCGGTGCGTCCCGGCCGTTCATTGCGCGAGCCGACGTTGTACCAGACGTTGACTGTCACGACCTGCGCCGAATGATCCTCGGCGAGGATAACCTTGAGTCCGTTCGGCAGCACATAGCTGTCGATGGCGAGTGCCGCCGGAGCTTGCGCGTGGGCGGAAATGGACGGAGCGCCGAGCAGTGCCAGGGCGAGGATCGGCGTCGCCCGGCGTACGGCACGCCGCGTGGAGGTCCAGGTCGTCACGAAATCTCCAGTGAAAGTTGGAAGAAACGGTGCCACATTTCGGGGGTAAAGTACTGCGGTCGTCCCTACGGGTTCCGATCATCTCCTGTTTCCCGCGAGACACTCGTGCCGACGCTCCAGAAGACCAAAGCTGAATGGCAGGCGCTCCTCACCCCCGAGGCATACACCGTGCTCTTCGAACACGGGACCGAACGGGCAGGATCCAGTCCGCTGGACAGGGAGAAACGCACGGGCACGTTCATCTGCGCCGCCTGCTTCCAGCCGCTATTCAGCAGTGACACGAAGTTCGACAGCGGGACCGGGTGGCCCAGCTACTTCGATCCGCTCCCCAAGGCGGTCGAGACGAAGCGCGACTACAAGCTGATTTTGCCGCGCACGGAGTATCACTGCAGCCGCTGTGACGGGCATCAGGGACATGTGTTCCGCGACGGCCCCAAGCCGACCGGTCTGCGCTACTGCAACAATGGCATCGCGCTGCAGTTCGTCCCGGCCGGCGAAGCGGCGCCGACGCTGCGCGAGTAGCGGCGCTTAGTCCGGGCGGCCCAAGGCGACGGGCGAACCCGGCGTCGCCGTCAACGCAGGCGCAGCCTCGAGCAGTCGATCCAGCCGCTCCGTCCAGAGCTGCCGAATCAGCGCGACCGGTTCGGCCGCTCCGCGCGGCTTGACCTTGCGCCACTGACTCGCCCCGCGTCCCCACGCGTCAAGGATCATGCGGGCGCGCGCACTGCCCGTGCGTCCGAAATGAACGCGCAACAGCCGCAGCAACAATGCCTCGTCTTCATCATCGAGATCGGCCAACAGCACCATTTCGTGATTCAGTCGGCTCGGAAAGGTGCCCGCTTCGTCGAGTACGTACGCGACTCCGTTGGACATCCCCGCACCGAAGTTGCGGCCGGCTCGACCCAGCACGGCAATCACGCCACCGGTCATGTACTCGCAGGCGTGATTGCCCACGCCTTCCACCACCGCGCACGCCCCCGAGTTGCGCACCGCGAAGCGATCGCCCGCTTGCCCCGCGGCACAGAGCAGGCCATCCGTCGCGCCGTACAGCACCGTATTGCCCACGATCATGTTCAGGTGACTCGCGCCAACGTAGCGCGCGTCGTGGAACGGACGCACACTGATCTCCGCGCCGTTAAGCCCCTTGCCCACGTAGTCATTCGCTTCACCCTCGAGGTCGAGACGCATGCCGCGAATGGCGAACGCGCCGAAGCTCTGCCCCGCACTGCCCGTGAACTGCAGGCGCACCGTGCCCGCCGGAAGCCCCGCATCCCCGTGCACTTCCGCGATCGCGCCGGCCACGCGCGCCCCCACCGCGAGATGATGATTGCGGATCGCGTAGCTGCCGGTGAACGATCTGCCGTCATGGATGGCAACGGCCGCATCCGGCAGCATCATATCGTCGAGCGAGATCACGCCCGGACGCACGTTGCGTGCAACAGTGCGACGCCGCGGCTCGTCGCCGCGTACCGCCGGTGTCAGCAGCAATGACAGGTCGAGCATCGCCGACCGCGGTACCTCAGGACGATCCGCACGCTGCAACCGCTGCGCCTGCCCCACGATTTCGTCGATCGAACGTGCACCGATGGACGCGAGCAGAGCGCGCACCTCGTTGGCCAGATGCGTGAAGTACGCGACGACCTGATCGGGGTTGCCGCGGAACTTCGCCCGCAACTCCGGACGCTGCGTTGCGATGCCGGTTGGACACGAGTTCAGATGACACTGCCGCGCCATGTCGCATCCGATCGCCACCAGCGGACCGGTGCCAAACCCATACGACTCGGCGCCAAGCAACGCGGCAATGACCACATCACGTCCCGTGCGGAACCCGCCGTCCACGCGCACCTCGATGCGATGCCGCAGTCCGTTCGCCACCAGCACATGCTGCACTTCGGCCAGACCAAGCTCCCAGGGCGCACCCGCGTGCTTGATGCTCGACAGCGGAGACGCACCGGTCCCGCCCGAATGACCAGCCACCAGCACGTAGTCCGCGTACGCCTTTGCCACGCCGGCGGCCACATTCCCGATCCCGGCTGACGCCACGAGCTTGACACCAATGCGCGCCTGCGGATTCACACTCTTGAGATCGAGCACCAGCTGCGCGAGATCCTCGATGGAGTAGATGTCATGATGCGGGGGCGGCGAGATCAGTTGCACGCCCGGCGTGGCGTGCCGCAAGCGCGCGATGAGTTCCGTCACCTTGTGTGCAGGAAGCTGTCCGCCCTCACCTGGCTTCGCTCCCTGCACGATCTTGATCTCGATCTCGTCGGCACGCATGAGATACTCGGTCGTCACACCAAAGCGCGCCGAGGCCACCTGCTTGATGCGACTGTCGCGGCGATCGGCGTCCTGCGCGCGATAGTGCGCCGGATCCTCACCGCCCTCGCCCGAGTTCGACCGCGCGCCCATAAGGTTCATGGCGATGGTGATCGTCGCGTGCGCCTCCGGTGACAGTGCGCCCAACGACATCGCGCTCGACACGAACCGCGCGCGGATCGCTTCCATCGATTCCACCTCGTCCAGCGGAACCGTCGCCGAGGTCCGCAGCGCCAGCAGGTCGCGCACGGTGGTGGGCGCAGCCGCTTCATTGCGCGAGACATATGCGCGCCACGCATCGTCACCCGTCGCGGTCACGCGCGAGGCACGCGCACTGCCCACGGCCTGCTGCAGCGCGAGCACCGACTGCGGCGACCACGCGTGTGTTTCACCATCCTTGCGGAAGCGCGCACGGCCGGCATCCGGCAGCGCACTGCTGGTCAACGAATCGGGTCCGTACGCGAGTCGGTGACGCGCTAATACATCTTCGGCCAACTCACGGAACCCGATACCGCCCAGCGGCGACGCGGTGCCGGCAAAGCAGCGGTCGATCACTTCGGCGCCCAGCCCGATCGCTTCGAACACCTGCGCACCGCAGTACGAGGAGAGCGTGGAGATTCCCATTTTGGCGAGAATCTTGAGCAACCCTTTCTCCACTGCCGTGCGATAGCGCGACTGCGCCTCTGCGGGGAGCGGCCGCTCCGTGTCGCCATCCGACCGACCGTGCCCCACTTCGGTGAACAACGTCGCCACGGTTTCCAGCGCCAGCCATGGATGCACCGCTTCCGCACCGTAGCCCACGAGTGACGCCACGTGATGCTGTTCGACTACATCGCCCGCTTCCACGATCAGGCCGACCTTGGCGCGCAATCCCGTGCGCACGAGATGCTGTCGCACGGCACCGAGCGCCAACAGCGCCGGAATGGGCGCACGCTCCGCGCCCGCCTTGCGATCGCTGAGAATGAGCAGCCGTGCGCCCTTGAGCGCGGCCGCCTCGGCGCGACGGCACAGTCCATCGAGCGCCGCCTCGAGTGCCTCGGGGCGTGAACGCGACGGCCACGTGGCGTCGAGCGTGATGGCCTTGAACCCGGGAAAGTTGCGCAGGAGCTGCATCTCTTCAGGCAACAGCACCGGATGCTCGATCCGCAGCATGCGTGCGTACCCGGACTTCTCCACCAGCGGCGAGCCGCGCTGGCCCAGGTGCATGCGCAACGACATCACCATCGATTCACGCAACGAGTCGATAGGCGGGTTGGTCACCTGTGCGAAACGCTGCCGCACGAACGAGTACAATGGCGGCGAGCGGTGCGAGAGCACGGCAAGCGGCGTGTCGTCGCCCATGCTCCACACCACTTCGGCCGCGCTCATCGCCATCGGCTCGAGAATCAGTCGCAGATCCTCGTGACCATACCCGAACGCCAGTTGCACGGGGCGCAGTTGCTCGCTGGGTTTGACCAGCGGTTCCACGCCGTCCTGCGTGGGAAGCGTGGCCATGTTCTGTGCAATCCAACGCGCGTACGGACGACGCGTCGCGACCTCACGCTTGGCCGCGAGATTTCGCACAATGCGACGACCCGCCGTGTCCACCAGCAGCACACCGCCAGGGCCAAGCTTGCCGGTCTCCACGACGTCGCGCGGATCGAAATCCACGATGCCCACTTCGGAGCCGGCGACGACCATGCCGTCGGCGCGAATCTTGTACCGACACGGACGCAATCCGTTCCGATCGAGCGAGACGGCCACCTGAATGCCGTCGCTGTAGGCCAACGCGGCGGGACCGTCCCACGGTTCGATCACGCACTGGTGATACTCGTAGAACGCCTTCACCGCGGGCTCCACATCGGGATACTTCTCCCACGCTTGCGGCACGAGCATCATCGCGGCATGCACGGGCGAGCGGCCGGCGCGCACCAGCAGTTCGAGCGCGTTGTCGAGACTGGCGGAATCGCTGCCACGCGGCCGGATGGGGTCGCGCAGCCTCGCACCGGCGGCGCCAAACTGCGGCGAATCGAGCAGACCGCCGCGCATGGCCATCGCGTTCCGGTTCCCCCAGAGCGTGTTGATCTCGCCGTTGTGGCCGAGCATGCGGAACGGCTGGGCCAGTTCCCAGCGCGGCAGCGTGTTGGTCGCGTACCGCTCGTGAAACAGCGCGATGGCCGATTCGAACGCCGCATCGCGCAGATCGGGATAGAAGTCCGCGAGCTGCCCGCCGCTGAAGAGTCCCTTGTAGACCACCGTGCGGCAGGACAACGAGCAGATGTAGAATGGCGCGAGGCCAAGCCCCTCGGCGCGGTGCTCCATTTCACGGCGTGCGAGATAGAGCTGCCGCTCCCACGCGTCGTCATCCACGGCACCCACGGGCCGCCCGATCAGCACCTGCCGAATGCTGGGCATGGCATCGCGCGCCGACTTGCCGAGCACGTCGGGGCGTACGGGCACGTCACGCCAGCCGAGCAGGGGCAGGCCGTCGGCGGCGAGAACGTCGTCCACGAGTCGGATCGACAGCGCCAGCGCTTCAGGGTCGGCGGGGAGGAAGCACATCCCCACGGCCAGCGACGCGTCGGCGGGGAGGTGCAGCCCCTGACGCGACGCGGCGAGAATGAAGAGCCGCCGCGGGATTTGCGTCAGCACCCCCGCGCCGTCAGCGGACAGGTCCGTCCCGGTGGCACCGCGATGGGCAAGTCGCGCTGCGGCCTCGAGGGCGAGAGCGACGACCTCGTGCGTGCGTTCCCCGCTCTGCCGTGCGATGAACCCCACGCCGCACGCATCTCGTGGCGCGTACGGCGACCCGGTCTCGTCGTCGGAGACGGCGCCACGGGGACCGTGCCTGTCTGAGGCAAACGCATCGGCGTCCCGCCCGAGCACCGAATCCCTACGCGAGCCGAGTTGCGATCCCATTGTGCACTCCCGAAAGCAGCGACGTTGCCTAGTGCTCGGCCAGCGCCACCGCGAGTGCACGGTACACATCGTCGGCGCGGAATGGCTTCTGCAGGAATCCGGACAGGCCGGCCCCTGCAAAGGTGCCTTCCACGTCCATATCACTATAGCCCGACATCAGGACCACGCGCACCAGCGGATCCGCGGCGCGAAGCCGGCGGAGCGCCTCTTCGCCGCCCATGACCGGCATCGTCAGGTCGAGCAGGACGGCCCGGATCTGCTCCCGGTGCTCGGCGTACACCTCGAGCGCCTCGCGGCCGTTCGTCGCCGAAAGCACCTCAAAGCCTTGCCGCTGCAGCAGCGACCGCGCCACGGCACGTACGCCGTCGTCGTCGTCGACCACGAGAATGCTGCCGTGACCGGCGATCTCCGTGGCCGGGCTGCTGGTGGTGGCGCGCCGCGCCGCAGTGGTGACCGGAAAGTACAGCGAGAACGTCGTGCCGTGTCCCGGCGTGCTGCTCACCGCCACGGCGCCGTCGTGTCCGCGCACGATGCCGATGGTGGCGGCGAGCCCGAGTCCCCGACCGGTGAACTTGGTGGTGAAGAACGGATCGAAGATCTTGCGGACGGTCTCCTCGTCCATCCCCGCACCGGTGTCCGCGACTTCGAGCACGACGTGCGCACCTTGGTGCAGCGGACCGCCGAACACCATCGGGCCCGGAGGCCCGTCCCCGACCTCCACCAATCTTGTGCGCAGCAGGATCTGCCCCTCACCCTCGCCCAGACTGTCCGACGCGTTCGTGATCAGGTTCATGACCACCTGCCGCAACTGCGTTGAATCGCCGCGGACCAGCGGCAGCTCGTGCTGCAGATCAAGATGCAGGCTCGCACGCTTGGACACGACCGTGCGCAACAACTGCGTCATCTCCACGGCCAGCTCGGAGAGCGACAACGGCTCGATGATAAAGCGCCCCTTGCCGGAATACGCCAGCAGTTGGCGCGTGAGATCCGCGGCACGCTGCGCCGCACGTTCGATATCGCGCACCGTGTCGTACGCCGGCGAATCGGGGGCCAGATCCATGAGCGCGATGGTGGCGTTGGTCAGCACACCGACCAGCAGGTTGTTGAAGTCGTGCGCGATCCCACCGGCGAGCACGCCCAGCGATTCGAGCTTCTGCGCCTGATGCATCTGCTGCTCGAGCCGCTCCTTTTCCTGTCGAGTCTCGGTTTCCTCGGTCAAGTCTTCGAGCGCGCCAACGTGCCCGCCAAACGAGCCATCAGGCGCGCGAATGATGGCGATCGTTGCGCGCACATAACGCACGCGTCCATCCGGGCGTACGACACGATAGTCGACGCGCTTGTCGCGCACGTTGACGACAGAATCGCGCCCCTCACGCGCCACACGCTCGCGGTCGTCCGGGTGAATGCGCTCACGCCAGCGTTCGCTGCGAAACTCCTCCCACGTGCAGTCGAACATCTCGAGCAGCCGCGGGTTCGCGTAGAGCGACCGGCCGTTGACATCGGCGAGACGGATGCCGATCGGCGACGCTTCCCACAACGTGCGGAACCGCTCCTCGCTTTCACGCAGGGCGCGCTCCTGCGCCCTTTGTGCCGTGAGATCCGCGATGGTTCCGTGTACCGATACTTGCCGACCGTTCCCGTCGCGGTCGATTTCACCGGCCAGCCGCACGGAGACCAACCGCCCGCTCGGCATCACCGTCTCCGACTCGAGCTCGTACGGTTCGCCGCTCTCGAGCGCATGGGTCATCATCGTTACGTAGCGATCGGCTTCCGATTTCGGGAAGCGCGAAAGCGCGAGGTCGAGCGTGGCCTCGACGCCGTCGGGGACTTCGAGGATGGCGCGGGTGGTCGGCGACCACCACACGACGCCGGTGTCGATGGAACGCACAAAACTGCCGATGCGCGCCATGCGCTGCGCGCGATACAACTCGCGTTCAGCGAGTCGCAGCGATTCCTCGGCACGACGGCGTTCGGTGATGTCTTCCGCGGTCCCGGTCATGCGGACGGCATGGCCGTCGACGTCGCGCTCCACGGCACCACGTGTGTGCAGCAAGCGCAGGGCGCCATCTGCGCGACGGATCGGAATCTCGAAGTCGTACGCATCTTCGCCGTCGAGCGCCCGCTGCAGCCGCTCTGTGAACTCGGTCCGGCGTGCATCGTCCACCGCCAGCGACAGCACGAGATCGAACGACGGCGACGTGAGCGCGGGATCGAACCCCTGGATACGGTACATCTCGGGCGACCACTGCACTTCGTTGGTGCGAATATTCCAGGTCCAGCTGCCGATGCCGGCAATCTGCTGCGCCACATTCAGCTGCCGTTCGCTCTCCTGCAGCGCCTCCGCCACGGCGCGCTCCGACGTCACGTCCGTGATGAGTCCCGAACTGCGTTCGGGCACCCCATTGGCGTCGGCGCGGACATCGCCGGCAATGCGCAGCCAACGGACGGTACCGTCCGCACCTGTGACCCGACAGTCGCGCCGGTACGGTTGGCCTGTTCGTAACGATTCGCGTGCAGCATTCTGCACGGCGCTGAGATCGTCGGGATCGAAGTGCTTCTCGAAGTCCGCCCAGCGCGCGGGCGCCTCGCCCGGCGCGTAGCCGAAGAACGACCCGAAGTTGGGGTCCGTGTACGTGAGCCCCACCTGCAGATCGAGATCGTACGCCGCCGCGCCGGTCGCGCGCAACACGCGTTCAATCTGCGAATCGCGATCACGCAGCACGCGGGCCGTGCGCTCGAGCTCCGAGACGTCGTGAAGATACAAGGCCACGACGTCAGCACGCCGTCGCACGTGCAGGCGCAGCGTGCGCGCATTGATCTGCAGTTGAACAGGCGCGTCGGTCGCCCCCGCCTGCAGCGGCAAATGCCGCACGAACGACTCGATCTCCGAGCGGTCCATCGCCAACAGTCGCGACGCCGCGCCGTTCGCATACCGCACGCGATGCGACGCATCGAGCACGATCACCCCATCCGGGGCCGCGTCCAACAGCTCCAGTTCCGTCATGTTTCCGCGGTGAGGCACCGCCACAGCATGGCACCGGCCGAGTTCGTGCCCGAGCACTGGAACGCTGCCGGTCTCACGACAACTCCACCGACGCCTGCAAGGCGGCGCGACCGTCGGGCCCCTCCGCCACGAGCGCGATCGAACTGTCGGACGCCGTGGCCACGAGACGAAACGGCGCCAGATCGAAGAGCGGCGTCAGTCCGCGAAAGCTGAACGCGCACACGGAACGCGCCGACTGTGCACGAACCAGATTCACGAGCAGCATGGCAGTCAGCGGACCATGGACCACCAGCCCGGGATAGCCTTCCACGGTCGCCGCGTAATCGCGATCGTAGTGAATGCGATGTGCATTGAACGTCAGCGCGGAAAAGCGAAAGAGCAGTCGCGGATCCGGCGTGACGACGCGCGACCACGCGCCCTCGGGCAGCGGTGCGAAGGCACCGGGCGTCGGTGCGGGCACCGGCCCCCCGGGCTCGCGATAAACGATGTCCTGCTCTTCCTCGATGCACAGCACATCGTCTTGCAGAAACCGGTAGCCGACCGTGACGAAAGCCAGCGCACCGCTTCGCCCCGACTTCAGCACCACGTCGCGAATTTCGCCCTCGCGCCGCGCCGATCGACCAATGGTGAGCGCACGATGGACCCGGATACGCGAGCCGGCAAACATGCGCCGCGGATAGGGCACCGGCGGCATGAAGCCGCCGCGCTCCGGATGGCCATCGCTGCCGAGTGTCTGCTGAGTCGCGCGCGGCAGAAAGTAGAACCAGTGCCAGAGCGGCGGGAGCGACGCCCCGTCCTGCACGGATTCCATCGGTTCATCGAATGTCGCCGCCGCGGCCGCCGCCTGCGTCATGCAGAGGGAGTCGGTGACGGATTCCGTTCGCCCTATCCAGTGGCGATACCGTTCCGCAGGTTTGGTCATCGGGGGTGCGGCGTGGGACCGGCTGTGCAATCGCGGGACAGCGAGCTGCATGTCCGGTGGCGAAACGTAGCATGCAGCAGTCGGTGGCGCCCGAGTGTACACGTCGCACGCGTCTCAGCACGGGCATACATTCGTCCGTTCACCGCACGTCGACCAGGAGTGGACTGATTGAGCGTACGCAGCGTGGCACACAGTGCACGGGGAGGCATGCCGGATGCAGAATGAGACCACCGGTCCCACGCGGCTGCCCTTGAGCGGTGTGCGGGTCCTCGACGTCGGGAATTTTCTCGCCGGCCCCTACGCGGCCTCCATGCTCGGCGAGTTTGGCGCCGAAGTGCTCAAGGTCGAACACCCGATCGCGGGCGACCCGATGCGGCGCTTCGGGACCGCGACCCAACGGCCCGACGCCACGCTCAAGTGGCTCAGCGAAGCGCGCAACAAGAAGTCCGTCACCGTGGACCTGCGGCAGCCGGAGGGCGTCGAGCTCTTTCTCAAGCTGGTCGGAAAGTCGCAGGTACTCATCGAGAACTTCCGCCCGGGCACCATGGAGGAGTGGGGGCTGGGCTGGAAGGAATTGAGCGCCGCCAATCCGGGACTCGTCATGCTGCGCGTGTCGGGGTACGGACAGACCGGCCCCTATCGCCGTCGCTCCGGTTTCGCGCACATCGCGCAGGCGTTCGGTGGTCTCAACTATCTCGCCGGCTTTCCGGGCGAAACTCCGGTGTTGCCTGGCACGGTGCCGCTCGGCGACTACATCGCGAGTCTGTACGGCGCGATCGGCATCATGATCGCGTTGCGTCATCAGGAGCAGACCGGACGCGGTCAGATCATCGATGTCGGCATCTACGAGGCGGTCTTCCGCGTGCTCGAGGAGATCGCTGCGGCCTACGGCGTCGATGGCCGCATTCGCGAGCGCGAAGGATCGGGCAGTTTCGTCGCCTGTCCGCACGGTCACTTCAAGACCAAGGATGGCAAGTGGATCGCGATCGCCTGCACGACGGACAAGATGTTCGAACGACTCGCCGTCGCGATGGAGCAGCCGCATCTTGCATCGTCCGGCTTGTACGGCGAGCAGCGCAAACGACTGGCGGCCCGCGACGCGGTCAATCAGATGGTGAACGAATGGGTCGGCAGCCAGTCGCGCGACGACGTGCTCCAGAAGTGTCTCGACGAAGAAGTGCCGGTCGGCAAGGTCAATAGCATCGCCGACATCTTCGAGGACGAGCATTTCATCGCGCGGGGCAATCTCGCGCACTTCGATGAACCGGGGCTTGGCGATGTCGTCGTGCCCGGTGTCGTCCCGACGCTGTCGGCCACGCCGGGTCGCATCACGAATCTTGGCCCCACGCTCGGCAACGCCACCGCCGACGTGCTGCGCGATCTCCTCGGCATTTCGGCCAGTGAGATTCAGCGGTTGCGCCAGCACAAGATCATCTGACGCCCGGAGATCCAGCCGTTGCCAAGCGCATCCGCCAACAGCACCAACAGCGGCAGTACCGCTGCGGCCTCCACGCTGCCACTCGCCGGCATCCGTGTCATGGACGTGGCCACCGTCATTGCCGCCCCTTACTGCGCAACGATCCTCGGCGAGTTCGGCGCCGATGTCCTCAAGGTCGAGCATCCCGTTGGCGGCGATGCGCTGCGACGCTTCGGCACCCCATCCAAACGGGGCGACACGCTCACGTGGTTGAGCGAAGCGCGCAACAAACGCTCCGTCACCCTCGACCTGCGCCGCCCCGAGGGCGTGGAAGTTTTCAAGCAGTTGATCGCCAAGACGGATATTCTCTGCGAGAACTTCCGCACGGGCACATTGGAAAAATGGGGGCTGGGCTGGGATGTGCTGCATGAGATCAATCCCGGGCTTATCATGCTCCGCGTCACCGGCTACGGACAGACGGGACCATACAGCGACCGCCCAGGTTTCGCGCGCGTGGCACATGCGGTCGGCGGTATTGCCTATCTCGCGGGCATGCCCAAAGGCACACCCGTCACGCCCGGCTCCACCACACTCGGCGACTACATGACCGGCCTGTACGGCTGTCTCGGCGTACTCATGGCGCTGCGCCATCGCGAGCATACCGGCGAAGGGCAATACGTCGATGCTGCGTTGTACGAGTCGGTTTTTCGGGCGACGGAGGAACTGGCCCCCGCCTTCGCCATGTATGGCATCGTGCGCGAACGCCTCGGCTCATCGCACAACGACTTCGCCTGTCCGCACGGACATTTTGCAACGAAGGACGGTAAGTGGGTGGCGATCTCCTGCGCTACTGACAAGTTGTTTGCACGACTCGCCGCTGCCATGGGGCGACCGGAACTGGCATCGTCGAGCACCTACGGCGAGCAAAAGACACGGCTCGCCCACCGCCATGACGTAAACGAGATCGTGCGTGACTGGTGCGGTTCGCTCACACGCGAGGAAGCGCTGGACCGCTGTTACGCCACCGATACGCCGGCGGGACCGCTCAACAACATCGCGGACATCTTTGGCGACCGGCAGTTTCACGCACGGCGCAATCTCGTGGCAGTGGATGAACCGGAGACGGGCGAGTCGATCATCGTGCCGTCGCCTGTCCCACTTCTCTCTGAAACGCCGGGTAGTATTCGCAGTCTCGGTCCCACGCTCGGACAACATACCGACGAGGTCCTTCACGAAGTGCTTGGCCTCAGCGATGCGGCGATCGCCGATCTCCGTGCCAAGCGCGTGATCTGAACGTGGGCATCCTCACAGGACTTCGCGTTGTCGAAGGGTCCGCATTCGTCGCCGCACCGCTGGGCGGTATGACGCTCGCCCAATTGGGCGCCGACGTCATTCGCTTCGATCCCATCGGCGGTGGACTCGACTATCGTCGGTGGCCGGTGTCGCGGCACAATGCCCACAGCCTCTTTTGGGATGGGCTGAACAAGGGGAAGCGATCGATCGCCGTGGACTTTCGTGCGCCACGTGGTGAGGAGCTCCTCACGCGCCTGATCTGCGCACCAGGTCCAGACGCAGGGATCTTCAGCACGAACTTTCCGGCCCGTGGATGGCTCAGCTACGACGCCCTGCGCGCGCACCGCGCCGATCTGATCATGGTCAATCTGCTGGGCCGCCGCGATGGCGGCTCCGAAGTGGACTACACGGTGAACCCCCAGCTTGGCTTCCCCGATCTCACGGGCCCGTCGCACGACAGCGCGCCGGTCAATCACGTCTTCCCGGCGTGGGATGCGATCGCGGGCACTATGCTGGCGGTCGCCATGTTGGCTGCCGAGCGTCATCGCTGTCGCACCGGCGACGGGCAACTGGTGACACTGGCGCTCAAGGACGTGGGGCTCGCCATGCTTGGTCATCTCGGCATGATTGCCGAAGTGCAGGTGAACGACGTGGACCGTCCACGCTACGGCAACTACCTGTACGGCGCGTTCGGCCGGGATTTCGTCACGCGCGATAACGAACGCGTGATGGTCATCGGGTTGACGGACATGCAGTGGAGCACCCTGCGCAAGGCCACCGGACTGGCGGATGCGTTCGACCGTGTCGCCACGGAACGCGCCCTCGACCTGCACGACGAGGGTAACCGGTTCCTCGCCCGCGAGGAGCTCGCCAGCGTTCTCGCACAGTGGATTGGCGAACGCACGCTCGCCGAGGTGCGCATCGCGTTCGAGCAGCATCGGGTGACGTGGGGTCCCTACCGCACCGTGCGGGGCGCCCTCGCCGAAGACGCTGACTGCTCGGTGGACAATCCGCTCTTCGGGATGGTCACGCATCCACATACGGGATCGTACCTCACGCCGGCGACGCCGCTTTCCTTTGGCGGCGTGCCGCGCGTCCCTGCTCTTCCCGCGCCACGTCTTGGTGCGCACACCGACGAAATTCTGCTGGGCATTCTCGGCCTGTCCGAAGCGGAGGTCGGCGCGCTGCACGACGACCGAATTGTTGCAGGCCCGACGGACTGAGCGCCAGATCGACCCCACTGCAAGGAGCCTGATGTGAAATTGCCCGTGAACTTCTACAAGACGCTTGCCATTGGTGCGCCACAACCGCTGCGCGACTTACCGGTGCGCCCCGAGCGGATGATTCACTTTTTCCCGCCGCACATCGAGAAGATCCGCGCGCGCATTCCGGACATGGCCGCACAAGCCGATGTCCTGTGCGGCAATCTCGAGGACGCCATTCCGATCGGCGACAAGGAAGCGGCGCGGCGCGGCTTCATTCAGGTGGCGCGCGAGAACGATCTGGGCGATACCGCGCTCTGGGTCCGCGTGAATTGTCTCAACAGTCCGTGGATTCTCGATGACCTCCTGGAGATCGTGCGCGACGCGGGCAACGAGCTCGACGTCGTGATGATTCCCAAGGTCGAGGGCCCGTGGGACATACATTTTGTCGATCAGTATCTCGCGCTGCTCGAGGCGCGGTATCAGGTCACCAAGCCCATTCTCATTCACGCGCTGCTGGAGACCGCGGAAGGGGTCAAGAATGTCGAGCAGATCGCCGGTGCCAGTCCGCGCATGCACGGCATGAGTCTGGGGCCCGCCGATCTCGCGGCGTCACGCGGCATGAAGACCACGCGCGTCGGCGGCGGACATCCGTTTTACGGCGTGCTGGCGGATCCGGCGGACGCGACTACGCCGCGTGTGTTTGCGCAGCAGGATTTGTGGCACTACACCGTGGCGCGCATGGTGGACGCATGCGTGTCGCACGGCATCCGCGCGTTCTACGGACCGTTTGGCGATCTCAAGGACGAAGCCGGATGTGAGGCACAGTTCCGCAATGCGTTCATCATGGGGTGCAGCGGGGCATGGTCATTGGCGCCGAATCAGATCGCGATCGCACGTCGCGTCTTCTCGCCGGATGTCAACGAGATATTGTTCGCCAAGCGCGTGCTCGACGCGATCCCGTCGGGAAGCGGTGTGGCCACGATCGACGGCAAGATGCAGGATGATGCGACGTGGAAGCAGGCCAAGGTGATGGTGGACCTTGCCCGACTCGTGGCGCGCAAGGACCCGGAGTTGGCGGCGGCGTATGGCTTCCAATAAGACCAGGCCGGGCAACTTCTTCGAGGACTTCTGCGTGGGGCAGGTGATCGTGCATGCCACGCCGCGCACGGTCACCGAGGGCGAAGTCGCGTTGTACACGGCGCTCTTCGGCGGTCGCTTCGCGATCAACTCGTCCACACCCTTCGCGCGCGCACTCGGCCTCGCCTCGGCTCCGCTGGATAGCATGCTTGCGTTCCATGTCGTCTTCGGCAAGACCGTGCCGGACATATCGCTCAACGCCGTCGCGAATCTCGGCTATGCGGGCGGACGCTTCGGTGATCCGATCTATCCGGGCGATACCATCAGCACGACGTCCACGGTCACCGGCGTGCGCGAGAACAAGGACGGCACGACCGGTGTCGTGTATGTTCACTCGGTCGGCGTCAATCAGCATGGCCGCATGGTCGTCGAGTATCACCGGTGGGCCATGGTACGCAAGCGTGATGTCGCGACACCGGCTCCGGAGCCGGTCGTGCCCACGCTCCCGTCCGTCGTGGCTGCCGCCGACCTGCACGTGCCATTCCATGCACGGGACGGTGCGTTCGACACCGTGCTCTCCGGCAGCGAACATCTCTGGGATGACTACCTAACCGGCGAACGCATCGATCATATCGACGGCATGACGATCGAGGAGTCAGAGCACATGCTGGCGGCGCGACTCTACCAGAACACAGCCAAGGTGCATTTCAACCTCCACGTCGAGCGCGAGGGTCGGTTCGGGCGGCGCATCGTGTATGGCGGTCACGTGATCAGCCTGGCGCGTGCGCTGTCGTTCAACGGTCTCGCCAACGCCCTCACCATCGCCGCCATCAACGGTGGGCGCCACACCAACCCCACGTTCGCCGGCGACACGATCTACGCCTGGTCGGAAGTGCTCGATCGCATGGAGATTCCGGGCCGACGCGACGTTGGAGCACTGCGCCTGCGTACGGTGGCCACCAAGGATCTGCCCTGCGCCGGGTTCCCGTATCAGGGTGCGAGCGGTGCGTATGATCCCGCCGTCGTTCTCGACCTCGACTACACGGTGCTCATGCCACGCCGCTGATGGCACCGCTCGCCGCATAGATTCAGAAGATGACGCCTACCATCTGCGCTGCGGTCATGCGCGCCCCGCATGCACCGATTGTCGTCGAGGAGTTGCCGTGGCCGACGCTCACGCCGGGGAGCGCGATGCTGCGCACGCTCTACTCGGAGGTGTGCGGCACGGATGTGCATCTGCATCACGGGCGGCTGCGCGGTGTGCCGTATCCGATCGTGCCTGGGCACGTCTCCGTCGGGCATCTCTCCCACATTCGCGGCGCCGTCACCGATATCGACGGCGTGGCTTTTCGCGAAGGTGATCTCGTCACCTTTCTCGACGTACACGAAACGTGTGGTGCCTGCTACGAGTGTCTTGTCACCAAACAGACGACCCGCTGCCCGCACCGAAAAGTCTACGGCATCACCTACGGTGTGAACGACGGCCCGCTTGGCGGGTGGGCCGATCACATCTGGATGAAGCCGGGGGTCCGGATCCTGCGCATTCCGCCGGGCGTCGATCCGGCGCGCTTCATCGCTGGTGGGTGCGGACTCGTGACGGCCGTGCATGCAGTCGAACGCGGTGCCGTTCGACTGGGCGCATCGGTCGCCGTGCTCGGCGTCGGACCCGTGGGACAGGCGGCGATCGCACTGGCCACCCTGTCTGGCGCGTATCCGGTGATTGCCGTCGGCGCGCCGGCGACGCGTCTCGACTTCGCGCGAGAGATGGGAGCCACACATGCCATTCCGCTCGACATCCCCCCTGCCGACCGTGCCGCCGCCGTGCGCGCGGCCAACGGTGGTCGCGGGGTGGACGTCGTGATTGAAGCGGCCGGCGCGCCCGATGCCGTGTCCCAGGCGCTCGATCTGGTGCGTGACGGCGGCTGCGTGGTCGTCGCCGGCCAGTACACCGACGCGGGCAGCATCCCGATCAACCCGCACGCGCAAATCAATCGGAAGCACATCGAGATCAAAGGCTGCTGGGGATGCGACTATTCGCACTTCCACCGCGCATTGCAGATCCTTGCACATCAAGGCGCCGGGTTGCCGTGGTTGCAGGCGGTCTCCGCCCGCTTCCCGCTCGACGGCGCGAACGACGCACTCGCCGCCGTCGCGAACCGTGATGTCGTGAAAGCGCTCATTCTTCCCTGATTCACCTCCGCACGAGGCTCTCGAACACACATGGCCGACGTCGATCGCCTCCTCGTTCCCGCCTTCCGATCAGTTCCGCGCACTGGTGTCATTTACGTCATGGATCGGGCCAGGCAGCTCGGTTACGGCGTGGACGGTGCGGAGTGGTGCAACCTCGGGCAAGGGCAGCCGGAAACCGGACCGCTTCCCGGCGGTCCAGCGCGCCCCTCGGACGTCTCGATTCACTCCGACGACTACGAATACGCGCCCGTCGGCGGCATCGACCAGCTCCGTCGCACGGTTGCTGATCTGTACAACGCGCGTTACCGTCAGGGGCGCGACTCGCAGTATGGTCCGGAAAACGTCTGCATCTGCGGCGGAGGACGCGCCTCGCTCACGCGCGTGGTCGCCTCGCTCGGCAACATCAATCTCGGGCACGTCCTCCCCGACTACACCGCATACGAAGAGCTGCTCGAAATTTTCGGCACCTTCTCCGCCATCCCCATTCTGCTTGAGCCGGGATCCGGTTATGCGCTCTCCACCGCGGAACTGCGGCGCGAGGTGACAGGACGCGGACTGGGGGCGCTCTTGTTGTCGAATCCGTCCAATCCAACCGGTCGCCTGCTCGAAGGCAGTGCGCTCGCCGGCTGGGTGCGGGAAGCGCGCGAACTGCGCTGCACGCTCATTCTCGATGAGTTCTACTCGCACTACATCTGGCGCGAGGATCTCTCCGCGTCGGTCACCGTCTCCGCCGCCGCGCATGTGGACGACGTGGACAGCGATCCCGTGGTGATTCTCGATGGACTCACGAAGGGATGGCGATGCCCAGGCTGGCGCCTGAGTTGGATTGTCGGGCCCGCCTCCATGATCGAAGCCGTCACGAGTGCCGGCAGTTTTCTCGACGGTGGCGGGAATCGACCGTTGCAGGAAGCGGCCGCCGCGCTGCTCGATCCCGCGCGTGCGCGAGAGGAGGTCGTCTCGATTCACCACGCCTTCCGTGCCAAGCGGCGTATTCTCTCCGAGGGACTCCGCGCGGCAGGACTGACCGTGGAGCAGGAACCGGAGGGTGGCTTTTATGTGTGGGCGAATGTGGCCTCGCTCCCCGCACCGCTCAATGATGGCGAAGCATTCTTTGAATCGGCGTTGGCCGCAGGGGTGATCACGGTGCCGGGCGTGTTCTTCGATATCAATCCAGGGAAGCGCCGCGCCGATCACACGTCGCGTTTCCGACAGTATCTGCGCTTTTCGTTCGGCCCCGCTGAAGCCACCGTGCGCGAAGCGGTGCGGCGACTGCAGGAGATGGTAGCACGCTACAGAACGGCATGAGTCAGCCACGCCGAATCGCACCGCGATGACCGCGTCCGCACAACCGACAGCGTCCCATCGCCTCCGTTCCATCGTCGGCGGGTCGGTGGGGAATCTGGTTGAGTGGTACGACTGGTATGTCTACAGCGCCTTCTCGCTGTACTTCGCCAAGGCGTTCTTCCCGCCTGCCAGCCAGACGGCACAACTGCTGAATGCCGCGGCCGTCTTCGCGGTCGGTTTTCTGATGCGACCGTTCGGTGGGTGGTTGATGGGCCGCTACGCCGATCGTCATGGCCGCCGCACGGCGTTGACCGCCTCGGTGCTGCTGATGTGCGCGGGGTCGTTGCTCATCGCCATCACGCCGTCGTATGCCTCGATCGGTGTTGCCGCGCCGACGCTGCTCGTGATCGCGCGCATGATGCAAGGCGTGAGCGTGGGTGGCGAATACGGAGCCAGCGCGACGTACCTCAGCGAAATGGCGGGACACCGGCATCGCGGGTTCTGGTCCAGCTTTCAGTACGTCACCCTCATCATGGGCCAGCTGTTGGCGCTGGGCGTGCTGTTGATGCTGCAGCGCGTGCTCGATACCTCGCAACTGGAATCGTGGGGCTGGCGCATTCCCTTCATCATTGGCGCGGCGTGTGCGCTCATCGCCATCCGGTTGCGCCGCGGGCTGCAGGAAACGTCCGCGTTCACGCGCGCGGTGACACCGGGCGACTCCCCACTCTCCTCGCTGCGAGGACTGCTTGCGCATCCGCGGGCTGTCGCAACGGTCTTTGGGCTGACGGCCGGCGGCACGGTCGCGTTCTACACGTTCACGACCTACGCCCAGAAGTTTCTCGTCAACACGGCGGGATTGAGCAAGAACGACGCCACACTCGCGTCGGCGGCGTCGCTGGCCATCTTCATGTGCGTGCAGCCGTTGGTTGGCGCCATCTCCGATCGCATCGGCCGTCGCCCGGTGCTCACCGCGTTCGGTATCGTTGGCGCACTCGGCACGCTCCCCATGCTCACCGCCCTCGCGCAGGTCGCGTCGGTCACGGCGGCGATCGTGCTCCTCACCCTCGCGCTGCTTGTCGTGAGCGGTTACACCGCGATCAATGCTGTCGTGAAGGCCGAGCTCTTTCCCACCAACATCCGTGCGCTCGGCGTGGCGTTCCCGTACGCCATCGCCGTCTCCATGTTCGGTGGCACGGCGGAGTACCTTGCGCTCTGGTTCAAGAACATGGGGCACGAGTCGTGGTTCTACTGGTACGTGACGACCTGCATCGTCGCCTCGCTCGCGGTCTACGTCACCATGCCCGAAACGCGCAACAGCGCCGCGATGGACGAGTAGTCGCGGCGCTGTGCAGACTGTGGGTCGCGCGCGTTACCGCGCCACCGTCTGGATGTCGACGCGCGACGGAAATTCGCGGGTGCGCCACACCGAATGCGTCTGCGCCGTATAGTCGGCGGCAGTCGCGCGGAAGATGTTGGGCACCCACGTCTGCGGGTTGCGGTCGATGAGCGGAAACCAGGTGCTCTGCACCTGCACCATGATCTTGTGCCCCTTCAGGAAGCGGTAGCTCTGCGTGTGCAGGTCCACGGTGAAGGGAGTGATGCGATTGGATACCAGCGCTTCAGGGAATTCGAACGATCGGTGAAAGCGGCCGCGAAAGACATCGTTCGAGACCATCAACTGATAGCCGCCCAGCGCGTGATCCGGCGCGACGACTTCCGGATACACGTCGATCAGCTTGACGATCCAGTCGGCATCGGAGCCGGTGGTGCTCGCAAACAGGCGCGCCGTGACGTCGCCGGCAAGCACGACATCGTCCGCCAGTGGTTCGGTCTCCCAGCTCAGCACATCCGGACGATTGTGCACGAACCGCTGATCCTCGAGCAACCACGTGCGCCATCCCGATCCGCGTGGTGCGTAGGTGGCTTCGATCGGCCGCTTGCGGTACGGCACCGGCTTGGCGGGATCGCTCACATAGCGATCGACCGCCGCGCTTCCGGTGTCGCGCGGCGCGTCGAACGACAGGCGTCCGCCATCGTGAAAATAGAGCGAACGCGTGACGGCTTCCTTCGGCGGCCAGGCGGTGAAGGTGCGCCAGGTGTTGCTCCCCGACTCGAACACCGTCGCTTCGCCCGGCGTGAACGTGCCGAGATCCTTGAGATAGTGCGCGAAGAACGGGGCCTGAATCTTCTGGCGGTAGTACTCACCCGTCGCTGACCCGAAATCGATCGCGCCGATCTTCTGTCCCGGCCCGTTGCTCCAGCCGCCGTGCCACCACGGACCGACCACGAGCGCGTTCTCGCCGCGTGTGTCGTGGCGCTCGAGTTCGCGATAGATCGTGATCGGCCCGTAGAAGTCCTCCTGATCCCACCAGCCGGCAACATTCAGCGTGGGCATGGTCACGCGCTTGAGATACGGCTTCATTGCCTGCTTTTGCCAGAATGCGTCGTAGTTGGGATGCTCGACGAAGTCGGTCCACGTGGGCAGGATCTTGTCCGTCAACACGCGCGTCTGCACGTTCGCCAGCGGTCCAAGCGTCAGATACCACTCGTACGTGTCGTAGCGGTCGAAGGCGAAGTTGGAGTTCTCCTTGCTCGCCTCCGTGAGAAAGGCGTACTCGAGCCCATAACTCAGACGGAACGCGCCGTTATGGTGGAAGTCGTCGCCGAGGAACATGTCGGCCGGTGACGCCTGCGGACTGACGGCCTTGAGTGCGGGATGCGGATCGAGCATTCCCATCGCGGCGGTCCAGCCGTCGTACGATACGCCAAGCATACCGACACGCCCGTTGTTCTTCGGCATGTTGGCCAGCAGCCACTTGATCGTATCGTACGTATCGGTGCTTTCGTCGATCGCCGTCTGCGGTCCGTCCAGCGGACGCGGTGGGCGCTGCATGACGAACGTGCCGCCCGACTTGTAGCGACCGCGGATATCCTGAAACACAAAGATGTAGCCGTCCTGCGCCAGCTCCTGGTAGCTGCCGCTGAGTCGCGCCTCGACGGCACCCACGCCGTAAGGCGTGCGTTGCAACAGGAACGGCAGCGGATCCGCAATCGTCCGCGGAGCGAACACTTCGAGATGCAATGCAACGCCGTCGCGCATCGGAATGTCGTGCGACGAGTGCACATAGTCCGCTGGGACGTATCGTGGCGCGACTTGCGCGGTCAGCGACGCGCCGGGCAACGACGACAGCAGCACAAGCATAGGCATCTGCATCAGCGACAACGCCAAACGCACTCTCATCTGGTCTCTCCGTGTCAGGCATTATCCAACAGCGCGTGACCTCGTCGGGCGAGCTCGGCGCGATAGAAGGGCTTCTCCGGCAGCGCGGCACCGGTGTCGACAGCCCCCTGCCGCGCGAGCGCTCCGTCCGCCTCGCCTGAGACGAAGAGTCCGCCAAGCCAGGACGCTCTCGCAAACATGCATCGGCAATCACGCGTCCGCTGATCGGCGGCATTGTCACATCCTGACGAGGCGATCGATCGCGCCCTCCGGCGCATGCCGCAGCCACGGCGCTGCAGGCGGTGGCATCCCACGACTGGTCCCGGCGGAACGGCGGTTATGCGTGACCCGGACTGGCCCTCAGCAGGTTGTTTAAGGCAGGTGCCCTGTCACCCGCCAGGCGAGCCGCCACGGTGGGGCTTCTCTTTTTCAGCGGCGAACAACGGCATTCCCCGTTCCGCACCGACGGACGCAAGGGATTGCGTTCACGAGAGCACCGAGTCGTATTTGACAGTCTCTCCAAGGGGGAATATCGTTGATGGCTCTCCGAACTCCCCATTCGTGCCAGCCGTTCGGTCGCGCAGTAACCGGCGATCGAGCCCAGTTTTGCTGATTACCACCACCCGGCACCATTCATGATGAAGCATCGAATACTTGCGGTGTTGATGGGCACGTTCCTCTGTGCGACGCAAGCGATTGCGCAGCCGAAGACCGTGACTGGCAGAGTGACACGCGATGTCGGTGTCCCCCTCTCCGGCGTATCCGTCGTCGTTCGGGGCACCTCGCAAACCACGCAGACCAACACCAGCGGCGACTATTCCGTACGCGTAGAAGCCGGACAGGTGTTGCAGTTCCGACTCATCGGCTACGCGCCGGTTGAGCGGAATGTCGGCGCCGAGAACATCATCTCCGTGCAATTGGAGAAGACAGCGTCCTCCCTCAACGCCGTCGTTGTCACTGCGCTCGGCGAAACCACGGTCAAGCGCAGTCTGGGCACCTCGCAGCAAACCGTGCTGGGCGCGGACATTGCGCAGACCGGCCGCGAGAACTTCATCAACGGCCTTCAAGGTCGCGTGGCCGGCGTCGAAGTCATGAGTACCTCCGGCGTGCCGGGCGCATCGTCGTCCATCACCATCCGCGGCGTCAGCTCCATCAGCGGCAGCAATCAGCCCCTGATGATCATCGACGGCATGCCGATGGACAACAAGACGCTCAACTCGAACACGCTGGCCTCCGACGCGCCGGGGTCGCTGACCGCCTTCAACAACCGCGGCATCGACTTCTCCAACCGTGCCATCGACATCAACCCGGAGGACATCGAGAATCTCGTCGTCCTCAAGGGACCGGAAGCGGCCGCACTCTACGGTATCGATGCCGCCAACGGCGCAATCGTCATCACCACCAAGCGGGGCAAGGCCGGCAGCGGTGGCCTCGAGTACAGCAATCGATTCCGTCTTGACCAGACGCGCGGACGGCCGGAAGTGCAAAACGTCTACAGCCCGTCCGGCACCACGGGCGACTTGCTCAACGCCTTCTCGTACTTTGGCGCGCCCTACGCGGCCGGCACACAGTTCTATGACAACATCGACGGGTTTTTCCAGTCGGCCCTGTCGCAACAGCACAATTTGTCGTTCAGCGGTGCGACGCAGGACAATCGCATCAACTATCGGCTTGCACTCGCCGCCAGCGACGCCGGGTTTGTTGTGCGCAACAGCGATTTGCGCCGCATCAATCTGACCGGCCGCACTGGTGCTCAGGTCACGCGTTGGTTGAACACGGATCTCTCGCTGCAGATTTCACAGCTCGAGAACGACCAGCCGATCAAGGGTGACGGCGGGCCGCTGATCGGGCTGTTGCTGTGGCCGCAGACGGACGACGCGCGCGCTTACCTCACGCCCGCCGGCAATCGCCGCCGCGTCACCGCACTGGCCACGAACACGGAAACGGACAACCCGTTCTTCAGCGTCGAAAAGAATCGCCAGAATGCAAAGACCGGGCGCCAGATCGCCAACGTCGGCTTCACGTTCACGCCGTTCTCGTCGTGGACGCTCAAAACCAACTTCCAGTCCGACGGCTACACCGACGAGAAGCTGATCCTGCGTCACCCGGAAAGCGCCGGTGTGGCGAACAACAATAACGGCATTCTCGATCAGCTCACCGACGTCACGCGCAACCTCACCGCGCAGTCGTCGCTCAATCTCAATCGCCGCCAGATCACCAAGAACTTCTCCATCAGTGGACTTCTCGGCAACCAGATCTCGGACTTCCGCCAGCAGCTGAGCGGCCTGCAGGGCCGTGATTTCCTCGATCCCAACTTCGTCTCGGCGAACAACACGAACGTGCGGACGAACCGCACGAACCTTGTACAGCGTCGCCTCGTGAGCGTGTATGGACAGGCCGTGGCGAACTATCACGACTACCTGTACCTGACCGTGACCGGCCGAAACGACTTCACGTCGACCATCCCTGTCGAGCGGAATTCGTTCTTCTACCCCGGCGTCACGTCGAGCTTCGTCTTCTCCGACGCCTTCCCGTCAATCGGAAAGTTCATGACGGGCAAGCTGCGCGCCGCGTTCGCCGAAGTGGGCAAGGACGCGCGGCCGTACGCCTTCCGCCCGGCGCTGGAATTCAAGACCACCTCGAACGGTGGCTACGGCTACGGCTTCACCGGTCCGAACCTGGCGCTCCGCCCAGAGTTCGCCACTGCCTACGAAGGCGGCACGGAGCTCGGCTTCTTCAACGACCGGCTCGGCTTCGACATCACGGTCTATCAGAAGGAGACGACGGACCAGATCGTGAATGACATCCGCGGCAGCTACGGCACCGGATTCATTCTCTTCAACCTGAACGGTGCCTCCACGCAAAACCGCGGGCTCGAAGTGACCATGCGCGGCACACCGGTTGAGAAGGCCGGCTTCTCGTGGGATGTGCTGGCCAACTTCGAGAGGGCGCGGGGCAAGGTGCTGGCGCTTCCGAACGCCCTGCCCGAATCGTACGTCTCCGACACATGGCTGTACGGCAACATCCGCAACGGCGTCACCCCGGGCTTCTCCACGCGCTCGCTCACTGGCCTGTTCTACCTGCGCAACAAGGAAAAGCAGCTGCTGATCGATCCGACGACCGGTCTGCCTTTGCGCGCGACCTCGTTCATCGAAGCTGGCTACGATCGCCAGCCCGACTTCACCATCGGTCTGACGAACACCATCCGCTTCAAGCAGATGTCGCTCAGCTTCCTGCTCGACATCCGCAAAGGCGGCGATGTGTTCAACGCGACGCAGCACTTCCTCACCACGCGTGGCCTCAGCACGCGCACGCTTGACCGCGAAACGCCGCGCGTAATCGAGGGCGTGCTGCGCGACGGCAGGGAAAATACGGCCACGCCGACGAGGAACACCATCGTCGTCGTGCCGGAAGTGCAGACCGCGTTCTATTCGAACATGAGCGAAGAGCTCTTCATCGAGAAGAACATCAACTGGGTGCGCCTCCGCGACGTGACCTTCAAAGTGAACGTGCCCGGACGGCTCGTGAAGGGACGCTCAGCCAGTTTCTTCCTCACCGGCACGGACTTGTTCCTGTTTTCGAACTATTCCGGGCTCGATCCCGTGGTCAACGGCAACTCGGCCGCCGTCGGCGGATCGAGCGGTGTCGGCATCGACTACGGCAACTTCCCGATGCCGCGCGGGCTCGCGTTCGGCTTCAACGTCGGGTACTGAGCATGCATACCAACATGACACCCCGGTCGCCCATGAAAAGGCTCCTCGGCGCGCTGCTCGTCGGTGCGCTCGCGCTGACGTCCACGGGATGCGAAGACTTCCTCGACGTCAACACCAATCCCAATGGTCCCGAGCGCGTCACGGCGAACTTGTACCTGCCGCCGATGTTGCATGCACTGGCGACGACCCCGCAGTTCGACGGACGCTTCATCGGCCGTTATACGCAGCAGTTCTACGTTCCCGGCACCGGGTTCACCTCGTGGGACCGCATGGGTTACGATCCGTCCAGCGACAATGGCGGACAGGTCTGGCGAGACGTGTACTTCGTGCTCGGGCAGAATCTGGTCGACATGACGGAGCTGGCCAAGGCGGAAGAACGGTGGGACCTGCTCGGCGTCGCTTATTTGCTCAAGGCGTGGGGCTGGCAGTCGGCCACCGACATTTACGGCGAGATCATCGTCAAGGAAGCGATCGACCAGTCGAAGTTCAGCTTCAACTACGACAGCCAGGAGTTCGCGTACCAAGAGACGTTCCGGCTGCTCAACCTGGCCATCGAGAATCTCAAGCGCACCGATGGCGCGGTGGACGCCACGTATCTCGGCCGCACCGACAAGATGTACAACGGTGATCGGACGAAGTGGCTGAAGTTCGCGTACGGCATGCTGGCGCTGCACCTCAACCACTACAGCAACAAGTCCACCTACAAGCCGGCCGACGTCATCGCGGCAGCGAATCAGTCGTTCACCAGCAACGCCGACGATGCTCTGCTCGCCTACCCCGGCACGCAGAACGACGACATCAACTTCCTTGGCCGGACCCGCGGCAACTTCAACGGTTACCGGCAGACGCGGTTCGTGGTCGGGCTGATGGACGGCACCGAGTTTGGTGGCGCGGTGGACCCGCGCATGAGTCGCATGCTCTCCCCGGCCCCCGATGGGGTGTACCGCGGTCTCGACATCAACGTCGTGAACTTCGGTGCCCTCACCGCCGCGCAGCAGCCGAACAACTTCTACGGCTATCCCGCTGCCGGTGGCCTGACACTTCCCGGCCGTTACCTGTGGACCAACAAGCCCAGGATGCCGGTCATGACCTATGCGCAGTTGCAGTTCATCAAGGCGGAGGCGGCGTACAACTTGGGTGACCGCGCCACCGCCCTCGCCGCGTATCGCGAAGGCATCTCGTCGCACATCGATTTCGTCAGCGCGCGCAATACGGACGATGGCCAGTCGCCCACGCAGATCACCGCGGCGGAAAAGGCAGCATTTCTGGCCAATCCGACGATCGTCCCTGCGATCGGCTCGCTCTCGCTCACGAACATCATGTCGCAGAAATACATCGCGCAGTGGGCCTGGGCACATGGCGAGATCTGGATGGACATGCGCCGCTACAACTACACGAACGTCGATCCGGTCAGCGGTAAGCAGGTGTTCCCCGGCTTCACGCCGCCGGTGTTGCTCTTCCCGGACAACAGCGGCAAGATCGTGTATCGCATCCGGCCGCGCTTCAACTCCGAGTATGTGTGGAATCGCCCGGGACTGGACGCCATCGGCGCACTGGCCCTGGATTACCACACGAAGCCGCTCTGGATCACTCAACCGTAATCATCGATGACTTCCTTCAGTTCGATCCGATCGATAGCGGTGATCCTTGGCGCCGTGACCCTCGCAGCCTGCGAGAAGAACGCCGTGCAGGACATCACCGGCACATTGCCCAGTGCGCGTATCAAGTTCTTCAACTTCGGGGTGAACACGCCCGCGGTGAACTTCTACGCAAACAACAACAAGATCACCGCTGTCCTTTCGGCCACCGGCATCGAGTCCACGAACGGGGTCGCTGCGGGCGGCGCCGGCTCCGGCGGCTTCTACTCGGCCATCGCGCCGGGACCGTACACCTTCTCCGGGCGCATCGCCGCCGCCGTGGACAAGGACCTCTCCATTGCCGAGGTCCCGACGACCCTGGCCGATGGCAAAGCCTACTCGATGTTCATCAGCGGCATCTACAACACGACCACCCAGAAGGCGGATGGGTTCGTTGTGGAAGATCCGTTCATCGAGAACAACGACTTCTCGGTGGCGTCCGTGCGTTTCGTAAATGCCATCTCGAACGCCAACCCGATGACGCTGTTCGCACTCAACACGACGACCGGCGCGGAAGTACCGATCGGCGCGGCCGTGCCGTACAAGTCCGCGGGCGCATTCACCACTGTACCCGCCGGCGTCTATACCGTGAGCACGCGCTACCCGGGCTCCACCACGAACGTCATTACCCGTACCGCGCTCAACTTCGTCGGCGGTCGGGTTCTCACCATCGGATCGCGCGGTGACATCACGGTGACCTCCACCACACTCGCCACCCGGCCGCTGTTGGACATCACTGCCAACCGCTGACGTCGGCGCAGCACTGGAGAAACCCCGGCACTCGCCGGGGTTTTTTCATTCGGCGGATCTCGCACGGCGCTTCCCCGATTCCCTCCGCTCAACTTGTCCCAATCATGCGGATGCCGTTCGTGTGGTTCCTGCTCTCCATGGCGCTGGCGTTCTCGCTGTCGTCTTCGCTGACGTCGTCGCCTCCGCGAAACACGCGTCGCAGTGATGCACGCGTCTCGTACGGCACCGCGGATTCCGCCGTGGTCTCCGGCGTCGTGTACGACAGTCTCGCGCGATCGGCGTTGGCCGGTGCCACGGTACAGCTCGTGTCCGATGACGTGACGGGCGCGTTTGGCCGCACGGTCATGTCCAACACAGTCGGCGCCTTCTCGTTCGACGGCGTCCCCGACGGTCGCTACATGCTCGGATTCTATCACCCGATGCTCGACTCGCTCGGACTCGAGCCGTTGGTGCGCTCTCTGACCGTCGAGCGGCAGCAGCCGGTGATCGCCGATCTCGCCACTCCGGCCCTGCCCCGCTTTCGCGCCATCGTCTGCGGCGACACGCCGGCGCAGTCGGCGGGCGCGATGGTCGTAGGCATCGTGCGCGACGCCCGCACCAAGGCGCCGGTCGCCGGCGTCACGGTCGCCGGACAATGGCTCGAACTGACGATCGGCACGCAGGGGCTCAACCGACGCACGCCGAGGCGCGTGGCGACAACCGCCGCGAACGGATGGTTCGCCATCTGCAACGCGCCCAGTCCGGGAATGATGACGCTGACGGCGAATCGCGGCGCTGACAGCACCGATGTCATCGAACTCGACGTCCCCGACACGGGCTTTCTGCGGCGCGAATTGTACCTCGGTGCAGCGCGCACCATCATGGTGCGTGGTCCGTTTCTGGCGCCTGACAGCGCACGCGCTGTAGCGCCTGACTCGTTGGCACCGCCACCGCGCCGAGTGCACGTGGGCGATGGCGTGCTCAGTGGCACCGTGGTCGGTACGGTCGACACACGACCGCTCGGCGGAGCAGTCGTCGGCATCGTCAACGGCCCGCAGACGCGCGCCAACCTGCGCGGCGAGTGGACGCTGCGCGATGCGCCCCCCGGCACGCGCACCCTCGAGGTGCGCGCCGTGGGCTACTACCCAGTGCGACAAGCCGTGGACATCGTGGACAGCGCGCCGGCTGTGCGCGTGGCACTGAACACGCTGCGCGCCGTACTCGACACGATGAAGGTGGTTGCGGCGATCGATCGCAACACCGGACTCGCCGGCTTTCGCGAGCGCCAGCGTTCCGGACTCGGACGCTTTCTCACCCCCGACGACATTGCGCGGCGGGTGCCGACCGCCACGTCGGAACTGTTCCGCATGATCCCCGGGGTCTACTACGAGGGCGGCGACCAGGATGCACGCATCCTGATGCGCGGCACCTTCGAAGACCGGTGCGAGCCGACGATCTACATCAACGGCGGCGCCATGCCGGGCCTCAGCGCACTCGACATCGACGCCTTCGTCCGACCGCGCGAAGTCGCCGGCATCGAGATCTATTCCGCGTCGCAGGCGCCAGCGCAGTTCCTTCCCGCGCTCAGCGGCTGCGGGAGCATCGTGATCTGGACGCGGCGCTGAACGCACGCGTTAGAAGCCGACGCTGCGCGACCTGAGCGCTCGCGATTACGGAACGCGCGTTTCGGCTGCTGGTATCGAACGCACCGCCCGTTTCCGCATCCGTTCGCTCCCGACGGTGCGACCTGTGCATCACGCTGATGCACGGCATCGCCGTCGATCGCAGCGACGTGCAATCGCGGCTGCCTCAGTGGGCGGGCAGCAACACCCGGAAGCACGATCCCTGCGCGCTGCTCTCATGCAGCGCGACTGCACCGCCGTGCGCCTCGGCGATCCAGCGCGCGATCGCGAGTCCGAGACCAGCCCCGGACGAGGTCTGCGGAGTGGCGTCTGGAGCCGAACGCGGCGCCGTACTGCGGACACTACCGCTGCCGCGCGCAGCCGACGCCTCTCGCGTCCGCGCCGTATCGACGCGAAAGAATCGGTCGAACACCAGCGACTGCGCCTCCAGCGGGATGCCAGGTCCCTCGTCTCGCACGTCCACCACGTGCCACGCGGCATCGCTGTGCAGTGAGACCTGCACCCGGCCGCCCGGCGGCGAATGCTTCACGGCGTTGTCGAGCAAATTCAGGAACAACCGGTCCAGCAGGGCAGCGTCCCCGATGCAGGTTGGCCCGTCGTCCGTCGCGGGCGGCGATCCAAACGTGATGGCTACATCGCGCTGCGCGGCCACCGGCGTGATCGCCCGCACAACGTCCGCGAGCAACTCGTCGAGGTATACTGGCCGCGACTCGATCATGCGCTGCCCGCCATCCACCCGTGCGAGCAGGAACAGGTCGTCCACAATCCGTGACAGCCGGTTTGTGGCGAGGCCCATCACATCGAGTGCGTTCCGATACTCACCCTCTGAGCGCGATGGCTGGGACAGCGTCACCTCCGCCTCAGCCCGCAGAATTGCCACCGGCGTGCGCAACTCATGCGACGCATCCGCGACGAACCGGCGCTGTTGCGCGATGCCGCCGTCCAGCCGGGCCAGCAGCTCGTTCATCACCCCAGCCAACGCACCCAGCTCGTCGTGCGGGTTCTGCACCGGCAGGCGCTCGTGCAGCGACGCCATGCCGATCCGCCGCGCCTGGCGGCTCATGGTGGTCACGGGCCCGAGCGCACGACGGGCGAGCCAATAACCCGCGCCGATGGCCAGCAACAGGATGAATGGGATCACGGACAGATACGCGCGTCGCACCTCCCGCAGTGTCTCGTGGATGCCCTGCCGCTCGCGAACAGCGGCCACGGCGAAGTGCTCGCGCCGCAGTCGCACCCCGTCGATCGCGACCCGGGCGTCCTCGCCGGCCACGGCCACTCGCGAAGGCGCGCGCCACCAAACGGGCTCCGAACGACCGTCTCCTTCAAGCTTGCGGCGTAGCCGGCTCACGTAGACGTCGATCACGTTTGCCGCGGGATCGTGATTGCCATCCCAGACGTGTTCGGAGAGCTCGGTCCGGGGCACCACACGACCCGCCTGTCGGGCGAGATATGCGAGGAAGGTGAACTCACGCGCCGTCAGCGGCAGGAGTTCGCCGCCACGACGCGCCTCCAACCGCTTCAGGTCGATCTCGAGGTCGGCAACTGTAAGCACCGGTGGCAACACCCCCACCGGCCGGCGCAACAGCGCACGCAACCGCGCGCTCAACTCGCCGAAAGCGAACGGCTTGGTGAGATAGTCGTCGGCGCCGGCATCGAGTCCGCCGATGCGGTCCTCCACCGCGTCGCGTGAGGTGAGGAGCAGGATCGGCACGGTCAGGCCGCGCGCGCGTAGCTCGCGGCACACCGTCAGTCCGTCCTTTCCCGGCAAAAGGACGTCGAGCACCAGCACGTCGTAGTCGTACACGACGGCCAGCGTCAGCGCCTCCGAGCCGTCGCCGGTCGAATCAACTGCATAGGCCAGACCTTGCAGCCCGCGTACGAGCACATCACGCAGATGGGGGTCGTCTTCCGCGACCAGCAGACGCATCGAATCCGGGATGGAGTCGTTCAACGGAGGCGTCAGACCGGAGCGTCCGGTCAGCGCGCCCGACAGTTTCGGAGTCTAGCGCAAGCGGCGGCTGGTCGCGCACGGTCTCCCCGCGTCGCGCCGCCTCCCGGTCAGAACGCCTGCCCGATGCCGAAGTACACCAGCCGGTCCTCCCGCGAGCGACCCACGTCGAGCGAAATGATGGTGCTCTGGTTCCACGCCAGTCGCGCCCCGACGCCCTGCGACCAGCGCAGGCGACGGAAGTCCAGATCCTGCCAGCGGTCGCGCACGGTGCCCACGTCCACGAACGGGGCCACACTGAGAGCGAACCGCTGACGCCCGATTTTTCGCTCGGCGACTCGGGCCCGAAGCTCGGCGTTGGCGAACCACAGCGACCGCGCCAGGAAGCGGTTGGCCCGGTAGCCACGGAGCGACCGCGCCCCACCCAGCGCGTTCACACTGCCGTCCGGGCTCCACTGGTCCTGAAACTCGAAGAACGGAGCGTTGCCGCCAAAGATGTTGCCGACGCCCATTCGGCCGGCGAGCACCGTGCGCGGCCCGATGGGCAGCCGGCGAAACGCTTTCGCCTGCACGAACAGTTTGTCGAACGCGAACTCAGAGCCGATCGCCGGAGCGGACCACTCGTTGCCGACTTCGAAGTAGAAGCCCTTAGTCGGGTCGGGCTCGAAGTCCCGCGTGTCGTAGAGCAGCGCCTGCTGCAGGATAGACACGCGGCCGCCGGCCCGCCCCGACACGGCGCCCTGCTGCGCATCGCGCTCAAGCAAGGAGATGCCGTTGGGGGCTTTCGTCCTCGCGCCGCTGACCGGGTCCACGGCATCAGCAGACCGCGCGGCGAACGTGCGGTAGTGCAAACGCTGGATCTCGTAACCGCCGAGCACGCGCCAGCGACCGCCACCCAGCGCGTAGTCGGCCTTGATGTGCAGCATCAACTCCTGTTCGCCGAAGCGATTGGAGAGCGCATCGGTGACCCGCGCCGCTTCGGTCGGACCTCCGGGGCGCAGCGTCTTGCGCGCCACATCGAACGCCTCGTACGTGTCGAACGTCGCGCCGCCGGACGGCAGCGTGAGCGGACCCAGTGTCGCTTCCGTACTCCCGAAGTACAGATTGGCCGGGTTGTCGCTCACCTTCACATCGATCTTGAGGCGCCACGGCCGCCCGAAGGCGTAGGGCACATCAAGTCGTGCCGCGAACTCCTGTGCCTCCGCGGTGGTGGCGAACGCGGCAACCGACAGGCGTGCCCGGTACGGCGTGTAGGCGAACAGTGGATCAGAGCGGTCGCCATTGAAGAACATCGCGCCACGCACGCCGAGTCCCTGGCCGGCGACGGGGTCGGAGCTCGGATGGGGCAGCCCGGTGACGAACGTCCCTTCCTTCTTTTTCGCGACATCCTGCGCAGAAAGGCGACGGGCCCGCGCGAACGGCGGGACGATCGTGTCGGCTTGCGTGGGCTGCTGCGCTGCAGCGTCACCGGAAACGGCGAGCAAGACGGCAACGAAGGCGACGAGTGGCCGTCGGGCCGTGCGCATGCGCGGCGTCAGGCGCACTGCGGCTGACTCACACCGGGACGGGAAAGCAGGCATCGGTTCTGAATTTCGAAGGAGTTCCTCCACGGCCTCGCGCCCCGGAGCGAACGTGACCGGATCCTAAGACGGGCAGCCTGACGGGAACCTGACCTCGGCAGCCCGGCCGCGTGGTACGCGCCGGTGTGCTATCGGAGGTGCTCCAACTCCATCCCCGCATGGGGTCACCGCTGGGACCCGTCGATTTTCTCACGACATCCTCGCGCAATGACACCACGTCACCTGATCACTCGCCGCAGCAGCTCCGGCATCGCATCAAACTGGTCGCTGTGGTCGGGTGCGCTGTTGCCGGCAAAGCCCAGGAGTTCAAATCGCCCAGCCCGCACCTCGCTCAGCTGCTGCGTCCCACGCGGCCCCCACCTGAGCACCGGCGTGCGCCGCAACCCCAACGACGCGATCAGCCAGTCGGCCGTTTCCGTCGTACTGGCAAAGGTCCCGGGAAAGATCTCCGTATGCGTGACGACAAACCGCTTCTCGTTGCCCATCGCCGCGCGGGCGAACGCGGCAAACGCCGAGAGGTTGGTCGTGTCGAGCGTGGCGCCCGTCTCGAGCACCTTCCCCTCCGGCACATACGACGTGTGCATCCCGTCGATCAGCAGCACGCCGTCGATCTTGGCAACGTGGCGTGGCTCGCGCAGGATCACGCGAATGGCACCATGACCGGCCGAGAACCCGGTCAGTGTCACGCGGCCCACGCGCACCGACGCCGACGTCACCGCAGACACTTCGCGCAGGATCCCCACCAGTAGCGTGTCGAATGCCGCCGGATCGGTGAAAGCGCGATGATACGCGCCCGATCCCGCGCCGAGGTTGACGACGGCGACCACGGCGCGACGATCCGCCGCGGCCGCGGACTGCTGCGCCACCCATGCCGCGCCATGGAAATGCACCACCAGATCGACCGTGCCACGCGCACCGGCCCGGTCCGGCACCAGCACCTCCACCGGCTTACCGGCAGGGCCTGCGAACGATCGCATTGTGCCCCTGCTCGGACGCTGCGCCAGCCGCTCGTGCCGTCGCGTGGTTTCCACCATCGGCGACGGATGCTGTGCGGCGGGCGGCACGATCTGTTGCACCGCGGGAGGGGCCATCGGTGGGACCTGCGCCGCGGCCAGGCGCAATGCGAGCAGCACGCGCGACGCGATCACGGCGCCCGCCACACCGCCGCGACGCTGGCGTTGCCCACACGATCGATCGCGTGCACCACGACGGCATCGGTCGAAGACGCCGCCGCGCCTGCCGGCACGTCCACCGTGCGCAGTGTGGAGGGAATCAATCGCATCGACCACGCGCCACCCGTGCGCCAGCGCACCGCCCACCAGGATAACGGCTCGCCGCCGTCGCCCGCAATCGTCACGCGCAATTGCGGCGAGGTACCGCCATGCGCGACCACCGCGATCGTCGGCGCTGTTGGCAACTGCGCATCCAGCCACGTCGTGGCCGGCACCAACGCCGGTGAGGCGAACACGCCGCCGCTCAGGAGCGAGGCGAGTCCATCGCGGTTCAGGCGCAGCGACGTCGTGTTGTAGAGCACCGTGCCCGTCGGACCGCCCGCCGTGTTGACGCGAGTGCGTGTGAGCGCCACCTGCGACGCGATTTCACTCGCCACGAACGCACTCGACGAGCCGTCGGCAACCCGGTACGCCGCGAGCCCCGGCCACAGATGCCGACGTTGCGTGTTCTGCTGCGACCACCAGTCCACCAGCGCCGGGAAGTTCTGCCCGGTGGACGCGATCGACCAGTAGAGCTGCGGCGCAAAGTAGTCCACCCAGCCGCGCTGCAACCACAGCCGCGAATCCGCATAGATGGACGCGAAGGCATCGAGGCCCACAATCCCGGCCGGATTGCCGGGGCGCCAGATGCCGAACGGGCTGATCCCCACGCGCACCGTGGGACGGGCGACGTGCACCTCGCGATACAACCGCTCCACAAAACGGTTCACGTTGTCGCGGCGCCAGTTGTCGCGCGTCAGCAATCCGCCAGTCGCGAGATAGCGCGTGTACGCCACGCTGTCCGGGAACGCGAGGTTCGGGCAACGCGTGTCCGGATACGGATAGAAGAAGTCGTCGATATGGACCGCGTCCACGGCATACCGTCGCACGACATCCTGCATGACCGCCACCGCCTGATCCTGCACCGCCTCCTCGCCCGGATCAAACCAGAGCTGCGTGCAATACGTGCGCACGAACTCGGGACGACGTCTGGCGAAATGCTGCGGATCGAGTCGTGCCGTGTCGCTCAGGTTTCCCGCGCGAAACGGATTGAACCACGCGTGCAGTTCGAGTCCGCGCGCGTGCGTTTCCGCCACCGCAAATGCCAGCGGATCCCACCCGGGATTCCCACCCTGCGTGCCGGTCAGGGACCGCGACCACGGTTCCAGCGACGACGGGAACAGCGCGTCACCACTCGCGCGCACCTGCAGCACGATCGCGTTCAGTCCCGTGGATCGCGCGAGATCGAGAATGGTGATCAGCTCTGCTTGCGCGGCCGCCGTCGACAGCCCCGTGCGCGACGGCCAATCGATGTTCGCGACCGTCGCAATCCAGAGTCCACGAAACTCACGCGACAGCGCCGGCACCGAGAGCGGCGTGGGGGGATTGGGCACCGTCGGCGGTGGTGGTGTGACCGGCACTGTCAGCGCGTCACTTCCACCGCACGCGGCCATCAGGCCGACGCACGCCATCAGCGCGAAGCTCCCTGCGTGTCGCATAGCCTGTCGCATAGCCTGTCGCAACGCGTGTCGCGTCACTCCGGTCCCGTACATGCGCCCCGAATATCGATTCATCATGCGACGCAACTTACCGTCTGCTGCCGGTTTCACGAGACCATGCGCGCACACCCCTTGCCATGCCGCGTATCGCAACGCATGCTCGCCGACATCATGCGCATCGGAATTGACCTCGGCGGCACCAAGATCGAAGGTATCGTGCTGGCCGACGACGGGCGTGAGCTCGCGCGCCAGCGCGTGCCCACCCCCAAGTCCTATCTGGCGACCGTCAGCGCCATCACCAACCTCGTCGTCGCCCTTGAGAAAAGCGCCGGCAGCGCAGGGATCTCGGCGACCGTGGGCGTGGGCATCCCCGGTGCCGTGGTCCCAGCAACCGGTCTCGTTAAGAACGCCAACTCGGGGTGGCTTATCGGGCAACCGCTGGGCCTCGATCTGCAGCAGCGTCTCACACGCCCCGTCCGGCTGGCCAACGACGCCAACTGCTTCGCACTCTCCGAAGCGACGGACGGTGCCGCCGCGGGCGCGGCCGTGGCCTTCGGCGTCATTCTGGGCACCGGCGTCGGGGGCGGCATCGTGGTCCACGGGAAGCCGATCGTGGGCGCCAACCTGATCGCGGGCGAATGGGGCCACAACCCGCTCCCCTGGCCCACCGACGACGAACGCCCAGGTCCGTCCTGCTACTGCGGCAAGTTCGGCTGCATCGAATCGTGGCTCTCCGGCCCGGGTTTCGAGCGCGATCACGAACGGGTCTCGGGACAGGAACTCCCCGCTCGCGAGATCGTGGTGGCGGCAGGCAGCGGCGATGCGGCGGCCACCGTCTCGCTCGCGCGCTACCACGAACGGCTCGCCCGCGCCCTCGCCTCGATCATCAACGTGCTCGACCCCGATGTCATCGTGCTGGGCGGCGGCATGTCCAATACGCCCGGCCTCGCCGACGACACCACGGCCATCCTGCCCGCGTGGGTCTTTTCCGACGCGGCGCACACGCGCGTCGTGCGCAACGTGCACGGTGACTCCAGCGGTGTACGCGGCGCCGCGTGGCTCTGGCCGCTCGACGCACGCGCGTAGCAGTACATGACCGCCGCACGCGCGCTCGTGACTGCGGTCGCGGTCCTGCTCATGCTTGGCATCTCGTTCGTGCTCGGGCGACGCTATGCGCGTCGCGCCGGACGTCGCACCCTCATGCGCTATCGCGCCGGCGTCGATCGCTTCAAACTCACGCGCAAGAGCTTCGTCATCGAGCAGGTGCTCGCCGATCATGCCATCGCCGATGCGGTGCGCGCGCACGCCGCGCAGGTGAGCGAGCCCGAGGACGAGACGTGGCAGCGCGTCCGTCGCTACCTCGACGAGATCGTCCCCTTCTTCAACATCCTCGCCTACTACCAGCTCGGCTACTACGTCAGCCGTGCCGCACTCGGCCTCTTCTACAAGGTCTCCATCGAGTACGAACGGCCCGACCCGTTTCGCGGGCTGCCGCGCGACTCGGTCGTGATCTATCTCATGAATCATCGCTCCAACGCCGACTACGTGCTGGTCGCCTATGTGATGATGGGCGACGTCTCGATCTCGTACGCCGTCGGCGAATGGGCCCGCGCCTTTCCGCTCGAATATCTGTTCAAGAGCTTCGGGTCCTACTTCATCCGACGTCGCTATCGTGAGCCGCTCTACCACGCGGTGCTCGAGTCGTACGTGCAGCTCATCACCCGCAACAGCGTCACGCAGGGCGTCTTCCCCGAGGGCGGCCTCACGCGCGATGGCGCACTCCGTCCCGGCAAGATCGGGTTGCTCGACTACGCGCTCGGCGTGGCGCGCGATCCCGCCGTGCGCGCACGCATGTACGTCGTACCGGTTGGTATCAACTATGACCGCGTCATCGAGGATCGGTCGCTGCTGCGTGAACTCGAGACGCGAGCCGAACGTCCGGTCACCTCGCGACTGGCGCAACTACGGGAGGTCTCGCGCTGGATGTTCTTCAACGCGGGCCGGCTGCTCACCGGGCGCTGGCGCCGGTACGGCCGCGCCGCCGTCGCCATCGGCACGCCGGTGTCCATCGATCAGTGGCTGGCGCGCCTGGACGATGCGGGCACGCCGCTCTTCGATGCGCCGCGTTCGGAGCGCCTCGCACTGGTGCAGACGTTCTGTGACGAGGTGCTGCAACGCATCGGCGCGATCATTCCCGTCACGCCGGTACCACTCGCCTGTGCCGCGCTGCAAAGCTTCGATGCCGACTTCGTGACGCGGCCGCAGTTGCTCGATCGCATGCAGGCCATGCGCGACGTGCTCATGGAACTCAACGGTCGCGTCCTCCGTGCCGATCGCGATATCGCCGAAACCTTCGATCGCGCCTATCGCATGCTGCGAATGCGGCGCGTCATCGCGCGCACCGGGGACGGCTTTCTCATCCTCCCCAGGGGCCGGCCGCTCATCACGTACTACGCCAACAGCATCGTGCACCTGCTCGGTCCCTTCGCCGACGGCGTGCGCGCGCGCGACGCACTCCCGATGCACGACTGGGAGCGCGCCGAGCGCTCGCGGACGCCCCCGGCGACACCAGTCGTGCCCGGACGCATAGCCAGGTAAACGGCGCCCCCACCAGTGGCGCGGGGGACTGGCGCAGTCACCACGCCCCCCAATACTCTACGGTCACGCTTGGCCCTTCGTATAACGGCTATTACCTCGGCCTTTGAAGCCGATGATGATGGTTCGATTCCATCAGGGCCTATGCACTATGGCAGGCACGTCATGGACAACCGCCGTCGACAACCAGTGAAACGCGAGCGGG
>JBBQTA010000021.1:0-95980 GCA_038213465.1 Gemmatimonadales bacterium | reverse complement strand
AGCGCAAGATGAGTAATTATCCGCTGCGGCCGCGGCGTCGCCAACGGACGACCCGACGTCGTACCACGATCCACATCATCGTCCGGCACCGACCGCCGAAGCACGGGGAACGGCGGTCGTCATCCTAACTGGACAGTATTGCGTCTAGGGCTGTTTGGCCGCGCCGAGCGTGACGCGAGTCCAGCGCTGCCCGTTGAAGATGACCGGGACCTCGAAGCCGTGTACCCACGGCTGGATGGCGTACAGTTCGTTGTAGAAGAACAGTGGCACGAGTGCCATTTGCGCGTAGGCGACCGAGTCCGCGCTCGTGTACAGCGCGGCGCGCTTGACCGCGTCGGACTCGCGGCGTGAGGCGTCGACGAGGCGATCGAAGGTCGTGTCGCTGAAGAAGGAGACGTTGCCGCCCGCGCCGCGGTTGGCCGTGTGGAGCAGCGGATACAGGAAGTTTTCGGCGTCGGGGTAGTCGGCGTACCAGTCCTTGAGCACCAGATCGGTTTGCCCCGCGCGTGCGGCAGCGCGCATGGAACTCGCATCGCGCTGCACGATCTTCACGCGGATGCCGGCGGCGGCGAGGTAAGCCTGCAGCGTCTGCGCGATACGCGGGAACGGTGCGGATTGCGAGCACCAGAGCTCGAGATCGACGCCATTCGGGAAGCCGGCTGCGGCGAGTGCCTGTCGCGCGGCGCTCGTGTCGTAGGCGATGACGCGACGCGTCGTGTCCGCTCCCTCGAGCGACGGGGGGATGACCCCCGCGGCCACGCTCCCGCGTCCGGCCAGCAGTTCCCTGAGCAGCAGCGGCACGTCGATAGCCTGCGCGATGGCGCGGCGCACACGCACATCCCTGAGCGGGCCGCGCGTCGTGTTCACACCGATGTACCAAAGGCGCAGTGCCGGCGCGCTGGTGAGCGTGGCCTGCCGTGCATCGGTGTCTTCCCAGGCGCGGGTCTGGTCTTCAGGCACGTACAGGACGTCCACCGTCCCGCTTTCGAACTCGGCCACGGCCGTGGATGGCTCAGGGATGATGCGCGCGATCAGCGAGTCGATGCTTGGCGCGCCGCCAAAATACTCGGCGTTCCGCGCGAACTTGAGATAGTCGTCGTGCTTCCACTCCACGAGCTTCCACGGTCCCGTGCCGATCGGCTGCTCGCTGAAGTCCGCACCGACCGAGTCTGGGACGATCGACGCGACCGGCATGGCGAGGAGCTTGGGGAAGATCGCGAAGGGCTCCTCGAGCGTGATGACGACCGTGCTGTCGTCGGGCGCCTCGAGGCCGAGCGTGGTGTTCTTGCCGTCGGCGAAGGAGCGGGCGCCCTTGATCGGGTAGAGCGGCCACACCTGCCCGCCCTTGGAGGCGGGATCGAGTACGCGTCGGAACGATTGCACCACGTGTCGTGCGCGAAACGGCGTGCCGTCGTGGAACTTCACGTCGGAGCGCAGATGGAAGGTGTAGCGCAGGCCGTCGTCGCTGACCTCCCATCGCGCGGCGAGTGCCGGTTCGAGCTGGGCGCCGGGTGTGAAGCGCGTCAGCCCGTCGAACAGGTACGCGACGGCGCGACCGGTGGGCACGTCGGTGGAGCGTGCCGGGTCGAGCGAGCGTGGATCGTACCAGTCACGGGAGTCCACGAGCGTGTGCCGATCAGGCGACGATTCGGCCGCGCGACAGCCGCTGAGGAGGAACGACGCGGCGAGCACGGTGATGCGCCTCCCCGAGTGGAGCGCAGCTGCGGGAGAAAGGCGCATGACGTGGTTGACTGAAGGCGAGAGGCGGACGAGCTTTCCCACGCAATCTACCGAAGGAAGGGGCCCGCGTCCCGGTGCTATTCAACGTCAGGTTCCCTGTACACACAGCGCTCGTTCTCATCCGTGGCTCCGCATTCGGTTCGGCCGGCATCGATTGCGCCGGCGGCGGCACCTCGCGAGACCGTAGGCCTGTCCTTCGTGCGTACGGCGTTCACGGTGGCGTGGTTGGTCGCGCTTGCGGCATTGGCGGCGAGCCCGCTTGGCGCACAGGACCTCTCGTGCGACCGCGGAGACCGTGAGGTGCGCGCGCTGCGCTTCACCGGCAACGTCGAATACAGCGCGACATCGCTTGCGGCGACTGTTGTCACGCTGCCCTCCTCGTTTGCCGGTCTGCCGCTCATCGGCCAGCGTCGCTGTCTCGATCCGGTGGAGTTCACCCGCGATGTGCAGCGGCTGCAAACGCTCTATCGCCGGCGCGGATTTCCCGACGTCACCGTGGATACGCTGGTGCGGACGCTGCGCGCGGGCGTCATCGAGGTCACGTTTCGTATCGTGGAAGGGACGCCGATGCGCGTGTCGGCGTTCCGCTTGCGAGGCGTAGAGGGCGAACCGGATGTGCAGGCGGCATCGCGCGATTTCCCGCTGCGCGTGGGCGGGGTGTTCGATCGGGGCGCCCTCGAAGCGGGGCGCGATACGCTCGTGCGCAGGCTTCGCAACCGCGGCTGGCCGCAGGCGGAGGCATTGCTCGCGTACACGACCAACACCGCACAGCGCACCGCCGATGTAGAGGTGACCGTCGTTCCCGGCACCCGGGCGCGGCTCGGGCGGATCACGATCGAATCGCGACCTGCGGGTAGCGGTTCTGCGGGCAGCGACCTGCGCCGCATCGCGGATGCGACGGTGCGGCGCTCGATGGCGTTGCGGACGGGCGACTGGTATTCGGTACGCGCGATCATCGATGCGCAGCGCAATCTCTATCAGACCGACGCGTTTCAGCGTGTGGATCTGCTGCCGGACAGCATTCAGCCGGCAGGCGACTCCACGGTGAACCTCGTCGTGCGACTGGTCGAGGGGGACAAGTGGGCGGCACGCGGGGGGCTCGGATGGGCCACCCTGGACTGCTTCCGCATGCAAGGGTCGCTGACCGATCGCGATTTTCTGCCGTACGCGCAGCGGCTGGAACTGACCGCGCGGGTGAGCAAGATCGGCATCGGCGCGCCACTGGACGGAGCGCCGTCGCTGTGCCAGGGGCAGGCGCGCACAGACCCGTACAGTGCGACGCTCAACTACTACACGGCGATGACGATCCGCCAGCCGGTGCGCGCGCGTCAGTCGCGTGTGCCGACGCTGACCGTCTTCAGCTCCACGTTGTCGGAGTACCGCGCGTTTCTGCGCCGCGCGCCGATCGGCGGCGCATTGTCCGTCACCAACCCGTTGCAGTCGCGCGTGCCGAGCACGCTGTCGTATCAGGTCGAGTTGGGGCGAACCGAGGCGGAGCCGGCGTTTTTCTGTGCCGTGTTCAACGCGTGCGACAGCGAAGCGCGAACGTTCCTGCAACGTAACAACAGGCTTGCAGCGCTCGAGTATTCGGTGGTGCGCGAACGGGCCAACGATCCGCTGCGGCCGACCGGCGGCCACACGATTCGTCTGGGCGGGCGCTACGCGTCCACGTTGCTTGGATCGGACGCATCCCAGCAGTTCACGCGTGGCACGGGTGACGTCACGTGGTACCACGAGGTGGGGCGCGGTGCGACGTTGCTGGCGCACCTGCGCGGTGGTCTGGTGTTTGGCGGCGGCACCAATCCGACGCAGAGCGGCTTCATTCCACCGCAGGAGCGCCTGTATGCGGGTGGTCCGACCACGGTGCGCGGCTTCCGGCAGAATGAGCTGGGGCCCGCGGTGTACATCGTCGATCGGTACTGCACGGTGGCCGAAAACGGCGAGACGTTTTTCCGCGCGGACTCCGGCAGCATCGCCGAACGGGTGGTGCCGACCGGTGGCAACGCCCTGTTCGTCGCCAATGTTGAAGTACAGGTGCCGAGTCCGGTCGCGCCACGGTTGCTGCAGCTGGCTTTATTCGCCGATGCGGGTCGGCTCTGGAATCGCGCCGGCAGTTCGCAGGTCACGACCGTGACGGACGATGGCGACGCGATCAAGATCACGCCGGGGTTTGGTATACGCATCGCCTCGCCGTTCGGCGCCATCCGCGTGGACCTGGGCTACAACGGCTACCGGCTGCCGGCCGGTGCGGCATACTTCAACGCGCCGCTGCAGGCAGGGATTGCACCATTGTACTGCGTCAGTCCGACGAACGCGCTGCCGGTGCGCACACGTACGGGCAACGGTGCGCCGCCGATCCAGGAGAGCGGTTCCTGTCCGGCCACGTTTCGCCCCGAGCGTCGCACCGGAGTGCTCGGTCGGCTGAATCCGAGTATCTGGATCGGGCAGGCGTTCTAGGTGGCGCCGCGTCGTCGCACTGTCGTGCTGGCCACTGCCGCCGTGCTGCTCACGGTGGCGGCGCTGTGCGTGGGCGGCGTGGCGATGTTGACGCAAACGATCCGTGGGCGCGCGCTGATCATGCGTGCCGTGGTGCCCACGCTTTCTGCGGCGCTGCCGGGGCGACTGTACGTGGGGCGCGTGAGCGGGTCGCTCTTCAACGATGTGACGATCGATTCGCTCGAAATCCGTGAACCGAACGGCAGACCATTCCTGAGCACCGGGCGCATTCACCTGGCCTACGATCCGCGCGATCTGCTCGACCGTCGCATCATCCTCAAGGCGCTTGAGGTGGATCATCCCGTTGTGACCATGGTGGACTACGGCAACGACGACTGGAACTGGAAACGCGCGCTGCGACGTGCGGGTCCCAAGCTGCCGCAACGCCGCGGAGGATTCGGTCAGTACGTCGCCGTGGACACCGCGACGATTCATGAAGGCACGCTGGTGCTGCGACTGCCGTGGATTCCGTCCGACTCGCTCAAGGGCGTGAAGCGCGACAGCGCGGTCGCCTATAATCTGACGCGGCAGGATGGCGAGATCCGCCTCGACGACGGGCGCTTCGTGCGTGTGTGGCGTTTCGTGCGCGGCGAGTTGGCGCTCGGAAAATCGCGCGTGGCCGATCCCGATTCGGTCGGCATGCAGCTGGACGTAAAGCAGTTCGACGCGGTATGGATCTATCCCCCGTTCTGGTTCCGCAACCTGAACGGGACGGTACGCAAGCTCAGCGACACGCTCTGGGTGGACGACGTCCGGTTCAACCTCGCGAACTCGTCGGCGTACGGCGACGCGAAGGTGGTGTGGGGCGGCGGAAAGCCGGTGCGCTACGACGTTCGTCTCAAGAGCGACAGCGTGGCGCTGGCCGACATCGCGTGGATCGATCCGTCGTTGCCGCGCACAGGCGGTGGCAGCACGTGGCTGACAATGCAGAGCGACCCGAACAATCTCAACGTCATGAGGTACGCGATCAGCAACATGGACGCGCGCTCGCTGCGTTCGCGTCTACGCGGACGGATGACGTTTGCCGTGGGCGGGCCCGTGCTGCGTGTGGACGACGTGGATATCGAGATGCAGCCGGCCAACACCGATCTGCTGCGCCAACTCAATCTCAAGCCGTTTCCGTACGACTGGCAGGGCAACCTGACGGGCCGCATCGTCGCCCGCGGTGGACCGGTCAATCGCTGGAGGATGGACGAGGCCACACTCGCCTACGCCGATGCGCACGTACCGGGAGCGATCTCGCGCGCGCGTATGGACGGCATGCTCAACATCTACGAGCCGGCCGAGACGATGCTCAGCGACGTGTCGTTGCGCATCGACCAACTCGACCTGCGCACGCCGCGCTTCGTCAATCCCCTCTTCCCTGAGCTGAACGGCTTCCTGCGCGGGTCCCTGCGTCTCGACTCCCTCTGGTATGATGCCCGCTTCCGTGAAGCGGATCTCGAGCATGTGGACGGCATCGGGCAACCGTCGCACTTCACCGGCAGCGGGCGCTACACGCTGCTCGACGCAGGCGTGCAGTTCGACGTGGATATGCAGGCGGCACCGCTGTCCTACACCACCATGTCCCGCTCCTATCCCGGATTGCCGCTGCGTGGCAGCGCGGTCGGCAGCATCCGCGCCAGTGGCATGGCCGAGGACTTTTCGGTGACGTCGACGCTGGCCGGCGAAGGCGGCGAGCTGGCGTTCGATGGGCGGATCGATGCGCTCGAGCCGGAGTTCGGTGCGTTCGGCGCGTTCCGAGCCCGCGGCATGAATCTGCAAAGTCTGCTCGGCGATCCGGCCTACCCGGTGACCACGCTGTCGTTCGCCGGCGATGTCGCGATACGCGGCGCGGACCTCGCCTCCCTGCGCGGTCCGCTGCGTGCCACAATCGATCAGTTCTCACGCGTTGCCGACGTGCGCGTGTTTGGCGGCTCGGTGCAGGTGGCGTTCGATTCCGGGCATGTCCGGGTGGACACGATGAACGTCGAAACGTCCGCGCTTCGACTTACCGCGCGTGGTGCGATCGGCCTGCTCGCGGCACGGCGCGACTCACTCGGATTCTCCGTCTTCGTCGATTCGCTGGGCGGGTTGCGTCCGTGGCTGCAGAGCACGGATCCCGCAGCGCCGGGATTTGTGGTGGCCGGCGACAGTCTGCGTGGCAGCATGACGTTGCGCGGACGGGTCGTGGGCTCGATCGATACGCTCGATGCGACGGGACTCGCGGTGGACATGCGTGCCGATGCCTCGGGGCTCGTCTTCGCCAGCTCCACCGCGCGGCGCGCGGGGATGACACTCGACGCGCAGGACGTGCTGCGCAAGTTCACCGGCAACGTACAAGTCACGGTCGATTCAGGGCGCGTCGCCGGGGTCGACATCGAGTCGGCGGCCGCTCGCTCCACGTTACGCGACGGGTCGGCCGATCGCTTCGGCGTGGAGTTGCGAACGCCGTCGGAGGCGCGCATTGCGCTGCAGGGCGGCGTAGCGCGGCAGGGCGACACCAGCCGAATCACCTTGGACACGCTCTCGATTCGCGTGGACAGCGGCGCTACGGCGCCGCGCGGCTTCCGCCTCGTCGCGCCCGCGGTGTTGCACACAACGCGCGGCGCGTTCGGCCGCCTCGATTCGCTGGTGCTGATTCACACCGATACCGGCCGCGTGGCGATTCGCGGTGCGCTCGGCGAGTCTGGTGTGGTGTCCGGGCGGCTCGATCTCGATCGCGTGCCGCTGAGCGATTTCGGACGCCTGCTGCGCACGAGCGGCCTCACCGGCGGCACGGCGAGTGCGCATGTGACACTGGCCGGCACGCGCGAACGGCCGTTGCTGGACGGCGACCTGCAACTGCGTGATGCGCTCGCCGCGCGTGTCCGTCTTGGCGAACTGACGGCCACGGCGCACTACGACTCGCTGCGACTGAGCGTGTCGGCCGCGCTCAACGTCAATCGCGTACCGGCGCTCAACGCCACCGCGTCGTTGCCACTCGATCTCGCGATCGTGCGCGGGCGCGTGCGTCAGCGCGACGACTCGCTCTCCGGTCGGATCACCAGCAGCGCAACCGATCTGACGTTGCTGGAATCGCTCTTTCCGGACGTGACCCGCGCGCGCGGTCGCCTGTCCACCGACGTGCGGTTGACCGGTTCCTGGGATCGTCCGCGACTGCGCGGACAATTACAGGTCGACAGTGCCTCGTTGTCACTGGACAATCTTGGCATTTCATTGGAACAGGCGCGCGCGGATGTGGCGCTGGCTGGCGATACGGTCTACGTGCGTCGCTTTGGGGCCACCAGTGGAGCGCCCGAGGATTCGCTTGGCATCAGCGGTCTGGTGAGCTTCGGCGACCCGTCCAACCCGGTGTTCGATCTGCGACTGGCCGCCAACAACTTTCTGGCCATCGACAAGCCGCGCACGGCATCCCTCACACTCACCACCACGACGCCGCTGACGCTGGTCGGGCCGAGCGATGGGGCGCGCGTGCGCGGTGCGGTGCGCATCGATCGTGGTCGCGTGTACATCAATGCGCTTTCGCAGCGCCGCGGTCTCGACCTCAACGAGAACTTCGACGTCATCGATACAACGCGGCTGCGCATGGATGCGCTGCTCCCCAGTGGACCGAACGCGCTCGTGCAGAACCTCAATCTCGAGGATGTGCGCCTGACCATCGGCCCCGATGTCTGGCTGCGCTCCCCGGAAGCCAACCTGAAAATGGGTGGGGCGCTGCGCGTGACGCGCGCCTCCAGTCGCGATGGCGGCGTGGCCCGCTTGTCGCTCTCCGATTCGCTGACCGTCGAACGCGGTACGTATCAGCTCAACCTCGGTATCGCACGCCCCGGTTTCGAAGTCGAGCGCGGGGTCGTGCGCTTCTTCGGCGACCCCGATCTTCAACCGGCGCTCGACATCACTGCGCTGCACACCGTGCGCGAACTGCGCGCGAATTCGAACCGGCAGGACGTGCGCATCCGCGTCTCGATCGGCGGCTCGCTGGACCGCCCCACACTGACATTGAGCAGCGCGGACAATCCGCCGGTCCCCGAGAGCGACATGCTGAGCTACCTCGTCACCGGTGAGCCGGCCTACTCGCTGCTGGGCAGCACGCCGTACGCCGAACAGGGAGCCACGCTGGCCCTGCGTCTGGCCAGCAGCTACCTGTCCAGCCGTCTGGCCGGCGGCCGCTTTGACGTGGTGCAGGTGGAGCCGACCGCGCTCTCCCCGGAGGACGGGGCGAATCTGCGCCAGAACGGGTTGGGAATTCTCGCGGCCACACGCGTCGGGTTGGGTGGACAAATTGCCCGAAATACCTTCGTCACCTTCAGCACGGGACTGTGCGGGCTGTCGCCCCAAGGGCCCAGCGGCGGCGACGCGTTGTCTCTGTTCGCTCAGGGACTCGGCGCCAAGATCGAGCGACGCTTCGACGGCGGGCTTTCGCTTTCGCTCGGTCTCGAGCCCGGCTCCAGCGCGCAGGCGTGCGGCCGGCTCGGCATCTCGCGCACCTTCCAGCAGACCCCTCCGCAGATCGGCATCGACTTCTTCCGCTCCTGGACATTCTGACCGACCGGCCGTCCTCGGCGTGTCAAACGGCGACGACGCTGTATCGGTGACGCGGGACACTCGTCTTGGAGGAACCAATGCCTCACTTGATCCAGCCCCTTAGGCCCCCGGCGCTTCTGCCGCTTGCCGATGCGCTCGACGCGATTGATCGCGCCGAGTCGTCGCCGGCGCGCGTCCGTGCGGCGGCGGATGTGCTGCACGGGATGGGGTTCGATCGAGTGGCAATCACGCTGCGTGACGCGTCGCTCAATGCGACGGTGTCGGTCACGCTCGGGCAGGGCGATCCGTCCTCGCCGGGCGCGGTGGCGCTGCAGCCGTTACCGGGCGCCGTGTGGCGCCGCCGTCTCCCGCAGCTTGCACGTTTTCGCGTCGGCGACCTGCACGTGCTCGATGGCACGGACGAATGGGTGGCTCGCGAGTTCTTCGGCGCCGTACCCGAGGAGCGCGCCGACGCCGACCTGTGGATGGCCACTGATCTCATCCTCGGCCTGCTGCGCGGGGCGGAGCAGGAGCTGCTCGGTATCGTCAAGTTGGCAAACCCGCGCTCCAGACAGCGGCCGGGGGAACCGATGCTGCGTGATGCAGCCACGGTCGTCCGCCATCTCGCCGCGCGGCTGGCGTACGATTCGTTGCGAGCGCTGGCGCAGCAGCGCGCCGACCGGCTGCAGCGGCTGCAAGAGGCGGGCGCGGCGTTGGCGCGCTCGCTCGACGAGCATGAGATCGTGCGTGAACTCGCGCGGCAGGCATTGCGCGTCACGCGCGCCGACGGGGTGACCATCGGCTTCCCCGATCTCGACCAGGATATCCTGACCACCTCGCTGCGCCAGGTGCGTGGCGCGGACCGGCCTCGCAGTCCGGTTCGACTGGGCGACGGCATCATCTCCGAAGTCGCGCGCACCGGCGCACCGGTACGCGTCGGCGACCGCGACGCCGATCGCGCGCGGGAACGCGCCGGCTTGCCGTTGCCACTCTCGATGTACGATGTCGTGGGCGATGCCACGCCTGCCTCGTCGGTGCTCGCGGTACCGCTGCTCGCGGGCATCCACCTGATGGGCGTACTCGCGGTGTTCGCGGCGGCGCGGGAAGTATTCAGCGCCGACGATCAGGAAGTGCTCGCCATCATGGCGTCGCAAGCCGCCACGGCGATCGCCAACGCACGCCGCTACGCGGAGAGCGAGCGCGAACGGCGACAGACCGAGGCGCTGGCGGAAGTGGCGCGGGCGGTTGGCGAGTCGCTGCGGCTTGGCGAAGTGCTGCGGCTCATCCTGCGTCACTCGGTCGCGCTGCTGGGTGCGGAGGGCGCATGTATCGCGCTCCGGCACGACGATTATCTGCACATCGTGGCCGCCGTCGGGGCAGCGGATGTGCTCGCCGGCGTGCACCTGCCGGTGGCGAGCAGTCTGCTCGGGCATTCGGTGACCACGAACGAACTGATCGTCTCGAACGACTTTCAGCGTGATCCGAACGCGAGCAAGGCGGTGCGTCATCTCGCCTCCATCACGCGCACGGTCATCGCGCCGCTCGTCACAGGCCGCGGCACCATCGGCGCGATCGCGGTGCTCAATCGCGAGGAGCCGTTCCGCGACGAGGACGCGCGCGTGCTGCAGCGGCTGGCGGACCACGTCGCCGTGGCCATCGTGAACGCGCGCCTGTTCGAGGAAGTCGAGCGGGCCACGCGCGAATGGAAGCTCGCCTTTGATTCGATCGTGAGCGGCATGGTCGTGCTGGACGAGGCGCAGAAGGTCTCGCGCTGCAATGCGCGCGCGGCCGAGCTGTGCGGCGATCCGATCTCCACGCTGCTTGGACGACGCTTCTCGGGGGCGTTGCTGGGCGACGAGCATTCGCACGAACACTCGGCGCTGGACGCGCTGATCCAGCGTTCCATCCAGGCCGACCAGCCAATACGCGAACTGGTGCGCGACGACGCGAAAGCGCGCCTCTTCGAGATGCTCGTCGCCCCGCATCCCGATGGCGGGTGCGTACTCACCTTCGACGACGTCACGGCCGCGCATCGACTCGCTGAACGGCATCGGCGCGTGCTCGAAACCGTGTCGGACGCCATCGTGATCACCGGTCTGGACGGACACATCCTGTTTGCGAACGCCGCGGCGCATGAGCTCTTCGGGTACGAACGCCTGCTCGATCTGCATGTGTCCGCATTGGCCGCGCCGGAGTCCTTGCACGACGTCATGGAGTACGAGCGCCGCGCACGCACCGTCGGTCAGCAGCGTTACGAGTGTTTCGTGGTGCGCGCCGACGGCGACAAGCGGCTGGTCTCCATCAGCAATGCACCGCTGGTCGAGCTTGGGCAGATCACGGGCACGGTGGCGAGTTTGCGCGACATGACCGACCAGCGCGCCGAAGCAATCGCGCTGGCGCGCTCGGAGGATCGCTACGAGCGCCTCGTGGAGTCGGCGACGGACGCCATCTTCACGGTGGACGCGCAGGGGCGCTTCACATCGGTGAACCAGTCCCTGCTGAACGAGACAGGTCGCGCGCGCGAGGAAATGATCGGCGCGTCTTGCACGTTGCTGCTCGACAGCGCCGATGTCCCGGCCGTCGAGCGGTTGATCGCGCACACCTTCGCAGGCGGCAAGGAGCAAATAGAACTGCGCTATCGCGGCGCAGGCGGGGTGCTGCGCGTCGGCACCGTGACCACCGCCCCGATCCGCGAAGCCGACGTGGTTGTGGGTGCGCTCGGCGTCATGCGGGATATCACGGAGCAGGAGATCCGGCGCGAGACCAGTGCGCAGCACGAGCGGTTGGCGGCGGTCGGGCAGTTACTGAGCGGGGTGGCCAACGAGCTGAACAATCCGCTGGCGAGCTTACTGGCCGTCGCCGAACTGGAGGCGAGCACCATGGCACCCGATGCGGCGCATCGGCATGCCATGACGCAAATCCGCGACGAGGCGCAGCGCGCGTCGCGCATCGTCGCGCAGCTGCTCGACACCACCACCGCACCGTCCGGCGAACGGAGCGCGGTGGATGTCAACCGTTTCGTGCGCGCGGCACTCGAACTGCAAGGGTACTCGCTGCGCGCGCACCGCATCAGCGTCGCCTCGCATCTGGATCCCGCGTTGCCCGCGGTGAACGCCGTTGCGACACAGTTGCAGCAGGTAATCATGAACCTGCTTGAGAATGCGCAGGATGCGTTGCGCGACTGGCCTGGCGACCGGCGGGTGCGCATCACCACGCGAAGCGACGCCGGGCGTGTCGTCGTCGACGTGCACGACAGCGGCCCCGGTATTGACGTCTCGCCGATCACGCGCGTCTTCGAACCCGGCTACACCACGCACGCCCACCGGCTGGGCCGGGGACTCGGTCTTGCGGTCTCGCGCGAGATCATCGTAACGCACGGTGGCTCGCTGCTAGTGACGTCCGCATCGGGCGAGGGGACGCGCTTCAGCATCGTGCTCCCGGCCCCTGCCATTGCAGAGATCTCCGCCGTGCCGGACGCGACGGGGCCCGGAGCCGGGGGCGATTTCTCGCAGCGACTGCTGATCATCGAGGATCAGGAAACGCTGCGTGCCGCAATCGGGCGCTATCTGCGCCGCGAAGGGTTCGAGGTGGACGTCGCCGCAGGAGGCCGCGACGCGCTCCTGCTGCTGGAGTCGTGCGCGTATGACCTCGTTCTCCTCGACCTCCGCATGGAGGAAATGTCGGGCGACGAGGTGTATCGTGCGATCGAAACACGCTTCCCCTCCCAGGCGGAGCACGTCCTCTTCATCACCGGTGACCTGCATCGGCAGGAGGCCGCCGACTTCGTGCGCAGCACCGGGCGCTCCGCGCTGGCCAAGCCGTTCCAGCTCGCTGACCTGCACGCCCGTATCGTCCAGCTGCTGGGCGTCTAGATTCCGCGCATCTTTCCGGCGTCCCACGCACCAACCGTGCGGGGTGCGGACCATCCGGAACTCGACGACGACGAATCAGCGCCCGTCCCATGAACGGTCCCATCGTGTCCCAACCTCCGCGCGACTCACATGCCGACCGCTGGACGGTGCGCGCTGCGATCGCGCCACTGCTCGGCGAGCCGCGCATAGCGGCGCCTCTGACATCGCAACTGCTCGCCGGCGCCACGCTGACTGTTCTTGAACGGCGAGCCGACTGGCTGCACGTGCACGGCGCCGATGACTACGCGGGGTGGACGCACATCGGTTATCTCGAGCCGAACGTCGGGGTCGACGCGTCGTGGCGTCTGTCGCTCGGCTGCGCTGTGCGCGAGTCCACCGGCGAGACGCGCGCGCTGCCGTTGGGTGCCCGCAGTCGCCCCGATGCGCAGGTAGTCAGCGGCGACAGTATAGACGCGGAGATGCAATCGCTTCGCTTTCCAGCGGAGGCGCGCGCCTGCGCGCGCAGCGCCGCGCTCTGGTTCAGCGGTGCGAGCTATTTGTGGGGCGGCGTCACGCCGTGGGGATGCGACTGCTCCGGCTTCGTGCAACAGATCTTTGCCCTGCACGGCATTCAGCTTCCGCGCGACGCCTGGCAGCAGGCGCTCGTTGGCGAGTCGTTCGGCGACAACGGCGACGTGATCGAACATGCCGGGCCCGCCGACCTGTTGTTCTTCTCCGACCGCGACGACCGTCGCATTACGCACGTCGGAATCGCACTGGGTGATCGCCGCATGGCACACAGTGCGCTGCGTCGCGGCGGATTGCGCATCGACCAACTCGATGTAACGGGCGAGTACGAGTCCCGGTTGCGCGCCCAGTGTGTCGGCGGACGGCGGGTGACGGCGCTGCAGCGGGACGTGTAGCCGAGCCTCGCGCCGGACAAGTCGCCGGCGCGTCGGTCCCTAACTGACGAGCTGGCCCGGCGGTGCGGGCACCGTCGGCGGCGCGCCTCCACGCACGTGCAGGATGGAGATGGCGTGCCGCGTGCCGTCCAACTCCACGTGCATGGCGAAATCACCGATGAGATCGAGCGGCAGGTCGATCTGCGCGATGATCGGCATGTCCATCTCGCCGGAGTGACCGGGCGCGGCATTGATGGCCAGTTCAGCCGTGGAGGACCAGAGCTCCACACCCTTCGGATTGACCCAGCGCAGTGTCATCGGATGTGTGCCCGCCTCGCTCATGTCGGCCTTCAGGCGGACCACGAAGGTGGCGCGGGGGTGCAGGGCGGGAAACTGCCCCACGTGCACGGCATCGAAGACACCGAGAATATTGAGCTTGCCTTCCTGGGACAGGTTGGCTGCGTCAGCGAAGAGAGCGAAGGAGACGTGCATGACGGGAAGCTACACCCATAGGGCTGCGGGTGCCTAGTTTTCGGAATGTCATTTGTTGCAGCCCCGATTGCCGCCGAGCCGCAGCCCGCGCCGGCGCAGATTGCACATGCGCCGGCGTCGTTCGGCCTGACCGATCTCGGGCTCATTCTGATGTCGGTCATCTGGGGCGTCAACTTCAGCATTGTGAAGGTTGGGCTGGGCGCGATCGAGCCGCTGGTCTTCGGCGGGCTGCGCGTGACGATCGCGGCGCTCGTGCTGGCCGTGATCGCGCTGTCGATGCGTTCGGCACAGTGGCCGTCGCGGCGCGACCTGCTCATTCTGGCCGGACTCGGGGTGATCGGGAACGGATTCTACCAGCTCCTCTTTCTCACCGGCATGTCGCGCACGCGCGCCGGCACTGCAGCGCTGTTGGTGGCGTCGGGGCCGGCGTGGATCGCCATTATTTCCCGACTCACGGGACGGGAGCGGCTACCCCCGCGTGGCTGGATGGGGATCGGGCTGCAAATGATCGGCGTGGCATGTGTCGTGAGCAGTGCAAATGGAGTTGATACCGGCGGCAACGCGCTGCTTGGCGCGGGACTGATCGCGATCGGCAGCATCATGTGGGCGGTGTATACGGTGGCGTTACAACCCTATACCAAGACCGTGCATCCGTTTCAGCTGTCGGCGATCACTATGGCCAGCGGCGCGCTGGTGTGCGGTGGGCTTGCGATTCCCGGCGCCTTGCACACCGACTGGAGCGCGGTCGGGCCGGCGGCGTGGGGCGCGGTGTTGTATGCGAGTATCGGCGCGATGGTCATCGCGTACATGCTGTACTACAACGGCGTGCGCATGATTGGCGCGACACGCACGTCGATGTACGCCAACCTGCAGCCGTTGATCGCGTTGACCTTCGCAGCACTGATGCTGTCGGAGCGTCCGACCGCCTGGCAGTTGCTCGGCGCACTGTTCATCATGGGCGGTCTGCTCCTGTCTCGCACCGCGATGGTGCGTCCCGTCGTTGCCGTCCCGCCGGTCGCGGGCGTGGTACCATCGTCCTCTTTCCCGGATCGTTCGTGAAGCTCGTCCTGTTCGATATCGATGGCACGTTGCTCTGGACCGACGGCGCCGGGCGGCGTTCGATGGAAGGCGCGTTGACTGAGCTGTTCGGCACGGCCGGCGATACGTCGTATCGCTACGATGGAAAGACCGATCAGCAGATCACGCGCGAGCAGATGCGCGCCGCCGGCTTCGACGATGCGACCATCACGGCACGAATGGACGACGTACTGGCCGCCTACGTGCTGCGACTGGAACAGGAGCTGACGCGCGACGCGAGCGCGGCGCGTTTGTGCAACGGTATTCATCCGCTGCTCGACGCGCTCGAAGCACACGACCGCGCCGCGCTGGGGCTCCTCACCGGCAACATCGAGCAGGGGGCCCGCCACAAGCTGCGTGCCGTGGGGCTCGCCTTCGATCGTTTCCGCGTGAACGCGTTCGGCTCCGACCACGAGGAGCGACCACAGTTGCCGGCCGTGGCGCAACGTCGCGCGCGCGAGGTCATGGGCGTTGAGCTTGCCGGCGACCGCATGGTGATCATCGGGGACACGCCGGCGGACATCCACTGCGGCCGTGCACTCGGTGTGCGCGCGATCGGCGTGGCGACCGGTCGGTATGGGGTCGACGAACTGGCCTCGCATGGTGCACACGCGGTCTTCGCCACCCTCGAGGATACCGACGCCGTACTCGAGGCGATCCTCTCCTGAACGCGCCGAGGGCCGCCGCACGAGTCGTGGGGATCGTGCGCGGGCGCGAGATCAACGCCACCGCAGAGGTGTCGCTGGACGATCAGGCGATCACGCTGGCCTGGGAAGCCGCGACGCCATGGCGACTCACCGTAGATGGGCTGGACGGTATCGAGCATGGCCCGTCGCAGCTTACGCTTTATCTCGACGGCGGCGATGTCATCGACCTGTCGGGTGACGACCAGCTGCGCGCCGTGGCACTGCAGTTGATGGCGCAGGCGTGCACCATGCCCGAGCTCACGCGCGGCCTTCGCACGTTGGGTTCGCTTCGCGGCACCCCGGGCGCCGCGCACGATGTCTGGTTCGCGCCGCTGCTCTCGGCTCGCAGAGCGGTGCAGGGTGTCACCGATGCGCAGCGTCAACTCACGCTGGTCGATGCGGGCGAACTCGGACTGGCCATGCAACGCGCGATGGCGGAACTGGCCGCGCTGACGGCGCCAGACGATGCGGCGCGTCAGCGTGCAATCGAGGCGGCGCTGGAAGAAGAAGCGGAGCCGATGTTCGTGGCACTGCACAGGATGGCCCTCGCGGCCGACGCGCTGAGCGGCAGTGCGCTGGACACACGCTTCGCCGACTGGAGGCGCTGGGTACTGGCGCTGCGCGCTGTGTTCAACGCGGCCGATGACGCCTGGGGGCGCTGCCGCACTCAGATATAACGTTCGCGTACGGAGTGTGTGTGCGCCGTACGAAGCCTCAGTGTCCGCAGCCGCAATCGCTGCCGCAGCCGGCCTTCGGTTTGCGCGCCGCACGCACTGTTCGCCACGCGCTTCGCGCGATGAACGCCATTGCGGCCAGCACGATCGATCCGACGATGATCAGTTCCATCGATGCTCCATTTGCGAGTCTGCCGCTTTGTGCGCCCGGCTAGCCCGCAAAACCAAGCGCCTTGCCGACAATGTACACGATCCACGCGGCGCCGTACGCCAACCCCAGCATGTAGCCGAACTGCAGGGCCGCCCACCCCCACCCGATGCGCCCGCCACCCGCTTCGCGCACGGTCACAGCGATCGTGCTCATGCACATGAGTGCGAACACGTAGAACACCATGAGCCCCACGGCGATGAGCGGCGTGTATACCGGCTTGCCGCTGACCGGGTGCCGTTCGCGCACCAACCGCGCACGCAACGCGGCGTCGCCCTCACCGACATCACCCACGCCATAGATCGTGCCCATCGTGGACACGAAGACCTCCCGCGCCGCAAAGCTCGCGGCAATGGAGACGCCGATCTTCCAGTCGTACCCCAGCGGTCGTACAATCGGTTCGATCCCCTTGCCGATGCGACCAAGCACCGAATACTCCAGCTGCTGTTCCTGCTGTGCGGCGGGCGATTGCGTCGTATCCACGCTCGCTTTGGGGTACGTCGCCATTGCCCAGAGCACGATGCTCAGCGACAGGATGACCGTGCCCGCACGGCGCAGAAACAGTTCGCAGCGCTGCACCACCGACACCGCCAGCGACTTGGGACTGGGCCAGCGGAACGGCGGCAGTTCGAGAATCATGGGGCGGACCGGCCCCTTGAGCAGCGTGCGCTTGAAGATGGCGGCGACCACCAGCGCGACGACCGTGCCCAGCAGGTACATGATCAGCATCGTCACGCTCTGCAACGACAATCCCGGAAGCAACGCAATCGGCGGTACGAACGCTCCGATCAGCAGCGTGTACACCGGCAGTCGCGCGGAGCAGCTCATCAATGGCACGACCATGATGGTGGCCAATCGGTCTTTCGGATCCTCGATGGTGCGCGTGGCCATGATACCCGGCACCGCGCACGCGTACCCGGAGAGCATGGGAATGAAGCTCTTGCCGTGCAACCCGACGCGCCGCATCACGCGATCCATGAGATACGCAGCGCGCGCCATGTACCCCGAATGCTCGAGCACGCCGATCGCCAGAAACAGAATGGCGATCTGTGGCAGGAATACCAGCACGGAACCAACGCCGGCAAAGAGTCCGTCCACGACCAGACTGCGCAGGTCGCCTTCGGGAAGACGCGATCCGATCGCCTCGCCCGCCGCGCCGATCATCCATTCGATGCCATCCATCAGGGGTGTCGCCCACGAAAAGACGGACTGAAAGACGAGCACCATGACGAAAAGAAATAGCGCCGGACCGTAGTAGCGATGCAGCGCGATCGCATCGATGCGGTCGCTCAGCGAACGCCCGACGTGCAGACGGGATGTGACCGTGCGACCGGTGACCTCCGCGATCCATCCGTAACGCATCTCCGATTCAAAGCGCGCGGGCACCAGGCCGGCCGCACGCAGCGCGCTGGATGACACAGCGACCGCTTCCGCCAGCCCCGGTACCTGCGCCAGATGCGGATCGGTCCGCGACATGCCGAGCAGACGCAACGCTTCCATGCCCGCCGCGGAGGGCAGCAGCCCGTCCGCCACGAGACATTGCCGCAACGGCTCCAGCGCTGTCGCCGCAAGGGCCGGCAGTTCAAAACGACGCGTTGGTGCGGGCAGCGTGGCGGCGATGAACAGCGCGCGCTTGAGCGGTTCGATCCCTTCGCCACGCTTGGCGACGGTTGGAACGACCGGTACGCCCAGCTCGTGAATCAGCTCAGGGACATCGATCGCAATCCCTTCCGACTCGGCGACATCGAACTGATTGAGTGCGACGACTACGGGAATGCCTAGCTCGATGACTTGCCCGGCAAGAAATAAATTCCGATCGAGATGCACGGCATCGACCACGACGAGTACGACGTCCGGACGCCAGCGGTCCTTGTCACGACCGAGCAGCACGTCGAGTGCGATCTGTTCGTCGGGGGAGCCTGCCGAGAGCGAGTAACTGCCCGGGAGATCCAGCACGGTGACATGCTGTCCATCGGCGCCGCGGAAGTTGCCCTCCACGCGCTCGACGGTCACACCAGCGAAGTTGCCCACCCGCTGACGCAAACCGGTCAGCGCATTGAAGAGCGTCGTCTTGCCCGTGTTCGGATTGCCGATGATCGCCACCCGCAGCGTCGCGTGCGCTCCGGCAGTGGGATCGGAACGCTGACCTGCGCGTTGCGCGTCGGTCGTCGTCGGAGGCTGGAGCGAAGTCACTGCATCGTCTCAGTCGGGACGCAACGTCGTCCCGCCGCTCCGTGTCAGGCTTGCGCCGACTGCGGTCGAACGGTAATGCCGGCCGTGATGGCGGAGCCGAGCGCGAGTCGCGTGCCGCGCACCTCGAGCAGCATGGCGTGTCGCGAATCGATCACGTTGACGCTGGTGCCTTCGCACAGTCCCAGCGCGCGCAAGCGACACGCCTCGTCGGCGGAACACTCGATGTCGACGACAGTGGCGCGGCTTCCGGGACGGCAAGCGCCCAGCGCACACGTGGTGCGCGCGGCCGGTGCGTCGATGTGCTGCAGGGTGGGAAGTGCGAGGACCGGAGTCAAGTGACCGATAGATGAGAATGTTTCTCAAAGCCGATGATGGAGTATATCATCGCGGACTCGGCTGATGCAATAGGGAGTAGAGCATTCGGGAAATGCCCCGACCGTCGTGACCGGGAATTCCCGCGTCGGCGCCTTTTACGCGGTGACGGCGCGAGGCGACGCCGATCCCGCTCCGGGATTCCGCTTCCAAGCCATGATGGACACACCGATCACGAAGATCGAGAGGGCGATGACCTGCGCGGAGGTGAGCCCGAGATAGCTCACGCGGTCGTCCTTGGCGCGGAAGAATTCCACAATGAAGCGTTCGATGCCGGCCAGTACGCAATACATGCCGAAGAGCCAGCCCTCGCGGTGCAGGTGGCCGCGAAAGCGCCACAGGACGACGAACATGAGAAACCCCATGATCGTCTCGTAGAGCTGCGTGGGGTGCACCGCGATGACCGTATTCGGGTCGGTGCCCGGCGGCAGCTCCACGCCGAACTGCTGCTGCATGATCAACGCCGTCGAAGGCGGTGCCCCCTCGGGGAAGCGCGCCGAAAATGGACCACTCCACGGCCGGCCGTAGTCGTCGCCCACAGCCCAGCAACCGGTCCGACCAACGGAGTAGCCAGCCGCGATGGCGATGCCGGCCACATCCGCGAAGCGCCAGAAGTCGAGCTTACGCCACTTGATGGTCAGCCAGCAAAGCAGCACAGACCCGATGAAGCCACCCCAGAACACGAACCCGCCCCTGCTGAAGAACGACTCCCCGCTGAGAACGACGTAGTACGACTTGCCGCCGATCACCGTGCCGATCAGCGCCGCCAGGACGATGTCCGGCATCGCGTCGGATTCCCTGAGGTGGCCGCGGTTCGTGAGCTCGCGCTGACAGACGATCTGCGCAATCACGAACGCCGCGAGCACGGCGAGGCCAAAGCCGGTGATCTCGAGCGGACCGAACAGCTTCAGTACCGTCGGATGATGGATGATTCCGTCGGGATTCATGCGTGAGCAGACAAGGGAAAGGAACGAGGCCCGCGAGGTGCAGGCGTCACAACGCGACGGCCCGGTCGAGCAGGAACATACCCGGCAGCGGAAGTGATGATTGCGCGGTGAGCGCGGCGGGCATGCGCTCGCCGGCGGCGAACCGGTACAGTCCCGCCGCGGCGATCATGGCCGCGTTATCGGTGGCCAGACGTGGGGACGGCGCAAAGAGCTGCCCGCCGCGGGACGCGATGCGGGCCTCTATCCCCTGCTGCAGCGCGCGATTGCACGCTACACCGCCGCCCAGCACCACTTTGGTGCGTGCCAGCAACCGCATGGCCCGCTCCACCTTGGCCGTGAGCGTCTCCACGACGGCATGCTGAAACGCGCGCGCAATCGCCGCCCGCTCGGTGTCCAGCGCGCCCTTGGCGTGCGCCTCCCGCACGTCCAGCAGCACCGCCGTCTTGAGGCCGCTGAACGACAGATCGAAGTAGTCCTCGTCTTCCGGGCGAGCATTGCGGCGCAGCATCGGGCGCGGATACGTATGTGCGTACTGCGGCGTGGTACCGTCGGCGGTGCGGGCCAGTTCCTCGAGCGGACGCCCGCCCGGGTACGGAAGGCCCAGTAGCTTGGCCACCTTGTCGAATGCCTCGCCGGCGGCGTCATCGCGCGTGCGGCCGAGCAGCCGGTAGGTCCCCCACTCGGGCACGTCAAGCAGCAGCGTGTGTCCGCCGCTCACCAGCAGCGCAATGAACGGCGGCGCCGCATCCGGCGCCTCCAACAGGGTGGCGAACAAATGCCCTTCGAGATGATGCACCGGCACCACGGGCACGTGGGCCGATTCGCCGAGTGCTTTGGCGAACGTCGTGCCCACGAGGAGCGCGCCCACGAGTCCCGGCGCGTGCGTCACCGCGATGGCGTCCACCTCGTGCAATGACACGCCGGCTTCGGCGAGCGCCGTGCGCACCGTCGGCACAATACCGGTAAGATGTTGCCGGCTGGCGATTTCAGGGACGACGCCGCCAAACAACCGATGCACGTCCTGCGACAGAATCACAAGCGACTTGAGCACGGGATGATTGGCGTCGCCTTCGACCACGGCCGCCGAGGTCTCGTCGCACGACGTTTCGATGCCCAGCACCCGCAGCGACGTGGCGCTGTGCGACGGTGCGGACACGGTCACCGGTGCGCTCATGGCAGCCGCACCGAGAGGAGCGTGTCGCGACCCGGGACGCGCCGCACGCGCACGGTGAGCAGGCGTGGACGCAGATCGGTCACGCGCGCGTCGGCGCCAGACGGCATGTCGAGATCCTGCGCGCGCAGCTCGATGCGGATACTGTCCGGCGTCTCGTCGGTGATAGCGCGCTGCAACACGGGCGGCGACTGCAGCATGCGCAGCAGATCGCGACGACGGCCCACGACGAACGCACGCACCGGCGCGACGGGCTCGGTGAGGGCGACCGCTGTGTCGAGCGTCAGCGAGACGCGCACGGGCACCCATGCCGCGGACGGTTCCTCGGCACTGACCACCAGCCAAAGCGCGGACGCCAGCAGCAACGCCGCGAATGCGCGGGTAACGCGCGACAGCGAGAGCAGCGGTGCGCGCTCACTCACGGCCGCACAGTCTCAGGAGCGCGGCTCGGCCAGCAGCTGTCCCAGCAGACGACGGTTGTCCGCCGAATTCCAGTCCGTGCCACCGATCCACTTCCTGCGAATAACGCCATCCCGCCCGATGACGATCGTTTCCGGCACCCCGGTCGTGCGATAGATCGTCTGAATCGTACCGGTGGAGTCATGCACGACCTCGAAGGTCAGTCCGTACTCCTTCGTAAAGTCGCGGATGACCTGCTCCTTTCCCGGCGCGTCGACGCTGACGGCTACGATCTTGAGTCCTTGCGGACCGAGCGCTTCGTGCAGCTTCTGCATGCTCGGCATTTCCTCACGGCAGGGACCGCACCAGGTCGCCCAGATGTTCAGCACCACCACCTCACCGCGATAGTCGGTCAGCGTCTTGACCTGGGAAGCCGCGTCGAGCGTCATGGCGGTGAAGCCGGGCGCGTCGGAGCCAATCGTCACCGCCGTCAGCTCATCGCCGAGAAAGTGCGTGGCGGCGAACGCCCCACCGCCCAGCGCGGCGACGATACCCAGGACGACGAGCCATTGTTGTTTGACCGTCATGCCGTCTCCACGCAGAGCCCGCGCAACACACCAATCTCCGCGGTGGGATCCGCGGCGGAAAACACGGCGTTGCCGGCGACGAACGTGTCGGCGCCCGCCGTCCAGCAGCGCGCGATCGTGTCACGCGAAATCCCGCCATCCACCTCGAGCACCGCGCCGCTGTTGGCCTGATCGAGCAACCAGCGGGCGCGCGCGATCTTGTCCACCGAATAGTCGATGAATTGCTGCCCGCCGTACCCGGGATTGACGCTCATGATCAGCAGCAGGTCGAGCATGTGCGCCACTTCTTCGATGGCACTGAGCGGCGTGCCGGGATTGAGCGCCACGCCGGCCATGCAGCCGAGCTCCTTGATGCGCACGAGCTGCCGATCGAGGTGCGGCGCCGCTTCGGCGTGAATGGTCAGCACATTGGCGCCGGCCTTCGCGCACTCGTCGAAATAGCGCTCGGGTTCCACGACCATGAGGTGCACGTCGATGGTGAGCACAGTGGAACGCTTGACCGCATCGATGACCTTGGCGCCGAACGACAGCGTGGGTACGAAGCGCCCGTCCATGATGTCCACGTGAATCCAGTCGGCCCCGCCGGCCTCGCAAGTGGCGATGTCGGCGCCCAGGTGGCGGAAATCAGCGGCGAGTACTGATGGCGCGATACGAACAGTCATGGCTGAGACGGAAGCGGAGACGAACGGTGCGACACGATTGGCGACGGAAGGTGCGCCGCACGTAGCCACACGCCGTCGCTTCCCGGGTCGGTCGGCAGAAGGGCGTCCTGCGGCGGACGTCCGTTGCTGAGAAAGAGCGCGACCGGTGCGCCGGAGACGGAGACAGCGCCGGCGGCCGGTACGGAGCGCAGCACGCTGCCGGTGGGCTTGTCGGAGTCCTCGAACAGCACCTCCCCCACGGTCAGTCCGGCTTCGGTGATGCGGGGACGCGCGGTGCCTTCCTCGAGCCCGATGACGTCGGGCACGGTGCGGGCCGTCGTCGTGCTATCCGCCGAGACCTGTGCTCGATTGCTCGCCTCGGCGCTGTCCACGCTCCGACGCGATGCGCGAGCGTCGTCGGCGACCATGGCCGGGGTCTTCTGCGCTGTTCCATTCGCGATGCTGTCGAGCATCAACTGCAGGGAGTCCGTCCGTGCGGGGCGCCCCGGTTCCAGCGTACGCACGCTGATGACGCCGCCGGCGGCACCGATCGCCAGTCCTGCCGTCGCGACCACTGCGGCGCGGATGAGCCAGGCGCGCAACGAGGCCGGAGTACCGCGCGCGCGCTGTACCGCGGCCATCAGGATGCCCGGCGCAGGCGCGCCGCAAACGCACCGTCGGTGCCCGTGCACTGCGGCAGCACGCGCAGCAGGCCGCCATCGAGCACCGAGGCAGGCACCGTGCCCTCGGCAGGCGCCTCCAGCGAAAACTCGGGATGACTTTCGAGGAAGGCGGCGATCTGGTCGTCGTTCTCTTCGAGTTCCAGCGAGCAGGTGCTGTAGATGAGCAGACCGCCCGGCTTCACGATGGTCGCCGCGGCGCGCAGGATCTGCTTCTGAAGCGCGCCGAGCACGGCAAAGTCGGAGATGCGGAGCCGCCACCGGGCGTCGGGGTGGCGCTTGAAGGTGCCGGTGCCGGTGCAGGGCACGTCCACGAGCACGACGTCCACCGGCTGAATGGCCGGGAAACGCGCATCGGCCACGAGCGGTACGAGATTTCGCGCGTCCACGCGACCCAGCCCCACAAGCATGCGATCCACGCGTGTGCGATTGCGGTCGGCCGCGATGACCAGCGAGGCGTTGCGCGAGAGTTCGATCGCTTTGCCACCGGGTGCGGCGCACAGATCGGCCACCACGGCGTCGGCCGGTACGGCAGCGTATTGGGTGACCAGTGTGGCGGCGGGGTCCTGCACAAAGAGCAGCCCCTGCTTGAACGCACCGAGTTCCGTGAGCGCCACACCGGGCGCCAACTGCAGCGAGTCGCGCAGCAGCGGTACGTCGTGCGTACCGACGCCCGCGCCGTCGAGCATCGCCTCAAGTTGCTCGCGCACGACGCCGTACGGGCGTACCGTGATGGTCGCTTCTTCGTTATTCGCCGAGAGGAGACGTTGCACGTCGGCCGCGCTCCAGCGGTCGAGCCAGCGCGCCACGACCCAGCGCGGATGTGAGTACCGCTGTGCCATCGCTTCGATGGGGTCGGTGGGCACCGGCGGCTCGAGCGCGTCGCGTTCACGGTCGACGCGACGCAGCACCGCGTTGGCGAGTTTGCTGGCACCGATGCCGTGGCGTCGCTTGGTCAACTCCACCGTCTGCGCGATTGCGGCGTAGGCAGGGACGCTGCCCATGGCAATGAGCTGATAGGTGCCGAGGCGCAGGAGATCCGCCACGTCGGGATCGAGCTTGGCGATCCCACCGCGCACCCGCGCACCCAGTACGGCATCGATCCAGCCGCGGCGGCGCAGCATGCCCCAGATCAGTTCCTGCGCCCAGCGGCGGTCGCGTGCATCCAGCGGGCCCACGCGACGCTCAAACGCCGCATCGAGCAGGGCACCTGCGCGCATATCCGCGAGCGCAAGCGCGGCCGCGGTGCGCGGCTCGGTCACGCCGCCCACGGTGCTCCCGCCGTTCGTCTTTGCCAAGGGCGCCTTTCTGGCGCTCACACCCCGCTCAGGCCCATCTACCGGCGTCATGCGCGAAAGATAGTCGGGTCGCCACAGCCTGTCGTGCGACCTGGAACTACTCCGGCACTTCGAACTGGTCGCCGGTGGCGACGCCCCGGCCGCGATTCCACGCCCCGGGGGTGAGTCGCGCTTTGCCGCTGGGCTGCACCTCGGTGAAGCGCACGGCGCCCACCCCGCAGCGCACCAGCAATCCGTCTGCGTCGGCGAGACGCACAGTGCCCGGTGGGGAGGCGCGCGTGGGATCGTCGAGTGGCTCGTCGGTGCCATCGCCAACGACCCGCGCTCCAAAGCACTTCACCTCGGTGTCACGCAGTCGCGCAAACGCGCCCGGGCGTGGGTCGAAGGCGCGCGTCACACGTGACACCTGCGTCGCGGATGCGCTGAAATCGAGCCGCGCCATGTCGCGATCGATCTTGGGTGCATAGCTGCTCTGTGCGTCGTCCTGCGCGATCGGCTCGGCGACACCGGCATCGATCAGCGCGAGCGCCTGCACGATGCCAAGTGCGCCCAACTCCGCCAGGCGATCGTGCAGATCACCGAAGGTCTCCTCGGCGGAGATGGGCGAGCGGAGGACATGCAGCATGGGGCCCGCGTCGAGCGCGGCGACCATCTGCATGATCGTGATGCCGGTTTCGCTGAAGCCCTGCAGGATGGCCGCTTGCAACGGCGCCGCGCCGCGCAGTTTGGGTAGTACCGACCCGTGGATGTTGAGCGTGCCGAGTTGCGGCACGTCGATGACCGCTTGCTGGAGGATTCGTCCGTAGGCGACCACCACGGAGATGTCGGGCTCGAGGGCGCGCAGCGCGTCCATGAAGTCGTCGCCGCGCGGCTTCTCCGGCTGCAGCACGGGAATGCCCTCGGTCAGCGCGACCTGCTTGACCGGCGACGGGTCGAGTTGCGAGCGCGAGCGGCCGCGCGGCTTGTCTGTTTGCGTGACGACGCCCACGACATCGTGTCCCTCGCCAATCAGCGCGCGGAGGGCGGGAACGGCAAAGTCCGGCGTGCCCCAGAAGACGATGCGCATATGCGGCGCGGTGAGCGCGTCTCGCCTCAGTCCGCGTCGCGCTCGGCGGGCAGATCGCCCACGGGGAGCACGCGCAGCAACGTCGGATACTTCAACTTTTCCTCGTCCCAGTCGCGCATCGCTGCACGCCGTTTGAGGATGCTCAACCGGTCGGTGAACATCTTGCCGTGCAAATGATCGATCTCATGCTGCAGACACCGGCCGAGGAGTTTCGCGGCGTCTACTTCGTAGAACACGCCGTCGATGTCCTGCGCACGCACGACCACACGCGCCGACCGTTCCACATCGGCGTAGACGTCGGGGATGGACAGGCACCCTTCCTCCCCCTTTTCCTTGCCTTCGCGGAGAATGATCTCCGGGTTGATCACCACGAGTCGGACGTCGTCGGCGTCCACCACCGCGAGCCGCTCACGGCGCCCCACCTGCGGCGCGGCCAGACCGACACCTTTGGCCTTCTCCATCGTCTCGAACATGTCGTCGACGAGCCGGCGCAGTTCGGGGGTGATGCCGTCCACGCGCTCCGTCTCCTGACGCAGGATGGGAGAGCCGAGGACGTGAATATCGCGCAGGGACACGGACGGATCAGGCGGAGGATGTCGTCGCCGTGACGACGCGCTCGATGCGGCCGCGTTCGACGATCATACGCGAGTCGCCCGACTTGATGGTGATGCGGTCTTCCATGTTGGGCGCATCCTTCGCCGCGATATGCACGACTTCGCCAACGATACCACCGATCATGACGATCTCGTCGCCCTTCTTGACGGCGCGCACGAGTTCATCGCGCAACTTGCGCTGCTTCTGCTGCGGACGAATGAGGACGAAGTAGAAGATCGCGAAGATCGCGCCGTACATGAAAATCATGGACGAGATCTGGCTGGTCGGGGCCTGCAGGGCGATCAGCGAGGCGGAAACGGGTACGATCATTTCGGAGTCGATCGGGAGTGATAGCGGGCGAGCCAGTCCTGGCTCCAGCCCATGAATGAACCGGCGAGCAGCGCCGCGCGTGCGTCACGCATCAGCGCGACGAGGAAATGTACATTGTGGAGGCTGAGCAGGCGGAGTCCGAGAATCTCTTCGGTGACGAAAAGATGCCGGAGATAGGCGCGCGAGAAGCGGCTGCAGGCCACGCAACTGCACTCGTCGTCCAAGGGGACGGGGTCGAGGCGGAAGGTGGCGTTCTTGATGTTCCGCCGCCCGGTGGTGGTGAAGAAGGCGCCGGTGCGTCCCATGCGGGTGGGGGCGACGCAGTCGAACATGTCCACCCCGCGCGCCACGCCCTCCACGAGATCCTCGGGGAAGCCGACGCCCATGAGGTACCGGGGGCGGTCGGCGGGGAGCACACCATCGACGACTTCGATCATGGCGTACATGTCCGGCTTGGCCTCGCCCACGGACAGTCCACCGATGCCATAGCCGGCCCAATCGGCCATGTCGCGGATGGCGGTCGCCGAGGTCTGCCGGAGTGGCGCGTGAATGCCCCCCTGGACAATCGGAAAGAGCGCCTGCTGCGGCGAGGGCGCATGAGGGTCGTCGCGCTCGAGACCGGCGAACGCAAGTCGACACCGGTCGAGCCAGCGGATGCTGCGCTCCATTGCCTCGCGCGCCAGCGACTCCGGCGACTGTCCCGGCACGACGTGATCGAACTGCATGATCACGTCCGCACCGAGATTGCGTTCGAGGCGCATCACGGATTCGGGGGTGAACTGGTGCGTCGACCCGTCGAGATGGCTCTTGAACTCCACGCCATCCTCGCCGATGGTGCGCAGCCCTTCAAGCGAAAAGACCTGAAAGCCGCCAGAGTCGGTGAGGATCGGGCCGTTCCAGTGCATGAAACGATGCAGGCCGCCCATCGTGCGCACAACGTCGGCCGTGGGGCGCAGATGCAGGTGGTACGCGTTGGCCAGGATCATCGTCGCGCCAAGCCGCGTGAGATCCTCCGGGTCGAGTGCCTTGACCGACGCCAGCGTCCCGACGGGCATGAACTGCGGCGTTTCAACGATGCCGTGCGGCGTGGTGAAGACGCCGGCGCGTGCTGCTCCATCGGTCGCCTGCAGTGTGAAATGGAACGGCGGTGCCGCCTCGCCGGTCAAATCAGGCACATCGCATCGCCGTACGAATAGAAGCGGTACTGCTCGGCGACCGCCGTGCGATACGCCCGCATGGTCAGGTCGTAACCGGCGAAAGCGGCGACGAGCATCAGCAGCGTGGAGCGCGGCAGGTGGAAGTTGGTGACCAGATGGTCCACGCCGCGGAACTGGTAGGGCGGACGAAGAAAGATGTTCGTTTCGCCCTGCATCGGCTGCACAATGCCCGCCTCGGTCGTTGCCGACTCGAGCGTGCGGACGCTGGTCGTGCCGATAGCCCACAGCTTATTGCCGCGCGCGCGCACTGCGTTCATGCGCTGCGCCGCCTGCTCACTGACCTGACACCACTCTTCGTGCATCAGGTGGAGCGCAGGGTCATCGTCGTGCACGGGCCGGAAGGTGCCGGCGCCGACGTGCAGCAGCACGTCGATGCGTTCCACACCGCGCGACTCCATCCGCGCCAGCAGTTCCGGTGTGAAATGCAGTCCGGCTGTTGGCGCGGCGACGGAGCCCGCCTGTTCGGCGTAGACCGTTTGGTAGCGTGCCGCGTCTGCCTGCTCATCGGCGCGCTCGATGTATGGCGGAAGCGGCACGTGACCATGCTGCTCGATCGCCGCCTGCACGTCACCGTCGGTGTGCAGGCGCACAATGCGCGTCCGACGCGGCGTGGTGTCCACGATCTCGACGCGAAAGCCTGGCGCAATGGTGACGAAACGCCCCGGTCGCAACTTGCCACCCGGATGGATCATCGCTTCGAAGTGCGTCTCATCGACCGGACGCAGCAGAAGGATTTCAGCTGGTCCGCCACTGTCGCGATGCCCAAGCAACCGCGCGCGAAACACGCGGGTGGTGTTGACGACGAGCGCATCGCCCGGCGGAATCAGCTCCGCGATATCTCGAAACGTGCGGTGCGACAACGAGCCGCTCGCACGGTCCACCACCAGCAGACGGCTGGCATCGCGCGGCTCGACGGCACGTTGCGCAATGCGTTCCGGCGGCAGCTCGTAGTCGTAGTCGGACGTACGGCTGCCGGCGACAGGGACAGACATGTCCACGGAGGCGGCTGGTTCGGCGATCATTCAGCCGCGAAAGACAATCGATCGGTCGTCGGCGCGCAACCGGTGAATCGCAACCGGTGAATGCAGATTGCGTCCGGACACCATGCGTGAAGGCGAAACGAGCGGTCAGCGAATCAGAAACTGCGTCACGCGCGACGCTGTCTTCTGGGTGGCGAGATCGGTGATCTCCACGCGCAGCCGGTATTCGCCGGCCGGTGGATTGGAAAGGTCGAGCGACAAGTATTCCACCAGCGTCGGAGCACTCGCGACGGTTCGATCGAAGCTGATGGTCAGACGATCGCGCCCCGTTTGTGCGCGACCGACTGTGCGTCCGAGTCCGTCGAGCATTCGCGCGGCAAGCCCCGATGCACCACCCCTGGTGATCCGCTCCACCGTCACAGCGAGCCGGTATTTGTGCTGACCGTCGCGTGCGACGAGTTCGTACAACTCCCACACCAGTCCGATCGGCGTGGCGCTGCGGAAGATGCCGGGATTGGGTTCGACGGCGATGTCGGTCCAGCGGGTGGCGGGCGCGGACGCGTCGCGCGGTTTGGGATTGTCGCCGAACAGGATGTCACTCATGCCGAAGCCACTGTTGGACTCTGCATCGACCCGTGTCATCGCACGCGCGGCTCGCCGGCTGTCCGCCTGCAGCGCTTCGACGCGGACCACGTTGATGCCCGGGCCGATGCGCCGCGTCCAGGCGCGACCCACCGGACCGATGGCGGAGTCCGGTCGAACGCTGGTCTGCACCGACTCCATGCCTTGCACGCGCACGAACTGATCGAAGATGCGAATGTCCACGTCGAGCGACGCCCGATCGACATCGAGTCCGCGCACGAGTGAATCCACGGGTATGCGCGCCGCGACCACGAGATCGGTGGAATCGCCGCTGCTGCGGAATCGCGTGACACGAATGGGAATTGTATCGAGGATGCGCGTGGAGGCGACGTTCGCCCAGGAGACGGGCACCGTGCTCTTGATCTGGTCGATGTTGTCGCGGTCGCTGAAGGCGAAGCGTGCTGTGCCGAAGCCCGGCGGCAAATCGAAGAAGAAAACGAGTCCGTTGTTGTACGCCCAGACGAGCGTGACGCCACCCTCGGTTCCCGCCGACGTGCCGGGAATCGTCATCTCCAGATCGGGGGGGCCGTATCGCACGTGCACATCGCCGCGGTCCGTATCCGCGCCGAGCAGGGAGAAATCTTCGTTGGTCCAGCGGAAGTCGGCGAACACGACGCGTGCGAGGAACTCGAGCCGGTATTCGTTCTCGTTGGTCAGCGTGAGCGGATCGCTCATGAGCCAGTACATGGCTTCGAGTCCACGCTGTTGCGGCGGGGGCAGTTTGAGGTACGACGCCGAGTCGCCGACAAGTCCGCGCGTGTCCTTGGTTTCGCGCGGTCGCAACAGTCGCGTGAAGCGCGTCAGACGTTGCCGTTCATCGTCGTCCATCATCGTCAGCGCGCCGTCGAAGGCGATCTGCGCCGACTTCTCATCGTTGAGGCGGTGCAGCGCCAGTCCCAGCGCGAGGCGCGACTGGTAGTCGAGCGGATAGCTCAGTGCGCGGGCGCGGGCCAGATCCCGCAGTTCTTCCCAGCGTCCACGTTCGCCGAGCGCCATGAACAGATGGCGGGCGATGCGGAGGTTGGTGGGGTCGGTTGCCAGCGCCGTGCGGAAGCGGTCGAGCGCTTCTGTGAAGTCGCTGTTGCCCGTGGGCGGTTCGATGCGCTTGGCGAAGCTGTTGACGTAGTCGCGCGCCTTGTCTCGCGACCAGTTGTTGAAGAGTCCGAGCTGAACGCGCTGGTTGTCGCTTGTGAGAGCGCGGTTGGCGACCGTCTCGTAACGGCGCCAACTGATGAGCCCCATTTCATCTGCGGCGATGGCGAGGTTTTGTCTGTCACCCGTCTTGGTCGCGGCGTCGAACGCATTGCTTACCTGCCCATTGGAGGCGAAGCGCATGGTGCTCAGCCCGGAGGTCAGGTTGAATCGGCTGAGCGTGAGCCAGTAGCGCGCACTGTCCGGCGCGAATTGCGTGGCCAGTCGGAGCGCACTGTCCGCGCCGCGCAGCAGGTTGACGGCGCGTGTGTCCTTCATGAAAGCCGCGTTCCGCCTGGACTTGGCCATGTTCCAGTTCAGCATCCCGAACTGCAACCACGCGGCCGCATTGGTTTTGTCGCGGCGGAGGGCGGAATCGAGCAGCGCGTAGGCGCGCGTCGTGTCGCCGCTGGCGGCGATGGAGTCGGCAATGGCGGCCACGTCGCGCGCGGGCGCAGCCTGCGCCTGCAATGGCCGACGGGTAGCCATCGTGCTGCAGCCGAACAGGAGGGTAGCGAGGAACAGCTTGCGGGCAATTCGCTCGCGGGCGGACGGCGCAGCGGACATTGGATGGACGCGAGGGATCAGAGTATCGAACGACTGCTACGATGCAACCCGGTCGCGCAGTCGCCGTCACCGAAAGCGTGCAGGACGAACCATTCGAACGCGACCAATGTCGTCGCGTCACCCGGAGTAGTTGGACGCTAAAAGAGTGCCGCTTGTTCCGCCGAGCCCGCCGGTGGGACGAAACCCAGGTGTCGGTATGCGTGCGCGGTGGCCATGCGTCCGCGCGAGGTGCGCTGTAGAAATCCGTTCTGAACGAGGAATGGCTCGTATACCTCTTCGATCGTGCCGGCGTCCTCGCCAATGGCCGCGGCGATCGTGCCCAGTCCGACTGGGCCGCCATCGAACTTCTCGATGATCACGCGGAGCAGGCGGCTGTCCATGTCATCCAGTCCAAAATGGTCCACGTCGAGCAGCGCCAGCGCGGCCTGCGCCACCTCGAGCGTGATGATGCCGTTGGCGCGTACCTGTGCGTAGTCGCGGACGCGTCGAAGGAGGCGGTTGGCTACACGCGGGGTGCCGCGGGAACGCTTGGCGATTTCGTGTGCGCCCGCCTTGTCCGTCTCGACCTTGAGCACGTCCGCGGTGCGTCGCACGATGACTTCGAGTTCGTCCACCGGGTAGAAGCCCAGCTGGTGCATGAGGCCGAAGCGGGCGCGCAGCGGTGCCGTGAGCATGCCAAGCCGCGTCGTGGCTCCGACGAGTGTAAACCGCTCGATGTTCATCGTGATCGTCTGCGCCTTGGGCCCTTCGGAGAGCCGGATGTCGATCCGGAAATCCTCCATCGCGGGATAGAGGAACTCCTCGATGACCGGACGCAGGCGATGGATCTCATCGATGAAGAGGACGTCCCCTTCGCGCAGGTTGGTGAGCGGACCCACGAGGTCGCCCGGCTTCTCGAGGGCGGGGCCCGACGTGGTGGTCAGGTTGACGCCGAGCTCGCGCGCCATCAGATCGGCCAGCGTCGTCTTGCCCAATCCCGGCGGTCCGAAGAAGAGCGTATGGTCCAGCGGCTCTCGGCGCTGCCGTGCGGCATCGATCGCGATGGAGAGCCCTTCCTTGACCTTTTTCTGTCCGATGAACTCCGCCAGCCGCTGCGGGCGCAGCGACAGTTCGACGACACTTTCGTCGGAGAGCGCTTCCGGAGTGGTGATCTCGGGCCGGCTCATGAACAGGTCAGGGACGGAGGCTGGGGCGCACCAACATGGCGCGTGATGGAACGATGGGGGCGACCGGGACAATATACTGAAAGGCCTCACGCCCCTCAGCATTTCGCTTCTCTGTGCGTATAGTTTGGCGTATAGTTCGGGAATCGTTCACGTCCGTCCGCACCCCAAGAGGCCTATGTCTCGTCGCCTGACTTCTGTTGCCACGCTGGCCGGGATCGTTGCCGTCGTCCTGTTCACGACGGCCGCCACGCCGCGCAGTGTGGTATCCGACCCGCGCAAGCCGGTAGCGACCAAGCGGGTGGTCGTAGGCGAAGAGGCAGTGAACATTGACTGGCGTGTCCTGGCCGGTCTCGATTATTCCAACGGCAAGGCGACCGACACGCTCAAGAAGCTGGAGGGGAAGCTGGTGCGCATCCCAGGCTTCGTGGTGCCGCTCGACGATTTTCAGGAAGAGGGAGCCGAGTTTCTCTTGGTGCCGTACTACGGCGCCTGCGTGCACACGCCGCCGCCGCCGCCGAACCAGATCGTGATGGTGGCGATGACGGGTCGCAAGGCGATCAAGCTCAACCTGTTCGACGCCGTGTGGATGTCCGGCCGGCTGAAGATCGCGTCCGTGGAAAGCCCGTACGGGACGGTCGGCTACCAGCTCGAAGGGCTCAAGGTCGAGCCATACTCGTCGAAATGACGTCGGAGGCGGCCGGTTCGCCGGCCGTTGAGCTGTCGCAGCTCCGCTTCGCGTATCGGGGCGGTCGCGACGTGCTGAACATCGACCACCTGTCCATCGCGCGCGGCGAGACCGTGTTTTTGCACGGGCCGAGCGGGAGCGGAAAGACGACGTTGCTGGGAGTGCTGGCCGGCGTGCTGCAGGCCACCGGTGGCGCGGTGAAGATTCTGGGTGCCGACTTCACCACGATGTCGAGTGGCGCGCGCGATGGATTCCGGGCGCGGCATCTGGGCTACGTCTTTCAGATGTTCAACCTGATCCCGTATCTCCCGGTTCGCGAAAACATCCTGCTGCCGATCCGGCTCGACGCGGGACGTCGCGCACGACTTGGGACGCAATCGCTCGACTCGGCCGTGCACGCCATCGCTCGGCAACTGGACATCGACCCGCTGCTCGACGCGCGGATCAGCGAATTGAGCGTGGGGCAGCAGCAGCGGGTGGCAGCGGCACGCGCGCTGATCGGGGCGCCCGAAGTCGTCATTGCCGACGAGCCCACATCCGCGCTTGATACGGACCGTCGCCAGCAATTCCTCGAATTGCTCTTCGCCTCGTGTCGCGCGGCCGGGTCCACGCTGGTATTCGTCAGTCACGATCACACACTGATGCCGCTCTTTTCGCGCACCGTGTCGCTGGCTGAGATCAATCGCGCCGCCGACGCGCGGCGGGTGGCATGACCGTGTTGCGTCCTCAGTCTTGAATCGCGAGTGCTGATCCCGCGACTGGCGCTGCGGTCGCTGCAGAGCCGCGTGCTCACCACCGCGCTGACCGTCGTGTCGATCGCGTTGAGTGTGACGTTGCTCGTGGGGATCGAGAACGTGCGTGCGGGGGTGCGCGACAGTTTCGCCGGCACCATTCGCGGCACGGACCTCATTGTCGGTGCACGCGGGGGCACGCTGCAGGTGTTGCTCAGCACCGTCTTTGGCATCGGCTCGCCGGCAGGGTCGGTGTCCATGCGTACCTTCGAACGGTGGAAGGCGCATGCGGCGGTCAAGTGGGCGGTGCCGTATTCGCTGGGCGACAGTCACCGCGGCTTCCGCGTGGTGGGGACGACGTCAGAGTTTTTCGAGCGGTATCGCTTTCGCCAGAACACGCCAGTCACCTTTGCCACCGGACACGCGTTCGTTACCGACGGTGATGTCGTGCTGGGAAGCGAGGCCGCCGAACGCCTGGGCTACACGATTGGCGCGGGCATCACGGTGACGCACGGAATGCGTGACATCGGCACGTCGAATCACGAGACGCACCCGTTCGTCGTCGTCGGCGTTCTCGCGCGCACGTTCACGCCGATCGACCGGTCCGTGTACATCTCGCTCGAAGGGCTCGAGGCGATGCACGAGGACTTCGAGAAGCCGTTGGTGGCATCGGCCGGGCAAGTGCCGCCACCGGTGGCCGCACAGCCGCCCGCCATGCCAGGTGCATCACCGCCGCCGGGCACACCGATGGCGATGCCGGGCGCTGAACCGCCGCCGGGCACTCCCATGGCGATGCCGGGCGCTGAACCGCCGCCGGTCGCGCAACAGCGCGTGCCCCGAACGCCGCCCGCCACGTCACGCAGACTGGCCGCGCCAGCCCACGATCACGCCGACGATCAGATCACCGCGTTCTTCGTCGGCACGAAGAACCGCTTCGAAGCGCTCATGCTGCAGCGCGAGATGAACACCGACTTTACCGAGCCGCTCACGGCCGTCATTCCTGGCGTGGCACTCGGCGAGCTCTGGCAGAACATCGGCAGCGCGGAAGTGGGTCTGCGCGTGATCGCCATGTTTGCGGTCGCGATCGGGTTGATGGGGATGCTCGTTTCGCTCTACTCTTCGCTCGAGGCACGACGTCGCGAGATGGCGATATTCCGCGCCATCGGTGCGGGGCCTGGCACGATCGTGTCACTGCTCGTGCTCGAATCAGGACTGCTGGCGTTCATCGGCTGCGTGCTTGGTGTGGCGCTGGTGTACACGGGCATGTTGCTGGCGCAGGGGTCGGTGGAACAGCGCTTCGGTTTGCATCTGGCCATTCGTCCGCTGGGCGCAACCGAGTGGACCTACCTTGCTGTGATCTTCGGCGCGGGCATTGTCATCGGCTTCGTTCCGGCGCTCAAGGCGTACCGCAGCTCGCTGGTGGACGGACTCAGCCCGCGTGCGTAGCTGCCGTGACACGTCGCACCGATGAATGGCGACGGTGAGTAGCACGGACGACCTCGCCCATCTGCCGTGGTGGCGGAGCAGTGCGTCGCGCATGGTGACGCTCTATCTGGTCATTGCCACGGTCATTTCCGCGCAACAGACGCTGGGCAAGGCGCGCAGCAACAACTTCGCGATCTTTCGTGCGAGCTTCTGGCATCTCGTGCACGATCAGGATCTGTACGCGTGGTACCGCGCCGAACACTGGGACCTGTTCAAGTACTCACCCACCTGCGCGCTGCTCTTTGCGCCGTTCGCGGTGCTGCCGTACGACGTCGGGCTGCTCTGCTGGAACCTGCTCAACGCGGCGGTGCTCAGTGGGTCCGTGGTGCTGCTGCTGTCGGGACGCGCCGGCGTTGCTGCGCTGCTCATTGTACTGCTGGAAGCATTTGGCGCCTTGCAGAACACGCAGAGCAATGCGTTGATCGCCGGGTTGATCATTTTGTCGGTGGTCGCAATTGAACGCGATCGCACAGGCGCCGGTGCCGCGGCGGTGATCACGAGTGGTGCGATCAAGCTCTTCCCGCTGAGCGCCGGATTGTTCGGACTCATGACGCCAATGCGATGGCGCCACGTGGCCTGGTGTACGGTGCTGGGCGTGGTGTTTGTCGCGCTCCCGCTGCTGGTAACATCGCCGGACACATTGCTGCAGCAGTACCGCTCCTGGGGCGCGATCTCCAGACAGGACTCCGCCAAAGTCGGCATGGCCTGGCTTGGCGGCGTGATCGAACTCGCGTTCGGCCGCGCGATCCCGCACGCGCCTGTGCAACTGTTTGGCATTTTCGTTGTCGTCGGCGGCGCGTGGCTGGCGCGCGATCGGTGGACCGATCCGATCGTGCGGCATTTGTTGCTCGCGTCGCTGCTCATCTTCTCCGTCATTTTCAATCACATGGCGGAGTCGCCCACCTTCGTGATCGCGTACGCGGGCGTCGGCATCTGGTGGGCGGCGATACCGCGAGAACGCTGGCGCGATGTGGTGGTGCTCGCGATCGTGCTGCTTGGTTCGGTTGGTGGCTCCGACCTCGTGCCACGCGATGTCCGGCTTCAGTGGCACGGACGTATTCAGCTCAAGGCGATCGTCACGATCGTTGGGTGGTTTGCGCTGCAGGCCGATCTGTGGCGATATCTGCGCACGTCACGCGCGGGTGCCCCGCGCCCGAGCGTACCGCGCGACATCGCACCGCGCGAGAACGGACCGCTCTTGCCCGCTATCCCGACGCCAGCCGCGCCAGCGCTGCGCGCACGATGACGGATACGTCGCCCGTCGCGCCGCTGTCCATCACGCCGCGCACTGCGCGATCCGCTTCCGTCTGCGTGTAGCCCAGCGAGAGGAGGGCGCGCAGCGCGTCATCAGCCACCGCGTTCGTGCCCCCTGCGGCCACCGGCGCCCCACCGACCGCGTCCATCTTGTCCGCCAGATCGAGTATCAGCTGCTCCGCCTTCTTGCGTCCTACACGTGGCACGCGCATGAGCGTCGTCACGTCTTTCTCACGCAGTGCGCGCACGACGCGTTCGGCCGACATGGACGACAGGATGCCGATGGCGAGCGCAGGGCCTACGCCCTTGGCCGAGAGCAGCCGCTGAAAGACAGAGCGTTCGTAGCGGGTGGCGAAGCCGTACAGGTGCCATGCGTCTTCGCGCACCGACAGATGCGTGTGCAGTGTGACTTGCTTCCCCTCCATCGGCAGCGACTCGAACGCCGAGAGTGGAATGAGGCATTCGTACGCGACGCCTCCTGCGGTCAGGATTTCACAACGATCGAGCTCGCGAAGTATGAGCTGTCCGGTCACCTGCGCGATCATCGGCGTGCTCGTGGCAATGAGGGAATCGAATCGAGGGTGGGCAAGGTCGTCGCCAGACAGGCGCAGAGTGCGGCCGCCACACCATCGGACGCGTCTGCCGGTTCGGGTGCGTGCTTGAGACGGAGCAAGCGTGCCACCATGAACTGCACCTGCTCCTTGGTCGCGGCACCGTTGCCGGTGATCGCTTTCTTGATCTCGGCCGGCGGATACTCGCGAATGGTAAGCGACGCAAGTTGCGCGGCCAGCAGGATCACGCCGCGTGCGTGTCCCAGCACGAGCGTCGTGCGCACGTTGCGCGCATAGAACACATCCTCGACGGCGGCGGTGTCGGGGCGATGTCGCGCAATGAGTTCGGCCACGCCCTCGTAAATGTCCCGCAGTCGCGCCGGCAGCGGATCCTTGGCCGCGGTCCGAATCACACCGCATTCGACCAGTGATGCCGTCCGGCCATCGAAGGCAACGACGCCGTAGCCGGTGACGGCAGTGCCCGGATCGACTCCGAGCACCAGTCTGGTCACGCGTCGGCCATGGCGTCCGCGTCCATCTCGAAGTTCGCGTCCACCTTCTGCACGTCGTCGAGCTCTTCGAGTGCGTCGAGCAGCTTGAGCAACTGTTCCGCTGCCGCACCTTGCACGCTCACCGTGCTCTTGGGAACCCAGCCGAGTTCGGCGTCGGTGACCTTGTATTTCTTCGCTTCGAGTCCTTCCTTCACCGCGTGCAGCGAGCCCGGGTCGGTGGTGATGACAAAAATCTCGTCCTCGCGTACCACGTCCTCGGCGCCGGCTTCGAGCGCGGCTTCCATGATCGCGTCTTCGTTCACGCCGTCGGCGCTGACACTCATCGTGCCCTTGCGGTCGAACAGATAGGCGACCGAGTTGGTGGAGCCCATGTTGCCGCTGTTGCGCGACAGCTTGTGCCGCACGTCGGCTACCGTACGCGTCGGGTTGTCGCTCACCGCCTGAATCATCAGGGCCACGCCGCCGGGGCCGTACGCCTCGTACAGCACGTCCACGTAATCCACCCCCTCGAGCTCGCCCGTTCCTTTCTTGATGCCGCGCTCGATGTTGTCCTTGGGGAGCGAGACGGCCTTGGCATTGTCGATCGCCGTGCGCAGCCGCGGGTTCGCCGCGGGATCGCCGCCACCGAGTTTGGCGGCCATGGTGATTTCACGGACGAGACGCGTGAACAGCACACCGCGCTTCTTGTCGGTGGCCGCCTTCGCGTTCCTGATGTTTTTCCATTTACTATGGCCAGCCATGACACCCTCGTGTGGCGTTCTGCGAGCGACGTGTGGCATCCGCCCGATGGGGATGCGCTGGGGGATAATATGCCGAGGCGAGGCGGGGAGGTGAACCGTTCGTTGGCACCATCAAGCGAACGATCCCTTGCACCATCCCGTGACGCTTGATGCGCCGTCGGCGCGTGGGCGCCGGACTACGGTTCCGGGTCGAGCACGTCCTCGAATCGGAGATGGCGCGCCACGTAGTACAGGTCGGCGTAGCCCAGCGCGCCATCACGTTGCTTGAGCACGCGCAACTCGGTGGCGCCACTGAGTCCAAGCTCCGCGTCGTACATTTCGTCGCGATAAAGCCCGAGAACGAGATCCGCGTGCACGCCCACCGCTCCGCAGGCGCCGAAATCGGAAAGCTGCGGACGGAGGTTCTGCCGCGCCCGGTCGAGGCGGGGCAAATGACTGAGCAGCAGCAGCGCGATGTTTCGTTCCAGCGCGAGCCGCTTCAGCGACAGTACCGCGAAGGCAAGCGACTCGTCGCGCGGGCTATCGCGCTCGAGGAGTCCTTCGAGTCCGTCCACGATCACCAGCGACGATTGCGTCGTGGCCTCGATGGCGCGCGCGATGCCCGAGACGCCGTCGTGACCGAGCCGATCGACGACGGGCGCGCGGTCCCGCAGCGCGAGGGCCGCCGCGGCGAGTCGAACCCGGTCTTCCTCGGTGATCGTGCCCAGCCGCAGCGCCTCGAGCGAGACTCGGCCACTGCTGGCCAGTGCGCGCTCGTAGATCCGATCCGGGTGCATCTCCGTCGTGAGCAGCAATGCGGGCAGCGGACGTCGCAGGGCAATCGCCAGCGCAAGCGCCGAACATCCCGCGCCGTCATCACCGCCGAGCACGGCCAGATCGCCACGGCGGAACCCGCCGCCAATCGCGCGGTCGAACGACGGAAAGCCCGTGGGTACGATGCCGATATCGGGCTCGCCACCAGCGGCACTGTCGGCGCGTGCCACCACGCGTGCCAACGGAGCGATGTCGCGGTGCGTCATTGCCGCGCGCATCCCGCCCGACCGAGCACGCGCGCGCGCAGTCGACCACTCCCGTCACCGCTCACGTGCTGGCGGCGAGCTGGCGCGAGAGTCGTTCGAGCTCTTGAATGGACGGGCCGTCCAGGTGCCCGCTGGTGGCGGCGACAAGACTGCGCAGCGCGCCGGCCAACGGCAGCGGCGAACCGGTGGTCGCATCGATGCAGCGAGCGAAGGGCACACGCGTATTGGCGGGCAAGGCAAGCGAGGCGAGCCACACCTTGGCGGACGACGCGCGCGCTACCCGGTCGGCGACGCTCAACGCGACCGTGGTGCGTACGCCGTGCGCCAACCGTGCGGCCTGCAGCGCCGCGAGCGCGACCTCACGGCCGCCGCCCAGCGGCAACCGCCCGGCGAGTGCAGCCAGCGCGGGGAAGGGAAAGGCGAGCGGTTCGAGACCGTAGGGGAGCGATTCAGTGAGCACGACGCGAATCTAACGCGCCCGCGAGCCGGCGGCGCTGCCGCGAACGTCGCAGCAACGGTCGCCGCAAACGTTCGCGCCCTTGCTGGACCGTGCCCATGCACGTCGGGTACCTTTCACACGATATGGCGCAGCCGGCAAAAGCAATTCTCTGGGTGGACGACGAGGCAGAACTGCTCGAGCCGCACCGACTCCTGCTCGGAGACAAGGGCTACCACGTTGATACGGCCACCAACGCCGACGATGCGGTGGAACTGTTGCGCCGTCGACCGTACGAGCTCGTGCTGCTGGACGAACAAATGCCCGGCACGCGCGGACTGGAGGCGTTCAAGGAGATGCGCGAGCTCTCGCCCAATCTCCCCGTGGTGATGGTGACCAAGAGCGAAGAGGACGCCACGCTCAAGGAAGCGATCGGCGCGAACATCCGCGAGTACATGGTGAAGCCGGTCTCCCCGCGGCAGGTCCTGTCCGTTGTCACACGCATCCTTGAAGGTCCGCTGATCCGCTCGCAGGCGCTGGCGCGGGCCTTCGTCGAGCGCTTCCGGGCCATTGAAGCCGATCGCTACGCCGGACTCGACTGGCGCGGCTGGATCGACCGCTTTACCGAACTCATGCAGTGGGACGTGGACCTCGCCGATGCGGGAGAGCTCGGCCTGCACGAGTCGCTGCGCGGACTCTATTCCGACATGCATCGCGAGTTCGCGACGTTCATGAAGACGGAGTATCCGCGATGGTTGCGCGATCTCGACGGGGACCGCCCTCCCCTGTCGGTGGACGTGGTGACGGAGTTCGTGGCGCCCGTGCTCGCGCGCGACAAGAAGGTCATCTTCATCGTCATCGACTGTCTGCGCGTCGATCAGTGGCGCGTGCTCGAGCCGTTGCTCGCGCCGCTGTACGACGTGGAGACGACGCACTATTACTCGATTCTCCCCACCGCCACGCCGTACGCCCGCAACGCGCTCTTCAGCGGCCTGTTTCCCGGCGAGATCGCGGCGCGCTTTCCCGACTGGTGGGGCGAGCGCGACGACGAGTCGCTCAACGCCCACGAGCGCGAGCTGCTGACGGCGCACCTGGCCGAACTGCAGATCAAGGCGCCGGTGCGTTACCAGAAGATCACCACCGCCGCCGATTCGGCCGATCTCGAAAGACATCTGCCCGGCGCGATTGCCGGCGAGGGCATTCACGCCTTCGTGTTCAACTTCGTGGACCAGCTCACGCACGGACGGAGCGAGTCGGCCATTCTGTACGAAGTCGCGCGCGACGAGATCGCCATGCGCGCGCTGGCCAAGCAGTGGTTCGAACGGTCCGCACTCATCTCGCTGCTCAGGGAAGCGTCGCGTCGCCGCATTTCGGTGGTCATCACCAGCGATCATGGCGCGTTGCACTGCAACTCCCCGGCGACGGTGTTCGCCAAGCGTGATGCCACCGCCAACCTGCGCTACAAGTTCGGCGAAGATATCCGCGCCGAACGCCCGGAGCAGGCGTTGCTGTTCAGCAATTCCGACGATCTGCGGCTGCCCCATCGCGGTGCCAACAGCAACACCTTGCTGGCGGCCGGGGACACGTTCTTTGTCTATCCCACGAAGTTGCGCGAGTATCAGAGCCGGTACCGCGGCTCGTTTCTGCATGGCGGCGTGACGCCGGAGGAGTGCATCCTCCCCGTGGCATTGCTCACGCCCAAACGGTAGGACGGATGCGCACCGCGAGCCGGCGCGAGTTCGCGCGAGCCGAGCCATGAGTGAGCCTGCGCACGTAACGGGGACGTTCCGCGTGCCGGCGCCGACCCTGTGGCGGCGGTTGTGGGGATTCGTGCGACCACACCGCGCCAAGCTCGTGGGGGTCGTCAGCCTGAACGCCGTCGCGGCCATCGCCGACGTCTTCTCGTTCACGCTGCTCATTCCGTTCCTCAACGCGTTGTTCGGCAAAGCGGAGATCATCCCCGCCAGCGGCATGATCGGCGATATTCTGTCGGCCACGATCGGGATGCTGTTGGTGCCGGGCGACCAGATGGCCTCGCTGCGCAACGTCATTCTCGTCGTGCTGATCGCAGTGGCCACCAAGAATGTGCTCATCTGGTTGAGCGGGCAGATCGGCGTGCAGTTGCAGGAGTATGTGGTGCGCGACCTGCGCGATCGCGTTTACGCGCACCTGCTGCGCCTGCCGTTGCCCTGGTTCACGCGCAACAAGGTCGGGCAGATCATCTCGCGCGTGCTTACCGACACCAACAACGCCAAGGTGGTGGTCACCGAGCTGGTGACGCGCTCGATGTGGTCGGGCGCGCAGGTCATCGCCACGATCATCGGGATGTTCGTACTATCCTGGAAGTTGTCGTTGGCCGCACTCGTCGTGGCACCGCTGACCATCGGCGCGCTGCAGCCGGTGCTGCGGAAGTTGCGTAAGGGCTACCGCCGGCTCGGCAACGATCAGGGGGAGATCACCAGTCACGTGCAGGAAGTAGTGAGCGGTGTGCGTCTCATCAAGTCGTACGGCGCCGAGCCGCGCGAAGAACAGCGGTTCGTCACGCGCAACGCGGCGTTTGCCCGCGGCTATGTGCGGATCGGTCGCCTCTCGCTGCTCTCGGGGCCCGTCACCGAAACGCTCGGCACCTTCACCGCCGTCGCCATTCTGTGGTTTGGCGCACATCTGGTGCTCGTGGAACAGACGCTCGGCGACTCCGAGCTGATCGTCTTCCTGATCTGGGTCATGCGCCTGCTGCAGCCGCTCAAGCAACTCTCGCAGGTGCAACCCGCCGCGCAGCAATCGCTGGCCAGCGCGGAACGCCTCTTCGACATCCTCGATGCGCCAGCCGAGACCGATGTCGATCGCGGGACGGTCCTGCAGGCGTCGTTCGCCGACACCATCCGGTTCGAGCGGGTGTCGTTCGCCTACGACGGGGGCGCCGACGCGTTGCGCGAGGTGTCGTTCACGGCCCGCAAGGGCGAGATCGTCGCGCTGGTCGGGGCAAGCGGTGCCGGCAAGTCCACGCTGGTCGATCTGCTGCCGCGGTTCGTGGAGCCCACACGCGGCCGGATCACGCTCGATGGCATCGATCTGCGCGACATTCGTCTGCAGTCACTGCGCGCGCTCACCGGCATCGTCAGTCAGGATACGGTGCTCTTTAACGACACCGTGCGCGCCAACGTCGCCTTTGGCCGCATCGACGCGACGCAGGCACAGCTCGATGCCGCCGCCAGCGCGGCCAACGCGCTCGGTTTCATTCGCGAGCTCCACGAAGGCTGGGACACGAACCTCGGTGAGCGCGGCACCCGACTCTCCGGAGGTCAGCGCCAGCGAATTGCCATCGCGCGCGCCTTGCTCTCCGATCCGCCCATTCTCATTCTCGACGAGGCCACGTCCGCGCTCGATGTCGAGTCGGAGCGGCTGGTGCAGGAAGCGATCGATCGCCTGCTCGCGGGGCGCACCGTGTTTGTCATCGCACACCGACTTGCCACCATTCAGCACGCCGATCGCATTCTCGTGTTCGATCAGGGGCGGCTGGTCGAGGAGGGTACCCACGGCGGGTTGCTGGGGACGGGTGGCGCTTACGCGCGTCTGCATGCGGTGCAGTTTGACCGACGGAATGCACCGCCGGACGCCGCCGACCCGGCGATCGGGCCGGATGACTCCGAATCGGAGCCGGGCAGCACTCCGCGGACGACATCGCTCGCCTCGGCCGACTGATCGCATGCGTCTGCTGGTCGCGACGACGGATCCGGATTGGAGCATGAGTACGCGGTTGCTCATGACCATTGCGCATGGCCTGGCCGAACGCGGCGAGACGGTGACGGCGAGCTATCCGCGCGGGAGTGCGACGGCAGACGGTCTCGCGACGGGTTTCCCCGCGCTTGCGTTGCGCAGCATGGACACGGGCGGCACTTGGGCGCAGTGGAACGCGCTACGCGTCGTGGTGGCCGCCACGCGACCGGGCGTGCAGCTCGTGTCGGGTGAACACGATGCGCTGCTGGGGGCACTTTCGATGGGGCGCCGTGGTGGTGTGGTGCGCCGGGTGCGCGTCGACGAGTCGCTGCAGGCGAACTGGCGCACCGGTCTCGCGGAACGCCAGAGTCGCATCCGCCTGTTCGGCGGTCATGGCGCCCACGTGGAGCCTGTCCTCGACGGCGTGGCTTGGCCCACCCGCGCTCATGAACATCGGGCTACGCCGGTGGAGGCATCTCAGCTGGTGATCGTCCCAGCCAGCGAATATCGCGCATCCACCACGCGAGCCGACGCGACCTCCACCGCCGTCGCGCTCCGCGCGGTTGCGCATCTGCGCACGCGTCATCCGACGTTCGGCGTCACCTTGGTTGGCGATGAACTCGCACTGCAGTCGGTGCGCATCCACGCCGCGTCCCTCGGTCTGGCGGAGCATCTGCGTACGCAATCGATGCATGCGTTCCTCGATGGGCCGGTCTCCAACGCGGTGGCCGTGTGGGTGACCGCCGACGGCGACGAAGGTGCGGTCTCCGCACTGTCGGCCATGTCGCGCTGCGTGCCGGTGATCGTGCCCGCCGGACGCTCCCTCGAAGTTCTGATCGCGCCGCGCATCACCGGCTTCCTCAGCAGCGATAGAGAGCCGAGCAGCATGGTCTCGGAGCTGGCGCGACTGCTCGCGGACGAGCATGCACGCGAGATGATGGGGCATGCCGCGGCGGCGCGTGTCGCGCGATTGTACAACTGGCCCCGCTTCCTCGATGACGTGACCGACGCCCTCGCACGCGCCGGCGGTGCGAGAGTCAGCGCGTCGGTCGCGCTGCAGGAACCAGCCCCCGCATGATCGCCGACGTGACCGCGCAGCTTCCGCTGGGCAACGGCGTCACGGCGTCGCGCGCACCCACGTCACGTGCGTGGGTCCGCCTGCGTACCGACCGACGTGCGTGGTTTGGCCTGACCGTGATCGCACTGCTGGTTACTGCGGCCCTCGCCGCGGATGTCATCGGGCGACTCGACCCCATCCGCATCGATGTCCGGCGCATGCTGGAGCCGCCCAGTGCCGAGCACTGGCTGGGCACGGACGCGCAGGGGCGGGACGTATGGGCGCGACTGGTGCACGGCACACGCGTTTCCCTCATCGTCGGACTGGCGTCGCAGGGCGTTTCGTTTTCATTGGGCGTCGTGCTCGGTTTACTGGCGGGCTATCGCGGCAAGTGGACCGATGAAGTGATCATGCGTCTTGCCGATGTTACGCTCGCTTTCCCGTCGCTGTTGCTGCTGATCGCGATGGCCGCCGCCTTCGAGCCGTCGCTGACGACGGTGTGTGTCGTGATCGGCGTCGTGGGATGGGCGGGAATGGCGCGACTCGTGCGCGGGCAGGTGTTGGTGGTTCGCGAGCTCGAGTACGTGCAGGCGATGCGTGCGGTCGGGGCGCGCGAGGTTCGCATCCTTGCGCGCCACGTCTTCCCGAACGTCATTGCGCCGGTCGTCATCGCCGGCACACTCGGCATCGCCGGCGCGATCATGGCCGAAGCCGCGCTGTCGTTTCTCGGACTCGGCGTGCAGCCGCCAACACCGAGCTGGGGTTCCATGATTGCCGACGGACGGGATTTGTCGCAGTTGCGGTCGGCGCCCTGGACGTCGCTGTCCCCGGGCCTCGCCATTGGCGTGGCAGTCCTTGGGTTCAATCTGCTCGGTGACGCACTGCGCGATGCGCTCGATCCACGTACGCGCGACTGATCGCCTGTTTCTCCACCATCGCACCGTGTGACGCCATGACGACTTCGCTCACGACCGCTTTCGATGTTCACGCGCTTCGTGCGCGCGAGTATCCGTGGATGGCAACCGATCAGACGGTATACTTGAATGCCGCGTCCACCGGTCCCCTGCCGCAGAGTGCCGTCGCGGCGGCGAATCAGTGGACGGCGCTGCGGGCACAGCCGCATCGGATTCCGCTTTCGTTGATGTTCGACACCGTGGCGACGTCGCGTACGCAGTTCGCGCAGTTGGTCGGTGCGGACGCGGACGAGATCGCGCTGATGCCCAACACCACGTATGGGCTCAACCTCGCGGCGCGGGCGTTGCCCATGCGCCCCGGCGTCATTCTCACCTTCGATGGCGAGTTTCCGAGCTGCGTGTATCCCTTCCAAGCATTGTCGTCGCGGGGGATCTCACTGGAACTGGTGCCACGGAAGGATGGCCTTCCCGACGAAGACACGTTGGTGCAGGCGATCGCCCGTCCTGACGTCGTGGCCGTGGTGATCTCCTGGGTGCAGTTCGCGACAGGCTACGTGGCCGATCTCGAGCGGATTGGGCGGGCCTGCCGGGCCAATGGCGTGCTCTTCATTGTAGACGGTATTCAGGGATGCGGTATCCGCGAGATCGATTTGCATGCGTTGCCCGTGGACATTTTCGCCAGCGGCGCGCAGAAGTGGCAGCTCGGACCCTGGGGAACCGGTTTCGTCTACGTGCGTCGTGCACTCATCGAAACGTTGGAACCACACGATGTCGGATGGGCATGCATGCGTGCGTCCACCGACTACACGCGGCTGACCGACTACGACTTCGACTTCTTTCCCGATGCGCGGCGGTTCGAGGTCGTGACGCTGGCTTACCACGATTTCGCCGTGGCCAACGCGGGGACCGCACTCTTGCTTGACACCGGGCTGGTCAACGTGGCTGCCCATATCGAGGCGCTCGGACGGCGCGTCCTCGACTGGGCCACCTCGCGCTCCGATGTGCGCCTGGTTACGCCCGTGGACGCCGCACGTCGCGCCGGTGTCATCGCCTTCGCACCCGCAGACGTGCAGGCGACCAGCGAGCGTCTGCGAAACGCGAAGGTGACCCACGTCACGCGCGAGGGGGCGGTCCGCCTGTCGCCCCATTGCTACAACACCGTCGAGGACATCGACCGTGTGATCGATCTGCTCGACGCATGATCGACCGCACGATTATCCCGTCTGATGCCTGCCAGCGATCAACCACACCATCGACGGCGCATTCGAACCGATTACAATTAATCACGACCGGGAGCGCCTCTGGCTCCGGACGCGCCTCGATCGCTCCTCTTCCACGCTCGGCTTGCCGAGAAGGCTTATCGCGGGTGTCGCTCGCCAAACGTAGCGTCAGCGACGCACTGCGCTCCTGGGCGCAACTGCTCGAATGCCCCGTCGGCTATCTCGACGACCAGCGCGTCCGCGCGTTGGAGCGTGAGCATGTGGATAACAAGCTCCTGCTCACCTTCGCCCGCGATGCGGTGGGGCTGGTCTCGTTGCCCAGTGCCGACGCGCGGGAGTACGATCTCGAGCCCGATGAGCTGCGCGAACTGATCGCCATGACGCGCGCCGAACTGCACGTGGGTGCCGTCCTGCACATGCGCGAGGCAACACTGATCGTGGATGACGAGCCGGCCTCGCTTGCCATGCTCGACCAGCAGACGCTGCGTCCCGAGCCGCGGGTGGTGGCCGCGTTTGTCTACGATCCCATGCCGTCCGTGCTCGACATGCTGCGTCACGAAGTCGCGCCGCTGGAGTGGCAGCACGGCGGCGGCGGGCATGAGTCCCCGCATCGCGTCGGCATTCTCGCCGGTGGCGTGCTGGTCGCACTTGCATCGGTGGCGCGACCGATCGGCAAACTCGCGCGCATTCGCGTGGTCGTCGCGCCCAGCCATCGCCGTCGCGGGCTTGGTCGACTCGTGCTGCATGTGCTCGCGCGGCACGTCCTCGATCAGGGGCTTCTGCCGTATTGCCGTCTTGCGCTCAACGACATCGCGGCGCGCGCATTGGCCGGTGCGGTCGGCTTCGTCGCGTTTGCACGGTCACTCACCATGCACGCCGCGGCCATTGGCACCGGCGAAGGCGTCTTGGGCGAACCGGTCCCGCGCGCCGTCTAGCACGACGCGCGACGCCCTCGCTTAGGCGGGGACGTGCACCAGACCGTAATCGCGCGCGCCCTTCCGGATGAGCAGATGACGTCCGCGCAGCAGACGATCGAAGCCCACGGTCTTGTCGGCCGCACCGACCCTGGCACCGTTCACGCTGATGCCGCCCTGGTCGAGCAGACGTTTGGCCGCGCCGCGCGATGCCGCCATACCGAGCGCGGTGAGACACTCGACGATCTCCACGGCGCCCTGCGCCGCGTCTGGACGCGCCGCCGCATCGAGCGCCGGTGCATACGTCGCAAACGGAATCTCCGCGCGCAGCGCGCCAAGCGCGGCATCGGAGAGCAGGGTCGGGTCGGCCTTCTCGAAGAGCAGCGCCGAGACTTCCTGCGCCACGTGCGCCGCGTCGGCACCGTGCACGCGCGTGGTCACGTCGGCGGCCAGGGCACGCTGGGCCGCGCGCTGTTCGGGATGCTCGCGCACCGCCATGTCCAGCGCCTCGATCGCTTCACGCGGCAGCAGCGTGAAGTAGCGCAGGAACCGCGACACGTCGCGATCGTCCGCTCCGATCCAGAACTGGTAGAACTGGTAAGGCGACGTGCGCGACGCGTCCAGCCAGATCGCGCCGGCTTCACTCTTGCCGAACTTGGAGCCGTTGGCGTTGGTGATGAGCGGGAACGTGAGCGCGTGCGCATCGCCGCCCGTGGTGCGACGAATCAGCTCCATCCCCGCCGTGATGTTCCCCCACTGGTCGCTCCCGCCGAGCTGCAGCGTCACCCCTTCGCGTCGATGCAGCTCCAGGTAGTCGTACGCCTGGAGGAGCATGTACGAAAATTCGGTGTACGAAATGCCGGCCTCGAGGCGCGACTTCACCGAGTCCTTGGCCAGCATGTAGTTGATCGGGAAGTGCTTCCCCGTGTCGCGCAGGAAGTCGAGCAGCGACACGTGCTGCAGCCACTCCAGGTTGTTCAGCAGTTTGGCGCCGTGTGGTCCCTCGAAATCCAGAAACCGCGCCAACTGCGCGCGAATCGCGTCCGCGTTGGTGGCGATCGTTTCCAGTGTCTGCAGCGTGCGCTCCGAGCTCTTGCCGCTCGGGTCGCCGATCATCCCCGTGCCGCCCCCTACCAGCGCGATGGGCCGGTGACCGGCGCGCTGCAAATGCACCAATCCCATCACCGGAATGAGATTGCCCACGTGGAGACTGGACGCGGTCGGATCGAACCCACAGTACCCTGTGACTGTGCCGGCGCTCAGCGCCGCCGCGAGGCCGTCGGTGTGCTGAAAGAGCAGCTCGCGCCACGCGAGCTCGGAAATCGGGGCTGGATGTTCAGACATTCGGGTAACATATCCGGTCCGGCACTCGTGGCGCGCCGGGGGGCGCGTCGGTACCGTTCTCCGAGTCCGATGCTTCACTCTCCCGTCCTTTCGGCCCACGGCGATGTCCCCGTCCGGTAGGCGCTCCGGCACTGGCGGCTTGGGCGGGCGTTTCGCCGCACTCCGCGCTGCCACCGCGTCCGCAGTCGCCCGTCATCCCGTGCTGGGATGGCTGGTGCTGCTTGGGCTGTTCGGCGGCGCGATCGGCGCCGGCACCCTGGCCGGCGCGTGGGCTGTCGTGTGCCGCGAAGGGCGTTGTCCGTCCATTGCATCGCTCGAGCAGTACGTCCCGCGGCAGACATCGAAAGTCTTCGCCGCCGACGGCCGATTCATCTCCGAGTTGGGACTGGAGCGCCGCACGCTCGTGCGATTGACCGAGATTCCGAAGCATGTGCGCGACGCCTTCATCATCGTGGAAGACCGTCGCTTCTACACGCACAAGGGGATCGACTACTACCGGATCTTTGGCGCACTGGCCCGAAACATTCGCGCAGGCCGCTACGCGCAGGGCTTTTCGACGATCACCATGCAGCTCGCGCGCAACGTCTTCTCGGATCGCATTTCGCGCGAGAAGACGATCTTCCGCAAGCTCAAGGAAGCACGAGTCGCCCGCGCGATCGAACAGCGCTATTCGAAGGACAAGATCCTCGAGCTGTACCTTAATCAGATCTATCTGGGCAACGGCGCGTACGGCGTGGAAACCGCGTCGCAACGCTACTTCGGCAAATCGGTGCGTGACCTCACGGTCGCCGAGGCGGCCATGCTGGCCGGCTTGCCCAAGGCGCCGGAACGGTACAATCCGCGCCGTTTCGCCGATCGTGCAATCGAACGGCGCAATACCGTGCTGGAGTTGATGCGACGTGACGGCGCGGTCAACGACGCCGATGCATCGCTGGCCAAGGCGTTTCCGCTGCAACTTGCGCAACGCACCGAGTCGGGCGATGTCGCGCCATACTATCTGGAGTGGGTCCGCCGTCAGCTCGAGGAGCGGTTCGGCAAGCGACTCTACGATGAAGGGCTGCGGGTCTACACCTCGCTCGATATCGATATGCAGGGCGCTGCGGAGCGCGCGCTCGAAAACCAGCTCAGGGCGATCGAGGCGGGACGCAACGGCCCGTACAAGCATCTCACGTACGAAGGCTACGTCGCCCGCAGCGCCGTCAGCGGCGAGGCAAGCGCGGCGAACTCACCGTATTTGCAGGGCGCGTTCGTCGCGGTCGATCCGCGCACGGGTCTTGTACGCGCCATGGTCGGCGGCCGCGACTTCGACGATTCCAAGTTCAATCGCGCCACCCAGGCGCTCCGGCAACCCGGCTCGACGTTCAAGCCGATCATGTATGCCGCGGCAATCCACGCCGGTTTCACACCGGCGCATCTCGTCGACGACTCGCCGATCTCGATGGAGCAGCTCTCCGGCGAGAACTGGGAGCCGCAGAACTACGACATGAAGTTCATGGGCCAGATGCCCATGAGGAAAGCGCTTTACCAGTCGCGCAATCTCGCCGCGATCGCCACCGGCAACGAAGTCGGCGTGAGCGCGGTCGTCTCCATGGCGCGCAAGTTTGGCATCAGCACGCCGGTCCCGCCCTACCCGTCGATGTTCATCGGCTCGGCCGACGTTTACCCGGTGGAGATGATCGGCTCATACTCGGTCTTCGCCAATCTCGGCTTGCGCACCACACCGCACGCGATTGTGCGCGTCGAGAACGCCGACGGCCAGCTTGTCTGGGAGCCGCAGTTCCGCCGAGAGGCGGTGTTGTCGCCGGAGGAGTCGTGGCTGATGGTCAGCATGATGAAGGACGTGGTCGTGCGCGGCACCGCATCGCGTCACGTCTGGGGCGCCGGCTTTCGCGTACCGGCCGGCGGCAAGACCGGCACGACCAACGACGGCGCCGACGTCTGGTTCATCGGCTACACGGCCGATCTCGTGGCCGGCGTGTGGATGGGCTTCGACCGCCCCACCAAGATCAAGGCCAACGCGCAGGGCGGTGACCTTGCCGCGCCGGCGTGGACGGCGTTCATGACCGAGGTCTATCGCCGCAAGCCGCAACCTCCGGACTGGCCCCGTCCCGACGGCGTGATCGCACGCGAGATCGATCTGGCAACGGGACAACTCGCCTCCGCTGGATGTACCGGGGGTACGTACACCGAGTTCTTCGTGATGGGGACCGAACCCACCGGCTCCTGCCTCGACGGTCCGCTCCGTGGCGCCAAGCGTGGCGACAGTCTCGGCGTGCGTGTGGTGCGCGATACCACCAACCCGTTCCGCATTCCGCCACCGTAATCGCGCGCGACCATGTTCACGCGCACGGCCTATACGGCACGCTGGGTGCTGCCGATCTCCTCGCCGCCCATTCGCGACGGCGTGGTCATCGTGGAAGGCGCACGCATTGCCGCGGTGGGACGCGCCACCGATCTGGAGGTACACATCGCCGCTGCTCGCTGCGTGCCGCTTGGCGACGCCGTGCTGCTGCCCGGCTTGATCAACGCGCACTCGCACCTCGAACTCACCGCCATGCGCGGATTCCTCGAGGGGCTCGACTTCCGCGAGTGGCTGCGCGTGCTCACGGCGGCACGGCGCGAGTGCTTCGACGCGAACTCGCTGCTCGACGCGTCCCGCTTCGGCCTGTACGAAGCGCTGATGCACGGTATCACCACCTGCGCCGACACGACGGAATCGGGCGCGCCGCTGCAGGCCATGCGCGAGCTTGGCGTGCGCGGCATCGGTTACGTGGAAGTGTTCGGGCCCGATCCCGCGCAGTGCACCCAGGCGCTGGCCGGAGTGCGGAACACGGTCGAGCGACTGCGTTTGCTCGATAACGCGCTCGTACGCACCGGCATTTCGCCGCACGCGCCCTACACGGTGTCGGCGCCGCTCTTTCGCAACGTGGCCGCATGGGCGCTCACTGAACGTCTGCCCGTCGCCGTGCACATTGCCGAAAGCGAGGCGGAGACACGGTTCGTGCGCGACGGTATGGGACCATTCGCCGATCGATTACGCGCGCGCGGCATCGCCGTGCACCCACAGGCGCGATCTCCCATAGCGCTGCTCGACCAGACGGGCGTGCTCGAGACGCGGCCGCTGCTCATTCACGTCATCCAAGTGGACGACACCGATTTGGCGAGCATCGCCGCCGCCGGCGCGAGCATCGTGCACTGTCCGATCTCCAACGCCAAACTCGGACAGGGCATCGCTCCACTCGACCGCATGCGCGTGGCCGGCATTCCCACCGGACTTGGCACCGACTCCGTCGCCAGTAACGATCGCATGGATCTGCTGAGCGAGGCGCGGCAGGCGGCCCTGTTCGGCGCCCTGCGCGCCGGTGCGCCCGACGCGCTCTCCGCCACCGACGCGCTGACGCACGCGACACTCGGCGGCGCGCAGGCGCTCGGTATGGGAGATCGCGTCGGATCGTTGGAGGTTGGCAAGGACGCCGATCTGGCCGCGTTCTCGCTCGCGTGGCCGTTCGCGCAGCCGGTCCACGATCCCGCCGTGACGCTGGTCCATGCGCTGGCGGGGAGCGCCACCGCGCAGCTGGTCACCGTGGCGGGACGGGAGCTTGTACGCGACGGTCGGGTGTTGCAGCAGGATGCGGCGCTGGCCGGACGGATCACCGCACTGGGCGAGCGGCTGCAGCGCTGGCGGGAAGCACACGTCGTCACAGCTCCGCCACCAACGTCGTGACCAGTGGCGGCGCTGCTGACCCGTCGTGTATCGTTCGCAGGTTACCGGGATACCCTCAGCTGCGGACCGCATTCTCATGGCATCTCCTGCTTCCGGCCGAACTGAACGCATCTGGCGCGACGGAGAGCTCATCGACTGGGCCGACGCGCAGATTCACGTCATGTCGCACGTGGTTCACTACGGATCGAGCGTCTTCGAGGGGCTTCGCGTCTACGAGACGCCCCAGGGGCCGGCGATCTTCCGTGTGCGGGAGCATATGCGTCGCCTGCACGACTCGGCGCGCATCTACCGCATGCCCATGCGCTGGACGGTCGATGCACTGATGCAGGCCGCGTCCGATACCGTGAGCGCCAACGGACTGTCGCACTGCTACCTGCGTCCGGTCGTGCTGCGCACCGGCGAAGAGATGGGTGTGCTGGGCACCTCGGCGCCGATCGAAACGTTCATCATCGCGTGGAACTGGGGCGCCTACCTCGGCAATCAGGCGTTGGAGCAGGGGGTCGATGTGTGCGTGTCGACGTGGCGCCGCGCAGCGCCGAGCACGTTTCCGACCATGGCGAAGGCAGGTGGCAACTACCTGAATTCGCAGCTCACCAAGATGGAAGCGCGCCTCGACGGATTTGCCGAGGGGATCATGCTCGACTCGAACGGCCTGATTTCCGAGGGGAGCGGCGAGAATCTGTTTCTCGTGCGTGACGGGATACTCTATACCACGCCGATGGGCTCCGGCATCCTGAGCGGCATCACGCGAGATGCGATCCTGCAGCTCGCCGCCGATCTTGAGATGCCGGTGAAGGAGCAGGCGCTGCCGCGCGAAATGCTGTACGTGGCGGACGAACTGTTCTTCTGCGGGACCGCTGCGGAACTGACGCCGATTCGCTCCGTCGATCACATCCAGGTGGGCGAAGGCAGGCCGGGGCCGATTACGCGAAGTCTTCAGGAAGAGTTCATGGGAATCGCGAAAGGAAGGAGACCCGATCGACACGGCTGGCTCACCTTCGTTACCGAAGGCGCGACCGTGTAATCGTCTTCCGAATCCCCGCTGCTTGTGGTCGGCGCTCTGCCGACGCGACAGCGGGGATTCGCACAAAGCCGAACTTCAGCAGAGGGGATAGGGCGTGATCGCCGGATGTCTCGCACTGAATGCGTCGTATGAGCCTCTCACGATGGTGCCGCTTCGGCGTGCGCTGCGACTCGTGATCGACGGCAAGGCGGAAATCGTCGAAGCGGAGCGGGAACGACCCGTGCGCTCCGAACGGTCCGCGTATCCGCGCCCCGCCGTGATCCGACTTACACGCTTCGTGCACGTGCCGCGACGCTTTCGCCGGCAGGTCACGAACACGTTCCTGTTCGCGCGCGATGAGTATCAGTGCCAGTACTGCGGTCGCATGGCGGTGGAGCTCAAGCCGCGCGAGTCGCTCACACGCGATCACCTCATCCCGATCTCACGCGGCGGGCTCAACGAATGGGGTAACGTGGTCACTGCGTGCAGTACGTGCAACACGCGGAAGGCCAATCGTCTCCCCGACGAGATCGGCATGCACCCGATGCATCTGCCCGCCGAGCCACACTTCGTGCACCTCAGCTGGGCCGTACGCCGACTCACGCCGATCCAGGCACAGTACATCCGCGTCTTCTATGGGGAAGCGACGCTGCGCCAGCTCGAGGAGATTGAGCGCGCCACCACGCGTGGTGTCGGTAACCATCGGCACGGAACCCTCCCGGTCGCGGCGATTCCGTAGCCGGCGCACGGTGGGGCGAGTACACCACCGCCGATCGGCCACGGCTCGCGCCAGCTAAAACACAATCGTTGGCGACCGTGCCTCGAGCCGGCGCACTTCACCGCCGAGCAGCCGGGTCACCAACGTGCGCATGCCTGATCCGAGTGCGTTTCCCGGGCTGCGCTTGCCTCGCACCGCGGGGCGCACCTCGCCGCGCAGCCAGCGCTGCACTTCGTCGAGATCGCCCATCTCCACCGTCTGCACGTCCACCTGCACGACGATGTAGCCGCGACGTCCGCGCCGCGGCACGGCGAGGTCGGGTGTGTATGGCAGTTCACTTGCCGCTCGCGCATCCGCAAAGGTCGCATAACTGCCGAGCGGCGTGATACGATCCTCGGTGATGCGTGCCACTTCGTATGTGCGATCGATCAGGTCGTAACGCACGAACACGTCCCACTCGTCGCGCGAAAACACATCATCGAACCATCGGCCGAGCGTCCAGAGTTCGGCGCGCACGTGGAGCCGTGCGGGAAAGCCGTTGCGCAGCAACTCGTCGAAGGGTTTCGCGCCCAGCACCGAGCGGATCGCCACCGTCGGTGCGGTTGGTGAGGCGGCCGGCGTGATGTCGATGCGCGGCGGAGACTGCGCCGCGAGCGGGCGCGCCCCGACCAGCGCGCTGCACGCGAGCACGATCCCGACCGCGAAACGACGGCGATGCCGCGCGTGGGGAAGCCGCATCTCTAAAAGCGACGCGCCAGTCGCACGTACAAGTTCGGCTTCAATCCGCCCTCCGACACCGCTTCGGCCACGTACACGCCGAAGTCGCCAAAGTCGAAGCCGCCGCCGAGATCGGTGCGCCAGCTCCCGATCTCCGGAATGCGCGATTTGTCGTAGTGCAACGGCGTCGGGGTGCCGTTTACCAGCCAGCCGCGACCGCTGTTGGCGAACAGCACCCAGCTGCCGTCGGCGCTGAAATGACTCGTCGTCCAGCGCCGGTCGCCGAACCAGTCGCGATCGCCGAAGAGACGAATGCGGAAGTCACCTTTCCATTCGGCCTGCACCAGCAACATGCGTTCGCACAGCGCCGGTCGCCCGAGCGCCGCATAGTCTGCGTCCGGTAAGGTCGAGCAGGTGCCAACATCGTTCGCGCCACGGGTGCGTCGGAAGTCAAAGCCGGGCAGGGCATCGATGCCACTCACCGCGAAGCGACGTTGCGCGGGCAGCGCATCGCCCTCCAACCAGCCGCCGACCACAGCACGAAGGTTGAGCTGCGCGCCGGGCGCCAGTCGGTTATATCGGCGTAAATCCAGCAACCCTCGGGTGTACGCGACGGGAACGGCGGTCGACCGGGACGGAACCGTCGGTTGCGCGCGCGTCAGGTCGCCCGTGCCGCGTTCCAGCTGCGCCGAGAGGAGCCACCCCGAGCGCGGAATCGCCGGATCGTTGCGCGTGTCCACTCGCGCGGTGAACGTCGCGATGCGCATCACGCCCTCGTCGGCCGCGGGGTTCACACGCCAGACATCGTCGTTGTTGAAGATCGACCAGACGTCGCGTGCACGTCGCGAGCTCCAGCGCTCCTCTCCGTACTCCGCGCGCAACTCCGTGCCCGGGCCATGAAACAGCGAGACGTACCCCGCCGCGCCGTGGCGCAGCCAGTAGTCGCGATAGTCACGCGTGAACAGAAACGTCGCGAGTCCGATCTCGTTGTCCGTCAGCTGCCACTGTTCCACCGCGTCGACATCGTCGAACAGGCGGCCACCTGCACGCACTCCCGCGCGCGTTCCCTGCTGCACTTCCAGCGTCAGACGATGTCCGAGATTTTCACGCTCCCAGCGCAGCCCGTCGCCGGTGCGGAAGATGCCGTACACCTGGCCGTTGAAGCGCGTATTCCCATTCACCGCGCGAAAACGTGGGCCGAAGTAGATCGGCAGCCCTTCCACGCGATTGTACGCATGCGCCGTCGTGAGAAAGAGTTCGGCATGCGTGTCGTCGTCTGCATCCCTGCGCCACCGCGACCAGCGGGAGGCGAACTCGCTCTCCACGTCCGCCACCAGCGAATCGCGGGACAGCGGATCGCGCGACAATGAATCGCCCGACTCGGCATAGCGCAGGCGCGCCGCCCAGACGCGAATGTCTCCGTCCACCCGGGGTCGATCCGGCGCCTCGAGTCGACCGCCAATGACGGTGAGCCCGCCCCGCACGTGACCGCTTGGCGTGAGTAGCACGCTGCTGTTGATCGCCATCACCTGGCCGGTGACCGTTCCTGCGAGCTCCACCCGTCCAGAGAGAATCGCCACGTCGCCGCGCACGGTGTCGTTGGCCGCCAGCGTGAAGTCCCCGCGGACGCGGCGTGTGTCGCGGGCGTTCCAGACGGTCACCGCTTCCCGCGCAACCTCGCGCGGCAGGTTGCCGGCCCGCTCGGCGCGATCCCGATTCGTGCGCGGCCGCGACTGCGCCGCGGCGGGCCTCGGCGCCATCGCGGCGGCAAGCATCGCGACGGCGAGCAGGGAAACGGCGAGCAGCGAGGCGGTGAGGACCGCGCGCGGTCGAGGGGAAGGGGGCGGAATCATGTCATGCTCTCAGGTGGGGGTGCCGCGCTCTGCAGGCAGAACGCGTGCCGCCGCGTCTGCGTCTCGTAAGGCCGCACACGTCCGTGCAGACTGTCCACTTCCGGCGACGCGACGTGTGTCCCGACGTGTGTTGAGCGATGTCGTCATTCGCCCGACGTCGCCAACCCCAGCCGCCGCATGCGACGATACAGATTGGGACGGTCGGTCCGCAGGCGTCGCGCGGCCTCCGCGACGTTCCCGTCGCTTTGCGCCAGTGCGGCGGAAATGAGCTCCCGTTCGTACGCGTCCAATGCGTCGCTCAGCGGCAGGCCGGCACTGTTCTGCGTCACCGCGCCGTGTTCATCGCCGGCGGGCAGGCGTTCGCGTGCGCCCCCGACGGAGGGAATGACTTCACGCACCTGCAACTCGCCGATCTCGCTTCCCGCGTGCAGGATCGCCAGTCGTTCCACCACATTCGCCAGTTCTCGCACGTTGCCGGGCCAGCGATAGCCTGACAACGCCGCGATGGCGCTGTCACGCCAGCGCACGAGCGGACGACCGGTTCGCGTGCGATGACGATCGGCGAAATGCCGCACCAGCGCGGGGAGGTCGCCGGGCCGGTCGCGCAGCGGCGGCAGCGAAATCGGGATCACATTCAATCGAAAGAACAGATCCTCGCGGAAGCTGCCGTCCGCGACGGCGCGCGTGAGGTCCTTGTTCGTCGCAGCCAGAATGCGCAGGTCGATCTTGATCGGCTTGCCACCACCCACCCGCTCGATCTCGCGCGCCTCGATGGCGCGCAGCAGCTTGGCCTGCGCTTCTGCACCCAGATCGCCGACCTCGTCCAGAAAGAGCGTGCCGGTGTGCGCCAGTTCGAACCGACCGATACGACGGTCCGTCGCTCCGGTGAACGCGCCGCGCTCATGGCCGAACATCTCGCTTTCCACGAGATCGCGCGGAATCGCAGCGCAATTCACGCGCACGAACGGCCGGTCACGGCGTGGACTGGAGTTGTGCAGCGCCGCCGCCACCAACTCTTTGCCGGTCCCTGATTCTCCCGTGATGAGCACACGCGCATCGCTGGGCCCGACCCGCGCGATGAGCGCGCGTACCTCACGCATCACCGGAGAGTCGCCCACCATCTCGCCGGAAATGCCCAGGTCTTCGCGCAGCGCCTGCGCCGCCCGTCGCGCCTGCCGCAATTCGAATGCGGATGCCAACGCCAACAGCACACCCTCGGGCGTGAGCGGCTTCTCGAGAAAAGTGAACGCGCCAAGCTTCGTCGCGCGTACCGCATCGGTCAGCGCAGCCCGTCCGCTCATCATCACCACGGGCAAATCGGGACGCCGCTCGCGCAACCGCGCCAGCAGCGCCAACCCGTCCAGATTGCCCGGCATCATCAAGTCCACCAGCGCGACATCCGGTTCCGCCATCTCGGCCAGCGCCAATCCCGTCGCACCATCCGCTGCGTCGCGCACGTCGTACCCTTCCCCGGCAAGCAGGGCGCCGATCATCCGCCGGATGTTCGGTTCGTCGTCAACGATCAGGACGCTGGGCATCAGCGCGAATGCGTCATCGCGGCACACGCTCGACCGGATCGCGCACCGCCGGGGCGACAAAGTCGGCCGCCGGCACGTGCACCCGCTCGGCGAGCAATCTGGACGTGAATCGCTGTCCCTCGCTGATGCGCTCCACTTCGATGGCGATCGAATCCACCGCCTCCTCGATGGCCTGCAGGCGGCGCGCCACGTCGGGCGTTGGCGGCGCGGCGCGGCGTTCCATCCATCGGCCCACCAGCCGCAGGATCGACGTGCCCAGCACGATTGCGACGGCAGCGATGGTACTCATCTCGACGATGCGGATGACGCCGGACGGCATATCGCCCGAACGCCGTCCGGCGGACGCTTCCCCCGGCGTGCCCACGAGCACCGAGCCGTCCTCGCCGATGACGATGCGAGTCGTGCCGCCGCGACCGTCCGGGACTTCGATGACGCGCGGCGGTCCGGGTGTCTGACCCACCATCGCCGGCGCGCCCGCGAGCACCGGAGCCTCGGGCGCCTGCGGTGCCGCTGGTGGCAGCGGCGGCGCGGGTTGCTCCGCGCCGTTCGGCAGCGACGCACTCATCGACCACCCTTGTGCGCTACAGGTGCACGCAGGGACGGCTCAGCAGACGCCGCGGCAAAGTCGGGCGCCAGCGGCTGCAGTCGTTCGGTCAGCAGCTTGGACGTGAACCGCTGTCCCTCACTGACGCGCTCGAGCTCCACGGCGACCGTATCAATGTTGCGCTCCATGGCGTCGAGACGCGTCTGCACTTCCGCCGAGAGACGCGTGGTGGCGGCGGACGCGGTGCCGCGACGATCGATCCAGCGGGCCAGAGCACGCGCGATCGGCCAGCCGACCACGAACAGCCCGATGGCAATGGGAATCGTGTACGCGATCTGCACTGCGCCGCGCGGTACGACGTCGTGAATCGGGATCGTGGTCTGCGTCTCGCCCTGGTTCACGTGGATGCCGCGCCCGTCCACGCTGATGTTGATGTCCTGCCCACCGTCGGTGGGGATGACGATCGTCCCCGGCGCCTGCGCCGGTCGCGTGCCCTGTGGGGCATCGTCGATCGCCGCCTCATCGACCGCTTGATCGGCGTGACGGATCGCATCGCGCACCTGATCGCGCACCGACTGCGCCTGATCTCGTGCCGCCTGCGCCTGATCTCTCGCGGCCTGTGCGGCCTCGCGCGCCTGCGTCGCCGCGTCGTTGAAACCTGTACCGTTGGCTCCGGTCTGCTCGTTCCGGATCGTCGCATTCATGGCCATGCTCCCTGCACGCCGGTGATGGGAAGGCGCAGCCGCATCTCCGTGCCGGCGCCGGATATACTCGTCGCCTCGATCACGCCGTGATGTGCTGCCAGGGTCTGGCGCGCAATGGCGAGCCCGAGCCCGGTGCCGCCTGGCTTCGTCGTCACATACGGCTCGAAGATATGTGAAAGTGTGTCCGCATCGATGCCGCAGCCACTGTCACGGATCGCGATGCACACCGCCGCCTCGCCGTCGAGCGCATCGCGGCTGACACGGATGCCGATTTCGGCGCGATCGCCGCACGTTGCGCAGGCGTCCACCGCATTCAGCAACACGTTCGCCACCGCGCGGACGAGCGGTTCATGAAAGCCCATCACGAGCGGCAAGTCCGCCTCGATGTCGAGGGTGCGTGCCATCTCATCGGGCACCGTGTTGCGCACCGTCCGCGTGACCAGTTCGACCAGGTCGATGTCGGCGGCGGGTCCATCGGGGAGGCGACCGTATTGCGCGAAGCTGCGGGCCATTGCCTCCAGGCGCGCGGACTCCTCGGCCAGCACCTCCACCGTTTCCCGCAGTTCCTCGGGGGCGCTCCGACGGAGGCGCTCCACGGCGAACCGGATGGGCGTGAGTGGGTTCTTCAACTCGTGCGCGAATCTCCGCGCCGATTCGCGGAACGCGGCGGAGCGTTCCGCCTCGAGGGCGCGTTGCCGTCCGACTTCCAGTTCACGTACCATCGTGCGCATCCCCGTCCGCAGGACTTCAAACTCCGGTGCTCCCGGTCGTTCCGTGTGCTCCGGTACCGGTCGCCCGGTGCGGATGAGACCCGTCCATCCTACCAATTCATCCAGCGGCCGGCTCAGCTGTCGGCTGAGATGACCCGCCACCCGCGAGGCACCCACCGCCACCACCACCACCGCGAAGAGCGCGCCCACCACCACGATGCGCATCGTGCGCGCCGCGACGTAGTCGAAGCGCGCCGCCAACTCCACCGACTCCCGCAACTCCCGTTCATGACGATCGAGCGCGGCGCGCTGAGCGGTCGACAACGGCATCGACCGCGCCGCCATCAGTGCTGCTGCCCCACTCCGTGCCACCCGCTCCCACGCGGTACCGGACGACATGCGCGACAGCGCCCGGCTTGCCGTCACGGTCCACAACGCCGTCACGGCAATCGTCGGCACGATCGCGAAGAGCAGCAACATGGCAAAGAGCCGGGATCGAAAGGGGGCCCGACCGCGCGACCGCATGCGTTCCCTACGCGCGTCGGGAATCGAGGGTTTCTCGTCACCGCCGGACGGATTCGCTGGGGGGTTCGGCTTTCGCATCTCCTTCATACTGGATAATTTACGCGGCTGTATCCGGTCGGCACGCAGCATTCCCGCTGCCGGGTATCGCACGCGTCGATCCTGGAGTGGAATGGCAACGTCGTGGTCCCTTGCTCCCCTCGTCGAGCAGCGCGCCCGGGAACACCCCGAGCGTGCGCTGGCGATTGTCGGAGAACGGACGTGGACTTATGGGCAGGTCGACGCGCAAGCGTCGTCCCTAGCGGCGGCATTCTCCGAATTGGGGTTGGGGGCGGGCGATCGCATCGCGGTCAACCTGCCCAACGGCGTCGAGTGGATTGTCTCGCTTGTCGCCTGCGCCAAGCTCGGTGCGGTCGTGGTGCCGGTCAGCCCGCAGCTGAGCAGTCACGATCTGCGCTACCAGCTTCGGCACGCCGAAGCCAGCGCGGTGGTCACCATCGAGCGATACGCCGGCGTAGATTTCCTTCAGCGATTCGAGGATCTGCTGGGCGATCTGCCCGACCTGCAGTACGTCGTCACGGTCGGCGAGGAAGACCTGTGGTACGACGATCGGATCTTCCAGTTTGAGGATTTGATCTCCAGCGGCTCCGGCCGGTCGTACCCGCGTCCGATCGCCTACGACGAGGCGATGGATCTCGCCGTGCTCTACACGTCGGGAACCATGGGGAAGCCGAAGGGCGTGCGCCTGTCGCATCAGGCGGTGGTCGAAAACGCAGTGCGGAGCGCGGAGGCCGTCGAGTTGTCACCCGACGATCGCGTGTTTCCGTCGGTGCCGCTCTTCGCGATCTTTGGCTTCAGTGTCATGGTGGGCACCATTGTTTCCGGATCGACGCTGGTGCTTCGTCCGGCGTCCGATGCGGCTGGAGCACTGGCGCTGATTCAGGCGCGGCAAGTCACGGTGCTGCACGGCGTGCCCACACTGTATCACCTCCTCATGCGCGAGGAGGGGTTCGACCCGGCACGGGTGCGTTCGCTGCGCACCGGTGTCATCGCGGGGAGCTCGGTCGACGAGGCGCTCGTGCGTCGTGTGCGTCGCTGGTGCGATGTGCTTGTCGCGTACGGGCTCACGGAAACCGGTGCCACCGTCACCATGACCCGGTTCACCGACAGTGACGATCAGCGAACAGGATCGGTGGGACGCGCGCTGCCGGGCGTGGAAGTGATGGCCGTCGATGTCGTGACGGGGGTGTTGCACGGACCAGAAGCCGTCGGCGAAATCGCCGTGCGCGGGTCCAACCTCATGCACGGCTATTTGCGCATGCCGGCGGAGACCGCCAAGGTCCACACGCCGGAAGGGTTTTTCCTCACCGGTGATCTCGGCATCATCGACGAGGATGGGTACGTCAGAGTCATCGGACGGCGGCAGGAGACAATCACGCGCGGCGGAAAGCAGTTGTATCCCCGCGAGATTGAAGAACGGCTCCGTGCGCATCCGGCGGTGGACGATGTCTGCGTGATCGGCATTCCCCATGATGTGCTGGGGGAGCAGGTCTGCGCGTGCATCGTTCCAGTAGAAGGCGCAGTCATCACGGGAAGCGAAATCAAGCGCTTCGCCCTGGATACCATGACCGCGTACAAGGTCCCCGATCTCGTCCGTTTCTTCGATGTCTTCCCCATGACGGGGAGTGGCAAAGTGCGACGGCGAGAACTCGCGCGTGCAATCGCGCTCGATCACTCAGTTTCGCACACCGGTTAGGACATGCACTCACGTCAACAGCGCGGCACCCCGGCCTCCGGTCGATCCGTCGCTCCGTTCCACCGCGGCCCGCAAGCCGCGCCCGTTCCCGCCGCCGGCGCTGGCTCAGCCATGCCCCAGGCCCCGAACGCCGCCCTCCTCATCGACTTCGACAACGTCACGATGGGGATCCGCTCCGACCTGCAGGGAGAGCTCAACAACCTCCTCTCGTCGGACATCATCAAGGGCAAGGTCGCCGTCCGTCGCGCCTACGCCGACTGGCGCCGCTATCCGCAGTACATCGTGCCGCTCACGGAATCGTCGATCGACCTCATCTTTGCACCGGCCTACGGCTCGTCGAAGAAGAACGCGACCGATATCCGTCTCGCCATCGACGCCATGGAGCTCGTCTTCACGCGTCCGGAAATCGGCACCTTCGTTCTCCTCTCCGGCGACTCCGATTTCTCGAGCATGGTCATCAAGCTCAAGGAGTACGGCAAGTACGTCATCGGCGTCGGGATCCGCGAATCGTCGAGCGACCTGCTCGTCATGAATTGCGACGAGTACTACTCGTACAACGCGCTGGCTGGCCTCACCAGGACGGGGGACGACGAATCCTCGCGCTGGGATCCATGGGAGCTCGTGACCGAATCGGTCACCCGCATGAAACGTAACGGCGACGTTATGCGCTCCGATCGCCTCAAGCAGGTCATGCAGGAGATCGACTCGTCGTTCGACGAAAAGAATCTTGGCATGCCGAAGTTCTCGCGCTTCGTGCAGGAAGCCGCCCACAAGGGACTGCTCAAGATCACCAAGCTCGAAAGCGGACAGCTCGAGGTCGACACGCCGAGTGGCGAGATGCCGGCACCGGCCGCCGCGTCGGCGGCCACGGATACCGCCGAAGGCGATGCCGCCTCCTCGGACATGCGTCGTGAACGCGAGCGCGAACGGGAAGATCGCCGTGGCCGCCGCGGCCGTCGCGGTCGCGGACGCGAGCGCGGCGATCGTACGGATGTCGAGGGCAATGGCGTCCCCGCCGATCTCGCCATCACGGCCGAGATGGCAATTCCCGACGAGAGTGCCGTCGAAGTGGCGGCGGCCGTGGAGGCACCGGTGCCTGCGCCCGTTGCCGCACCAGTCGCTGCCACCACGCCCGCCGCGACCGATGCACCGCGCGAGGGTCGCGATGGACGCGGTCGTGAAAGAGGTCGCGGACGGGATCGCCGCCCGGAGCGCGAGGAGCGCACCGACCGTCCGGTTCGCACCGATCGTCCCGAACGCACTCCGGAAGTCGCAGCCGGCGCACAACCCAGCTTCGGGGAGTCCGTCGCCGATACGGTCGGCACCAGCGGCGAGCGGCTCACGCGCAGCGAAGCCTTCGATCTCGTGCGTCGCGCGGTCGAGTCGCTGGTGCAGGGCGAGGACGCCACCAGCGCCAGCGCGGCGCGACAGCGCGCGTTCGTGCTGCTCGGTCGGGACAGCGAGTCGCTCAGCGCGCGTAACTTCGAGCGCATTCTGCAGGACGCGCACGACGCGAACATGATCGACCTGCGTCGTCGCGGCAACGATTTCGAGTTGGCCCGCGCAGTAGACGCCGCACCGATCGTAGACCAGCTCAAGTCGGTCGAGATGGCGCAACAGGCAGCCGCGGCGGCCAGCGCACCGCCACCGCCGCCTCGTGGCATGGCGCACCGTGGGGTGGGTGGGCGTGGCATGGGCGGTCGCGGCAAGGGACCGGGGATGCCCTCAGCGGACATGCTGCTGGTTGGCGTAGTCGGACCACGCGCCGGCAGCGCTCCGCCTGCGGCCGCCGCCAGCACCCTCACCGCGGGACCGAACGGCGCCCCACCGGTCGCACCAGCGCCGGAGCCGATCGCGAAGGTCGAGAGCGCTGTTGTGCCCCCGCCGATGGCACCGGCGCAGGAGGCCGACGCGCCCGACCCGGCGGTTCCCGCCAAGTCCAGCAAGCCCGTCGTCAAGGCTCCGGCCAAAACCGCCGCGAAGGCGCCAGTGAAGGATCCCGCCAAGGCTCCCGCCAAGGCGACGGCCAAGTCTCCGGCGAAGGCGCCTGCGAAGGCTCCGGCAAAGACCCCCGCCAAGGCTGCCAAGACCGCCCCCAAGGCGGAAACGGCCGCCGCGGCGAAATTGGCCAAGGCTCCCGCGAAAAAGGCCGCCAAGGCCGCCAGGAAGTAATCTCTGGACGAGGCGTCATTTCGCACAAACGCCGCCCCGTTCGGGGCGGCGTTTGTCGCTTCGTTCTACGCGCGGGAGCCGGCGCTCGTCGCCCGCGACCTGCTTGGCGCGGTCCTTCGCCTGACGCATCCCACCGGTCCGGTTAGCGGGCGTATTGTCGAAACAGAGGCCTACCTGGGCCCACACGACCCCGCCTGCCACGCGGTCGCCGGCCGGACCGCACGAACGTGGCACCTGTTCGGGCCCCCCGGCACGGCCTACGTGTATTTCGTCTACGGCAAGCACTGGTGCGTCAATGCGGTCACCCGCGAAGACGGATTCGGCAGCGCCGTGCTCATTCGCGCCATCGCACCGATGGAAGGGCTCGACGCGATGCGCGCCCGGCGTCCCCGCGTCCGCCGCGATACCGAGCTGTGCAACGGACCCGGAAAGCTGTGCGCCGCCCTGGGTATCGATCGGTCGTTCGACGGGGCGTTGCTGACCGGACTCGGTCCGCTGACCATCCATGTCGGCGCGCTGGTGGCCGATGACGACGTGCTCGTTGGCCCACGCATCGGCCTCACCAAAGCCGCCGACTGGCCGCTGCGTTTTTGCATGCGGAGCGCCGCGGCGTATGTCAGCCGATCAGCCCGACCTCGCGACCAACCGCTTTGAACGCCTCCACCACCGCGTCGAGATCGTCGCGCGTGTGCGCAGCACTCACCTGACAGCGCACACGCGCTTGCCCCTGCGGCACGACCGGAAAGCCGAACCCGGTCACGAAGATACCACGGTCGAGCATCATCTCGCTCACCTTGATCGCCAGTGCAGTCTCGCCCACGATGATCGGCACGATCGGCGTTTCGCCCGGCAGCGGATGAAAGCCCGCCTCCTGAATGGCCGCACGAAAATAGGCTGCATTGTCCCGCAAGCGCGTCACCAGTTCCGGATGCGCTTCGATGTGCAGGATGGCCGCAAGCGAACTCGCCGCCACGGTAGGTGGCAGCGCGTTTGAAAACAGTTGCGGACGCGAGCGCTGCGTCATCATGTCGCACAGCGCCTCGGGGCCCGCGATGAATCCGCCGGCCGCACCGCCGAGCGCCTTGCCGAGCGTGGAGGTGATGACGTCGACCTCGCCAAGTACTCCGAAATGCTCTGCCGTTCCGCGTCCCGTCGCGCCAAGAACGCCCGTGGCGTGCGAGTCGTCCATCACCACGATCGCGTCATGCTCGCGCGCGAGCTGCAGGATTTGGGGCAGCTTGGCGATGGCGCCTTCCATGGAGAAGACGCCGTCCGTCCAGATCACGCGCCGCCTGGCCGACTTGGCACCGGTCAGCTTGTCGCGCAGATCGTCCATGTCGCTGTGCTTGTAGACCGCGGTCGAGCACTTCGTAATCGCCTTGGCGAGACGGATGGAGTCGATGATCGAGGCGTGGTTCAGCGCATCCGAGATGACAAAGTCACCATCGCGCACGATGGTGGGCGTCAGCGCTTCGTTGGCGTTCCACGCCGATACATATGAAAGCGCGGCCGGTGTTCCGATGAACCGGGCAAGCGCGATCTCGAGGTCGCGGTGGATGGTGAACGTGCCGCAGATGAAGCGCACCGAGGCTGTGCCGGCGCCGAACTGCTCGAGCGCGTTGCTGCCGGCGCGCACCACCGACGGCTCGTTGGCCAGTCCGAGATAGTTGTTCGACGAGAGCACGATCACCTCGCCGTGCCCTTCCATGCGCACGCGCGCACCCTGCGGTGACTCGAGATGGTTGAGTCGTTTGTAGACCTGATCGGCCTTGAGTTGCGCGATCTGTGCTTCGAGATCGTGGACGAACGCGGAGTTGATGGACACGGAATGCGCCTCTACAGCTGGAAAATGATCTTGCCCGCCTCGCCCGACTTGATCAGGTGCATGGCTTCGTCGACCGCCTCGAGCGGTAAGCGGTGCGTGATGACGGGCGTGGGGTCGAAGGCGCCGGAGCGGAGGAAGCGCGTCATCTGGTGCCAGGTCTCGTACATGCGCCGACCAACGACGCCGTAGATCGTGAGTCCCTTGAAGATGATCTCCGAGGCGAAGTCGACGTCGATGGTGCGTGACGGGATGCCGAGCATGTTCACCCGACCGGCTGGACGCACCAGCGCAAAGGCTTGATGCACCGCACTGGGTACCCCCGACATTTCGAGCACGACGTCGGCGCCGTGCCCGTCGGAGGCGGCATGCACCGCGGCGGCTGCATCGTCCGGATGCACGGCATCGTGAGCGCCCATAGTGCGCGCGAGTGCGAGCCGTTTCGGATTAATGTCCGTCGCGATGATGCGCGCCGCACCGGCCGCTTTGCAGATACCGACGGCGAAGGCGCCGATCGGGCCGCATCCGGTGATCAGCACCACCGCGCCGGGGATGTCGGCGGTGAGTGCGGTGTGAAAGGCGTTGCCCATCGGATCGTGAATGCCGCCAACGTCGTAGGAGATCGTGTCGTCGAGGTGCCAGACGTTGGTCGCAGGCATGGCGATGTATTCGGCGAAGCAGCCGTCGCGGTCCACTCCGATGATGCGCGTGCCCGGATCGACGTGCGCGTTGCCGGTGCGACTGAAAAGCGAGCGCTCGTCCACGATGTGTCCCTCGGCGGTGACGCGATCGCCCACGTTCACCGTGTTGACCAGGCTGCCGACGGCGACGACGTCGCCTGCGAACTCGTGTCCGACGACGAAGGGTGGCGTGCAACGGCCGGCGGCCCAGGCGTCCCACTCGTAAATGTGCACGTCGGTACCGCAGACTCCGGCGCTCCGCACGCGAATGAGCACCTCATCATCGCGGATGCGCGGCTCGGGGACTTCGGTGAGCACCAGACCGTGTCCCGCCGTCTGTTTGACCAACGCTTTCACGAGTACTCCATGTGCGGCAGCGCCGCGCCAAATGTCATCCTACGAGGGAAAACGGCCGTGCGCGGTATGCCGACTGGCGTCGCGCGAACGTCAAAGCTCGCATGCGATCGTGTTGCGTGGTAGGTGCACGAATCGTCCAGCGCGTGATGTAATCGCGCGCGTTCTTTATACGCGCTATTGCGCGGACGAAATATCCACGCGTATATTCGCGACACCACAACGACTTGCGCGTGATGTCCACATCCTCGAAAACGAGGCGCGCAAACCTTCACTGGAAACGCGTGGCGAAATCGGGAAGCGAGTGCTCCCAGCGTTTGGGTGCCGCACTTCAGGCACCTCCTGCAGCGACCGACATCAATCAGCTGTCGGCGCTCTTCCTGTCGCCGTCGCTGATTGCGACGGTCGGCGCTGTCGTCGCTCACCCGACGCGTCATGTTCGCATCCCCGGTTCCGCGCCGCGTATCGCGCGCAGTGAACCCCGCGCCGTTCGTCGCCGGATGCGTCCGCTCTCCCTTGCTCGACTTGTGTCGTCGTCCGTCTGGACGCGACGTGCATTGCCCGCGCAGTTCGCTGTGTGGGCGCTCACCTGCGTGGATCTCTCCGAGGCCGCGTAGCGCGCAGCGAACGGTGCTCACGCACCTGACACGGCGCGGCTCACCTTTCCACCGGGGGAAAGGGAGCGCAACCAACTCCTCTTGAGGAGAGTAGCATCATGGCACCAGCCAAGAAGGCCGCGAAGAAGGCGGCGAAGAAGGGTGGCCGCAAGGCTGCAAAGAAGGGCGCGAAGAAAGCGATGAAGAAGGGCGCGAAGAAGGGCGCGAAGAAGGGCGCGAAGAAGGCGGCCAAGAAGGGCGCCAAGAAGGTCGTGCGGAAGGGCGCCAAGAAGGCGGCCAAGAAGGGCGCCAGGAAGGGCGCAAAGAAGGGCGCCAAGAAGGCTGCAAAGAAGGGCGGCGCCAAGAAGGCCGCGAAGAAGGCTGGCCGTAAGCCCGCCAAGCGCGCCAAGAAGGCGCCGGCTCCGGCCGCGCCGATCGCCGCGTAATTCGTTTCACTCGCAGTCTGCAGTCCTGAAAAACGCGAAGGCGCCGGCATGTCTGCCGGCGCCTTTCACGTTCCCATCCCAACACGCAGTGCTTCTCCCCCGCGCACACGCTTTACGAGGCCGAGACCAACTCCCGCGAGACCACCGGCTCGTCCGTTTCCTCGGGTACGGGGCCCCATACAAAGGCCGTGAAGCGAGGCACCGCGTCACCGCGACTCCCGTCGGCAATCACGATCCCGATCGGCTCACGTTCGTCCTGCGTCGCACGATTCACACGCATGGGTGACCCTCCACCCGAAAAGTTGACCTGCCATTCCGTCTCGCATCCGCGAGCACACACCAGTCCTCTCAGGCACGACTGGTGCCATCGCGCACGGAAATAGCAAGCCGTTGCTGCAAAACAGTTTACACTGAAGCCAATGGTGATGGCCATGACACTCGTGTCGGGCCGACACGTCCCGCCTGCGTACAAAGTGTCGTTTTGATACGAGGCGGACGCTTATTACGCGACCGCGACGTCTTTGCGCGCCAGAAAGGTCTCGCGGCGACCCACAGTCCGCTCGATGGAGATGGTCCAGCCCCGATAGCGCGACTCCAACTCCTCCATGGGCATGCCTCCGGCGCCAACCGCGATCGTCTCCACGAGGTGCACGCCCCCATCCACGGTCGCGCCCTGCAACACCTCGATCACACGCGCCCGACTGGTCGCATCAAGTCCGGCGAACGCGGTCGGTGAACACACGACCGCGTGCAGCTCGACATCGGGCGCCCACGCCCCCAGATCCGCGCAGTAGCCGCGAACGCGCTGGGTGAGGCCTGCTGCCTCGGCGGCCTTCACCACCCGCTCCATGGCGTCGTATTCCGGCTCCACGGCCGTCACCGCACAGCCACGTGCGGCGAGATACAACGCCGGGCCCTCACGCTCGGTCCCCGCCACCAGCACATGACGGTCCGATGAGTCCTTGAGCGCGCGTACCAGCGCCGCGTCGGGATCGATTCCCCAGTGCTCGGGACGGCGATACTGCTCAAGCACCTGCAGCCGGCGCCGCTTCCATGTCGCATATGTCGGCATACGAAGCCGACTGGAAATGATCCGGTCAACTTCTTGCCACACAACGATTTCCGTCAGCGTGGTCTGCGCCTGACGCATGAGCACGCCGACCGCCTCGTCCCCGATCTTCAAGAGCGCGCTTCGCGATATCGAGTCCTTGTAGTCCTCGATTTCACGCTCGACGTAGAGCTCGTACTCGTGTTTGAGTGACCGGGGAGAACTGAAGGGGGTACCCCGTGTGGAAGAATGTGGATAAAATATGTCCGGTACGCCGGATCGCAAGAGTGCCGCACCGGGAACCCGCGCTCCACACCGACACCACTCCATGCCAGAACTCCCGGAGGTCGAAGACGCCGCTCGTCGCCTCAGCTCCGCCGTACTCGGCCGCACCATCGAGTCGGCGACGGCCCTCCACCCGTCCCTCGCACGGTCGCTGACGCCGGAGAGCTGTGCTCGCCTGACGGGCCGGGTAGTCACCGGCGTGACCCGTCGCGCGAAATTCCAGCTCGTCCAGTTTCACGACGGCCAACTGCTCGAAGTGCACTTCCGGATGACCGGAGACTGGGACATCGGCCGCGTCGGCCAGCCCGCGCCCGCCCTTGAACGCGCCCGCTTCGTTTTCGACGAAGGAACGCGGGTCTCTTACGTCGATGGTCGGGCATTCGGTATGCTCACGCTGCACGCCGCTGGCACCTTCGTCATGCCGGAGCTCGGCCCCGAACCGCTGGATGAACGTTTCGATGCCGCGACGCTCGTCGCCGCGCTGGCTTCGCGACCGGGACCAATCAAGCCGGTGCTGCTCGACCAGCGCGTCGTGGCCGGACTGGGCAACATCTACGCAGCCGAGGCGCTCTGGGAAGCGCGCATTCGCCCCGATGCCCGCGCCAATGGCCTCTCCATCGTGCGCGTTGCGCGTCTGCGCGACGCGATCCAGTTGGTGCTGCGCGCTGCGCCGTCGAGCCGCTACTACGAACGCACCGCAGCGTCAGGCGATGGAGACGCGACGCCCACGGAGACCTGGCGCGTCTACGATCGCGAAGGCGAAGCCTGCAACCGGTGCGGGCGGCGCATCTCACGGATCGTGCAAGCGGGTCGCAGCACGTACTGCTGTCGCGTCTGTCAGCGCTGACGTCGCGCGCGTCGCACGATCGCCTCGTCGAACACGTCGAGTGTTTGCGAGGTGGTCGTCGTCCACGCAAAGCGCGCGGATCGCGCCAACCCCTCGCGCGTCAGTCGATCGCGCAGCGCTGGATCGTGCAACAGGCGTCGCAGTTGTGCCGCCAGTGCCTCGGCGTCGTGCGGGTCGAACATGAGTGCCGCATCGCCCACGACTTCCGGCAGTGAACTCGCGTTGGCACACACCACGCGTCCGCCCGACGCCATCGCTTCCAGCGCCGGCAGCCCGAACCCTTCATAGAACGACGGAAACACCAGCGCCGTCGCGCGTCGGTACAGTGTCACCAGCTCCGCGTCGCTCACGAAGCCGGCGTGATGCATCCACGGACGAGCGGTCGCACGGGCGCTTGGACCGCACTGGACCAGCGGTACGTGCTCACCACTGGCGTGCAGCCGATCCATCGCCTCGTAGAGCACACCGAGATTCTTGCGCGCTTCCTGCGCGCCGACGGTCAGGAAAAACGGACCGTCGATGCCGAGCGTGTCGAGTGGCGGCGAGGCGTCGCCCGCAACTGATGGCAGGTCATCGGCAGCGAGCAGCGTCACACGCACCTTCAATGCGTCCAGTGGCAGACGCCGCTGCATCTCCTGCCTGGTGAACGCGGAGATGGCGATAAGCATGTCCGCGTCCTGCACGGCGCGCGTATACCGCCGACGATACTTGAGGCGCTTGACGAGCTTCCACCAGCGATGATCGAGCTGCAACATCGGCGCGACATCGAGCACGGTGACGACGAGCGCCGGCTGCGCGGTGTACGGCGACAGCCAGTTCCACGGATACCACATCACATCCGCTGCGGATGAGGGCAGCGTGCTCACCAGTTGTACCGTGCTGCGCGACGCGACCGCCTCGGAGAGCGATGCGAGCTGCTCGCGGAGCGGCTGCATGTCGGCGCTGCTGCGCACGAACAGGGTGAAGCGAATGTCGGGGCGCAGCTGCGGCATCCGCACGAGAAGATTTCGCACATACCGGCCGATACCACGACGTTCCCGCAAAAGCTTCGTGGCTTCGATTCCCACGTGCACCGCGCGCTGCCTCACCGATGACAAAAGTTGAATCGCGTGTCCTGCTCAGTCCATGGCGTCGAGCAACGCGCCCTTGAGATATCCCGTTTCCGGTACCGTCAGCAACTCCGGGTGATCCACCGGCTGGCCGGTCGTCGCCCGCAGTGCGATGCGACGGCCACTGTCGCTCGCGGCTTCCTGCAGCATCTCCAGGAACATCGCGCGCGACACGTGAAAGCTGCAACTCGCCGTGAACAACGTACCGCCGGGAGCGAGCAGTCGCATGGCGTGCAGGTTGATGTCCTTGTAGCCGCGCCGCGCGCCTTCCAGTGCACCGCGCGTCTTGGCGAAAGCCGGCGGGTCCACCACGATGGTGTCGAACCGGCGTCCCTCGCGATCCCACGTGCGCAGCATCTCGAAAGCGTCCGCTTCCACGGCGCTGATGTTGTCGAAGCCGTTGAGCTGTGCGTGCGCCTCTACTCGCGATAGTGCGGCCCCTGAGACGTCGAGCGCCGTGACGTGCGTCGCGCGTGTCGCGAGGTGCAGCGCGAACGAGCCGTGGTATGCGAAGCAGTCCAGCGCCGTGCCGCGACTATGTGCGCCGATCAAGGCACGATTCTCCCGCTGATCGAGAAACGCACCGGTCTTCTGGCCGTCCCACGGTGCGGCGAGGTAGCGCACCCGATGCTCCACCACCTCGATCGTGCGCGGCACCTCGCCATATAACAGACGCACTTCACGCGGCAATCCTTCGCGGCCACGGGCCGCCGGATCGTGGCGCGCCAAAATGCCCGTGGCGTGGGTGAGATCGCGCAGTGCGTCGACGATCTCCGCCGTCCAGGCGTCCACGCCCGCGGAGAGGATTTGCACGACGAGCTGTTCGCCGTACTTGTCCACCACCAGCGAGGGTAGACCGTCGCCTTCGCCGTGGACGAGACGAAACGCGTTGCTGTCACCGGCAATCGATGCGCGTCGCGAGAGCGCCACGGCGAGCTTCTGATGCCACCATGCCGCATCCGGCGTTCGCGACGGGCTGCCTTCGATGTGCCGCAGCGAGATCTCCGACGCGGGGCTCCAGAGCGCCCAGCCAAGTGGTTCTCCGCGCGCCGACTCCACACGCACGATGCCCGCCGGCGCACTGGGACGATCGATCACGTCGGAGCGGAAGATCCACGGATGACCGCCTTTGAGACGCTTGACGCCGCGTGGCGAAATCGTGGCCAGCGCATCCAGCGCGCGCGCGCCCGCCGAGACCGATGCCGTCACCGACGCCTCGGGCGGGTGGCGCTGCTGTCCGCCGCGGTCGGGCGCGCGCGTTCCCGCGCGGCGCGCTTCACGTCCACAATGGCGCGCTGATGCTCGGCGAACGTCGTCCGGAACTCGTGATGTCCGTCGGGATGCGCCACGAAGTAGAGATACGGGACATTCGCCGGCTCGAGCGCCGCGAGGATCGAGGCTTCACCCGGCGAGGCGATCGGCCCCGGTGGCAGGCCTTCGTAGCGATAGGTGTTGTACGGGGAATCGATCTCGAGATCTTTGAAGAACACACGCTCGACGTGCCTGGGCAGCGCGAACTGCACCGTCGGATCGGCCTGCAACTTCATCCCCTTCTTCACGCGATTCCAGTATACCGCCGAAATGATCGCACGCTCCTCGGCCTTGCGCGCTTCCTTTTCGATGATCGACGCCATCGCCATCGCGTCGTTCCGCGAGATCGACATCGCCTGCAGCCGGGCATCCCATTCCGGCTTCCACATGGTTTCGAAACGCTCGATCATCGCGTCCACGGCTTCGCGCGCGCTCGTGCCGTCGGCAAAGCTGTACGTCGCGGGAAAGAGATACCCTTCGAGGGTCGGCGCGGGCACGTTCAGGCGGCGCTTCCACGCCGTGTCGGTCACCGCCGCACGGATGGAGTCTTCGGAGACCGAGAGCGCTCTGGCCAGCACGGGCGTGATCTGACGCAGATCGAAGCCTTCGGGAATGACGACCGTGTGCATGATGCCCTTGCCAGACACGAGCGCGTCCAGCACCGAGGCGTAGTCCTGCCCCTCCGCAAAGCCGTACGCGCCGGGTTTGATGGTTCGTTCGCGCCCGCTGAATGACGCGTACCAGCGAAAGAGTCGTGCCGATCCGATCACGCCTGCATGTGCCAGCGAATCGGCGACGGCGCGCACCGTCGCGCCGCGCGGAATGACCACGCGGGCCGCCGCATTCGATCCGTTTCCGCCGATCTCACGCCACGCCCAGACGCACGCCGACAGGATAACCGCCAGCAACACGACGCCGAACAGGCGAACGCGGCCGCCTCGTCCGCGGCCGCCGCGTCCGCGGCGTTGACGCGCCATCACGCCGGCGCGCTTCCCGCGCGGGCGACGACCTCGCCGACGTCCACGCCCTGGCCGCTCGCGCGCAACACGCCTTCCAGCAGGAACGCCGCCGCCAACGCGTCGACATCGTCCTTGCGACCGCGTGTGGAACCGCCCTGCTCGCGAATGGAGCGCAGCGCCGCCGTCGTCGTGAACCGTTCATCCACCAGCCGCACTGGCAGCGCCTGTCGTGCCGCCAGCTTGGCGGCGATCTCGCGCACCTCGACGCACCGCTCCGTCTCGTTGCCGGCCGGATCGATCGGCAAGCCGAACACATAGCCGGTCGCGCCCAGCGCATCGGCCTGCCGCATGAGCTCCGCGAGCGGCGGCCGCTTGCCGGCGCGGCGCGTGATCGTACCGACCGGCGAAGCCAGCATCCCCAGCTCATCGCTGACGGCAAGGCCGATGCGCTTGTCGCCCCAGTCCACGGCCAGCAGTCGTCCCGTGTTCATGGTTCCGCCATCTGTTCGAAGAATTCCTTGTTGTTGCCCGCGCGCTCCATCCGTTTGAGCAGAAAGAGCAGGGCATCCTCGGAGGGCATGTCCGCCAGGAAGGCGCGCAATAGATAGACGCGTTGCTGCTCGAACGGGGTCAGCAGCAGCTCCTCGCGACGCGTGCCCGACTTCTGGATGTCGATCGCGGGGAAGATGCGGCGATCGGCGAGCTTGCGATCGAGCACCAGCTCCATGTTGCCCGTGCCCTTGAACTCCTCGAAGATCAACTCGTCCATGCGCGAGTTCGTCTCGATGAGTGCCGTGGCCACGATCGTCAGCGATCCGCCTTCCTTCAAGTTGCGCGCCGCGCCGAAGAATGCCTTGGGCTTCTGCATTGCACCGGCTTCCATGCCGCCGGACATGATCTTGCCGCCCTGCGGTGCCACGGCGTTGTGGGCGCGTGCCAGTCGCGTAATCGAATCGAGCAGAATGACAACGTCTTTGCCCGTCTCCACCAGACGCTTCGCCTTTTCGATGACCATGTCGGCTACCTGGACGTGGCGGTCCGCCGTTTCGTCGAACGTCGAGCAGATGACTTCCGCCTGCGGGCAATTGGCCTGCATGTCGGTCACCTCCTCGGGACGCTCGTCGATGAGCAGCACGATGAGCGTGATCTCCGGATGATTCTCGACGATCGCGTTCGCCAACTGCTGCATGAGGATAGTCTTCCCGCCCTTCGGCGGTGCGACGATGAGTGCGCGTTGTCCCTTGCCGAGCGGTGCGATGATATCGCAGATGCGCGTGGAGACTTCGCCGTTGGCCCGCTCGAGGTGAATGCGCTCGTCGGGGTACTTCGCGGTCAGGTTGTCAAAGGCGCTACGCAATTTCGACTGCTCGGGGTCACCGCCGTTGATGCGCTCCACTTTGAGGAGCGCCAGATATCGTTCCCACTCTTTCGGTGGCCGGACCTCACCCATCACCGTGTCACCAGTGCGGAGATCGAACCGCTTCACCTGCGAAGGGGAGACGTAGATGTCGTCCGGGCCGTACAGGTAGTTGAAGTCCTGTGCGCGCAGGAATCCGTAGCCTTCCGGCAGGATTTCGAGCACACCCTCCCCGTACAGCGTCGTTTCCGCATCGAGCAATGCCTGCTCGATGCGGAAGATCAACTCCTGCTTGCGTAGCCCCGTGGTGTTCGACACCTGCAGGGCCGCGGCAAGCGCCAACAGTTCGGGAACCGACTTTCGCTTCAGCTCGGCGACATGCACGACGCAGGAAGTGTGAAGGGGCCCGGCGACGACGCGGTGGCGCCGCGGAGGCGCTGGTCGTACGATCCCGAACGTGACGCGGGGCGCCTTGTGGACGCCCCGACAGACAGCGGAAGATCCGGAAAAATGCGCGAGACAGGAGTCGAACCTGCGACCTACGCCTTCGGAGGGCGTCGCTCTATCCAGCTGAGCTACTCGCGCAAAAGGAACCCGCGACGCAGCACGTGCCGCACGACACATCGCGAGCTGGACGGGCTAAGTCGAAACTCGGACGCGCCAGCACCCAAACCTAATCCGCCGGCGACTCCAGCGGCAAGGAACCGACAGCGGCTTCCGTGAGCGCCGTGCGGAACGCACACTCGATCGCCGCCGACACCTGACCATCGCGCAACGCGGTGATGCCGGCGCCCAGATAGCGACGCAGCACCATCCCGAGTCCGTGGCCCGACGGGAAGTCGAGTTGGCCCGCCACCGAGTCGAGCGAGCGCGCGCGTTCGTCGAGCATGCCGCCGGCGACGAGCAGTCGGCACCAAGTCAGGAAAACGCGCGGTCGCGGCAATCGATGCTCCACCAGCCGGTTGCGCAGCGTACGACGCGTGATGCCGAACGTGGACGCGACTTCGTCGACCGTGAGCGGTTCGTGCGCGTGTTCGAGCGCGAACCGGAAGAGGGGCCGCATCGGCGCGGCAATCAGCGGGCCGAAGCGGTCGTCGAGCTGGCGCGCCGTACTGCGCTGGATGGCGGCGGTGAGGACGCGCGGCAGAACGTGCTGCATGTCTTCGACATCGCGAAGCACCAGTTCGGTCACGCCGGCCTGGGCGATGTCGAGCAGCAGACGGGAGGGCGAGGAACGAAGCTCGCACCACGCGATGACGGCGTGCGTGGGACTGGCGGCGCGCAGTTGCCGGATCGTGCGAAGCGCCACCTCTGACTGTTGGCTGTCCACGGCGACGACGGTCGCGTCGATCTCCCCGCGGAGCATCGGGAGCATGGCGGCGGCGGCATCCGGAAAATGACGAACGCCGCCACCTCGCCCGACCGCAGCGCGGAGTCGGGCAAGCAGCAGCGGCGACTCGGGGATGCACGCGAGCTCGAAGCCACTCACCGGCTTCCAAGCTCCGTCAGCGGTCTTACGCTAGAGTCCGCTTCCCGTTTGGTGCACTCGTTTCCCACGATGAGATGGTGGCGATTCGGGGACGGTTGTAGCGATGGACACCACCTCAACGGAGTGCTCTGTCATGACTGCTCGCCGCCTGCTGCTCGTCGCAACGATCCTGTCCAGCACCATTGTCGCCGCGTGCAGCGGCAGCCCCACCGGCGTTGAAGACGTCGCGTCCACGATGCAGGATAGCGTCTCGGCGCGGCGGGATCAGATTCCCTGGCACTAAGCGCGCAGCGCGACTATCCCAGCGCGACTATCGCAGCGCGGTCAGACGATGAATCCCTTCCGTAACGTTGTCGTCCCACGGTTGATCCGCGGGCGCTTCCCAGACGGCATCCGCGAGGCTGGCCGCCCGCGTTGCAGACACAGTCGCTCGCTCGATTTGCGTACGCAGTGCCTCCAAGCGCATCGCCAATTCATGGAATTGGTGACGCTGCACCATCGTGTCCACACGCTGCAAACGCAAGGCGGCCATCGTGATGTCCGGCAGGGTGAACCACGCCTTCGTCGCCGACAGGAAGAAGCTGGCGACCTCGAATGGCGTGTTGGCTCGCTCCGACTCCGCGAGTGCGATGTATTCCAACTCGACCATGCGAGCGCGGTTGCCGAGTCGGGCCGCCGCGCGCAATGCGCCGCCCAACGCCGGCAACCGAATCCGAATCACATCGGTCAGCGTCAGGGCGTGCACGAAACCCTGAAGCGCTGCGTCCGCGAAGTCCGCATTGAGCGCCGTCAGGGCAAGATTGGACAACACCATGGCACGCACCTCGCTCCCCTCGGGGGCAAGATCGTACACCCGCCACCCATGGAGCAACGCATCAGCGAGCCGATGCTCCGAAATGGCGGCGTTCATGAGCCCCTGATGCGCGGATCGCTCCGTCAGACCGCCCGGAAACGCACACTGCAGCGCGCGTCCGTACAACCGCCGTTCCTCGGGGCGATTGCCGCGCACGCGTGAGATGGCGCCAAGTCCGAGAAGTCCCAGCGACTGCAATGGGCCATCACGACCGCGCGATGCCTCGTTGACGACGGACTCGTAGCAGTCCTGCGCGGTGCGCAAGTCGTCGAGCTGCCGGGCAATGCGTCCGAGATGCGCCGTGGCCAGCATGCGCGTGGTGGTGTCCGACTGCGTCGTCAAACGGCAAACGGCTGACACTGTGGCGAAGGCCATCTCAAAGCAGCCCGCCCGCTCCATCTGCTCAGCCATGACGCGCAAACGCTCGGCGAGCTGGGCGACGCTATCGGTCGGCGCCCCGTGCGCATCGTGCACTAGTGTCGGACGCGTATCGACTGGCGGGAGCACATGCTCCGACAGGGCAGTCACATATGCGGCCTGGTCCGCGAACCTCAATGACGACAAGCGCTCTGCCGCTTTCGTAACCGCCAACCAGCCGCCGAGCGAGACAGCGCCATCCCATGTATCGGAAGAGACGGCTTGCGCGTCTGTCGAAAACGCCTCGAAGGCTGGGAGCGGGCTACGCATGATGGTTCATTCCAATCAATACAATGATTTTCACCGCGAACGATGGGAAGGTGCGTATGCTCATCATGAAGTGAACGTAGGTTCTGAAGCGGGGGCACAACATCACGCCACGGGAAGCGATCGCACGCGATGGGAAACGAGTCGTCACAAATGCGGTCAATCCGAAAAGATTTCGGATCTGCGCGCCGACCGCGACCGTTACGCTTCCTGCCGGGACGCCACGCGGCTACCATTCCCAAGCGCGATTCCACCTGACCCTTCGCAAGGCTCATCCATGCCATTCTTTTCGCATCCCGCCAACGCCGACTGGCTGCTGCCGCTCATCAAGATCCCGCTGATGCTCATCTCCCTGATCTTTCAGGCGGTGTTCGCCGTCGGCCCGATCGGACAGATCATATTCGTGGCGATCGTGATTGCCCTGTTCACGCGGAATGTCATGGGGCCGCACGAGGTCTGAGTCGCGCGAGTGAACGGGAACCCGGGACGCCCCGCTGCGATACGTCTCGGCGGGGCGTTTTCTCGGTCTCTCAATCCAGCCACGTGTCCGAGGCGTAGCCGTGACGGTCTGGTCGTCGCTTCCTCATCGTCCGCTTGCCGGACGCGGTGAACCCATCTGATGCGCCTCTCCCGTTTGAGCATCCTGTTCCCGACGGTCCTGCTCCTGTCGCCAGTGCCCCGCGTCTCGGCACAGTCCGGCGCAACGGTGCGTGGCGTCGTGCGTGCGCAAGTCGGCCGACCGCTTGCCAACGCGTCGTTGCGCGACCTCGGCGGCAACAGCGAGGCGCGCAGCGACAGTCTCGGTCGCTTCATTCTGCCTGTTGCGACCGGAACGCGACTTCGCGTCGCGGTGCAGTCGATCGGCTTCGCCGCAGAGACCGTGTCGGTGGCACCACTCTCGTCGGGTGAAGTCCGCACGGTCGCGCTGACACTCGCGCCCCTCGCCCGACTCGTGGTGCAGCAAGTCGTTGCGCAGCGTGATCGTCCGCTGCTGAACACCAACGATGCCACAACCGGTGGCGCGGTGGAGCGCGCCGAGCTGCGCGCATTGCCCACCGACGCGCGCGATCCGGTGTCGCTCGCATATACGATTCCGGGTGTGGCGCAGGCGCGTGCGTTCTTTGGTGACGCGCCACGGCTGAGCATCAACGGCACAAACGCACTCTACACGCAGTACACGCTGGATGGTCTGGAAAACAACGAGGGCTTTCTTGGCGGTCCGCGCGTCGAATTTCCGCTCGCTGCCTTGCATCGTCTCGAAGTCCTCGCCAACAGCTACAGCGCGTCGTCCGGCCGCAGTCCAAGCGGTGTCGTGAACTACGAGAGTCGCACGGGCGGGGAGCGTTGGAGCGGCGAGCTCTTCGCGTACAATCGTCCCGGATTGCCACTCGATGCACGTCCGGCGATCGAGCCGACGGGTGCGGCGCGTGCGGATTTCCGGCGCGCGCAAGAAGGATTTCGACGCGCACAGTACGGCGGATCGTTCGGCGGCCCGATCGTGGCCAAGCGCACGTATCTCTTCAGCGCGCTCGAGTATACGAACGAGAACGAGGATCGCATCAGCTCGACGGCGCGCGCCACATTTCTCGGCCGCGAGCTGCGCGAGACGTACAAGGCCTTCGGCCGCATCGATCATGGCTGGAATGACGATCAGATCACGACGCTTCGGTTCGCGATGAGCCGACAGGCGCGCGCCGGTGAAGGGAGCGGCATCGTCGCGCCGGAGGCGGACATCACGACCATTCGCTTCGGCACCATTTCATCGTTGTCGCATCGCAGCAGCTGGAACGCGGGACGCGCGAGCAATACCGCATCGGTGCAAATGTCCACGTACAAATGGGATTTCCCGCCGACGCGCAGTGACTTCAGCTCGCCGCAGGTGACCATTCTCGATCGCGACTCGCTCCCCATCGGCATCGTCGGATCGAGCAACTTCATTTTCGACGAGTCGGAGCTGCAGTTCCAGTTTCGCGACGTGCTGGAGCAGGCGATCGGATCGCGTCACACACTCAGCGCCGGCATAGATGTCGCAGCGTCGAGCTTCAAGCTGACGGGTTCGTCCACCAATCCGTCGGGCTCGTACGAGGTCATCAACAACGGCAACATACCGTCCACGGATGGTCGCTTTCGCCTCGCGGATATTCCGGCCAACGTCGTGGTGCGCAGCTACACCATCGATGCGGCGCAGAAGCAGGTCGACCTTACACAGGCGTTGTACGGCGTATTCATCGAAGACCGATGGCGCCCCACGGCGACGCTCACGTTGCGCGCGGGTTTGCGCTGGGACTACGACGATCTCACCAGTCGCGGCGGCAGTGCACCGGATCTCGCCAACGTGCAGCCCCGGCTGTCGTTCAATTGGCTCGGCAGCGCAAACGGGGTCTTGCGTGGTGGAGCGGGATTGTTTGCCGGCAAGCTCCCCTACGCGGTGTACTCGGACGCGGTGCAATTTGGAGCGGCGGGCAATCAGACGGTGACGTTTCGCGGCGTAGCGGCACCCCGGTTCCTTCAAGGATCGCGCGCCGTCGATCTGGACCGCAGCGCGCTGCCGGCGCGCGAAATCCGCGAGCAATTCGCGCTCGGTCTCAAGCAGCCGTTGAGCCGACAGTACACGCTGGGCTATCAACATCAACTGGGAGATCGCGCCTCGGTGAGTTTCGACGGCGTGTACGTGGACACGCGCCGACTGCCGCGCTCGTGGGACCTCAACGCGCAGTCGCGCACGATTGCAGTCGGGGACAGCATCGGTGTGTCGGTGCGCAGCGGTGATGCGACGCGTCCGGTCGCCCCGGTAACGGGCGGCTTTCGCCGTCGCACGACAACACAATCCGGTGGACGCAGCACGTATGCGGGGCTCTACAGTGCGCTGCGATACCGGGCAACGGAGGCGTTACTGGTGGACGCCAACTGGACTTGGTCGCACGCCATCACCAACACCGAGGACATCAACTTCAACGCCTCGGTCGGGAACGACTTCGACCTCGATCGGGCGGATGCGAACAACGATCGCCGGCATAAGGCGACCGTTCGCACGACCTGGCGCGCCGTCCGGGGGCTGACACTCAGCGGCATCGTGGACGCGCAAACGGGCACGCCGATCAATCGCGTGGCCTTCTTCCGCGATCTCACCGGCGCTGGCGGCACGTACGGAGACGGTTTTATCGGCAACTACCAGCGCTTCGCGGGCGTCCCGCGCAACGGCGAGCGCCTGCCGGGTGCGCTGTTCGTGAGCGCGAGTGCGGCGTACGATCTCTCGCTGGGCCGGAACGTCATCACCGCGCGCGCCGATGTGTTCAATCTGCTCAACCGCGTGAACACGTCCGGCTTTGCCACCGGGGTGGGCGGTGGTGGATCGGCTACGCAAGTGGGGCGTCCCGGGGATCCCGTCTCGTACACGACCGCCGGCGCGCCACGTCAGATGCAATTCTCGCTCGGAGTGCGCTTTTGACCCTGTCGTGGCAGCATCTCGTCCCGTGGTCCTGGCATGTCGTACGGTCCACGGTGTGCGCCGGTATCGGCCGCAAGCGGGGGCTCACAGTGCGGCTCACAGTGCGGCTCACAGTGCGGCTCACAGGGGGGCTCGTCCTCGCGGCGTCATGCGCGCGCACGCCGGCGTCGGACAAGGCCGCTGCGTATTCTCCCGCGACGCTAGCGGTTATGCCGTGGGACAGCGTGGTCGCGAGGGGGCGTGGGGGCACGGTGATCTGGCGCATGTGGCGCGGCGATCCTGCCATCAATGCGTATGTCGACGGCTGGGTCGCGCCGAGACTCAAGGAACGCTTCGACATCACGCTGCAGGCGGTGGACGGGCAGGGCGCCGAGATCGTCAACGCGCTCGTGACGGAGCGCGAGGCGGGACGCGGCACCGGTTCCGCGAGTCTGCTCTGGATCAATGGCGAAACGTTCGCGCAACTGCGCCGTGAGTCGCTGCTTGGTGGGCCATGGGCCGGACGGCTGCCCAACGCGCAGTACATCGACAGTAGTTCGGCGATAGTGTCACGCGACTTCGAGCAGGATCCGACAGGTTACGAGTCGCCGTGGGGAACCGTACAGTTTGCGTTGATCTACGACACAGGGCGCACGCCCGATCCGCCGCGCAGCTTCAGCGAGCTGGCGTCCTGGATTCGCGCACATCCCGGGCGCTTCACCCACGATCAGGGATTCAGCGGCGTGACACTGCTCAAAATGCTCATGTACGCGCAGGGCGGCGGCGTCGCAGCGTATCAAGGGGGCTTCGACGACGCGAAGTACATCGCCGGCCGTGACAGCGTGTTCGCCTGGTTGCGCGCGCTCACGCCGTTTTTCTGGCGCAAGGGTGCGACGTATCCGCCCGATGTGGCGGCGATGCACCGTCTGTTCGCGAATCGCGAGATCGACTTCAGCATGTCGCCCAACGAGAACGAGGTGTTGACCAAAATCCGGCAAGGCGTGCTTCCGCCCAGTGCGCGGGCGCTGCTGTTGCGCGATGGCACCATCGCCAACGCGCATTTTCTGGGTATTCCGTTCAACGCACCCAATAGCGCCGGCGCGATGGTCGTGGCGGATTTCCTTCTCTCGCCCGAAGCGCAGCTCGAGAAGCGCAAGCCTGACGTTTGGGCCGACGGCACGGTGCTGTCGCTGGATCGTCTGCCGTCGGAATGGCGCACGAAGTTCGCGGCACTCGAAGCGGACGCGCATGCGCTCCCGTCGGACTCGCTGCGTCGATATGCGCGTCCTGAAGTCGATCCGATGTATCACGAGCGATTGCAGGCCGACTGGCGTTCGACGATTCGCCGCGCCACGCGGTGAGTGCGCGCCGCGCCACGGCGAACGGAGCGGGGTTCGTCGCTGTCGCGCTCGTGGCCGCTCCGGTGCTGCTGGGCGGCATATATTCACTGCTGGCCGCGCTGGGCGTCGCGGGTGCCGGGGCCGCAACGATCAGCGCGTCGAGGATCGTTCGCGTGTTGAGCGACGCGGAAACCTGGCGCAGCCTCACCTGGACACTGCTCACCGCGGCAACGGCCACCTCGCTCGCCACTGCCGCGGCGGTAGTCGTGAGCGTGCGATTGCAGGAGAGCAGGGCCGGGCGTGTGCTGGCCATGTTGCCGCTCGCGGTGCCGCACGTTGCAGCGGCGCTCGCCGCACTGCTGCTGCTCGGACAAAGCGGACTGCTTTCGCGACTGGCCTTTGCCGCCGGCTGGGTGTCCGAGCCCGCCGCTTTTCCCGTGCTGGTCTACGATCGGACGGGCATCAGCCTGATCTTTGCCTTTGCCTGGAAGGAGTTCCCGTTCCTCGCCCTGACGGGTTTGGTCGTACTGCAGACAGCAGGACAGTCGTTGCACGAGGTGGCGCAGACGCTGGGCGCTGACGCACGCGCCATCTTTCGTCGCGTCACCTGGCCATTGCTCTGGCGCGGCATGACGCCGGCGGTCCTTGCGGTGTTCGCGTATCTCATCGGACAGTACGAGATGGCGGTCCTGTTGGCGCCGAGCGATCCGCTGCCGTTTCCGTTGCTGACGTACGAGCGGATCAGCGATCCCGCGCTCAATCGACGTGGCGAAGCGCATGTGCTGGGGTTGATCGCCCTGCTGCTCACGATCGCGCTCGTGCTGCTGCACGAACGCGTACGCGAAACGCTCGGCGGATGGATGGGTGGCGGGGCGCACGATCGCGCGGCGGACGATCGCGGAGAACGGTACGATGCCTGATCGCGCCGGTCGCGATCGGCCTGCGCGGGCGGTCCGCGGCAACGTGCTGCTCCTTACGGTGCTCTCGCTGGTCTCGCTGGCACCGGTCCTGGTGCTCGTACTGACCGCATGGCAGCCGCCGGCCCGCTATCCGTCGCTGTGGGCGGAGGCTGCGCGTGGCAACGCGGACGGCAACGTGTGGACGACGATACTGCAGAACACCACACTCGGTCGCGCGATGTTGACGAGTCTTCTGCTCGCACTGCTCACCGGGCTCACGGCGACCGGCATCGGTTTTGTCGCGGCGCGGACGATCGCGCGCATCTCCGTTCGGGCGCGGCGCCTCATCGCCGCCGCGGCATTCCTGCCGGTGATTGCGCCGCCGCTCGCGCTTGGGATCGGCGTGCAGGTGTTCACGTTGCGCCTCGGACTCGGCGGGTCGGTCACTGGCGTGTTGCTGTCGCACATCGTGCCCGCTGCCGGTTATCTCACCCTCTTCCTGCTGGGCGCGCTTACGGCGTACGATAGTCGTATGGAAGACGAAGCCCGATCGCTCGGTGCACGGCCGTGGCAGGTGTTGTTGCGTATCACGCTCCCCGCACTCCGCGGTCCGATCGTCCAAGCAATAGCACTCGGCGCGCTGGTCAGCTGGGGGCAGGTGGCGCTGACGTTGATCGTTGGCGGTGGCATCGTGCGGACGTTGCCGGTCGAGCTGCTGGCGTTCGTGCGCGCCGGCGACGACCGGTTGGGTGCGGCGGCGGCCATTCTACTCACCGTGCCGCCGCTCCTCGCGTTCGGATTGGTGCAGGCCGGCGCGCGACGGACCGGAGTTGGGGCGTAATGCGTGCAGCGGTGGTCGATCGGTGAGCGCTGTCGGAAACGGGTTGACGCTGCGTGATGTCACCGTGGCCTTCGGACCGCGTGTGGGACTGCGCAATCTGTCGCTGCACGTCGCAGGGGGTGAACGGGTGGCGCTGCTGGGGCCGTCCGGTGTCGGAAAGACGTCGTTGCTTCGCGCGATTGCCGGCCTCGATCCGGTTGTGGCGGGACGCATTGATGTTTCGGGACGCGATGTCACACAGGTCGCGCCGGAGCGCCGCAGCGTGGTCTATCTGCATCAGACACCGGCGCTCTTCCCGCACCTGTCCGTGCTGGACAATGTCGGCTTCCCTCTGGAGGTGCGCGGCGTAGGTCGCGCGGAAGCACGCGAGCGCGGCATGGCGTTACTGGCGCGCGTCCAATTGACGGAGTCGGCAACACGCTCGCCGTCCGGCTTGAGCGGTGGTCAGCGTCATCGCGTTGCCTTGGCGCGCGCGCTGGCCGCCGAGCCGGACGTGCTGCTGCTGGACGAGCCGTTCGCCGCGCTGGATCCAGCGCTGCGCGCCGAGGTGCGGGATGCCGTGTTTGCGATGCTGGAGGCTGGCGGGGCTCGTGGCGCCGCGTCGCCAACGAGCGGCCTGGGGCCTGCGGTCCTGCTGGTCACGCATGACATCGACGAAGCGGCGACGCTTGCGAGTCGCGTCGTCGTGTTGATGGACAGCGCGATCGCGCAGGATGATGCGCCCGCGGAGCTGCTGGCACGTCCGCGCGATGTCGGCGTGGCGCGATTCCTCGGGCTGCCGAATATCATCGAAGGTGTGCGTGACGCGCACGGCCTGTTTCGCTCGGCGCTTGGCACCGTGCGTTCGGACGGAAGCGAGGGTCGGGCGTGGTTCGTTTCCCGGGCGGATGCGATCCTGGCGAGTCGCGAGGATCGCCAGCGCTCCGCCGCGGACGATGACGCGAGGACCATTGTGTGCGGTGAGGTGGTGTCGGTGCACGATCGTGTCGGCGGTGTGACCGTGCGCGTGCGCGTGCGCGTGCGCGATCGTGGGCAAGCTCCTGTGCGCGTCGGCGCGGAGGAGACGGTGGACGTGGTGGCCGTGCCGGAGCGCGGTGTCGCGTTGTCGCCGGGCGATGTCGTCACACTCCGCGTCGATCTGTCGCGCGTAAGCGTCACGCCGGACCCCATACGCCATGTTTGATCACATGCTGCGACTGATCAAGGATCGGCTGTTCGCGCCGGTGGCGCGCCTGCTCGGCCCGTCGTTCTCGCCCACGACCATCTCGCTGCTCGCGTTCGTGCTGGGCTGCGGTGCGGCCATGGCGGCGTATCTGGGTCGCGAAGCCATCGCGGTGACCGCGTGGCTTGCCAATCGCACGCTCGATGGTCTCGACGGCACATACGCACGCGTGCACGGCAAGCAGAGCGACCTGGGTGGTTACGCGGACATTCTGCTGGACTTCGTCGTATACGCGGCCATTCCCGTCGCGCTGGTGGCGCGCGAGCCGACGCTGGCGCTGTCCGGCGTCGTTCTCGTGGCAACGTTCTTCGTCAACGCAGCGTCGTGGATGTATCTCTCGGCGATTCTCGAGCGGCGCGACTCGGGCGCCGCGTCGCGTGGCGAACTCACCTCGGTGACCATGCCGCCGGGGCTCATCGCCGGCACGGAAACCGTGGTATTCTACACGCTGTTTCTTGCCGTACCATCGTGGCGTGCGGCGTTGTTCTGGACCATGAGCGCCCTCGTATGCGTGAACGTGGTGCAGCGCTGGTGGTGGGCGCGACGGGTGCTGTGAGCGGTGTGGGCGGATGGCGAGCGACGCGCGGACTGCCCGTCTCCGAGCTGCTACGCGCTCCGCACCCTCTCGCGCTTCCCTGCCGTCGTCAGCAGCACCGCGAGTCCGACGCCGAGCAGCGCGTAGGTAGAGGGCTCGGGGACCAGTTGCATTTGCACGACGGTCAACGGGCCGGGATCCCACATGGGCCTGTCAAAGCCTGGAAGGCCGGGGTGATAGACGGCTGTCTCGTTGTTGTAGACGGCCACCGAGGTGCCGGCGATGTCCCATTCGTCACGGACCAGGCCGGACCTCCAGTCGTGAACCGTGCCGAAGCAAGGATTGAATCCGCAAATGGACGCGCCATTCCAGCCGTAAATGTCCCAGAGACGATCAAGTTGATAGCTGGTGTACGTGGGCTGCGGATAGGAATAAGTGTTGCGCCAGTCGAAGAACGCGCCGTTCTTACCGAATTCGTGGGTCCAGCTGATGCTCAGGTGAGCCGTCCACGTGTGGTCATAGTCGGTAGCTGGTTCGATCGCGGTCTTCACGAACGTCGCCGTATGGCACGAAAAGCTCGAGCACCCAAAGAACGTCCAGCTCTGCGCGTTCGCTTTCGCGATCGGCGCCGAAAGCAACGCCATCGCGAGTAGCAGTTGCCGCATCGTCAATCATACCTCAAGGGAGAATTGTGTCTGCGCAGCGTCCCGACCTGCACGGTGGCGGCCGGCAGGAAGGCGAAACGGATCTACGGACCAGTCGAACGTAGCAGGAGTCGCTGCCAGTCCGGTGCTGCTCGCGGTAACGCGCGCCCCGTCGCGATCTCCGGGCACGACCAGTACCTTGCACCTGATGTCGGCGACAGTCAGGCGGCGCACCATCGACATGTTCGATCACACACGAGAAGGGAGCGCCCGATGCAATCGGTAAGGGTGCCTGCGCGAATATCCGCGGCACGCACCTGCTTCGCCATGCTCCGCAGTGCGCGCCGCGTTCACGCGTTCGTGCTCGCGACGGGAGTGCTCTTCGGCGGCGCTGGCGTGAACGCCCAGGCTGGTGACGTACCCGTCGTGGCGGCGGCAGCAGACCTCAACAGAGCGCTCCCCGAAATTGTCGCGTCGTTCACGCGCCGGACCGGCAAAACGGTGACACTGACCTTCGGTTCGTCAGGCGCCTTTACGCAGCAGATCCAGAACGGCGCGCCATTCCAACTGTTTCTCTCCGCTGATGAGCGTTACGTGGAGCGGCTTACGGCAGCGCGCAAGACGGAGGACGATGGCGTGCTGTATGCGACCGGACGTATCGCGCTTTTCCTGCCGCACGGGTCTCACGTCAAGGCGGATAGCATGCTGTACGGCCTGGCCGCGGCCATCCGCGGAGGACTGATCAAGCGGTTCGCCATCGCCAATCCGGTCCACGCGCCATATGGCAAGGCGGCGCAGCAGGCGCTCGAGGCGCGTTCCGTCTGGGAATCGCTCCGCCCGACACTGGTGCTTGGCGAGAACGCGTCGCAGGCCACGCAGTTCGCGATCTCGGGGTCGACAGAGGGAGGCATCATTCCGCTCTCGCTCGCACGCACGCGCGCTGTGGAGCGCGCCGGCACACTGTCGATCATCGCGGCGCGCATGCACGAGCCGCTCCAACAGCGTGTGGTGCTGCTCAAGGGGGCCGGCCCGACGGCGCGCGCGTTCTACGAGTTCCTGCAGTCCAGGACGGCGCGCGACATCTTCTCCCGCTATGGCTTCACACTTCCTCCAACCTGACCCGTTGCGGCATGCCACAGTGGCCGTGCGCGTCACATCTCGGACATGATGGACTGGACGGCCTTCGCACTGTCGCTCAAGCTGGCGGTCTTCACCACGGCCGTGCTGGCGCCGATCGGCATTTTGCTGGCGCGATTCCTTGCCTTCCGCGTGACGCGAGGCAGGAGCCTGCTCGAAGCGATCGTCGCGTTGCCGCTCGTCCTGCCACCGACGGTCTTGGGCTACTATCTGCTGCTCAGTCTTGGCGGGAACTCCGCGATCGGCGCGGCGTGGACGCGCGTGTTCGGACACGGGCTCGTCTTCACGTTTGAAGGACTGCTCGTCGCCTCGGTGCTCGTCAACTTGCCGTTCGCCGTGCAACCCATGCAGCGCGCGTTCGAAGCCTTGCCACCGGATGTGCGCGAAGCCGCATGGGTAAGCGGCCTCACCCCGTTGCGCACGTTCTGGCGCATCGAGCTACCGCTCGCGTGGCCGGGTGTGCTCTCGGCGTTCGTGCTCACCTTCGCGCACACGATGGGCGAGTTCGGTGTCGTGTTGATGATCGGCGGGTCGATCCCCGGCGAAACACAGACCGCCGCGCTCGTGATCTACGATCGGGTGCAGGCGTTCGATCAGTCTGCTGCCGGCGTCATGTCCGCTGCACTGGTGGTCGTCTCCGTCGTCGCGATCGTGATCGTGAATGCGCTCTCGCACCGCGTGGGACGACGCCATGACTGAGACTCAGCTCACCGTGGAGATCTCGCAGCGTGCACCCATTCCGCTCGACGTGCGCTTCACCTGTCGCGCCGGACGTACGTTGGCACTCGTCGGGCCATCGGGTGCCGGCAAGTCGACCATTCTGCGCACGATTGCTGGTCTCTACCGGCCGCAATCCGCGCGCATCATCTGCAACGACGCCGTCTGGCTCGATACCAACGCACGCATCGACCGCCCACCACACGAGCGACGCACCGGTCTCGTCTTTCAATCGTATGCGCTCTTCCCCCACCTCACGGCGCTCGCGAACGTGGAGATTGCCCTGCAGCATCTCGGATACGACGCACGCCGCCGCGCCGCGCAGTCGTTGCTCGACCGCGTCAATCTTTCCGGACTCGGAGCGCGCCGTCCGTCGGCGTTGTCGGGCGGAGAGCAGCAGCGGGTTGCACTGGCACGGGCCTTGGCGCGCGACCCTGATGTGCTCCTGCTCGACGAGCCGTTCGCCGCGATCGACCGGCGGACCCGGCGTCTTCTCAAAAACGATCTGGCCGGCCTGCGGACGTCTGTGCGCGCACCGATCATTCTCGTCACGCACGACCTCGATGAAGCTGTCGCCCTCGCCGACGATATCGTCGTCATCGATCACGGCCGCATGCTGCAGTCGGGTACGGTGAGCGAGGTCCTCTCGTCCCCCGCGACCGCCGATGTGCGCTCCATTCTCGACCTGGATACGTCGGGCGATGCGGGTGCAGTACCACTTTGACGAGCGCGTTGGATCGAAACAGGGTACCCGGCGCGGAGTATCTTGTCCTGGTCTCGCATTGAACGCCGTGCCCGCATCACCACCACCGCCCGCCCCATGATGCCACCTCTGTTCGCCGCCGTCGCGCTCTCCGCGCTCCTCGTGTCTCCACTCGCCGCGCAGCAGCCGTACCCCACCAGTTGGGATCCCGCACTGATACAACGCGCCGATGTGAAGTCGGCCCTGGCGCGGCTCGAGCAGCAGTTTCCGCAGCAGGTCGACGAGTGGATCCGCCTCGCGGAAATGCCGGGCAAGTCGAAGCTGGAACAGGCGCGAGGCGCTTACGTGAAATCCGTGTTCGAGAAAGAGGGACTGCGCGTCTCGGTGGACTCGATCGGCAACGTGACCGGCGTGCGCCAAGGCACCGGCGGCGGACCGACGGTCGTCATCGCCGCACACATGGACATCGTTTTCCCACCGGAGACCAGTACGAAGGTGAGACGTTCCGGAGACACGCTGTTTGCACCGGGCGTCGGTGACAACACCGCCTCCGTCGCCAACATGCTCGCGACGTTGCGCACCATGAACGCCACCAGGCTCACCAGCACGGGCGACATCATCTTCATCGGCACGGTGCAGGAAGAGCTCGGCCTCAAGGGGATGGAGTACTGGCTGCAGCACAATCCTAAACCCGACCTGCTTATCGTCCCGGACGGTTCCTACGGCCGCGTCGCGTACGGCGCGCTCGGCATCTACTGGACCAAGTACGTCTTCACGCATCCGGGCGCACATACGCTTGCGTCACGCGGACAGCCCACGCCGGTGCGCGCCGTGGCCGATGTCATCAACCGGCTCTACGCACTCGAGTTCCCCGCGCTGCCGAACGGCGCGGTGATGAACATCGGCCAGATCCACGGTGGCAACATCTTCAACGCCGTACCGCAGGAACTGTCCTTCACAGTCGATCTCCGCAGTTCGGACCCCGCCCTGCTCGATTCGCTCGATCGCACGATCACGCGCATTACCCAGGAAGTCGCAGACAAGCAGAAGGTCGGTCTGCGTATCGAGATCGATCAGAAGAGCGGCGCCGGCGGCACGGAGAAACAACTGGAACGCGCCCGCGCGCATCCGCTCGTGCAGACGGCGATCGACATCAATCGTGCACTGGGCATCAGCGCCGGCATGCCGGGTGCCTCGGAGGCCGTTGCGACAGGCGCCACGGACGCCAACCCCGGCGTCGTCCGCAAAATTCCCAGCATTGCCATCGGTGGCTCGCAAGCCAACGGCGCACATCAGTTGACAGAATATGCATTAGCCTCGAGCGCGCTTCCGTCCACCAAGCTGCTCTATCTGCTCACCGCCACATTCGCCGACGGCATTCGCGTCGTACCGCCGGCCAAGGTCGTGCCGTAAGCGCTGCACGGTCACACCCCGCCGAGGCGCACCCTCCTCCGGTGCATTTGCCCCCGACCCGCACCGGCCCCAACGTACGGATGTCTTCCCGCGTTGCTCTTCGCACCATCGCGGCAGCGCACCTCCGTGCCCCTTCAATTCGTCATCGATAGCCCACCACGTGGCCGACTCCCGGGAATCCTTCGTGAGAGCTTTTCGTTTTCTCCTCGGCCTTGCCGCGCTTGCCGCCGGATCGCTCGAGGCTCAGCAATCCTCCCGCACCGAGCCGGTCACCGGCCTGCGTGACAACACCACCGGCTTCCATGCACTGGTGGGTGCGCGGGTGGTGACGGCACCTGGCCAGATCCTCACCAACGCCACCATCGTCGTTCGCAACGGGTTGATCGCCGCGGTGGGTGCCGGCATGGCCCCGCCGGCCGGCGCGCGGGTGTGGGACCTCAAGGGTCTGACCGTCTATCCAGGCTTCATCGACGCCCATGCCGATCTTGGCGGCGACGCTCCTCCCCAGGGCGGCGACGTCGGCCCCACACACTGGAATCCGCAGGTGCGCGCGTGGTTCAGCACCACCGCCAACATCAAGGACGACTCCACCCGGCGCGTCGCCCTGCGCTCCCTCGGCTTCGGCACGGCCCTCGCCGTGCCACGGCAGGGGATCTTTCGGGGGACGGCCTCGGTGGTCCAGCTCGGAGACGTCGGCAGCCGCGAACGGGTGCTGCGCCCCGATCTCGCGCAGACGGTGGGCTTTCAGCGGTCCTTCGCCCTCGGCGGCATGTACCCCAACTCCGCCATGGGAACCATCGCGCTCATGAAGCAGACCTTCATGGATGCCGAGTGGTACATCCGGGCGTGGAGCGCCTACGAGACGAGCGGTCGCTCCCTGTTGCCGCCCGAGACGAGCGAAGCGCTCGCGGCCCTCGGCAAGGCGGTGCAAGGCAAGCAGCCCGTCTTCTTCCAGACCGAGAGCGAAGAGGATTACCTCCGCGCCTACAAGCTCGCCGCCGACTACAAGCTCACCCCGTGGTTCCGCGGCAGCGGTCAGGAGTACCGGCTCATTGACGTGCTCAAGGGCCGCACGCAACCGCTCGTGCTGCCGCTCAACTTCCCCGATGCGCCCACCGTCTCGAGCCCGGAAGCGGCGCTCAACGTGACGCTGGCCGACCTCCGGCATTGGTATCTCGCGCCCACCAACCCGTCGCAGCTCGCCGCGGCCGGCGTGCCGTTTGCCATTACCGCCGACGGCCTCTCCTCGCTCTCGCAATTCCTGCCGAACCTGCGCACCGCCGTAGCCCGGGGGCTTGCGCCCGACAAGGCGCTCGCGGGTCTTACGACCGTGCCCGCGACGTGGCTCGGAATCGAGAAGACCCACGGCACCATCGCCGTCGGAAAGGCCGCCAATTTCGTGATCAGCGAAGGCGACCTGTTCACCGAGGAGGCCAGCGTCCGCGACGTGTGGGTGCAGGGTACGCACTACGGCGTCACGCGGCCGCCGCAGGTGGACCCGCGCGGCACCTGGACCATCGCCTCGGACGACGCCGGCACTTTCAAGACAGCGACGCTTCGTCTCGAGGGGCCGCTCAATCGCATTCGCGGCACCATCGAGGTGGGGAGCCGCCGTCCCTTCGCCCTCAGCTCGGTTCGGGTGATCGCGGAGACCGGCCGTATCGAAGCGACGTTCCCAGGCGAGCCGCTTGGACAGGAAGGAGCGATGCTGCTTTCGGGCTCCGTGCGCGACACGACGTTCTTCGGCTGGCTGTCGCTCCCCAATGGTACCGATGCCCGGTACCGGGGCACGCGCACCGAAGTGTATGAAGGACCCGCACGCGGCACCGTTGCCGTGAAAGTGCCCAAGATCGATCTGCCGTTCATCCGGCCGGCCATGGAGTTCGGACGAACGGCGCCGCCGACGCAACCCGCCGTAGTCGTGGTGCGCAACGCAACCGTGTGGACGCAGGGGCCGCAGGGGCGACTCGAGAACGCCGACCTGCTCGTGCAGGGTGGCAAGGTGGTGCGGGTGGGGGGCAAGCTCACCGCGCCGAGCGGCGCCGTTGAGATCGATGGGACCGGCAAACATGTCACGCCGGGGCTCATCGACCCGCACACGCACTCGGGAGTCAGCGCGGTCAACGAAAGTGGCTTCGCGATCGTCCCCGAAGTGCAGATGGGCGACGTGATCACCCACAACAACATCTGGTTCTATCGCCAGCTCGCCGGCGGCCTCACCACCACGATGATCAAGCACGGCTCGGCCAACCCGATCGGCGGCGAGAACGTCTTCGTGAAGACGCGTTGGGGCTCGCTCCCCGACGAGTACAAAATTGCAGGCGCGCCGCGCACGGTGAAGTTCGCACTCGGCGAAAATACCAAGCGCAGCCCGACGCGTTACCCGAACACGCGCATGGGCGTGCAGGAAATCATCCGCGATCACTTCCTCGCGGCACGTGACTACGAGAAGGAATGGAAGCGCTGGGAGAAGGAGAAGACCGGCATTCCGCCGCGTCGCGATCTGCGCATGGAAGCCATTCTCGACATCCTCAACCAGAAGCTGCTTATCTCGTCGCACGGCTATCGCGCCGACGAGTTCCTGGCGCTCATCCGCTTGGCCGAGGAGTTCGGCTTCAAGGTGCAGGCACTGCAGCACGGCGTGGAGGCGTACAAGATCGCGAGTGAACTGAAAAAGGCGGGCGTCGCGGCCGTGGTGTGGAGCGACTGGGGCGCGTTCAAGCTCGAGTCGTACGATGCCACGTCGTACAACGCGCGCCTGCTCATGGAGGCCGGCGTGGTGACGTCACTGCATTCCGACGACGCCGAAATTTCCACGCGCATGAACTGGGAGGCGGGCAAGCTGCTCCGCTCCGGCGTGAACGAAATCGACGCGCTTTCCACCGTCACGAACCAGTCGGCCAAGGCAATCGCCATCGACAATCGCGTCGGTTCGCTGGAAGCCGGCAAGGATGCCGACTTTGTGATCTGGAACGGCAACCCGCTGTCGCAGTTCACGAAGGCCGAGCAGACGTGGGTGGATGGCCGGAAGTATTTCTCGCTGGAGGAAGACAAGGTGCTGCGCGAGGACATTGCGAAGCAGCGCGCGCAACTCATTCAGGCGGTGCTGACGGCCGGTGGCGATACCACGCCAACGGCTGCGCCATCGCGTGGTCGCGAGGGCTCGCGCAAGTGATCAGCCATTTTCCTTCGACACTCCACACAATGCGAACCATGGACACGACCACGCGCAGCACCACGGGCCGACCGCACCGGGGCACGGTTCGCGGAGCCATGCTTGCTGTGGCGACGGCGATCGCCGGACTGCTGGCGCCGCGCGTCGCGATCGCGCAGGAACGCATGACGGTGGCGCCGCAGGAGCAGCCGGTGGTGCTGCGCGGCGCCACCATTCATACGGTCACGAAAGGCACGATCACCAACGGTACGATCGTGCTGGATCGTGGCAAGATCATCGCCATCGGCGGTGCAGACGTGGCTGTGCCGCGTGGCGCCAAGGTGGTGGACGTGAGCGGCAAGCACATCTATCCCGGCCTGATCGACGCGTACAGCACGGTGGGCATCACCGAGATCGGATCGGTGGACGTCTCCAACGACATCAACGAGCTCGGTGATTTCAACCCGAATGTGCGGGCCGAGGTGGCGGTCAACGCCGAGAGCCGACACATCGGCACGACGCGCTCGGCCGGGGTGCTGGTCGCGTTCAGCACTCCGGAAGGCGGCGTGATCTCGGGGTTGTCATCAGCGCTATCGCTCGAAGGCTGGACATGGGAGGAGATGTCGATGAAGGGGGCGGCCGCGCTCAACGTGCGTTGGCCCGATCCGAATGCTCGGCCCAGACGTGGTGGCGGTGGTGGTCCTCCCGGCGGTCCGGGTGGACGTGGTGGAGGGCCGGCGCCCAAGAGCTACGCCGAGCAGGTGGAGGAGATCAAGAGCTACTTCGCCGAGGCGCGGGCTTATCGTGATGCTGTGAAGGCCGGGCAATCGGTGCGCACCGACGCGCGCTATGCCGCCATGATTCCGGCGCTCGACGGAGCGGTCCCGGTGGTAGT
>JBBQTA010000020.1:0-99964 GCA_038213465.1 Gemmatimonadales bacterium | reverse complement strand
CGCATCACCCAAGGAGGGCTGGGGCATCACGAATCTGGAAGCGGCGGCGAGCGGAACTCCGGTGATTGCCTCGAATTCCCCCGGGATCCGTGAATCGGTTCGGCATGGCGAGACGGGCTTTCTCGTGCCGCACGGTGACGTTGCTGCGATGGCGGAAACGATGCGATACCTCAGCGGCGAGCGAGCGCTCGTCGAACACCTGGGGATTGCCGCGCGGCGCTTTGCCGAGGGGTTCACCTGGCAACGGGCCGCCGAGGAGACCGAGGCCCATCTCCGTGAGGTGGTGGGAAAGGGAGGAGGTCGCTGATGGAGATCATCCTGCACGCGCACCACGCTGATGTCCCCGACACACTCTGGGCGGAAGCCGAGGCAGCGGTTCGCCGCATTGCCGCGCGACTGCATCGCGTCGTCGACGCGATCGTCCGGTTTGTCGGAGACGGACGGACCCGTCGTGTCGAAATCGTGTTGCGCGGCGCGCAACATCGCGAACTGTTCGTCCACGCCGACGCGCGTGCATTCGCCCCGGCGCTCGCCGTCGCCGTGCACCGGTTGGAATCGCAAGTGTCCAGACAGCGACGCTGGCGCCGGCCGGCGCGTGGGGCACGCACCGGGTGAGCAATCGTCTCACCGTTGGCATGCTGCATGAGCGGATGAAGGATCCGCTCGAACTCGAGTTACTGGGACCGTCCGTCGGTCTCGACCGCGAGATCACGAGCCCCGAGGCATCCAGCCCGGGGCTCGTTCTCGCCGGGTACATCAACCGGTTTCCGTACCAGCGCATTCAGGTGCTGGGCGAAACCGAGATCAGCTATCTGCAGTCGGTCCCGGACGACCAGCGCCGCGCCAATCTCGAGCAGTTCTTCGGTTTTCCGATCCCCTGCGCCTTCATCACCAAGGCACTGGACCCGCCAGAGCCGTTGCGGGAGCTGGCTGAAGCGGCAGGCGTGCCGCTGCTGCGGTCACGGCTCAAGACGGCTGAATTGTACCGGCTGATGAAGCCGTATCTCGCCGACCAGTTCGCTCCCACGACCACGCTGCACGGGTCGTTGGCGGACGTCTACGGCGTGGGCGTCTTCTTCACTGGCAAAAGCGGCATCGGCAAGTCGGAGTGCGTTCTCGACCTCGTCGAACGCGGTCACCGGCTCGTGGCTGACGACCTCGTCTTCGCCTCGCGCCGCGGCAACGACGTGTTGATAGGCAAGGGGCACGAGTTGCAGCGCCACTTCATGGAGATCCGCGGCGTCGGACTGCTCGACATTCCGGCTATCTTCGGCATTCACGCCGTGCGGCAGCAGAAGCGCATTGAAGTCGTCGTGGTCCTCGAGGAATGGGACGGCGAGGCACACGTCGAACGGACCGGCCTCGATGTGCAGACGATCAATATCCTTGGTGTCGAGATCCCGCGCATCACGGTCAATCTCAATCCCGGAAAGAATATCACCGTGATTGCCGAGGTCATCGCGATGAACCATCTCCTGCGCTACTATCGGGGTTACGACAGCGCGACCGCGTTCAACGAGCGCCTGATCGGACAGATGCGGCGCCAAGCCGATGTGCAACGGTACCTGCAGGAGGATGACGAGTAGTGGAGCACGGGGAGCAAACAGGGACAATCGTGGACGCCACGCCGGTCGCCAAGGCGATCGTTGCAGGGCATGGTTCGTTCGCGTCGGGGGTCATCTCCGCCGTCGAGCAGATCACGGGGCGCGGCGACCGCTTCATCGCGGTCTCCAACACGGGCATGTGCCTTGAAGATATCCAGCACACCCTCGTGCAAGCGCTTGACGACACCGGCGCACGAGTGATCTTCACCGATCTCCCCGCCGGCAGTTGCACGATGGCCGTGCGACGTTTGGTGCGCGAACGACCGGGCGTCGTGCTCATCACCGGCATCAACCTCTCGCTGCTTCTCGACTTTGCCATGCAGGACGATGCCGATCCCGTCGCCGCCGCTCACGGCGCGCTGGAGCGGGGTCGCGCCTCCATGGTGGCGCACGGAGCCTGAGCGCATGGCAATCGCGCTGTACCGTATTGATGACCGGCTCATTCATGGACAGGTGGTGGTCGGCTGGGGGCAGCCGCTCGACCTGAGCTTCATCGTACTCGTCGATGACGAGGTCGCGGAAAGCGAATGGGAGCAGGAGCTGTACCGCATGGGCGTGCCTCCAGACATGTCCGTGTATTTCCATACGGTGCCGGCGGCCGCCGCCGCACTCCCCGACTATCAGACCGATCCGCGCCCCGGTATCGTGCTGGCCGGCGACATCGGCACCATGGCGCGTCTGGTGGACGCCGCACGGGGCAGCATCCGCGCCGTCAACGTCGGCGGGGTGCATCATTCGCCAGGACGCACCCCGAGACTGCGCTACGTCTTCCTGACCGCCGCCGAAGAGCAGGGGCTCCGCGCGATCGCCGAGCGCGGCGTCGATGTCACTGCGCAGGATGTGCCGGGCGCGCGCCCGGTGGCGCTCGAGGAACTGCTCTCGACCACGCAGACCGCATGAGCGAAGGGCGCCGCATGCCGCAGCACGGACCGCCCCACGCACCGTCCGACGCGGCACGACGGCTCGCCGCCCCCGACTGATGATCGACCTCGCGCTCCTGACCGAGCTGCTCCCCATCGCGCTGCTCGCGGGTGTGTTCGGACTCGACGTGGTAAGCTTTCCGCAGGTCATGATCTCGCGTCCGATCGTGGCCGCGACGGTCGCCGGCGCCTTCTTTGGATCCCCCATGGCCGGTCTGGTCTGCGGCGTCGCGCTGGAGTGTCTGGCCCTTGAATCGCTCCCCGTTGGCGCGTCGCGCTACCCGGAGTGGGGGAGCGCGTCGGTCGTGGCAGGCGCGATCGCCGCCCGCGGCGCACCGACCGCCGTGTCGGTCGCCGGCGAGACCGCGGGCGGACTGCCGCATGCCGCCGCGCTCATCGTTGGCGTCTGCGTCGGGATTCTCGCCGCGTGGCTGGCCGGCTGGACGATGGTCAAACATCGCCAGCTCATCGCCAGCTTTGCCCGTCCACGACTGCCGCAGCTCGCCAACGGCAGCCGCAGCACGGTCATCGGCCTGCAAGTCTTTGGCATGACGGTGGATCTCGTGCGCGGCGCACTGCTCGGCGTCGTCGTGTACGTACCGGCGCGCTGGCTCGAGTCGTTCGTCTCGGCGCATTGGAACATCGGCGACGACATTTCGCGCGCCGTCGTGGTAACCTGCGTCGCGGCCGTCGCGGCCACCGCCGTCTGGAAGGACTTCCACTCCATCAGCCTCACGCGCCGGCTGTTTCTTGGCTCACTCGCGATCGGGTCGGCGATCGTGGTGCTCCGTGGCTGAAGTGGAGCGGGGCGCGGAACAAGGCGCAGGGTCGTTGTCCACGGCGCTTGGCGGCGAGAGCGGACTCACGTCCGGCCCGCAGCTGGACCGCGGCACTCGGCTGTCGATGTTCATCCGCTGCCTCGCCGTGCAGGGGTCGTGGAACTACGAGATTCTGGTTGGCAACGGCATCGGCTTCTGCGTGGAGCCCGCGCTGCGGCGTCTCGAGGGTGGCGTGGAAGGGCCCGCCTACCGGGCGGCGCTGGCTCGGCAGTCCGCCTACTTCAACACGCATCCGTATCTGGCCGGTCTCGCGGTGGGGGCGTTGGCACGTGCCGAAGTGGAGCGGGTCGATCCGCTGCGCATTGAGCGATTTCGCGCCGCGCTGTGCGGACCGCTTGGCAGCGTGGGCGATCGTTTGGTGTGGGCGTCGTGGTTGCCCGCCTGTTCACTGGTCGGCTTGCTGCTCTTCGGTGCCGGTCTCTCTCCGCTTGGGGTGGTACTCGGGTTCCTGCTACTCTACAACATCGGGCACTTCGGGCTGCGCGACTGGGCCTTGCGGGCCGGATGGCGACATGGATTGCGGGTGGCCACTGCCCTCGGTCATCCGGTGCTGCAGCATGGTCCGCGCTACATTGGACGTGCGGCGGCGGTACTCGGTGGGCTGGCTCTGCCGATGGCCGCGCACCGGACTCTTGGGGGAGGCGCGCCGCTCTCCCCGATTCCCATTGCTGTGACAGTCTGTACGCCATTGCTGGCGGTACTCCTCGTGCGAGTGCACGGACGCGCCGAGGGGTGGCGCGTCGTACTGCTGGTCTTGGCGGTCTTCGTCCTCTACTCGGTGGTCCGTTGATGTCTGAACGCTCCGTCCAAATCGTCAATAAACATGGCCTGCACGCGCGCCCAGCCGCCGAAATGGTCAAATCCGCCTCGCGATTCAAGAGCGACATCACGATCTCCCGCGATGATCTCGAGGTGAATGGCAAGAGCATCATGGGAGTCATGATGCTGGCGGCGGAGTACGGCGCCACGATCACGCTGCGTGCGACCGGTCCGGATGCCGACGCCGCGCTCGACGCATTGGCCACGCTCGTCGCGTCGCGGTTCGGGGAGTCGTAGTGCTTTCGGTGCTCCGCGGGATTCCCGCGTCGCCGGGCATTGTCGTCGGACCGGTCCACCTCCTGCGATGGGAGGTTCCCGAAGTCCGGCAGCGTCTCATCGACGACGACGCAATCACCGCGGAGATCGCCCGGCTGCAGCTCGCCTTCGACAAGGCGCGCGATCGCCTGCGGCATCTGCGCGAACGTGCCGAAGAGCAGGCCGGCGTAAAGGAAGCGGCGATCTTCGATGTGCAGGTGTCCATCCTCGACGATGCGGAGCTGTCCACGAGTGTCGAAGCGCTCATCCGACAGAATCTGTGCGCCGAAAAAGCGTTCGATCTCATCCTGCTCGAGTGGCGGCAGCACTTTGCCCGGCACAGTGCGCCGATGCTCCGCGAGCGCGTCAGCGACCTCACCGACGTGCACATCCGCGTGCTCTCGATCCTGCTCGATCTCCCCGATCACGATCCCGTGGACGTGCCACGCGGGTCCAACGCGATCCTGGTCACGCATGATCTCACCCCGTCCCTGACGCTGCAGCTCGATCGCGACTGCATCTCGGCCATCGCCACCGATGCCGGTACCGCCACGGCGCACGTGGCCATACTCGCGCGCTCGCTCGGACTGCCGGCCGTGGTTGGACTGCGCAAGGCGGTCAGTTATCTCAAGGGCGGCGAGCTGGCGATCCTCAACGGCGCCGAAGGGACGCTGACCATTGCACCCACCGACGCGGAAGTCGCCGAGGCCCGACTCCGCCTCGAAGAGGAAGCCGGTCGTGCGCATCAAGTGCGCGAACTGGCGCTCAGCGATCCGGTCACGCGCGATGGCGAACGCGTCCTCATCGTGGCCAACGTCGACATCCCGGAAGAGTCCGAGCTGGCCGCCGACAGCGGCGCGGAAGGTGTGGGGCTGATGCGTACCGAGTTCCTTGTCGTGGGACGGGCCACCATGCCCGATGAGGATGAACAGTACCGGGCCTACAAGCGCGTGCTCCAGGCGTTCGGCTCCCGCACCGTCACCATCCGCACCTTCGACGTGGGCGGCGACAAGCTCCCTGTCGGCGGATTTCCCACGGAGCCCAACCCGTTCCTCGGCTGGCGCGCCATCCGGATGTGCCTGGACGAGAGCGAACTGTTCAAGGTGCAGCTGCGCGCACTCATGCGAGCTGCGGTACATGGGGATTTGCGTATTATGCTGCCGCTCATCGTCACGGTCGATGAAGTACGCGAGACGCGACAGCTGATGGAAGAAGCGGTGCAGGAGCTGTCCGAGCGCAGCGTCCCGTTCCGTGCGGATGTACCGCTCGGCGTCATGGTGGAGACGCCCGCCGCGGCCATCGCGGCCGACACGCTCGTGCGCGATGTGGACTTCTTCAGTATTGGCTCGAATGATCTCGTGCAGTACACGCTGGCTGTCGATCGTGGCAACGCCAATCTGGCGCCGCGCTTCACCCCATTGCATCCCGCAGTCCTGCGTCTGATCGCCCAGGTGCAAGCCACTGGCGCGGCGCACGGCATCGACGTCTGCGTGTGCGGCGAAATGGCGTCGCAGCCGCTCGCAGTCTTCGTGCTGCTTGGACTGGGCATTCGCCAGCTCAGTGTCGCACCACGTGGTGTGGCGGAGGTCAAGCGCGTCATTCGCGGCGTCCGACTCTCTGCGGCGGTCGATGCGGCGGGTGCCGCGCTTTCATCTGGCACCGCGCGTGAGGTCGAGACGCTGCTGCGCCGTCGATTGCGCGCGGAACTTGACACGTACGATCAGCCCGGCGCCGGCTTGCCCGCGCTGCTTTAGCAAACTAGTCTAACCGATTCTCCCTTCTCCTTTCCACCGAGACCTGCGTGGCTGAACGTCATCTCTTCACCTCGGAGTCCGTGACCGAGGGGCATCCCGACAAGATTGCAGACCAGATATCGGATGCCATTCTCGACGCCATTCTGACCAAGGATGCGGCGGCGCGCGTGGCATGTGAAACCCTCGTCACCACGGGACTGGTCGTGATCGCCGGTGAGATCACCACCTCGGCATACGTGCCGTTCCCCGAGATCGTGCGCAAGACCGTCGAGGGGATCGGCTACACCGATGCGACGTTCGGTTTCGATCACAAGACGTGCGCCGTCATGAGCACGATCGATGCGCAGTCGCTTGATATTGCGCAGGGTGTCGACACCGGCGGCGCGGGCGACCAGGGCATGATGTTCGGCTACGCGACCGACGAAACGGCGGAGCTGATGCCCATGCCGATCCAGCTGGCGCACGCGCTCACGCATCGCCTGTCCGCGCTGCGCAAAGATGGGTCGCTCCCGTGGTTGCGCCCCGATGGCAAGGCACAGGTCAGCGTCGTGTACGAGGGCGACGTGCCGGTCATGGTGGACACCGTGGTGCTCTCGACGCAGCACGACGAGCAGGTGAGCAACACCAAGCTGCGACGCGCGCTGCTGGAGGATGTCATCCAGGCCAGCATCCCCGAGGAGTACCGCACGCGCAAGCTCAAGACGCACATCAACCCGACCGGCCGCTTCGTCATAGGCGGACCGCAGGGCGACGCCGGCCTTACGGGTCGCAAGATCATCGTCGACACGTACGGCGGCATGGGCCGTCACGGCGGTGGCGCATTCAGCGGCAAGGATCCCTCCAAGGTCGATCGCTCGGCGTGCTACGCGGCGCGCTGGGTGGCCAAGAATATCGTGGCGGCAAAGCTCGCCCGTCGTTGCGAGGTGCAGGTCGCCTACGCCATTGGCGTCGCCGAGCCGGTGTCGATCTACGTGCAGACGTTCGGCACGGGCGCGGTTCCGGATCGGGTCATCGAAGCGGCAGTGCGCGACGTCTTCGACCTCACGCCGCGTGCAATCTCACGTGATCTTGAACTGCGCAAGCCGATCTATCAGGCGACGGCGGCATACGGGCACTTCGGCCGCACGCCGGTCACGGAAGGGCGTGGCAGAAATGCGAGGACGTTCTTCACGTGGGAGCGTACGGACCGCGTCGCTGCGCTGAAGCGCGCGATTCGTTGAGTGTCACCGGCGCGCCGTGTCACGTGCGGCGCGCCGGCGACTGTCGCCGACCGCCGGAGGCGTCATGATGGTTGAGGTCACGGTTGCGCGCCTCGGACTCGACAGCTCGACGAGTTCGTACGTGGTGATCCTGCGCGAGCGGGACGGGAAGCGCCTGCTGCCGATCTGGATCGGGCAGCCGGAAGCCGAATCCATTCTGAACGCGATGAATGGCATCAAGTCGGCGCGGCCGAACGCACACGATCTCGCGAAGTCGCTGCTGGTTGGACTGGGCGGTACGTTGCGCCGCGTGTCGATCACGCGCGTGGCTCAAAGCACCTACTACGCGGACATGCAGATCGACGCCGCGGCCGGACTGGTGCAGATCGACGCGCGACCATCGGACAGCATCGCCATCGCGCTTCGTCTCGACGCGCCGATCTTTGCCGACGAGTCGCTGCTCACGGCCGTCGACGAAGCGGCGACCGACGACCTGACGCTCCCGGCCACCGCGCCGACCCAGCTCTCTGCCGATCAGCTGAAGGCATACCTCGCGAACTTGCGTCCCGAAGACTTCGGGAAGTTCACACCCTGATGCATCTCCGTCCGCTTCGCTCCCTCGCTACAATGCTTCGCTCTCTGCTGTTCGTTGTTGCGCTGCTTGCCGCGTCGTCCGTCTCGCGGGTCGCGCTCCGGGCCCAGACGCCATCCGCGGCATCCGCCTCGGCGGGCGTGGCGCGGTCCGTCGATGGCCGTGTGCGCCGACCCGTGCGCGACGGTGGCGATTCCACGGGCATGGGTGCGGCCACCGGTGCGTGGGTGACGTTGCATCGTGTCGGTCGCGACCGCGCCGGACCGATCGATTCGGTGCGCACCGATGCGGCCGGTCGGTACCGCGTGCGCTGGCGGACCTTCGGTGCAGCAGATGCGGTGTACTTTGCCTCGGTCACGTGGGATGGCATCGCCTACTTCACGGCGCCGCTGCGGGCCGTCGACGCGCGAGGCGATGAATCAGAGATCACGGTGTTCGATACGACATCGGTGCCGTTCGCGCTGTCGGTGCGCGGACGACATCTGATCATCGGCAAGGCCGACAGCACCAGGGAACGCACGATCATCGAAGTGTTCGAGTTGTCCAACGACAGCGTGCGCACGCTCGTGGCCGCCGAGGGCGGCGCGCCGGCTCCCACCTGGGGTATCGCGGTGCCGGCCGCCGCGCGCGACGTGCGGGCCACCGAAGGCGAAATATCCCCCGACGCGTTTGCCTTCAATGCCGGACGCGTCTCGGTCTTCGCGCCGATGGCACCGGGACTCAAGCAAGTCTCCTTCTCCTACAAACTGCCGGCCAAGAGCTTCCCGGCGGAGTTCGTTGCCGAGCATGGCGCGGTCGTGTTCGAGATTCTGCTTGAAGAACCGATGGGGACGGTCACGGCGCCCGGCTTCGCCAACGTCGATCCGGTGACGCTCGAACGTCGCAACTTCCGCCGCTATCTCGCGCAGGATGTGAAGGACGGTGTCCGCGTGCTCATCGACTTGCCCGCATCCCGCACGCCGTTTCGCAATCTCTACATCGCCGGACTGCTCGTTGCGATCGGCTGCCTCATGCTGCTCATGCTGCTGCGCGCCGTCCAGGCGCGCAAAGGAGCGCGTACGGTGGCGCTGCACCCCGCCATTACGCGACAGTACCAGCCGGGCGCACTCGATCACGAGCGGCTGGCGCAGGAGATCGCGGCCCTCGACGCGTTGCTCGCGCAACAGCAGTCGCCGACGGACGAGGTGCGCCTCGCGTATGAGCGGCGACGCGCCGAGCTCAAGGCGTCGCTCGCCGACGCGCTTGCCGCGGTGCCTGCGTCGCGGTAGTTTCGTGTGGTCGCGCAGGGTGCGCGGCGGACAATTGATTTCGAGCGCGGGACACGGAAGCCGGTGAGAGACCGGCGCGGCCCCGCCACTGTAACGGGCAGCACAACGCAGCGTTCCTCGTGCCACTGGTGGCTATTCACCGGGAAGGCGAGCGCTGCGGCCCGAAGCCAGGAGACGACCCACGCTCATTCTCGGACGAAGACCCTCGAGGGGGGGCTCGCGCCACGTGGGGTCGCCTGTTGCATTTGGGCACGTCACGCGTGCTCGGGCATCTTCTCGCAGGGAGAGGATGTCCTTTTTGTTTCCGGTCGCACGCACGATCCGACGCCGTACCTGCCTGCTGGCCATTTTTGCCGGCTTTGGCTGCTCGCGTGCGGCCGACAGCGAAACTGTTGCAGCCACCGCGACTGACGATTTCGGTTTGGCGCTGCCGGTCGACGCGCGCTACGCCGAACGCGTCGTGTCGCTCAATCCCGCGGCGACCGAAGTCATTTTCGCCATGGGTGCGAACGGCCGCCTCGTTGGACGAAGCAAGTGGGACGAGTTTCCGGCGGAGGCTAAACAAGTCGCGCCACTCGGCGACGGCATCCGTCCCAACGTCGAGGCCATTCTCGGCGTGCGTCCCACGCTCGTCATCCTGTACGCCACGGCGGAGAATCGTGCGGCCGCCGACGCGCTCACCCGCGCCGGCGTACGAACGCTCGCGTTACGCGTCGATCATATCGGGCAGTTCATGGCGCTCTGTCGCACGCTCGGCGTCGCACTCGACGCCGCGCCCCGTGCGCGGCAGGTCGCCGACTCCGTGCAGCGCACACTCAATCGCGTGCGAGACGCCATGCGCGGTGCCGAACCGGTCACCGTCGTCTGGCCGCTCTGGCATTCCCCCGTGCTGGCGGTCGGTGGCGGCAGCTATCTGGACGAACTGCTCGAGATCGCCGGTGGACGCAACGTGTTCCATGAAATGGAGGCGCCCTCCCCGCCCGTCTCGATCGAGGAGATCGCCAAGCGTGATCCGGAGCGTGTCCTTGCCAGTGCGCAAGCGGTGCAAACGATCGCGGCAACTCCGTCGTGGCGTGCGGTCAGCGCCGTACGCGAAGGTCGACTGGGCATCATCGACCCCACCCTCACGGGTCGCCCGTCCGTGGTGCTGGGCATGGCGGCCGTCTCACTCGCCCGACTGCTGCACCCCGAACGCGCGCAGCAGCTGACACGGGCGCTCTCCGGCGACAGCGCGTTCGTGGCGTCGCCGACATCCGCGCCAGTACCGGAGCGGAAGTGATCCACGTCGCACCGCTGCCATTGACGCGTGTCATGAAGGACGTGCGCGTCGCGGCGCTGGCCGGTGTGGTGCTGCTGATCGTCATGTCCCTCGTGGCCGTTGCCGTCGGCGCGGTGCGCGTGCCGCTTGGCGACGTGCTCGACGCACTACGTGGCGTCGGTGAGCCGTCGGTGCTGGCGATCGTGCGCGAGCTGCGACTGCCGCGCGTGCTGCTCGCCGGACTGGTGGGAGCGGGACTCGCGCTGAGCGGCGGCGCGCTGCAGGGCACCCTGCGCAATCCGTTGGCCGAGCCGTACCTGCTCGGCGTGAGTGGCGGTGCGGCGGTTGGCGCCGTTGTGCTGATGGGACTTGGCGTGGCCAGCGGGGCACTCGTCACCCTCGGCGCGTTTGTGGGAGCAGCGATTGCGACGCTGCTGGTCGCGACAATTGCGCGCGTGGTGGGCGGGAGTGGCGACACGCGACTGCTGTTGATGGCGGGCGTGGTCGTGGGCGCCTTCGCCAACGCGGCCATTCTGGTTGCCTTGGCCGATGCGCCTCCCGATCGGCTGCGCGGTGCATTGTGGTGGATGATGGGCTCTGCGGCGGACGCCACGTGGATGTCCGTCGCACGCCTGGCGGTAGCGATCGTCGTGCTGGGCGCGCCGCTCCTCTGGTGGGCGCGCGATCTCGATGTGCTGGTGCTCGGCGACGATACGGCGGCGGCACTCGGCGTGCATGTCGATCGGTCCGCGCGTCGCATCTTCCTCGTGGCGTCGTGGCTTGCCGCTGCGACGGTAGCTGCGGCAGGACTCATCGGTTTCGTTGGACTCGTCGTACCCAATCTTGCGCGGGCACTCGGCGCCCAGCGTCACCGACCCATGATGGTCCTTTCCGCCATCTATGGCGCCGTTCTGCTGATCGCCGCCGATCTGCTGGCGCGCACCGTGCGCGCGCCCGCCGAACTGCCGCTGGGTGCCGTCACGGCATTGATCGGTGTGCCATTCTTTTTGGCGCGCTTGCGCAAGCTGGCCACATGACGGAGAACGCGGCGCTGCAGTTCGACGACGTCACGGTCCGCTACGCCGACCGGACGCGTGCCGCACTGGAGGGCGTGTCGCTCACGGCGCGTGCCGGTGAGATCACCGCCGTTGTCGGGCCGAATGGCAGCGGCAAGAGCACACTCGTGCGCGCGTTGCTCCGTCGGGTGTCGTTGGCGAGCGGCCGGGTGATGCTGGGCGACATTGATGTGCGACGCATCGAGCAACGGGAGTTTGCGCGCCGCGCCGCCGTCGTTCCGCAGCGCGAGGAGCCCGTCCTTCCGCTGCGCGTCGACGAGTTCATCGCGTTGGGGCGTCACGCGCACCGCACCGCGTTTGGTGCGCTGCGCCCGACCGATCGCAATGCTGTCGATGCGGCGATCGTGCGCGCCGGTGTGGGCGAGGCCGTGTCGCGGCGCACGGACGAACTCTCCGGCGGCGAATGGCAGCGTGTGCGCATCGCACGGGCGCTGGCGCAGGAGGCGCCGCTGCTCGTGCTCGATGAGCCGACCGCGTTCCTTGACATCGCGCACGAGATGGCCGTGTTCGAGCTGTTGGACGAGTTGGCCCGCGATGGCTGCACGGTGCTGCTGGTCAGTCACCAGTTGAATCTCGTGGCGCGCTTTGCCGCGCACATCGTGCTGCTGCACAACGGTCGCGTGGCGGCCGAGGGCACGCCCGATGACGTGATGCGCGGCGAGATTCTTGAGCGCGTCTACGAGTGGCCGCTGGTGGTGACGCGTGATCCCGCTGTCGGTGCGCTGGCGTTACTGCCGCTGCGCGGTCGTGGCGGTGCACGCCGTGAGAGCGCCTCGCAATCGCGTCGCGCGGCGGATGAAGACCGCGGAACCGGTCGACCGACGGGCTCGCGCTGATGGCGATCTCGATGCTGCCCGCGTTGCTGGGGCTTGCGCTGGCGCCTGTCGACTCGGTGACGTTGTGTGTCGAGGATGCGCTGACGCGCGCGCCAATGGTGGGCGCACAGGTCGCAGTGCTCGCTGAGCGCGGAGGGATTGGTCCGTGGCGCATTCTCGCTGCGTCCTGTGCACGCGTACCAATCGGCGCATTGCAGATCCGTCGCGTGGGCTATCGCGCGCGCACGATGGACCTCGCGGCGACGACGGCGCACGGGGAGTCGCCGACGGGGTCGACCGTGGACGCTCGCGAGACGGTCGCTGTCGTCGCACTTTGGCCGATCTCGCAGCGACAGCCGGCGGCAAGCGGACCAGACAGCGCGGCGCAGCTCCTCCCGACCCAACGTGTGCAAGCGACGGCCGATGCGCAGCGCGCGTCTCGCGTCGCCGTGTCGATGGACGTCGCGGCCGCCCGTGCCCAGGGCATCGGGACAACATCCGGGCTGCTGGCTGCGCTGCCCTTCGCATCGTTGCGTTCGGCGCGAGGTGAGACGGGTGTCTCCGTTCGCGGTGCGCGACGGGAGCAGGTGGCGATCACCCTCGACGGCATGCCGCTCAACGATCCGGCAACTGGACTGGCCGATGTTTCGGACTTGCCGCTCTCGTCGCTTGGCAGCGCCAACATCGTGCTCGGCGCGGATCCGCTGGGCGCGGGCCCTGGGGCGAGTGGTGGCGTGGTCGCGTTGAACAGCGCGCCGCAGCGATCCGCGTCGGCACGTGTTGGCGCGTTTGGCGAAGAACTCGTCGAAGGTGCGTGGCATACGGTAGGTGCGGGCGCGCTCTGGCATGCGAGCGCGAGCCATCGCCGCGCCGAGAACGACTTCACGTTCGACAACGACGCAAGCGCCAGCGGAGCGCCGCTGCGCGAGCGTCGGGTCAACAATGATGAGCAGCGATCCACGGTTGCCCTCGGCTCGACCGGCGCGCAGGTGCAGCTTTCGGCCTTCGCGTCCACCGGCGAACGGGGCATGGTCGGTCCGGCGAATGTGCGGGCGTACGACGCCGACCGCTCGCGCAGCACACGTGTGCTCGTGCGCGGACAGTTCACGCGCGATGGCGTGCAGGCGGTGTCGGGAGTGCGCATCTTCTCGCTCCACTATCGGGATCCAAGCAGGCCATCGCTCGATGCCACCGCGCGCGCCATTGCGGGCGATACGGATGTGCGCGGCCGCTGGCACGACGTGGGATTACGTGCCGGAGTCGGTGCCGATGGCGTGCGCGCGAGCGGTGGGATCGCGCAGTCACGCGGACGCGCGTTCGCGGTCACCAACTACGAGCGCCGCTCGTCGCGAGGATCGCTGGACGTTGGTGGCCGTGTCGATGCCATCGGCACATTCGGTGCGCTGCCGTCATTCTCGCTGGCCCTCGAGCGGGTCGTCCTCGCGCACGAGGCGCGCGAGGCGTCGCTCACGGTCGGTGCACGCATCGCGCAAGCCGTCCGCGTTCCCACGCTGTACGACCTGTATTTCTCCTCGCCACAACGACTGTTTGTGCGCATGCTGCGTCCGGAGCGCGTGCTCCTCGACGCAGAGTTGCAAACCCGCGTCGAGTCGGCCACGTCGCTCGGCCGCGTCTCCTTGCAGGGCAGCGTCGTCGCGCGCCAGACACGTGACGCGATCGTGTGGTTCCCCGGCAACTTCGGCTGGAGTCCGGCGAACGTCGGCATGGAACGTTTGTCCGGCGCGGAAGCGCGCGTGCGACTGCAGCCGCGATGGGGTGAAGTGTCATCGTGGTTCACTGTCTACGACGCCATGCTCACCAGCGGCGCGCTGCGCATTCCGACCCCGTACGTGTCACGCGTGGCTGGCGGGGGGCAACTGCAGGCACGTCTGCGCGGAGTCAATGTCAGCACACTGCTGCGTGTGATGGGGCCGAGGCCGTACACCGCCGGTCCGCGCAATCCCGCGTTCGAACTCCCAACGGTCACGCTGTGCGATGTCGCCCTCTCGCATCGCGTCACTCTGTCCGCCACCGAGATGCTCGTCTCCCTGTCGCTCGAGAATGCGACGGATGCACGCTGGCAGTCGGTGCGCGGATTTCCGTCGCCCGGCCGTGGCTGGGCGATCTCCACCACCCTGCGACACCTTCCCTGATCATGCACCGACTGTTCACGTGCGGCACGCTCCCGCTCACTCCGCTGTTCGGCCGCCGTTCCCGGCGGCTGCTCCCGCTCCTCCTTGCCGGCGCCACCGTCGTCACGGCGTGCGGTGACGACTCCGTGCTCGTCGAACCGCCACAGCCGGCCAGGGGCATCGTGGTGCTCGACGGCTTCATCCAGCCCGGGCTGACACTGCTGGCCGATTCGGGGAGCAGCTCCAGTCGCGTGCTCTTTGGCGCTCCGACCGAGTTCGACGCGGGCGCATTCACGCTCGAGCGCGACACCGTGCTGGCCACATCGAGCCGCGCTGCCGGCGACTTGTTGTATATCGCCGATGTGCGCACCGGCGGCATGCGCCGGTTGCAGTTGCCGACGCGGAGCAACCCGAGTCGGGCACGTTTGCTGCGCGGCAGCGGCGGACAGGCGCTCGTCGGCGTCGCGCTTCGCGATTCGGGGGCGATCGCGCTCGTCAGCGTGAGCGGCACCAATGTGCCCAGCAGCACGCGCATCCCGAACGCAGGATTGTGTCCAACCGATTTCTTCCAATACGACAACGCAACCTGGGTGGTCGATGCGAACGCGAACTGTCGCGTGAACTATGCGCTGGTCGGCGACGTACGACTCATTCGCATCCCGAACACGGGGACCACGCGCGACACCGTCGTCATCACCGGCATGCGAGGTTCGGGCGCGGGCGCGATTGTCATCGGTGACGTAGCATACGTGTCGGCCGGTGGCGACGCGAACTTCTCGAGCTTCCCATACGTCCTGAACCGCTCAGGATCGATCGCGCGCGTTGATCTGCGCAACCGACGCGTGCTGCAGTTGCGCAGCATGCCCACGGGCACATACGGCGGCAGCGCCAAGATCGGACTCGACGGCTTTTTGTACGTCTCGCTCTTTCAGGATCTGGCGAACTTCCGCAGTCGGATCATGAAAGTGCGCATGGACGACCTGAGCTTCGTGTCAGGCGTGCCGGCATCGGCAACGACGTCGTGGCTGTCCCTGATCGATGCGACAGGTACCGCCGTCTCCTGCGGCAGCGGCCAGGCGGATGCGCTTGGTCGCGTGCATTGCATCGCCAATGGTGCCGCCTCCGCCACGTCGCTGATCGTCTTTGATCCGGCCGGTCGGGAAATGCGCCGCGTCGCCGCGGGACAGGGCGGTGTCGACCTCAGCTTGCGCTGATTCACCACGAGGGGCGCGGGTTTCGCCCGTGCGCTGCTAATCTCCGGCATGCCCCTGCTCGTCACCGACGCGATCGTTCTGCATCAGATCGACTATCTCGAGTCGTCACGGATCCTCCGTCTTGCCACACGCGAGGCGGGGGTGGTGTCCGTGCTCGCCCGTGGTGCACGCTCCTCGCGCAAGCGGTTTGGGAGCGCGCTGGACCTGTTTGCCGAAGGGCAGGCGCAGGTGCAGACGAAGCCCGGTCGGGATCTGCACACCCTCGTCTCGTTCGATGTCACGCGCTCGCGGCCGGCACTGGCGACCGATCTGGGGCGCTTCACCGCGGCGAACGCGCTGACGGAGTGCATCATGCGGGTCGTGCATGACGAAGCGGCGCCGGCGGTCTACGCAGGCGTTCTGGCGGGCTTAGAGGCCATCTCGCGATCCACGCCTGCTGAGACCGTTTCGGTCGCCTTGGGAGCCCTGTGGCGACTCGTGAGTGAGGTGGGCTTCACACCCGTACTCGATCGGTGTGCGGAATGTCACACGCCGCTTGCAGCAGACGAGGACGCGACGTTCAATCACTTGGCGGGTGGAACGATGTGCGCACTCTGCGGGGGGCCGATGCCGGGCGGGCGACGACTGCCGGCATCGGCTCGGGCGACGATCCTCGCATGGCTCGGTGGGTCCGAGCAATCCCTGAGCGCGTCGGCCGCACGTGCACACCAGCGGCTGCTTCGCGAGTTCCTTGCGCAACATCTCACCGATGGGCACGCATTGCGCGCCTTCGTTACGTGGGAACTCGAGGTGCTGGCGACTCCATAAACTAATGCGTGCCAACGGCTTCGGTGCGCCCGTCGGAAGTCGCCTGCCAGGTCGGTGTCGTCCGCCGGGCGCGATCCGGGCGCGGGAATGTTGCTTGACGCACCGCGCCGAGCGTCCTAATATCACTACAGGTACTTCCCCTTTCACCCTCACCGGAGACTTCGACTAACCACCTGACTCGTCAGTCGGAGAAGCACCATGCAACGTTCGTGGGCAGCACTGGGTCTGGTGCTCGCTCTCAGCGCGATCATGCCAAACGTTTCGGAAGCGCAGGATACACGGGTAAAAAGCTCGAAGGGTTCCCTCGGGCAGAATTACCCCAATCCCTTCAATCCCGAGACCTCCATCCCGTTCAGCGTTGGGGATGATTCACCCACCTGTTCCAATCCGGCCAAGCTGTATCGCGTCTCCATGAGGATCTACAACGTGCTGGCACAGCTCGTTGCGGTGCCGGTGTTGCAGCGAGGATCGGCAGGAGTGAGTGGAGGCCAACCGCTGGACAACGTGTCGATCGCATGTGGTGACTACGTCGCCTACTGGGACGGCAAGGTTCGAAACACAGGGCGGGAGGCCGCCTCGGGCGTGTACTTGTACAGACTCGAGGTGGATGGCGTGCCGCTGATGAAGAAGATGATCAACGTCAAGTGAGCACCACGAACGACCCGTAACACAATTCATGATGGCGCGCCGGGTGAGCGGACCCGGCGCGCCATTTTGTGTCCGCGATGCGCTGTATTGGCGTGCGCAGTGCACCCCGCGCGCTCCCGCCGTGCCGCTTCGGCATGATTCGCGCGGTACTGTGCTTGCCACTCCAGCGTGCAGTCGCACGTACGGCCCGGAGTCGGGGAACTCCTCCTCAACGTCCGCTCCGCCCAGCCCGATCTTCACGCCATGATCAATCCCGACCGCCTTACGGTGAAGAGCGCTGAAGCGCTCAACGACGCAGTGGGGCTCGCCCGCACGGCGGGCAATCCGCTCGTGTATGATCTGCATCTGTTGCTCGCGCTCCTGGCGCAGGACGAGGGCATCGTCGTGCCCATTCTGCAGCGTGTCGGCGCCAACGTCACCTCGCTGCGCGCAGCCGCCGAGCTCGAAGCCGGACGCTACGCCAAACAGAGCGATGCGCAGCCAAGCATGAGTCGCGAACTCACGCAGGTCGTGGACGCGGCGGAAAAGGAAGCCAAGGCGCTTGGTGATGAATACGTGAGCACCGAGCACCTGCTGCTCGCCCTCTCCGATGCCAGGAACACCGACAGCATGCGCCTCCTCGGCACCGTCGGTGCCCATCGCGCCGCGCTGGTTGCCTCGCTCAAACTCGTGCGCGGCGCCCACAAGGTCACCGACCAGTCGCCCGAAGGACAATATCAGGCGCTCGAGCGCTACACGCGCGACCTCACCGAGGCCGCACGAAAAGGTAAGCTCGATCCGGTCATCGGTCGCGACGAAGAGATCCGGCGCGTCATTCAGGTGCTGTCGCGCCGCACCAAGAACAATCCGGTGCTCATCGGCGAGCCTGGTGTTGGCAAAACCGCCATTGCCGAAGGACTCGCGCAGCGCATCATCAGCGGCGACGTGCCCGAGGGGTTGCGCAACAAGCGTCTCGTGTCGCTCGACCTCGGTGCGCTGATCGCCGGCGCCAAGTTCCGCGGCGAGTTTGAAGAGCGGCTCAAAGCCGTGCTCAAGGAAATCATCTCGGCCGACGGCCTCTACATCGTCTTCATCGACGAACTGCACACGCTGGTGGGGGCGGGCAAGGCGGAAGGAAGCATGGACGCGGGGAACATGCTCAAACCCATGCTGGCGCGCGGTGAATTGCGCGTGGTCGGCGCAACGACGCTCGACGAATATCGCAAGCATGTCGAGAAGGACGCCGCCCTCGAACGGCGCTTCCAGCCGGTGTTCGTTGGCGAGCCGAGCGTGGAAAGCACCATCGCGATCCTGCGGGGACTCAAGGAGCGCTACGAAGCGCATCACGGGGTGCGCATCACCGACGGGGCGATCGTCGCCGCGGCGACACTCTCCAATCGCTACATCGGTGACCGCTTCCTCCCCGACAAGGCGATCGACTTGATCGATGAAGCGTCCTCACGCTTGCGCATCGAGATCGATTCCGTCCCGCAGGAGATCGACGCCGTCGAACGCCGCATTGTGCAGTGGGAGATCGAGAAGCAGGCATTACGCAAGGAAACGGATGCGGCGTCGATCGAGCGGCGTGCCGTGCTCGAGCGGGAGTTGGCCGAGAACAAGGAGCAGGTGGCCGGCATGCGCGCGCAGTGGCAGCAGGAGAAGGAGACGCTGGGCAGCGTCGGCCGCATCAAGCAGGAGATCGAGCAGGCGCGTTTCGAGGCGGAGAAGGCGACGCGCACCGGAGATCTGAACAAGGCCGCGGAGATCACCTACGGGCAGATTCCGTCGCTCGAGCGCGCCATGAAGGAGGCGGAGAGCAAGCTCGCCAGTCACGATGGCGGTCGTCCGCAATATCTGAAGGAAGAAGTCGCGGCCGACGACGTGGCAGATGTCGTGGCGCGCTGGACCGGCATTCCGGTCACACGCATGCTCGAGTCGGAACGTGAGCGGTTGACGAAGCTGGAAGATGTGCTGGCGACACGTGTCGTCGGTCAGCGTGAAGCAGTGCGAGCGGTGGCGAACGCGGTGCGGCGCTCACGGGCCGGATTGCAGGACCCGAACCGTCCGATCGGCTCATTCATCTTCCTTGGACCGACAGGTGTCGGCAAAACGGAGACGGCCAAGGCGTTGGCCGAGTTCCTGTTCGACGACGAGCATGCGATGGTGCGCATCGACATGTCGGAGTACATGGAGAAGCACGCGGTCGCACGCTTGATCGGCGCGCCACCGGGTTATGTAGGCTATGAGGAAGGCGGTCAGCTCACGGAGTCGGTGCGTCGTCGCCCGTATTCCGTGATCCTCTTCGATGAGATCGAGAAGGCGCATCCGGATGTCTTCAACATTCTGCTGCAGTTACTCGATGATGGCCGTCTCACCGACAGCCAGGGTCGGACAGTGGATTTTCGTAACGCGGTCGTGATCATGACGTCCAACGTGGGCAGTCACATGATTCTCGAGCGTGGGCAGTCCGGCGAGGGCGGGCAGTGGTCGCAGGTGGAGCAGGAGGTGCTGGCGGCGCTGCGCGGCGTGTTCAAGCCCGAGTTCCTCAATCGCATCGATGACGTGGTGGTCTTCCACCCACTCGGCCGCGCCGAACTCGATCACATTGTCGACCTGCAGTTGGCGCAGTTGCGCAAGCTGCTGAGCGACCGCAAGCTGTCGATCCGGCTCACCGATGCGGCGCGTGCGCGTCTGGCGGAGGAAGGTTACGAGCCGGCGTTCGGTGCGCGGCCACTCAAGCGGGCGGTGCAGCGGTTGTTGCAGAATCCCCTCGCCATGGCCGTGCTGGAAGGACGCTTCAGGGAGGGCGACATCATTCTGGCTGACGTGGACCCGACAGGCGACATGCTGATGTTCCGCCATGGCGACGCCGCCGATCTGGCGGCGGCGAACGCGATGGCCGTGCGGGCGACCGTGGGCGGGAGCGGCGAGGTGCAGGATAGCGCGACCGAGCCGGGTGGAGCGGTTGCTGCCGGCGTGTAGTGCGCGGCGGTCGAGTTGCCGCCGAATAGAGTAGCCGGCGTGACGACCACTGCACCGCTCGTGCCGGCCGATCGTGTTGCGATGGAAGCGGCATTGGAGGAAGCGCGGGCAGCGATGGCGGCGGGCGAAGTGCCCGTGGGCGCCGTGCTCGTGCTGGACGACCGGATTGTGGTGCGTGCGCAGAACCGCATGGCGCGCGACGGTGACGCCACTGCCCACGCCGAGGTGCTGGCGCTGCGCGAGGCGGCGTTGACCGTCGGTGCCGAGGCAGTGCGCTCGGCGACGCTGGTGGTCACGTTGGAGCCCTGCGCCATGTGTGCGGGCGCGATCGTGCTGTCGCGCGTGTCGCGCCTGGTCTTTGGAGCCTGGGACGATAAGGCCGGGATGTGCGGATCGGTGGGAGATATCGTGCGACACTCGCGGCTCAACCATCAGGCGGCGGTGCTGGGCGGCCTCATGGCGGACGAGTCGCGCAAGATGCTGCAGCATTTCTTCGTCACACGTCGGTAAACGTTTGCCTGCCCGCGCATTTTCCGGGCACTCGCCACTTCGCCAGAAAAGACTATCCCTCGCGGGCGGAAGGCTGCGGGAAGTGCGCTGTCGCAGACGCCCCGAAAAGGGGCAAAGCCGGCGGAATAGTTGACTCAGCTGCTCGCGGCGGGCGTTTCCTCGAATGGCTCATCGCCAGCTCGGATGATATCCGGGTCGGCCGTTGGCGTGCGAAGGACGATGCCGGGGATCATGGTATTCAGCGTCGTGTAGAGCACCAGCGACCCGAACAGCCACGTGGGCAGGATGAAGCGCTCGCGAAGAATCTCCGCGATGACGAGGGTGAACACGAGGGTGGGTAGCAGCGGTGTCGACACGCGCAGGGCGTCGCGCCATCCCTCGTTGAGTGCCACCTTCCGTAACAACAGCACCGACCCGATCCGGAGCGGAATGGCTATCGCAAGCAACGCGATGCCCGCGCCCAGCGTGGTCCACGTCAGGTCGTTTCGCTGCAGATGCAGCCCTGCCTTGAAGAAATAGAACGGCACGAAGAAGGAGGCGAAGACCTCGACCGCGTGCAGCATCCGTTCGGACGTCATGCCGGGCAGCTCGCGACGGAATCGTTGCGCCGCAACGCCCACCAGGAACGCGCCGACCAGATAGTACACACCCAGCCGACGCGTCACAAACGCCGCCACGAGCGCGACGATCACCAGAAAGGCGAACTCTGACTTCGGCGCGAAGGGCAGAATGATGTTCGCAAAAAACTTGAACATGAGTGGGACAATGACAACCAAAGCACCGAGGATCAGCATCGATATGCTCAGTTGCCGCACGTCATTCCCCTGCAGCACCAGAAACATGACTGCCAGCGCGACCAGCTCGGTGGAGATGGCCTTCGACTTGACCCAGAACTGCTCACGTACACTCAGGTGAAAGCGAGGGAGCGCGTCGAGAATGAAACCGGTAGAGGGGGTGATGAGGGCGAGCGCGACCAGCGTCGCGGCGCGACCACTGATCGGAAGTAACGCACTGACAACGACAGCGACCAGCGCCAGCAGCAAGAGCTGCACGAGCAGGTGCCACGACAGCACGGCCGCCTCGCGCCGCAGCTCCGTGAAATCCACCTCCAGTCCAGCGAACAGAAAGAGCGCGACAATACCCAGCGTTGCGAAGAGCTCGATCGTCGGATCCCCGACAAACAAGTGCGCTCCGAGGGCAACGGCCGCCCCGAGCGCGAGACTGGTGAGGGCGCTGGGCAGGTGGAACCGTTGCAGAAACTTCGGAAGCACGAACAAGCCGAACACCAGCAGGACGTACGCAACCTCGGTATTCGACCCGTCCATTCACCCAGCCTCGCGGAGGTTGTTGTACCCAAGATAGCGGAGGTGCCTGCATGTGGTCGCCGAACGACGCGTCAGTGAACCGCGCTGGCATCCCGGGCGACGCGGTGCGTCAGGGAGGGCTCGACGGAGTGCGAGCGCACCGAAACGCCGTCGCCGTGTCTCCGGTCTGGCGTTCCGAATCATGAACAGGGAACCGTCGCTCCCTTGATGCCCGGCTGCAGTCCCGTTAAGTATGAGGGCTACGAGGGCGCTCCGCGCTGAGCCGGTACGCCTGGGGATCGGCAGTTGGCGTCCGGAGCTTTTTGATCGTGCTTTCTTTGGATAGGTGGCCGAGTGGTTGAAGGCACCGGTCTCGAAAACCGGCGTGCCCGCAAGGGTACCGTGAGTTCGAATCTCACCCTGTCCGTTGTAGGTTGCTCCGTCCGGTCGACGGGTCATGGGTCAACAGCGCGCCGGCGTGCGGGTTCCGCGCCCGGCGCGTTTGTATAGCGTGGGCGTAGGGAGCGATGAGCTTGCGACGCCGTTGGGATGGATGGCCGAGTGGTTTAAGGCGCACGCCTGGAAAGCGTGTGAACGTGAAAGCGTTCCGTGAGTTCGAATCTCACTCCATCCGTGATCCCGCCAGTGCGCAGCCGCGCTGGCGGGATTTCTGTGTTCCGCATCAGTCTGACGCACCCGGCGTCCGCTTGACGGCGCTGGCGGATCGCAGGTGAGGTTTGAAGCAGCCGTTCCAGCGGGAGAGCGATGGGCAAATCACATAACGCGCGGGAGTGCAAGTTGCGCTCGCTACCTCGTGGCTTAGTTGCGCTCGAAACCTCGTGGCTTCATGATTGTCCATGGCTTCTAAACTCCGACTCCGGTTTCCTGAACTGCTCGACCACGCTGGCATCACCGCGTGGGGGCTGCATAAGCAGTCCAACGGGCGCATCACCGCGCCGACCGCCTATCGGCTGGTCCGCTCCAAGGGCGCGCTGATCACCTTCCATCGTGAGACGCTCGAGGCACTCTGTGACGTGCTCGGCGTCTCCGTGTTCGACTTGTGGGAGGAGAAGGGCTCCCGCGGCGGCTCGAAATCGGGCCCGTCGAAGCGAGCATCGACCATGCCCAAAAAGGCCGCCAAATCGTCCAGAAACGCGGCGAAGTCGGCGAAGAAAGCGCCGGCCAAGCGCGGCGCGAGGAAGGCGACGGCCAAGCGCCCGACGAAGCGATAGGGGAAGACCCTGTCGCTTCATCCGCCGCGTGTGTTGATGTGCGCACCCGACCACTATGGCGTCGAGTACGTCATCAACCCGTGGATGGAAGGGCAGGTCGGCCGCGTGGACCTTGCGCGCGCACGGGCGCAGTGGCGTCTGCTCCATGACACCCTCGCCACGCTGGCCGACATCGAGTTGCTCACGCCGCAGCCCGGCCTGCCCGACATGGTCTTCACCGCCAACGCGGGGCTGGTCTGTCAGGGTCGGGTCGTGCCGGCATCGTTTCGCGTGCCGGAGCGAAAGCGCGAAGAGCCGCACGTCATCCAGTGGTTTCAGGATCAGCGGCTGCATGTGGATGAACTCGGACCCGACCAGCCGTTCGAGGGCGAAGGCGACGCGCTGTTTCAACCCGGCGAACCGCTGCTCTGGGCTGGCTATGGCGTGCGCTCGAGCATCGAGTGTCACCCGCTCCTGACGCGTGTGTTCGAAAGCGAGGTGATCTCGCTCCGCCTCGTCGATCCGCGATTCTACCACCTCGACACCTGCTTCTATCCGCTCCCCGGCGGACGCGTGGTCTACTGGCCCGGCGCGTTCGACGAGGATTCCCTCGCGCGCATCCGTCAGCGGGTGCCGGCATCACACCGGCTCGAAGTGCGCGAAACGGATGCACTGCACTTTGCCTGCAACGCGATGCGTATCGGTCGGACCATCGTCGCGCAGGCGCACAGCGACGAACTGCGGCAGCAGCTCGCCGCGTGGGACTTCGACGCGCGCGCTGTCAACGTGAGCGAGTTCCTGCTCGCCGGAGGCGGCTGCAAATGCCTCGCGCTGCTGCTCGACCAGGACCCCGGGACAGGCGCGCGTGAGGGTCTGGTCTTTGAATCGCCGGTGCGCACCACACGACTCGAAATGAACGGCCACATCCTCGATACCGGCAAGCTCAATCGCGTCATCGCCGCCGCAACGGATGCCGGTCTTGGCTGTCGCGTCGAGAGGCTCGAAGCCGGTGACCGGTTCGACCAGCCGTCGCACGCGCAATTGCGTGTCACGGCGCCTACGCAGGAGCGGCTCGACACCACCGTCGCGGAATTGATCGCGTTGGGCGCCGAACCCTCCGCCGACCACCCGCAGGCGGTGCGGACCGAGCCCGCACCCAAGGATGGCGTGGCGCCGGAGGACTTCTACTCCACGACGATCTATCCAACGCGAGTACTGCTCGACGGCGCGTGGCTGCTGGCACAGGGGCAGCGCATGGACGCGATGCTCGTGGTGGACCCGACCACGTCACAGGTGTGGTGTCGCCTCATGCGCGATCTGCGTGCGGGCGAGGCAGTCGTCGTCGGCCATCAGGGAATCAAGGTCGCGATCCCCGAGCTCAACGCGCATGGCGAAGGGTTCGCGTTTATGAGCGCGGGTGTTTCCAGCGAACGGCGCGTCGAGCACACCGTGGACGAACTGGCGTGGGAGATCGCGCGCTGCGTCGATCGCGGTGGCAAAGTGTGTGTCGTTTCGGGCCCGGTCGTGATCCACACGGGCGGCGGCCCCTACCTGCAGCAGCTCATCAAGCGTGGCTTCGTGCAGGTGCTGCTCACCGGCAACGCGCTGCCGGTGCACGACATCGAAAGCAGCATGTTCGGCACGTCGCTCGGCGTGGACCTCTCGCGCGGACGTGGCGTGCGCGGCGGGCACCGGCATCATCTGCGTGCGATCAACCGCGTGCGTTACGCCGGGTCCATTCGAGACGCGGTGGAGCAGGGAATCGTCACCAGCGGCATCATGCACGCGTGCGTGCGGCACAACGTGCGCTACGTGCTGGCCGGATCCATTCGCGATGACGGGCCACTGCCGGACACACTGATGGATCTCGTGGAGGCGCAACGCGCCTACGCCGCAGCCCTGCAGGGCTGCGAAATCGTCCTCATGCTTTCCACCATGCTGCATTCCATCGGCGTGGGCAACATGACGCCCGCTGGCGTGAAGCTGATCTGCGTCGACATCAATCCGGCCGTGGTCACCAAGCTCGCCGATCGCGGCAGCATCGAGTCGGTGGGAATTGTCACCGACGTCGGACTGTTCATGCGACTGTTGGCCCAACGCCTCTGCGGTTAGCCCAGGAAGCCGTGGTGGCGCGCCAACTCCTGCAGATACTGCGCGGCCTTCTGACGATAGTGCGGCGGCGTCGAGGCGATCGTTCGGCGATGCGCGTCGGTCAGCTCGCTGACTTTTCGCGCCGGGCACCCGGCCCACAGCTCGCCGCTGCGCACATGCTTGCCGGGTGACACCACCGCGCCCGCGGCAATCAGCGCGTGCGATTCCACGATCGCTTCATCCAAAATGATGGCACCCATGCCGACCAGCACGTCGTCGTGAATGGTGCAGCCGTGAATGATTGCGGCATGGCCGATCGTCACACGCTCGCCAAGCGTCGCGTCGGGACCGCCGCGGCTGGTGTGAATGAGCGCGAGGTCCTGCACGTTCGTGTCTGCGCCGATGCGGATGCCACGCTCGTCACCGCGCAGCACGCAGCCGAACCAGACGCTCGCGCCCCCCGCGATATCGACGTCACCGATGATCGTCGCGGTCGGGGCAAGAAAGACATCGGCCGCCACGCGCGGGGTGTGTTCGCCAAATGGGATGATCTGGGCAGTGCGGGGTACGACGGTCATCTGAGGGAAGTCCGGCTGTTTGAGGTACCCGAATGTACACGTTGCGGTCGGGCGCGTTTACTCGCAATTTCCGGTCTACTTGCCGGCAGTATCGCCGGCGCATCACCTGATTTTCGGAGGAGTACGATGCAGGACATGCAGCGGACCAATCGCGCCCAGTCGCGCGCGTGTTCGACGACTGTGCGCCGTATGCTGGCGCCCGTGATGGCCGTGGCGGCCCTCGCGCTCACGACGACCACCGCGCTCGCCTTCGGCGGCGCGTCACAGGCGAAGCCCCAGCTGAACGTCGAGGCCGAGCGGACCACGCAGGGTGCTCGCCTGATCTTCAAAGGCAAAGGGTGGGCGCCCGCCGCACGCATCAAGATCACGGGCACCCGCGCGCCCGGCTCGAACGGCGCGCAGGACTTCGGCACATTCAGCGCCGACAGCGCTGGCGTGCTCGCCGGTCGCAAGGTCGCGGCCTGCAGCACCGCAAACATCGAAGACGGACAGAACGAACAGGTGACGATCACTGCGGCCGATTCGGCCACGGGAGTGAAGGTGACGCAGCGTGTACAGGGCGGTGCCTGGGTCTGCCAGTAACCCTGCGCCATCGATCGCCACTCGTTCAGAGTGCGCGACGTCTTGCCGGTTTCCCGATGGAGCTGCATTACTCCAGAATGACACTCGTCGTTTTCGTTGCACCGATGTTTTCGCCGGCCGCCTCCGAGATGATCGAGGCGGCCGCGTCGTTGTCCGGGGTAGCGCTGGCCGTCGTGGCACAGGAGCCGCTCGGCCGGCTGGCTCCGAGGGTGGCCCGACGACTGGTCGGCCACTGGAAGGTCGACGACATCACCAATACGCAACAGCTGGAGTGGGCGGTCGGCTCCCTGGCGGCGCGCCTCGGACGCGTGGACCGGCTGTTCGGCGCATACGAACAGGCGCAGCTGCCACTCGCCGTGGTGCGCGAGCGGATGGGGATCGCCGGATTGCCCAGCGCTGCGGCCATGAACTTCCGCGACAAGGCGCGCATGAAGGACGTGCTCCGCGCGGCCAACATTCCCGTCGCTCGTCATCGCTTGGTGGGTACGGCTGCCGACGCGATGGATTTCGTGCGCGAGGTCGGATTCCCAGTGGTCGTCAAACCGCCCGCGGGTGCCGGCGCCATCGCCACGCATCGCGTGACCAACGCGGCCGGGCTGGACGCGGTCCTCGCGTCGCATCCGCCAGCGGCCGAACGCCCGTTGCTGGCCGAAGAATTCCTGCGCGGCACGGAGCACTCCCTCGAAACGATCTCGATCGACGGACGCGCTGTCTGGCATTCGCTCACGCACTATTACCCAACGCCGCTCACGGTCATCGAGAATCCCTGGATTCAATGGGGGGTGCTACTGCCGCGCGAAGTCGACGACCCGCACTACGACGACATCCGCACGGTGGGGGATCAGGCACTCGACGCCCTCGGCATGACCACCGGCGTGACGCACTGCGAGTGGTTCCGCCGCTCCGACGGCACGGTCGCCATCAGCGAGATCGCCGCGCGTCCGCCCGGGGCCCAGATCACGACGATGATCGCGCGCGCACACGACATCGACTTTGTCGGCGCGTGGGCCAATCTCATGATCAATGGCACGTTCGAAACGCCCCAGCGTCGCTACGCGGTCGGTACGGCGTATCTGCGCGGACAGGGACTCGGTCGCGTTGTCGCGATCGATGGACTCGAGCTCGTGCAGCGCGACCTCGGTCCGTTGGTGTGCGATGTGCGCCTCCCGTATATCGGGCAGGTGCCCACGGGCAGCTACGAAGGCGAAGGGTTCGTCATGGTCCGGCATCCTGACACGACGGTCGTGCAGCGTGCGCTCCAACAGGTGGTCTCCTCCGTGCGCGTCCGCCTCGGCTGATCGCGCCTGTTCCCGCACTCCACTCCGATGGCCATGTCCAAGACCGTTCTGATGCTTACGCCGGGCTATCCGGGTGAGATGCCGCTGTTCACGAAAGGCCTGGCCGGGCAGGGCGCCACCGTGCTGGGCGTGGCGAGCGGTCCGGGGCATGACCTCCCCGAGTCGGCGCGCCGGTATTTGAGCGGATATCTGCAGGTTCCCGATCTCTTCGCGAATCCCGACTCCGCGATCGCGCAGATCCGCAACTGGCTGGGCAATCGCGCGCTTGATCGCGTCTGCTGTCTGTGGGAGCCCGGCGTGGAGATCGCCGCGCAGATTCGCGAGGCATTGGGCGTGCCGGGACAGTCGTACGAACAGTCGCTCCGCTTTCGCAACAAGGACCTGATGAAGCAGGCGCTCGCCGCGGGCGGTGTGCGCGTGCCGCGGCACGAAGTGGCGCATACGGCGCGCGAGGTGCTCGCAGGCGCCGAGAAGCTCGGCTATCCGTTGATCATCAAGCCGATCGCCGGCGCGGGTTCGATGGACACGTTCCGCTGCGACGACGTCGCCGAAGTCGAAGGCGCGATCGCGCAGCTGGGACACATCGCCATCGTGGACATCGAGGAATTCATCGACGGCGAGGAGTACACGTACGACACCATTTGCGCCGGTGGCGAGATCCAGTACTTCCATATCGGCTTCTATCGCCCGCGACCGCTGGTGGCGCGCACGAACGAGTGGATCAGTCCGCAGACACTCAGTTACCGCGAAGTGGATGACCCGAAGCTCGCCGGCGGGCGTGCGATGGGCGAGCAGGTGCTCCAGGTGCTCGGCTACCAGCACGGCTTTACGCACATGGAGTGGTACCGCAAGTCCGACGGGGAGGCGGTCTTTGGCGAAGTCGCCGCGCGTCCGCCGGGCGCGCGCACGGTGGACCTGATGAACTTCGCCAGCGACGTCGACCTGTTTTCGGGGTGGGCAGAGGCCGAATTGTTCGGCACCTTCTCGCTCGAGATGGAACGCAAGTACAACTGCGCCTGCATCACCAAGCGCGCGCACGGTCAGGGCCGGATTCAGCGCATCGAGGGACTCGATCGCGTGCGGCAGCGATGCGGTGAGGCCATTGTCACCGTAGACCTGCTGCAGCCGGGCACCATGCGCCGCGACTGGAAGAGCACCCTGCTGTCCGACGGCTATATCACGCTTCGTCATCCGGATTGGCAGGAGACGATGGACATGGCCGATTTTATTGGCACGGAGCTCCACTTGTTCGCGGGCTGATTCGCGGGCTCGTTCGCGGGTGTACACGAGTGCGGATCGACCACTTGCCGCCGATCGGTCCCGATCCCATGTGGCGTCGGGGCCGCAGCGACAGTAGGGTGGAGGCCACGAAATTGCCTCGTCGACGTGCCGCTGTAAGGGAGAACGGACAGGACTGCACGGCACGCGCCTTGCTCAGTTCGCATGCCAGAGACCGTTCGCATTGCCGCGAGCGGACAGCTGGTCCCCGTTCAGGAAACGATGATGTCCAGAATCCTCGAGGAGCCGCCGGTCGAGCCGGTGCGCGGATATTTCTCTCAGCAGTGCGTCCTGCTCACGGGAATCGCCTCCGGCTTGGTCGAGCCGTCGGCTGGCGACGCCCTGCGTTCGCCGACATACCTGATGGGACGCCGCGATGGCTACCATATCGTCGTCTCGCACCTCGCCTGCAGTCGCACCTTGCGCGAAGCCGCTGATAAGTGCCTCGCCTTCGGGCGCGGCGTGGATGAGCGTGCGGACGTGCACCCGTACGGTCCCGATTGGAGCCATGGCTTTGTCGAGGCTACGTTCGAGGCCGCAGCGGATATCGCCATGTACGCGGCAACGCAGTCGCTGCCCCCGGTGGACAAGGCGCGCCTGCGCGCCGCCCGCAGTGCGGCGCGGCACGTGTCGCCGCTCTCCGGTTCGTGGCCGGCGCGTCCGAACAAGTCCGAGATTCCGCAGGTTCGCCGCGACTCCTAGCATTGGCAGCGGCAGACGCCAAGTGTAGGGAATCCGTGTCGGGCCGGTATATTCTCCGGCCATGACCAACAAGCCAGAAATAGTCCTCGACGCGCGTGCACTCGATCGCACGCTTCGTCGCATGGCCGATCAGATCGTGGAGCTGAACGCCGGGACCGACGGGCTGGTGCTCGTCGGCATCCAACGGCGCGGCGTGCAACTCGCCGAGCGGATTGTGCGCATGCTCGCGACGCAGGAAGGGGCGACGATCCCCTGCGGCGCTCTCGACATCACGCTCTACCGCGACGACCTGCAGACCGTGGGGCCACGGCCCGTTGTGGGTGCGACGCATCTGCCGTGGACACTCGACGACCAGAATGTTGTCATCGTGGATGACGTGCTCTACACCGGCCGCACTGTGCGCGCGGCACTCGACGAACTGGCCGATTTTGGACGTCCCGCGCGTATCGCGCTGGCTGTGCTCATCGATCGCGGTGGACGCGAGTTGCCGATCCATGCCGACGTCGTTGGTCGCAAGGTGGACGTGCACAACGGACAGCGTGTGGATGTGTTCATCGAGGAACTCGATGGGCGCGATGAAGTGGTGATCGCCTCGCGCGACGGCGAGGGCTGACAGATGGCCGGTTCGCTCGGCAAGGATCTGCTCGGACTGGCGGAGCTCTCCGCGGAACAGATTCGGCTCGTGCTCGATACCGCCGTGCCCTTCCGCGAGATCTCGGAGCGGCAGATCAAGAAGGTGCCGACGTTGCGCGGCATGACGATCGTCAACCTGTTCTTCGAGCCCTCCACGCGTACGCGCATCTCGTTCGAGTTTGCGGAGAAGCGACTCAGCGCGGACACGGTGAACGTTGCCGTCGCCGGATCGAGCGTGTCAAAGGGTGAGACGCTCGTGGACACGGCGCGCAATCTCGAAGCGATGAAGATCGACATGGTCGTCGTGCGGCATCCGGCGTCGGGCGCGGCACGCTTCCTCGCCGAACGCATCGAGTCGAACGTGATCAACGCGGGCGACGGGACGCACGAGCATCCCACGCAGGGACTGCTCGACCTGCTCACGTTGCGCGACAAGTTCGGAGATCTTACCGGCAAGCGCGTGTGTCTGTGCGGCGATGTGCTCCACTCGCGCGTGGCGCGCTCCAACATCTGGGGACTGCGCAAACTCGGCGCCGACGTCGGTGTCTGCGGACCGCGGTCGTTGCTTCCCAATGCCATCGGCGAGATGGGCGTGACCGTCTTCGATCGCATCGAGGATGCAATCGAGTGGGCGGATGCACTGAACATTCTGCGCTTGCAGCTTGAGCGCATGCAGGCCGGCTACATCCCGTCGCTGCGCGAGTACAATCGCGTCTTCGGTGTCACTCGTGCGCGGTTGGATGCAGCGCCGCGCGACCTTCTCATTCTGCACCCTGGGCCGATGAATCGCGGCGTGGAAATCGATAGCGACGTAGCCGACGGACCGCACTCCGTCATCCTGAATCAGGTCACGAACGGCGTTGCCGTTCGCATGGCCGTGCTCTATCTCCTCGCGGGTGGTCGACCGGAACTCGCGGAAGCCGCCAAGCGAGGGCCCGCCTGATGGCACGAGATCTTCTGCTTCGTGGCGGACGCATCGTCGATCCGTCGCAGTCCATGGACGCCATTGGCGATGTGCTGTTGCGCGATGGCCTGGTGGAGGCGTGCGGTGGCAACATCAACGCGCCCGACGGTGCCGAAGTCTTCGACTGCGCCGGACATGTCGTTGCGCCGGGGCTCATCGATGTGCACGTGCATTTGCGTGAGCCGGGACGCGAGGACGTGGAGACGGTGGCGACGGGGGCGCACTCCGCGGTGGCCGGTGGATTCACCGCCGTCTGCGCAATGCCGAACACGCGTCCCGTCACGGACAATCAGGCGACCGTCGGCTTCGTCAAGCGGCAGGGCGAATCGGCTGGTTTTGCACGCGTCTATCCGTATGGCGCGATCTCCGTCGCGCAGAAGGGAGAAACGCTGGCCGAGTTCGGAGAGATGGTCGGGGCAGGGGCGGTGGCGTTCAGCGACGACGGGCGGCCTGTGGAAAGCGCGCACCTCATGCGCACGGCGCTCGAGTATGCACGGGCATTCAACGTGCCGGTTGCCGAGCACTGCGAAGACATGTCGCTCGCGCGCGGCGGCTCGATGAACGAAGGGCTCGTGTCGGCCAAGCTTGGACTGAAGGGGATCCCGGCCGAAGCCGAGGAGATCTATGTGATTCGCGATATCCTGCTTGCGCGTCGCACGGGTGGACACATCCATCTGTGTCACCTGAGCACGCAGGGGGCGGTGGAGTTGGTGCGTTGGGGGAAGGAGCGTGGAATACGCGTCACCGCCGAAGTCTGCTCGCATCACATTTCGCTCACCGAGTCGGCCGTCGAGGGGTATAACACGAACGCGAAGATGAATCCGCCGCTGCGCACGCAGGCGGACATCGATGCGCTGAAGGAGGGCCTGGCCGACGGCACCATCGATCTGCTGGTGACCGATCATGCGCCGCATCACTACGACGAGAAGGAGCGCGAGTTCGCCGATGCGCCGAACGGCATCGTCGGTCTCGAAACGGCGCTGGGCGTGAACTGCACGTATCTGCTGCATCAGGGTGTGCTGTCCCTCTCGCAGTTGGTGGACGCGATGAGCTGCAAGCCCGCGCGCGTGTTCCGACTGCCCGGTGGCACACTCGCGCGTGGTAGCGTTGCCGATGTGTCGGTGTTCGATCCGGCGCGCAAGTGGACGGTGGATGCGTCGCGTTTCAGATCGAAGGGGCGCAACACGCCGTACGGCGGTCATGAACTCAGCGGTCAGGCGCGCATCACCGTCGTGGGCGGACGCGTGGTGTATCGCGCGGACTCCTGACGCTGGCGATTGACCTGGCGGCGCGCCGATGACCGACGCGCTCGATGCGGGGGAGATCGCATCGGCGTCTGCCGCGCTGGCTGCAGCGTGCCGCCGTTTGCACGCGCGCGGTCTGCTTGCCGGAGCGGAAGGGAATCTTTCGCTCCGGCTGCGCAACGGCGAGTTGCTGGTGACCGCGTCCGGCGTGGACAAGGGCACCGTGACCGCGCACGACGTGCTGCACCTGCACGCCGACGGCACGATGCGTCACCACGACACGCCGCACGAACCGCCGCGTGATACGCAACCGGTGGTGGCTGGTCGTCGGCCGTCATCGGAGCTGGCAATGCATCTGGCCTGCTATGCGGCGCGCGCGGATGTGCGGGCGGTGGTGCATGCGCATCCGCCGGTGGCGACCGGTTTTGCGACGGCCGGCCGCGCGCTGCCCGACAACGTCCTGCCCGAGGTGCCGGTCGTGGTGGGACCCGTGGCGTTGGTGCCGTACGGCCGCCCCGGCACCTTGGCGCTCCCGCAGGCCATGGCGCCGTATCTGGCGGGACATGATGCCTTTCTGCTGGCCAACCACGGCGTCACCGCGGTGGGGAAATCATTGGAAGATGCGCTGCTGCGACTGGAGAGTGTCGAACAGGCCGCGCGCATCGTCCTTGTTGCGGAACTGCTGGGTGGTGCGCGCCCGCTCGACGACGCGGAGGCGGCGACGCTGCGCGGGCTTCGTGCGCCATCCGGGTTCTAGTTTCGGGGCAGCAGGCGCGCGACGCGAGGGGAACGGGTGACGACGCCAAGGGTCCCATTGAGGATCGACTGCGACACCGGTCACAGGTGATGGAGAGCGTGCTCGTCCATAATTCGACGGACGGGGCGCTGGAGCGACCTTCCTGAAGGAGTGGCAAGACGTGTCCATCGAAGATGTGCGAACGCTGGTGGCCGAGCGGCAGCGATACGATGATTGGCTCTCCGCGCTGGAAGCCAGGCGCGCGGAGACGTCGGCGCGTGTATTCGACCGTGTGCACGGCGATTACGTCGGGCGACGAACCGGCGTTCTGGAGAAGCTGAGCGCACACGTCGGATCGCTCTCGACGCTCGCCGAGGATCTCGAGACCCGCATCGACGGTCTGGACACGCAGCTTGCCGCACTGGAAGACGAGCGTGCGGAAGCGATGCTGCGTACCGCCGTCGGTGAGTACGACGGCGAGCGTTGGGACGTGGTGCGTCAGGAGGTCGAGGCGAGTATCGGTACGCTCGGCGGGGAGCGCGATGCGCTGCTGAAGGAGGTGGAGGATGTGCGCACCCTGCTCGCCAGCGCACGGTCGGCGCCGGCGGCGAGCGAGGGCGAGCCGGTGCCAGCAGCGCAGGCTGTGGCCGAGGACCTGCCGACGTCGGAGACGTCGTTGGACGCAGTTGCTGACGTGGACGAGCCGGTGACGGGCAATGGCGGCCGGACGGCCACGCCGACTCCGCTGGATCTGGAGGCGATGGGCGCGCCGGAGTCAGCCGACGACTGGGCCTCACCGGTCGGTCGCACGGTCGCGGGCCTTCCCGCAGACGCTTCGTTGACGCCCGCGGCGCCAACGCCCGTCTCGTCCACGCCGATCTTCACCCCCGTCGTCGACTACCCCACGCCGCCAGCGACGCCCGCCGAGTTGCCGCCGGTGGTCGCGCCGATGTCGCATCCGCACGCAGACCGCGATGCACCGCAGGAAGCGCAGCGGGACGGGGAGCGGAAGGCGGAGCGGGATGCCCAGGTGCGTCAGGACGAGCTGGATGCGACTGAGTTTGACGATGCGCTGGCGCTCTTTTCGACGTCCGCGTCGCCTGCCGATGCGGAATCGACGTCGACCGGGCTTGGCTCGCTGGACATGCTTGACGGCATCGTGCCCGTGCCGCAGGAGCCTGATCGTCAGGCTGCTCGCCCACGCGACGGGTTGGGGTTCGCCCCGGCGCCGGAACCCGGGCCGGATGCGGGAAGCGGCGACGCGACGCGTGATCCGTTCGATGATCTGGCGTTTCTGCGTTCGGTCATCGATCCGGCGACACAGGGCTCCGGCGTGCGCAATCCGACGGGAACCGAGCCGCAGAAAACCCTGCGCTGCACCGAGTGCGGCACGATGAACTTCCCGACGGAGTGGTATTGCGAACGATGTGGCGGAGAACTGGCGGCGTTCTAGCGAGCGCTGATCGGAAGACATGAAAGGAAGACGCTGTGAACAGCACGAAGGCTCCGCGATGTCGCGGAGCCTTCGTGCTGTTCGCGCCACGTCTTCGGGGCACGTCCTCCCAGGGCGGAAGCGAACGAACCATCGGAAACATCATTACGAGCGATGGGCGCCAATTGACAAGTCATATACGCGTAAGCAGTTTGCATCTGGCAACACACATATGATGTTACTCGAGCCAATTTGTATGACTGCCTGCACCATCGATACCAGCACCGGCTCGACGAACGATCCGGATATTCAGGTTGCAGATCTGGACGCCCTGTTTAAGGGCTTCGCGGACCCCACGCGACTGCGCGTGTTGAGCGCGCTGATCGCGGGCGAGCTTTGCGTCTGCGACCTCGTCGAACTGCTGGGCATGTCGCAGCCGGCGGTGTCCCGTCATCTGGCCTACCTCCGCCGCATGGGGCTGGTCACGGCGACTCGTGAATGGAAGTTCGCCCACTACCGTCTGGCCGACGCGCGCAACGCCGTGCATCGCAATCTCGTCGCCTGCGTGCGCTCCTGCTTCGTGGGCGTGCCTTCCCTCGATGCTGAGCGGAAGGCGGCGGCGGTGCTGGTGCGGGCGCGTGCCGAGGCGCCCTGCTGATGGTTGCTTCCAACGTGAGAGCCGCGCGCTCATCGCCGGCAGCGTCCGACCTCGGAGACGCGCCGATACTCCAGCAGCTCTCCACACTCGACCGTTTCCTGCCGGTTTGGATCTTTGCGGCCATGGGTATCGGGCTGTTTATCGGACGGCGCTATCCCGACCTGGGCGCGACACTGGACCGCGTGCAGCTGGCGGGCGTGTCCGTCCCCATCGCGATCGGATTGCTGTGGATGATGTATCCCGTGCTCGCGAAGGTGCGCTACGAAACCATCGGCCCGCATCTGCGCGACACGAAACTGCTTGGCACCTCCTTGCTGCTCAATTGGGTCATCGGACCCATCCTGATGCTCGCGCTGGCGTGGATTTTTCTTCCAGATATGCCCGCGTATCGTAACGGGCTCGTACTGATCGGTCTTGCGCGGTGCATCGCGATGGTGCTGATCTGGAACTCTCTTGCCTGCGGATCGGGGGAACTGGCGGCAGTGCTCGTCGCGCTCAACTCGGTGTTCCAGATCCTTACGTACTCGGTGCTGGGCTGGCTCTTTCTGACCGTTGTCCCTGGATGGTTTGGAGCGGACACCGCAAGACTTGATGTCTCCATAGGCCAGATCGCACGCAGCGTGGCGATCTTCCTCGGCGTGCCGCTCATCGCCGGCTATCTTACACGCAAGGCGCTGGTCGCGACCAAGGGGCCCGCGTGGTACGACGGCGTGTTCATGCCCAGGTTTGGGCCAACCGCGCTGCTCGGGTTGCTTTACACTATCGTGCTCATGTTCGCGATGCAGGGTAATCGGATCCTTTCGCTGCCGCTGGATGTGCTGCGCATCGCGATTCCCATGCTGGTGTACTTCGGCGCGATGTTCGGACTCGCGTTCTGGTTGTCGCGCAGGTTGGGCTTCGACTACGAAACCACGGCCTCGCTGTCGTTCACGGCGGCGGGGAACAACTTCGAACTCGCGATTGCGGTCGCCGTCGCCACGTTCGGCATTTCGTCGGGAGAAGCGCTCGCGGCGGTCATCGGTCCGCTCATCGAAGTGCCCGCGTTGGTGGGGCTGGTGTACGCGTCGCTCTGGGCGCGGCGCCGATATTTCAGTGCGTCGCGCTCGAGTCCAACGGCGAGGCCCGCATGAGCGAAGCCGCACAAGCCGAGCGCCTTCAGTTCCCCCTGCGCATACTCGTGCTTTGTACCCGAAACTCGGCGCGCAGCCAGATCGCTGAGGCGCTGTTCGCGAGACTTGGTGGTGATCGTGTCGTCGTGGCGAGCGCTGGATCAGACCCCGGGCCAGGCGTGCATCCGCTCGCGGTCGCGGCACTCGCCGAATCGGGTATCGACTGGTACGGAGGACGGTCGCAAGGCATCGAAGCGGTAATCAACGACCCATGGGATGCAGTAATTACGGTGTGCGACGCCGCGCGCGACGCGTGCCCGTTTATGCCGACGGCCGGTGTCGCTGCGCATTGGGGCATGGAAGATCCTGCCGCCGTCACTGGGAACCACGAAGTGCAGCGCAACGCGTTTCGGCGCACACGAGAGCGCCTGCGCGAGGCGGTACAGGCATTCCTGGACACGGTGGATCGAATCCCAGCTCAAGATGATGCACGCACGCTGCGCGACGCACTCGACAACGGTCGCGTTTTCCTTGAACGCTCGGCCTCCACTGCACTGACCAACGTCACGGACTGACCGATGCAGCTCGCGCTCATCTCGGATATTCACGCCAATCTGCACGCACTCGACGCCGTACTGGCGGACATCGACACGCGCGGAGATGTCGAGGCCATCTATCACGCGGGCGATCTCGTGGGCTACTCCAGCAACCCCAACGAGGTTGTCGGGCGGTTGCGTGCGCGTGATATCGCGGGCATTGCCGGCAACTACGATTCCACCGTCGCGACGGATTACAAGCATTGCGGCTGCAAGAGCGAGACACCGCGACAGGAAGTGCTTGCCCACATCAGCTACGAGTATACGCGCAGCGCGGTCACCGCCGACACCAGGCGATGCCTGGGGAGCTTGCCGTTCTCGCTCGACGTGCGGCCGCTTGGTGGGCATGCCGCAGGACCGCGCCTCGTGATCGTGCACGGTACCCCGACGCTCAACACGCTCTACTGGACTGAAGATCGTTCCGACGACTTCTGCCTCAAGATGGCGGCATCCGTCTCGCTCAAGCGTGGAGACGTGATCGCGTTCGGACATACGCACAAGCCGTGGCATCGCGTGGTGGAGGGGATCCACTTCATCAACACCGGCAGCGTGGGCAGACCGAAGGATGGGGACTGGCGCGCCGGTTACGTGCGACTCGCGCTCGGCGACGGGGAACCGCGCGTTGAGTTCGTGCGGGTTCCGTACAATGTGGAGGCGGCTGCGCGCGGTGTGATGGACGCCGGTCTTCCGGAGGAGTTTGCGGAATTCCTGCGGACCGGCGGGAAGTCAGATACGATCGCGGCGCTTCATCCATGACCGACCGCGGGGGAGAAGGGTTGCCGCGTCGGAACGCAAAAGGGGCCGAAATCCTGTGGATTCCGGCCCCTTTTGCGTCTTCAGCCAGATTCGGCGCGAACTCAGGCGCTTTTGGCCGCGCGCTTGGCGATCTGGCTCTTCTGACGCGCAGCGGTGTTGCGGTGAATGAGTCCCTTGCGGGCGGAGCGATCGAGCAACGAGACCGCGCTGACCTGCTCACCCTCGTTCGCACCGACCGTCTTCGCCTTCTTGACGGCAGTCCGTAGCGCAGAACGCTGCGCGCGATTGCGCAGGGCCGCCGCACGAGACTTCCGCAGATCTTTCTTTGAAGACTTGATATTCGGCACGAAAAACTCTCCAGCTGCAAGCAAAAAAGAAGCGAAAAGACAGGTCCGTCCGTCGGGACCGCTCGAAGGCGCCGAGTCGATCATCGGCAGACTGGGTAACGTATTGCATGCGGGCAGTTCGGTCAAGATCCCCACCCATCCGTCTGCAGGCGCGATGGGTCACGACTGTTTTGACACCCGGGTTGTCCACAATTACGTTGCAGGTCAGACTTGCTTGCAATCACCGGTCGTGAGACCCTCGCCCCCGCCGCGTTGGACGCCATCCAGCAATTGGTCCTCGTCGCGCCCATGCTGTTGTTTTCAATGGTCGCTCACGAATACGCGCACGGCTACGCCGCGTTCAAGCAGGGCGACCCGACGGCCTATCAGCTCGGCCGGCTGACGTGGAATCCCCTCAAGCATATCGACCCGTTCATGACGGTGCTCCTGCCTGTCATGCTGGCGCTGCTTGGCGGTCCGATCTTTGGCGGCGCCAAACCGGTGCCGGTCAACCCGCGCAACTATCGCAACTATCGCCGGGGAGACATCATCGTGTCGATGGCCGGTGTGGTTACGAACATCATAATCGCCATCCTGTGCGTGCCGCTGATTGTACTCGTGGGATTGCTGGGGCAGGCGGTGGTCGAGGTCGCGCGCCCCCTCGCCATCCTGCAACAGATGCTGGCAGCGGGTGTTTTCATCAATCTCATTCTCGCGGCGTTCAACCTCATCCCCATTCCGCCGCTGGATGGGTCGCACGTCTTCAAGTACCTGCTCCCCCCGCGCTGGGCGCTCGCCTATCAGCGCCTTGGTGCCGTCGGATTGCTGTTGCTGTTCGCGCTGCTGTCGTTCGGACGCCCGCTCATCACGGCCTGGCTCGCGCCGGCGTTTTTCCTCCGGTTGGCCGCCCAGAAGCTCTATTTTCCGTACATGCTCCCCAACCCCTTCGGCGCGTGATTGCTCCCAACTTTCGCGTCCACGACGCCGATGCGCCGACCTTCGTCGTCGAGCTGAGCCACTTCACCGGTCCGCTCGACTTGCTGCTGTCGCTCATCCGCGACGAGCAGCTGGATATCTACGACATTCCCGTCGCGCGTATCGCCGAGCAGTTCCTCGCGCGCATCGGCTCGCTGGGACTCGACGAGGCGGCGGACTACCTCGAGATGGCGGCGCGGCTGCTGCGCATCAAGGCACAAATGCTGCTGCCGCGCGCCGACGGCGCGGAGTCGTGGGAGGATCCACGCGCCGAACTGGTGCGTCGCTTGCTCGAGTATCAGCAGATGCGCGAAGTCGTGGACCTCCTCGAGCATCGCGGGGAGGAGCGTCGTCATCAGTTCAGCCGGCGCTGGATTCCGCAGGCAGCCGACATCACGCCCATCACGGCGCCCCTCTCGCTCTCGCTCGGCGAGCTGTTGGCAGCGGTCGATCGTGTGTTGCGCACGACCAAGGAGCCGGCCGTTCATGACGTCGTGCCGCGTTCGCTCGATGTGGCCGGTGCAATGGATACTATTCGTACGGTGCTCGCCATGCGCCGGGAGGCGCGCTGGTCCGATCTGATCGGCAGCGATCCCGAACCGTGGCAGATTCTTTCCGTGTTGCTCGCGTTGCTCGAAATGGCGAAGCTGGGTGAAGTGCGGATCGCGCAGCACCGTCCTTTCAGCACCGTGGAGATCCGTCGTGACGCAATTAGCGAAGCTGCTTGAAGCAGCGCTGTTCGCCGCATCGCGCCCCATTCCGCTCGATGCGCTTGCGTCACTCGACGCCGAGTCCAGTCCGGCCGCCGTGGCCGCGGCGCTCGACGAATTGCGCGAGCACTATGACGTTGATGGCCATGGCGTCGAACTGGTCGAGCAAGGCGGCGGTTGGCAGATCCTGACGCGCGCCGAGTACGCCGAAGCGATCGAGCGCGCGCAGGTCGCCGTGCGCCCGCAACGGCTCTCGGCCGCAGCGCTCGAGACCATGGCGATCATCGCGTATCGGCAGCCGATCGGTCGCGCTGAGATCGAGGAGATTCGCGGCGTGGCGGTGGGCAGTGTGCTCAAGTCGTTGCATGAGCGCGGACTGATCGACATCGTCGGGCGCAGTGAGGGAATAGGTCGGCCGTTGCTGTACGGCACGACAGCGCAATTCCTCGAGCAGTTCGGTCTTCGTCATCTCGAAGAGTTGCCGCGCGCCGATGAACTGGCGATCGCACTCCGCGGGGCGGGCCAGTCCGTCGTGGCCGAGTGACGAGACCAGGCGATCGGTCCGGAGGGGCCGGTAAGGGCCCGCGTGGTGGTAAATCGCGTCCGAGTCCCAATCCTGCCGCGCGCTCCAATGCACCGGTGAAAACGCCGCCGCGTCCAGCCGACGATCGGCCCGCGCGCATCAGAAAACCTGCACCGAAGCGTGCCGCGCCCGCCGTGGCGGGAGCCGGCGGCGCGGGTGGCACGGTCAAAGCGGCGCCCGAAGGCCCGATGCGCGTACAGCGCGCCGTGGCGCGGGCCGGACTGGCCTCGCGTCGCGAGGCCGATCGCGCGGTCGCCGAGGGGCGGGTGCGCGTGAACGGTGAGGTGGCCGTGATCGGGCAGGTGGTGGACCCGACGCGCGACAAGATCACCCTCGACGGCGATGCCGTTCGCGCAAACGTGGAGCTGCATCGCTGGATCGTGCTGCACAAGCCGGCCGCCGTGATGACCACGCGCAAGGATCCACAGGGGCGCGCCACGGTGTTCGATCTCGTGCACAAGGTGCCGGGCCTCGTATACGTGGGTCGGCTCGACTACATGACCGAAGGGGTGCTGCTGCTGACCACCGACGGGCGAGCCGCGCACGCGCTCACGCATCCGAGCAACGAAGTCGAACGCACGTACGTCGCCACGGTGCGCGGCGATGCCGCGACCGCGGTGCGCGAGGCCCGCCACGGCGTGCAGCTCGACGACGGGTTGGTCGTGCCCCGCGATGTCAGCGCTACGCCACTGGGCAACCGGCGCTGGGCCTTCGAAGTCACGATCGCCGAAGGGAAGACGCACGAAGTCCGTCGCATGTGCGATGCACTTGGTCTCGAGGTGGAACGGCTCGTCCGCACCAGCTTCGGTCCGGTCAAGCTGGGTGACCTGCCGCCGGGGGAGACGCGCGCCTTGAGCACGCGCGAACGAGCGGTGCTCGAAGCCCTCGTCCCTTCATCGTAGCGACTTCCTCGGGAGCCAACCCCGGTCTCGCGGGGTATAGGGCGATGCATCCGGACGCGCCAATGTTGTGTCGTCGGCCCCGTTCGCGCGGTTAACGTTCTGATCTCCCGGATCCGCCTCTGGACCGGGCCTTTCATCGCATTCCCGAGGAGCAGGACCACGTGACCACGAGCGTTGCCGTGTCGGCCGATGCGGCTCTGGTGCAGGGTGTGCTGCGCGAAGTCGCGCGCCGGATCGTCGGGCAGGAGTACATGGTGGAGCGTCTGCTCATCAGCCTCCTGACGGGCGGGCACGTGCTGCTCGAGGGGGTGCCCGGATTGGCGAAGACGTTGACGGTGCGTACGCTTGCCGAAACGGTGAACACCTCGTTCCAGCGCATTCAGTTCACGCCCGATCTGCTTCCCGCCGACGTGGTCGGCACGCAAATCTTCGATCAGCCGAGCGGCGAATTTCGCGTCAAGCACGGACCGATCTTCGCGAACATCATCCTCGCCGACGAGATCAATCGCGCGCCGGCGAAGGTGCAGGCGGCGTTGCTGGAGGCGATGCAGGAGAAGCAGGTGACCATCGGCGGCACGACTTATAAGCTCGCCGAACCGTTTCTCGTGCTTGCGACGCAGAATCCGATCGAGCAGGAAGGCACGTACCCGCTTCCGGAAGCGCAGGTCGATCGCTTCATGTTCAAGCTGCGCGTCGGATACCCCACACGCGCCGAAGAGAAGGAGATCCTGCGTCGTATGGCCGGTGGCGACAAGGTGGTCGTGTCGCCCGTGGCGTCGCCGGAGGATCTGCTCGACGCGCGCCGTCGCATCTCCGAGTTGTACATGGACGAGCGCATTGTGGACTACATCGTGGAACTGGTGCATGCGACGCGGGTGCCCGCCGATATCGGCGCGCCCGACCTCACGCCGCTGATCGAGTTCGGCGCCAGTCCGCGCGCCACGATCGCCTTGGGGCAGGCGTCCCGCGCGCATGCGTTTCTGCGCGGCCGGTCCTTCGTCACTCCCGACGACGTGAAGAGCATCGCCCCGGACGTGTTGCGCCATCGCGTACTCACATCGTTCGAGGCAGACGCGGAAGGCGTCACGAGCGACACGATTGTCGCGCGACTGCTCGCGACCGTCGAGACGCCCTGAGCTGAGTGCCCGCCACTCCGTTGTCGACGCCGAACAAGACGGCAACCGATCCCGCGGTCGGCGCTGCGGCGACGTCCGCGAACTCCGTCACCGCCGTCGCGTCGGCGGATGTGCTGCGTCAGGTGCGGCGCATCGAGTTGCGCACGCGGCGACTCGTGGATTCGAGCTTCGCCGGTGAGTACCGCTCGCTGTTCAAGGGACAGGGGATGGAGTTCGCGGAGGTGCGCGAATACCAGCCGGGCGACGAAGTACGGTCGATCGACTGGAACGTTTCGGCGCGCATGGGTCGACCGTTCGTCAAGCGCTACGTCGAAGAACGCGAATTGACCATCATGCTGGCCGTGGATCTGTCCGGATCGGCGCGCTTTGGCACTCGGGCGCGCTTCAAGCATGATCTCGCGATCGAGCTGTCGGGGGTGCTCGCGCTCGCGGCGACGCGGAACAACGATCGTGTGGGAATGATGCTCTTCACCGATCGCATCGAACACGCATTGCCGGCACGCAAAGGGCGAAAGCATGCGTTGCGCTTGATCCGCGATCTCATCGCGACTCGGCCGGTCGGCACGGGGACGTCGGTCGGCGTGGCGGTGGATCGGTTGATGCGACTGCTGCCGCATCGGTCCGTAATCTTCCTCTGTTCGGATTTCATGGCGGACGACCTGGAGAAGCCGCTGGCCCGGCTCGCGCAACGGCACGATGTCATCGCGGTTTCGCTGGAAGATCCGTCGGAGCGGATACTGCCGGACATCGGTCCGGCGCGTTTTGAAGATCCGGAGACCGGACAACGTATTGAAGTGGATACGTCGCATCCGGCGGTGCGTGCTGCATTTGCCGGACGTGTGGCTGCGGCAGATGCGGCGCGTCGTTCGCTTTTCGGACGGCTGGGGTTGGACGAGATCATCGTGCACACCGAGCATGGGTACGTGGACGCACTGATGGCCTTCTTCCGTGCGCGGACGCGTCGGCCGCATGGGGCAGTGCGTACCGGACCGCGCGGTGTGCTTGGCGATGCCGCGGGTCGCGCGCCGGTGACGGCGGCGCTGCCGTGAACGCGCGCGCGCTCCTGCTCGTTTTGTCCATCGTCGCCAATGTGTCAGGCGCGGGTCCGTCGTTCGCGCAAGCGGGGTCGCCTCGATCGACGTCCGGTGCGGCCGCATCGGTGACGTCGCCGGCGGCGCAAGCGGGCGCCTCCGTGCCGCGCGTTGCGCCGTCATTGCGGGCGGGTACGCTCGTGCGACCGGAGTCGGTGACGGTCGGCGATCCGTTCGTGTTCGTCGTATCGGTGGAAGTGCCGGCGAACGCCCGGGTAGCCTGGCCGTCGATCGTGGATACGATGGCCGTGGTGGTAATGCGGGATCCAGTGCGCGTGACGAGCAGGGAGAAGGGACCATCGCGCGTCGAGACGGCGACCTACGCGCTCGCGGCGTGGGATGTGGGGGCGCTCCCGATCGGTCTGCCTGACGCGACCGTGCGCGTGAGTGGTCAGGTGCTCCGCGTGCCCATGGGCGATGCGCGGGTCGTGGTGCGGACCGTACTGCCCGGCGACACTACGTTGCACACACCCAAACCCGCCAAGGCGCTCTTTCCGCGTGTCGTGCCGTGGTGGGAGCGGTGGTGGCCGGCGCTGGCCGTGGTCACGGCGCTTGGGCTGTTGTGGTGGCTCTGGCGACGGCGCAAGCACGCGGTGGCGGGTCGTTCGCGCGCAACGCTCGATGTTTTTGCGCGGGCCATACACGACTTCGAGCGACTCGAACGCCTGGCGCTCGTCGATGCAGGCGAGAGTGGTCGCTTTGTCGCGCTGGCGATCGAGATCCTGCGCACCTATCTGTCGGCGCGCATTCCCGACGCGACGCTCTCGCGGACGACGCCCGAGTTGGTCGTGGTGATGGCGGACGATATCCGCGTTCCGATCGCGCACTTGCTCACCCTGCTGGACGAGGCGGACGGTATCAAGTTCGCACGGCGTCCGGTCACACCCGAGCGCGCACACGTGCTGGCCGGTGATGCGCGCGCGATCGTCGAGCAGATCGAGCGCGCGGAGCAGGCGCGCGTCGCGGCGGAAGCGGCAGCTCGTTCTGCGCGTGAACAGCAGGAGCGCGAGAATGCGCAGAAGATCGAAGACGATGCGCGTCGCAAGTCGCGCGTGAAGTCGGGGGCCGCGTGAACGCGTTTGTCGAGCGGCTGCGTGAGTGGGCGGCCACGAGCACCGATGGTCTCTCGCTCTTTGGCGTGAGCTTTGCGCATCCGACGTTTCTACTGCTGCTGCTGGTCCTGCCGTTGTGGGGGTGGTGGCGGCGTCGTCGCGTGCCGCAGCAGGACGCCATGCCGTTTTCGCGGGTGGCGGCGTTGGCGGCCGGTCCGCGTCCACGGATCGTCTGGCAACGGCTGCCGCCGGCGCTCCGCGCACTCGCGCTGATTGGATTCATCGTGGCGGCGGCGCAACCGCGCTCCGGAGCCCGCGCGGAGAACGTCTCGAACGACGGCATCGATATCGCGCTGGCGGTAGACATCTCCAGTTCGATGCTCGCCGAGGACTTCCAGCCGCAGAACCGCATCGAGGTCGCCAAGGACAAGGTCAAGCGATTCGTGATGGGGCGAAAGAGCGATCGGGTGGGACTTGTCGCGTTCTCCGGCGAAGCGCTCACGCAGGTGCCGCTGACCACCGACTATCCAGTGGTGTTGGCGGCGATCGAGAATCTGCAGGTGGGCCAGCTTGAAGACGGTACTGCGATCGGCACCGCCATTGCCACGGCGGCCAATCGGCTGCGCACGGCGCCGGGACGCTCGCGGGTGATGGTCGTGCTCACCGACGGTGAGAACAACCGCGGGGCCATCGATCCGCGCACGGCGGCGCAGGCGGCGGCGGCGTTCGGCATTCGCATCTACACGATCGGCGTGGGAACCGAGGGGATGGCCGCCGTTCCTGTAGGCCGCGGCCTGTTCGGCCTGCGTTACGAGAATCGCCCGGTCAAGATCGACGAACCATTGCTGACTGAAATCGCCACCAGCACCGGCGGGCGTTACTTCCGCGCGCGTGACGGTGAAGCGCTGCAGGCGATTTACGAGCAGATCGATACGCTCGAGCGTTCCATCGTCGAGTCGCGGGCGTTCATTCGCTACACCGAACGCTTTCGCTGGCCACTGGGACTCGGGCTCGCCGCGCTGCTGCTGGAGTTGTTGCTGCTGGCCCGACGCGGCGTGCTGCCATGAACGGCCTGCCGGAGCTCGTGTTCGACATGCCTTGGTTGCTGCTCGCCGCGGTGCTGCTCCCGGTCTGCGTGCTGCTCCTTGGCGTGGCACGGTCGCGGCAGCGTCGTGACCGGCTGGCGCGCTTCGCGGAGACGTCGGCGCTTCGCCGACTCCTGCGCACTGGCGGCGTGCACGCCGGTGCGCGCACGGCGCGACTGGTGACCATCGTGCTGTTGGCTGGCGTGGCCTTGGCTGGGCCTCGCTGGGGGCGGGCGCGCGGTCCGACCAGTGGGCGCGGCATCGATATGGCTATCGCGCTCGATGCGTCGTTGTCGATGATGGCGCAGGACGAGCGGCCGTCGCGACTGGAACGCATGAAGCAGGAAGTGCGACGGTTGCGCGCCATGTCGCACGCCGATCGCGTCGCACTCATCGCCTTCGCCGGTCGCAGCTACATCCTCACGCCGTTGACCAGCGACGATGGCGCGATTGAACTGTTTCTCGACAACCTCGATCCCAATGTCGTCGGACAGGCGGGCAGCTCCCTCGCACGCGCAATGCGGCAGAGTACGGAGCTGCTCATGGCCAGTGACGGCAGCGCCGATCGTGCGTTGGTGCTGATGAGTGACGGTGAGGCATTCGAATCGCCGGAGGATATCGACGCGGCGGCGGCGGAAGCGGGAAAGCGCGGCATCAGTGTGGTGACCGTTGGCTTCGGCAGCACCGAGGGCACGACCATTCCGATCGTGGACGGCACCGTCATACGGCAGAAACGCGACGAGCAGGATGAGATCGTCATCACCCGGTATCATCCCGAGTTGCTGCAGCGCGCGGCGACCGCGGCTGGTGGCACGTTCATTCCCGCCGAAGCGTCGGATAAAGCCACGCGCGTACGCGTCGCCCTGCGTTCGCTGCGCACGGCACGACGCAACATCGACACGCGCGAGGAGCATGTGCCGCGATTTCTTTGGCTCCTGGTCCCGGCGTTGCTCGTTCTGCTCTGGGACACATGGATCATGTCGCGTGGGCAGCGACGTGCCACACTGTCCCCCGGCCATGCGCTACTCGTGCTCGTCGCCTTGCCGCTGACATTGTTTGGGTGCGCGCGCGCGCCCGATCCGGCGGTGCTGTTCGAGCAAGGCAACATTCCGGGCGCCGTGGTTGCGCTTCGCGCGCAGATTGCAATCGGTGACAGCTCGGCGGCCACCCGCTACAACCTCGGCTCGGCGCTGCTCGGTGCCGATTCGCTGGCGCCGTCCACGGAGTTGTTGGAGGCCGTGCGTCGCGCGGCGGATGGCGAGGTGCGCATGCGCGCGCGCTACAATGCGGGACTGGCGAATCTCCAGAGCGGACGTGCGGACGGGAACAAGGAAGCCGAGCAAGCCTTTGCTGCGGCGCGCGCAGCGTACCGCGCCTATTTGCTGGCGCGCCCGGACGATGAGGACGCGAAGTGGAACTACGAGCTCGCGCTGCGCAAACCGCCGCCGCAGGGCGGGGGCGGCGGTGGGGGTGGAGGCGGCGAGAACGAGCAGCCGCAGGCGCCGCAGCCACAGCCACAGGGCGGGCTCGATCAACGGCAAGCCGAGGCGCTGCTCAACAGCGCTGCCCGTGAGGAGCGTGACGTGCAGGGGCGCAAGCAGAAGCTCGGTCGCACCCCGCCGGCGGGGAAGGACTGGTGATGCACGCATTCCGGCGTGGGATGCGGACCGTGCTGTGCGCCGTGACGGTCGCCGCGGCGACCGTGCGTGCCGGCGCGCACCAGGCGCGTGCGCAAACGAGCCCCACGCGCATTCTCGAGAGTGTGCGCGTCGACACGCGCAAACCGATCGATTTCCACGCTGCCGCGTTCCCGGAGACGTTGTATGTCGGGCAGCAGGCGACGTACCAGGTCGCGGTGTTCCTGAGCAATGATGCGCGCAGTCGGTTGCGCCGCAATCCGGAGTTTCTTCCGCCGGAGCTGCGTGGTCTGTTGGCATACGAGCTTGGCCGGCCCACGCGCGTGCCGCCGAGTGTGATCGAAGGCGCGGTGTACGAGGCACACGTGTTTCAACGCGCGCTGTTCCCCGTGGCACCGGGCCCGCTGGCGGTGCCGGCGCCGCAGCTGACGTACGCGCTGCCACAGTCGTCGAGCTACTTCAGTCGGGAAGAGCGCTTCGTGGTGCGCGCGGAGAGCGCGCAGCTCGTGGTACGAGCGATTCCGACCGAGGGACGGCCGGCCAATTTCACTGGCGCCGTCGGTGTGCTCACCGCCACCACGCGGTTGGATAGCGCGGCCGCGCGCGTGGGCGATCCGCTCGTGTTCACGCTGCGCGTGCAAGGGGTCGGCAACGTGAAGTTGCTGCCGCGACCGCAACTGGAGATCGACTGGGCCAGCGCGGTGCCGGCGACTGAACGGGTGCGCGTCGATACGGCGGGGCCGCTGGTGCGCGGATCAAAGGAGTTCGATTGGATTCTCACGCCCTCGCGCGCAGGGCGCGTCACCATTCCGGTGGTGCACTACGCCTACTTCGACCCGTATCTGCAGACGTTCGCCGATGCGACATCGGGCACCTTCGAGGTCGATGTGCGCCCCGGGGTGCTCATGGCATCCGAAGAGGGCGAGAGCACGACGCTGCTGTCGCTGCGACGTCCCGGACAGAGCGCCGGTGTGTTGCGCACGATCGCGGCGGTGGACACGCCCGTGCGTATCGCCTCACTGGCGGTGCTGGTGCTGTCGCCGCTGCCGGCACTGTTCTTCGCCATCGGCGGCGTGCGTGCGAGACGGCGCGCTGCGCGCGCGTCCCGCGTGGTGGGCTCGATGGAGCGGATGGAACAGTTGCGGACCGGTGTGGCCGGCGTCGCTTCCGACCTGCGCGCCGTCCGCCGCACCCTGCACTCGGCGATCGCCGATCGACTGCAGCTGCCCGCGGGCGGACTGGTGTCGCAGCGTCAGCTGATGCGCGCCCTGCGCCGCCGTGGCGTCACACGCGCCACCACGGATCGGGTCGTTCGCTTTCTCGACGAACTGGACGCGATCGCGTTCTCGTCCGAGGCGGCGGAGTCGACCACTTCCGGCATGGCAGGCGACGGACAGCGCGCTCACTGGATGTCACCGTCGCACTGGGCGCAGACGGGGGCCACGTTGTACGCGGCGGTGGATGCAGAAGCGGTGCGGGGTGGCGGTACGTTGCCGCCGGATCGTATGGCGATGCACATCGGCGGTGTTTTGCTCGCGCTGTCGGTGGTGGCTCTCGCTCCCAAATTGATGGCGCAACGGTCGGGAGAGTCCACGGTCAACCGGCGCGAGATCGGTGTCACGTTGGCGCGTCCCGCTGCACCCGTCGTCGCCGACGCCGCGCCAACCGTTGGGAAAGCATCGACGCTATCGGAGCGCTTGGAGACGGATCGGCGCGCCGTCGAAGCGTACGAGCGGCGGATGTTCATGAAGGCCACGGAGTTGTTTGGGCGGGTGGCACAGAGCGCGTTGCGTGACGCCGACGCGCAAGCCAACTGGGGCACCGCCGCCTGGGCGGCGGGCGATACGGTGAGCGCGGTGATCGGATGGCAGCGCGCGGCACGCCTGAATCCGCTCGATGCGTCGCTGCAGGAACGTCTCACGATGCTGCCGTCGGGCGCGCGCGGCGGATTGGCCGATGTACCGATGGTGCCCGTGCCCGTACTGCTCATCGTCGCGCTGCTGGGCTGGGCGATCGGCTGGTGGCTGCTCGCGCTGCACTGGCGTCGACAGCACCCCGGCAGCGCCGGAGGGACGGTGACGCTGCCGCACTCGTCGGCGGGCACGGGTGGTGCGCTTCTGCTGCTGGTCGGTATCGCCGCGGGCGGCAGCGCATGGTGGGGGCGACGCATGCTCGATCCTCACGGACTGGCCGTGGTGTCACGGCCCGAGACGATGCATGTCGCACCGGGCTCGGACTCCGACGCGATGGGGGGGGTGTCCACGGGTGACGTGGTGCGCTATGTCGAACTGCGTGAAGGGTGGCGGCGCGTGCAGCATGCCGACGGCCGCATCGGCTGGCTCCCCGCTGGTCGCACGGTGCCGCTGCGCGACAACGCGTCGGGCCGGTAGACGGCGCGCATGGGCCGCATCGCGATTCTTTCAAGTGCCGTCGCCGACCAGATCGCTGCCGGCGAAGTTGTCGAGCGGCCGGCGTCCGTGGTCAAGGAGCTGGTGGAGAACGCGCTCGACGCCGGCGCCACCACGGTGGACATCACCATCGAGCAGGGGGGAACGGCGCTGATCCGCATTGCCGACGACGGTTGCGGCATGGACGCCGGCGATGCCGTGCTGGCGCTGGAGCGGCATGCGACCTCCAAGATCACCGCGGCGGAGCAACTGGTCGGCGTACGCAGCTTCGGCTTCCGTGGTGAAGCGCTGCCGGCCATCGCCTCGGTCTCCGAGCTCGATATCGAAACGGCAGCGGACGACGGCATCGGTACCGAAGTGCGCGCGTCCGCCGGCGCGGTGGTGAGCACGCGTGCCGTCTCGCGACGGCGCGGGACCACGGTGTCGGTGAGCCGGTTGTTCTTCAACACGCCCGCGCGGCAGAAATTCCTGCGCGGCCCGCGCTCCGAATGGCGCGCCATTCTGGAAACGATGCATCAGATCGGCACGCTCCGTCGGGATGTGCACTTCACGCTCCGCCACGACGGCAAGAACATTCTCGATCTGCCGGCCGCGGAGAATTTGCGCACCCGCCTCGGCGCGATCTGGGGCCACAAGATCATCGAACGATTCGTGCAGGTGGACGATGTGCACGGACCGGTGCACGTCACGGGACTGGTGGAACGGCCGGCAGATGTCGGCACGGGTACGCGTCGCATCCTGCTCATCATCAATGGTCGTGTGGTACGCGATCACGGAGTCGTGCGCGCGGCCGAGGCGGCGTATCGCTCAACGCTCCCCGCCGGATTGCGCCCGTCACTGGTGTTGCAGGTGCACGTTCCCGCCGATACGGTGGACGTGAACGTGCATCCCGCCAAGACCGAGGTGAGACTGCGGGACCGTTGGCCGGTGGAACGCGCCGTTGAACAGGCGGTGCGGCGCGCGCTTGGCGTCTTCGATGCGAGCGCGGGAATCGGCTGGCGCACGTTCACGCCGGCCGCGCCCCGCGACTGGCAGGCGACGGATCACTCGCTCGATGCGTCGGCCCTGCGGGTGGCCCCGGGCCGCGAGGGGCTGTTTGCACCGCTCGATCCGACTGGGGCCGCGATACAGGACGCGTCCGACCCGCTGGCCACGTCGTTGGGCGTGGCGGCTGCCGCACCGTGGGATGCGGTTGCCGCCGCGCCGTCGGCGCGAGAGCAGGCGGCGGCCGAGGACGCGCCGATCATCGTGCCGCCGCTCATGCAACTGCGACGTACGTACATGCTCTTCGAACGGGAAGAAGGCGTGGTATTGATCGATCAGCATTCGGCGCATGAGCGTGTGCTGTACGAGCAGTTCATGAATGCACTGCACCGCGGTGAAGTCCCGGCGCAACGATTACTCTTTCCGATGACGCTGCATCTCGGGCCCGCCGAGGCGGAGGCGTTCGAGGCGCATCAGCCGTCATTCGCCGCGCTGGGCTTCGAGATCGAGGCGTTCGGCGGGCATTCGTTGCTGGTCAACGCAGTGCCCATGCCACATCCACGCTTCGATGCGGAACGCTGTCTGCGCGAGACGCTTGCCGCGCTCACCGGCGATCGCGCACCCAGCGACGCGACACGCCACGAGCGACTGGCGGCGACATTCGCCTGCAAGGCGGCGCTCAAGGCCGGCGATGCACTCTCGCCCGGCGAGATGCGCGCGCTGTACATCGCGCTCGCGGAGACACGGTTGCCCGCACACGACGTGCACGGACGCTCCACAATCGTACGGCTCTCGTGGGACGAGCTCGACCGGCGATTCGGTCGCAAGTGACCGAGCGGCCGCTACCCGTTCTCGTCGGTCCGACGGCGGCGGGGAAATCCGGAGTGGCGATCGCGCTCGCGGACGCGCGCGGGCTGGCCATCATCAGCGCCGACTCGCGACAGGTCTATCGCGGCTTCGACATCGGCACCGCCAAACCCACCGCTGCCGACCGCGCGCGAATCCCGCATTACGGCCTCGACGTGCTCCCCGCCACGCAGCGGTACTCGGCGCACACGTGGGCAACGGATGCCGAACGCTGGATGCTGACGGCGACCGCTGCCGGCACCGCACCGGTGATTGTGGGTGGCACCGGCTTCTACGTGCGAGCGCTGGTTGCGCCGATGAATGCGTCGCCGGTGCTCGACCCCGGACCGCGGGCCGCGCTGGAAGCATGGATGCGGACGCTGGATGCGGCGGAGATCGCGCGGTGGTGTCGGCGGCTGGATCCGGCGCGCGCGCATCTTGGTCGCACGCAGCACCAGCGCGCCGTGGAGACGGCGCTGCTGGCCGGTGTGCGACTCAGCGAGGCACTGCGTCCTCCGACCAAGACCGACAAGGCGACGGAGCCGTCGGCGGGCGCAGGCGCAATGGTACGCCCCGTCCGCTATCTTGTGGTCGATCCGGGACCATCGCTGGCCGAGCGAATTCGCGCGCGCGTGCAGGCGATGGTCGATGCAGGCTGGTTCGCGGAAGTCGAACAGCTGATGCGCACCATCCCTCCCGACGCGCCCGCATGGAACGCCAGTGGCTACGGAACGATACGTGCCGCCCTCGAGGGCACCGTGACGCGTGAGGCCGCGATCGAGCGGGTCGTCATTGAAACGCGCCAGTACGCAAAACGGCAGCGCACCTGGAATCGTCACCAACTCGATCAGTCGCTGGTGACTCTGCTTGACCCTACCACGCCTGACGCGGTCTCGCGCGCACTCGCGTGGTGGGACGCGGGCGATGAGACACGCGCATGAAGATCGGGATTACCTGCTATCCGACGTACGGAGGCTCCGGCGCTGTCGCGACCGAGTTGGGCATCGCGCTCGCCGCCCGCGGGCACGAGGTGCACTTCATCACCTATCAGCAGCCGTTCCGGCTGCCGAGTTTCCTGCCGCGGGTATGGTTTCACGAAGTGGACGTGGGACGCTATCCGCTGTTTGAGTATCCGCCGTACGATCTCGCGCTGGCGGTGCGTATGCACGAAGTCGTGCGCGATCATCAGCTCGACATCCTGCATTGCCACTACGCCATTCCGCACGCGACCAGCGCGTGGATTGCGCGCGAGATGCTGCGGGAAGGCGCAGGCGATGTCAAGGTCGTGACGACGCTGCATGGCACCGACATCACGATCGTGGGACAGGAGCGCTCGTTCTACACGATCACGCGTTTCTCGATCGAACGTTCGGACGCGGTCACGGCGGTCTCGGAATATTTGCGCGATGAAACGTACCGCGCGTTCGGTTGCGTCGGCTGCAATGTGGAGGTGATCCACAATTTCATCGACCCGGCACAGTTCCGTCGCGCGTCGCACACGTTTCCAATTCCGCGCGAGGTCATCAAGGATCGCAGGGTGCTGATGCACATCTCGAACTTCCGGCCGGTCAAGCGTGTGCGCGACGTCGTGCGTATCTATGCGCACGTCAACGCGAGCGTTCCATCCTTGCTGGTCATGATTGGCGACGGGCCGGAGCGCGTGGAGGCGGAGGACGAGGCACGGATGCTCGGGGTCAGTGAACACGTCCTGTTCCTCGGCAAGATCGACGCGATCGCGCCGCTGTTGGCCGGTGCCGACCTTTTCTTGCTGCCCAGCGACAAGGAGTCGTTCGGCCTGAGTGCGCTCGAGGCGCTGGCCAGCGGCGTACCGGTCATCGGCTATCACGCCGGCGGACTCCCGGAGGTGGTACTGCATGGTGTCACGGGATTTTTGCAGCCGATCGGAGACGTCGACGGTGCGGCGGCGGCGGGTGTGGCGCTCCTCTCCGATCCCGCGCGCTGGCAGACCATGAGCGACGCCGCCGCCCTTGATGCAGCGACGCGTTTCGCCGAAAACAACGTGGTCGCGCAATACGAAGCATTGTACGAACGCACGCTCCTTGCCCAACCTGCCAAGTGACTGTCTTCCAGGCCGTCGTACTCGGAATCGTACAGGGACTCGCCGAGTTCCTGCCGGTCTCCAGTTCCGCCCATCTCGCGTTGACGCCGTTCTTTCTCGGCTGGGAGGACCCCGGGCTCGCCTTCGATGTTTCGCTGCACTTCGGGACACTCGTCGCGCTCGTGTGGTACTTTCGGGCAGAGTGGATCGAGTTGACCACGAGCGCGTTCCGCATCATGCGCACACGACGCGTCGAGTCGGCGCACGACAAGCGGCTCGTGTTTCTGATCGTGGCGACGATTCCGGGTGGCATCGCCGGCAAGTTGCTGAACGACTACGCGGAATCGGCCTTCCGGTCACCGTTGCTGATCGCGTGCACGCTGTCGATCATGGGTGTGCTGCTCTGGTCGGTCGACCGGTATGCGGCCCGCGTGCGCTCGATTGAAGAGCTGACCATGCGCGATGCGGTGCTCATCGGTCTGGCGCAGATCACGGCGCTCATTCCGGGCGTGTCGCGTTCAGGATCGACGATTACGGCCGGGCGCGCGCTGAATCTCGACCGGCCGAGTGCGGCGCGGTTCAGTTTTCTCATGAGCATGCCGATCACCGCGGCCGCGGTCGCCCTGAAGATGCCGGAGGTCATCCGCGAAGGCGGGCTCTCTGCGCCCCTTGTGTGCGGTGTGCTGGCGGCGTTCGTCAGCAGTTGGCTCGCGATCACGGTCTTGTTGCGATACATCAGCAAGCACAGCTTCGGTGTCTTCGCGATCTATCGGCTCGGCTTGGCCGCGGTCATTCTCATCACATTGGCCGTGCGCGGGTAACGTGAACGCCACGGCACTCGTGTCGCTGCCCTCGGCCGCGGCGCTCGGACTGGCGGAGGTCCGCCACCTGACGGTCACGTCGTCTACGATGGACGACGCACACGCGGCGGGCGTGCGAGGCGCGTCAGCGGGCACGCTGATCGTGGCCGACGTGCAGGTGCAGGGACGCGGGCGGAGTGGCCGCAGCTGGCACTCGTCTGACGGCGCTGGACTTTGGATGACGTTGCTCGAACGTCCGGCCGACACGGACGCGCCGAGCGTGCTGGCGTTGCGTGTCGGACTCGCCTTGGCGGAGGCACTGGCTCCGTTCGTGTCTTCACCGATCGCGCTCAAGTGGCCCAACGATTTGTACGTCGCAGAAGGCAAGCTGGCCGGCATCCTGATCGAGGCGCGATGGCGACAGGCGCAGGTCGATTGGGTGGCGATCGGGGTGGGCGTGAACCTGCGCGTACCGGCGGATGTGCCGACGGCGGCGTCGGTGCATGCCGGGACCACGCGACATGCGCTGTTGCACGCCATCATTCCGCGCATGCGCGACGCCGCGGCGCAGTGCGGGACGTTGACCGAGCGGGAGCTCGCGGCGTGGTACGCGCGTGATGTTGCCGTGGGGCGGCGCATCAGCGCCCCCGTGGCTGGCATTGTGGTGGGGATCGCGGCGGACGGTGCGCTGGTGGTACGCCCCGATGCGCGGCGGCGGGAAGAGGTTGCGGCAGGTACGCATGATGACGCTGCCGTTGGCCGCGCCGATTGCGACCTTGTCCACGTGCATGCGGGTTCGATGATTTTTTCCGATAGCGAGGTGTGATGCTCATCGTATTCGACGTCGGCAACACCGAGACCACCATCGGTCTCTTCAACGGCGGATTGCTCGCGGCGCACTGGCGCATCATGACCGACGTCGCGCGAACCGCCGACGAATTCGGGATCCTGCTGCGCAACCTGCTCTCCACCGCGGGGGTGTCGCATGAGCGCGTGCGTTCGGCGGCCATCGGCTCGGTGGTTCCCCCCATCACTGATCCGTTGTTTCGGGCGTGTGTGCTGTATCTGAGCACCACGCCGACGCTCGTCGACGCACGCGCCCCCTTGCCGATCACCCTCGCGGTCGAGGAGCCGTACAGCGTCGGTGCGGATCGCCTGATCAATACCCTCGCCGCCAGCCGACTCTATCGGCGCGATACGATCTGCGTCGATCTCGGCACCGCGACCACGTTCGACTGCATCACCGCTGACGGCGTCTTTCTCGGCGGCGTGATCATGCCCGGTGTGCGCACGTCCGCCGACACATTGTCGCGTCGCACGTCCAAGCTGCCGGCGACGGAGTTGGTGCCGCCCAAGCAGGTGATCGGCAAGCGCACCGAGGAGTGCATCCGCGCCGGCGTGTTGTTTGGCGCGGCAGAGGCGATCGACGGGATCGTGCGGCGCATCAAAGCGGAGTGGCCTGGCAGCGATGTGCCGTTGGTGGTGGCCACGGGTGGGTTGGCGGAAGTGCTGCAGCCGTATTGCGCGCAGTTCGACCGAGTGGAGCCCTTCCTGACGTTGCAGGGTCTCCGGATGGCGCACGAGATTCTGACCGAGTGACGGTTGCCGAAGTGGCAGTCGATTCCGTCACGATGGCGTATCGTCGGCCGGAACGACAGGAATATCTCTAGCTAAGCCGTTCATTTGATTGCACTTAGTACCGAAATTACCCGTCTCGAGCTCGCTTGACGACTCGTCGGTTGGCGTGTAAGTTTCGCCCGTTAGCACTCGGTACCCGTGAGTGCTAACATCGAGCTTCGTTCCGTTCGATCCCCTGACACATAAGCAGGAGACCCGCAATCATGGCCACCCAGAGTGCCGCGAAGGTTTCGCCGCTCGCCGACCGCGTCGTCGTCAAGCCGCTCGAAGAGACGGAGCAGATGCGCGGTGGGCTGTACATCCCCGATACCGCCAAGGAAAAGCCGCAACAGGGTTCTGTTGTTGCCGTCGGACCGGGCCGGTTCGAGAAGGAAACGCGCGTGCCGATGGACGTGAAGGTCGGCGACAAGATCCTGTACGGAAAGTACAGCGGCACCGAAGTCACGATCGAAGGTGAGCAGCTGCTCATCCTGCGCGAGTCTGATGTGCTCGCGGTCATCGCCTAACACGTTTCTCAGTCGCACCACTAACCGCAGAGAGCAACCATGGCAGCCAAAGAACTGCATTTCAACGTAGAAGCGCGCGCAGCCCTCAAGCGCGGCGTCGACCAGCTGGCCGAAGCAGTGAAGGTCACGCTCGGCCCCAAGGGTCGGAATGTCGTCATTGACAAGAAGTTCGGCGCACCGACGGTCACCAAGGACGGCGTGACGGTCGCGAAGGAAATCGAGTTGTCGGATCCGATCGAGAACATGGGCGCGCAGATGGTGAAGGAAGTCGCGACCAAGACATCGGATCTCGCCGGCGACGGCACCACGACTGCAACGGTGCTCGCCCAGGCGATCTTCCGTGAAGGCCTTAAGAACGTCACCGCCGGGTCCAACCCGATGGCGCTCAAGCGCGGCATCGACAAGGCCGTCGCGGGCATCGTCGAGGAGCTGAAGCGCATCTCGGTTCCGACGAGCGGCCGGAAGGAGATCGCGCAGGTTGGCAGCATCTCGGCCAACAACGACATGGAAATCGGCAATCTCATCGCGGAAGCGATGGAGAAGGTCGGCAAGGATGGCGTCATCACCGTCGAAGAGGCCAAGGGCCTCGAGACTACGCTGGAGACGGTGGACGGCATGCAGTTCGATCGCGGCTATCTCTCCCCGTATTTCGTGACGGATCCGGAGAAGATGGAAGTCGTGCTCGAGAACGCGATGATCCTCATTCACGACAAGAAGATCGGCGCAATGAAGGATCTGCTCCCGGTGCTCGAGAAGGTGGCGCAGCTCTCCAAGCCCCTCCTCATCATCGCGGAAGACGTCGAGGGCGAGGCGCTTGCCACGCTCGTGGTGAACAAGCTCCGTGGCACACTGCGCGTCTGCGCCGTTAAGGCGCCGGGCTTCGGCGATCGTCGCAAGGCGATGCTGCAGGATATCGCGACGCTGACGAAGGGGCAGGTCATCTCCGACGAAGTCGGCTTCAAGCTCGAAAACGCGGTTCTCACGGACCTCGGCTCGGCTAAGCGCATCGTGATCGACAAGGACAACACGACGATCATCGACGGCGCCGGCGAGTCGAAGGACATCGAAGGCCGTGTGAAAGAAATCCGTTCGGCGATCGACAAGAGCACGTCGGACTACGATCGTGAGAAGCTGCAGGAGCGTCTCGCGAAGCTTGCTGGTGGCGTGGCCGTGATCAACGTCGGCGCCGCGACGGAAGCCGAGATGAAGGAGAAGAAGGCCCGCGTTGAAGACGCGCTGCACGCCACGCGTGCTGCGGTCGAAGAAGGCATCGTCCCGGGTGGCGGCGTCGCGCTTGTGCGCGCGCAGCATGTGCTCAAGGACGTCAAGGTCTCCGAGCGCGACGAACAGATCGGTGTCGACATCATCCGTCGCGCGATCGAAGAGCCGCTTCGCATGATCGTGCAGAACGCTGGCGGAGAAGGCTCGATTGTCATCGAGAAGATCCGCACGGCCAAGGAGACGAGCTTCGGCTACAACGCCCTCACGGACGTCTACGAAGACCTCGTGCAGGCCGGTGTCATCGACCCGACGAAGGTCACCCGCACGGCACTGCAGAACGCCGCGTCGATCGCGGGCCTCCTTCTCACGACCGAAGCATTGATCGTCGAGAAGAAGGAGAAGTCGGAACCCGCCGGCGGCCATGGCGGCGGCGGCGGCGGCGGCATGGGCGGCATGTACTAAGCCGTCCACCGAACGCTGAAACAACGACGGGCGCCTGCACAGGCGCCCGTCGTTGTTTCGGTCCTCGAACAACCAGCGCGCCGCCCGCGTCAGGGCACGTAGTTCGGGTTGTTCTGCTTCTCCGAGAGCGAGGTCGCGAAGCACAGGTCGCGACCGGTCATGTCGTCCGCCACACCCGGTCGATTGAGCGCCCTCCACCGGCGATAATCGTTCAGCCGACGCGACTCGAGCCACAACTCGATGCCGCGCTCCCGCTTGAGAGCCGACCACGCGTCCGTGATGTTGCCGGCCGTGAGCGCGGGGACGTTGAGGGCGGAGCGACGGACGTTCATGATGCTGAGCGCACCCGCAATGTCACCGCTCACCAGCCTGGCCTCCGCCTCGATGAGGCGCATTTCCCAGCCGCTGCTCAGGTTGATCGGCGCCGTCAGGTTGGGATACTTCGTCTGGAAGTACCAGCGGACGCGTTGCGACACCCCGTTGAACGTCACGGCGGCGTCGCCTTGCAGGACGGTGAGGCTGCTGTCGAAGGGCACGCGGGGGTCACGTGTGGCCTTTCGGTAGCTGTCGAAGAACGTGTTGAACACCGTGTGGCCTCGGTACGGCTGGTTGGCCGACGCCCAGAACACCCGGTTGTACTGATCCAGGTCATTCGCGTAGTACGGCATGCGATACGCAAAGGTGCTGCTGACCAGACCCGCATCTTCCACAGCACCGGTCAGGTTGTTCTTCGAGAGCCGCACGGAGGCCCGTCCGGCCCGGGCGGCGGTGGCGAGGTTCGTGTTCCCTGCTGCCGTGGCGACGGCGATGGCTTCGGTGAAGTTCGACTCCGCGCGATCGAAGTACACGGTGGAGGGTCCGGGCGCGCCGCCGTCGATGATGCCCTCGCAGAAGTTCTCCCCCAGGTGACGGTTCGAGTACCCAGCCCAGATGAGCGCCTGTGCCAGGGTGGCGCTGTTGGCGGCAGAGGTGGCGAGCACCTCCTTGACGCGGACAACGGCCTTCTCACCGGTCCAGCGGGCACGCTGCGAGAACTCCCACCACGCGTCGCCGTCGTCATCGGCGAGAAAGCCGGCCTGTTGTCGCACCGAAATGCCGAAGGCCGCGGTGGACCCCGACGGGAAGATCTCCTTGGTCACCGCACCACCGGTGTAGGCAGTGTACCCAAGCGCGAGTGAGAGATCGCGACCCGCGCCGTTCACGACCGCGGCAAGTGCTGCGGGGCTGTCCAGGAACGACGCCTGTACCGGGCCAGGGTTCGTAACCTTCAGCTCGCACGCGGTGCCGAACATAACCAGCAAAGGCACCAGATGACGCACACGCAGGAGGGCTCGCGTCGAAGTAGTTGGATTCATGGTCGTCATCTCCTCAGAACGACACGCGAATAGACGTCATGTACATCGCCGGCGCCGGGATCTGCTCCGAGATGTACCGCGGGTTGGCATTGAAGCCGTCGTTGCCAGACATCTCGGGGTCGAACAGCGGCATGCCGTAATTCCGGCGGAAGAAGTTTTGCGCTGACAGCACCAGGGCGCTACTCGCTGTGCCAGGAATGAGCTTACCCATGGGGACCGTGACGGTCACATCGCGCAGCTTGAAGAAGTCGGCCGGGAAGATGAACATCGTGCGGCGCACATTGGACGCCCTGCAGGTCAGCGTCTCACGCACCGTGAGCGGCTCGTTCGCGGCAATCTTGTCGTAGGCCGCGAAACAAGTCGGCCATTGCACCGAACGCGAGAGCGCCTGGAAGGACGCGTCCTCGTTGATGAACGCACCGCCCTGGTACTCACCGCGCAGGGCCACCGTGATACGGCGAAACGTGCGCAACGACACGGTCCCCGAGAGGATGCGCGTAGGCTGGCTTGGACCGAACAGATGGTTGCTCATCGTATCCGGTGCCGCACCGATTGCGTCGGGATTGCGGATCAGCATGCCGCGCAGCGACGGGGCCGGGTTGCCGACTTCGATCCATCCCACGTTCTGGTTGCCGATGCCGAACGACGGGGCACCGCCCAACGACTGCACGAGACTGTTGTTGGTGCTGATGTTCAGGCCGGCGGTCAAACCGAAGTCGTCCTTGTCCAGCAACGTGCTGTTGATCGCCAGTTCAACACCCGACTTCTTCAGCTGACCCACGTTCTGCAGCGTGGAGTTGAGGAAGCCCAGAGAGGCCGGCCCGTTCACGGCGAAGAGCGCATCCTTGGTAACGGCGCTGAAGTACGTGAAGTCCAACGTGAGCTTGCCGTTGAGCAGCGACTGGTCGAAGCCCAGCTCGGTCTCCGTGGTGCGCTCCGGTCCCAGATTCTCGTTGCCGCGGTTGAGGGGGCGCAGGGCGGGATCATTGCCCCAGCCCACGGGATTCCACGTCTGCACCGCGTCAAAGGCACCCGGGGCCCGTCCGGCCTCGCCGTACGCGGCGCGGAGCTTGAGCGTGCCGAACGTTTGCTTCCAGAATCCCTCGTCGCTCACCACCCACGAGCCGGAGATCTTCGGGTAGGTCTGGAAACCGAAGTCGGTACCGAATGCGCTGTTACCGTCCACGCGAGCGCCCACGGTGAGGAAGTAGCGATCCTTGAGGCCCAGCAACGACTGCACGAACACGCCGCCCGTGATCACCCGCTGCTGATTTTCATCGGCGTTCCTGAGCGAGCCGCTGGCCACCGTGACATCTCCCGGTCCCGGGAAGCGCTCGCTGAAGGCCACCACGTCGCCCACGTTGGAGTTCACGTACTGCGAACCGAAGGCAAAGCTGGCCTTCACACCGCTTCCGAAGGTGCGCTCCAGATTGTTGACCCAGTCCACGCTCAGGGTCGTGTTGGCCCACCGCTGGTTCTGGATGATACCCTGGGCCGCGGCAGGGAATCCAAACGGACGGAGATTGCGGTTCTCCAACGCCGCCCGGTCCAGGCCCAACGTCAGCCGTGACGTGATATTCGGCGTCAGTGCCAAGGTGCTGGTCGAACCCAGCAGGAGTCGGTCGATGTTGCTGGTGAGTTCCTGCAGCAGCACCTGGCGGATGGTGTCCGCGTTGGCGTTGCCGAAGTAGTTGCGGTCGCGGCGGAAGGCATTGAGCGTGATGCCCTGTGCGTTGTTACCGGCCGGGGTGTTGTTGATCAGGTTGTTCGTGTACGCGGTGCTGAAGCTCATGTTCAGCTTCTTCGTCGGCGAGAAGTCCACGTTGGACCGGATGTTGTACTTCCGCTCCAGGTCATTGGGCAGCACGCCGGCCAGGTTGTCGGCGCCGAACGAAAGCAGATACTTGATGTTGTTCGTGCTGCCACCCGAGACCTGCGCCTGCACGCCGTAGCGGCCGCCGTTCCGCAGGAAGGGATCCATGAACAGCAACGGAGCTTCGTCGGTGCCGAACTGCTGGAGCTTGGTGAACCCCGAATTGAATTGGGCATTCCACTTGGCGGCGCCCTGCGCGCCACGCTTCGTGAAGATCTGGATCACGCCGGCGGCGGCATCAGTGCCGAACAGCGTCGCGGCGGCCGCGCCCTTCACGATTTCGATCCGGTCGATGTCGTCGGGGTTGATATCGTCCAGCGGGCTCGAGTTCGAGTTCGCGCCACGCTGCGTGGCACCCTGAAAGATGCCGTTGCGCGGATACTCCTCACTGCGCGTCCGGATGCCGTCCACGTAGATGAGTGGCTGGTTGGTCAGCGACACGCTGGTGGCGCCGCGCAACCGGATGGCCTGACCACCGCCCGCGTTGCCAACCCCGCCGCCCACCGTCACGCCCGCCACACGGCCGGAGATGAGGTTGGACACGTTGGACGACACTTCGGGCACATCGGCCAATTTGATCTGCCCAATCGAGTTGCCGACTTCGCGCTTGCGTGCCGATCCCGCCGTGCCCGTGACGACAATCTCGTTCAGCGCGACGGGCGACGTGGTGATCGCGAAATCCACCGCGACGGTGCCTCCCGCCGACACGACCGCGGGCTTGCTGAGGAGCTGATACCCAAGCGCGCGGACGCGCACGATGCGGCTGCCCACGCTGACGCCGGTGATGAGAAACGTACCGTCCGGTCCGGTCAGCCCGCCCTGCCGTTCGCCCACGATCTGCACTTGGGCGTTCGAGACCGGTTGTCCATTCGCAACGTTGGTGACGGTTCCGCGCACGCGGCCCGTGCCGTCCTGCGCCGCCATCGGTTGAGGCGCCGCTGCAAGCATCCCCGCGACCGCCGCTACCCAACCCAACCAGCCAGAGCCACTCATCACGCGCATCCGGACCTCCATAAGGATAGCGAGGCGCCACCAGGCACCTCCGAAGGGTCCAACTGGCAGTCCAGTGCGAACCTTGTCAACCCTGCCCCGCACGCCTCATCACAGCGCCCGTCACTCGTCCAACGCATCCGTCACTGGGACCGTGCGTAGGGTGCGCGCGTGAAGTGCTCGCGTGCGCTGCGCGACCGACCGTCGGCGTCAGAAGCCCAGGGCCAGCTGCAGGGGCTCAGAGAGACTCGTCAGGCCGCTCAGCCCCACGGGACCGCACATGCGGCGCTGTGGCGCCGCGCAGAGCGCGCTTGAGCGCCATCCGGCGCGTCGCATCGCATCACGCGTCCGGCTCAACGCCAGGTCCGGCGTGTTGTTGGTCTCACTCAGATGCGCCAGCACCACGCCGCGCAGTCCCCGGTGCGCGCAGGCGGCGGCGAACGTGGCCGCGTCCCCGTTCGACAGATGTCCGCGCGCGCCGCTCACCCGCTGCTTGAGCGCCCAGGGATACGGCCCCTCGGCCAGCATGCGCTCGTCGTGATTGGACTCGAGCACGAGCAAGTCGAGTCGACCGAACGCTTCATGCAACAGCTCCGGCACGTGCCCGAGATCCATCGCGATTCCCACGCGGGCGCCGCTGCGACGGTCGGTCAGCACCAGCGCGGCGCATTCGCGCGCATCGTGCGGCACGCCGACCGCTTCCACATCGAAACCGTCCACGTCCATCGCGCGTTCCGTGGAGAGCGGGGTCGTCTGTGCCGGACACCCGCTCGTACCCTCACGCAATGCGGCCAACGTTCCCGACGTCGCATGCACCGGCCAGTTCCAGCGCGCGCACGACGCCACGGCACCGGTGGCGTGATCGGTGTGTTCGTGTGTGAGCAGCAGAGACGAGATGTGCTCCGGCTTCCGTCCCGCCTCCGTCAGCCGCTTGAGCAGCGTGCGCGCAGAAAACCCCACATCGACGAGCAACGAGCCCTCGGTGCCGTCCACGAGAATCGCGTTGCCGCGGCTCCCGCTGCCCAGCACGGTCACACGCAGCATGCGCCGCCTCCCCACGGCCGCGGCCTCAGCGGGCGGGCCATCGCGGATCCACGATCGCGCGCCGATACACGTCGCTCAGATGGGCGCGTTGTGCGTCGTCCAGCGTGACGTGCCGACGCGCCATCATGCGCGACGCCGTCTGCAGAAACTTGTCGAGCGCGAACACCTCGTACGGCGCACGTGCACCCCACGTGAACGGCGCGACCGCCTTCGGTGGCATGGCGTCCATCACATTGGCGCCGGCACCGAGCACGCAACCGGTCGTCAGGCGCATCCCGATGCCCGTCTTCGCGTGGTCACCAAAGAGCGTGCCGAGAAACTGCAGCCCGGTATCGCGCACGCCGTCGGTGGTCCACAGCGCCACGGTGCCGTACGTGTTCTTCAGATTGCTGGTGGTGGTCCCGGCACCAAGGTTCACCCAACGGCCGATGATCGAATGGCCGACAAAACCGTCGTGGCCCTTGTTTGCATGTCCGATCAGTACCGTCGCCGACAGTTCGCCGTGCACGCGGCAGCGGTCACCGATCGCCGAGCCGGACACGCGGTCCGCCATCACCGTGGAATCGCATCCGATGTAGCACGGGCCGACCACGCGTGTGAACGCCTGCACCGACGAGCCGCGGCGCAGCAGCACCGGACCGGGCGTGGTATCGAACACCGCATACGGTTCGATCGTGGCGCCGGATTCGAGCCAGACAGGATGTCCGCCGATGACCACCGGTCCGCGCGCCACCTGACCATCGTCATCGAGCGCGGTGCACTCGAGCGCGGCGGCGAGCGCCGGAATGTCCCGCGCCAGCAGCGCATTGAGATGCCGGACGATATCCCACACCTCGTCGAGCCACACGCCATCAGCTGTGGCGAATTTCGCCGCCGGCGCCGCCTGTATGGAGACAAGCTCGTCGAGCGTCAGCGTGCCGTCGCGCAACCGGGCGACGTCGAGCGGCGATGCCAGCCGGACGGCGGCCACGCGACCGTCGACCACGAGCACGTCGGCCCGCGCATCGTCATCCTGCAACACCGCACCCGCCAGGAACGGCAACGCACGGGTGTTCACGACGATCGTGCCCGGGACGAGCTGACTGAGGCCAGCGTGCGCCGCCGAGGACGGCGCGTCGAATTCAACGAATCCGTCGAGCGCGATCGATGACCCGAACGCGAACGGTATGCCGTCGAGTGCGCGCGCCCAGCGTTCGCGCACCAGCAGCGCGCCTGCACGCAATTCGCCGAGGGGACGCGTGGTCGCGAACGGCTCGAACTGCCGCGCGCGCGCATCGTCGTACAGGAACAGCGACGGGCGGCCGGACTCGCTCATGGACCCCGGAGGTCGGTGGGAAGCACGTCGAGCAGGGTCTTGAGGTCCGCGGCCTTCTCACGCGTGGTCACGAGCACAAGCCCTTCACGCACCACCACGACCAGGTCCGCGACGCCATACAGCACCACCGCCGATCCTTCTGCATGGATCACGTTGTCGTGCGCCTGCAGCGCGAAGGTCCGTCCATTCGCGGCGTTGCCCTGCGCGTCATGTGCGCGCACGCGATGCAGCGCGTCCCACGTGCCGACATCGTCCCACCCGAACTGCCCGGGGATGACCATGACGCGATGCGACCGCTCCAGCACACCCACGTCGATCGCCACCGATTGCACGGACGCGAAGAACTGCGCCACATCGTCGCCCGACGTCTCGAGCGCCGGCTGCACCTCGGGCGTGTGGGCGCGAATCTCGTTGAGCAGGTCGCCCACCCGCCACGCAAAAATTCCCGAATTCCACAGATACCCGTCCGCCACCATCGACTCGGCGCGCACGCGATCCGGCTTTTCCACGAAACGAGCGACGCGCCGGATATCGACGTGTGCCGTCGTGTCGCCGCCCTCGCCGCCCGTCGTACGTGCGACGTACGCGACCGGTTCGCCCGGTTGGATGTAGCCGAAGCCCGGATCCGGCCGCGATGGCACGATGCCCACGGTGACCAACGCGCGCTCCCGATCGGCGATCATGGCGGCGTCGAGCAGAGTCTGCCTGAAGCCGGACACGTCGCTGATCGCCCAATCGGCGTGCACACACACCATCACCGCATCGCCGCCATCACGGAACGCAATCGTCCGGGCCGCCCACGCCAGCGCTGCGCAGGTGCCGGCCGGTCGCGGCTCCGCGATCACATTCTCGGCGGGAAGCGCGGGCTCGAGCGCGAGAATCGCGTCGCGCAATGAAGCGTTCGTGAGAACGAGCGTGCGGTCCATCGACGCGAGTGGTGCCATTCGATCGAGCGTATCGCGAAGCATCGGCGCATCGCTGATCAATGGCAGCAATTGCTTGGGACGATCGGGCGTGGACAGCGGCCAGAACCTTGAGCCGACACCGCCGGCGAGCACCACGGTCCAGAGATTCATGTGCGGCGGATGCAGAATGGATTCAGCGTTCACGGATACAGGCCGGTGAGTGCGTGAGGGACGACATTCAGGCGGCGGGCGTGTCGGGTGTGCCGGTGAGCACGAGCACACGGTCGAACAACCGACGCGGGCTGAATGGCTTGGTCATCACATCCGCGGCGCCGAGTGCGGCTGCGTCGCGGAAATGCACGTCCTGTCCGGCCGCGGTCAGCACGATGCAGGGCAGGGTGCGCCATCGCTCGTCCTGACGCAACAGCCGAAGCAGGTCGATGCCGCTCATGCCCGGCAACATGAGGTCGAGCAGGACCAATCGCGTATCCGGGTGCGCCGCGAGCAACGTGAGTGCTTCGGGACCGCTTTCCGCGAGCATGACCTGAAAGGGCCCTCGCTCGAGGCGCGTGCGAATGATCAGGCCAATGTGCGGTTCATCATCCACCACCAGCACCCGGATCGGTGCCGTCTCGGACGAAGACGTGGCGCCCTCGGCAGAGCGTTCGTCCAGGCGTTCAGTGCGCGGCGGGACCTGCGTCACGCGACGGTCAGACGATCGCCGCGATCTGGGCGCGATGGCGGCGCAGGTCGTAGAGCAGCGCAGGCAGGTCAGCGTTGGACCCGAGCAGCACGAGCAACAACGCGTCGGGCGAAAGCGCCGTCACAATAACGGTGCCGGCGCCGAATTCGAGCACCAGCAGCCCAAAATCGCCGTGCTGCGCGGCCGCACTCAACTCCATGGCGGCCATCACTATCGGAGGCACGTGCGCCGCCAGCCCTTCTGCATCAAGCGCTCCGTCGGTCGCGCCGTCGATGAGGAGGCCGTCACGGCCGAGCACGATGGCCGCATCGACGCCGTCGCGACGACGCAACGCAGTTACGAGATCCCGGATGGTTGGCATGCCGGAACGCTGTGCGTGGTCTGGGGTGAAGTCAAGCGATGGAAGCGCTTGCCCGGGCATGAGTTGGGCGGTAACCTCCAGCCTCGCTTCAGCCATGGGGACTACCCTGTTGTCTCGCCAATCCCACGCGCGCCGCCCCGGTCGGCGCGCGATGTCATTTTCGGTCGCGACCATCGCGGCCGCGTTCGTTGCGGCATGCGGAGGCGACAACGGGCTTACGAGCCCCGCGTCGCAGGACAACGTGGCGCGCACCTACAGCGTGTACGCCGTCACCGGTACGTCCAACACGCTGCCGGCGGCCTATCAGTACAGTACGGAAACGCTCGTACGCCCGCAGCTGCTGGGCAACGGATCGCTCAACTTCGACGTCGCCTTCGATATTTCGACCGAGGGCAAGGTGCGAATCCTGCCGGCGCGCTATTTCGTGCCGCTGCCGCCAGCCGGCGCACCGTCGATCGGCTTGCAGAAAATGACGGGCACCTTCGACGCACTCGTGCGCGCCCCGGTCAACGGCTACACGCCGGACAGCGCCGTCACAGCGTCCGTCGGAGAGACGTTCACGATGGAACTGCGCGACACCGGCTGCAGGTTCGGCGAGTTCTTTTACGGGAAGCTCACGGTGGACAGCATCATCGCCTCCGAGCGCCGCATCGTGCTGCGCTCGCTCGTGAACCGGAACTGTGGCTATCGTTCGCTCACATTGGGACTACCGAAGGATTGATCGCTCGATGCACGATATTCGTCTATTGCGGGACCAGCTCGACGTATTGCGCGACGGCATGCGACGCCGTGGCAAGTACGACGAACTGACGCCCCTGCTCGATCGCGCGGAAACCCTGGAACGGGACCGCCGCGCCGCCATCACCGAACTGGAAACAGAGCAGGCCCGACGCAACCGTATCACACAGGAGGTCGGGCAGCACCGCAAGGCGGGGGAAGATGCCAGTGCGTTGATCGCGGAAGGGCGCGCGGTGGGGGAACGCATCGCCACGCTCGAACAGCGACGCAACGACGCCGACGCCGCCGTGCAGCAGATGCTCTTCGAGCTGCCGAATGTCACGCTCCCCGATGTGCCCGCCGGTGGCGAGGAGGCAAACGCCATCGTACGCAGCTGGGGTGTGCCGCGCGAGGATGGCGCGACACTCAAGCCGCACTGGGAGATCGGCGAGACACTCGGCATTCTCGACCTCGCACGCGGCGCGAAGGTCAGTGGGTCGGGCTTCATCGTGTATCGCGGCGGTGGCGCACGGCTGGTGCGCGCGCTGATGAACATGATGCTCGATATCCACACCACCGAGCACGGCTACGAAGAATGCTGGGTGCCGCTGGTGGTCAATCGAGCGAGCCTGACCGGTACGTCGCAGCTCCCCAAGTTTGCCGACGACATGTACGCGCTCGAGGACGAGGACCTGTTCCTCATCCCCACCGCGGAAGTGCCGGTGACCAACCTGTATCGCGACGAAATTCTCGACGCGTCGCAGCTGCCGAGGGGATTCTGCGCTTTCAGCGCCTGCTTCCGTCGTGAAGCGGGATCGGCGGGCAAGGATACGCGCGGTCTGCTGCGCGTGCACGAGTTCGACAAGGTCGAACTGGTGCGCTATACGACGCCCGAAACATCCTTGCAGGAGCTCGAGTTGCTGACCGGTCACGCCGAGGTCATTCTGCAGCGGCTTGGATTGCCGTACCGCGTCGTGCTCCTGGCGGCCGGTGACACGGGCTTCGGCAGCGCGAAGACGTACGATCTGGAAGTGTTCGCCCCATCGGTGGGCAAGTGGCTCGAAGTATCGAGCTGTAGCGTCTTCGCCGATTTCCAGGCACGCCGCGCCAACATCCGCTACCGGGCGGCCGCGGGCGAGAAGCCTCGCTTCGTGCATACGCTCAACGGGTCCGCACTCGCCTTCTCGCGCATTATCGCGTGCCTCCTGGAGCACTACCAGCAGCCGGATGGCACGGTGCAGCTTCCCGACGCGCTAAAGCCGTACATGGGGCGCGCGTCGCTGTGAGCGGCCGGTGAGCTGTCCGTGAGCGTGCCCGCCGCACGTCGCGGTCGCTGACCCGGCACGCCTGCACTGCGCATGCGCCGTCGTCGCTGGCCCGTTCTCGTCGTGGTGCTGGGTGTGCTCGCGCTCCTTGCCTGGTACGTGGTCTACACGCGCGACGTGGTGCGCCAGTTGCGCGTCGCATCGTCGTCGCAGGCGCGGATCTATTCGCGCGTATACCGGGCGCTGCTCGACACCAGCGCGCTGGCTACGGACCGGTCGGCGTTGCTCTTCGAACTGGCGGCGCAGGTGCGGGAGTCCGGGTTGCCACTCGTTCTCACCGATGCGTCGGGCAACGTGTCGGACGCGGCCAACTTGCCATTCGACGCGTCCCTCGACAGTCCGCAACTCACGGCCTACGTCCGCGAGCTGGATCGCGACAACGCGCCGATCCTTGAGCCCGGGGTCGGTGGCGTGCACTACGGCGACTCTCCGATCGTGCGGGGCCTGCGCGTCATTCCCCTCGTGCAGGCGGGCGGACTCTGCCTGCTCTTCATCTTCGGCCTGTACGCGTTGATCGAACGGGGGCGCGCCGAACGCGAAAAGGTGTGGGCCGGCATGGCGCGCGAGGCGGCGCACCAACTGGGCACGCCGCTCTCCGCGATCGCCGGATGGCTCGAACTCCTGCGTGACGAACCGAGTGGCAAGACGGCGGGCCGGGCCGTGCAGGCCATGGAGCAGGATCTGCTCCGACTCGAGCGCGTTTCGCATCGCTTCGAGCGCATTGGGCGTCCGCCGCGAACGGATGCCGTGGATTGCACGGCACTCGTCGACCGGCTGGTCGCATACTTTTCCGCCCGCGCCCCGACGCTCGCACGACGGGTCACCATCACCGCGGCACACCCCGACGGGCCGATGATGACGCGGGGTGACGGCGTGTTGCTCGAGTGGGTGCTGGAAGTGCTGATCAAGAACGCCATCGACGCGCTCGGCGGACGGGATGGCAGCGTCGTTGTCTCGCTGGCCGCGCTCCCCGAGGGCGGCATGTGCATACGCGTCGCCGATGACGGGCCTGGCGTTTCGCGCGCACTGCGCAAGCGGATCTTCGACGCCGGCTTCAGCACCAAGGAGCGCGGCTGGGGGATCGGCTTGTCACTGGCCCGTCGCATCGTTGAAGAAAACCATGGCGGCAAACTCGTGCTCGGCGACGTGGACCGCGGCGCGGCCTTCGACGTTATCTTGCACGGATGACAACGACGGGTTGGTCCGGATCACTGTTCGACGCGCCACCGCAGCCCAAGCCGGCACTCGACATCGAAGCGGCGACGCGCGGCCTCAATCCCTCGCAGCGCGATGCCGTGGCGCATGACGATGGGCCGATGCTCGTGCTGGCCGGTGCCGGTTCTGGGAAGACGCGCGTGCTCACCACTCGCATTGCGCGCCTGATCGGTGCACGCCACGTCGCGCCGCACGAGATTCTCGCGGTCACCTTCACCAACAAGGCTGCCGGTGAAATGCGTGAGCGCATCGCGAGGCTCCTGGGGCACGAGCCCAAGGGCATGTGGTGCGGCACGTTCCACGCACTGGGCGCACGCATGCTGCGCGGCGTCGCGCCGATCGTGGGACGCGAGCAAAACTTCACGATCTACGACGAAGACGATACGCTCGCCGCGCTCAAGCGCGTCATGGAGCGGCGCAACATCTCGCCGTCGCAGTTTGCGCCCAAGGCGATTCTTGCTGCCATCTCCGACGCCAAGAACGCGCTCGTGTCGTCCAGCGGCTACGCCACGACCGCCTTCGACGTCTTCTCCAAGACGGTTGCCGGCGTGTACTCCGATCTCGAAACCGCACTCGAGAAAGCCAACGCGGTCACCTTCGACGACTTGCTCGTGCTGCCGGTGCGCGCGCTGCAGCGCGACGAGACGCTGCGGGCGCATTACCAGCGCCGGTTCCGCTATGTGCTGGTGGACGAGTATCAGGATACGAACGCGGCGCAGTACAAGTTCGTCTCCCTGATGGGTGGTGGCTATCGCAACGTGATGGTGGTCGGCGATGACGATCAGTCCATCTACGGCTGGCGCGGAGCGGACATCCGGAACATCCTCGACTTCGAACGCGACTTCCCCGGCGCCAGGATCGTGCGTCTCGAGGAGAACTATCGCTCGACGCCAAACATACTGGCGCTGGCCAACGCGGTCATCGCGGAGAACACGGAGCGACGCGGCAAGACACTGCGCGCCACACGTCCCGCCGGCGAGCCGGTCACGCTCCTGCAGACGCTCGACGAGCGCGACGAGGCGGACGTCATCTCCGAAATCATCATCGACCGGACCGCGCGGGGCGACTGGGCGCGCCGCGACTGCGCCGTGCTCTATCGCACGAATGCACAAAGCCGGGCCGTCGAAGACGCATTCCGTCGCCGTGGCATTCCGTACCGGCTCGTCGGCGCGGTGCGTTTTTACGATCGGCGCGAAATCCGCGACCTGATGGCCTACCTCAAGCTCGTCGCCAACCCGGCCGACGACGAAGCGTTCCGACGTGCGGTGAACGTGCCCAGACGCGGGCTCGGCGACGTCACGATGACCGCGCTTGCGGAACGCGCAGCCATGGATGGACTCTCATTGCTCGACGTCGCGTCCAGGCCGGACGTGCTCGAGGGGCTGCGGTCGGCGCCACGAGCGGCGCTGCAGGAATTCGTCACGCTGGTCGGGCGGTTGCGCGAGCAGGCGGTGGATGCGGCCGTCGATGAGTTGCTGCGCGACGTAGTGCAGTCGATTCGCTACCACGATCATCTGCGCGCGGAAGGTCCGGAAGGCGCGGAGCGCATCGAAAACGTGCGCGAAATGATTGCCGGTGCGGCCGAAGTGGTCGCGGATGATGGCGGCGAGGTTGGACTCACACCACTCGATCACTTCCTGCAGAAGGCCACATTGGTCGCCGGCATCGACCGTCTCGATCCGGATGCAGACGCGGTCACGATGATGACGATGCACAACGCGAAGGGGTTGGAATTTCCGCTCGTCTTCGTCAGCGGACTCGAAGACGGTCTCTTTCCGTTGGCGCGCGCCGCGGACGATCCGAAGCAACTGGAAGAGGAGCGCCGCCTGTTCTATGTCGGCATCACGCGCGCCGAGAAGAAGCTCTATCTCACCAACGCCGAGCAGCGTCGTCGCAACGGCGAATTGATGATCTCCTTGCCCTCGCGCTTTCTCAGCGCGATCAAGCCGTCGCTCGCCGAACGGCAGCAGAGCATGCGCGCGCGGACCGAGGGACGTCGGGCGTACGGCGGCGCCGGTCGCCCGAGCACCGACAGCAGTTGGGGGCGCAGCAGCTACGGTGGTGGCGCCGCGAGCGGTGCAGGTGGTTCAGGTGTCAAGCGCACCGTCGGCCCCTACGGCAGCGCGGCGGCGCGCGGTGGGGAGACGCCGTTCGGCAAAGCGCCCAAGAGCTGGTCGTCCACGCCATCGTCGCGGCCGCCGGCACGGGTCGAACCGGAAGACGAGTCGCAGGATACGCCGATGTTCACGATCGGCGAGCGTGTCCGCCACGCGAAGTTCGGCAGCGGCACGATCGCTGAACTGACCGGCTCCGGCCGAGACGCCAAGGTGCGCATCGATTTCGACGACGAGGAGATCGGGCGCAAGACGCTCGTCGTCGCGCAGGCCAAACTCGAACGCGGGTGGGAGTAAGTGGCGGTCTCCGAGCACGACGTCCGTAACATAGCACTGCTTGCGCGCCTCGGCATTGCCGACGCACACCTTCCGTCGATCGTCGAACAGTTGAACGGGATCCTCGCGCACATGGACGTGCTTGAGCGAGTGCCGCTCGGCGACGCGGCACTCGATGCGGCATCCGCGCAGGGCATGCCACTGCGCCCCGATGCGAACACGCCGGTTCCGCTGGCGCGTGAGATCGCCGACATCGCGCCCGCCGCCCGCGACGGGTTCTTCCTCGTACCGCGACTCGCGACACACGGCGACGGTGTCGGCAGCGAAGCTGGCGAGGATGGCGCATGAGCGGTTTGATGCCCGCGGGACTGCTCTCGCTTTCAGCGCGCGAACTGGCGACGCAGGTCGGTGATGGATCCGTCGACGCGGACACGCTGCTTGCGGAGACATTCGCCCGATTGGATGAAGTGCGTGCCGGGCCCGATGGACTGAACGCGTTTCTCACGATCGACCGGGACGTCGGTGTGCACGAAGCGGCAAGGCAGGACGAGCGCGCAGCTGATGGTCGGTCCGCCGACGGTCGGCTCGAAGGCGTGCCGGTTGCAGTCAAGGACAACATCGCAACACTTCGATTGCCGACCACCTGCGCGTCACGGATCCTCGATGGATATCTGAGCCCTTATGAGGCCACGGCCATTCGCCGACTGCGCGATGCCGGCGCGCGCGTCGTCGGCAAGACGAACATGGACGAGTTCGCGATGGGTTCCTCTACGGAGAACAGCGCGTTCGGCCCCTCGCGTAACCCGCACGACACCACGCGCGTGCCCGGGGGTTCATCCGGTGGTTCGGCGATTGCCGTCGCATCCGGGGTGGTGCGAATTGCACTCGGCTCCGAAACCGGCGGCTCGGTGCGGCAACCCGCCGCCTTCTGTGGCGTCGTCGGCGTCAAGCCAACGTACGGGCGCGTCTCTCGGCACGGCCTCGTGGCGTTCGCCTCGTCGCTGGAGCAGATCGGCGTCTTCGGCCGCACAGTCGACGATGCGGCGCTCGCGCTCGGCGTGATCGCGGGTCGCGATCCGCTGGACGCGACGTCGGAAGCGGAGTCCGTGCCGGACTACGCAACGGCCGCCGCGGGCACAGGGGACAGCCGCCCACTCGACGGTATCGTGATCGGACGACCCATGGAATACTTCCCGGCGTCGCTCGATCCGCGCATCCGCGCACTCACTGATCGTGCGGCCGAAACGCTGCGCGCGCTCGGAGCGGAAGTGCGCGACGTTTCGCTGCCGCATACCGAACTCGCCATTCCGGTCTACTACATCGTCGCGCCGGCCGAGGCCTCCAGCAACCTCGCGCGCTTCGACGGCGCACGCTACGGTCTGCGCAGTGCCGGCAACGGACTGCGCGAGATGTACGAACACACGCGTTCCAACGGTTTCGGGCCCGAAGTCACCCGCCGTATCCTCCTTGGCACCTACGTGCTGAGTGCCGGCTACTACGACGCCTACTACAAACGCGCGCAGGCGGTGCGCCGTCTCATCACACGGGACTTCGCCAATGCGTTCGCGCAGGGCGTGCACGCGCTGCTCACGCCGACCACACCCAGCACAGCCTTTGCGCTGGGTGCTGTCTCCGATCCGTACGAGATGTACCTCAGCGACATCTACACAGTCACCGCCAACCTCGCGGGTATTCCCGCTATGTCGCAGCCCATTGGTCGCATCGATGGGCTGCCGGTCGGCGGACAGTTGCTTGCTGCGCATTTCGACGAAGCGACCATGTTCCGCATCGCGTATGCGCTTGAACGCGCGCTGGGCGAGGAGGCACATCGATGAGCACCGAGCGTTTTGAACTCGTCATTGGTCTCGAGGTGCACTGCCAACTCAAGACGGTGAGCAAGGCGTTCTGCGGCTGTCGCACCACGTTTGGCGATGCACCGAACAGCAACACCTGCCCCGTATGTCTCGGGCTGCCCGGCGCGTTGCCCGTGCTCAACGAACACGCCGTGTCACTGGCAACACGTGCCGCGCTCGCGTTGGACTGCACGGTGCACCCGGTGTCCGTGTTCGCGCGCAAGAACTACTTCTATCCCGATCTGCCCAAGGGCTACCAGATTTCGCAGTTCGACAAGCCGCTCGCCACGGGCGGCGCCGTGGTGATTTCGCGCGCCGACGACGGCACGCCGCACGTCATCCGTCTCACGCGTGTCCACATGGAGGAGGACGCGGGCAAGTCCGTGCACGATCGTTATCGCGAGTGGACCGCCATCGACCTCAATCGGTCCGGCACGCCGCTCGTCGAGATTGTGTCCGAGCCGGATATCCGCTCCGCCGCCGAGGCCGGCGCGTATCTGCGTCGAATGAAGCAGATTCTCGAGTACACCGAGGTGTCGGACGCGAACATGGAGGAAGGCTCGCTCCGCGTGGACGTGAATATCTCCGTGCGCCCGCAGGGAAGTACCGTGCTCGGCACGCGGACCGAGATCAAGAATCTGAACACCTTCTCCGGCGTCGAACGCTCCATTGAAGTTGAGTTTGCACGACAGTGCACCGTCATCGAGGGCGGGGGCATCATTCTCCAGCAGACCATGTTGTGGGATGGGGTGCGCGGACAGATCCGCCCCGCGCGCAGCAAGGAAGGCAGTCACGACTATCGCTATTTTCCAGAGCCCGATCTGCCCGCGCTGGTGCTTGACGCCGCGTGGCTCGATGCGCAGCGCGCGTCACTTCCTGAGCTCCCTGAGACGAAGCGCACGCGATTCCAGAACGCGTACGCTCTCAGCGGCGCGGATCTCGAGCAGCTCACCGCGACGCAGTCGCTGGCCGATGCGTTTGAAGCGATCGCGCGCGAGGCCGGCGATGCGCGTCGCGCCGCGAATTGGGTGACCGGCCCGCTCCTTGCCGCCGTCAACGCGTCAGGTGGATCGGTGCAGGATCATCCGGTGAGTGCCTCGCGACTCGGCGCCCTTATCAAGCTCGAGGCGAGCGGCCAGCTCTCCAACGCAGCGGCTCGTCAGATCTTCACACTGATGGCGACCGACCCGGCCGACCCCTTGGCGCTTGCCAGGCGGGAGGGATTGCTCAAGGTCAGCGACGACGGCGCCCTGGTTGGGTGGATCGATGACGTCTTCGCCGAATTCCCCGTCGAAGCCGGACGGTTCGTCGCAGGAGAGAAGAAGCTGCAAGGCGTACTGGTCGGTCACGTTATGAAAAAGTCCAAGGGCTCGGCCGACCCGAAAAAGATCAACCAGCTCCTTTCGGCACGCGCGGGCTGAACAGCGGATCGCTGAGTGACAGGGCATGCCGGAGTTCGGTCGCCGGCATGCCGAACATGCGGTCCGCTTCGAGCGCGGCGCGAATGTCTCCGCCCTGACGCTTTGCCAGGCGTCGCACTTTTTTTGCCGACCGCAGCGGCTCGTCGCCGGATGGGTCGAAGTGAAACGCCTCGCTTCGGTCCCACTGCGACATCAGGTCGACGATGTAGTCGAACGAGCGCGTCAGGTATCGTCCCACATCAGCGTCGCTCAGATCCCAGCGGCTCTTCTCGGACACCAGTTGGAAGATGCGCTGCCACGAATCGGTATCGGTGACGTACACCATGCCGCGAAAAATGCGACGATTGGTCGGCGTGCCGAAAAGCGTCGGACTGAGGATGCGATCGAGATGCTGGTCGGCCCGCGAATGGTCGAGAAACAGCAGATCACGCGCGCGACGCGGCCACGGGTCGCCGATGTGCGTGTCGATGCGGCTTTCCCAGTAACTGTGGCCAAGTGCGGTTGTGCTCGACGTCACCGCCAGCTGACGCGGTACGTAGAAATTGTGCGCGACGACATCGGCCGCGAGATGCGCGAGATAGCCGAGCGCGAACGACCGTAGCGCCGGTTCCTTCGCCTCGTCATGAATCTCCAGCCCGATGTGCCACGAATGACAATGCCGACCCACAGCCGCATACTTCTTGGCGATACTCGTATCCGCCGCGATCGAACCGTAGAGAAAGTCGGCCGGAAACGCGGAGAGCACTTCTGCAATCGACGGCGGAATCATTCCGAGATTGCGAAGCAGCGCGTCACCAAGAAACACGTGCGTTCCGGGCGTCCACGCCCACAGCGGCGTTGCAAAGACGAGCGACGCGACAACCAGCACGAGCGCGGCGGTCAGTCCGACACGCCAGCGCTCAGTCAGCGGACGACCCATCATGGCGGTCCTTCCGCGCCACCCGGGAGCGCCGATGCGCTTCGGGTCGCTTGCCGCGTCCGAACGCCGCGCTGATGAGTTGCGCCCCCACGCTCACGCCGCGCACCTTGGCCACAGTGCTCAACGCCACGTCCTCCAATTCGTCCTGCAGGACGTCGAGCACGGCGTTCACGTCGTCCACACGCTCGGCGGTGACTTCAGCCGCATGGAGCAGCTGTTCGCTGACGGCGCCCGCTGCGTCGGTCAGACGCTCCACATCGGTGCGCACGCGCGCCACGACCGCGCGCGCGTCGCTCACCACCTCGTTCGCGCTCTGGATCAACGGACGGACATCCTCCGAGAGACGCTCCACGGAGGTCTGCAGCCTCTCGATGCCGGCGCGAATCGTGAGCAGGAGCAGCACAAGTGCCACCAACACACCGACGCCCAGCAAAAGCACCAGAATCTGTAGCGTACCACTGGCGTATTCGAACATGCCGCGGACAGGAACGGTGCGTGCGACAATCGTGTCCGGCACTGTTGCCGCCTGCATCAGTCCGATCGAGAGGGCAAGGGCGAATGTCATTGGGGTGATCTAAGGGGTACCAGAATGGCGGTCAAGCGAAACTCGCCTTGACGGTGTCGGCGCGCCGCGGTGATCCTTCCTGCGCGAACTCTCGCAGCAGCTCTCGTCCTTTTCGCGTTCAACCCGGTCCGCATGTCTGCCGTCCAGTTCATTGTTGAGGGAGGCCAACGCCTCTCAGGCACCATCCGGCCGGCAGGCAACAAGAATGCCGCACTGCCGATCGTTGCCGCAGCGCTCCTTACTGAGCAACCCGTGCAACTCGAAAATGTCCCGCGTATCCGGGACATCGAGACTTTGGTCGATTTGATGCGCACAACTGGTGCCACGTGCGAGTGGACGGGCCCGAACTCGCTGCGCGTCCACGCGCGAGAGCTTCGGGCCGGTGAGCTGGACCCCGTACTCTGCGCACGGATTCGCGCCTCCATCCTGCTCGCCGCCCCCCTCTTGGCACGATGCGGCGATGTCACCCTCTCGCCGCCAGGCGGCGACGTCATCGGTCGGCGTCGGCTCGACACACACTTTCACGTGCTGCAGGCCCTCGGCGCCCAGTATGCCCTCGGCGACCGGTTTCGCTTCTGGACCTCGGGCCTGACCGGGGCCGACGTCTTTCTCGACGAACCCAGCGTCACCGCGACTGAGAACGCGCTGGTCGCCGCCGTGGCGGCCAAGGGCATCACCGTGCTGCGCAACGCCGCCAGCGAGCCGCACGTGCAGGATCTGGCGAATTTTCTGGTTGCGCTCGGTGCGCGCATTGAGGGCATCGGGTCGAACGTCTATACCATCCACGGCGGACTCCCGCTGGGCGGCGCCACGTACACCATCGGTCCGGATCACATCGAGGTCGGATCGTTCATCGGACTCGCCGCAGTCACCCGCTCGGAAATCCGCATTGAGCGCGCGGGCGTGGAGCATCTGCGCAGCACTCGGCTGGGCTTCGAACGTCTGGGCATCACCTGTGTGGTGGACGGCGAGGATCTCATCGTTCCCGCGCAACAGTCGCGAGTGATCCAGAGCGATCTTGGCGGACATGTGCCAAAGCTCGAGGATCAGCCGTGGCCGGCGTTTCCAGCGGACCTCATGTCGATCGCGATCGTCACCGCCACCCAGTGCGAAGGGATGATCCTCATGCACGAGAAGATGTTCGAATCGCGCATGTTTTTTGTCGATAAACTGGTGTCGATGGGTGCGCGAATCGTGCTGTGCGATCCGCATCGCGCCATCGTGTCCGGGCCGACGCGCCTGCGCGGCAGCGTCGTCGAGTCTCCGGATATCCGCGCCGGCATGGCCATGTTGCTCGCGGCACTCTGCGCCGACGGCACGAGCACTATCAACAACGCGCAGCAGATCGAACGCGGGTACGAACGGGTCGAAGAGCGGCTCGGCGCACTCGGCGCGCGGATTCGCCGTGTGGAACTCAGCGCGCGGGGCTGAGCAGGTGATGCTTTCCAGCGCAGTTGAGGTCGAGGGATTGCCGGACGGCATTCGTGGATGGACCACCACCCGTGCGGCAGGTTCGTTCGGACTTGGATCGGGTGAATCGGTGGGCGCGGTGATGGATCGGTGGTCCGCACTGCAGGACGCGCTCGCGACCGTCGGCGCGACGTCGCTTGCCACCGCGTCGCAGGTGCACGAAGGCACCGTGGCGATTCATAATGCCTCGTGGACCGGTTGGCTCCGGCAGCGTGGCGTTGATGGACATGTTACCACCATTCGGGGGCGCGCCCTCGCCGTCACTGTCGCCGATTGCACACCGGTTTTCGTCGCACACCCTGACGGAGCCGTCGCGGCGCTGCACGCCGGATGGCGAGGCACCGCCGCGCGCATCCTCGATGTCGGACTTGACGCGATGGAGGCGCTCGGTTTCCCGGCCGCCGAGTGCGCGGTCCATCTGGGGCCAGCGATCTGCGGCGCCTGCTATGAGGTCGGTCCCGAGGTACTCTCTGCGGTCACCGGTCGAGCCGTCGACCACAAGGGACTGCTCGACGTGCGCGAGGTTCTGGCTCAGCAGGCAACCGATCGTCGCGTTCACGCATTGACAGTCGCACAGGCCTGTACGCGCTGCCAGAACGACCGTTTCTACAGTCACCGGGCGGGAGACGCGGGGCGGCAGCTGGGCATTATCGTCCTCGGTGCGAGTCAATAAGTCATCTTGACCTTCTTCTACACGCGTCGTAGGTTCCCGTGCTACGCTGTAACTCCTTCGTGACTTCGCCCGGCTCGCGCGGGCGGCGGAAGTGTGGGGATGGTCCCCACACTTTTTTGTTCTTGGTGGTTTTTTCCGCAGGTGAGGCCGGCAGATGCGCGAAGTTGTGGAACCTGTTGTCGCGCAAGAGCTTGACACGCTTGGTTTCGATCTCGTCGAGTTGCGGCGGGGTGGGTCCAAGTCGCGACCGGTGTTGGAACTGCGGATCGATCGCCGTGACGGGACAAAAGTGACGATTGAGGATTGCGCCCGCGTTTCCAGAGCCGTCGAGGCTCGCTTGGAGGCGGACGCGCTGGTCAGTGAACAGTATGTGCTGGAGGTCTCCTCGCCTGGCGCGGACCGGCCGCTGCGAACGCCCGCCGACTGGCGTCGTTTCGTTGGTCGCCGCGCGACGGTGACGAGCGCAGTGTTGGCCGGCGGCAAACAGGAAGTCGAGATCCTCGCGCTCGAAGGCGAGGAAGGCGCTGAAGTCGTAGTGGTGCGTGATCCGAAGGGCAGGGACCATCAGGTTCCGCTCACGGATGTCACGCAGGCTCGACTGGCGTTTCACTGGAAACGATAGGGGATAGCGGATGGTCGGGTCAGCGGAGATTCTCGCAGCGTTCCGCGAACTGTCCAATTCGAAGCAGCTCGATCGTACGGAACTGCATGGGCTCCTGCAGGATGGCATTCATGCCGCCCTGGCCAAGAAGCATGGCGCCAATGTGCAGGCCGAGATCGAGATTGACGAGGACAAGGGCGCCATCCGCATCGTGCTACTCAAGACGGTGGTCGAGGAGGTGACCGACCCCTCCAATCAAGCGCTGCTCGAAGAGGCACGGTTCGTTGATCCTGAGTTTCAGATCGGCGATGTCATGGAAATTCCGGTGGACTTCGCCGAGTTCGGCCGCACCGCGGTGCAGGCGGCGAAGCAGCGGATCATCCAGCGTGTCCGTGAAGGGGAGCGTACGCGCATTCGCGACGAATTTTCCGGAAAGGTCGGAGAATTGCAATCCGGCGAAGTGCAGCAGATCGAGCGCGGCAAGCTGGTCGTTATGCTCAACAAGTTTCGCGAGGCGGAAGCGATTATTCCGTATCGGGAGCAGAATCACCGTGAGCATTACCACCAGGGGGAGCCGGTTCGCGCCGTCCTGAAGCGTGTCGAAGACACGCCCAAGGGGCCGCGTCTGATCCTCAGCCGTGCAGACGCACTCTTTGTGCAGGCGCTGTTCAAGCTCGAAGTGCCGGAGATTCAGCAAGGCATCGTCGAGATCAAGGCCGCCGCCCGCGAGGTCGGCAGCCGCACCAAGATCGCCGTCACCTCCCGCGATGACGCCGTTGATCCGGTGGGCGCGTGCGTGGGCCTCAAGGGGTCTCGCGTCCAGGCGGTCGTCAACGAGCTTGGCGGTGAGCGTATTGATATCGTACCGTGGTCGCCCGACCCGGAGCGCTTCGCGAAGCTGGCATTGGCGCCCGCCCGAGTGGCCCGCGTATTCAGCGACAGCCTCACGCGCACGATTCAGGCAGTGGTGGATGAAGACCAGCTCTCGCTGGCGATCGGTCGCAACGGTCAGAACGTGCGACTTGCCTCCGAACTCACCGGTTGGAAGATCGACCTGTACTCGAGCCGGGAGTGGATGGAGAAGGGCGGAGAAGCGCCTCTCTTCGCACCGCTTCCGGACGAGGCGGATGTCGAGGCCGATGTGCAGTTGAACGAGATCGATGGGTTGGAAGTGTCGACGGTGGCGATTCTGGCAGATGCCGGGTATCGCACCCTGAATGACATCCTCGATCTCGATCGTGATGATCTGTTGCGCCTGCCGGGGATTGCCCCGGAAGAGGCGGATCGGATCATGGCGATCATTGACGAATTGACCACCGAGGACGATTCCGGCAGCGGGAACGTCTGATGGAGGGCGAAGGGCCCGTTCCCCCGCTTGATGAGACGACGCGCCGAAAGGTGCTCAACCTCGTCGGGCTCGGAATGCGGGGGCGGTTGATTATCGTTGGGGTCGAACAGGTGCGGATCGCTGCGGCGAAGGGAACACTGCACCTGGCCGTGGTCGCGGCGGACGTGTCACGCCATTCGTTGGACAAGGTCTTGCCGGTTCTCAGGGCGAGGCACGTTCAAACGCTGATGTGGCCGAGCGGGGAAGAGTTGGGCGGTGCCGTAGGACGTGAGACGACGGCAGCGGTTGGAATCGTAGATCAGGCGCTGGCGCGCGGTATCCGTGGCGCCGTAGCCGGGGCAGCCCCGGCAGGCGACGCGACGCGCGTTTCGCGGTAGGAGGACGGGTTGAGCAAGCTTCGTGTACATGACATGGCGGGTGAGTTCGGTATCTCGGCTGACGAGGTGCTTGCTCTGTTGCGCCAGATGGACGTTCCGGTTCGTAGTCACCTGTCGCTGTTGACGGATGACCAGGTGTCGCGCATCCGTGTGCGTTGGGAGCGCGAAAAGCGCGCGCGCGCCGAAAAGGCGGCGCCGGCTCCGGCCAAGCCGAGCCGTCGGCGGAGTGGCGCTGCCGCGCCCGACACACCGGCGCCAGTCGCCGAAGTCGAAACGGCTGCCCCTGCCGTCCGCCGCCGCCGTCGCCCCGACGAGGAAGCCGGGACGGACGAGTCGCACGAGACTGCGCCAGTGACCATCGAGACGCCGGTTGCGGCCACGGCGCCGATTGTGCCCGCGCCCGATGCACCGGTCGTCGCGTCGACGCCTGTCGTCGAGACACGGATCATCACTGTGCCGGCGGCTCAGGTCGTCGGGCCAGCCGCAGAAACGCCACCCGAAGTGCGGGCACCAGCGCCGCGTACGCCGGATATCGTCGCGGTTCCGGCTGGCAGGCCGGTCGAAGCCGTCAAGCAGAATCCCGCAGTTGTCGAGCGCGCTGCCGCGCCTGTGCCGGAACCGGTACGGGCCGCAGCGCCGATGGCTCCATCCGCTGCACCTGCGCCGACCGTATCGCCAGCCGCGACGGAACGCGTCGCGTTTGCGGCGCCGGTTGCGTTAGCGCCGCCAGCCGCCCCGGCGCCGGTCACGCCGCCCGCATCGCCCACGTCGTCGCTGCCACCCGATCGTCCGCGGCCCAGGCCCGTCGTGCCGGGAGCGCCGCGACCACGTCCCTACTCGTCGGGCGGTTCGCCAAACTTCGGGTCCGCTCGCCCCATCGCCTCCGCCGCTCCGGGCGGCGGGCTTGGGCAGGGACAGCGTCGCGACGACCGTCGTCCGTCGTCGGGTGGTCCGCCGGGACAAAGCAACAGTAACGGTCCGGGCAATCCGCCGCCGGGGCCGGGCGGTTCGGCTGGTGCGCAGCAGCGTCGTGGGAAGAAGGGCAAACGTGGTGCGGTCGATCAGGAAGCCGTGTCGGCAAACATCACCAAGACCATGACTGCGATGCGCGGCGCACCCGCGCGTCGCGGTGGCGGCCGTCGCTTTGGCGCGGACATGCGCGCCGAGGCCGAAGAGCAGCGCGTGGCCGCTGCCGAGCGCGAGCGAAAAACCGTGCGCGTCAACGAGTTCATCACGGTATCGGAACTCGCGCAGATCTTGGGTGTGCCCGCCACGCAGATCGTTGGCTTCGCGTTCAAAACGCTCGGCTTGATGGTCACCATCAATCAGCGTCTCGACTTCGACCAGATCGAACTGATCGCCGGCGAGTTCGGCTTCCAGGCCGTCAAGGAAAGCGACTACGCCGCCGATCTGACGACTGAGACAGCTGAGGTGGACGATGTGGAAGATCTGCGCCCACGTCCGCCCGTCGTCACCATCATGGGTCACGTCGACCACGGCAAGACGTCGTTGCTCGACTACATCCGCAAGGCCAACGTCGTGGCCGGCGAGGCGGGTGGTATCACGCAGCACATCGGTGCGTACCACGTGGAGGTCGCCAACAAACGCACCATCACGTTCCTCGATACGCCTGGCCACGAAGCGTTCACCGCCATGCGTGCACGCGGTGCGCAGGTTACCGACATCGTCGTCATCGTCATCGCAGCAGACGATCAAGTGATGCCGCAGACGGTGGAAGCGATTTCACACGCCAAGAGCGCCGGCGTGCCGATCATCATCGCAGTCAACAAAGTCGATCTGGCTACGGCGAACATCGGCAAGGTCAAGCAGGACCTGCTGCAGCACGATGTCGTGCTCGAAGACTTCGGCGGTACCGTGCTCCATTCGGAGATTTCGGCCAAGAAGGGAACGGGTGTCAACGAGCTGCTCGAGCAGATCCTGCTGCAGGCCGACATCCTCGAGCTCAAGGCCAATCCCGCACGTCGCGCGGTCGGTTCGGTGGTTGAAGCACAGCTCGACCAAGGCAAGGGACCGGTCGCCACGGTGCTCGTGCAGAATGGTACGCTGAAGGTCGGCGACGACTACATCTGCGGCATTTACTCGGGGCGCGTTCGCGCGCTGCTCGACGAGCGTGGTAAGGCCGTGAAGTCTGCGGGGCCGGCCATTCCCGTGCAGATCCTCGGCCTTACTGGCGTTCCCATGGCTGGCGACCAGCTGATCGTCGTCGAAGACGCCGCGGAAGCGCGCGAGATCGCGCAGCGTCGTGAGCGTCTCGATCGTGAAGCGAAGAGCCGGCGTACCACGCGTGGGGTGGTCTCGCTCGAAGACTTTATGTCGCAGACGTCGGCCGGCCAGAAGCGCCAATTGCGTCTCGTCATCAAAGCGGATCAGGGCGGTCCGGCGGAAGCGCTCGCCGATGCACTGGGTCAGCTTTCCAATCCGGAAGTTTCGGTGGAGATCCTGCACCGCGGTGTCGGTGCGATCGCCGAAACGGACATCCTGCTCGCCAAGGCGTCGGGTGCCATCATCATCGGCTTCCATGTCCGTCCCGATAACAACGCGCGCGCGGCAGCGGAGCGCGAAGGCGTCGAGATCAAGCTCTACCGCATTATCTACGAGGCGGTCGCCGATGTGAAGGCGGCACTCGAAGGCATGTTGCGTCCGGAAGAACGCGAAGTCGTCTACGGCGAAGCGGCGGTGCGCGAGACGTTCAAGGTCGCACGGGTCGGTGTCATCGCCGGCTGCATGGTTCGCAGTGGCACCATCAACCGGAAGGGACGTGTCCGCGTCATCCGCGATGGCGTCGAGATGTACGATGGCGGTATCGCCTCGCTGCGTCGGTTCAAGGACGACGTGCAAGAGGTCAGGGAAGGCTACGAGTGCGGTATCGGCATCGAGAACTTCAACGATGTGAAGGTCGGCGACGTGTTCGAGTGCTATCGCACCGAGGCGGTCGCGCGCACGCTCGACCAGGCATCGAAGTCCTGAGGAGGCGCTATGGCCGATCCGCGACGTCCTGATCGCGTCGCCGAGGCCATCCGCGAGCAGGTGGCGACCTTCCTTTCGGAAGGCGCCAAGGACCCGCGGATTCGTGGATTCGTCACCGTGACTGCGGTGGAGATGACGCGCGACCTGCGGCACGCCACCGTGTTTGTGAGCGTAATGGGTGACAAAGATGCAACGAAGGCGACGTTCGAGGGACTCGCCAGCGTTGCCACCCATCTGCGCTCGATGCTGGGAAAAACGCTCCGCCTTCGGAACGCGCCGGAAATTCATTTCCGCGCCGACGAAAGCATTGCGCGCGCGTCACGCATCGAACAGCTGCTCGCCCAGGTGCGCACTGTCCGCGATGCGTCCGACGAGAACGTGCCGGACGCGGTTGCACCGGATGACGGTGCTACGGTGGATGTCACGCCTCCGTCCGGACACTGACGGCCGCTACCCTGACGTAAACACACCGCGCAAACATCCTGTGCACGGTCTGCTGTATGTGGACAAGCCGGCGGGCATCACCTCTCACGATGTCGTCGCCGTCGTCCGTCGCGCTGCACGGTCCCGACGCGTCGGACACGCCGGAACGCTGGATCCGTTCGCGACAGGCCTGTTGGTGCTCGGCATCGGCAAATGCACGCGGCTGTTGCCGTACATCGTCGGTGAGCCAAAAGTCTACGAGACAGTGGTGCGCTTTGGTTCGGAAACGAACACAGACGACCTCACCGGCAGTGTCGTGCGCGAGGCCGACGCTCCCAGGCTCGACGCATCAGCGTTCGTCGCGCTGCATGAGGCCCTCGCCTCTCTCACCGGGTCAATCGAGCAGCGTCCACCGGCGTTCTCCGCCAAACACGTCGATGGCGAGCGTGCGTACGCGATCGCGCGGCGTGGTGTCGCGCTTGAGCTGCCTCCGGTGTCGGTGGTGGTGCACGGATGGGAAGTACTCGGGGTCGACGGACCTCGACTTCATGCCCGTATCACCTGCGCCGGGGGTACCTACGTTCGTGCGCTTGCGCGCGACCTCGGCCGCGCCCTCGGCAGCGCGGCGCACTGCGAAATACTGCGCCGCATCAGCAGTGGACCGGCATCGGTCACGCGCGCCGTGACCCTGGAACGACTCACGCCGGGCGCGATCGCGGACGGTGTGGTCGAGCTCCAGTCACCCCTCGTCGCGCTCGGCGATATCGCCACGGAGCGGCTCGACGCGTCAATGGAGCGCGACCTCGCGCAGGGACGCGCGATCGCTGCCACGACCGCCGGCACGAGGGTCGCGTTTCTGCGGACGTCTTCGGCCAGCGATGGCACGACCGGGCACCCCGACGAGGTGCTCGGCATTGGCGTGCGAGAGGGCGATCGGTGGCAGCCCCGCGTCGTCTTCCTCGGGGCGGACGCGTGAACGTGCTTCAAGAGCCTGCCTGCGCGCTGCCCGTCGCCGCGAGCGGCAGTGTCATCACCGTCGGCACGTTCGACGGGGTGCACCGGGGTCATCAGGATGTGCTGCGGCAGCTCGTGCAGCATGCGGACCGCACCGGGCGACCGAGCCTCGTCGTCACGTTCGACCCGCACCCGCTGGAAGTGATTAATCCGGCGATGGCACCGCCATTGTTGTCGACGCTCGAGGAGAAGCTGGAGCAGTTCGTCCAAAGCGGCGTGTCGTATGTCGTCGTCCTGCCTTTCACTCCGATGCTCGCGTCCTACGAGGCCGCGACGTTTATCGACGACGTGCTGCGCGAGCGCTATGGCCTCGCTGAGCTGCTGGTCGGACACGATCACGGTTTTGGACGGGGGCGGCTGGGAGACATCGACGTCCTTCGATTGCTCGCCCAGTCGCGGAAATTTCAGATTACCGTACTGCCGCCGGTGCAGACCACGGATGGAGGTGTCGTGTCCTCTACAGTGATCCGTCGCGCGATCGCCGGGGGCGACCTGCCGACCGCCTCCGAGTGTCTGGGACGGCCGTACGCCGTGAGCGGTCACGTGGTCGCGGGAGACCGGCGCGGTCGTCTGCTCGGCTTCCCCACGCTTAACCTGAGCGCGCCGCCGATGCAGAAGCTGCTGCCGCCCGACGGCGTTTACGCCGTTCGGGTGCAGACGCCGCACGGCGAATTCGGCGGTATGCTCAATCTCGGACCTCGTCCCACGTTCGACGATGCGAATCGACGGATCGAAGCCCATGTCTTTGATGCAGGCCATGACTGGTACGGAGCGCCGGTGCGGCTGGACTTCATCGCCCGCCTTCGCGAAACCCGTGCTTTCGGGGGGATGGAAGCCCTGCGTGAGCAGCTTGAGCACGACGAGCGAAATGCCCGCGCCGTACTGGCGGAGAATCTTCCGGCTGACGAGCTACCGCAGGGCACCGATGGCGCCTAAGTTTCGAGGCTAGGCGCATTTCGCGTCGTATCCACTGGTCGAGCCCGATTCCGACTTGGGCTGTCGACCGAGCACTATCCGGCGGCGCACTGCCGACCGTTCTCACCCTTGGCCACCGGCATCGATGGCGAACTTGAAGTCCCGCGTCCTCCTTATTGCGGGTTTGCTTGCGGCCTCCGTATGGGCCCTCTTCCCGCGCACCGTTGTCGAACGAGTCAAGCGGGATGGCGTTTTCGTCTACGACACGGTCAAGCGCGTGCCGCTCAAGCGCGGTCTCGACCTGCAGGGCGGCATGCACCTCACGCTGGAAGTCGACGAGTCGAAGCAGGTCGTCGCCAACAAGTCCGAAGCGCTTGATCGCGCCCTCAAGGTTGTGCGCCAGCGTATCGACGAGTTCGGCGTGGCCGAGCCGGTCGTGCAGAAGGTCGGAGACGAGAGACTGATCGTCGAATTGCCGGGCATCGATGACGCGGAGCGTGCGCAGGACGTCGTCCAGAAGTCCGCGTTCCTCGAATTTCAGATCACGGACAAGACGCAGGCGCTCGAGAAAGTGATTGGTCGCCTCGACGAAATCGTGCGCGCCGCTGGGATCTCGGCCGCTGCCGGGAACTTGGGCGCCGACACCACGAAGAAATTGGGTATCTCGTCGCTGCTCACGCAGAAGTCCGATAGCGCGACGGACTCGACCGGTAAGGCCGTCGCGAGCACCGGTGCAGACTCGGCCGCCAAGGCCCCGGTGCAGACCGGCGGACTCTTCGCCTCGAACGTACAGCCCGGGCAGCTGCCTGGGCAATACATCATCCCCGAGTCGGCGTATAGCGCCTTCGAGCGTGCACTGGCCCTTCCTGCGTTGCAGGCCGCTTTGCCGCCCGGCAAGGTGATCCGCTGGGGCGTAGATTCGCTCGTCAGCGGCACGCAGCGCTTTTACGCCTTCTATGTGCTCGACTCCAGGCCGATCATTACCGGCGAAGTCCTCACCGATGCGCGCCCCTCCAGCGATCCGGTGGAAGGCAATGTGGTGCAGTTCACTTTGAACAACGAAGGCGCGCGTCGGTTCAAGGTCGAGACGGGCAAGCACGTGCGGGACAACATGGCGATCGTGCTCGACCAGCGTGTTGTCACGGCGCCGGTCCTGAACAGCGCGATCGGTCGTAACGGTCAAATTACGCTCGGCGGCGGCTCGTTGCAGGCGGCGCAGGATCTCGCGCTCGTGCTGCGCGCAGGTGCGCTGCCGGTGCCGCTCAAAGTCGCCGAAGTCCGCAGCATCGGCGCGAGTCTGGGTCAGGATTCGATTGACAAGGGCGTCATCGCGTTGGGCATCGCGCTTGGCCTCGTCGTCCTGATCATGGTTGGCTACTACCGCTTCGCTGGCCTGCTCGCGGTTGGTGGGCTCGCCCTGTTTCTGGTCTATACGCTGGCGATGCTGGCCGGCTTTCAGGCCGTGCTCACGCTGCCGGGTCTCGCAGGCTTCGTGCTTTCGATCGGAATCGCGGTGGACGCCAACGTGCTCATCTTCGAGCGCATTCGCGAAGAACTGGACCACGGCAAGTCGGTGCGCCTCTCCATCGATGAAGGCTTCAAGCACGCCCTCAGTGCGATCGTGGACACCTCCGCCACGACGATCCTCTCCGGCATGGTGCTTTATCAGTTCGGCACCGGTCCGGTGCGCGGCTTCGCGGTGACCCTCATCGCTGGTCTCGTTGCGTCGCTGTTCACGGCGATCTTCGTGAGCAAGACTTTCTTCCTGATCTGGATGAACCGCGCACGCGGTCCCCAGACGCTGAGCATCTGAGGCGACCATGATCCGCATCTTTCATAACTCCAGGTTCGAGTTCATCCGTCATTGGCGTCTGGCGGCGGGAATCACGGCCGCCTTCATCGCGGCCGGTCTCGCCACGTTCCTCATCACTGGTGGCGTCAACTACAGCATCGAATTCACCGGCGGCACGCTCATGCAGGTGCAGTTCGAGAAGGCACCTGATGTGGCGCTGATTCGCTCCACGCTCGACAAGGCGGGCATCACCGGCGCCGAGATCCAGCAGTATGGTACGCCAACGGAGTTCACGATCCGCGCGCGGGAGGAAAAACAGGTCGAGGCGCAGTCTGCTGGCGCGGAAGGCATCTCGAGGCAGATCGCCACGGCGCTCAACGGTCAGTTCGGCGAAGGCGCCATGACGGTCGTGCGTACCGAAGCGGTTGGCCCCAAAGTCGGCGGCGAACTCCGACAGGGTGCGTTTTACGCGATGATCATCACGTCCATCCTCACGATGATCTATCTCGCCATCCGCTTTGATTGGCGCTTCGGACTCGCCGCCGTGCTCTCAACAGCACACGATATCCTCGTGACGTTCGCGTTCATCAAGCTGATGAACCTCGAAGTATCACTGACCGTCGTGGCCGCCATCCTGACGCTGCTCGGATACTCCGCGAACGACACCATCATCATTTTCGACCGTGTACGCGAAGACTTGCGCAAGCGCACCAAGGGCGAGTCGATGGCGTCGGTCCTCGATCGTGCTATTAACGAAACGCTGCCGCGCTCCGTGATGACGCACGCCACCACGCTCGCCGCGACGCTGGCATTGCTGTTCTTCGCTGGCGAAGTGATCCGTCCGTTCGCGTGGGTTATGGCGTTCGGTGTATTCGTCGCTACGTTCTCGTCCATCTACGTCGCCGGGCCGCTGTTGCTCTTCATCGAGTCCAAGTACCCGCGCGCTGCCTCGGAAGCAGCCGGTCGCGCCATGCGCGCCGGAACCGACGCCGCGCCCACGCCGCCGGCGAAGCCGCGTGGCAACGAGCGCGTCATCGCGCGCTGATTGACGAGCATCGAGTCGCACGTGACTGTCTTCGCCGATAGTCACGTCCACCTCGCCGCCGACGCGTTCGCCGACGACGTGGACGCAGTCATCGATCGGGCTCGCGCAGCTGGTGCGCGGGCCCTCGTCTGTATCGGTGAGTCGCCAGCGGCGGCAGCACGTGCGCAGGTCATCGCAGCCCGTCACCCCGGTTTTGCGTTCCATACCTGCGGCGTACATCCGCACGATGCCGCGACATGGGATGCCAAACGCGATGGCGAGGCCATCCGCATGGCGGCGTCGCTTGGCGCTGTGGCGGTCGGCGAGTGCGGACTCGATTATCACTACGACACCGCGCCCCGCGAAGAGCAACGTGCCGTCCTGTCGGCGCAGCTGGCCATCGCCGCGGAAATGTCGCTGCCCATCGTGCTGCACACGCGCGATGCCGAATCCGATACGATCGCGTTTCTGTGCGACGCAGCACGTGCCGGCGTGAGCGGCGTGCTCCATTGCTTTACCGGATCGTCGGCGCTCGCGGAAGCCGGACTCGAAGCCGGATGGTACGTTTCGTTCAGCGGCATCATCACGTTCAAATCATGGACTGATCAGTCGGTGCTCCAACGGGTGCCGGACGATCGGTTTCTTGTCGAGTCGGATGCGCCTTATCTCGCGCCGGTGCCGCACCGTGGCAAGCGCAACGAGTCGGCTTTCGTGAACCTGACGCTGCAGCACCTCGCCGCTGCGCGCGGGACCTCCGCCGAAGCTCTGGGGTTGAGAGCGTTGGCCAACACACGGCGACTCTTCGCACTCCCCGAGCCGTCAGCCCACACCGAGCACCTCACCTGACCATGTCCATCGAGACGCTGCACACGGACCACGCCCCCAAAGCCATTGGACCATACGCGCAGGCCGTTCGCGCGAACGGATTTCTCTTCACTGCGGGCCAGATCGCACTCGACCCCGTGACGATGGAGATCGTGCCGGGCGATGTCGCAGAGCAAGCGGCACAGGTTCTGAAGAATCTCGGGGCCGTCATTGAAGCAGCCGGCGCGAACTGGTCGCATGTCGTTAAGACCACGGTGTTCCTGAGAGACATGGCGGACTTCACGGCCATCAATGCCGTCTACGCCGAGGTCTTCGGCGATGCGCGTCCCGCACGATCGACCGTTGCGGTGGCCGGACTCCCACGTGACGTGCGCATCGAGATCGAGGCCGTCGTCGCACTGCCGACCGCGTGAGTCAGTGACGGCGCGACCCGATCTGGGTGCATTGGTAACCTCGGGCGCACGGCCACTGCGCTCGAGGCTTCGCGCGCAGCGTCGAGCCCAGTGCGCTGTCGCGTTCGCGATCGCTTCGCTGCTGTCGGCGCGCACTACCGTGCACGCGCAGCAGCCCGACACGACGCGCATTGTTGTGCGGACGGACACCGTCAAAACGTCACCGGTCCGACCGCGGCTTCTGTCACGCCTGAATCCGCCCATCACACCACGACGGGCCTTCCTCTACTCGTTGGCGCTGCCCGGCTTCGGCCAGTCGCGCCTCGATCGTGGTGTGTCCGGCGCACTTTTCTCCGGGGTGGAGTTGAGTGCGTTGGCACTGCTGCGGCGCAGCAGTGCGGATCTCCGCGAGGCGCGCCGCTATCTCAGCGATTCGTTGCCCACCACGTTCGTCGTGTCCGGCAACACGCTGCGGCCCACCGACTACGGACCCAACGAGTACACTGCCGATCTCGTGCGCACGCGTCAATTGCATGCGGAGGACTGGCTGGCCGTCATCGCCTTCAATCATCTCCTCTCCGGCGCCGATGCCTTCGTCTCCGCGCAGTTGTGGGACATGCCCGTTCGCCTGTCCGCGGTGCCACGGGCGGACGGTGGCGTGATGCTCGTCGCCGCCATCCGCTGGTGAGCGGGGACAATCGCAATGCACCGATCGGCGTCTTCGATTCCGGTCTTGGTGGACTGACCGTGGTACGGGCGCTGTCCGAACGCGTACCGAACGAATCATTGATTTACGTCGGCGACACCGCGCGCGTTCCGTACGGACCCAAGAGCCCCGATACCGTACGCCGCTATTCCATGGAGATCGCCGATTGGTTGGTGCAGCAGGGCGTCAAGGCGATCGTGGTGGCCTGCAACACAGCGACCGCGCACGCCCTCGAGACATTGCAGGCCACGCAGCCCGTGCCCGTCATCGGAGTCATTGAGCCCGGCGCGCGGGCGGCCACGCGCACCACACGGGGGGGCACGATCGGAGTCATCGGCACGATCGGCACCATCGCCTCCGGTGCGTACACCCGTGCCATTCAAGCAATCGCCCCCGGCGCTATGGTCCAGGTCGTCGCCTGTCCGCTGCTGGTGCCGTTGGTGGAAGAAGGGTGGCTCGATCATCCCGCCACACGTCTCGTCCTGCGCGAGTATTTGGAGCCGCTCACGCACGCGCGAGTGGACACGTTGGTGTTGGGGTGCACCCATTACCCGCTGCTCGCCCCACTGCTGCAGGAGCAGATGGGAGACGAGGTACGCCTGATCGATAGCGCCGGGGAGACAGCGGCGGAAACCGCAAGTCTCTTGCGGGAGCGCGGCTTGCTCCGGGATGAGCAGACTGCGCCGACCTTCCGTTGCGTCGCCTCAGACGCGCCGGAGCACTTCCTCAGACTTGGTCGCCGCTTCCTTGGCGAGTCGCTCGCCCACGTCGACCACGTCCCCTTCGCCTGAGCCGGTCCAGAGACAGCGCGAAATACGCGCGTCCTCGATGTGAAGGAATTGCTGGTCCAGGTACCAGGCGCCGGCGTTCGCATACCATCCACGGCCGACACGCTGCAGCATGGGGACGTGCGAGTGGCCGTGAATCACGAGTGATGGCCCGCCGTCGGCGCCGAGCGCGTCGCTGCCGATGCGAAGCAACCCGCGGCCTTCGTCGCCCGCGCGTCGATGACGGCTCGTATCCGATGACGCCAGTGCAACACTCGAGGCGAAATCGGGGTGCAGCCAGCCGAACGCTCGAATCGAGAGCCGATGGCGAAGTACGGTTCGCAGCCGGCGGTACGGCGCATCCTCCACCTCTCGCAAGCCGTCGCCGTGCTGCAGGAGCGTGTCCCACAGTCCGATGCGATCGCGCCACGGCTCGAGGGTATACGTGACGCCGGTCTCCGCTTCCAGCGTACGGCCGCCCCAGCAATCGTGATTGCCTCCGATCCAGAGCACCTCCACGCCTGCATCTCGCAAGTCTGCCACTGCTGCCAGCACGCGAAAGCCGGCGCGAGGCATGACATGGCGCCACTCGAACCAGAAGTCGAAGAGATCGCCCATGATGACCAGCGAGCGACTGCGACCAGGCAGGTGGCGCAGAAACGCGATCAGCGCGCGTTCGGCGGCGGGCGGCGCGGCGCCCAGATGCGCGTCGCCAATGACATGGCAGGGAGTAGGAAGCACCAGCGGAGTCTAACGTCCACAGCAGGCAGCCACAAACCGCAGCGGTCGCCTTGAGTGCGTGCGGTGCCGCAGGGCATTATCCGTGCATGGGATATGAATCCGTGAGTGAGTTCAGGGTCCGTTATGCCGAAACCGACCAGATGGGCGTGGTGTATCACGCGAATTATCTGATCTGGTGCGAAATTGGACGGACCGACTTCATTCGGGCGATCGGGAAGCCCTACGCCGAGCTCGAACGGGATGGCGTTGTGCTCGCCGTGTCGGATGCTTCGCTGCGCTTCCGCGCGTCGGCTCGCTACGACGATCCAATTCGCGTCTTCACGAGATTGACGGAGGTACGCTCGCGCGCCATGACCTTCACCTATCGCATCGAACAAGCGGTGACGGGCGTGTTACTCGCCTCCGCTACAACGGCGCTCGTCTCGCTCACAACACACGGTCGCTTGATCGCCATGCCCGAGCATGTGCGCGCTTTCCTGCAGGCCGCGGCATCACCGGTGGCATCGCGTGGAATGTGACCGCCGACCGGCGGCCGTGCTGAGCGCGCGTGCATCGCGTGCGTCGAACATGCGGATGCTCCGGTACACTGCCCTCGTGCTGCTCACCTCTGCCTGCGCGGGCCGCCTGACCGGCCCTCGTGCACCCGCGACGCCGCAGGAAGTTTCACGGGATGCGCAGTTGCTCGCGATGGTCGACCGCCGAGAACGTGACACGGTACTCGTTGACACCTTGCTTATTGACAACCATGGCGCACGGCGCGCGCGCGCTGCACTGGCGATCGGGCAGGTGCAGATGCGCGCGCGGTATCCGCGGCTGCGTGCGTTGCTGCTCGATGCGGATACCGGAGTGGCAGCGAACGCGGCGTTCGCGCTTGGCCTCGCGAAGGACAGCGCATCGCTGGTTGCGCTGGGACGTGCGGTAGCCGGCGCCGCTGATCCCGTCGCGCGAGAAGCAGCGTGGGCGCTCGGCGAACTCGGTGATGTCGCGCGGCCCCTTTTGTCCATCGCGCTCGGCGAAGGCAGTCCGCAACCGCTCACCACATCCACGGCAGCGGAGCGCAGCGGACCCGTGCGCGCGGAATTGCTGCTCGCCACGGCCAAGATGCGCACCATGTCCGTAAGCGTCATCACGCCATGGCTGGCCGACACGTCGGTGGAGGCGGTCCGCGCTGCGGCGTACGCCATCTCGCGTGCGCGACTGGTTGGCGGGTTCCGCGCACTGATGCCGCTGGCGTCATCGCCGGACCAACTCGTACGACAGCACGTCGCGCGCGCACTCACCCGTAACGGACTGGCGGACTCACTGGCCGACCGCGCGCGCACGGTCTTGCGCGTGCTCGTCACCGACTCCAGCGCGCGTGTCCGCGCCAACGCCGTGCGGAGTCTTGCCACCTTTGGTTCGAGCGTGCGTGCGGAACTGCTGCGTGCGCTCGCTGATCCGGACGGCAATGTGCGCGTCGCCGCCACGGAGAATCTTGGCGCCGCTTTGCTTCGCGAACCGGAAAGCTGGATGAACGCGTGGATGGCTGACTCGTCGTTCGCCGTCCGTCGTGCCTTGCTCGTCGGTGCGATTCGTGCAGGAAGTGATGCGTTGCAGCCCCGTGAGACGGAGTGGATCGCCGCCCCCGATTGGCGGCGGCGTGGAGCCGCACTCGAGGCATCGCTGCAACGAGCCACAGATCGCGCCTCGCTCGCACAGCGATTTCTTGGCGATGTCGACGGACGCGTGCGCGCGCTCGCACTCGGCGCGTTGGATTCGAGTGCGCTGGCGACACCGGAGGTGCGGTTGCGCGTGCGCCAGCTGCTCGCTGATTCGGACATGGTCGTGCGTGCGCAGGCGGTGGGCGTATTGTCCCGACGTGCGTCAGCGTCGGAGTTGCCGCGGATCCTCACGCTCTACGAGCAACATCATGGAGATACGAACGACGACGTGCGTCGAGCCACGCTTCGTTACTTCGTGTCCGTATGGACTCGGGACAGCGCTCGCATCGACAGCGCGCAGCGTGCTCGAATTGGTGGATTGCCGGCTCCTGCGCGCGCTGCCGAACGAGCGATCGTCGGTCGCGTCTCCCCGTTGAGCGCATGGCGCGACCAGCCTGTTGTCGATACACCACGTCCGTACGCGGAGTACGAGCGCCTTGCGAGTCGCGCGTATAGGAGCGGGCGCCGACCACGCACCGCCATACTGCATACCGAACGCGGTGACATCAGCATCGAGCTGCTCACGGCCGACGCCCCGCTCGTTGTCGAAGCCTTCGTGCGACTTGCGCAGAGCGGGTACTATCGCGACACCTGGTTCCATCGCGTGGTGCCAAATTTCGTCGCACAGGATGGCAATCCGCGCGGTGACGGGACCGGCGGGCCGGGGTTCAGCGTGCGGGATGCATGGACACGACAGCGGCATGAGCGTGGGTCGGTGGGCCTGGCGACCGCCGGACCGGACACCGGCGGCGCGCAGTACTACTTCTGTCACTCGCCGCAACCGCACCTCGACGGGCATTACACAGTGTTTGGCCGACTGCTGAGTGGCATGGACGTTCTCGACCGCATCGTGCAGGGCGACCGCGTGCGCAGCGTCGAGATCCGATGACACGTCGCCAAGTGGGAGTACTCGCCGGCATCGTGCTCGGCGGCGGTATTGCGGCCTGCGCGCCGGGAGCGCGGACGTTGCGCGGTTCGCCGACCACCGCAACGTTGCCGCGCGCGGAGCTTTCGCCGCGTTCGCAGCAGCTCAAGTTCACTTGGACGTACAAGGACGAGACGTTCGAGGCCAACGGTGACGGCGTGGTGCGCCATACGCCGACCGATCGGGCGCGCCTCGACTTCTTTCTGCGCAACGGCATGGCCGGGGGGTACGCGATTCTGGTTGGCGATTCGCTCATCGTGCCCGGCATCGATCTGGTTCGACGGTTCCTCCCGCCCATTCCGCTCCTCTGGGCGACCCTTGGCCGTTTGTCGCTGCCGGAATCGCCGGACACCGTCGCCCGTATAGACGGCGACACGCTGCGCGCCGACCTGGGACAGCTGCGGGGGCGTGATGCCTCCGCCGCCGACGGGCGCGCGTGGCGGGTATCTTTCGGTGGGCGCGAGCTCGGCCGCGTGGAGCGGATAGAAGGAGGACGCGTGATCGAATGGATCACCCGGCGGCGCAACGCGGCCGGACAGTGGGAGCTGCAGTACGTGCACGAGAAGGCCCGGCGTCGCCTGGGCATTACCGTGACCGACACTCTGCCGGTCGAGGGTTTTGATGACGCGATTTTTCGACGGCCGTAAGGTGGTCGCCGCTCATGGCCGCAGCGCGCGGGCGAGGCGCCAGCGGGTGGCGCGCGTGGCCGTGCTGGCCTTGGCGTTGACGCTGAACGGGTGCCTGTACGGATTCTCGAGTGGCAGCGGGCTGCCGAAGAATTTGCGCAGCGTCGCGGTGCAGCCGTTCGACAATCAAACGGCCGTACCCGAACTGCAGCGCGAGGTGTTCGAACAGATGCGCAAGGGGATGCGCGACCGCCTCAGCCTGCGCGAGGCGCCGGAGCAGCGCGCGGATGTGGTCGTGCGTGGCGTCATCGTGCGCTACGAAGTCGATCTGCCGGCGGGCGTCAGCGCCGATCCCCGACAGACCACATCGACGCGCCGCCGACTGCAGCTCGTGATCGATGTCGAGATCCTCGATCAGACGACCGGTCGTGCGTTGGTCAAGCGGGAGGGCATCTCCAAGGAGGCGCAGTACGCCGAAGGTGGTGAAGCGAACGGACGGCGCGACGCCATCGAAAGTCTCGTCAACGAGCTGCTCGATGGCATGCAGTCGCAATGGTAGGTGCCTCCGTTCCGCGGCGGCCGGGTGACAAAGTCATGACGCGTGCGTTCGTTGCGCAGTGGCGGCGAAATGTCCACGGACCGGTGGTCTTCACCAACGGTGTCTTCGATCTGCTCCACCCCGGACACATCGACGTGCTGGACGGCGCGCGTCGCGAGGGGGCGGTGCTCGTCGTGGGCGTGAACAGCGATGCGTCCGTGCGCCGATTGAAGGGCCCCACGCGACCCGTGCGTAATGAGACAGAGCGGGCGCTGGTGCTCGCGGCGCTCGAGGCGGTCGATGCGGTGTGCGTGTTCGATGAAGACACGCCGCTGGAGCTCGTGCAGGCGGTACAGCCGGATGTGATCGTGAAGGGAGGCGACTACTCGCCGGAGACAATCGTGGGCGCGGATGTGGTACGGTCGCGCGGTGGTCGCGTGGTCGTCGTTCCGTTGCTGGCAGGACAATCCACCACTTCGATCATCGAGAAATTGCGTGGCTGAGACAACGGCAACTGTGGTTATCCCCCGCGTTGGACGGCGCAACGATGCGTTGCGAACAGTGTCGCTCGAGCGTGGCGCCGTCGGTTACGCGGAAGGCTCGTGCCTCATCGCGTTTGGCGAAACGCGCGTCCTCTGTGCCGCATCGGTCGAGGATGGCGTGCCGGGCTGGCGACGCGGCAGCGGCGACGGATGGATCACGGCCGAGTACGCGATGCTGCCGAGAGCGACTCGAACGCGCTCGTCACGCGAGCGTGCGCAAGTCGGCGGACGGACTCAGGAGATCCAGCGACTCGTCGGACGGAGCGTACGCGCCATGCTCGATGATTTTCGATTTGGCGAGTTCACCCTCAAGGTTGACTGCGACGTCATTCAGGCGGATGGCGGCACTCGCACGGCCGCTATCACCGGCGCGTGCATTGCGGTGCACGACGCGTTCGCGTGGATGGTGCAAACCGGACGGATCGCGGCCTCCCCCGTGCGCCGCCGTGTGGCCGCCGTCAGTGTCGGCGTGGTGGACGGCGAGGCGCGACTCGATCTCGACTACAACGAGGACGTGCGAGCGGGCGTGGACATGAATGTCGTCATGAGCAGCGAGGGAAGATTCGTGGAAGTGCAGGGGACCGGCGAGCACGGAACGTTCGCGCGCGAGGAATTGGATGCGCTGCTCGCGCAGGCGACGGCCGGCATTGCGCAGCTGGATGCCGCGCAGCGCGAGCTGCTCGCGCGTTATTGATGCACCGATGAGTCGGGGGACGTGGCTGCTTGCGACCCGGAGCGCCGGGAAGATCCGAGAACTTGTGCCGTTGCTGGGCGAGTTACGCCGTACGCTTGTGTCGCTCAGTGACATCGGTGTCGACGAAGATGCGCGGGAGGATGCACTCGAGGTCTTCGGCACGTTTGAAGCGAATGCATTGGCCAAGGCGCGCTGGTTTCACGCGCGCTCCGGTGGCATGCCGACGCTGGCGGACGACTCGGGGCTGCATGTGGACGCGCTGGACGGGGCGCCCGGTGTACGCAGCAAGCGATGGGGCGGTTTTGAGGGTCTGTCGGGGCGTGCGTTGGATGAGGCGAACAATGCCCACTTGCTAGAGGCGCTCGCGTTGGCAGCGGCTGCCGGGCGAACCTCGCGCGATGCGGCCTATGTCTGCGCGGCGGCCTGTGTCTGGCAAGGGGGAGAGATGGCGGTGCGCGGGCTGACGCGAGGGCGGATTCTGCACGTGCCAGATGGCGAGGGAGGATTTGGCTACGACCCGTACTTCCGTTCGGAAGAGCTCGGTGTATCGTTCGCGTCCGTTCAGGCCGAGGCGAAGTCGGCAATCAGTCATCGCGGTCGTGCGTTTCGTGCGTTGCTTGAGCGTTTGGAGTCCGGCGGTGCGAGTGCGAGGAAGTTGTTCGGCCCGGTTGACCCCGCGCAGGAGGCGGGGTAACATACGCGGCCGCTGCGGGGCGTAGCGTAGCCCGGTATCGCGCCTGCTTTGGGAGCAGGAGGTCGCCGGTTCGAATCCGGCCGCCCCGATCGAGCAGTCCTGTGTTTTGCGGTACCGCGTTGGGCTCCCGAGAGGGAGGCCGGCGGCAGATGTAGGCGCCAGTAGCTCAGGTGGATAGAGCGGCAGCCTTCTAAGCTGCGGGTCGGGGGTTCGAGCCCCTCCTGGCGCGCTGGGGGTGGGATCGGTGGAAGTTGGTTGTTGGTCGCGCAGTGGAGCGCACCCTTAGCTCAATGGTAGAGCAGCTGACTCTTAATCAGTAGGTTCTAGGTTCGAGTCCTAGAGGGTGCATGCGGGTTGTGGCGATGGTAAGGACGTACGGTCAGTTTCCCTCGGGAGCGGTCCGGTTGCGTCGTTGAGTGCCGCACCTGTCCGGGAGTGAGGCGAACGGCGTCCGGATGTTGGGTCTTGCGCAGAACCAATCACGGACATAACTTCGCCACCCCTTCGCCGGTCGGGCGACCTCGCGACACTGATCGCGGAACGGTTGCGGACAAGTGAAACCTGGCAAAGAAAGTTGGTTTGAGGGGTTTACAAGGCGAAGTCAACAGTTTATTAGTTAAGGCTCTAGCCGAAACATCGGCGGCCAATAAAAGCTAAGTAGCGTAGCCCTAAGGGGTTGCGGATCGAGCGAAGGACTGCAGGACGCTATTTGACAATCGAAGTTGAGATCGAAGGATATGCAGGGCGGTGTTTATGACCTGCGGCTCCATCAGGGCTGCAGCGAGACATTACCTGATGAGATTGTTAGTGATTCGGCGCTGGACCGTTTCGGCGGTCGCGTTGAAGAGCCTGTTTATACTTTCCATTGGAGAGTTTGATCCTGGCTCAGGACGAACGCTGGCGGCGTGCTTAACACATGCAAGTCAAGGGGGCCCGCAAGGGTAACCGGCGAACGGGTGCGTAACACGTGAGCA
>JBBQTA010000019.1:0-104186 GCA_038213465.1 Gemmatimonadales bacterium | reverse complement strand
GATCACTCGACGCGAGACGACGATGTTGCGGCGACCCATGATGAGCTTGATGATCATGAAGTCGTACGTCTGGCCAAGGAGTTCGTCGATGTTCGGGACGCGACGGAGCGCGATCTGCGAACCCGGGAGGAAGGCATCGACGCCCATGAGGTCGACGACCACGCCACCCTTGATCTTCTTGACGAGCGTACCTTCGACCGGCATGTCGCTCTCGTAGGCAACGCGGATGCGTTCCCAGACGCGCATGAAATCGGCCTTCTTCTTGGACAGGACGACAGAACCTTCCTGATCCTCGAGATGCTCGAGCAGGACTTCGACTTCGTCACCGACCTTGAGGTCGGGCATGTCCTTGAATTCTTCGAGCGGGATCGTGCCTTCGGACTTAAACCCGATATCGAGTACCACGAGGTTTTCGCGGATCTCGAGCACGCGCGACTTGACGATCTCACCTTCTTCGATCGAGGCCAGCGTACCGTTGTACATCTCCATCATCGCTTCGTACTCTTCCGACGAGAATTCGTCTTCTTCGTAGAGTTCCGGGCGACGATTGGCGAGCGGACGGAGCTGCGCCTTCTGCAGGTCGCGCTTCTCGCGCGGGGTCAGCTTGGCGGGCAGCATGTCCGCATTCAGGTCGAGCTCCGCTTCGATCGCGGTTTCGTTCTCGATATCGGTATTCATACCGGGGTTAATCTCCACATCACGGGACAACGCTCGCCGTGCCGAGGCTGGGGTGAATGGTCCGCACGTCGATCAGCACGACGCACGGCGCCGCGAGCCCCCCGGACGGAATCCGGAGGTGGCGCGCGGTGTCGAGAACCATGAAACGTACGCGAGTCGGAGCGCCCGGTCAACGGGCTCCCTTCGTGGGGCTAAGTTCCTGTGCCGGGACGAGATGCGATGCTCGTACGACCGTCCTGCGACGGATAGACGAGCTCTGCCGCCGTGTTATCGTGCTGTCCGTTCAGACACCCTGCAATCTCGTACGGGCGGCCCTCGCCAGCGCGACGATCCGCTCCACCTGCTCTTCCTGGGTCAGCGTGGTGGTGTCGATCGTGATGGCGTCCCGCGCGGGGCCGCTCTGCGTCGCATCATGCGCGTCGCGGAGCACCAGCGCCTCGGTTTCGGCGGCAATCTCCTCGTCCACCGGGCGCCGGCTGAGCCGCTGGATGAGTCGGCGACGAGCGCGCTCCCAGGGATCGGCGATCAGGAATACCTTGAGCGGCGCGTCGGGAAAGACGGCCGTGCCGATGTCCCGACCGTCCACGACCACGTCGGTCGCCGCCGCGGCTCCTCGCACCATGCCGTTCACCCAATCGCGGACAAGGCCCATCCGCGCCACACGGGACACCTGCCGGGTCACGGGCGAATCGCGCAGCGCCTCGTCGACGTTCTCCCCATCGACCAGCGGCAACACCGACCGGTCGGTCAGACGCCATGCCACGCGCCCCGCCAACGCCAGCAGTTGCGCGGCCGTCCACCGTTCCGGGTCCACACCAGTCTGCAGCCCGAGCCAGGTGATGGCGCGATAAAACGCACCGGAGTCCACGTGGCGCACACCCAGCAGCTGTGCGACCCACTGCGCCGTGGAACTCTTTCCCGAGGCGGCCGGTCCGTCGATCGCGATCACCAGCGGCGGCGCCACTACCCGGGCGAGATCAGACCAGAATCCGGGATAGGACACCGCGACGCACGTGGGATCGTCGATGATGATGCTGTTGCCGGGGAGCGCGCCCAGCACACCGAACGCCATCGCGAGCCGATGATCGCCGCGGGTGGCCACGCGACCGATCAGCGGCGCGTTTGATCCGACGATGCGCATGCCGTCCGGAAATTCTTCGACGATGGCGCCGAGTGCCCGCAGATTCTCCACGACGGCGTGGATGCGGTCGCTTTCCTTCACGCGCAGTTCGGTGGCGTCCGTGATGCGCGTCTCGCCCTGGGCGCGCGACGCAATGCAGGCGAGCAGCGGCAGTTCGTCGATGCACCGCGGAATTTCATCGCCGCCGATGACCGTGCCGCGCAACGTCGCGGAACGCACGATAATCGTGCCGATAATTTCGCCGCCGACGTCCCGTTCGTGCTCGAACGCGATCTCGGCGCCCATGCGCCGCAGCACATCGAATGCACCGACGCGCGTGGGATTGAGGCACACGTCGATGAGTCGCAATTCCCCGTGATCGGCCAGCGCGGCCAGACCGGCGAAAAACGCCGCCGACGACGGGTCTGCGGGCACCTCCACGTCGGCGGCGCGCACGGTCTGGTTGGCTTCGAGCCGCACGCCATCGGGCAGCACCTCGAGCGCCACATCGCGTGCGGCCAGCATGCGCTCGCTGTGATCGCGCGACCGCTGCGGTTCGCGCACCACGACCGACACGCCCGATGCGAGTCCGGCCAGCAGCAGCGCGCCTTTGACCTGCGCGCTGGCGTGCTCGCTGTCCCACTCAATGGACGAGAGCGCGCGCCCCTGCACGCGCATGGGCAGACCACTGTGCCCAGGCGCGCCAAGGAATTCGAATTCCGCCCCCATGGCCGCCAGCGGTGCGGCGATGCGACCCATGGGACGGCGGCTGAGACTGTGGTCGCCTTCGAAGGTCGCCGCGCGGCCTGCAAGCCCGGCTACGAGACCGGCGATGAGGCGCGTGGTGGTGCCGCTGTTGGCGCAATCGAGCGGCCGGGCCGGTGAGCGCAGTGCTCGCACGCCATCGCTCTGGATGACGAAATCCGGCCCAAGTGCGGGGATGTCCACTCCCATCGCGCGTAGTGCCGCCGCGGTGGCCTGCACATCCTCGGACTCGAGAATGTGCTGTACGCGCGACTCTCCGTGCGCGAGCGCGGCGAAAATGAGCGCCCGGTGACTGATCGATTTATCACCGGGTGCGCGGATCACGCCGTGGACGACGAGTCGCGCCGACGCGGCGTTCAACGCAACCATGCCTCGAGCGCCGTCGCGGCATCGGTACGATCGTCGCGATACTTCACAATGACCGGCGTCTGCAGTGCGAGCCCTTCGCGATCGCCGAACGCCGAACTGACACGACGCGCGCCGGGTACGACCACCGCGCCCTCCGGAATTTCGAGCGGGCGGTCGGCGGTGGCCCGATGCACCGTCTCCTTCACGAGATCGTATACCGGCGTGCCGCGGGTGAGAATGACGCCGGCGCCCAGCACGGCACGCTGCCGCACCACGGTCCCCTCGTACACGCCGCAATTACCGCCAACGATCACGTCGTCTTCGATGATGACCGGCGACGCGTTGATCGGCTCGAGTACGCCACCGATCTGCGCAGCGGCACTGAGGTGCACGCGTTCGCCGATTTGCGCGCACGATCCGACCAGCGCGTGCGAATCGACCATGGTGCCACGCCCGACATACGCCCCAACGTTGATGTACATCGGCGGCATGCACACCACGTTCGGCGCAAGATGTGCACCGCGTCGCACGGTGGAGCCACCGGGGACGATGCGAATCTGGTTTTCGAGACGGAAGTCGCGCGTGGGAAAGGTGTGCTTGTCGAAGAAGTGGAACGGGCCGCTGCCCGTCGACATCTCCACCACGCGACCAATGCGAAAGCCGACGAGGATGGCGCGCTTGACCCACGCCACCGCATGCCACTGTCCGGAGGCATCGCGGTTCGCCGCGCGAATGTCGCCGCGCTCCAGGAGCGCGATGCAGTGATCGAAGAGTTGCTGCGCGTCCGGCGGGAGCGGGACGCCGGCATCGAGAATGGCGGGATCGCTCAGACGGGCTTCGAGTTCGGCAACGGTATGCATGGCGGGGGTCAATCGTGAGTGAATAGCCGCACGTTCACGCGGTGAACGGCTGGACCAGCTCGAGCACATCGCGCACCTGATGGCGGTACTCGGCGGCCAACGGAACGAGCGGCAGGCGCAGGACGTCGTGCATGTGTCCGGTCATGGACAGCATGGCTTTCACTGGAATCGGATTCGACTCGATGAAGGCCGCCTGAATGACCGGGGCGAGGCGCGCAGCCAGCCGGCGTGCTTCGGGCATGTCATCCGACGCCAGCGCGCGACACAGGTCCGCCACGAGTCGCGGCACGATGTTCGACACCACCGAGATGACGCCGTCGCCTCCGTGCGCCATCACGCCAAGCGTAAAGCCGTCATCGCCGCTGAAGACGCCAAAGTCAGCAGGACGTTCGCGCACGATCTGCGCGATCTGCGCGAGATCACCTGACGCTTCCTTGACTGCGACGAACCGTGGGTCGGCGGCCAACTTCAGGCAGGTACGCGCCTCGAGGTTGATGGCGGTCCGACCGGGCACGTTGTAGAGGACGATCGGAAGATCGCAGGCGTCGGCAATGGCGCGGAAGTGGGCCACGAGGGCGTGCTGCGGCGGCTTGTTGTACATCGGCGTGACGTGCAACAGGTGTGTCGCACCGGCGGCCTGGGACGCGCGCGAGAGTGCGATGGCGCGTTGCGTGTCGTTGGCGCCGGCACCCGCCACGACGGGCACACGACCGGCAACCTGCTCCACGGTCAACTCCACCACCCGCTGATGCTCGTCCGGCGACAAGGTCACCGCCTCGCCGGTCGAACCACAGGGCACGACAAAGTCCACCCCTTCGCGCAGCTGCCACTCCACGAACGCGCGAAGCGCACGCTCGTCGATCGCGCCATCGGGCGTGAATGGCGTCACCAGCGCCGTGCCGCAGCCGGTCAGACCGCGTGCCCGCTGCGAAGCCCGCGTCGTGCGGTCCGTCATGGTCTGCTCCGCGTGGTGGGCCGACGTGCGATCGGCTCGTTCAGGATGTGACTCATGCGTCGCCCGCGGCGATGACATCCTGCATGGTGTAAAGCGCCGGACGAGACGTGTTGGCGAGCCAGCGCGCGGCAGCCAGAGCGCCGTCGGCAAAGACCCGACGGTCGCGCGCCTCGTGCACCAGGCGGATCTGCTCAAACGGCGCGTCGATGATGATTTCGTGCGTGCCGGGGACCGAGCCAAGACGCACACTCGTGATTGGCACCTCGTGTCCCAGTGCCGCGGCGAGGCGCTCTGCGATCGCGATACCCGTACCGGACGGTGCGTCCTTTTTGGCGCTGTGATGCGTCTCGACCACATGCGTTTCAAATCCGGTGACGGTGCGCACCCGGCGCGCGGCGTCCTCGGCGAAGGCGAGAAACAGCTGCACGCCAATCGAAAAGTTGGGCGACCAGAGCGCGGGTACGCCGGTCGTGCTGATCGCCGCCTGCACCTGATGCATCTGTTGGGCCCAACCGGTTGTGCCGATGACCACGGGACAGCCGATGGCCAGACACGCGAGCGCATTCCCGACCGCCGATGCAGGTTGCGTGAACTCGATCGCCGCCTGCGCATTGGCAAGATCCTCGCGCTGCAGTCCGCGGGCCATCACGTCGATGTCGATTCGGGCAACCACCTCGCATCCTCGCTCGCGCGCCAGTGCATCGAGCGTGCGCCCCATGCGGCCCATCCCGATGAGTGCGACGCGCACCGGCGCGCTCATGCGGGTGTTCCGACCGGCGCGATAAAGGGCGCTCCGAAGAACGTCGCGTGCAAGCGCTGCATCGCCGGCACGACCTGCGCGTCGTCGATGACCAGCGTGAAGTTGATCCCGGTCGCACTCAGCGAAGCCATGTAGACGGGAATGGGCCCCAACGCGGCGATGGCATCGGCGATGGCACCTCCGCCATCGGCAATGCCGGCGCCGACAATCGCGACGATACCGCGCTCCCGCTCGACCGCGACATCGCCAAACTCCATGAGATCCGCGACCACGGCCTCGAGATTCGACGCGTCATCGAGTGTGACGGAGATCGAGACTTCCGATGTGGCCACCACGTCAACCGAGGTGCGATGTGTCTCGAACACTCCGAACACACGACGCAGAAATCCGGGCGCGAGCAGCATACGTGCGGAGCGCAATTTCACGAGTGTCGTGTGTCGCTTGCCGGCGATCGCGCGAACCGCCATGCGCGGCGCTTCGAACGCGATCATGGTGCCGCGCCCGTCCGGGTTGCGCGAATTGAAGACATACACCGGAATGCCCTGCTGGACCGCCGGTGCAATCGTGCTGGGATGCAGCACCTTCGCGCCAAAGCTCGCCAGCTCCGCCGCTTCATCGAAGCGAATGCGTTCGATCAGCCGGGCGTCGGGCACCACGCGCGGATCCGCCGTGAGCATGCCGTCCACATCGGTCCAGATCTCGATCGCGTCTGCCTCAACAGCGGCGCCGATCAGTGCGGCCGAGTAGTCGGAACCGCCGCGGCCAAGCGTGGTGGTGACACGTCCCGGTGCACTGCCGACGAATCCGCCCATGATCACGATTTCCCCACGATGCGCGATCGGCATCAACAGCCGCTGCGCGGCGCTGGCGATCTCCGGCAGATCGGGCTCGGCGCGCGTGAAGAAGTCGTTCGTCTTGATGACGTCGCGCGCGTCGATCCAGTGTGCTGGTATACCGCGATGCCGGAACGCCGCCGCCACGATCTGCGACGACAGCAACTCACCGACCGCTGCAACCGTGTCCAGCGAACGCGGCGTCAGGTAGCCGAGTGTGCGCAGGGCTTCCGCGAGGTGCGCCAGCTCGTCGAAGGTCGCGCTGATCTCGCTCGCAATCTCGTCAGCCTCCGGCGATTCGATGAGCAACGCTGCCGCCTCGCGCAGATGCCGATCACGCAGCTGCTCGATGATCTGGAGTGCAACCAGCAGTTCGCCGGCCGCCGCACGATTGGCGACTTCAAGGAGTTGATTGGTGGCACCGCCCAGCGCGGAGACGACCACCACAGGCTGGCGCGCGAGCTTGCCGCGAATGATGGACACGGTACGCTCAATCGCTGCGGCATCGGCGACCGAGGTGCCACCAAACTTGCAGACGATCACGAGTCCGCGAGACCGGCAAGCCGACCCGATGCCACGAGGAGCTCCGCATTGAGAATGGACCCGCCGGCGGCACCGCGCACGATGTTGTGCGACATCGCGACGAGGCGCAGGTCGAACAGGTTGTCCGAACGTACACGCCCGATCGTCACGGCCATGCCACCTCCAGCGTTGACATCACGCCGCGGTTGCGGCGCGTTGTCTTCGTCGCGAATGATCAACGCGGGCGATGGCGCAGAGGGAAGTCCCGCGACACCGGAACATCCCTTCCATTCGCGCAGGACGTTGAGCGCCTGCTCCGGCGTGGGCGTGCGCTCGAAGGCCACCGACAGGCATACCGTATGCCCATGCTCGACGGCAACGCGATTGGCGTGCGCGCTGGTGACAATGGCTGCGTGCTCGATGCCATCCGCGCCATACGTGCCGAGCAGCTTCATCAACTCCGCTTCAATCTTGGGTTCTTCGTCGTCAATGTACGGAATCACGTTGCCGAGGATGTCCAGTGAGGGCACGCCGGGATAGCCGGCGCCGGAGACGGCCTGCATGGTCGTCGCAAAGACTTTCCGCACGCCGAACACTTCGTGCAACGGCGCGAGTGCCATGGCGATCACGGTCACCGCGCAGTTGGCATTGGTGACGATGCCGCCAGACCATCGGCGGAGGCGGCGCTGCGCATCCAGCAGCGCCAGATGGTCGCCGTTGACCTCGGGGATCACCAGTGGCACATCTGGCGCCATGCGGTAGTTCCTGGCGTTGCTGAGCACCATGCGACCCGCGCGTGCGAACGCCGCCTCGACGTCACCGGCGACGGAGGAATCGAGCGCCGAGAAAATGATCGGGGCCGTCACGGCTGCAGGATCACACGCCTTGACCTCGAGCGCCGCGACCGACGGCGGCAGAATCCCCTCCAGCCACTTCGCCGCGTCGCGATACGACTTCCCTGCACTGCGTGCCGAGGCCGCGACTTCGATGAGGTCGAACCACGGATGCCGATCGAGCAGGCGAACGAAGGCCTGGCCGACGGCGCCAGTGGCGCCGAGCACGGCCACCGGCCACCGCTGTTGACTTGCGTGCGTCATGCTGAGGACATCATGCTGAGTGCGTCAGGATTAATGCGTCAGGCGGAGGAGAGTGCGGACGATGCGTTCGTAGGCGTCAACCGACGCTTCGAGCTCGGCGACGCTGATGTACTCGATCGGCGTGTGGGCGACGTGAATGGAGCCCGGTCCGAAGAGCAGCGGAGTGCCCCACCGATCCAGCAGCGGAATGTCGCTGGTGTACGCGACGGGCTCCACCTCGAACCCGTCGATCGTGTGAAAGTGCTGTGCCGGAATGTGTGATCCCCACACCAGATCCGCGCGACCGGCCGCCCACGCGTCGAACGCGGCACGCACCGGTGCGACATCACCGACGAGACGGATCATGATCTCCGCTTCGGCGAGCCCCGGCACGACGTTGGCCTCGGTGCCCGCACGCAACACACCGATGTTGTACGTGGTCGCGCCCAGCACTGGATCGACCGGCAACTGCAGCTGACGCAGCTCCGGCAGGATATCGAGCAATGGTTCGAGCGCGCTGCTGCCGAGGTGCGCGTACGCCGAGTGCGCTTCGCGGCCGCGCACGCGCACGATGACCCGCTGCGCGCCCTTGCCGCCCGAAGCCAGTTTGCTTTCGGTCGGTTCGCCATTGACCAGCCACTTGCTCGTGGCCGGCAGTCGGTTGGCCGCGCGTGCGCCGGGCGAGCCCTTCTCCTCGCCGACGACGAAGAGCAGATCGACACGATCTTCGCCCGCATCGGACAGTCGCTGCGCGGCGATCATCATGGCCGCAGCGATCCCCTTGGCATCGCAAGCGCCGCGGCCGTACAGCCTGTCGCCCTCGAGCCGAGGCGGAACATGGGGCGGCACGGTGTCGAGATGCGTCGAGAGCGTGACGCCATGTCCGCGTCTGGTCGCCCAGACATTCGAGCGACCCGTCTCGACTTCCTGCAGCGTGACGTTCCAGCCGCGCCCCACGAGCCAGCGCGCGACGAGGTCGACCGCGTCGCGTTCGCGGCCCGTGGTGGATTCGACGGAGAGGAGTTCCGTGGCGAGGGTGACGACGTCAGTCATGCGCCAAAGATAAAGCGCAACGGACGACGGCGCGCCCCCGCGCACCCGGCTTCACTTCACGCCAGGGGCGCCTACACCGTGATCGCCAGTCCGCGATAGATGCGGGCGCGGTAGCGGCTGTCCTCCGGCTCCGGAAGCGGTGCGCTGGCCAGCAGCACCGCGTGTGCAAACCGCTCCTGCTCCTCCGCCTGCTCCGCCGCGTCGCGCGGTTCTTCAGAGCGCACGCGTCGCGTCAGGTTGATCTGGTTGACCGGTACGTTGTGCACCAGCCGTTCATTCTCGACACCAAGCGTTGCGGTCAGTGCATGCAACGTGGTCTTGACGAAGTTGGCCAGCGCGAACTCCGCATGCGTCGGGCGCACTGGCACATCGGGCGATACGAGGACGAGCCGCACGTGGTCCATGAGCGAGACCTTGCGCGCCACCCGAAAATGATGCGTGAGGTGTGCTTCAACGAGCGCGGCGAAGCCGGCCGCATCGAGCGCCGCCATGCCAGCCTCGTGCAGGATGTGCGACGGCAGCGGCGTGAACGGTGTGGAGACCACCGCCGCCGGCGCACCCGCCTGCTGCAGCGCCTGATCCATCCCAGCCTCGAGATCGTCGCCAACGACGATGTTCTCGATGCGATTGCTGTTCAGCACGATGCGCAGCATCCCCTGTACTTCCCTGGCCGCCTCGGCGGTGCGCGTGAGCAGGATGATGCGTCCCACGTCGCCCTGCTCCAATGCCAGTCGCGCCGCCCGTGCCAGATGCGAGGTCAGATACTCACCGATGAGCCACATCGTTTGTCCTCGCATCTTGGCCAGACGTTCCGGCTTGGCACGCCCGAACAATTCACGCTCGGTGATGGTGCGCTCCTGATGGAGACCGCCGGACGGCTGGAACGTCTCGCCGCTCACGGCCCGGTCGGACAGAAAGAGCACGGTTGCGAGGGCCACTTCGACTTCGGTCGGCATGTTGCGGAGGTGAAGCATGCCGAGTACGCCTTGTCCGATCTTTTTGGCCTCGCCGAGGATTTCGTCGTGCGAGAGGAACGGATCAGTCGGTGCTGGCAGCGCAGCGATCCACTCGTCGCCAAATCGCACACCGGCGTCGGGCTCGGTGAGAAACCGTCCGGCGAGGCGAAGCCGGGCGACAAGGCGCGCCGCGATGGCCCGATGCATAAGGAACCGACCGGACGAGGCATCATCGTCAGTCGCGCGACCGGCACGCAGCACGCGATCGCAGAATGCACGGATAGGGGCCGGCACATCGGTCGCTGCCGCAATCGTCGCGGCATCATTCGACGTGAGATGCTGCAGCACGTCGCTGACGTTCGCGCCGGCGCGCAGCGATTCCACGACAGCCGCATAGAGATTGTTCAATCGGCGGTTTTCCAGAATCAGTCGTCCGCGTCGTTCGAACAGACCAGGCTTTCCGCCGACACCGCGCAGACGGTCGCCGTCCACGGGGCCGGGCGCGATCGCGTTCACCTGAATCTCCGGCCCGACGAAGCGTGCCAGATTCTCCGTGAGAGCGCGCTGACCAGCCTTGGAAACGGCGTAGTCCGCACGATTGGGATAGGGCACCGCCACGTACTTCTCGCCACCAAAATACGACGAGACGTTAAGAATGTACCCCGACCCCTGTCGCTTCATGATCGGCACAACCTTTTCGATCAGCGAATAGTTGGACACGAGATTTGCCGTGAGCGTAGCCCGCCACGCTTCGACATCCATGTCGACCACCATCTGTTCGGCGCCGGCCACCCCCGCGTTGTTGACGAGGTAGTCGATACGGCCAAACGACTGCACGGTCGTGTCCACCGCACTGCGGAGCGATGCCTCATCGGCCACATCGATATCGGCCAGCACCTTTACGCGATCCTGCGCTTCGTAGTAGCCGATATCTTCAAGCTCGCGCACGACCGACGCGCGCATCTCCTCCAACTGATCGGCGCGGCGCGCCACCAGCATGACCCGCGCACCCGCGATCGCCAGCAGCCGGCCGAGCTGTCCGCCAATGCCGGCGGAACCGCCCGTAATCAGCGCGACCTTGCCTAGGTGGAGCCCCATCAGCGATTCCATCCATCCGAAGATCGCGCGACGCGAACCGGTGGCTTCGACAATCGACACGGGCAGGTACAGATTCACCTGTCGGATACGACGCCGGGTGTAGAGCAAGCGCGCGGCCTGTCCTGCTGCGAATGGCACGTCCTCCGCGTCGCGGTTGCCCCAGCGGATGACCTGATTGGACCATTCGACGAACGGCCGTTCGCCGGCCCGCTGCTGCTCGGTGGTTTCGTCGCGCCAGACACGGCACAACTCCTCGGTCGCGGCACGGAGGACATCGCCGTAGGCGTTCCCGTGACCATCATCGCCGTTGGACAGGAAGACCACGCGCGGCGCGGTGCGCAACGGTGCAGACTCCCATGTACGCGTGAGCGCTCGCGCGATCGCCATCATGCCCACGAGTTCACCGTCCAGGAACGTGTCCACATCGCCGTCGGAAAGCGCCGTGAACGGTCCGCGGAAGCGCCATGCGCCGTAGGCGGGCAGCACGATGGCGCCTTGCAGCGTCTCACCGCTCGCGGCCAGCCCATCAAAGAACTCCTGGACCGTGGCCGGTCGCGTGCGATCCAGCAACGACACGCTGATGCGCTGGTCCGCCGGATCGATACCCAAGGCATCGACTGCCGCGCGCACCCCTTCCTCTGAACCGAGGGTGAGGCGCACTTCTGCACCGCAGCCCGCCTGCACGCGCGCCACGGCGAGCGCGTCGGTGACCTGATCGCCCGCTGCCACCAGCACGCGCACTCCGGTCCCGTCGACCGTGCGCAACTCCGGACGAGACACCCACGTGCTGCGCGACTCGGGGCGCACCGTCATCCCGTGGGTGACCTCGAAATTGTGCCCGTTGATCGCTGCCGACTCATCGCTGGCAAGAAAGACGATCGTGTTCGCGACATCAGACACCGTGGGGAAGCCCCTCGTCGGTGCGGGCGGCGTTGCGCGCGGCGCGTCTCCGATGGCAGACGCTGCGGCCTGCGTCAAGTCGAGCGCCGGATTGCGCGCCAGCGTCATCAGCCCGAGGAAGTCTTCGGCTGTGGTGCCGCTGTCGGCTTTGCGCAACGCGTCCATGGCCGCGAACACTGCGCGAATGCGCGGAGACTCGATCGGACCGGGAAACACGGTGTTGACGCGAATACCACGCGCGCCAAGCTCGGTGGACAATGCGCGTGAGAACGCGTTGAGTGCCGCCTTGGGCACGACATACGCCGCGCGGCCGTAGTACTGTGTGCGTGAGAAGATGGTGGACACGTTGATCACCGCCGCGCCCGCGTGCAGATGCGGCGCCACCGCACGGACGAGATTCCACGCGAGTCCGAGCAGATTTCTTGCCGCGGCGCCTACGGTCTCCACTTCGTTGATGCCGCGCTCCCGCAATGCATCCAGATCGTCCGGCAGCAACGGCAGATCCTGCAGGCGGCACTTGGGTCCCGCCGTGCCCGCGTTGTTCACCAGCACGTCGATGTGCTTGACCTTCGTCATGAGATCGGCGATCGCGACACGCACCTGCCCCGGCTCCGCCGCGTCCATGGGCAGCGTGATGATGCGCGCCGCGCTGACATGCAGTTCGTCGCGCAACGCCGCCTTGGCACTCTCGAGCTTCTTGCGGTCACGTCCGGACATCACCACCGTCGCGCCTTCGATCAGGAAGCGTCGCGTGATCTCGGTGCCAATGTTGCCCGCGGCTCCGGTGATCAGTGCCACCTTGCCAACCAGCCGTCCGCGTGCTGCACGGCGACGTTCCTTGCCCGTACTTGCTTCCGCGTGTTCGTCCACGTGCCCCTCGGTCATCGCGTCGTCTCCATGGCCGCCCAGGCCTCGTAGAGTTGATCCACTGAACGCAACCCGAGCGCGGGCAACGCATGATTCACCACGTACGTCGCACCGGCGTGGCGATTGTCCCACATCGCCTGATGGGCTTCGGGCAATCCGTGCCACGGTACGACCGTGGGCGGTGTGACTTCCAACAGACCGGCGTCCACCATCTCGTTCATCCGGGTGACCTCATATGCATTGCAGAGATGCGTGCCGAGAATGCTTGCGGTCGGCATCAGGATACGCCGCTGTCGTGTCCATACCTGCGGCGCGTAGAAGCTGTAGCGGTGACCCCGCATGGATTCGAAGTAGACCACCCGACCGGTAAACGGCTGCACCAGCGCCGTCGATACGGCCAGCGCGTCGTGTGCGGCGCGCTCGACAATCAACGCCGGCGCGCCACGTGGGTTGTCGGCGGACCGCAGGAGCTTGCCAACGGCACTGCCGAACGGCTTGATGGTGCGTTCCTGAAAGGCTCGCACCGCCTCGCGAAATGCCGCGGAATCGCGACGCACATCAGGCAGCGGTGGCATGGTCTCCGGCCACTCGAACTCGCCGCCGCTGCGCCGCAGCACTTCTTCGATGCTCAAGACTCCGCGCACGGCATCCCCGAAGCCGAGCGACTGCACGAATTCGCGCTGCGCATCGCTGCGCGCAGCGACGCAGCAACGTGCGCCGGCAGCCGCCGCGGCTTCGATGGCCTCGAGCCCCGCATCATCCACGAGCTCGTTGGCACCGAGTCCCGCGCCATAGTACACCAGCACGGCTTCGCCGGCACGCAGTTGTGCGCGCCGCAGCATGGCAGCCGGTGACTCCGCCCCATCCTTACCGGCGAAGGTGAAGTGATAGCCGGACGACGCGCCGTAGAACGTCAGCGCGCCCCCTTCGGCGAGGAGCTGGAACGACCGCGGGAATGCCTGCTCACCCGCGTGCGACACGACAAAGTCCGCCAGCTTGCCATCATGCTGCGCACGGAACGCATCCAGCAGCGCGTCTCCGTCGCGCTCCCATGCGGCAATCTCCTGCGTCGATCCCGGGACCATCGTGAAGCAATCGCGCATCTTGTCGTCGCGACGATTGATCGCGCCGCGCCCCCCGTTCGCGTGCACCACCTTGGCACGCTCGTCGGAAGACACCATGCCCGTCACCGCACATCCGAAACGCGCCGCACTCTTGAGCGCTTCGAGTCCCGTACCCGTGGCCGCCCCCTCGACGAACATGGTGCGACCGGGCTCCAGCTTGAGCGTCGTGAAGAGCGCGCGCACGATAGTGCCGAGATTGAGGATGTACGAGCCGGCGGCTTCGAGCGAAAGATCCTGCGGCACCGGATGCAACTGTGGCGCCTGCACGCTGAGAAACTGCTGATGACTGCCGGTCCGCGACTCGTAGCCCTGAATGCGGAAGTCGGCAGACATGGGATCGCGCGCGGCGAATGGCGAGAGCAGTTCACTCTGGCCCGAGTAGATCGCCACGAGATCGCCAACACGCAGACGTCCTTCGGACTTCGCCTCATTGCCCAGCGCAGCCACCAGACCGATGCCGCCGGATCCGGTGACCTGCCAGTCCTGATCGTGGTTGTCGAAGGGCGACACCGGGATGCCGGTGATCGCCCAGATGTCGTTGAAATTCACTTCCGAGGCGAGCACATAGACCAGCGCTTCGTTCGGGCCGGTCTCGTCCACCGGCACGATCATCTCCCGCTCCGCCTCGATGGGCACGCCGTGCACCGGCGCACCGGTGTCCGCATCACGACGTACACCCATGCCATATTGCCAGCGGGGAATCGGCGTGAAGCCGGGGTAGAACGGCGCACCCACCGGAAGCAGTTCGCCCTGCGTGATGAGTGCCTGTTGCATGGCCGCATCGAACGCCGCGCCGCGTCGCGTCGGCAGCGGTGCACTCCGGCGGTCGAAGAATGCCTTGATTCCCCGTTTGCCTCCGTCCGGATCGATGACGGCTTCGGCGAAGAGACGCGCCTCACGCGCCAGTCCGGCTTCGAGGCCCTGCGACCATCCCGTACGCACGGCATCGAGCACGCGTGCGGTCGCGGCGCTGCGTCCAACGCGCTCGGCCTGCGCGAGCAGGCGTGCGATTGGCTGCAGCCTGGCCATCGCATCGACATCGATGTGCCCGGGTTTCTCCCACGCCAGCCGGCGCTCGCGCACGAGCAGAAAACGCTTGCCGAGCACGCTGTCCGCTTCATCGAGGAAGCCGCGTGCCAGCGCCGACGCTCGTGACAACACATCGTCGCTTCCCGTCGTCAATTCATCGACGATGCCGTTCGCCAACGCGTCCTCGGCACTGACCTGACGGCCGCCGAGGATGACTTCCATGGCGGTGATGAATCCCTCGTTGCCGTCGCGATCCGCGAGCAGGCGCGTCAACCGCTGCGTTCCGCCATAACCGGGAAGCAGATTGAGCCGGATCTCCGGTTGGCCGAAGATCGCGTTCGCTTCGGCGATGCGATAATGACAGGCAAGGGCAAACTCCAGTCCACCTCCCAACGCGACGCCGTTGATCGCCGCAATGCACGGCTTGTGCATGCGCTCAATCATGCGGAATGCAAGATGCGCCACGTTCGGCAGCGGCAACGCTTGTTCCACCGTCTGCATCTCTTCAAGCAGCTGCTTGATATCCGCGCCGGCCACGAACGATGACGTGCCGCTTCCGGTGAAGATGACTGCACGCACGTCGTCCTGACGCGCGAGATGTTCGACGACCGTGCACAGTTCGTCGAGTGCGCGTTCGTTGAGCGCGTTGACCGGCGGATTGGTGACCATCACCACGGCAATGCGCGCCCCTGCGCGCACCGTATGGTACTGCACGCGGAAGTAGCGCCAGTACGAGAGAATGCGCTGCGACTCGCTGATGCGCTGCAGCGTCCGCCACGACTCGATCACGCGCGACAGCTCGGTGATCGACTCCGGGTTGCGCAGCGTCGAGGTGTCGCCGACCGGCCGCTCTTCGACGAGTGCGCGCACCATGCGCCGCATGTACTTGCCGCTGCGCGTTTCGGGGAACGCCGGCACTTCGAGGAACGCTTCCGGCACGGCAACCGCGCCCTTCTCCTGTCGTACCAGTTCCGTGAGGCGACGGCGATCATCCATCGTGATGCGACGACCGGGAGCCGGGCTGACGAAGGCCAGTGGCGTGAGCCCCTTCTCGCGATGCGGTGCGCCGATCACGATGACATTGCCGACCGGCGAATCGGGATTGATCTGCTTGTCGCGCAGAATAGCACCCTCGATCTCCTCCGTGCCCATGCGATGGCCGGAGACGTTGATGACATCGTCGCTCCGACCATGCAGCGAATAGCTGCCGTCTGCGTGCCTGATGGCGACGTCGCCCTGCGTGTACGCCCACCGCCCCTGCCAACGGGCCCAGTACGTGGCGCGATACCGGTCGATGTCGCCGCGCCAGGACGAGGCCACGCGGTCGCCATCCAGCACGAATGCGGCGGTCTCGCCCCAGATGGTGCGGGCGAGATACGGATACGGCGCGGCGATGACGATCTCGCCTTTCTCACCATCGTCCGCGCGACGCCAGGGTACCCGACCGTCCGCGCCGGGCTCACCGTCAGGCATCCAGACATCGCCATCGATCCAGGGCAGCGGATACGTGTGCGCGTCGGCACGCAACGGAAAATCGGCGTTCCCGTAGAAATGCGTCCAGACGATGCCGCCGTGCTCCGTGGCCCAGTACGAGTTGATGTACCACGGGCACATCAACTCCATGCCGAACGCCTGCACCGACGACGAGACCGGCTCGGCGCAGAACGTGGACACGCGCAACGACGAGAGGTCGTAGCGCTTCACGTCCTGCGCGTTCTGCGGATCGGACATCACCGCTTTCAGGAATGTCACGCCCGCCTTGAAGATCTGTACGCGATAGCGCTCGATGATCGACGCGAAGCGTCCCGCACTCGGGAACACCGGCGCACCCTCGGCCAGCACCGACGTGACGCGCGTCGTCATCGCGGCGGAGAGCATGTAACTCTGTCCCGTGATCCATCCGGGATCGGCCACCACGTACATCACGTCGCCGGCGCGCGCATCGAACGACACGCGCATGGTGTGGGCGATGCCGGCGACGAACCCGCCATGCACATGCACCACCCCTTTTGGCTTGCCCGTCGAACCGGACGTGTAAATGAAGAACAGCGGGAACTCCGCGTCGACCGGCACCGGCGGCACAGTCGCCCACACGGCGCGCACGCAGGCGAGATCCTCAAGCGCGTACACGGACGCCAGATCGGACACCGCGATTCCGGCGGCACGCGCGCCTGCGAGTAATGCCTTGTCCGCCTCCGCGAACAGATCGTGCGCCCACACATCACGTCCAGCGCGCCACGGCACATCAGCCTGCGCGGTGTGCCGCACCACCACCACGCGTTCGACGCGGCTCTGCACCGCCACCAGCGCCTGCGCCAGCGACGTGCGCACCCGGCTCGCCTCCGCCGCGTCGAGCGTACCCGACTCCGTCAGCGCCGCAAGCGCACGACCGATGCCTCGCATCACATCACTGCGTTCGACGGTGATTTCTCCGCTGATCGCGCGCGAGGCTTCCTCCACCAGTCGCGCGCCGTCGGCCACCGCGAGCGCCAGTGTCGCCACTGCGGCGGTCACCGCCTTGATGGCCTGTTCCGCGGCAATGTACCTGTCGAGCGCGGGATCGGTGTATGCGGCCTTGAACGGAATGACCTGTGCGTTTCGGTAGCCACCGTCGGCGGTGATGACGACGCGCGCGCCCGCGTCGTACACGCGATCGGCCAGCGTCTTGTCGGAGAAGCCACCAAACACCGGCGTGTATACGATCCCCAGCCGCTTGGCGGCTTCCGTCCACGCTACCTGCTCCGGAATGTTGGGCAGATTGAGCGCGATGCGGTCGCCGGTGCGTAGTCCGAGCTGACGGAGCGCAAGCGCGCAGCGCGCCGTGTCCACCAGCAGCCGCTTACGCGACAATGGATACGCCACCACCGGTCCGCCGCGTCCGCCGTCACGCGACTGATCCCACCGATCGCCTTCCACCAGAAACGCCGCTTCATCGCCGTGACCGGCAAGCACGTGTCGGTCCACTTCGTTGAAGCACGCGTTCGTCAGCGCGCCACTGAACCACCGATAGAACGGTGCATCGCTCTCGTCGAACGCCTGCGCCCACGGACGATGCGACGCCGGATACGCGGCCGTGACAGGCGCGCCACTCGTGGCGTCGAAGCCACGCCACACGCCGTCTTCCTGCAGCGACAGCCATGCACCCAGCGCGTCATCGAACCAGTGAATCTCGCGCGCGGCGATGTCACCATGAAAAGCGCCGGGATCCTGCAATGCCAACTCACGCATCCGCACCCAGTCGGCACGTGTGCGTACGGGATTGATCTCCGGCGTCTGCGGAGCAACAGCGGTTGCCGTGGAGAGGGCCGTCATGAACGAGTCTCTGGCGCGCAAGTTCGACCACGACATCACCACACCTTCGGAGGCGGGCCGAAGGCATGTACTTCGTGCAGACTGTCGTGGAACTATGTGATCAGCCGCATCGCGGCGGCGGAACGTCGTGTTTCAGCAGGCCGTGTGATCATCGCTGGCGCTGCGGAGAGCGCTTGGCGCAGGTGCAAACCTGATGCCAGTTACCGGTGAGTCGTGGGCGACATGCTGGCGCACCGCGTCCTCTCGCACCACCCTATCGTGATCCGCGGGCGATCATCTCAGCCAAGCGCGCATCATCCAATGTGTCATCCCATCCCGGTTGCAGCAGCGCGATCACGCGGTCTGCGCCGGAGTTGCACTCCACCGCGACGACCTCTGCACTTTCCGCAGCGGCAGCCGCCTGCTGGTCGACCGGAATCTCGGGCATTTCCAGACAGATCCACGTTACACCACGATCATCACGAACCGTCCGCATCGCGCATTCCTGAAGAGAGTACCCGGAGCAGGGCTCGAACCCGCACGACCTTGCGGCCACGGGATTGTAAGACAAGAACGGTCATAGCGTAAGCCTGTCGCGCATCGCGTCTATAGAGGGCATAGCACGCGGCGAGAACCTCGTGCAGATAGCGACAACAGACAACGCCCAAGGACCTGGTGCGAACTGAGATCGGCCCCTCCATCGCCTCGTCACTGACGGAGTTCCGGATCAACTGTAACGATGCGGCGCGCGCAATCGTTCAGGTCCGTGCCCGCGCCGCACCTCCCAGCAGGACCTTGCCACATCGTCTCCGCGTGTGCACCGCGACGTTGGCGTAGGTGCCGGCGCAGGAAATCCTCCCGCGCACTCCTGCAGGTCACCGGTCGCCGCATCCGTGTCTCCCGTCGTCATGCCCGCTCCGTCCGCCGCCTCCCCGCCGTCGACCGACCCGCGGTCCCGACCGTGCCCCGCCGCGGCTGTCGCTCATCGCACGTGGCGCACGATGGTCGGCGTCTTCGTCGGCACGGCCGTGGGCATGTTCGTTTACGAGCTGACCGAGACGCTGCTGCTCCCGGCCATGTCGCTGCGGGAGTCGCACTCGGTCACCATGGTCCTCAGCGCGTTCGTCGCCAGCGGCGGTGCACGCTGGGCGCTCCTCAGGCAGGAGCGGCTACACCGGCAAGTCGTGGAACACGTCGCGGCCCGCGAGCGGCTCGAAGCGCGCGGAACTGCGCTGATCGAGGGCGCGTCACGCTACCGCCGACTGGTCGACCTTTCGCCGGAGGCGACCTTCCTGCACCGCGACGGTCGCGTCCTGTAAGCCAACACCGCCTGCGCCCGCCTGTTGGGCGCGATCGACCCCTCGGCGCTCCTCGGCCGCGACGTGGTGGACGTCCTGCACCCGGACTACCGCGCCGCCGCGCTCGATCAGCTGGCGAGCGTCGCCCAAGTCGACGCCGACGGGCGGTCGGGCGGCGAGTGGAACGAGTTCCCGGTCGTCGACGCCAGCGGCGCGCGGCGCGTGATGGAGGGGGCGACCGTGAGCGTCGAGTGGGACGGCGCGGCGAGCCTGCAGACGCTGCTGCGCGACGTGACCGCGCGGCACGATGCCCAACGGGCGCTGCGGGCGAGCGAACAGCGGCTGCGGCTCGCGCTCGACGCCGTGCGCATGGTGGTCTGGGAGCGTGGCGCCCGGCGTCTACATCGCGGTGGACGATTTCGGCACCGGCTTCTCGTCACTCAGCTATTTGCAGCAGTTGCCGGTGGATTTGCTGAAGATTGACAAGGCGTTCGTGGACGGCGTCGCGCGCGGCGGCGCCGACGCGGCGCTCGCCCGCACAATCATCGCGCTCGGCGAGACTCGCGGCCTGCGCACGTTGGCCGAGGGGGTAGAGTATACGGACCAGCAAGCCGCCCTTGTTGAGCTCGGATGCACGCTGGCGCAAGGTTATCTGTTCGCGCGCCCGATCGAGGCGGATGCGGCGTTCGACGCTGCGCGCGTCTGACCTCGGCCAGCCGAATATGGTATGACCAGCGTGCGAAAATGGCGCGCGGCAAGAGCGTCAGTCCGCGCAGCGCCTGGGTCACGACCGTCGATGCACCTGAGACGCTGCATGAATTGGAAACCCGTACGTCGATACCCGGAGCGGGGCTTGAACCCGCACGACCTTGCGGCCACGGGATTTTAAGTCCCGCGCGTCTGCCAGTTTCGCCATCCGGGTGCTGTTCCGCCCCGGCGGCCGCGAGCCATCGCGTGCGCCGATGATCCACGACCGGCCAGACATCTTCCGCCGACCGCGATCCCCGAACTGCCATCGGGAGCGACTGCGCGCTCCCGAAGTCCTGCACGATTGACCACGTCTTCAGAGCGGGAAACGGGACTCGAACCCGCGACCCCAACCTTGGCAAGGTTGTGCTCTACCAACTGAGCTATTCCCGCGTGCCACCAAACTATCCAGCTGACAGAACCACGACAAGCACCGAGCTCCGGCAGAAATGCGCACGAATGCGACGACCGCGTCACTGACGCCGCATGGGATACGCCTCACGGCACACGGCTCAGGCGCGAAGCCCGAGCGCGTGCGCCGCGTACCAGAGCGTGTGCGCCAAGAGCCCGGCCAAGGCCGCATCCCCGCCGTTCGACAGCGCCCGACCGTTCGCGTCCACGTACTCCGCCGCGATGCCGTTGTCGAGCGGTGCCCGACGCAGCCACGCCAGCACCTCCGGCGCATCAGGGCCGAGCAGTCGTGCCAACTGCGGCAGCAGCGCACTGGGCGCCTCGTCCGACACTGCACGCACTGACCGTCGATAGAGCGAGTCCTCTCGTTCCAGCGCCTCGTAGAGTGGCAACCAGAGCAGCGAACCCACGGGATCGTCATCCAACGCCGACGCCCCCGCCAGATCGATCGCCGAGGCGAGCCTGGCCTTCCCGCCACGATCCACGGCGAAGTGGCGACGCAAGGCGGCACGCACCGCCGCCGGATCCTCGACCGCGGACGCCGCCTCCTCGTCGAGCGTCCGCTTGAACACGTCGAGGGCGAGGGCGACCACGGCGTTGCCATGAAGCGTAAACGGCAGCGGCGCCGGCGCGCCGGACGGCATCACTTCCGTCGAATAGAGTGGAATGCGCTCATCCCGTCGCGCGGCGATGTCGTCCGAGGCGAGATACAGCGTGTCGGCGACCACCGGCTCCTCGACGATCTGCTCGTCGTTCGAGTCGCGGATATATCGATCGGTCGCAATCGCAAACGCGGCCGGCCCTTCGATGGTGAACCCGGGCTGGAAGAGCGTTCCGTCGAGATAGTGCACGCCCTGCCCCGGTGCGTAGCCGTGCAATTCGCAGGCGCGCACCAGCAGCTCGCGAGCGAGCCCGGTATCAGCCAACTGTACCGCAGGGAGCGTCCACATCAATGCTTCCCAGTCGCGCACCGTGCATCCCGCCGAATGCCACGGCGCCCGCGAGCGCACGAGGTAGTAGTGCGCGTCGTCGAGCGCACGACCCACGCCGTAGAAATAGGCGAAGAGCAGATTGCGATTGAGCAACCGATCCATCCCATCGCTTCCGGTCGTCTGCTCCATCGTGGACAACGCCTCGCGCGTGGCGGTCAGCAGCGCGCGCCAGCCGCGCCGCCGGAGGACGGCCACCGTCGCCTGCGCACCATCGCGCTCCGGACCGACCGCCAGATAGAACGCCACCTGCACCGAGCCCCGTCCCGCTGCGACCACGTCCCGCCGGATGGCAAAAGGCCGCGGTTCACGCGAAGCCGTGGCCGGCGCCTCCAGCCGTGCGGGACCGTCGCTGCCGATCGCCAGCGCCGCCAGCCCGGGAATCGCGGCGCCTTCCAGCAGCAGCACATCGTCCGGGCCGACTGAGACGAGATGCTCGTCGTCGAACGGGCGCGCAGTCCGCACGCGTTGTTGCCGGTGGCCAAGCGTGCCTTCCAGCGCGATCTCGAGCGAGACCGCTCGCTCGCCGCGGTTCTCCACGGCAAACGTGTACACGGCGCCCGCCATGTCGGCGTCCCGGCCATACGGCGCGAAGACGGTGCCGCGCACGACCAGTTCGCCCACGGTACAGGTAAACGTGGGCAGCCACCCCACCGCCTGTTCCCATGCAATCCCCTCGGCGGCCAGCGTGGAAACCACGCCATTCACCCGCAAGACGGGCTTACACAGCGGCGTTCCCACAGCGCGCTCGAAGCCGGCTGCGCCGGCGAATTCGATCGCGGCACGTGCGCCGCGATGGAGCACACCCACGCCGTGAATCGCGCCGTCGGCCGGATTGATGCATGGAAGGGTGAGCCAATGATTGCCAGTGAGCTGCCAGGGAACGGACGGAATTTGCACAAGCACTCGAGGAGGAAAACGTCTGAAAACGCGCGAGATCGGCGGCGGTCTGGGGATTGCCGGGCTACGGACGGCGTGGTGATCACACGGAACGTGTCACCCCGCGCGGGTACACCCGACGAATGCGCGCCGGGCGGCTTCGAACCGGTCACGTCATCCGTGTGTTCGTTGACGCTCCCCTGACCCTCGGCTAATCTAGCCGGTTCGCTTCGCTCCGGCCCCCATCGTCGCATGGCAAATTGAACGCTTCGCGTTGTACGCCCACCATCCGCGACTGGCCACGTTGGCACCTCCGCATCCTGTGCGGGTTGTGGACCGTCGCCGGCATGTTGGGCGAGGCGCGGCCGGCGCGGGCGCAGGCCGTCGCTGGCGCCGGTGACGACGCGATCCCCATCCCCAAAGGTGGGTACCGCTTCCGCATTGGGGGATTGTGGAACGACTACGCGTCGGTATTCACCCCCGACGGCAGCGGCGGACGTCGCGGACTGCTCGATCCACTCGCGACGAACAGTCTGGATACGCGCGCACTGCCTCAGCTCACCGCGGTACAGCAAGCCATCCGCACACTGAGCGGCTCCGCCGACTACACGCTCTCGCTCGGTACCTTCGAAGCCATCGGCGACGTGCGCCAAAGCACGGTCCCGCTCGCGCTCGATGTCGGCATCACGAAACGCATCTCGGTCGGGCTGCTCGTGCCGTACGTGGAGTCGCGCAATCGCGAGCAGCTCGTGCTCAATCGCGCCGGCACCAGCGCCACCGTCGGCCAGAATCCGGCCATCGCTGCAACCGCAGGCGCGGCGGCGCGCACGGCCAATGGTACCTTGTTGCGTCAGCTCGCGCTCGCACGCACGCAACTCGCCGCCGAGATCACGCGGTGTGCGGACGCCCTGGCCATCGGCTGCGCCGCTATTCGGGCCGACCCGGCGGGCGCCCAAGCGCTGCTTACGCGAGCGCAAGGCACACAGAGCGCGATCGCCAGGGTGTACGGCGACAGCGTACGCGCCGCATCCCCGCTGGTGCCGATCAGCGGCTCGACGACCCACTCCGCCATCGTCGGCACGATCGGCACACTGCGCACCGCGTTTCAGGGGTTCGGCGTGACGAGCATCGCGCAGGGAGTCGCACCGGCGCCCGCCACGGTTGTCTACGGACCGGGAAGTCTGCGCGCACTCGCAGCGGACTCCACGCTCGGCTTGAACTACGACACATTCGGCGACACACGCCGCGCGGGCATCGGAGATGTGGACCTCACCGCGACCGCGCTGCTCTTCGATACGTTCGACGCCGACCAAAAGAGGCGACTGAACAACACAGGCCGCGCGCTGCGCACAACACTTACGGCGGGCTTTCGTTTTGGCACGGCCGGCGCCAATCGCGCGCAGGATCCGTTGGATGTACCCATCGGCGATGGCGCCAGCGCGATTCTGCTGCGCAGCACGACCGACGTCATCGCGAACAAGTGGTTCTGGGTGAGCGGCTCGCTGCGCATTGTCCGGCCGTTCAGCGACAATCTGGCGGTCATGCTCCCGCTGCCCACCGACTCGACCGTGTTCAATCCCTTCTCGATCGGCGTGGCCAAGCGCAGCCTCGGTCAGCGCACCGAAATCGAGCTCGCGCCGCGTGTGATGTTCGGACAGTTCTTCGGTATCTCGGGTGCGTACCTGCTGCGTCGCGTGGGTGCCTCCAAACTGGCTCCGCAAGGAAACGTTGGCGTCGTGGATTGCAGGCCCGGTGCGTTCTGTGCGCAGATCGGACCGCAAATCACGCTGGCCAGCACGCTGCACGCACTGAGTATCGGTGCGTCGTTCTCGTCGCTGGCCAGCTACACGCGCGGTGGCGCAAAATGGCCGCTCGAGCTGCAATTCGTGCACACGGCGGCGATTGGTGCATCGGGAAGCATCGTCCCGATCACCTCCACCGATCGTCTTGAACTGCGGATCTATCGCGGGTTTCCGCGGCGCTGACGGCTTGCCGGCGCGGGCGCTCCAAGGTCTTCCGCGCCTCGCTCCAACAGCTCCCGTGCATGCGCGCGACTGACCTCGCGATCCGCATCACCGCCCAGCATCCGCGCGATTTCGACCACACGCGCTTCATGGGCCACGACCGCGGTGTCCGCGGACGTGATCGTACCGACCGCGCTCTTGTGCACGACGACGTGGTGGTGCGCACGCGCCGCGATTTGCGCGAGATGCGATATGGCCAACACCTGATGATGGCCAGCCACGCGCCGCATGAGCGCACCAACCTGCCAGGCCACCGCGCCGCCGACGCCGGCATCGACCTCATCGAACACGAGCGTTGGCACCTGTTGCAAACGGGCAAGCACGGTGCTCAACGCGAGCATGACGCGCGCAAGTTCACCGCCCGAGGCGATGCGTCCAAGCGGACGCGCGTCGCTGCCGGCGTTGAGCGTGGCCACGAACCGCACCTGCTCCGCGCCCGCCTCCCCGATCTCGTCGAGCGGCGTGATCGTCACTCCAAAAGTGCCGTCGGGCATCCCCAGCTCCGGGAGCAATGCGGCAACGGCAGACGCCAGCCGCTGCGCACCTGACTGACGCACGCGCGTCAGCTCGCTCGCCAGCTCCACCAACTCTCCCTCGACGGTGGCGCGCGCCGCCGTGATGGCCTTGTGATCCAGCGAACCACCTTCGACGAGGTCGAGCTCTTCGCGCGCCGTGCGACCTGTGACCAGCACTTCGTCCAGCGTGGGTCCGTACTTCCGTGTCAATGCGTGCAGCACATCGCGCCGCACCTCGAGTCGCTGCAACCGTACAGGGTCAGACTCGACCCCCTCCGCGTATTCCTGCAACTCACGCGACAGCTCGTCGAGGGCGTAAACGGCACTATCGAACGCCGACTGCCACCGCTCGGTGGCCGGATCGATCCGCGCCAACCCAAGCAGCAGGCGCCGCACCGTGGCGAGTCGTGCGAGCGCGGCATCGTCGTCACCACTGATCGCCTCCGCCGCCTGCGCCGCGAGCGACTGCAGCTCCACCGCGTGCGCCAGCCGACGCACGTCCGACCCGAGCGCATTTTCCTCGCCCGACACGAGCGCGGCATCCTCGATTTCGCGCACCACAAAGCGCAGGTAGTCGGCGCGCCGTTCCGCTTCCTGTCGACGGCGATCAAGCTCCCGTTCCCGTGTGCGCAACGCGGACAGGCGCGCGTACGCATCTGCCACACGCGCACGCACCGGCTGCGCCGACACGAAGGCATCGAGCAGTTCGCGCTGATGGTCTGCATCGATGAGCTGACGGGAGTCATGCTGCCCGTGCACGCTCACCAGCCGCACACCCACATCGGCCAGCACCGCGGCCGTCACCGGCGACCCGTTGATCCACGCGCGTGATCGTCCATTGGCGCCGATTTCGCGCTTGAGCACGAGCAGATCGTCATCGGCGTCGATCCCGCGTTCGTCGAGCAGCGCGCGGACATTGGGGAGACGCGACGCGTCGAACACGCCCTCCACGGTTGCCTTGTCCGCCCCGGCACGCACACGATCGGATGCCGCCCGCTCGCCCAGCAGCATGCCCAGGCTACCCACGATGAGCGACTTGCCCGCGCCTGTTTCGCCCGTGAGCACGTTGAGTCCCGCCGCGAGCGGCAGGGTGACTGCATCGATCACGGCCACATTGCGGATGCGCAGTTCAACGAGCATGTGACATCTGCGGAGAGGTCAGGAACTCAGCAGGAAATCAGGCGGTCTCGCCATCGCGTTCGGAGAGTCCGCCCCAGCCGAGCTTGCGGCGAAGGCGCGTGAAGAAGGTGGTACCGGGGAAGCGTACGATGCGGACCGGCGATGCAGCACGCCGGACGACGAGTGCTTCCCCACTGGTGAACGTAGTACCGACCTGACCGTCGATCGTGACCAGAAGTTCGGCCGGCCCATCATCCGCACGCACCATCACTTCGACCGATGGCGGCAGCACCAAAGGCCGCATGGCCAGCGTGTGCGGCGAGACCGGCGTGAGCACAATGCTTTCTACCGTCGGCACCACGATCGGCCCGCCGGCGGACAGTGAATACCCGGTGGACCCCGTGGGGGTGGAGATGACGAGTCCATCCGCCGAGTAGGAGCCGATGGGTTCACCGTCCACATACACGGAAAAACGCACCACGCGTGCAAAGCCGCCTTTGTGCAGCACCACGTCGTTGAGCGACAGCCATTCGGCGCGTTCGACTCCGCTTCGATCGAGTGTGCACGACGCCAGTGCCATGCGCGCCTCGGGTTCGAATTCGCCGTGCGCGAATCGACGCACGCCCTCTTCGAAATCTTCGCCGCTGCAGCTGGTCAGAAATCCGAGCCGACCAAGGTTGATGCCGAGGATGGGGACTTCGTAGCCGTTGAGAAACCGCGCGCCGCGCAGCAGTGTGCCGTCGCCGCCGAGCGTCAGCAGCGCGTCGACCTGATCCGGTTGCTCCAGTCGTTCGCCCTCCTCGGCGATCTCCCACAACTCTTCTTCGAAGGAGAGTTGCAGACCGAGTTCCGGAGCGATGTCCAGCAGCGTGCCCAGGATCGCCGGGAGTCCGACATATCCGCGATGTCCAATGACGCCAAGCCGCATCAACCCGCCATCGCTTCAGACTCGTGCAATGCACGCACGCGTTCAGCGATGCCTGACGCATCGAGGCCGAGCGAGGCGAGCTGGTTGCCGCGCGACGCCGCATAGACGATGCGGTCCGGCACGCCGTGTGTGGAGACGCGTACCGTCGGCGCCAGCCGCTGAATGATCGCGCTCATGTACGCGCCGAATCCGTTGACGACCGTGCCTTCCTCGACGGTGAGCACATGCGTGTGATCGGCCAGCACCGCATTCAGCGTGACGGCGTCGTACGGCTTGAGGTAGCGGCAGTTGACGACCGTTACGTCCAGCCCTTCGGCCGCCAGTGCGTCCGCGGCCGCCAACGATGTGTTCACCATCGTTCCGACCGCGAGAATCGCAACCTCGCGTCCGCGGCGCAGCACATCCCACGTACCAAACGGCGTCGCGGGAATCCTGGAGATCTCCGGCGCCACATCGGGTGCGGCATCACGCGGATATCGCAGCGAAAACGGACCGTCGGTGTAATCCACGCCGGCGCGCAACAGGCCAAGCATTTCGGTGGAGTCCTTGGGCGCGGTGACGACCATGCCCGGAATCGCCAGCATGTATGCGATGTCGTACATGCCCATATGCGTTTCGCCGTCTTCACCCACCAGTCCCGCGCGATCCATCGCGAACACGACCGGCAGATGCTGCAGCGCGCAATCGTGGATGATGTTGTCGTAGCCGCGTTGCAGGAACGTCGAATAGATCGTGACCACCGGACGCAGTCCGCGCGTGGCCAATCCGGCGGCGAACGTCACCGCGTGGCCCTCGGCGATGCCGACATCGAAGAAGCGTTCCGGGTACGCCTTGGCGAAACCACCGGTGCCGGTCCCACTCGGCATCGCCGCGGTGATGACCACGAGGTCCTTTCGCTCGGCGCCGAGATCGGTCAGTCCCTTGCCATAGACGGCGGTGTAACCCGGATTGGCCGTGGATACCTTGAGCTGTTTGCCCGTCGCCGGATCGTGGCCGGGAGGCAACGCATGCCACTTCTCCCCGCTCTCGCCGGCGGGAAATCCCTTGCCCTTCTTGGTGATCACGTGCACGAGACGCGGTGTGTTCATGTCGCGCACGGCCGTGAACGTCTCGACCAGGGCGTCGATATCGTGCCCGTCGATCGGACCGAAATAGCGGAAACCGAGTTCCTCGAACAGCACGCCCGGCGTGAGGAACGACTTCACGCTCTCCTCCCACTTCCGCAGCAATGTGCCCGATCCCTTGAAGGGCCCCGGCGCGTTATCCACGATCTCCCCAATCTTCGAACGCAACCGATTGTACAGCGGGTTGCGCTGGATCGACGTGAGATACTTGTGCATCGCGCCGACATTTGGCGCGATCGACATCTCGTTGTCGTTCAGCACGACGATCATGTCGCGCTCGGAATGTCCGGCATTGTTCAGACCTTCGTACGCCAATCCGCACGAGAGCGCACCGTCGCCCAGAATCGCGGCAACCTTGAATTGCTCCCCCAGCACGTCACGCCCGGCCGCCATACCAAGCGCGGCGGAAATCGCGGTGGCGGCATGACCGGCACCGAACGTGTCGTAGGCGCTTTCCGTGCGCTTGAGAAAGCCGGACAGGCCACTCTCCTGGCGCAGCGATTCGAGACGACCGTTGCGTCCGGTCAGCAGCTTGTGCGGGTAGGCCTGGTGCCCGACATCCCACACAATCTGGTCGCGCGGCGTGTCGAAGACGGTGTGCATCGCGATCGTCAGTTCGACGACCCCGAGCCCGGCACCGATGTGTCCACCGGTGCGCGAGCAGACATCGATCAGGCGCGCGCGCATTTCGTCGGCGAGCGTCCGAAGCTCGTCGCGCGTCAGGTGCTTGAGATCGGCCGGGGACTGAATGCCTTCGAGAAGGGACATAGGGTGTCAGATGGGGCGACGCGGTCGACAGACCGTGCTGGGTGATAAAGCCTACGAACGACGTTCAACAATGAAACGTGCAAGCTGCTCGAGGATCGGGGTCAACAGTCCTTCGTCCGCGAGCGCTGCGCATCCTTCTTCCACCAACGCGACCGCGCGCTCGATCGCTCCCTCGACGCCGAGGAGCGCCGGATAGGTGCTCTTGTGCAGGGCGAGGTCCCGACCGGCGGTCTTGCCAAGTTCGTCCGTGGTCGCGGTCACGTCGAGCACATCATCCGCAATCTGGAAGGCGAGCCCGATGGCCTCGCCGTAGCAGGCCAGTGCTGCGCGACGGGCTTCAGTCGCCAGCGCCGCGCGCGCACCGAGCGACACCGACGCCGTGATCAACGCGCCCGTCTTGAGGCGGTGGACGCGCTCCAGCGCATCGAGCGACAGGTGGACGCCTTCCGCTTCGAGATCCAGCAGCTGGCCACCGATCATGCCGCCTCCGCCCGACGCGACCATGAGATCGCGCACGATGGCGCCCGCGACAGCATCCGGCAGATCCAATGCCTTGGCAGCATGCCACGCACTCCGCGCCGCGAGTGGGACCATGACCAAGCCGGCCGTCGTCGCCACCGGCACACCGTACACGCGATGCACCGTCGGACGTCCACGACGCACGTCGTCGTCATCCATGCACGGGAGATCGTCGTGCACGAGCGAATAGGCGTGCACCACCTCGACCGATGCCGCGAGATCACGCGCGTCGCCCGTGCCGCCGCAGGCGCGATATGCCTCGAGCAGCAGGATCGCGCGCAGGCGCTTCCCCTCGCCGAGCAAGGAATACCGGATCGCCTCGGCGATCAGCGGCGGAATGTCGCCGAGCCAGCGCGCGCAGAAACCGTCGAGGGCCTGCTGCACCGACGCGCGTTCGATCACGAAGGAGGGCGACGACGATATGGGGGCGGCGTCAGGACCGGTGGCAGTAACCACGCGATCAGCCTCCCAGCTCGACGACGGAGAACGAGCCGTCGGCGGCCTCGACCAGTTGCTGGACGCGCGCGTCCACCTGCTGCAGCGCGGAGCCCGCACTGCGCAAATGCACGATGCCCTCCTCGAAGAGCGCCAACGCGCGATCGAGATCCACATCGTGGCGCTCGAGGTCGCGGACAATCTCTTCCAGGCGAACCAGGTTCTGCTCGAACGTCATGCAGACTCCGACGGGGGAAACACGGCGACCGACTCGGGGAGCGCCCGGGACGATCCGGCCACGGAACGGACGATCCCGTCGTGCAGCCACAGATCGAACACCTCGCCTTCCACGAACTGCCCTCTCCTGCTCAAAGTAGCGCCCTCAGGCGAACGCGCTACCGCAAATCCCCTGGCCAGTGTTGCCAGCGGGGAGAGCGCGTCGAGCCGTCCGGCCAACGACTCCACCCGCGCCCGACGCCGTTCCACCAGTCTGCTGGCGGCTACCGACAGCCGCTTCTGCACCTGCGCGAGCGCCGCCACCGCCCGCTCCTCGCGACGGCGGGCGGCGGCGGCGAGACGCTTCCCGAGGGCGTCGACTCGCGCCACCGTCTCGCGGCGTGACGGCACCGACAATTCCGCGGCGGCCGACGGTGTCGCCGCACGCACGTCCGCGACCAAATCGCAGATCGTGATGTCCACTTCGTGGCCGACGGCAGAGATCGTCGGGATCGGACAGGCCGCCAGCGCGCGGGCCACTCCTTCGTCGTTGAACGCCCACAGATCTTCGCGCGCGCCACCACCGCGGCCGATGATCAGCAGGTCGGCATCACGCCAACGCGTCACCTGACCGATCGCCGCGATCAGCGACGCAGGCGCGCCCTCGCCTTGCACCTTGGCCGGCACAACGACGATCTCCACCTCGGCACTGCGCGCCCGCGCGACCGAAATAATGTCGTGGATGGCCGCCCCATCCGGACTGGTGATCACGGCAATGCGGCGCGGGAACGACGGCAGCGCGCGTTTTCGCGCGGGATCGAGCAAACCGTCCTTCTCGAGCCGTTGCCGCGTGAGCTCGAGCGCCTTGCGCCAGAGTCCGTCGCCCTCGGCTTCCAGCGCAACGACCGAGAACTGCAGATCACCGCGCACCGGCCACACCGTCATCTGGCCAAGCGCGAGCACCTGCATGCCGTCGTCGGGTGGTGCCGGCATGCGACGCTGCTGCGAACTCCACACCACGCACTTCACCTGCGCATCGGCGTCGCGCAGGGCGAAATACCAATGTCCGTTGCGGTGCGCCTTGAAATCGGTGACCTCGCCGCGCACCCACAACGGCGGAAACGCGCCCTCGATGAGATCCTTAGCGGCACTGGTCAGCGTGTGCACGGCGATCGCCGACTCGGGACTGCTCCCCGGCGAGGCGTCGGCGGCTGGCACAGACGGTCCATACGCGCTCGTGCGCCGTCCAGCCATGTCTCAGGCCAGCGTGCGCTGGGCAGCGCGCACGGTGTTGCGGAGCAGCATCGCAATGGTCATCGGACCAACCCCGCCCGGTACCGGCGTGATCTTCGACGCCACGACGGCAGCGCTGGCGAGGTGCACATCGCCGCACAGTCGGGTGCCCTTCGCGCGCGTGGTATCCGGCACGTGGTTCATGCCCACGTCAATGACCACGGCTCCCGGCTTGATCATGTCGCCGGTGATCATTTCGGCGCGCCCCGCGGCCACGATGAGAATGTCCGCCCGCTTCGTATGCGCCATGAGATCGCGCGTGCGGCTGTGGCAGACGGTGACCGTCGCGTCGGCACCGGCGCGTCCCTGGACCAGCAGCGCCGCCATGGGCTTCCCCACGATGTTGCTCCGGCCGATGATCACCGCTTCCGCGCCGCGCGTGTCGACACCGCTACGCACCAACAGCTCCACAATCCCCGCCGGCGTGCACGAAACGAAGCCATCTGTGTGCCCGATGAGCAGCTTGCCCACGTTCACCGGATGGAAACCATCGACATCCTTTTCGGGCACAATGTGCCGGATCACCACATCCGGATCGATGTGCCTGGGCAGCGGCATCTGTACGAGAATGCCGTGCACGCGCGAGTCAACATTCAGTCTCTCTACGAGCAGCAACAGCTCCGCCTGCGTGGTCGTGGCCGGCAGGCGTATCGTCTCCCCAGCCATGCCTGCGGCGCGCGACGCTTTCTCCTTACCGCCCACGTAGGTCGCACTTGCCGCATCGTCGCCCACCAGCACGACGGATAGCCCGGGCACGACGCCGAGGCCGGCGAGCACCGCCACATCGCGCGCCACCTCGGTGCGGATTACCTCGGCGATCGCTTTCCCGTCGATCAGTTCAGCGTGCAAAGTCCACCGCTCGACTTTCGCGAATGACTACAACCTTGATCTGACCCGGATACTGGAGCTCAGACTCGATCCGACGCGCAATTTCCTCGGACAGCGCCGTCATGCGCGTATCGTCCACCTGCTCCGGCGTCACGACCACACGCACTTCGCGTCCCGCCTGAATCGCGAACACGCGCTCTACACCGCGATAGCTGGAGGCAATCTTTTCCAGCCCCTCGAGGCGCTTCACGTACGTCTCGAACGCCTCGCGACGTGCACCGGGTCGCGAGCCGGAAATGCTGTCACCCGCCTGCACCAGCACGGACACTTCACTCTCGTGTGGCACATCGTCGTGGTGCGCGGCAATGCAGTTCACGACCAGCGGATTCTCCCCGTACTTGGTCGCGACCTCCACACCCAACTGCACATGCGTCCCCTCGTGCTCATGCGTGAGCACCTTACCGATGTCATGCAGCAGCGCGCCGCGCTTGGCCAGCGCTACATCCAGTCCGAGTTCCGCGGCCATCATGCCCGCCAGCCACGCCACTTCCTTGGAATGATTCAGGATGTTCTGTCCGTAGCTCGTGCGCCAGCGCATGCGCCCGATGAGCTTGATCAATTCGGGATGCAGCCCCGCGACGCCCACTTCGTACGCCGCCTGTTCGCCCGTTTCGACGATGGCGATCTCGACTTCTTTGCGCGCCTTGGCGACGACTTCCTCGATGCGCCCCGGATGAATGCGGCCGTCGCTGACCAGCTTCTCCAGCGCCAGCCGCGCCGTCTCGCGACGCACGGGATCGAAGCAGGAGACCACGACCGTATCGGGGGTGTCATCAATGATCACATCGACACCGGTGGCGAGCTCGAACGCGCGAATGTTACGCCCCTCGCGACCGATGATCCGTCCCTTCATTTCATCGTTTGGCAACGACACCGCTGAGACGGTGGTCTCCGCTGTCGTCTCCGCCGCGACACGCTGCACAGCGAGTGCGACGATTTTCTTCGCCTCACGCTCCGCGTTTCGCTTCGCGCTTTCGCGGATCTCGCGCAGCCGGCTGGCCGCGTCGGCCATCGCGGAATCTTCGAGACGGCGCATCAACTCCACCTTGGCATCTTGCACCGTGATGCCGGCCAGCTGCTCGAGGCGACGACGTTCCTCCTCGATCAGCATGTCCAGCTCCTGTTCTCGCGCACCGGAACGCGATTCACGTTTGGCAATCTCGCCGACTCGGCGCTGCATCTCCTGCTCGCGTCCCTCCAGGGACTCGCGCGCCCGATCAAGCTGTCCCTCGCGCTCCTGCACGCGCTTCTCTTCCCGCTCGACATCGCCGCGCCGCTGACGCACTTCCTGCTCGATGGACTCGCGAAGCACAAGAATCTCCTCCTTGCCCGCGACAACGGCGCCCTTGCGCAGGGTTTCCGCCTCTCGCCGCGCTTCGTCCACGATTCGCGTTGCCGTTTCCTCCGCCGTGGCTTTCGCGCGTCGCTGCTTCTCTGCCTCAGCCTTTCGTTCCGACCGCTGTCCGGCTACGAACGACACGACAGCCGAGATCAGTCCCAGGGCGCCGATCAGCGCGGGGAGAAAATCAACCATCGGGATCTATGCTCCACCGCGTCAGTGCGCGGATTCGATGTTCGTCTGGTCAGATAGCGCGACCAAGGCCCGCGACTCACCAATCTGGAACGGTGATCCACAGGTCTGGCACCTTCTGCGCCGTGTCACGGCAACGTACGGAAATGCTTGCCACGCCGCAACCTGCGTGGGGCGAAGCGTATCAGAGACAGCTCAGCTCGCCCCGCCCTCTTCGCCCCGCTTGGCGGGTGGCAGGAGTGGCCGGATATCGTTCGCCAGCTGCCGGATATCCATCGTCAGATCCGTGGTGGCAGCACGCTCACGGAAGAGTTCGTCGGTGATTTGCAGCGCCGCCAGAATGGCGGCTTTGTGCGTCTCTATCGTCGCGCCGCCCGCCAGTATCGCGCGAATCGTCCGATCCACGTGCTCGGCGACGCTCTGCGTGTGCTGGACCGAGGCTTCCGTCCGAAGCGTGTATTCATCCCCGACGATCCTTACGCGCACCACGCTCTTGCTGTCCATCATTCCGTCCGCCAGTCCGTCCATTCCACCCTCGCGTTCGAACGAGCTCATTTGTCCGCCCCCTGTGCGATCTGCTGGCGAAGGAAGCGCACCCGCTCCACCAACTGAGTCGTCCGCTCACGCGCCGCTGCCAACAGCGCGCGCAACTCGGCATTCTCACGGATGAGGTCGGCGTCGGATGCCGGTGCGGCTCCCACTGTCGCAGCAGCCGACGCCCGAGCCTCGGCCACTTGCGCTGCCGCAGAGCGCACAGACGACACGCGCTGCGCCTCCGACTCCCTCGTGGCCGACTCGGCGCGTACGAGTTTGGCTTCGAGCGCCGACAGCGCCTGCTGCGAAACCGCCTGCTGTGCCTGCGCGGTACCGATTGAATCGCGGGCGCTGGCCAACATGAGGTCCAATTGGCGCACCCGCGCCTCGGAAGTCATCGCTCGACGGCGATACCCAGCCAGCTGGTCGCTCAGATTGCGGACCAGCGCATCCAATTCGCGGAACGCGGTGACTTCAGGACGCACGCGGACGGATTCCCAGATCCTTTTGCAGAGTCTCCAGCAAACGAGCACGACGCCCGTCGATCTCCTTGTCTCGGAGCGTGCGCTCCGGATGCCGAAACGTCAATCGCCACGCCAGACTGCGATACCCCGCCGCTACTCCAGCGCCGCGGAATTCGTCAAACAGCGACACCGATTCCAACAAGTCGCCGGCGGCGGCCCGCAGCGCGCTCGCCACCTGATCCGCCGTCGTCCCATCCGGCACCAGCAACGCCAGATCGAACTCCGCCGCCGGCGTGGCCGGTAAAGCCCGATAACGCACCGACGACCCGGCCGACGGACGTGGGGCTGCGGTCGCATGCGCATTGTGGCCCGGAGGAGCCACATCCTCCGAAGGCATGACGCCGAGCGTCAGCTCGATGCCTAATGCCTCCGACGCCCAGACCGGGCGATCGAGTGCTACACGCACGACGTTCCCCACCGCGCCGCCACCGCGACGGAATGCGGTCCACAGCGTGTCGCCCTCGCCCGGCACCAACCCGACCTCGCCATCGCCGAACGCGATGGTCAACAGGCGCTCGGCGATCGCTTTCGCGTCCCACACATCGAACGCTGGCGGGTGCGGCTCGGTGAAGTGCGCCGGCCGACGCGCGCCCATGATGAACGCGGCCACGCGCACCTCCTCGCGCGGCAAGCGACCAGCGGACCCAACGAACGCGTTGCCGACTTCGAACATGCGAACGTTTCCCTGCATTCGTGACAGGTTGTACTCCGCGCGACGCGCCAACGTGTCGAGCAGCGACGCTCGCAGAAACGGCTCGTCGTCCGCCAGCGGGTTGCGCACGCGCGGACTCGCCTCGTCACCGGTTGAAGTAAATGGCATCGCGCGCGTTTCGGATAACCCCATCGCCACAAGCGCGTCGCGTACGCGACGTCCGGTCACATGCAACGGATGATCGGGCGCGCTCCCTGGTCTGAACGGACGCAGCTCGTCGGGCAACGCATCGAAGCCAACGAGTCGTGCCACTTCCTCGATCAGATCGACCTCGAGCAACAGGTCGTGCCGCCAGGTCGGCGTCTGCACCTGCAACGGCGACCCGTCATCTGCCGCAGTCACCACGCAGCCCAGCGACGTGAGTCGCCGTACGATCTCCCCCGTCTCCACGACCACGCCAAGCAACCGTGCCAGCCGCGCCGGACGCAGGGCAATCGGTGCACGCGGCGCGGCTGGCGTACCGGCGGCGAGTACGCTCGAGACGAGTCCACCAGCAACCTTGGCAATCAGCGCTGCGCCAAACATCGCCAGCTCCCTCGTCGCGCCGGCATCGATGCCGCGTTCGAAGCGGTAGCTGGCATCGGTGCTCAATCCCTGCGCACGACGCACCCGGCGCACGAAACGCGGTTCGAACGCCGCCACTTCGAGCAGGATGTCGGTGGTGCTGTCGGTGACCTCGCTGTCGCGACCACCCATCACGCCGGCCAACGCCACCGGGCGTTCGCCATCGCAAATCACCGTGGTGCCTGGCGCGAGCGCGCGCGTTACACCATCCAGCGTCACCAGCGACTCGCCGTCACGCGTCGGCCGCACCACGATCGTCGACTGCGCCAGCGTGCCAAGATCGAACGCGTGCACCGGTTGTCCGAGGCCGTGCAGCACGTAATTCGTGGCGTCCACCACGTTGCTGATGCTGCGTTGCCCGATGCTCTCGAGCCGCTTGACCAACCACGCCGGACTGGGGCCCACGGTCACGCCGCGAACGATCACGGCCACGTACTGCGGACAGCTCGCGGTGTCCTCCAGTCGTACCGTCACCCCCTCGTGTCTCACTTCCGTTTCGCCCTGATGCACGACCGTGTGCAATGCCACATCGCCCAGATCGCCGGACGGAAAAGCTGACAACGGGGCGCCGGTGATCGCATGCAGCTCGCGCGCAACGCCGCAATGCGAGAGCAGATCCGGCCGGTTGGGCAGCACATCGAGATCGAGCTGCGCGTCCGCCACGCTGAGCACCTGCAGCAACGGCGTTCCCGGCGCAACGTCGGTGTCGAGCCTAAGAATACCGTCGTGCTCCTCGCCAAGCCCCAACTCACGCGCCGAGCACAGCATGCCGTTGGATGTCTCGCCGCGAATCTTGCGCTTTTCGATCTTGAGTCCGGTGGGCATGATGGTGCCCGATCGAGCGAACGGATACTTCGCGCCCGCCACCACATTGGGTGCGCCGCACACGACATCCAGCAACGTGCCTGTGCCGTCGTCCACCTTCGTCACCCACAGACGATCAGAGTTGGGATGACGTTCCGCCTGCACGACTTGTGCGACCACGAACACCGACAGATCGGCACCGACCGGGCGGATGCCGTCGAGCGTGACGCAATGCCGGCTGAGCAGCTCGCCGATCTCGTCGGCGGTGTGCGTGTGCGGTACGAACTGTTTGAGCCACTCGTGCGAAACGATCATCGGGCGAATTGCTCCAGGAACCGAACGTCGGAATCGTAAAGAACGCGAATGTCATGGATGTCGTAGCGCGACATCGCAATGCGTGCAGGGCCCATGCCGAAGGCCCAACCGGTGTACTTCTCGCTGTCGAGCCCGGCGGCCTCGATGACGTTCGGATGCACCATGCCGCAGCCCAGGATCTCGACCCAGCGCAATCCCTTGCCGTCGTTGAGATCGACTTCCACGTCCATCTGCGCGCCCGGCTCCACGAACGGAAAGTACGACGGACCGAAACGCACACGTCGCGTTACACCATAAAAGCGTCGTGCGAACTCGGCCAGCGTGGCCTTGAGATCCACGAACGAGATGCCCTCGTCCACCGCGAGCCCTTCGAGCTGCATAAACGCGGGCGCATGCGTCGCATCGAAGAAGTCGCGGCGATACACCTGTCCCGGCGCGAGCACGCGCACGGGCGGTTGGTATTGCTGCAGCGTCCGCACCTGCACCGGCGACGTGTGCGTCCGCAGCAACGTCTGCTCGCCAAGGTACAGCGTATCGTGCAGCTCCATCGCCGGGTGATCGGGCGGGAAGTTGAGCGAGCCGAAGTTGTACTGCTCCGTTTCCGCTTCGGGGCCGAGCGCGATGGTGAAACCCAGCTCGCGAAAGATTTCGCAGATCTCGTCAATGACCAGCGTGACGGGATGCAGCGAGCCATGCCACGTCTGTCGCGCGGGCATCGTCGCATCGAAGGTGCTGTGCGTCGTGGCGGCGGCCTGCGCGGCGGCGAAGCTGTCGAGCGCCTGCTGGATCGCGTGCTTGAGCGTGTTGAACGCCGTCCCCGCGACGCGACGATCTTCGGCGGGGAGCGAACGCAGAGCACCCTGCAACTCGGCGATGCGCGCATCCTTGAGCACGTTCAGCTGTCCCTTCACCGTATCGAGTCGCGTCTCGGCATTCACGGTGCCCATGAACCCCAGCACGTCGCGCTGCAGCGCGTCCACCAGCGCTTCGTAGTCGGAAAGTTGCACGTTGGGGAATCGCAAAGTGAAACGGCGCGCGCTCCATGCGACCTGCATGATGCGCGAGGGGCCGGCATCCATTGGACGCCGGCCCCACAACTTAACCCGATCGCGAGCGAACTACGCGGCCGTCGGCTCTGCGGTCTTTGCGGCGTCGTAGGCCTTGCGCGCAAGGTCGGCAATGGCGGCGAACGCCTCCGGCTCACGGATCGCGAGGTCGGACAGCACCTTGCGATCGACTTCGATACCGGCTGCGTGCAGCCCGCTGATGAACACGCTGTACGACATGTCGTGCGTGCGCGCAGCGGCGTTGATACGGATGATCCAGAGACGACGGAAATCGCGCTTCTTGTTCTTGCGGTCGCGATACGCGTAGCGCCATCCGCGCTCGACGGTTTCCTTCGCGGCCTTCCACAGCTTGCTCCGGCCGCCAAAGGCGCCCTTCGCATGCTTCATGATCTGCTTTTTCCGCTTCAGGCGGACGACGTTCGATTTGACGCGTGGCATGGTTCGGTCTCCTTAGGACGCGACGAGGAGTCGCTTGATGCGCTTCACTTCACCGTTCGTCTCGACGATCGTCGGGCGGCGGAGATTACGCTTCTTCTTCGCATCCATCTTCGTCAGGATGTGGCTCTTATAGGCCTTCAGGCGCCGCACCTTCCCCGTACCAGTAATGGAGAAGCGCTTCTTGGCGCCGCTGTGGGTCTTCATCTTCGGCATGACACGCTCGCGGCTACGGTAATCCGCCTCGGCTATGAGGCAGCCCTGCTTTGGATCACGCGCCGATCACTTCGGCGCGAGGATCATCGTCATCGATTTCCCTTCCATGGTGGGCGAACTCTCGATCTTCGCCAGATCGACCAGCTCCGCAGCAACCCGATCCACCACCTGCTTCCCCAACTCGGGATGCGCGATCTGTCGGCCGCGGAACATGAGTGTCACCTTGACCTTGTTTCCCTCTTCGAGGAAGCGCCGCGCGTGGCGGGTCTTCGTCTCAAAATCGTGATCGTCGATCCCCGGGCGATACTTCACTTCCTTGAGATGGATCACGTGCTGCTTCTTCTTGGCGATGCGCGCCTGTTTGGCCGCCTCGAACTTGAACTTCCCGTAATCCATGATACGGACCACGGGCGGCCGTGCAGTGGCCGCGACCTCGACGAGATCCAGCCCCTGCTCCACCGCCTGGGACAGTGCCACATCGACTTCCATGATGCCGAGCTGACTGCCATCGGCCGCGATCACGCGGACGGGGCTGATCCGAATCTGCCGGTTCACCCGTGGCGGACGCTTCGTGGAATCCTGAATACGCCGTGCTCCCTTGAAAAGAAACAAAAAAACGCGAACCCTGTAGAAGAGTCCGCGTCGCAACAGCCATGCCACCGCACACGTGTGGCGCACGTGGCGGGGATCGCCGGTCGATGGACTCCTGCAGCACACCTCGGGGAATGCGCGCATTCCACAACGAGGGCCGAAGGGTGGGGACGGCGTCGCTGCCGTTCCGCTTGTCGGTTGGTGAGATCCTGCTTGCTACAACGTCGGAAACCTAGTCCAGCTCCAAGGTACGTCAAGTCTCCGCCGGAAAACAGCTTACGCCGCGTGCGCCGTCAGGCCGACACCCCCTCCGCCAATCGATAGCCCTTGCCGTCGTGCGCCACCCGGCCGAATCCATGGTGCGCATCGTGCTCGAATACCAACAGCCAGTCCGCTGCCAGCGCCTCAGCCAGCAGGGCGCGCTTCGACTCCAGTGTCACCAGCGGCTCCACGTCGTAGCCCATGATCCAGGGCAGCGGCAGATGATGCGCGGTCGGCACCACGTCCCCAAGAAAGCACGCCGTTTCCCCCGCTGACGTGAGCACCACACTCTGGTGGTGCGGCGTATGGCCGGGGGTGGGGCGCAGATGGATCCCGGGCACAATCTCCACGGCGCCCCGAACGAACTCGAAGTGACCGGCCGTGATGATCGGGTCCCAGTTGGGCGGGAAATAGCTGGCCGAGGTGCGCTCGTTCGCGCGCTGGGCATACTCCAGCTCCCCGTGCTGCACCACGTACCGCGCCTTGGGAAAGCTCGCTCGCACTTCCCCACCGTCCGATGACCGCACCGTGTTCCCGCCGGCGTGGTCGAAGTGCAGATGCGTGTTGATCACCAAGGTCACGTCGTCCGGGCTGAAGCCGGCCGCACGAATGCCGTCTTCGAGCGCCGTCGGCCCGTCGCCGACCACATTCTCGATGCCGTAGATGTCGTGAAATTTGGTGGTTTCCTTGTTGCCGACGCCGGTGTCGATCAGTACGAGCTCACTCTCGTGCTCCACCAGCAGACAGCGCATCCCCATGGGAATGCGATTGCGCGCATCCGCCGAGAGCCGCTTCTCCCAAAGCGGCTTGGGTACCACGCCAAACATCGCGCCGCCGTCGAGCTGCTGTCCGCCGGCCTGAATGGCGTGAATGCGCCAGCGACCCAGCGCGCGGGCGTCGTGTAGCGGCAAGGGAAAGCTCACGCGATGTCGTCCTGTGAAACGGGGAGCGGAAATGCGCGACGCCGACGATCGCTCGCCGACTGACTACGGCGCGACGCCGGTGTGCGCAGCATACGATCGAGTGCCGTCCACGTGCCAATACCTTGATCTTCTGCCACGCGCAGCAGTCGCAGCAACACTTCGGCGGTCGCCACGGCGTCTCCCGCCGCGCGATGCCGGGCGCCGATGGCGATACCGAAATAGTGCGTGACGTGATCCAGCGAACGGCGGGAGAGCTGCGGGAGAAAGACCCGCGCCAGCCGGACCGTGCACAAACGTGGTCCGGCAAGCGCCTGGCCGGAGCTCCGCGTCAGCTCCTCGCTGACAAAGCGCCAGTCGAACGCGGCGTTATGCGCCGTGAACACATGACCGGCCAGTCGTGACGATACCTCGTGGGCGATCTGTCGAAAGACTGGCTGGTCGCGCACCATCGTCCACGTGATCTGCGTGAGTGCAGTGATGTGCAGCGGGATCGATCGCTCCGGGTTGACGAGTTGCGAATAGACCTCGGCCACTGCACCGTTGCGTACCTGCGCAATGGCAATCTCGGTGACGCGATCGGCACCGCCCGCTCGCGTTCCCGTCGTCTCCACGTCCACCACGGCAAAGTCGATCTGTGAGAGTGACGGTATGCAGGCGGTCGGGAACGCGTGGTCCGCCATCGCCGCCTCGGCGACCGTCGCCTGCAGTCCGCGCACCGGCGTCAACGTCGGCACGTCCGCCTGCCCATCGACCGTGCATGCGGCTACGCGCATCGCCCAGTGTCCCGACGGCAGCTGCGCGAACTCCTCATGACTGCCAAGCAGCGCGATGGCCATGCGCTCGGCGGCGTCGACCTGCAAGCGGGCCACCTGGCAGACATCGCGCATGAGGGTTACCGCGTCGAGCGGACCGGCGGCCAACCGCTGCGCGGCGCGCGCGGACAACGTGGTGGGGCGCCGCAGCACGCGCGTGGCGATGAAGTTCGTGGGACTCAGAGACATTGGTCGCAAGATACTGCCGCGCACGACCTAGTAAAACGCGGCTCGTCTCTCTACCTTTGTGAAGAATTTCACAAGCTCAAACCCCGCCGTGAAACGCATCGCCGACTCTACCGTCCGTCGCCTGTCCATGTACCTCCGCTATCTGGAGGACCTTGACACGCGGGGCCAGAAAACCGCCGCCAGCGACGAACTCGCGCAACTCTGCGGCACCACGCCGGCACAAGTGCGCAAGGATCTCTCGTTTTTCGGATCGTTCGGAAAGCGGGGGCTTGGCTATCCCGTGCACGAGCTTACCGCACGTCTGCGCGAAATTCTCGGACTGGAGCGCGAGTGGAAGGTCGTCATCGTCGGCGCCGGCAAGATCGGCGCCGCGCTGGCCAACTATCGCGGCTTCAAGCAGCGCGGCTTTCACGTCGTCGGCGTCTATGACAACAATCCGGATAAGATCGGACAGCCGTGGGGCGAGGCGATCGTGCGCGATATCGCCGATCTCGAACGCGACGTGGAGCGGGAGCAGGCGCTGATCGCCGTCCTCGCCATCCCCTCCGACGACGCGCAGCAAGTCGTGGAGAGTGTCGTACGCGCCGGCATTCGCGCGATTCTCAACTTCGCGCCCACGCAGATCAGTGTGCCGCCCAACGTGTCGCTCAAGTCGGTGAACATGGCCATGGAACTGGAAGGACTGTCCTTTGCCCTGACCAACGCCGCGGGCAGCAAGGGCGCCGCTTAAGCCAGCGCCACCACCAATCGCGCAAAATCCCCGGGTGACAACACTTCGGGGCGCAGATCCGTTCGCAACCCGCATGACACGATCACAGCTTCGGCGCGCACGGCATCCAGGTTTGCGATCGTGCGAACCACCCGGATGAGCTGCTTGCGCCGCAGTCCGAACGCCGCCTGTACGAACGCGCGATAGCGTGTTTCCAGTTCGGCGGAAATGACGGGATCGGCGCGAGGCGTCACGCGCACCACCGCCGAATCGACCGTCGGCGGCGGGTTGAACGCGCCCGGGGGAACCCGACGCACCAGGTCCACGCGCGCGACGGATTGCACGTTCACGCTCAGCGCCCCGTAAATCTTGTCGCCCGGCGGCGCGGCCATTCGTTCCGCGACTTCCTTCTGCACCAGATATACCGACACATCGGCGCGTGGTCGCTCGAGCGCGTGAAAAAGAATGGGTGTAGTGATGTAGTACGGCACGTTCCCCGCGAGCACGAACGACCCACCTGCCGCGGTCGCGAGATTTGTCTTGAGCACATCGCCCTCGACGATCGTGACGTGCGGTCGCGCAGCATACCGTGCCCGCAACTGCTCGACGAGATCACGATCGAGTTCGATGGCGACCACGCGCCCCGCCCGTTCAACCAGTCGATCCGTGAGCGCACCGCGCCCGGGACCGATCTCCACCACGGTGCGGTCCGCGATGGGGCCAAGTGCGTCGACGATGGCATCGAGGACGTGATTGTCGCGCAGGAAGTGCTGTCCGAATCGTTTGCGCGGCGTGGGCAATTCGGGCTTGACGGGCCGGCGAGGCGGCTGGCGGTGGCCCACTAGAGGCGCTCCACCGGACACGTTGCACCGGAGACGTTGCTTTGGAGGCGTCGCACTACAGCCGGTCCACGACAACCGCTGCCAGATCGTCGCGCAGCGTCGTGCCGCCGACATGTGCATCGACCAGCGCGAAGAGCGCGTCGAGAATCTCCGTCGGTGTCTGGCCGGCAGTCATCGTCGCCAACGTCGCCAGCACGGCACGTTCACCCAGACGGCGATCGTGCGCGTCGCGTGCATCGGTGATGCCGTCGGTGAGCAGCACGAGTCGGTCACCCGGCCGCCACGACATCACACACTCGTCGATCCCCGCATCACTGAACCCGATCGGCGGCGCGACCGCGTGCAACCGCTCGCACTGTCCATCGGCGCCCAGCCGAAACGCGTGCGGATGTCCGGCGTTGGCAAACCGCAATTCGCGCGCCTTGCTGTCAATGACGGCGTAGCACAACGACAGCGACATCTCGGTCGAAGTGAGTTCGTCCGACAGTGACCGCTGCACCGCTTCGAGCGCGATGCTGGGGTCGAACGCCGCCTGCACGTGAATGGCGGCGGCGCTCAGCGCCAGCGCCATCACCAGGGCGGATTGGTACCCGTGTCCCGACACGTCGCCAATGAGCACACCCGTGCGGTCGCGATCAAGTCGCGCGAGCAGATAGAAATCACCGCCGACACTCTCTGCCGGCACCACTCTCGCCGCCGCCCGGGCTTCCGGTGCAACCACGGTCGGCTTGGTCAGCAGCTTGAGTTGCAGATCGTGCGCCAAGCGCATTTCGCGCGCGAGTTGCTGCCGTTCCACCGCCGCGCGCACCAGCGACGCGTTGTGCATCGCGGTCCCCACTTGCGTGCCCACGGCCATGGCCAGTTTGCGGTCGCCCGCCGAGAACGGCGTACCACCCGGTCGACCACTCAGCACCAGCACGCCCAGCGGAATGGAACCGGTCGGGTCATAACCCGGTGGCAGCGGACGGCGCGGCGCAATCGCCGGATACGAACCCGTAATCCCCATCCCCGAACTCGGCCGCGTAATCGCAACGGCAAGCAGCGGTCGTCCGTCGGCGGCGAGGACGGGATCGGCCGTGCGCACCGCCGGGCCGTCCTCGGTACACGCCCCTCCGGTGCGAAACGCACGCACGGCAATGTGGGCGCCGTCCTCGAGCGAGCGCACGCCGTAGTCCGCCGCGTCGAGGCCGAGGGTGGCAATGGGCGACAGCGTGCCCGCCGCGCGATTGGTCAGGAGGAACACCGCGCGCGATGCGCCGACCGTCACTGCGAGTTCGCGCAGCAGCGTGTCCGCAACGCTCTCCACCGCCGTGGTGCCGCCGAGCAACTCGCCGATCGCGTACAACAGATTGATCTCCTCGTAGCGCTCGACCAGTTCGTGCGCGGCGCCGTCGCGTTCGCGACTGAGGCGGCGCACAAGGGGCACCAGTCGGCCCAGCAGCCGATCGCCGTCGGGAGTAAGCCCCGGCTCGACGAACAGCCAGCCGACGCTTTCGCCGGTGGAGACGAGTTGCGCGTGCAGGCGCTGGTTGCGCGCCCAGGCGCTGACGTCCCACGCCACGGCACCGGGCTCGGTCATGGCGGCGAATGACGCAGACGACGTGCCCATCAGGGCGGGGGTGACGCTGCCGTCCCGCCGTTCCCAGATGGCCGCCTCGCGCCCGGTGGCCTCGTGGAACGCGGCCATCAGGGCGGCGACCTCACTCATGCGCGACGCAGGCGGAGTCGGACGGTGTGGCCGTACGCGCCGGACGCACGGCAGCTCTCCACGTGGTCCATCAGCTTGCGCATCAGAAACACGCCGCGACCATCCTCGCGTTCGAACCAGTCGGCGTCGTCCGGTGAATAACGCACGCGTTCAAGGTCGAAGCCCTCGCCCTCGTCCGTGACTTCGAGCACCAGCGTCTCGGTGTCGATCATGACGCGCACATGCACGGTGCGGCGGGGATCGTTGCTGTTGCCGCGCATGATCGCGTTGGCCAGCGCCTCGGTCAGCGCGACGGGCACGTTCAGCCGGCAGACGCGACTCGAGAAACCTGCCGCCGCACACAGTTCGGCCACCGCCTCCACGATCGGGGCGATTTCGTTCACGTCCGACGCAATCGTCCAGTCATGACGGGGCGCGCTCATCGGCGGGCGCCGCGCCGGCCGCGGTCGTGTATACGTCGCCAAGTGTTCAACGAGCAGCGAGCGCGTCGTCGCGCGTCGCGTAGAGCGGGAAGAGCGCGTCGAGCCGCGTCAGCTCGAAGAGGGTCCGCAGATCGTCGTTGAGGGCCGCGAGACGCAGCGCGCCGCCGGCATCGCGGATACGTTTGCCCAGCGACACCAGCGCTCCGAGTCCGGAGCTGTCGATGTAGGCGGACTTCGCGAAGTCGATCACGACGAGGCGCGCGCCATGCTCCACTTCATCCAGCACCAGCTGTTTGAACTCCTGCCGGTTGCTCACGATCAGCTGGCCATCCACATCCACCACCAGCCGATCGTCGTCTCTCGTCAGCGTGAAGCTCATGAACCGATCATGCCTGAGGTCCGGAAGAAGTCGCGCGGGATGTCGTCTCCACCTGCAGGGCCGCGATCGCCGCCGCATGTACAATGTCATCGGCCGTAGCCCCTCGGGACAAGTCGCTGCACGGTCGCGCGAGCCCCTGCAGCACCGGCCCGATGGCGGTCGCCCCGGCCAGACGCTGCACGAGCTTGTACGAAATATTGCCCGCATCGAGCGACGGAAAGACGAGAACATTGGCCTGTCCCGCGTCACGCACGTGCGGCGCCTTGCGTCGCGCGACCTCGGGGACCAGTGCGGCATCCGCCTGCAGCTCCCCCACCACGGAGAGCGACGGTGCCTCCGCGCGCACGAGCGCGAGCGCTTCACGCACCTTGCTCACCGAGGGACCGTCGGCACTGCCAGCCGTGCTGTACGACAGGAACGCGACGCGCGGTTCGTCACCCACAATGCGACGACGATCCGCGGCTGCGGCCAGCGCGATGTCCGCCAACTGGCGTGCGGTGGGATCGGGAATCACCGCACAATCGGTGAACGTGAGCACCGCGTCGCTCCCCGCCGGCGGCTTGGACAGGACCACGTAGAACGCGGACGACACGGTCCGGACACCCGTGGCCGGTCCCACGGTCCAGAGCGCAGCACGGATCACATCCGCGGTGGTGTGCACGGCTCCGGCCACGCATCCGTCCGCCTCGCCGAGCGCCACCAGCGCATCGGCGAAGTACAGCGGATCGCGCGCCAGTCGCTCTGCATCATCCGCGCTCAGTCCGCGGGACGAGCGCCGATTGAGCAGATGCGCGACCACGCGCGGGGTACGCGGGTCGTCCAGTGGATCGAGAATCTCTGAACTGCGCGGCGGCACGACGCCCGTGGGCGAATCGGATCGCCGCACGAGCACGGGACGCACCGACCCACGTCGCGACAGCTCCATCACCGCTTCGATCGTGCGGAAATCGGTGGACTCGGGGAACAGGATCGTGCGCGGCGTGACGGCTGCGCGCGCGTGCAGCGATGCAAGAAACTCGGTGGCAGCGTTGGCCATGGGACTCGTCACGGGGAGTGCGGCGGCGGATCGTCGGCGGAATGCGGGCGGCCTATCGCGCGAAGCGCTTGGCCAATGCGTCCGCGACCAGTGGATGCACCAGACCAGACACATCACCGCCGAAGCGCGCGACCTCGCGCACCATGCTCGAACTGATGTACGTCGTGTCGAGCGAGGGAGCCATGAACACGGTTTCCAGCGCCGGCAACAGGTGTCGATTCATCAGCGCCATCTGGAATTCGTACTCGAAATCGCTTACCGCACGCAGACCGCGCACGTTCACGCACGCACCGACCTCGCGCGCGAAATTCACGAGCAATCCGTCGAAGGCCCGCACGTCCACACGCGGTTCCTCGGCAAAGATCTCGCGTATGAAACGTACGCGCTCATCGACCGTGAACAGCGGTTGCTTGCTGACGTTCGTTGCAACGGCCACGACCAGCGTGTCGGCAAAGGTGAACGTGCGACGGATCAGGTCTTCATGGCCGTGCGTGACCGGATCGAAGGAGCCCGCATAGAGCGCCACACGATGCGAGGAGGGGGCGGGCGACGGCATCACAGATCGTCGGTTCGGAAAAAGGTGAGCGCGTTGGCGCCGTACCGGCGGGTTTGCCCGGGAACGGGAAATTCCGCCGTTGCCGAATGTTCAACGCCAAGGACATGAGCGAAAGGGACGGCCAGCCAGCGTTCCACGATTGCGAGACCCGTGGACGCGGCGTACGGCGGGTCGGCGAACGCCACGTCGTACGCTCCCGCGGGGAGCGAGGCGATGAAGCGCACCGCGTCTTCCCGGAGCAACTGCGCGCCGGCGTGCCCCCCCAGATGGGCCAGATTGGCCGAGAGCACCGTCAGCACTTTCGACGACTTCTCGACGAAATCGCAGGTCGATGCGCCGCGCGACAGCGCCTCGAGCCCGAGCGCACCGCTTCCCGCGCACAGATCGAGCACCTTGGCGTCAGGGAGCAGTGTGTGCACGATGCTCATCCACGATTCGCGCACGCGGTCGCCCGTGGGACGCACCTGCTCCCCGTCCGGCGCCTCGATTTTTCGCCCTTTCCAGCGACCGGCCACGATGCGCATGGTCGTCAGCTCCGGACGTCGGCCAACTTCAACTGCAGGCGCGATTGGCCGCGATATTCGTCCCGCTCCAGCCGGAACGCGAGCGCAATCGGTCGACCGACATCCAGCAGGGCGGCGCGATTCGCCATTCCCCACCCGATCGCCTCGATGGTGCCGTGTCCGGTGTCGAAAGTCAGACGCAGACCGTCCGCCCCGATCTTGCGCGGGGCGCTCGCCAGGCGGGCGCCGGTGGCCTGAAACAGTGGCGCCGGATTGCCGATGCCGAATGGTTCGAAATGTCGCACCAACTTCTCCAGGTCGTCGCCCACGATGTCGAGCGGGACTTCGAGATCCACGCGGAGTTCCGGCACGAGATCGTCCGCGGTCAGTCGTGCGCGCGCGACCGCGTCAAACTGCTCGCGGAACTCCGGCAGCCGCGCGGCATCCATCGTCAGGCCAGCGGCGGCCCGATGCCCGCCAAATCTCTGAAAGAGCGGCGAACAGGCTGTGAGCGCCGCGTGCAGATCGAACGCACTGATCGAGCGTCCGGACCCCTTCCCGACCCCGTCCTCTACGGCCACGAGCACCGCGGGGCGCGCGGTCTGCTCCACTACACGCGACGCGACAATGCCGATGACGCCGGCATGCCATCCGTCGCGCGACAACACGAATCCGACACGATCGCGCATCTCCGGCGCGTCGAGCTGCCGCATGGCATCGTCCAGCACGGACTTGTCCAGCTCCTGCCGCGCCCGGTTGAGTTCTTCCAGCTCGCGCGCAATCACGTTCGCCTCGTCTTCGCGCTCGGCCAGCAGCAGCGATAATCCGAGCTTCGCGTCGGCGATCCGACCGGCGGCATTGAGCCGCGGCGCCAGTACGAACCCCACGCGCCCCGCCGTCAGCGGCTTGCCGTCTAACCCCGACGACCGGATCAACGCGCGCAGCCCGGGATGCGCCGATTCCGACAGGAGCTTCAAACCGTAGCGCACCAAGACACGGTTCTCACCGCGCAGTGGGGCCACGTCGGCGATGGTGGCGAGCGCCACCAGGTCGAGCTGCCGATGCGCAAGCGCGCGCGAAACACTGAACGCGTCACACAACGCCAGTGCGAGCTTGTACGCCACGCCAACCGCGGCCAGATCCTTGTCCACCGAGGTGCATTCAGGGCGCCGCGGGTTGCACACGGCATACGCTGCCGGCAACGGCCCACCGGGCAGGTGGTGGTCGGTGATGATCACATCGATGCCCGCCGCCATCAGGACGGCCACCGGCTCACGCGCACTCGTGCCGCAGTCGCACGTGATCACCAGCGTGGCACCGGTACGCCGTGCTTCCGCGACACCGGCAGCGCCGAGGTCGTATCCGTCCGTCAACCGGTTCGGAACAAACGGCATGACGTGACGCGCACCGAGTCCGCGCAACACGCGCACCGTCAACGCGGTCGAACTCATGCCATCCACATCGTAATCGCCATGCACAAGGATCGTCTCCTGCGCCCGCACCGCGTCGGCGATGCGGGCTACCGCGCGATCCAGATCGAACATGCTGGAGGGATCGGCAATATGCTCGAGACGCGGCCGGAGAAATCGCTTGGCGTCCTCCGGATGTGCGTGTCCACGACTGACCAGCAACCGGCACACCGGATCGGGCAGCAACAGGGCGTCGGCAAGCACACGCACGTCGGAGGCGGTCGGTTCCGCGATCGGCACCCAACGGGCATCGGGGCGCATCGGTGCGACACCACCGCCGTTGCGGGGTGGTCGGAGAATGGACGAGGAGGGAACGGTTGAGGTCGAGAGTGCGCTCACGCGCGACAATCTAGTCCAGTGCACCCCGCGAGAGGGACCGGATCATCGCCGACCCTCCCGCAGTCGCGCGCCCGCACCACACCGCTCTCCGCGCGCTTACTGGTCCGCGACTGCCGCAAGCTTGAAATACAGCAGCGCACCGCACCCTTCGCACGTTTCGATCACGTTGCCACTCGCCATCGACGGACGGCGCTGCATGGGAATGGACGTGTCGCAGTTGCCGCAGGAATAGTCGCCGCCGAGCGGGAATACGACCGCCGAGCGACGACGCGCCTGGAGTCGATCGTATTTGGAGAGGAGTGGCGCTCCGACCGCACCGGCGGCCGCGTCGCGAATGGCCCGTGCGGCCGCAATTTCCGCGTCGATCGATCCCTTCTCCGCGGCCAGCGCCGCCCGCGCCGTCGCCTGCGACTCCTGCATCGACGCAGCCGACTCTTTGGACGCCGTCGCCGCGCTCCGCAGATCGGTGATCCGTCGCGACAGGCCGAGCAGTTCGCTTTCCTCCTCGGCCAGCACGCGCCTCGCCGCTTCGACCTGTGCCATCGCGGCCGTCGCTTCCTTCAGCTTATGCGCCTGGTTCAGTACACCGAGATTCTTCTCATGTCGGTCGCGATGCTCCGCCATGCGGCCCTCGAGTGCGCGATGCCGCTCGAGTTCGCGCTCCAACGCCTGCTCGGCCCGCGTCGCCTCGTCGATGGTACGCTGCCGCGCTTTGTCCAGCGCGGCCAACCGTGGCGCGAGTGAATCCCGACGCGCTTCGACGGCGCGAATTCCATCGTCGTGTTGCTGCACCACCAATAACGATTCAAGCTCCGGATTCACTGCGCCTCCATGTTGTTGACGACATGCTCACCTTTTGGGTTTAGCCCGCGGGCTTCGGATCGGCAAGAGTCGCCGCAATTCCATCTCCAAATCAATACGCTCGCGCAGCAGGACGTCCTGCGCCTCGCGCGATTGAGTCTCGCGCATCTCCATGAGAATCGCGTCGATACGGGCTTCCAGCCGTCGCGCATCCAGGCGGTCGAGGCTGAGTCCGATATCCGTCTGCGCGGTTTCGGTGCCGTCTGCGATCTCCGTCAACTCACGAAGTGTGCGCAGTGCCTGCGGCGCCAACGCTTCCGCGATCTGCTCGAGGTCGTCGTCGAAATGCGCAGCGAGCAGTGCTGTGAAGAGCTCGCGATAGGTCGGCTCGCGAAAGTCATCGGGACCGTGCCGTTCGGCGATACGCTCCACGAGGCCGCGATCGACGAGCATCGCGCGCAAAAGGGCGCGTTCTACCGGCTCGTCCCGTCGGGGACGTGGCGGCACCGACGTGGCCTGCCACTCCGGTCCCGACTGCTTGCCGCGCCTCCCTTTCCAGGCGCCACGCGCCTGCTGTGCCGCGTACGGCGACGGGGGAGCGGGCATGTCGCCGTGTGGTGACTCATGTATGTCGGGTGGCGGCGCCGTCGGACCGGGGTCTTGGTCGGACGCTTGCGCATGCGCGGCGGTTGGGCGCGTTCCCGCGGGGAGCTCATCCGCTTCGCTGGCGATCGTGGTCTTGTCGAGATGCGACACCTCCGCCAGTCGCGTCAGGTACATATCGCGCGTGAGCGGATCGCGCGCGGCGCGAATGGTCGGCAGCAGCTTGTCGATTGCGACGCGCCGCTTGCGCAGGTCGTTGAACCAGCCCAGCCGCTCGAGCACCTGTACCTGCCGATCGAACAGGTCGATAGCGTGCGTGAGCTGCGTCTCCAGACCGGCGCGACCATGCTCGCGCACAAACGTATCCGGATCGTCGCCCGCAGGCAGCGAGACGACGCGCACCGCCGCCTTGTTGCGCAGCAACTCGAGCCCCGACCGGAACGTGGCCTTCTGTCCCGCCTCGTCGCTGTCGTACAGCAGGAACACTTCGTTCGCGTAGCGCACCAGCAACTGCGCCTGTTCTTCGGTGAGGGCGGTGCCGAGCGGCGCGACTACTTCCTCGACGCCTGACAGCGCCACGCGAATCGCGTCGACGTACCCCTCGACAACAATTGCACGACCGCTCCGACGCATGGCGTTCCTGGCCGAGTGCAGTCCGTAAAGCGTTTCACGCTTCTTAAAGACGAGCGATTCGCTGCTATTGAGATACTTGGGCGTGTCGTCACCCATCGCGCGACCGCCAAACCCAACGTGATGTCCCAACTCATCGAGAATCGGAAACATCACGCGGCCGCGAAAGGCCATGTAGGGCTCGGGTGCATTGTCGCGCTGGTTGAGCAAACCGGCATCGAGCAACCGGTCATCTTCAAAGCCCAGCGTGTGCAGATACCGACGCAGCAGCTGCGCGTCGCGTGGCGCAAAGCCAATGCCAAAGCGCGTACGTGCCGCCGCATCGATGCCGCGCCCGTCGAGGTACGCGCGCGCCGCACGCCCGGCCGTCTCGTCGTTGAGTTGCCTGCAGTACCACTCGGCGGCTGTCGCCAGCACTTCCCAGTTCTTTTCGTTGGGATCGGCCATCTGTGCGCGCATTGGTGTATCGATCACCTCGATACCCACGCGCTCGCCGATCATCTTGACCGCTGCTGGCCAGTCAAGACCGAGTCGCTTGCGCACGAACGTGAACACGTCGCCGCTTTCCTGACAGACGAAGCAGTGATAGCTGCCGCGTTTCTGCGACACGGCAAAGTTGGGCTTGGTGCCACCGTGAAATGGACAGGCGCCCCGGAAATCGCCGCCCATGCGCCGCAACGGCACGAACTCCGAAAGGATTTGCACGATGTCGGCCGCACTTCGGACGCGCTCGACGGTTTCGTCGGAGATCATGCGAGCACAGCTACCGTCACGCCAGCACCGCCCTCGTTCCAGGCACCGAGACGAAAGCCGCCAACCCGTGTGTCCTTTTTGAGCATTTCGCCCACTCGCGAGCGCAGCGCACCCGTGCCCTTGCCGTGAATGATGCGCAGCTCGGGCAGGTCGGCACGCACCGCAGCATCGAGTGCCTGCAGTACCAAGTCGTCCACTTCATCGACCCGCACTCCGCGAACATCGACCTCGCGTACCGGTTCGGCATCGGGGATGTGCCCCACCAGCGACACCTTGTACATCGGGGGAGGCGGTGCGGCCGCGCGACGCAACGCGCTCACCGGCACGGACAGCGTCAACGAACCGACCGCCACACGCGCGTCGCTCCCACGCAGCGACACAATGCGACCGGTCTTCCCGTCCAGCGTCTCCACACTGACCGTGTCGCCCTCGGCCAGCGGCGCATCGCGGCGAGCGCGCGCCTTCATAGTCGATTGCGACATCGCATCGGACGCCGCGGCAAGCGCTGCGGCCGCCTCGTTGCCGGACTCCGCTTCGCGTTCCAGCGCGGCCTGCAACTTGGCCGCGCGGCGCTCCCGCTCGCGCGCGCCCTGATGCACCACGCGATCAACCGCGGCTCCCTGCTCCGCCGCCGCGTCCTCCACGGCACGCCGCGCAGCGCGCGCCGCCATTTCGAGAACGTCCGCCTGTTCGACGGCCTTCGCGCGCACTTCGGCGACAGCCTTCTCCACGACGGCCCGCGCCTCCAGCAAATATTTGCGCGTTTCCTGACGGGCGAGACGCTCCGACTCGCGCTCCTTTTCGCGCACCTTGATCTCGCGATCGCCCACGGTCGCCACGCGCGATCGTAGCTTCGCTTGCTCGATCTCCATCACGCGTTCGCGATCGGTCAGCGCCGCATCACGCAACTCGACATCAGCCAGCAGTACGGCCAGATCGCGCTCGCCCGTGGGCAGCCGCTCTTCCGCGCGCTGCAGCACATCTTCAGGCAGCTCGAGCCGTCGCGCGATGCTGATGCCATAGCTGCGGCCGGGTACCCCCTTGAGCAGACGATACGTGGGCGCCAGCTGCACGGCATCGAACTGCAGGGAGGCATTCACCACGCCGTCCACCTCCGTGGCCAGCAGCTTGAGTTGCCCGAGATGCGTCGTGGCGATCGTGAGCGCGCCACGGCGCGTAAGCGTCTCGAGAATCGAACCGCCGAGGGCCGCGCCTTCGGCCGGATCGGTGCCCGATCCCAACTCGTCCACGAGCACCAACGAATCGGAAGTCGCCAGTCGCAACACTTCGCCCTGATTCTTGAGATGCGCGCTGAACGTGGAGAGACTGGCCTCGATGCTCTGCTCGTCGCCCACATCGGCAAACACGTCGTCGAACACGGGCAGTCGGCTCGTCGCACCCACGGGTGCGGGTACGCCGGCCTGCGCCATCATCGTCAGTAATCCGATCGCCTTGAGCAGGACCGTCTTGCCGCCGGTATTCGGGCCCGAGACGAGCAACGTGCGTTCGTTCGCATGCATCGTCAGATCGAACGCCACCACCGCCATGCCTCGCGCCAGCAACAGCGGATGCCGTCCGTCCACGATCGCCAATCCGTCGGCGGGAGCACCAAACGCCAGAGGCGCACACGCCGTGTCGATGGCGTACCGGGCGCGCGCGTATAGCGAGTCGAGCGCCACCAGCGCCGAGTACGCACCGTTGATGGGCTCGTGAAACGGGCGCAGCGCGTCGGTAAGCGCGCGCAGCACGCGCTCGACTTCACGCAGCTCCTCGATTTCGAGTTCACGTACGCGGTTGCCGAACTCCACGGCGGCCGGCGGTTCCACAAAAATCGTTTCGCCGGTCCCCGAACTGTCGTGCACAATGCCGCCCACATATCCGCGTGCGCCGCGCCGCATCGGAATGACCCAGCGCCCGTTGCGCATGGTCACCGACAGGTCACCGACCTGATGATGCGACTCGAGCTTGCCCATCTCGCGCTCGAGCAGGCGCACCAACTCGCCCTCAGCCTGTCGCAGGTCGCGCCGCACGCGGCGCAGCGACGGCGAGGCGTCGTCGTGCACCGCGCCATCTTCACCGATCGCCCGTCCTATCGCGTCTTCCTGCGCACGCAGATCCACCAGCGCGGACATGTGCGAGCGGAGGAAGGCAATGACGAAGGACGGGCGTCGCGGATCGCGCAGCGCCTCGCGAGTCCGGCGCGATGATCGCAGCAGCGTGACCGACTGCACGAGCTCGTCCGCGCTCCAGGAGAGCCCTTCGATGCGCAACCGCTTCAGCGACGCCGCGAGATCGGGAATCGGTTCGCTGATCCACCCGGCGTCGGAGGCGAGCAGCGCACGCATCGCCCCCACGCGCGCATGCTCCGCCTCGATCCACGAGCGATCGCTGCGAGGTTCGAGCAGGCGAACGGCCGCAGCACCGGGCGCGGAGTTCGCGCGGCCGGCGACGTGGGCCAGCAGTCGCGGAAATTCGAGGATGCCGAGGGCGTGCGCGTTCATCGGACGAAAAATGACGAAGACCCGAACCGGCATGAGTGCGGGTTCGGGTCAGGCGTTACCAGCAGATGGTCGAACGGCGGTGCACAACGGCGGTGGTGCGCGATAAGGCTACACGTGCGCGAGCGCTTCTCGCGCCAACGTGTTGATGACGCTGCCATCGGCACGCCCCTTGAACTGCGGCATGACTTTGGCCATAACCGCACCGACATTGGTGGCGCCATCGGCAATCGCTGAACGAACGGCAGCACGCAGTTCCTCCGGATCGACCTGTGCCGGAAGATACTGCTCCAAGGCACTGGCCTCGCTCTGCTCTTTGTCGGCGAGGTCGGAACGACCGCCCTTGGCATACATCGCCACCGACTCTTTCCGCTTCTTGATCGCTTTCCGGAGAACGTCGGTTACGTCGTCATCCGTTGCGTCGCGCTTCACCTCAATCTCCCGGTTCTTGACCTCCGAGATGACCATGCCAAGCATGAGCACGCGATCCTTGTCCTGCGCCCGCCGGGCATCAGCCTGATCGGCCTGCAGCCGCACGAGCAGCGACGCGCCGCCGCTGGCCGCGGGAGAACTCAACCCTGACGCGTGCGGCGGTTCTTACGGACAGCCGCATTCATCTTGCGCTTGCGGCGCTCGGACGGCTTCTCGTAATGACGATGCTTGCGCAGGTCGGACAGGATGCCGGCCTTCTCACACTTCTTCTTGAAGCGCTTAAGGGCCCGCTCGAAGTTCTCGTCCTCGTGGATGATGACTTCCGACAAACTCGATCTCTCCCTGGGGTCCCGGACTCCGCTTTCGTACGCGCGGTACGAAGGTCAAAGGCGGGAAACGCGGCTCGCGCGATCGCGCACGGCAAGAGGTGCCGAGGGCATCGCGCGTCCTATGTGAAGACACGACAGCCATGTATCCTACCTACACTGCCTCGGCTGGTCAAGTCGCGGTCGGGTCATCCTGGCGGCCACGACAGGGAACGTCCGCCCAGCACGTGCATGTGCAGGTGCATTACCGTCTGGCCGCCGTCATCGCCCGTGTTCATAACGGTCCGGTATCCGCTCTCCGCCACCCCTTCCAGGCGCGCGACCTCCGCCGCCAATAACGAGACGGCTCCCAACAGCTGCGCGTCGGTCGCCTCCGTCAGTGAGCCGACGTGGCGCCGCGGGATCACCAATACGTGCACGGGCGCCTTGGGATGGATGTCCCGAATCGCCACCGCATACTCGTTTTCGGCAACGAACGGCACGGCGACTTCACCACTCGCGATCTTGCAGAACAGACACGCTTCAGACATTCGCGGCACCCTCGAAAGAAGACAGGGCAGTACGGGCTATGGCGATAGCGGCCAGGCCGGCCGTCTCGAACCGTAAAATAGATGGTCCGAGGCTGACGCGACGAAAGCCAGCTGTAGCGAGCGCCTCCAACTCGTCTGGCTCGAGTCCACCCTCGGGGCCCAGAGCGAGCACGAGCGGGGCGGAGATCGCGGACGCGGACGCTGGGCCCGTAAACGGTGCCGCGTCGAGGTCGAGCGTCACCCGATCGCCCTGCGGCGCCGCCAGGAGCGCCCGTTCAAGTGTGGCGTCGGGAAAGAGCTGAGGCAGCCACGCACCCTCGGACTGCGCCAGCGCCCCTTCCATCCGCGCACGGACCTTGGCCTGAAACACCACGCCCTCGCCACGCGGCGAGACACTGCGCGAACGACGCCACACCACCGGACGCCAACTCGTGCACGCCAGCTCACACGCCTTTTCGGCCAGCCAAAGCATGCGATCACGATCGGCCACCGGCACCAGCAGATGCACTTCCGGAAGAGGCTCCACCGTCTGCACGTGCCCCACCTGCACCGTGGCCTGATGCTTCGCGATGCGCAGAATCGTCGCCTCGGCTACCGCACCGGCCCCATCGCGCAGTCCGACCATCGCGCCAACGTCCAGTCGCAGCACGCGCATGTGACGGGCCGCGTGCTCATCGAGTGTGCAGGACGCTCCGGCCGCGAAGGGCTCCGCAGTTACGAATGTCGGACGACCGGCGGCTACGCCCGCGCGATGGACGCCGACCACCAGATGTCCTCCACATCCTCGGCCACGACCTTCCAGCCAGTTGCGGCAAGCACGTCAAGCATCTGCGTGCGCTCCTCCCGCAAAATGCCGCTGATGATCGCGGCGCCGTCTGTCGTCAGCGATGCGGCAATCACCGGCAGCAACTCGACGAGCACCGACGAGATGATATTGGCCAGTACGACCCGCACCGGCGCGAGCAGAGGGAGGAACGCCCCCGCATCGCCCTCGAACACATGTACGCGAGCAACGACGCCATTGCGCGCGACGTTCTCTTCAGCGTCGGGAATGGCCTCGCCGTCGAGCTCGATGGCATACACGCGCGACGCGCCGAGTTTCGCCGCCGCGATGCTCAGTACCGCGCTCCCCGCGCCCAGGTCGGCCACCACATCGCCCGCGCGCAGCACGGCCGGCAGCAGTCGCACCACGCCGCGCGTGGTGGCATGATCGCCCGTGCCAAACGCCATTCCCGGGTCGATCACGATGGTGCGCGACGGATCACGCCCCTCGGCGAGCCACGGCGGCGCCACGGTCAGCGCGCCCAGCTCGTGGGCGACAATGCGAGTCTTCCATGCCTCGCTCCAGTCAATATCCGGGACCGGCGCCGTCTCGATCACACACGTTTCGTCAGCTTCGGACAGGACGGCGTGCACGCGCGCCAGGTCGGTGTTCGGCGGAAAATGCGTCACCAGCGACTGCGCGTCTTCATGTACCCCCTGCGCACCGATCGCGAAGAGCGCCGCCAGACAGGACACGCGCGCCGCGTCGTTGGTCGCCGATGGAGCCACCCGGACACTGGTCCACCCTGCGACGGACTCAGGCACCGAGCGCTTCCTTCATCTTCGACCAGATGCTCTTTTCGCGCTGCTGAGGGGCCTGACCCTGCAACGTTGCCAAGTGCTTGATTACCTGCTCTTCCTCGCCGTGCACCGACTGCGGCGTCCACAGTTGCACCCGCACGTGGAGGTCGCCCACGCCGCTGGCGTTGACCCGCGGCAGTCCGCGTCCGCGCAGGTGGAACACGGCGCCGCTCTGCGTCCCGGCCGGCACGCGCAGCGACAGTTCGCCCAGTACACCGGGTACGCGGATCTCCGCACCGAAGACGAGTTGCGGAAAGGTCACCAACGCTTCGCAGAACAGATCTTCGCCATCCCGATCGAAGCGTTCGTCGTCCTCGACATCGAACACCACCAGCACGTCACCACGCGGTCCGGCGCGCGCACCAATATTTCCCGCGCCGCGCAGTGTCATGTATTGCCCAGTGGCCACGCCCGCCGGCACGCTGATCTTGAGAGTGCGTTCTGCCCGCGCGCGACCTTCGCCGCGACACTTCTTGCAGGGCGCGGACACCACTTGCCCTTCTCCCGCGCAGGTGGGACAGGTGGAGAGACTGACGAACTGCCCAAACAACGAGCGCTGGGCGCGACGCACCTCCCCGGCGCCTCCGCACGTGGCGCACGGCTGCGGCTTGGTGCCCGGTTCGGCGCCAGTTCCGTCGCACTTGTCGCACGCCTCGAGCACTTTGAGCACGACCGTCTTTTCGACACCCGTCGCGACTTCGGTCAGCGTGAGCGGAAGCGGCAGCTTGATGTCCGCACCGGGACGCGGTCCAGACTGCCGACGCCCACCGCCGCCGAATAGATCGCCGAACCCGCCGATATCGCGCATGAAGATGTTCAGCGCATCGGACAGGTCCACGTGTTCGTACGCCTGACGTCCGCCGCCGCGCAGGCCATCCTCGCCGTAGCGGTCATAGGCGGCGCGCTTCTGCGGATCGCGCAGCACGTCGTAGGCTTCGGTGATCGTTTTGAACTTCTCCTCGGCGTCCTTCGATCCGCCATTGCGATCCGGGTGCCACTGCATCGCGAGGCGGCGATACGCCTGCTTTACGTCGTCGTCTGAAGCGTCGCGCGGCACAGCAAGTACCGCGTAGAAATCGGCCATGTCGAGAATCCTGTGAAGGCGCGAAGTGTACTCCGCGCCGGACCAGCGACGGTTACCCGTCAGCAGAGCAAATCGGAAACGAGTTGAGACGTATGGCCGACCAAGGCAATCACCTTCTCGTACGGCATACGGGTGGGGCCAATGACGCCAATCACTCCGCTCAACGAGCCCGCGGAATATTCGGCCGTGACCACCGTGAACGGCTCGAGCCTCGGATCTCCGTGCTCGATGCCGATCGTGATGGACATCCCATTCGCTCCGGGACGCACCTCAAGTAAGGTAGCCAACTGCTGGCGAGTTTCCGTCAACTCGATCAATCGGCGTAGCCGCTCTCCAGTTGCGAACTCCGGCTGCTCGGCCAACAGCGACGGCTGCCCGATCACCACGGTGTCGATCGGCTCGGCCGCTCGCGTGAAGACCTGCTCGCCCTCCTGGACGAAAATGTTCAGGAGTTCGGTACTGGCCGCGCCGGCTTGGACATCGCGCAGGCGCGAGGCCAGCGACGTCCGTACCTGCTCGAGCGTAAGGCCGGCGAGCCGCTCGTTCAGCACGATTGTGACTTCGACCAGCGCCTCGTCGGCAATGATCCCCGGCACCTCGACGAAGATGGTGCGCACGGCGCCGCCGGAGAGGCCGAGCACCATCAGCAAGCGGTCAGAGGAAACGCGCACCAATTCGAGCTTTCGCAGTGTGGCGCGCTCGAGGCGGGGGCCGATTGCGACACCCAACTCCTGGGTCAGAATGCCCAGGGACTGCGCCGCCCGTCGCAAAATGGTCTCGATGGCCGACCCACCGGACGTGATCTGCTCCGCCAGCGTGCGCTGGTCGACATGCGAGATCGGATCGACACGAATAAGCGAATCGACATAGACGCGATAGGCCTTGTCCGTAGGCACGCGTCCGGCCGAGGTATGCGGATGGAAGAGATACCCCTTCTCTTCCAGGTCGCTCATGGTGTTGCGAATGGTGGCCGGCGAAATGCCGAGTCCGAAGCGGCGCGCGATCGTGCGCGATCCCGCAGGCTCTGCGGTGGCGACATAGCTCTGAATGACCGCCTCCAGCACCTGTCGCTCGCGCTCGGAGAGTTCGCCCTTGTGGATCATAAGTTGAACGCTATGAACGACTTCGCAGTGCTGTCAAGTCGGCGGCCAGCGCATCGAGCCGCAACCACCCCTGTACGGTGCAGCGTAGCCGGTCCTGTCGAATCCCATCGATCCACTCCACCCACCCTGCCTCCATCCACGGTCCGATATGATCCCGCTCTGACGGCGTGACGACGAGTCCGTCGGCAGTTCGAAGCCCCAGGTACACCGACTCGGCGGCGCGATTCCCGTGCGACAGCTCCTCCGACCCTTCGAGCGGATCCTCTCCGGCCCGGACCGCCGTCGACCACTCGCCGTAGGCGGGCACATTCCAGCGACGGACGCGACCGTCGAATCCGTGCGCCGCTGGCCCGATGCCAAGGTAGGGCACGACGCGCCAGTATGCGCTGTTATGACGTGCGCGCCAGCCGGGCCGCGCAAAGTTCGACACTTCGTAGTGCTCAAATCCGGCCAAGCGCAGACGCTCGTGCGCATCGAGAAATTCGGCCGCGTAGCGGTCTTCCGAGGTTTCCTGCACGTCGCCGCGGGCGTGCCAACGACCGAGCGGCGTGTGCGGCTCGACGGTCAGTCCGTACAGCGACAAGTGCGTGGGGTCGAGCGCGAGCATGCGATCCACATCGCGATGCCAGTCACGTTCGAGCGCATCGGGCACGGCGAAGATGAGATCGAGCGAAAAGTCATTGAAGCCGGCAGCGCGGACGATGTGCACCGCGGCTTCGGCTGTGGCCGCATCATGCACGCGATGCATCCAGCGCAGCACGCGATCGTCGAAGCTCTGAATACCAATCGACAAACGCGTGATCCCCGCGCGTCGCCACGCGGCGACGGAGTCCGCGCTGATGTCCTCCGGATTGGCCTCCAGCGTCACTTCGGCGGCGGGTGTAAGTACGACATGCTCACGCACCGCATCCATGAGACGTTGCACTCCGTCGCCCCCCAAGCGCGACGGGGTCCCTCCACCGAAGTACAACGTTTCGAGTGGCGAACAGGAGGTCGACGCATGTCGGAGTCGTAACTCGTCGGCGACGGCGGTTACATAGTCGGCGACGGGCACTGTACGCCGCACGGCAATGGCGAAGTCGCAGTAGCTGCAGCGTCGTGCACAGAACGGCACGTGCACATACAGGTGCGCGTACGGCGCGACACGGCTCATGTCACGCGCCGTGCTGGTCGATCGTGGAGCGCACGCTGCCATCGTGTTCGACTGTCAACAGGCCCTCCAGTTCCAACACGCTGATCGCCGCAGCGACCGCGCGCGGTGACATCGACGCTGCGACGGCAATCGAGGGCAGGTCGCGAGCTCCAGCCAGCACGGCGGACCAGCAGGATGCGGCGTCGCCATCGAGCAACGGTGCCGCCGAAGGCTCCGCGCGCAGCTGCAACAGGTCGAGCACGTCGTCCGGTTTGAGCACCGGTTCCGCGCTTCGCTTGAGGAGCGCGTTGCTGCCGAACGCGCCCGGCACGTCGATCGCGTTCGGCACGCATGCGACGGTTCGCCCGAGTTCGATGGCGCAGTCGGCCGTGATCAGCGCGCCGCTTCCTGCCCCGGCCTCCACCACCACGGTTACGTCGGCCAGCGCGGCGATGAGGCGATTGCGTCGCGGGAACGTCCCCGAGTGACCGGCGACGCCAGGTGGGAGCTCGGAGAGCAACAATCCCTCAGTGGCGACCCGCTCCTGCAGGGCGCGGTGTGCACGAGGATACACGACATCGACGCCGGTGCCGAGCACGGCGACGGTGCGTCCGCCGGCTTCGAGTGCTGCTTCGTGTGCCGCACCATCGATGCCGCGCGCCAGTCCACTCACAACGGTAGCGCCGGCACGCGCGCACGCGCGTGCGATCGCGCGTGCCGCGCGAAGGCCATAGCTGCTGGCCTGTCTCGTGCCCACGATGGCGACGGCCGGAGGCGTGGCCGCCAACATGGTGCCGCGCGCGTACACGACCGCCGGCGGATCGTGCAGCTCGAGCAAGCGACCGGGATAGTCGGCGCTGGTGCGTGCGAGCGCACGAGCACCCGCGTTCCCGGAGGCGCGAATAAGTTCATCGGCCTGTTGCAGTGCCGCCGCCCGGGCACCCGCTGACTCGGCGCGCAGCGCACGAGACGCCGAACCGAACGCCTCGAGCCGCCGAGCCACGCCGACGTCCCCGACGCCCGCCAGCGTGGAGAGGGCAATCAGTGCACGCGCTTCGTCGGCGTCAGGGAAGAAGCTGTTCATCCTGCTGCGGCTTCTGCTCGACGACGCGCAGGGAGAGCAGTTCGCTCCACCAGGCATCCAGCAGCACATCGAGACCCATGCGTCCGGGCGCACTGATCGCGAACTTGCCGAACGCGGCCGGTGCGTCGATATCGGGGATATAGTGCTCGCCAAGCAGGTCGAGTTTGGTGAACACCACACAGTATGGCTTGGCGGCGAGTTCGGCGGAATGCTCCGCGATTTCGTGGCGCAACTGGTCGAGTTCCTGCTGCCAGTCTTCCGACTCGATGGGAATCATGAACGCAAGGATGCGCGTGCGTTCGATGTGCCGCAGAAACTGCAGCCCGAGCCCCTTTCCTTCGTGCGCGCCTTCGATGATGCCCGGGATGTCGGCCACCACGAACGATCGATGGTCGCTGAGAGGGACGACGCCGAGGTTGGGCGAGAGCGTGGTGAAGGGATAATTGGCGATCTTCGGTCTGGCTGCGGAGATGACGGAGAGGAGTGTGCTCTTGCCCGCATTGGGCTGGCCGACGAGCCCCACGTCCGCGATGAGCTTGAGCTCGAGTTCGAGCTCGCGGAGTTCCCCTTCTTCGCCCGGCTGCCATTCGCGCGGCGCCTGATGTGTGGGCGTCACGAAGAACGCATTCCCTTTGCCACCGCGCCCGCCCCTGGCGATGACGAACGAGTCGGTCGGCTCGAGCACTTCGCACACGATGTCCTGCGTCTTCGCATCGCGGATAATCGTGCCGGGCGGAACCGGGAGGATGATGTCCTCGCCCGAACGACCGGTGCGGTTGGAGCCGCCGCCGTGGTCGCCGCGTTCGGCGCGCCACGAGTCGCGATAGGTGAAGTCGAGCAGCGTTGTGAGATTCCGGTCGGCGCGCACGATGACGTCGCCACCGCGACCGCCGTCGCCGCCGTCAGGACCGCCCATGGGATAGAACTTCTCGCGACGGAACGACGTTTGGCCCGATCCGCCGGTGCCGGCTTCCACACGTACGATGACTCGATCGACGAACATGAGATCTGCACTTTCTGAAAGACAGCCCGTGCCGTGACTGGGCGAACCGTCGGTGAATACTGTCGTACGAACGTTATGTCGCAACGGGCGTACCGCGGGAGCTGCGTCTACTTCCCTTGTACGCGCGCCCACAACCCCTGATAACGTCGGAGATCGTCGGCCTGAATGAGATCGCGGAGGGCCAGCAGTGTGTTGGTGACGACCACCGGTGCGGCTCCGGCGTTCACCGCACCATGCAAATGCGAATGCAGCTGTCTGTCCTGCCGGGCAATGGCGCAGGCGGCAACCACGCACAGCTCGCGTCGCGCCAGATCGAGATCCGGGCGCCCCAGCACTTTCCCGTATCCATCCACGATCATCCACGTGTCGAGCGCCGGATGCAGTCCGCGTATGTTCACGCGCAACCGATCGTAAAAGGCACCGTACACGGTTGCACACGTGTCTTCTCCGCGTGCGGTCCAGAGATCGGTGTCCAGTTGCGAGCTTTCGTCCGTCTCCGGCGCCCTTCGTCCCGAAATGCGCCGCCATTCGCGCGCCGCGTTGAGCGCCCGGGGAAAACCAGCGAACAGATAGGTCTGCAGGATGACCTCCTCGACCCAAACCGGATTGACCGCATCGACGACCAGCGTGAGCGCCGAACGGATGTCCGTCTCCGATCCGCCGGCGAGGAGTGCGGCCAGCCGCACCAGCAGTCGCGTCTCGTCGTCCAACGTCTGCAAAATGACGTCGCTGGTCTGGATGGGCATCACCGATTCGTCGCCGGACGGTACAATCGACTGCAACGCCTCGCCACGATTCACGCCGCGGTCCCCACGCTCGCCCGCCCGATGCGGATCTCACCGACCGGTTCTCCCCGCGTGTTTCGGACGGTGCGGTTCGTGAAATCACGCATACCCTCGGGCCAGGAGGTGGGGCGGACTCCGAGCAGCTCGAGCAATGCGAGTACGGCATGATACTGCGCACGCTGCGAACCATCTTCAACCTTCAGGGCGATACCGATTTCCTGATCGACGAGGCCCAGCGTGTGCACCCCTTCCGCGCCAACTTTGCACAGGACGCGCCCCTCGAACGCCTCCATCAACAACGTATCGAAGCGCTCAGTCCCACCGACGAGAAACGGGTTGCCCGTCATCGCGCTCACGACGCGCGACGGCGCCTCCTGTCCGCTGGCGGCGGCCTGAACGAGACGCGCATACGAAAGCGCCATGTGCGCGAGCGGCAGCGCGAACACGGTCACACCGCAGCCGTCCACGCCCACGCCTATCTCAAATGGAGACACGCCGGCCCAAAGCGACACGGTATCTCGCGCCGCCGTCTGCACGGGATGATCGGCAGCCTCATAGCCGCGCGTCGGCCACCCCCGCTGTACCGCGCGCGCCAGCATCGCCGCGTGCTTACCCGAGCAGTTGTTGTGCAGGCGCGTGAGCGGCTGTCCCGACTCGCGCAGCAACCTCGCACCCCGCGCCGTCAGCGGCTCGTGGGGGCCGCACGCCAGATCGCCCGCCTCCAGCCCGACGCTGTCCAGCATCGCGGAGGCCAGCGCGACATGCTCAGGCTCACCCCCGTGTGAGGCGCAGGCCAGCGCCAATTCATCCGGCCCCCAATCCAGCCGATCAAACCCACCCTCGGCGACCAGTGGCAAGACCTGGAACGGCTTGGCGCAGGAGCGCCACCACGTCCTCAGCATCGGGTCGCGCGCGGCGTGGAGCAGGCGACCGTCGGCATGCACCACGGCGGCATGCACCCGATGGCAAGACTCCACCAGCGGCCCGCGCGTCAGGATGACGTCAAGTGAGAGCCGCGACGCGGCGTCGGCGAAGACGAACGTCCCGAGGTCCCGATCAGCGAAAGTCGGTGCGGAGGGCGGAATAGTGGACACTCGCGGAAGATAACCGGCTCCCGCTTCAGCGTTGCGCTGCCCTGACCACGCCCACGAGCACCAGCGCCGCGCCGAGCACCGTACCGAGACTCGGTACTTCTTGAATCCCCGGCAACAGTAGCCCCAGCACCGTCGCGCCGATCGGCTCGCCGAGCGTGGTGAGGTTGACGAGATAAGCCGGCAAATGCCCGAGTGCCCAGTTCATTCCCGTGTGCCCGAGCAACATCGGACCGAGCGCCAGCCCGGCGAAGAGCGCCAGATCGCGTGGCGCTTGCGGATACAGCACATCGCCCGCTCCTATGGCCAGCAGCACGCACAGCACGAATGCCGCGCTGTACACGAGGCTGACATATGGCCAGAGCGGCATCGTCTGACGCACCCGTCGACCGATGAGGAAGTACAACGCCCCGGTAACCGCTCCCACGCACGCCAGCAGGTCGCCCCAGAGCGCCAGACGGCGCGCTGCATCGCCGGCGACCGTCGACGCCGCACCATCCGACGCCGCTCCGGCCGTGATTGCCCGCCAGATCCCGCCTGGGCCACCCGGCACATCGGCCAGCCCCACCACCAGCGCCCCCACGACCGCGATCGCGATGCCCGACCACTGCCGCCGCGACGGCGGTTCGCCCAGCCAGCGGGCCGAAAACGCCGCGATGATCACGGGCTGCAGATTTACCAGAGACACCGACGCCGCGATGCTCGTGTAACGGAGCGACTGATTCCAACTCCAGAAGTGCAATGCCAGCAGGCAACCCGCCGCCATCGTCAGCCGTACATCGCGCTGCGCGACACGTTGCAGGATGCGCCACTCACCAGTCAGGAGCAACGCCACCGCGACGATGATCAGCGAAAATCCGAGCCGCCAGGAGGCGATGGTCAGGGCGGATGCACTGGACAGCCGGATCAGCGGCGCGGCAAACGAAATGCCGATCAGCGACGCAGCGAGCACCAGCAACGGAGACCGTGCCGCTGCTGTCTGGGGTGGTTGCGCGCCGGTGGACGTAGTCACGGTCGGAGAAGCTAACGGCGAATCGTCCGTGCGCAGCGGGTGGCGCTGCTGTTCCACGCATCGACGATCCCGTAGCTTCCACTCCCATGACGACCCACGCCCCGTCGTACGTCCCGCCCACGATCGCCCGCCCACGACTTGAAGCCCTCCTGGCTGCCGCGCGTGAACAGCACGTGGTCATCGTGGGCGACGCGATGCTCGACGTCTACCTGCGCGGCGATGTGGATCGCATCTCGCCCGAGGCGCCAGTGCCGGTCGTGCGCGTGCGCGACCGTAAGCTCGCCCTCGGCGGCGCAGCCAACGTCGCGCAGAATGTTGCGTCACTTGGCGCCGGCTGTGATCTGGTGGCGGTCGTTGGCGAGGACAGCACGGGCGCCACGCTGCGCGCGCATCTGGATGCGGGTGGCATGAAATCGCGCTCGCTGGTGGGCGGACGGCGACCCACGACCACCAAGACACGCGTCATGGCCAGATCGCAGCAACTCGTGCGCTTCGATGAAGAGGACGACACCGATCTTGGCGACGACGAGATCGCCCTCGTGCTGGCGTCTCTCGAACGCGCGCTGCCGCACGCGACGGCGCTGGTCTTCGAGGACTACAACAAGGGCGTCCTCGTGCCCGCCGTGATCGAGCACGCCATTGCCCTTGCATCGGCCCGCGGGATCCCGATCGTCGTCGATCCGAAGTTTCGCAACTTCTTCGCGTATCGCGGTGCGACGGTATTCAAGCCCAACCGCCGCGAACTCGAGAGCGCCCTCGGCGCGGCGGTCGATCTCGACCATCCGGCCGCGCTGCCATCGACGTTCGAGCGGCTGGGCGTGCAGCATCTGCTGCTCACCCTGGGTGAACGCGGCATGGCGCTGGTGTCATCGGACGCGGTCGTGCATCGGGTCCCAACCACGGCGCGCGAGGTGTACGATGTCGTAGGCGCCGGCGACACGGTCACCGCCTATCTGGCAACGATGCTGGCCGCAGGTGCCACGGCACTGGAGGCGGCGATCGTCGCCAACTACGCCGCCGGTGTCGAGGTCGGCAAACTCGGTGCGGCCACCGTGACTCCTGCCGAAGTGCTGGAGGCGTACGACATGCACACCGAGTCGCGCATTGCCGAGTCGCGCATTGCCGAGCCACCCCCCGCCCCACAGATTGCCTGAGTCTCTCGCAACGAGGCGCGGCGCGCGCAGCAGTTCGTTAGACGACGAAGGTCCGGTAGCTTAGTTGGTTAAAGCGCTCGACTCATAATCGAAGGATCGTGGGTTCAAGTCCCACCCGGACCATTCAGATTCGAGGTTCATCGCGCGGGGACTTCCATCGCTTCCGCGCGACCATTACGTTTTCGATCCGCTGGCGGCCACCACGGTCGCGCGCGGTTTGGCACAAGAGAAGTACAGCGGTCGCGTAGCTCAGCTGGTTAGAGCGCTGCTTTCACACAGCAGAGGTCCGGGGTTCGAGTCCCTGCGCGACCATCATTCATTTTCAGTTGCTGGCGATTGCCAGCGGCATGCAGCGTGGGGCCGACGATCACTGATCATCGGCCCTTTGCGCATTACCGCACCTGCCCACTCGCGCTACAGCAACGGCACCTCGGCGGCGACTGCAGAAGCCGACGCGGCCGAAAGCGCGGCGCTCTTGGCCGACGACGCCGTGACGGTGATGCGCGCACCGGCATGCCGCAGGCGCCCCATCGTGCGCTCGTCGAGTCGCGCCCGCACGATCATCACGTCACCGTCGTTGCGCTGATCGATGACTTCACCGTCGCGATGAATCTCCGCGAGCAGTCGACCGTTGGCCGCGGGCACGCGGATCTCAAGCAGCGGCCGCTGCCGGCGCAACGCATCGCGGAGCGCCGACCGGAGCGGCTCCAGCCCATCCGCCACCAGAGCGGACACGAAGAGCGTGCCCGGCATGAGGTTGCTCACCCGCTGCCGCAGCGCCTCCGCGTCTTCCGGCGGCAGCGCATCCATCTTGTTCATCAAATGCAGCGTAGGCTGTTCCGCGAGCTCCAGATCGGCCAACACTGCGTCTACCACGTTGCGGTGCTCTTCCCAGGCCGGATGACTCGCGTCGATGACGTGCAGCAGCAGATCGGCCTCCTTCGCCTCTGCCAGCGTGGCGCGAAACGACGCGACAAGATGATGAGGCAGTTTCCGGATGAACCCGACCGTGTCCGTGAGCAGGACCGTGTAGCCGTCGCCGATCTCGACCTCACGTGTGAGCGGATCGAGCGTCGCAAAGAGACGATCCTCCACGAAGACGTCGTGGTCATTGGCCAACGTACGGAGGATCGAACTTTTGCCGGCATTCGTGTAGCCGACCAGTCCAACCCGAAAGCTCGTCTCTCGTCCATGACGCTGAATTTCTCGCGCGCGGTCGACGTCCTCGAGACGTTCCGCGAGCACCTTGATGCGGTGCTGAATGAGGCGACGGTCGGTCTCGAGTTGCGTTTCACCCGGACCGCGCACACCGATACCACCGCGGAACTTCTCGAGATGTGTCCACATGCGCGTCAGTCGCGGCAACATGTACTTGAGCTGCGCGACTTCCACCTGCATGCGCGCCTCGCTCGAGCGCGCGCGCGTGGCGAAAATGTCGAGAATGAGCTCCGCGCGATCCATCACGCGCGTGCTCACGGCCAGTTCGATGTTCTTGCTCTGCGCCGGTGAGAGCTCATCGTCGAAGATCACGAGCGTCGCGCCCAGCTCCTGAATGCGATGCTTCAGTTCTTCGATCTTGCCCTTGCCGAGATACGTGCCAGGGTGCGGACGGTCGAGTTGCTGCGTGAGAATGCCCACGACCTCGGCGCCCGCCGTATCGGCCAATCGGCCCAGCTCCTCGAGATGCTCGTCCATGTGCACGCGCGCGCGGCTGCTCTTGGAAGGCGCGGCCACGAGCATGGCTCGCTCGACGGGGTTTGTCAGGGTGATGATTTCGCGACTGATGAGCGGATTCCTTCGGGTGCAGTTTCGGGTAAGGGTCGCGCGAACGCGAGTAGACGAGGCGAGATATAGATCCGACGCGATCACTTTAAAGCCAAGCTTACCGACCGTTACCGGAGACGGACGAGTAGCGACCGGTACGGCTATAGGGGCGTGTGAAGTTGCCCAGCGGCGTGCCGACGGTGAAGTCGCCGCGCACGCGATAGTTGATCGTGCCCGCGGTCACGAGCGAACGACCCGCCACGCCGAGGCCGGCGTACGTAAAGCGAACGGGTAGGCGCACCACCGAGGAATCGCCGTTGGGCACGGAGAAACGCTCCCCAAGTTCGCCGCTCCCAAGTTGTACCGAATCGACATCCACGATATACGTCATCTTCACGGCATCGAGGTTGTAGTTATTCGGATTGTACACGGACAAGACGACGTCCACGCTGCCTCCGCTGATGCCGAGCCCGGTGACGGTGAATTCGCGCAGCGTCACCACCGGTTCCCTGAACGACGCGCGTCCGAGCGACGCACAGCCAGCGACGACCAGCGCGCCCGCAAGCGACAGCGCACCGATCCAACGACGAGGTGCGGACGAAATCTGACCCATCAGGAGGACTCTCCGTTGGTGGTTGGTGTCGATGCCGTAGGTGAGTTCCCGGCCGACGGTGGCTCCAATGCACGATCACGCAGTTGCGCCCACCACGCGAGCCGCTTCGCGATGTCACGCTCGAAACCGAACGGCCCCGGTTCATAGAACGTCTGCCCCTGCAACACATCCGGCAGGTATTCCTGCGGCGTGTATGCGTCGGGGACGGCATGCGCATACTGGTACCCTGCCCCATATCCGAGTTCCTTCATGAGGCCGGTGGGTGCGTTGCGCAGATGCAGCGGAACGGGCGCAGTGGGCGTGGCGCGTGCGGCCTCGAGCGCCGCTTTCCAAGCCTCAGACACACGCGCCGACTTGGGCGCCGTCGCGAGATACACGGCCGCTTCGGCCAGCGCCAGTTCGCCCTCCGGAGATCCGAGTCGTTCGAACGTCTCCGCCGCGGTGGTGGCGACCGCGAGCGACTGCGGGTCGGCGAGACCGATGTCCTCCGTGGCCATGCGGATCATGCGACGCGCGATGTAACGCGGATCTTCGCCGCCGTCGATCATACGTGCCAGCCAGTATAACGCGCCCTGCGGATCGCTCCCGCGCAGCGACTTGTGCAGCGCGGAAATGAGATTGAAGTGCTCCTCCCCGCTCTTGTCGTAGCGCGGGACGCGATGCTGCACCGCAGCCTCCACGACCGCGCGGGAGATCTCACCGCGATCTACGGTCAGCGCGGCGGCCGCCTCCAGCACTCCCAACGTGCGCCGCGCGTCGCCGTCGGCCAATTGAGCGAGGAGCCCCCGCGCTGAAGCCTCGATTCGGATGCCACGCGCGCCCAATCCGTGCGCGCCATCCGCCAGTGCGCGATCGATCAGCCCCTCCAGCGCAACGGCCGGAATGGGTTCGAGCACCAACACGCGCACGCGCGAGAGAAGCGCACCGGTCAATGCGAATGACGGATTCTCGGTTGTGGCACCAATGAGTACGATCGTGCCGCTCTCCACATGCGGCAAAAATGCGTCCTGCTGCGCGCGATTGAAGCGATGAATCTCATCGACGAACAGGATCGTCCCCCGTCCGAGATCGCGCCGTCGCTCCGCCTCGGCGACCACCTCGCGCACGCGCGCCACGCCGTCGCTCACTGCAGAAAATGAGACGAACGCGGCATCGGCCGACTGCGCGAAGAGCCTGGCCAGCGTCGTCTTACCGACGCCGGGAGGGCCCCAGAGCACCATTGAATCGACGATCCGGCGCGACAGAGTCTCGCGGAGTGGCTTGCCCACGCCGAGCAGATGTTCCTGCCCGATGTACTCTTCGAGCGTGCGCGGACGCATCCGCGCCGCCAGCGGCTCCGCCACGCGCCCGGCGAAGAGCGACGGGCCGGAGGAGACATCTTCGCTGCCGGACTTGCTCATCGGGACTCATCCGTGCGACGGGAAACGGCAATCAGGCCGAGTCGCTCGGCGCCGGACGCGAGCGCGTCGCTGAGCTCCGAGACCGGCGCCAACAACGCACGGTCCACACGCCATACGGCCCGCGGGACGGATTTCCGCTCCTCGAAACCGAGGCCGTCCAGAATGTACAACCAGTGGTCGGTTCTGGAGCAGAGTACCAGCAGGAGCTCCGGAGTCAGTGACAGCTGATCGTCGGTCGTCACCAGCGTCACCTCCACCCCTCCATACGTCGCGAGGAGCAGGCGAAGCCGGCCCACGACCTCTCGCACGTCAGGCAGGGGCAGCAGTTCCCCGCGCCACTCCATGCGATCGCGCAAGCTGTCGATGACCACGTCGACGGCCGGGTCCAGATGCACTGCCAGCACGTGCAGCAGATCCACGGCACGCTCGGCGGTCAGACCGACCCGGGCCACGGTCAGCTCTCCGGAACGCGTCGCTACGAACCAGCCAACAGAGCGCCCGAACCGGCGCGTCGCCTCGCTTTCGCCAATCAGATCGAGCACGGCTCAGGGATCCTGCGCGGCCGCGAAGGCACGCGCCCGCTCCAGCAACGTCTCCCGTTGATTACTGGACGGATCGTGTACTACATCCTCCAGCAGCGTCGCCAGCACTCGGCCGTACAGCGGACCCGGTCGAATCCCCGCACTCCGCAGATCATCTCCATCGATCGCCAGGTCGCCAATCTCGATGGCATCCCGGAACGCGATGCGGAGCGCGCGACGATAGAGCGATGACACGCTTTCGGGCGCAGGCCCCAGCTGAGACCCGAGTGCGGTCGCGGAGCGTGCATGCCACTGCGCGGCGGCGAGGCGGAGAAACGATGAAACGCGCGTTCGCCCCACCTGCGCGGCCAGGCGGCGAAGGGATGCATCGGACACCTCAGTCTGACCGCTTGCCAGTTCAGTGAACGCGGGACCGAGTTGCTGCCAATGCCCCGCCAGCGCGCCGATCCACGCGATGTCCTGATTCGAATATCGGAGTGCCTTCAGCGCGGCCTCGACGGACTTTCCGTCCACATCGCCAAAAAGCGCGGCAATCCGAAGCGCACGCCGCTGCGGTCGCGTGCGCGGTCCGGGCAGCGGCAGACAATCGACGGCTGCGAGCGACGCGTCCGAGACCGTGGCCAGGGCGGGAACGAGCGAGGCGAATGCGCCCGCCTCGCGCCAGCGTCGCAGCGCTCGCGACGGCTGCCGCACCTGCTCCATCGTCTTGTCCAGCTCCTGCTTGACCCGCTCCGGCGACAGTCGGTCCAGATACGGCGCACTCCCAACGATTGCGCGCCATGTGGTCACCTCGATCTCGAATGCGAAACGCGCCGCGAACCGGATCGCGCGCAACGCCCGCAGCCGATCCTCGCGCAGGCGCGACTCCGCGTCGCCGACGGCGCGCACCACGCCGGCTGCGAGATCGGCGGCGCCGCCGAACGGATCATGCATGGCTCCGGCAATGGGATCGAACGCAATGGCGTTGATGGTGAAATCCCGTCTCGCCAAGTCCTCGTCGAGCGATGCGCCGAACTCCACCACGGCATGGCGACCGTCGGTCCGGACATCTCTCCGGAAGGTGGTGACCTCGTGCATGGTGCCGTCAGAATCGAGCACGCCCACGGTTCCGAACTCAATACCGACAGGGATCGTGCGCCTGAACAGCTTGCGCACGACGTTTGGCGTGGCGGCGGTGGCGAGGTCCCAGTCGAGACTGATCACGCCAAGCATGGCATCCCGCACCGCACCGCCGACACACCACGTTTCGTAACCGGCCGCGCGCAACGTGCGGGCGATCTCGATAACCGGCCCGGGCGCGACGATCCGACGCACTGCCTGATCGGCGGTCATCCGCAGAGGACGCTACCCCCATTGACGTTGAGCACCTCGCCCGTCACGTGGCGTGCGAGCGGGCTGGCCAGAAACAGAATCGGTCCGGCGATGTCGTCCGGCGACGCGACCCGTCGCAATGGGATGGCGGCCTCGATCCGCGCTCGTCCTTCGCCGCCGAACGGTAACTCAACGGCCTCGGTGTCCACCCAGCCTGGTGCCACGCAGTTGACGGTGATATCGCGCGGACCGAGCTCGACCGCCAAGGATTTCACGAACGAGATCATGCCCCCTTTGGACGCCGCGTAGTCGGAATGCCCGGCTTCGCCTCGCTGGCCCGCTGTGCTCGAGACGAAAATCAGGCGGGCACCGCTCGGCAGCACCGGTACGACGGCACGGCACGCGAAGAACATCGCGTCGAGATTGCTGGCCATCGTCGAGCGCCACCGATCGGGCGCAAGCTTTTCCACATCAACCGAATCCGGCGGCCAGACACCAGCGTTTCCCACAAATATATCCACGCCACCAAAATTATCCACAGCGCTTGAAATCAACGACTCGTTCTGCTCGATTGTGGACAAGTCGCCGGCGTGTGCGAAACTCTTCACACCGTATGCACGCAGTTCTGCCACCAGCGTCTCCGCCTCCTGCGTCCGTGAGCGGTAGGCGATGCCCACGTGCGCGCCCGCTTTGGCCAGCAGGCGCGCCACAGCCGCGCCGATTCCTCGAGAACCGCCGGTGACCACCGCTCGCTTTCCGCTGAGATCAATCATGCCAAACGTAGTCGAGCAAAGATGAGAACCTGAATGAGCTGAGAGATGCCAAACCACTTGGCTGCAAATGCTTGCGTCTGATAAGTTCTCGGCCTGTCAAAGCGACTCCTCGATCGCGTCGCATATTGCATGTTCGATACACAGGTGAATTTCCTGCGCGCGGTCGGTTCGTCCGGTGGGTACGATGAGCATCAGATCGACCACCTCTTTCAGGGCGCCACCGTCGTTCGCCGAAAGGGCCAGTACCGGTACGCCAAGTGCACGCGCTGTCTCGGCCGCACGTATCACATTCTGAGAGTTTCCGCTCGTCGAGTGGATAATCAGCAGATCGCCTGGTTTCGCCAATGCCTCGACTTGTCGCGCAAAAATGTGATCGAAGCCGAAGTCGTTGCCGGCAGCGGTGAGCAAGGAGCTGTCGGTGGTCAGCGCGATCGCGGGGTACGCGCGTCGATTCCGCATATACCGGACGACGTACTCGGTGGCCATATGCTGCGCGTCGGCGGCCGATCCACCGTTCCCGCAGAAGAATAGGGTGCCGCCAGCGGCGACCGTTCTGCGCACCATGGTCAGCGCGTGTTCGATGTCAGGGCCGAGCTGCTCTGCCGTGCGAAGCGCCGTCTCCGAGAGGTCGAAGAGCGCGCTGGTTATCGATGGGGCGGGCGTTCCCGTCATGTGCTGGGAGTGTGGGAGGTCAACTGCCGAACAATCGTTTGATCTTGCCGAGCAAACCGACGGGCAACGGCGGCACAGGAATCGGGTCTTCGTTCGTGAGCACGCGCTCGGCGTTGGCGCACGTGAGAAGATCGATCTGCGCGTCCGCGCCCCGTTCTTCGAGCCATACACGAGCTGCCTGCAGCGAACGCTGGTCGCCGTGATTGTCGGAGGCCAAGACGTCGATCAGGCCCTGGCTGAGCATCGCGCGTGCCAGTTCAGCGGGGACACCACGTCCGAGTAACACGGAGACGTCCGTCTGAATCACGACACCGATCTCGCGCCATTCCCGCACAAGCTCCAGTGTGCAGCCGAAATACCGCTCCGGATGTGCCAGAACCGGCGTCCGGCCTGATCTCGCTATGCGCCGCAACTCAACCGAGGCGCCACGTGGGATCCCCCCGCGTGTGAATTCCACGAGTAGGGCCCGGGAGTCGGCGAGCGTAAGCTCTGGCGCGGTCAGATCCACCCCCGGCGTATCCAGCATGATCTCCCATCCGAGCTTCAACTCCGGCACCGCGGGCGCGTGCGCCCGAAGCTCGGCGAGGATTTTCAGGTGCTCTGAGTAAGGCGCATTGGCGGCGTTCGACGCGTTCAGATGCGGCGTGCACACCACCACCGTGACACCGTCGCGCGAGAAACGCTCGAGCACCGGCACGGAAACAGCGATGGACGCGGACCCGTCGTCGACGCCGGGAAGTAAATGCGAATGAATGTCGATCACGCCGCAATGCACCTCATGGAAGCCGATCAACGTCCGGAGCTGATGATGCGATCACCACTGCGGCGCAGGGCGCCAACGGACTCAATCCGGGCGTTCTTCAGGCAGAGCGGCGAGTCTCGCCATCGCGCGTGCGGCGCGGCCTTCGAGCCGCTCCGGCGCGTCGCCCGCCGCTTGAAAAGCATATGTGACCAACGCGTCGACCGTCAGCAGGTCGAGTGCCGAGCCGCGCGATGTCGCGCCCGACGCCAGTAGTTCGTCAAGCAATCGCTCCCCCGCGTCGAGGCAGGCCTCCGGCGCGCGGTCCGCGTCTTCGCTTGCGAACGGTTGCAAGGCGCTCGCCAATCGCGCTGCCAGCGCCGGTGGCGGCGCCGGCTCCATGGCCAGCAGCCAGTCTCCGATGGTCAGCATATGCTCAGTTCCTGCGACCGGGGTGGATTCGGATGCCATCGTCGTGGCCGGTTCAGCCGCCGACCGCGAGGCGCGCCACAATCGCTGCCGCCGATGCGATCGCAGCATCGACCTGACCGCTATCGATCCCGGCTTGCGCCATATGCGGCTTCCCGCCGCCTCGGCCTCCAACGACCGCTGCGACTTCACGTACGACCACGTCCGCCCGAAGCCCGCGATCCCGCACATCGTCCGTCGAGACCGCGAGCAGTGCCCCCTTTCCGTCTCCGAGCGCGGCACCCAGTACTGCGACACCGCTGCCGAGCGCCTCGCGGACGGCGTCTCCGAGCGACTGGAGCGACTTCACGTCCGAGACGTCCACGCGGACGGCCACAAAGCGAACGCCGGCATTGTCTGAGGCACTGGCGGCGATCTGCTGAGCCTGCCCGCCTCCGCCGCTGCCGCCGCGCATCGCCGCATCCAGACGCTTCTCCAGTTGCTTCCGCTCGTCGATCAGCGCTTCGAGCTTGCGGTCGATCTGTTCGAGGTTGGGCGATGCGCCACCGATGGGCACCTTGAGACGCGCGGCAACCTGCGCCAGCACGCGATCACGTTCAGCGAGATGCTGGAACGCGCGCGGACCCGTCACCGCCTCGATGCGGCGCACGCCGGCAGCGACGCCCACTTCCCCCACTATGCGCAGCAGTCCGATCTCGGAGGTGTTGCGGACATGCGTTCCGCCGCAGAGTTCGACCGAGAGTCCGGCGATTTCCACGACGCGTACCACGTCACCGTATTTCTCGCCGAAGAGCGCCATGGCACCCTGCGCGACCGCGTCGGCGTACGGCTCCTCACGCGTGCGGACAGGCGCTGCGGTCCATACACCAGCGTTCACCTGCGCCTCGATGAGGACAAGCTGTTCCGGCGAGAGTGGTCCGTGATGCGTGAAGTCGAAGCGCAGGCGATCCGTTGACACCAGGGATCCCGCCTGATGCACATGCTCCCCGAGCACGTGGCGCAAAGCCGCGTGAAGCAAATGCGTCGCTGTGTGGTTGCGCTCCGTGTCGTGCCGCCGTTCGCGGGGCACACGCGCATGCGCGGCACCGAAGTCGATCTCACCGTTTGCCGTTCCGATCGCAGCGATGCGACCGTCCACCTTCCGCACCTCGGTGACGTCGACGGCCCAGCCCGTTCCGGTGATCGTGCCTTGGTCGGAGACCTGTCCGCCGGACTCCGCGTAGAAGGGGGTATCGCGCAGCATGACCGCGACTCGACCGTCCGGTAGTTCCCGTACCGCCGTGACAATCGTGTCCATCTCGGTCACGTCGTACCCGACGAAACGACCGAGGCCTGCCGCGTGCTGTGCATCGTGCGACCAGCGCGTGGGATCGGCGAAATCGTCCGTCGTGACGGTGATCTGGCGTGTCTTCCGTTCATCCTGCGACTGCTTGCGCTGCGCCGCGAGCGCGTGTTCGAAGCCGCTGATGTCCACGAGGTAGCCGCGTTCGCGCGCCATCAACTCCGTGAGATCGATCGGGAACCCGAACGTGTCGTAAAGACGGAAGGCATCTTCGCCGGCGATAGACCCGCGCAGCGCGCTGGAGCCTTGTGTGGAGGCGAGCGGTGCGAGCTCTTCGAAGCGCGACATGCCTGCATCGATCGTGGCGAGGAACCGCTCTTCTTCTGCCCGCGTGGTGTCGAGGATGTGCTTGCGACGCACATGCAGCTCGGGATACAACTCTCGCATGGAGTCGATGAGCACGTCCACGATATGCACCAGCGTCGGTTCCCGCCGGCCGAGCAGCCAGGCGTGACGTACGGCTCGGCGGAGGATGCGACGGAGCACGTAGCCGCGCCCCTCATTGGAGGGAAAAACGCCGTCGGCCAGCAGGAACGAGACGGCGCGTGCATGATCGGCGATAACGCGAAACGATGCAGGGTCGATCTCCTTTCCGTCGGCGCCGAAGGCGGTGCCAAGTCCGACTCCCGGTCGGTACGGGTATTTGATGCCGACGACTTCTTCGACGCGCGTGATGAGCGGGGCGAACAGATCCGTGTGGAAGTTGTTCGTCACTCCCTGGAGCACTGCGGCGATGCGTTCCAGCCCCGCGCCCGTGTCGACGGACGGCTTGGGGAGCGGCACCAGCGTGCCATCCGACTGCCGGTCGAACTGCATGAAGACGAGGTTCCAGATCTCCAGAAATCGACCTGCTTCCGCGCCTTCCACGAAGGCATCGAGTCCGTACTCGTCGAGGTCAGTGCGCGTCCATTCGCCGTGCGCGTCCTTGGGGAACGCCCAGTCCGGGGCGATGTTGGCAAGGTCCACGTAGATCTCCGTGCACGGGCCGCACGGCCCCGTATCGGCCATCTGCCAGAAGTTGTCCTTGGCGCCGAGTCCATAAATGCGGCTGTCGGGGACATTGGCGACGTCCTTCCAGAGCTGTCGTGCTTCGTCGTCTTCATGGTAGACGGTCACACGCAGATGCTCGCGCGGGATTTTCAGCTCTTCGGTGACGAACTCCCACGCGAAGCGAATCGCATCGCGCTTAAAGTAGTCACCAAAGGAGAAGTTGCCGAGCATCTCGAAGAACGTGTGATGCCGCGCGGTGTGGCCGACCTGTTCCAGATCGTTGTGCTTACCGCCGGCACGCACGCATTTCTGCGACGTGGTGACGCGCCGCTTCCCGTCGGGCGCGTCCTCCATGCCGAGAAAGACTTTCTTGAACTGGACCATGCCGGCATTGGTAAACAGCAGGGTCGGGTCATCGGCCGGAACGAGCGAGGAGCTCTGTCGGACGGCGTGGCCATTCTTTTCGAAGAAGGCCAGGAATCGGGCGCGGATTTCGGTCGCGAGCATAGGAGCGGAAATATAGACGACGCGCCCGCCAGCGTCTCAGGGGGCTGCCGCCTTTCGTTGCTGTTCGTCGAGCACGGCGCGGATGACGGCGCCGCCGAATCCGCGCCGCTGCAGGAAGCCGATCAAGCGTCGCCGTGCGACGACCGGGTCGAGGGACGCAAGGGAGCGTGCGCGTTGGTCGGCCGCGGTGCGACAGGCCGAGAGTTCGTCGAACGCATCGTCGGCAATCGCATCGGCGACGGCGGCATCGGCATCGCGCCCGGTGACGCCTTTGCTCCGCAGGGTTTGCCGAACGAGTGTGGGCGCCTGTCCGCGACGGAGTCTGGAGGATGCTTCGGCGCGCGCGACGTCTTCGTCGGAGAGGACCCCTGAGGCGGCAAGTCGATCGAGGGCGGCTTCGATAAGGATGGTCTCCGGCTGTCTGCGGCGCAGTCGAAGTTCCAACTCGCGTCTGGTTCGTCGGCCGCGCGCGAGCATACCGAGCGCCTGTGCGACGAGGTCGCTGACGGCGGCGTCGCGAACAAGGATGGCGAGTGCCCGCGCACCAAGCGTCGCACCGACAAGTGTGGCACCGCTGTCGACGAGGGCGGCGACGCCGACGATGAATGAACGGCCATCGCTGATGGTAACCGCGTACCGGCCGGGTGCGCGTGGCGACTCGCGCAGGGCGGTGACTGTCACGGCCGACGACTCGGGTTCGTGGCCGGACGGAAAAAGAGCCGAGGGGCTACTCACGACGAGCCGTGGTGATCCGGGCACCACTTCACGTCGCAAGCCACCCCCCGGCCCGCCTTTTCCCGCGCATCCATATGGACGCGCAGCCTCTACTCCTCGGTTTCGTCGGCGGCCGCTTCCGGGTCGGCTTTGATGCCGAGTACGACCTTCACCTTCTCTTCGATCTCCGCCATCATGGCCGGATTGTCCTTGAGGAACATCTTGGCGTTTTCACGTCCCTGCCCGATGCGCTGCGTGCCGTAGCTGTACCACGCGCCGGACTTGTCGATGATGCCGGCTTCGGAGCCGATGTCGACGAGCAGCGAGACGTGGCTGATACCTTCGGCGTACATGATGTCGAACTCTGCCTGCTTGAAGGGCGCGGCGACCTTGTTCTTGACGACTTTCACGCGGACATGTGAGCCGATCACCTCTTCCTTCTCCTTAACCGGACCGATGCGGCGGATATCGAGGCGGAGCGACGCGTAGAACTTGAGCGCCTTGCCGCCGGTGGTCGTTTCCGGGCTGCCGAACATGACGCCGATCTTTTCGCGCAGCTGGTTGATGAAGACGACGGATGTCTTGGAGCGGGCGATCGCACCGGTGAGCTTGCGCAGCGCCTGGCTCATGAGTCGCGCCTGCAGGCCGACGTGCGAGTCGCCCATGTCGCCTTCGATTTCCGCCTTGGGCACAAGCGCTGCGACGGAGTCGATGACGACGATGTCGACGGCGCCGGAGCGCACGAGAATCTCGCAGATCTCGAGCGCCTGCTCGCCCGTGTCGGGTTGCGAAATCAGCAGGTTCTCGATGTCGACGCCGAGCTTTTTGGCATACTCCGTGTCGAGCGCGTGTTCGGCGTCGATGAAGGCGGCGACGCCTCCGGCGCGCTGTGCGTTCGCGACGACGTGCAAGCACAACGTCGTCTTGCCGCTGGACTCGGGGCCGTAAATCTCGGTGATGCGGCCGCGCGGAATGCCGCCGACGCCGATCGCGGCATCAAGATTGATCGCGCCGGTCGGAATCGACTCGACACGCACTCTGGAATCGGTGCCGAGTCGCATGATCGAGCCTTTGCCGCAACTCTTTTCGATCTGCGCGACCGCGAGCGCCAGGGCCTTGCGCTTGTCGTCTGTCATCGCCGTACTTGCCATGTATCCGCCGTCGTGAGTGGTGAAGCCGCCATGCCCTGGCCCGCAAGAATTTACCGTCAGCGCGAGCAGCACCAAGACCCGAACAAACTACGAAGAATATCCGATGTGGACAACTGTCATCTTTCGGTCACTTTGCCCTGATCAGGCGACCGGGAAAGCGTCTGGGATGTGCCGGACGCGGACGGTCCGCTTGCAAACGAGTATGCCGACCACGTCGAAGCGATAAGAAAACGAAGATTCACCGAACCGATCTATCCAGACCCGCGCTGACCGGATAAGCTCCCGACGCTTTCGCGCATGCACCGCGTCGATCGGGGTGCCGAACGCGTCGCCGCGACGCGCCTTGACTTCGACAAACGCGATTTGCATATCGCGCTGCACGATCAGATCGATGTCGCGGTGCCCGCTGCGAAACCGATGCGCGACGATCGCCCATCCGTCACGTTTGAGCCAGCGGGCGGCGATTCGCTCGCCAAGCAGTCCAAGCTCCTGTCGTGCACTGGTCATACGATCACGGTAGCACAGCCGGCGCGCGCATTCGTCACCGAAAGTACGCGGGCAAGGCATTTCCAACGCGAGCGGCTGGCCGCACCTTTCCGACCGTCGTGGCCCGCCCCCTTCACACACTCCTTATGCGCCCCTCCCCGCTCGGCACCGCCTTCGCGGCTGTCCTGCTTGTTGTGACTTTGTACGTGGCTGCGCGGCCGGTCGGCGCAGTCCCCGCGCTCGGTCCGCTGCTCGATCCTGTGCGCGGGGTGTGGAACGCCGCACGAAATGCCGAGCTGCCGAGCGACGCGTCGGCGGCGATCGCTGGGTTGTCGGCCACGACGCGCGTGGTGTACGACGATCGCGCCGTGCCGCACATTTTCGCGTCCAACGTGAGTGATGCGTATCGTGCGCTGGGGTATGTCGTGGCGCGCGACCGACTGTTTCAGCTGGAGATTCAGGGACGCGCCGGCAGCGGCACGCTGACGGAGTTGGTGGGTGCGCGTGCGCTGCCTGTGGATCAGGCGACGCGCGCGTCTGGTATGCCGAGGTCTGCCGAGCTGAGACTGGCCAAGCTTGATACCGCCGGCGCGTCGTGGCGCGTGATGCGCGCGTACGTGGATGGAGTAAACGCGTACATCGGCGCATTAGGTCCTGCCGACTATCCGATCGAGTACAAACTGCTCGGCCGTGCGCCGACGCCCATGCAGCTGATCGACATCCTGCATCTCTTGAATCGGATGGGGGCGACGCTCGCGACAACCAGCGACGAACTGACGCACCTGTCGGCAAGTGCGCGCGTGGGGCGCGCCGCCGCAGATGCGTTGTTTCCCGTGCACTCGCCCATTGTTGAGCCGATTCAGCCGAACGGCGAGGGTGCGCCGCGCTTTGATGCGGTGACCATTCCCGCGCCCGGTGCGCCCGATGCGAAGGCCGTGGCGATGCTGGACGCGATGGGCCCGCGCGGACCGTCATCGTTGTTGGCTGTTGCGCCGGAGCGCAGCGCCGATGCCATCGGGAGCAACAACTGGGCCGTGGCGCCGTCGCGCAGCGCGAGTGGCTCGGCGTTGTTGGCGGGGGATCCGCATCTCGAACTGACGTTGCCGTCCATCTGGTACGAGGTCCACCTCGTCGTGCCCGACACGCTGGACAGCTACGGCGTGACCATTCCGGGCGCGCCGGGCGTGGTGATCGGTTTTACGAAGGCGGTGGCGTGGACATTCACCAACACCGGCGGTGACGTGATGGACTACTACGTCGAGCAGGTGGACGATGTTGTGGCGCCGAGGACGTACAAGCTGGACGGCGCATGGAAGCCGCTGGAGCTCCGCACCGAGCAGTACCGCGATCCGGGCGGCTACGTCGTCGAGACCGATACGCTGCGCTTCACGCACCGCGGTCCCATGCAGCGGGTGGGTGCGGAATGGATTTCGGTGCGGTGGACGGTGCTCGAGTCGATGCGCGTGCTGGAAGGATTCGCAGCAGCCGTGCGCGCGAGGACCTCGGACGAACTGCTCGACGGCATGGCCACGTTATATGAGTCTCCCGCGCAGAACATGCTCACTGCGGACACCAGCGGCGCCATCGCCATCCGTTCCACCGGACGGTACCCGATTCGTCCGGGGGACGAGCGCGGTGATTGGTTGCGCGATGGCAGTGTGTCGAGCAACGACTGGACCGGCGCCTGGTCGGTGAGCGACTACCCACAATCCTTCCGACCGGCGCAGGGCTTCCTGGCGTCGGCCAATCAGGAGCCGTTCGACCCGAAGGTGCAGCCGCGCTACTTCGGCGCTGACTGGGAACGCCCGTGGCGCGCGATGCGCATCAACACGCTGCTGCGCGCCGACAGTGCAGTCACACCCGATGCGATGCGACGTTACCAGTCCGATCCGGGAAGCGCGCGCGCCGATCTGTTCGTGCCGGCATTTCTGAGCGCCGCGCGTCAATCCTCCGACGTCAAGGTTGCGCGCTCAGCCACGCTGCTCGGCGAGTGGGATCGTCGCTACACGCCGGACAATCGTCGCGCCGTACTGTTTGAAGAGATGATGCGATTGCTGACGTTGCGGCTGTGGGATGAGTTCCAGACGGACAGCGTACGCAACCCGATCCCGAACGACATGATGACGGCGGTTTTGCTGCGCGACTCCGCGAGCGTGTGGTGGGATGACCGACGCACGCCGGCCGTGGAATCGCGCAACGCGCTGCTGACGACCGTGATGACGGTGGCGCTCGACAGCGTCGTTGCGCAACGTGGCGATCCGGCCTCAGACGGTTGGCGGTGGGACAAGGTGCGGCACGCAAACATTTTCCATCTGACGCAGTTGCCCGCCTTCTCTCGCCTGGAAGTTCCGGTGCAGGGCGGCAACGCGACACTTTGGCCATCGACCGGAAACGGACGCCACGGACCGAGTTGGCGCATGGTGGTCGAGATGAGCACGCCGCGTCGGGCCTGGGCCACTTACCCCGGTGGACAATCGGGCAATCCGCTGAGCAAGTGGTACGACAATCGCATCGACGGATGGTCGCGTGGTGAGCTGGACTCGCTGCGCTTGCCGACGTCGGAGTCCGAACTGCCAGCCGAGCGACGCGCTCAGCTTGTTCTCACTCCGACCGGAGTGTCGCGCTGATGTCACTCCTTCGACTCCTGCTGCTTGCCGCACTGATCGGTGCCGGCACGATGTTCCTTGGCTGGTGGGCGGTGCCGGCGGTGGCGGCGCTGTACGCGCTCCTGCGGCGTGATCCGGCGGCACCACGCGAGGCGATGCTCGCCGGACTGCTTGCATGGATTCTCCTGCTGAGTCGCGCCATGACGGCCCCCGCATTCTCCACGCTGTTGGACCGACTCGGCCGCATTTTTCCGTTGCCCGGCGCCGGCGTCATCGTTCTCACACTCGTGCTGGCGATGCTCTTGTCGTGGAGCGCTGCGCGCGTCATCACCGGCTTCACGGCCTCAACACGGAGCTGAGCAATGCGCATTCCCCATGAGGGTCGCGTCATACGTTGCCTGGTGGCTCGATCGTCGATGCTCTTCTTGGTACTGGCGCTCGCTGCGCCCTCACTTCAGGCTTAAGCGGAGCGCATTGATGAACCGACACTGGCGCGCATTCGCGACGAAGGACTGAAGCGCTCGCAGGTGATGGAACATATCAGTTGGCTGTCCGACGTGTACGGACCGCGGCTCACGGGCAGTGCGAATATCGAACAGGCGGGCGCGTGGACGATAAAGACGCTGCGCGACCGGGGCCTCGCCGATGTGCACGACGAGCGTTGGGCCTTTGGCAAGGGCTGGCAGCTGCAGCGCTTCTCCGCGACGCTGCTGGCGCCGCAGGTGCAGCCACTGATCGCGCTGCCGAAAGCGTGGTCGCCGGGCACGGCGGGCAACGTCATCGCCGATGTGGTTCGCCCCATCATCGAAAACGACGCGGACTTCGCCAGCTATCAGGGGACCTTGCGCGGCAAGATCGTCCTCACGCAACCGTTACGTGCCGTCCGAATGCTGGACGGTCGCATCGTGCTGCGGATGTCGGACAAGGAGATTGCCGATGCGCGCGCGGATCAGCTTGCCTCTGCGGGTCGAGCGGGAGGTGCCGGCCCCGCCGGCGCGCGTGTTGCCGCGACCTTTCAGACACAGCTGAGTGCGTTCTACGATACGGAAGGCGTCGTGGCGTTGCTCGATCGCGGCGCGGACGCGGATTCCTCCGCGGGCGGGAGCGATCTGCCGTGGGTGACGCAGCGGACCGACGGCGGCACCATCTTTGTGGGCGCCGGCGGCACGCGCGACTCGACGGCGGGCACGGGGTTGCCATCGGTTACGCTCGCGGTCGAGCACTACAATCGTCTGCTGCGCGTACTCGAGAAGCAGTTGCCGGTGCGCATGCAGCTCGATATCGGCGTGGAGTTCCTCGACGAGACGACACCTCGCGGGTTCAATGTCATCGCCGAGATTCCCGGGAGCGATCCGGCGCTGAAAGACGAGTACGTGTTGATCGGGTCCCACTTTGACTCGTGGCACGGTGGCACCGGCGCGACGGACAATGCTACGGGCAGCGCGGCAATGATGGAGGCCATGCGCATCCGCACCGCGATCGGTGCGAAGCCGCAGCGCACCATCCGTCTCGCGCTCTGGGGCGGTGAAGCGCAAGGTCTCCTCGGCTCGACCGCGTACGTACGGCAACACCTGGGCGATTCGCGCACGATGGAGCTCAAGCCGGAGCAGGCGAAGATCGTGGCGTACTACAATATCGACAACGGCACCGGCAAGATCCGCGGTGTGTGCATGCAGGGGAACACGGCTATCGAACCGGTCTTCAAGGCGTTCACGGCGCCACTGGCGGACCTGGGAATGGACATCATCGGGCGACGCTCGGTGGCGTCCACGGATCACACGCCGTTCGATGCGTTGGGCGTCCCGGCCTTTCAGTTCGTGCAGGAGCGCTACGAGTACAATTCGCGCACGCATCACTCCAATATGGACGTGGTCGATCGCGTACAGGCCGACGACATGAAGCAGATGTCGACCGTGGTGGCGACGATGGCCTACCTGACCGCAATGCGCAACAAGCCGTTGCCGCGCAAACCGGTGCCCGCGCCGCGTCCGCGTAGTAATTGAGCCTCAGTCCTCGAAGCAGGCGCAACGCGTTGCGCACCGTACCTCAGAGTCCCTTGCGCGCAGCGAGCATCAGACCGGGATCATCGCTGATGATGCCTTGGATTCCACCACGCCAGAGGCGCAGCGCTTCGGACGGATCGTTAATCGTCCAGACGTGCGTGACGACGCCGGCCGTGCGCGCAGCGCGGGCGATGGCGAGCAGTGGAATTGGAATGCCACGCCAGGTTGGCGGGATGCAGAGCGCCTGATACGGTTGCGCGCCGATCGAGCGTCCACGTACGGCAGGGAGCAGCACCCTGGACGCATCGGCGTTCGTCGCTCCAGTGGCGAATCCCTGTCCGCGCAACGGTACGATGGCGTTCGCATCGAACCCGGCCACGATCACTCGTCGTGAGAGGTCGTGACGACGGATCGCGTCCAGCACGAGGGCAGTGGCCGTGGCGGTCTTGATCTCAACGATGAGCGGAAGATCGCGCGGCAGGGCCGTCACGACCTCGTCGAAGGTCGGAATCGTCACGCCACGTCCATGCCACGGAAACGTCGCGCCCCGATCGTACGTGAAGCGGGCTCCGGCATCCATCGTGCGCAATTCGACCAACGTCCGGCTGGCGACGGGCCCCGTGCCGCTGGTAGTACGGTCGAGCGTGGCATCGTGTATGACCACGAGTTTGCCGTCGCGCGAGAGGTGCAGGTCCATCTCGACGGCGTCTGCGCCAAGCGCGACCGCCTCCAGCAATGAGGGAAGCGTGTTCTCGGGCGAGTGCGCACGATTGCCGCGATGTCCGATGACCGGATGGGCGTGCGGGTCGAGCAGAATCATATGTGCAGTTTACGCAACATTGTGGCAGAAACAATTTGGGGCGACCCGCGCGTTGCGCGTCGCCCCGTGAGCATTCAATCAGGCATGCGGATCAGTCCGCGATCAGAACGAGTATTGCAGACGTGTCATGACGAGTCGGCCGATCTCGGGGACACCGGGGAACGTGCGTACCGTGTTGTTCGTCAAGTTTGTGGCATTGATGGACCAGAGCAGCCGCTGGTCGCCGACGTTGAAGCGCTTGGAGACCTGCGCATCAAAGGTGAAAGCCTCGGGCACGTTTTCGTAGCAGAAGGTACCAGTAGCGGCCGGTGCGCAGCGGTTGAAGCCCGTGCCCGTGGGCGTCGTGGTCGGTGCTCCCGGCTGACCGGCGGCGATCGGAAAGGCGACGTTCGTGGCGTAGACACCGGAGTTCACCGGGTAGGACTCGTTGTAGCGCGCGCGTGTTTCGAAGCCGATGCCGTTGTCTTCGTTACGGTAGCGGAAGCCCAGCGAACCGCGCGAGTTGGGCGAGTTTGACATGAGCGGCGAGCCGTTGCCGCCCGGGATGCCATTGAAGACGTTCTGGCTCTGATAGCTGTACGCGATGTCGAAGGTGAGGCGGTCGGTCGCGACCACATCGGTGGCAAGGTCGAGACCGCGCACCCACAGCTTCTGCTTCGACGTGAGATATGTCGCGTAAATGGCGTTGGGGCGCGTGTTCGGATCGTTGAAGGTGACGACGCCGAGGGGGAGCGAGGCCACCGATGGCGTCAACGCGCCAGCGACGCCGCTGACAATAGCGCCTATCTGCGCGGGACTCAGCCCAAGCGCCGCAAGCTGGGGACCGAGATTGGCGCCGAGCTGCTGACCGAGGTAACCGCCGAGCTGCTGGGGATTGCCGAAGAACACGTTCGGCGTCGAGAGCGCGGCCGGTGTGCCGACGTCACCACGCTCCTGTCCCCAGAGAGAGATGTCGTAACGGAAACGATTGCCGATGATGCCCTTGTAGCCGACTTCGTACGTGTTGTTGAACGAGGCAGCAAGCGGATCGATATCCGTGATCTGCGCGCCGGTGAGCGGCGTGGTGGCGCTTGAGATATACGAGACGCGCGTTGCCAGATCGGCATTGGTCGGCTGACGCGTGCCGAGGAATTGCACGGCTCCTGCGGCGAGCTGACCAGCCACGGCCGCAGGCAGTCCGGCCTGCTGCAGAGCGCCGGCAATGCCCGGCGTCAGCCGCGGGGCCAGTGCCCGCACAGCACCCGGGAAGGCCGAGGCGGCACTGGTGGAGACGAAACCGCCCTGTCCGGTGAACGCCGACTTCATGCAGTAGTTGCCGAACGCGTTGTTGTTCGCGCAACTGCGATTGAACTGAAGACCCTGCTTGGGCGGATTGCCACGCGCGATGAGATCGAAGCCCGACCCGCCGATGTTTGGTGACTGGATCAGGTCAAGGAAGAATGAAAAGTTGGCCGGCGTGGAGAAGGCGCGGTTGTACGTCACGCGCACGTTCTGATTCTCGGTCGGTTTGAAGATCAGTGCCGCACGCGGCGAGAAGAACTGGCCGTTGATGACGCTGTTGGCATCACCGCGCGCCGCGAGCAGGATCTCGAACTGCTTGGTGGGCTTGGTGCTGGACTGGATGTACGCGCCGTATTCGGTGACGTTGTCGACGTTCTCGTTAGCGCCGTTGATTGTGCCGCCGGTGCGCGGGTTGGTCCAGATATAGTCGGCGCCGTAGGTGAAGCTTTGCTTGCGCCCGATGTCGAAGCCATGCTGGAGCTGGAACGCCGCCACGCGCGACTGATCCACGATCGGCTGTCCCGAACGGAGCAGATACGTGCCCTTGTCCGACGACGACGTGTCGTTGCCCGCATCGCTGTTGTTCAGGAACGCCTGCGCAAACAGTCGATTCCAGCGGAAGCGCTGCTGGATATTCGTGTACGTCCAATTCTTGATCTGCGAGGTGCCGGTCGCGCCGGTCAGCTCGATGCCGGAGCCAACCTTGGTGTACCCGAACGTGGTGATCGCTTCGGTGTTCTCCGTCGGACGGACATCGACGCGCGCTTCGCTGCTGAAGCGCTGCAGGTCGAAGTCGCGCTGTGCGGCCTGACCGCGACGCGAAGCCGGCACGTTCGGCGTATTCGGGAACACACGGGGTTCGGCGAGATCGTTGTATGCCCAGTCGCGCCCCTGCATGTACTCGCCGGAGACTTTGTACGCGAGCTTGTCGTTCACCTTGCCGGCGTGGCGCAGTCCCGTGCGGATGATGGACCGCTCGCCACCGTCCACGCTGATGGTCGTCCCCTGCGAATTGAACGGCGACTTGGTGATCACGTGCAGCACACCGTTGGAACTGTTCGGGCCGTACAGCGCAGACGCCGGCCCAAGCAGCACTTCGATGCGATCGACGTCCTCGTTTGTACCGGTCATGAGAAAGGGCACGTTCACACGCAACGACGGGATGCCAGCGAAACGATAATCCTGCAGCATCAGCATGGCGCCGCTGAAGGCGTTGTTGAACCCGCGTGCGACCACGTTGGCTTGCGCGATGCCGCCCCGGTTGATATCCACACCCGGCGTGTTGCGCAAATGATCAGTGACGGTGATCGCGGGGCGCTCAGCGATCTGCTCGCTGGTGATGACCGAGATGGACGCCGGTGCGTCGAGTGCCTTTTCGGGACGGCTGCGGCTGGCCGTGACGACGGTCTGCGACAGCTGCGTCGTCTTTTCATTGAGCGATGCGTTGACGGTCGCGCCAGGTCGAATTGCGTTGAACACGCGTTGGGTGTAACCGAGCGAGCGGATGGTGACGGTGTAGGTACCGTCCGGCAGATTGACGACGCGGTACACGCCATCCGCGCCGGAGACAGCGCCATAGGACACACCGCCCGCCAGTTGCGCCTGTACTTGCGCGTTCTCCAGCGGACGTCCGCTCACCGCGTCCGTCACCTTGCCGGTGATGGTGCCGGATTGCGCCGCAAGTGACGCCGCAGCGATCGGCACGATGAGCAAGGCACGCCACGAACGGGAAATCATCCGGCGAAGTTGAAACGCGAACATCACACACCTCGGGAGGGGGAGAGGTACGTCGTACAGTGCTCAGGCTCGCGGGAGGGAGGCGAGCCGAACCGAATCATGGGGCAGTATGTTCGTCGAGGGGAGTCCAAGCGTCAATATGTCACGACGAACCACAGATGCGATCGAGGTCCTGCACGCCAATCAGGACGTCGCGGGGCCGCGCTGCCCCCTCGCTGGGCGCCAGCACGCCGGCCTCCTCGAGCTGGTCGATGATGCGCGCCGCACGGCCGTAGCCGACTTTGAGCCGTCGCTGCAAGAGCGACGTGGAGCCCTGCTTGTGTTGAATCACCACCTCCGCCGCCTGGCGGAATAACGCATCCCGGTCTTCTCCTCCCTCGCTGGCGTCGTCGTCCTCCCCTGACGCCGTCGCTTCGAGGGCACGCACCGTTTCGAGAATGTCCGGCTCGGCGACCACCGTCACACCACCGGCTTCGGCCGCGGCGCGCTCACCGACGCGGCGTTCAGCAGCCGCGCTGTACCAGCCCAGCAGCTTCTCCGTATCCTCACTGGAGAGATACGCGCCCTGCAATCGCGCCGGCTCCGACTTGCCCGGCTGAATGAAGAGCATGTCGCCGTTGCCCAGCAGCGATTCGGCACCCGCCCCGTCGATGATCGTACGACTATCCACCTGCGAGGCGACGCGAAACGCAATCCGACACGGGAAGTTGGCCTTGATCAGCCCGGTGATGACGTTCACGCTCGGACGTTGCGTGGCAAGGATGAGATGAATGCCGATCGCACGCGCTTTCTGGGCGAGCATCGCGATCGGTGTCTCGACTTCCCCCTGCACCGTCATCATCAGGTCCGCCATCTCATCGATCACAACCACGATGTACGGCAGCACGTCACCGGCGTAGGCGCGGTCCTCGAACGCAACATCGGGATTGCGCGGCTTGAGCACCGGCGTACCCTCGCCGTCCAGCTGCTGCTGTACCCGACGGTTGAACTCCTGCAGATTGCGGCAAGCGTTCGCTTCCAGCAGCCGATAGCGGTCCTGCATCTCCATCACGGCCCACTTGAGCACCGCGGCCGCGTCCCGATTGTCTGTGATGACCTTGTGCCGGAGATGCGGCAAGGCGTTGTAGACGCTCAACTCGACCATCTTGGGGTCGACCATCAGAAAGCGCAGGGTCTTCGGCGTGTGCCGATAGACGAGGCTCGTAATGATCGTGTTCACACACACCGACTTGCCTGAACCGGTCGCGCCGGCAATCAGCAAGTGCGGCATCTTGGCGAGATCGGCCACCACGGCGCGCCCCTCGAGGTCTTTCCCGAGCGCGATCGGCAAGGCGGCACGCGCCTGCTGAAAGTCGCGCGAGTCGAGTACCTCGCGCAGCACGACCATCTCCGGCGACGGATTGGGCACTTCCACCCCGACCGCGCCGCGCCCCGGAATCGGTGCCACGATGCGAATACTCGGTGCACGCATGGCGAGCGCCAGATCGTCGGCCAGCGTGGCGATCTGTCGCACCTTCACGCCGGCGGCAGGCTCGATCTCGAACTGCGTCACCGTGGGCCCCGTGGTGCGGCCGACCAATTCGCCCTCCACCTTGAACGTGCGCAGCGTGGCCATGAGCTTCTCGCCGGCCAGGTCCAACTCTTTCCGGCCCACATCCGCGTCGCGCGCCGTCGCCGCCGTGAGCAGATCGGTCGGCGGCAGTTCGTCGCTGATCGCAAACGGTTCGGCACCGGCCTCGAGCCCAAAATCGAGCACGGCGTCCTTGAGCATATCTGGACGCGAGCGCTTGCCCCTCTTGTCGCTGGCGGTCGCGGCGCCCGGCTCGGCCGTCTCCGAGCCAACCGGTGCGGCGCGCAGCAGATCGCGCGCCAGCACTGGATCGATCGACGGCATCTCCTCGGGGGCCGGCGCCAGGCGTTCGGCGAGGGTGGCGCGCGCGACCGGCGGCGGTGCGACGCCGTCTGCGCGCTTTGCCGCTCCTGCACTCGGCGCCCCGGGCGCGATCAGCATCCGGATGGGATTCCAGCGCAGCGTGGCCGCCGTGAGCGCGCTCGTGGCCAGGAGGAACCCGATCCACGCGCCCGCCGCCCCAAGCGCTTTGCGCAGATAGTGTGCGGCAATGCCGCCCCACAGGCCGGTGGCATCGGACCCTTCCGGTTCGCCGCCCATGGCCAGACCGATCGCGACCGGCACCAGCACCACCACGCCGGCAAAAAGTACCCCCCACTCCACCGCCTCATCCTCGTCGCGCCGCAACCTCCCGAACAGCGTGAGCGCCACGATCAGACAGCCGAGGGCGACAAACGAGGCCCCCGGAATGCCGACGGTGATGACCAGCGCGCAGCGGACCATCGTTCCCACCGGTCCGAACGCGCCCGTTGCATCAAGACACGCGCCGCCCCCGGGAACGCGCTGAAAGATCAGCGCACCACTTAGAAACACCGCGAAGAGCAGCAGCCCGACCGCCGTCAGTTCTTTGCGCAACACGCGCGCATCCATTCTCAAGCCACTCCGGCAATTGCACCAGCCGGACGCAACGCACCGTCGCGATATGCGACGGCAATGGGCAGACTGTCGAGTGCGATGCACGAGGCCACATCGGCGGCAAAGCCCGCATGCGACAGCGACGCCGCGTGCGCGGCCTCGCTGGCCAGCGGCGCGATGTCGCGCACGTAGGCGCGTTCGACGGAGCAGGCCACGTGCGCCGCATCGGTGAGTCGGGCAGCCGGCAGACGGCCCGTCAGGAGTCGCACGAGCCGTCCGGCACACACCACATCTTCGAAAGCGAGGGCTCGGTCCTGCCCCGCGCACACGATCGTCACGCCGGTCACGTCGCGTTCCTCACGCACCGCCTGCTCCACCGCTTCGATGGTCGCCGCGCCGTTGACCAGCGCTGCGAAGAAGCTGCGACGCGCGTGCCTCGTGGCCTGCAGAGCCGCCGTGCCATTGGTCGTCGTGAACAGAATTGTCCGTCCCTCCACGACCGCGCGGGCATACTCGAGCGGCGAATTTCCGAGATCGAACCCGTCGATGCGTACCATCTGCCGTTCGCCAGCGGTCAACGCGCCATCCATCTGCTGCGCGACGCGACGCGTCTCCTCAACCGTGGTGAACGGCCGCACTTCCGCCGCACCGTTTAACAACGCCTGCGCCACAGTCGTTGCGGCGCGCAGCACATCGATGACGATCACCACCTGATCGGCCACGTCGGCGGGCGCCTGCCGCACCTCGCCGAGCAGCACATCGATTTTCACTATACCGGATCCTTGAGGAGTTCCGCGCCCTCGAAGTCCAGGAACTTGGTGTGTACCTTCCCCGCCTGAAAGTCAGGGTGCTGCATCACGCGCGCGAGGAACGGAATCGTCGTCTTCACGCCTTCGATGACAAAACTCTCGAGCGCAATCTGCATGCGCTTGAGTGCCTCGTCGCGATCCGCGCCCTGCACGATCAGCTTGGCGATCAGCGAATCGTAGTAGGGCGGCACGGTGTAACCGGCATACGCGTGTGTGTCCACGCGCACGCCGGGCCCGCCGGGCTGGTGGAACGTGTCGATGCGTCCGGGGGACGGCTGGAAGTTGCGCGACGGATCCTCCGCATTGACGCGGCACTCGATCACGTGCCCGCGGAATGGCGGCAGCGACTTCACGCGGAGCTCGTCACCGGCGGCCACCCGAATCTGCTCCTTCACGAGGTCGACGCCGGTCAGCATTTCGGTCACGGGATGCTCGACCTGAATGCGCGTGTTCATCTCCATGAAGTAGAACGAACCGTCTTCGTCAAGCAGCATCTCGATGGTGCCGGCGCCGACGTAGTTGATCGACTGCGCACCACGCACCGCCGCCTCACCCATTCGCACGCGTAACTCGGGCGTCATGACGGGACAGGGCGCCTCTTCGATCAATTTCTGGTGGCGCCGCTGCACGGAGCAGTCGCGCTCACCGAGATGAATTACGTTGCCGTGGCGATCGCCGAGGATCTGGAACTCGACGTGGCGCGGACGCTCAAGAAATTTTTCGACGTACACGTCGCCGTTGCCAAAAGCGGACAATGCCTCCGAGCGTGCGAGCTGAAATGACCGCGCGAAATCGTCGGCATCGCGCGCCACCCGCATGCCCTTGCCACCGCCACCGGCGGCGGCCTTGATGATGACCGGAAAGCCGATATCCCTGGCGAACGACAACGCCTCTTCCACGTCTTCCACGGGGCCCGGTGTGCCCGGCACGATAGGCACGCCGCACGCGGCCATGGCGCGTCGTGCAGACGCTTTGTCCCCCATGATGCGGATCTGCTCCGGCGTCGGACCAATGAACGTGATCCCGGACGCGCGGCACGTCTCGGCAAACTCCGCGTTCTCGGCGAGAAACCCGTAGCCCGGATGGATCGCATCGGCACCGGTGATTTCGGCGGCCGCGATCAGGCGCGGTATCTTGAGGTAGGAATCGCGACCGGACGGCGGTCCGATGCAGACATCATCGTCGGCAAATCGGACATGCAACGATTCACGATCTGCCTCGGAGTACACGGCGACCGTCTGGATGTCGAGCTCGCGGCACGCTCGGATGACGCGGAGCGCGATCTCCCCGCGGTTCGCGATGAGGACCTTTTTGAACATGTCGTTGGGCAGGGGGCCGGCAGCGCGAGCCGGCGGCAATCACCGCCGGCCGCTGGGCAGCCGCATCGCGACCGTCCCGTGTCGAGCCACGCCGAATGGTGGCGAGGTCCCCCGTCCGACGCTAGGCCGAAGTAGCGCCGGACAGGGAAAACTCTCCAGCCGGCTGATACGACACACGCCTTACGTGCGTCCGCTGCCTTGCTTGAACCCATCCCAACTGGCATCGCTCGAACCATCGACGCCCTGCACTCGCAGCCCGAACTCCGCTGGATTGGTCGCGTAGAACAGTGCATTCTCGTACGAGATGACGCCGCGCGAGTACCAGTTCATCAGCGACTGGTCGAAGCTCTGCATGCCGTAAGCCACACTGCCCTCCTTGATCAGGTCGGGAATATTGAGCGTGGCCGAGAGATCGCGGATCTGGTCGCTGACGGCTTCGGTGTTCACGAGCACTTCACACGCCGGCACGCGCCCCGGTTCGTCCGCGCGCGGCACGAGCCGTAGCGAAACGACCGCGGACAAGGCGTTGGCGAGCGCGAAGCGCACTTCGTTCTGCTGGTGTGGCGGGTAGAACGAGAGAATGCGGTTGATCGTCAGCGTCGCGTTCGTGGTATGCAGCGTGGAGAACACGAGATGTCCGGTGCCCGCCGCCTTGAGCGCCACGTCGAGCGTCTCCAGATCGCGAATCTCGCCGATCATGATGACATCGGGGTCCTGCCGGAGCACGCGCCGCAAGGCCTGCGCGAACGCCGCCGTGTCGGTGCCGACTTCGCGCTGGTTGATGTGGCTCAGCGCATCGCGATGCACGAACTCGATCGGGTCCTCGATCGTGATGATGTTCGCGGCGCGCCGTTCGTTGATATGGTGCACCATCGCCGCCAGCGCGGTGCTCTTGCCGGAGCCGGTCACGCCGGTGACGAGCACCAGCCCGCGCGGCTTGAGCGAGATTTGTTCGAGCACCGGCGGCAGATTCAGCTCGCGGATGGTGGCCGCCGCGTGCGCGATGGCACGCATGGCGAAAGCAACGGTGCCCTTCTGCTGGTAGACATTGACGCGAAAACGCCCGATACCCGGCACGTTGATCGCGAAGTCGGCCTCACGCATTTCCACGAACTCGCGGAGCTGGGCCGGCGGGAGCAGCTGCTCGGCGAGCGTGCGCAGTTCTTCCGGTCGCATCGCCGGCATGGCGAGCGGGACGAGGTCTCCGTGCAGTCGAAGCGTGGGCGGGCGGCCAACCTTGAGGTGCAGGTCGGACGCGCCTTCCCGTACCATGCGTTGCAGGGCAGCCTTGAGGTCCAACCCTGCTGTCGGAGCCGCGCCGGTCACGGCGTCGGAGACCATCGTCATGTCATCTTGCCTCAGCCGTTCGGATCCACCCGATAGAGCACCTGTCCGTATTCGACGGGATGCTGATCGGAGACACCGACCTCACGCACCACGCCGTCATACTCGGACTCGAGCTCGTTCATGATCTTCATCGCCTCGATGATGCAGACGATCTGCCCCTTGCTGACACGATCGCCGACGGAGATGTACGGCTTCGCCCCAGGTTCCGGCGCAGAGTAGAATGTCCCCACCATCGGTGACTTGATCTCGAGAAGACTCGCCTTCGGTACCTCGGCCTTCGGCACCGGCGCGCCACCTTCTTCCGCAGGACGCGCCGCACCGCCGCCGGGCAACACGCTGGGCAACGCGACAGGCGCAGGCAGCGGGGCGGCGACGGTCAGCGCGGCGGCGCGCTGCTGCGGGCTCTTCGAGATACGGAGCTTCATCCCCTTGTCTGTGGAGATCTCGATGGAATCCACGGTGGAGCCGTCGAGCATCTCGATCAGCTTCTTCACGTAGCGCAGGTCAATCATGGCGGAGGGGACAGGCGGTGGGAGCGTGGCGAATCCGTGCGCTGCCGACAAGGCGGCGCGCGCGGACCCGGGTGACATGGCCGACCCGCGAAAGCATCGGCGTTTGGCGTCAGAAGATCTCGAGCAGTTCGCGTGAAAATCGGGTGAGCACCCGGGGCCCATCGTCCAGCAACAGGACGTCGTCCTCGATGCGCACACCGCCCCATCCAGCCCGGTAGATACCCGGCTCGATGGTGACGACCGCTCCTCGTGGCAGCGGCGCGTCCACGGACTTGGCCAGACGGGGAGCCTCATGCACCTCGAGACCGATCCCATGGCCGAGGGAGTGCCCAAACGCCTCTCCGAACCCGCGGGCGTGAATGTACTCTCTCGCGAGCGCATCTGCAGCCATCCCCTGCATCTCGACCCGAACCGCGCCCGAAGCGCGCGAATTCGCCTCGCGAACGATCCCGTACACCTCCTGCTGCTCCCCCGTGGCACGTCCCAATACGACCGTGCGGGTGATGTCCGAGCAGTAGCCTTCGTGCACCGCACCGAAATCGAGCAGCACGAAGTCGCCGCGTTGCATCCTTCGCTCGGCGGCACGGGCATGCGGCAGTGCCGAGCGCGGACCGGACGCGACGATCGAAGGAAAGGGAAACGCCTCACTGCCGGCATCGCGGAGCTGATGCTCGAGCATGCCCGCTACCTGCATCTCGCTGAGCCCCACGTGCAGTTGCCGCAGCGTCCTCGCCAGTGCCTCTTCGGCGATCGCGATCGCGCGTTCGATGTGGGCGACCTCACCCGCATCCTTGCTGACGCGGAGCGATTCCACGAGGTCCGTCGTGGGGCGCCACTGCCATCGGCTGCCCTGCTCCAGCAATCGCTGGAAGTCGCGATGCAGCAGGTGCAACGATTCGAACCCGACGCGGTCAACGCCGGTCATCGTGTTCATTTGCGACCAGAGTCCGGTCCACAAATTATTCGCTTCAATGCGGACCGTGGCCACCGTGCCGACTTCGTCCTGCGCCTGCGTGGCATACCTGAAGTCGGTGAGCAGCGCGCAATCGCGGGCGGTCACGAGCAACAAGGCGCTGCTGCCGGAGAAGCCCGTGAGATAGCGAACGCTCGGCAGACTCGTCACCAGCAGCGCATCCAGATCCGCGCGACCGAGCGCTTCGCGCAATGCGAGCAAGCGGACCGGTCGCATGTCGCTCACTGCGCGATCAGCCCCGCGCAAGGTGTCACGCGCGTGCGCGCAACGTGGCGACCAAGCCACGCAGGGCGTATTCGTAGCCGTTGACGCCAAGACCGCACACCAGGCCGATCGCCGCCGCCGCGAGCATGGAATGATGTCGCTCGGGCTCGCGCGCGTGGACGTTGCTCACATGCACTTCGACAAACGGGATCGACGTCGCGGTGAACGCGTCCCGCAGCGCCAGACTGGTGTGCGTGTACGCGCCGGCGTTCACCACCACTCCGTCCACCGCACCGCGCCACGTATGCAGAATGTCGATCAGCTGTCCTTCGCCATTCGCCTGCGCGGCCACCAGCTGCACCGACAACTCCTCGGCGATCGCAGAGAGCTTCGCTTCGACCTCGGCCAACGTGGTGGCGCCGTAGACGTGTGGTTCGCGCGTGCCGAGGAGATTCAGGTTCGGACCGTTGAGCAGGCCAATCTTCACGTGGAGCCGAGTCCCTTGAGCCAGGCGGAGAACTGCGCGAGATCCTCGCCAACCGGCGCGTTCGGCGGAGGCGTCGAGCCTTGATCGGATGGCGCGGTGGCCGCGGCAGCCGGATCGGGGAAGAAGCGGTCGAATGAGAACGCGGGACCGGTGGGAGTCGTGGCGGTGTCCGAGTGGCGAATCGCGGCTACCGAACCCGAGGCACGCGTGGCACGATCGCTTTCCGTATCGCCGAAGTCAAAGATCCCGGCCGAATCGCTCTCGTCAATCGGAGCGAATGCGTCCGCGAGCGCACGCGCCGCGGCATCGTCGCCCGCACCGGTGGGCGCATCGCCGAAGAGGGCGGAAAGGCCGTTCGATGTGTCGGCGACGACGGCGACCGGCTTGGACGGCGTGCGACGCGGCACCCGGCGCGCGGCTAGCTGCGCGAAACGCTCGCGTGCGGTGCTGACGGCAGCGCCAGCCGCACTGCCGCCGAAGGCGGGCGTCGCGTAGGCAGGGGCTGCGTAGCCGGGGGTGGGGTACGCTGGCGGGCCCCACGTCGACTCTTTGTCTCTCTCCTCCCCGTCCTGCCCTGCATCGTCGGCATGGTCATTGGCGTCCGAGCGCTCCGCATCACGCAGAGCGCTGGCTGCCGCCTGCGACTCGGCTGCCCGCTCCACCGCGGGCGACGTGTCCAGCATAGCGCGCAGTTCATCGAGGCGCGACGTGAGGACGGCATCGTACGGATGGCGACGCACCAGTTCTTCGTAGATGGTGGCCGCGCGTCCGATGAACCCCTGCGACACCAGCAGTTCGGCCATCGTCTCGGTGACGAATGCCGGTGAGGACTCGCTGCCCGCGGCACGTACCGGCACGGGCTCGTAGAACTGGGAATCGTGCTTGTCGTGATTCGCCGAGATGGGCGTCGGATCATCGGTCGCGTTCACCTCGCCGACAGGCGTCTCGGGCCACGTCTCAGCCACTGCATCGAGCGTCGGTTCCATGGGCGCATCAAGGACGTCCGCGAACGAGACATCATCTCCCGCCCCGGATTCCAGCTCGACGCTCGATACGAGCACGTCCGCCGGATCACCAACCGAGGCGGCATCGTGCGCGAACGCGTCGGCGATCGCTTCCATCTCGTGTTCCACGACTGCGTCAGCATCGATGAACGGTGCGGACAGCCACGGAAGGTCTTGTTCGTTGATGACCGTCGACAGCTCGGGTGATTCTGACTCGTCATCCCAACCGGCCAGTGGGTTGCTCGCCACCGCCGCCTCGTCAAACTGCTCCTGAGGCACCGCTTCGACGTTCCCGGAGACGTCGACCGCAATCGCAGGCTCGTTCGGCTCGCGGCCGAAAGCGTCGACTGCTTCCGATGTGATCTCGACGCTCGCCGGGGTCACTGCGCGCGGCGTAAATACGCGCGCCACGAGGGCGGACGTGTCCGGCCATTCGGGGGCGAGAATCCCTTCCTCGAACGCCACGGAATCGGACACGCCGTCCGGAGCCATGGCACCGAACACGCCCTGCAAGTTGGCGGCGCGTGTTTCGCCGTCGTCGTCCCTCGCCGTGTCAATGGTATTCGCGGAGTCGACTTCATGGGACGACTGCAGTTCGTGTGCCGGGTCGTGCGCGGCGAACGCACCGAGCGCATCATCGACGGCGCGCTGCGACTCGCCAATCGCGGCTGCGAACGGTGTGGCCTCGCCGCGATCCGGACCGAACGACGCATTCAGATCGGGCGTGGTCAGGTTGGGCGCTTCGGCGTCCAAATGCTCGCTGCCGCTGCGGACGGAATCCGGCGCGGCGCTGTCGTCGATCGCCACGGGCTCGACGCGCGGCACCCACGTCGGCGTACTCACCGGAACCGACAACGCCGTCACGGACAACGGCGTCACCGACAACGGCGTCACCGACAATGGCGTCACCGACAACGGCGTCACGGACAACGGCGTCACCGATAACGGCGTGAAGGAGAGCGGTGTGGGCGCGATGGCGGGCGATGCGATCGGCGTCAGCGAGACCGGCGTGAAGGAGTTGGGCGTCGGCGCGACCGGTGCCGACGAGAGTGGAGGCATTGCCACCGGTGCGACCGAGATCGGCGTCAGCGAGGCCGGAGTTGACGACGAGGCACTGTCGGCTTCGAGCGCATCGAGGTCGAGCGGCTCGTAGTGAGTCATCCGCGCATTGACGACATCGAAATCGACCGCGCGGAGTGACGCGTCGGGCGTTGGGACCGCGCCCAGTCCGATGGCGGTCTGTGGTACGGGCGGCGTTGGCGCATACGTGATGCTCACCGGCGGCAGCGACCGCACCGGCGTCGGCACTGCAGCGAGCGCGTCGAGCTGCGCGGCGATGTCGTCGTTGCGGGGGTCCGCATCGAGCACGCGTTCGTACCAACGACGCGCCGTGGCGCTGTCGCCGCTGGCCTTGGCAATGTCCCCGAGGTGCCTGAGCGCGATGAGGTTTTCGGGGTCGAGCGCCAGCGCCTGTTCGAACACCGAGCGCGCCTCCTCGAGCGACCCGGCTTCGTACAGCGCCTGGCCGAGGACGATATAGCCGCTCATGTGGCCAGGCTGCCTCGGCAGGTGCTCACGGCACAGGGCGATGGCCTGCACGAGATCACCCGCCTTGCGGAGTTCATTGGCCAGCGGCGCAAAATAACGACGCGGATTCTCGTCGAACTTCTTGCGCAGTTCGTCGATCCGGGCAGTAGTGCTCATCCGTCGAGAGCCCTCGAGTGTGATCCCGTCGCGACGCGGGGCGTCCACCATGGCGCGCCAAGTTAGCCGCCGTCGCGCTCGGAAGTCAATTGTGATGCGGCGTCAGAAGTCCTGACGTCTCTTGCTTTTAGCGAATCGCGGCCGCTAGGTTTACCGGTTCGTTTCCCGGCTCGGCGAGGTGCACGTCCCATGTTGGGGCGAGCCCTCGCGCACTTCGCCTGCGCACCGTGCGCGCGGGGGTGCACCGGATCCCGGCTCGTCCTCGTCTGCGGTGTGCATCCCGCGCGAAAAGCGAGTCCCGGGAGCTCACCCATCGTCTGTCCAACCGACCCAAGGAGTCCCGCCCCGTGCTGCAATCGATGCGGAGCGTCGCGAAATACATCTGGATCATTCTCATCGCGGCGTTCGTCGGCAGCTTCCTGCTATATGAAACGTCGGGGCTCGCGGGACTCAATCCCGTGACGACCACGACTGCCGTTGCCACGGTGAACGGTGAGGATATCCTGCTGACGACGTGGCAGAATGCAGTGAACAACCTCGAGCAGTCGGAGGCGCAACGCCTCGGCTCGGCGATTACGCTCGACCAGCGACGCACCCTCGAAGACAATGCCTTCGAGCAGCTCGTCAACGAGGTGTTGTTGCAGCAGGAGTTCAAGCGTCGTGGCATCACGGTTACAGACGACGAAATCCTCCAAGCGGCACGGGTTGCCCCGCCGCCGCAGGCGATGCAGTCGCCGGAACTGATGACGGACGGGCAATTCGACATTGAGAAATACCGCCGCTTGCTCGGCAGCTCGATGGCGCGCCAGTCCGGCATGCTCGTCGGACTCGAAGCCTACTATCGCTCCGAGATCCCTAAGCAGAAGCTGTTCGATCAGGTGTCGTCCGATGTGTTCCTGACGGACGAGCGGGTCTGGCAGACCTACGAGGATCGCCACGACTCCGCGCAGATCTCCTACGTGGTGCTGCGTCCCGACCTGCTGACGGACTCCACGGTCGATGTCAGCGAGGCCGACATCAGCCAGTTCTACGAGCGCAACAAGACGCGTTTCGAAGTCCCGGGCCGTGCGGTCGTTTCGCTGCTCTCCGTGCCCCGTGCCGTTACGCCGGCGGACTCGTCGGCAGCGAAGGCGCGCATCGAGAAGCTCCGTGCCGAAATCGTTGGCGGCGCAAAGTTCGAAGACGTGGCCAAGCGTGAGTCGGTCGACAGCGTCTCCGGCGCGCAGGGTGGCGTACTTGGAAAGGGCGGCCGCGGTCGCTTCACGCCCAAGTTCGAGGAGATAGCGTATGCGTTGTCTCCCGGCGAGCTCTCGCAGCCCGTACTGACGCCGTTCGGCTGGCACATCATCCGCGTGGACAGCCGCAAGAGCGACACGCTCGATCTGCGCCACATCCTGGTAAGCATCGCCCAGAGCGACTCGTCGGCCACCCGCACCGATCGTCGCGCCGACTCGCTGGCCGCTCAGGCCGGTAGCCTGGAAGATCCCAAGAAGTTCGACGACGCTGCAAAGACGCTGGGTCTGACTCCGTTCTCTGCCGTGGCGATCGAGAAGGAGCCGATGACGTTCGCCGGCCGCTACGTGCCGAGTGTCAGCGCATGGGCCTTCTCGGGCGTACGCCCGGGGGAGACGAGCGATCTCTTCGATTCCCCAGACGCTTACTACGTCGCACGACTCGACTCGATCAAGTCGTCCGGCACCCAATCGCTGTCCGACGTGCGCGACGAGATCCGCAGTCGGTTGGCGCGCGACAAGCGCATCGACAAGCTCCGCCCGGTCGCCAAGCAGCTTCTGGCCAACGCACGCTCGACGTCACTCGAGACGGCGGCGCAGCAGCGGCAACTCACCGTGCAGCAGTCGGCGCGCTTCACCCGCATCGATGCTGTGCCGGGGCTTGGTCAGTTTACGCAGGCAATCGGCGCTGCCTTCTCGGTGCCGGTCGGCCAGCTCGGCGGACCGGTGCCCGGCGCGGACGGCATGATCGTCATGCGCGTCGACGCGCGTTCCGAGGCCAGCAAGGTTGCGTTCGAGACGCAGAAGGACGAACAGCGTGCACAACTCACGCAGTCGCTGCGTCAGCAGCGCGTCGAAGAGTTCCTCAAGGGACTTCGCGAGAATGTCAAAGTCGATGATCACCGCACCAAGGTGATGGCGCAGCTGCGCCGGCAGACGCCGACCTGATCCGGTCCGCATGATGGATCTGGGACACAGAAGCCCCCGCGTTCGAATGAGCGCGGGGGCTTTCTCGTATCGGACCACGGCGTCGCCTGACCGCGTGCCCGATCAATTCACGAGCGGAGCGTTCAGCTGATCAGCCGCTTGGGCTCCGGACGTTCCTCGTCCGCCTTGATCGTCTCACTGGCCGGTCCCGAGGACACACGATCGTCACGAGGCGCCGGTTCCGTGATAGAGCGCTGCGCGTCCGTGATGTTGCGCTTGAACTCGTTGATACCCTTGCCCAGCGAGCCAGCGATCTCCGGAATCCGCTTGGCGCCGAAGAGCAGCAGCACGATGACGAGAACGATGAGGATCTCGCCGAAACCAAAGTTGCCGAAATTCATGAGGGGCTCCTAGAACAGGGACCGCGCGATAAGGTAGGCGATCAACACCCCCAGCAGACTCAAGAGCGAGACGTCCAGGGCGACGGGTCCAACGGCGAACTTCAATATAATCAAGTCGATCGGCAACGGTCCGACAGAGGGCGTGACGCCCGTTGTCAAAAATTCCTTCACCGCACCGGCCGGCAGGAACCGTCTCGCAACCTGCGTGAGCAAACCGCCGGCGACGAAGCCGCTGGCGAGGACCAACACGTGGAACACCGGACGATGCTTCGAAGGTCCGCGAGCCATTACCAACGCCGCTGCACGACGTAAGAAATCGCGTCCAGCAGTGCGGCCTTGGCCGCGCCCTCGGGCAGATCGACCAGTGCATCTTCGGCTTCGCGTGCGAACTGGTCCCCACGTCGGCGGGCGTAGTCGAGGCCACCGTTCGCTCCGACGATGGAGATCACTTCCCCGATGGCGTCATCGTCGGGTTCCGGTGCCGCGAAGAGCGACTCCACGCGCACACGATCGCCGGCCGACATCTCGCGCAGCGCGGCGATGAGCGGCAAGGTGACTTTGTGCTCCTTCAGATCGAGCCCGCTCGGCTTGCCCGTCATTTCCTGCCCTTCGGTGTAGTCGAGCAGATCGTCGGCCACCTGGAATGCCATCCCCAGTCGTTCACCGTAGCGAACGAGCGACTCGCGATGACGCGGTGCACCGCACAGCGCGCCCACGTCACAGGCCGCGACGAACAGCGAGGCGGTCTTGGCGCGAATAAGCGTTTCGTAGTCACGCTCCGTGAACGCCAGCGCGTCGAAGGCCGAGAGCTGTCGCATTTCGCCGAGTGTCATCTCGTTGGATGCGTTGGTGATGGCGCCCATTGCTTCCAGGTCGCCCAGTTGCACCAATTCTCGCAGCGCGCGCAGGTACAGGTAGTCGCCCATGATCACCGACACCTGATGACTGAAGAGCGAGTTTACCGTGGGCATGCCACGACGCAGCGCGGAATGATCCACGGCATCGTCGTGCACGAGCGTCGCCAGATGAATCAGCTCGACGACGGCGGCGTACGTGACGGCGCGCGGCTGCGATCGTTCCTCAACGGCGGCGGCGAGCAACAGCAGCGTGGGGCGGAAGAGTTTCCCCTTCATGCCCATCAGGTGCTCCTGCACTTCCTGTACGAGCGGCACGTCGGCGGACACGATGCGCCAGAGTTCCTGCGACACCGCATCGAGCTGATGATGAATCGGTGACTGGATGTCGCGCAGCGCGGCGGCGAGTGCCGTTGGAGTGCGAGTCGATAGCGTCATGACGCTAGCTGCTCGAGGGCCGCCAGTCGGGCGGCAACGTCGCGGAAATTGATGTCGGTGGCGTACACGCGCTGAAAATAGCTCCGGGCCTCGCCCCACCGCTGCAGGGCTTCACACGAATATGCCAAAAGATAGAG
>JBBQTA010000018.1:0-106496 GCA_038213465.1 Gemmatimonadales bacterium | reverse complement strand
CGCTGCGGTGTTGGGGGCACTGCTCGCGAGCGCCGTAGCCCCCGAGGTCCTACTTACGAAAACTTCGGCTCTGGTCGAAGCGAGGCGGTCCTCCCGCCGCATCGGTTCCGCTCGCGGCGAAGCCCGCGTCGTTCGCGATCGCAGTTCCACCGCGCACGCGCCCGCGTCACGCGAGCGTTATGAGCGAGTCCTGCGCTCCACCGCGATCCCGCCCAGCGTTGCGAGCGTCGCGATCAACAAACTCGCGAGCGTCAGTAGGCGACCCGTCTCGTAGGGCTTGCTGTTGAAGCGCAACTCCACGGACCTGGCCCCCGTCGGCAACCCCACCGCCATCAGCACATAGTCCGCGCGCCCCAGCGGCACCTGCTTGCCGTCCACCGTCGCCGACCACCCCGGATAGTAGTTCTCCGAGACCACCAGCGTCGCGCCCGGCGTGGCCGGCTTGTCCAGCGCCAGCACAATGTGCCCCGGCGCCCACTCCGTCGTGGTCACCGCGATCCCCGTCGGCTCAGGCATCGTTGGCGGCGCTGGCTGCACGGGCACGCCCGCACCCGGCGACATGAGGGCCACGCGCAACGGATCGAACCGCTCGTCCAGTAACGTCGGCAATGCCGATGCGTCTGGCACCTCCACCGCGATCGGCGCCACCCACGCCGGCGGATTATCGCCCGGCAACTGATACACGGACACCATCTCGCCCGCCGCATTGCGAGACGGACCGGCCAGACGCACAGCCCCAGGCAACGGCGACTCCGGCGCGTTCGTGTAGAGGTAGCGCACGTTCAGCAACTGCCACAGCCGCGAGCTGCTCATGCGCTGCACATATTGCTCCGTGTCCCACCCGGTGAGTTCGTCGTACCGACCGAGTTCGTTGCCATGATACCCGGCCACGCTGCGAACGCCGTGCACCATGAAGCCCGTCCCCTTCCCCTCGCCGCTGCCGAGGAACGGATCGCGACGCGTTCCCGTCATCTGCTGCGCGGCCACCGCCCACACGCGTCCCGTCGGCGCCGTCTTCAGGAAGTCGGTCGTGGCGTCACCCGCATACAGGACCGATGCCGGGTCTGCGAAACGCCAATACGATTTCTCGATCGTCCAGAAATCGATGGCCGCAATCGCCACCAGCGCCCATCCCGTGATTTGCGGCGTGATGCGCTTGCGCGCCAGCAGCAGTAACGCACCCGCGCTCAGCGCCAGCACGGCGAACGAGCGCCACGCGCCGATGACGATGTTCGTCGCGTTCGCGGCGACTCGCTCCTCGCGACCCGGCAACGCGAACGCGCCAGCCAGGTTGTTGATCGCGCCCGCACTCGCCAGCACTGCGATGACCACGCCAAACACCAGCCAACCGATCGCGTAGCGCGTCTTCACGCCTCCGTGCAACGCACGATCCGCGCCAACGGCAGCCAGGACAGCCACACAGAATGACACGACATACAGCATCGTGCTCGGCGCGCGAAAGTACGTCGTCCCCGGCACGATCGCGTATACGATGCTGAAAAACGGCGTGTAGCCGCCCAGCGCCCACAGCAGCGAGATCACCAGCGCGCCCGTCCAGAACCAGAGCATGCTGCGACGCAATACGGTCGAACCGAAAGCCAGACCCGCCAACAGCAGCACCACCACACCCACATACTCGCTGTGCAAATGAATGCCATTCCGCCCCGAGTACAGCGTCAGCATCCCGGAGAACTGCGGCAGGTATGTGTTGATCAGCTCTTCCGGCGGCATCGAGTACGAAATGGCGTGCTCCCATCCCTTGCCGCCCGCGCGCGGCGACCATGGCGTGTACTCGAACAACGGCAGGAACTGGATCGCGCCACCGACCATCCCGACGGCAACGGCAACCCCTGCCAGCGCCAGTCGCCTGATGGCCGTCGTACCGGGCAACTTCACGCCGTCCGCATTCGCGCTGAACGCCAGAAACAGTGCGTAGGTGCCGCACATCAGCAGCAGGTATTGCAGCAATTGCGGGTGCGGCGTGAGGACGCCCAGCGTGATCGTCAGCGCCAGCGCCCCCCACGCCCACGCGCGACCGTCTCGCACGGCGCGATGCACGAAGAACAGCGCCAGCGGCAGCAACGCCGCGACAAAGATCTTGCCGTCGTGTCCGGGAGACACGAGTCCGCCCACGTTTCCGCCCATCTCGTACGCCAAACCACCCAGCAACGCTCCCCGGAACCCAACGCCGAGCGCGCGATGCAGGAACAGGTAGGTGAAGCACCCCGCGAGAAACACGTGCAGGATCATCCCCCACGTCATCGCCGCGCCGGTCTCCATCAACAATCGCAGCAGGAACGTCGGGTAGAAGATGTCGCCGTGCATCGCGGCCACGTACGGCATGCCGCCAAAGAGATACGGGCTCCACAGCGGGAATCCGGCGCCGCTGCGCAACGACTGCGCGGCCAAATCACGGAACGCGTAGCCGGCGATATACTGATCGCTGTTCTCGTTCAACAACGTCATGCCGCCCAGCGCTGGATAGCAGAGCACCAGCGTGCCCACGGCGAGCACCGCCAGCGCGATGATCGTCTGCTGGCGCGCTCGCTGGCGCGCTCGCTGGCGCGAAGTCCCTTCACTCATGCCCACTCACTCCCGTCGCGTTGAATCACCCGTGGTCGCGCAGATGCCAACTACCGCTTCTCCATCGCGTCGCGCACGTCCAGCAGGATCTCGAAATACAACTGCTCTCGGCGATACGCGAAATCGAGCGAGGCCATCGCGCCCGGATCGGCCGTTTCCTTGGCACGGTCGAACGCTTCGCGATACATCTCTTCGAGGTTGGTCAGGATACGCTCGCGGGAACGCGACATACGAATGGCCTCGAGGGCTTGGAGGTTGAGTCGGGGCGGACGGTCATCCGGCGTGGAGACGCTCTCCTCGGAGTCGAAGAGACGCGTCATATGCTGCATCAGCATCCGTCGAGCACTGTTGGGAACGTCCACGGAGAGTGGGGCTGAATGAAACGCGCAGACGTGTTTGCACGGGACGGCTATCGCTGCGTGTACTGCGGTCTCGTGCAGGAGTCCGACGCGCTGAGCGTCGATCACGTGCAGCCGAAGACGCGCGGCGGCGATCGCTCCGAGGGCAACGTAGTGACCGCCTGCATGGCCTGCAACACGGCCAAAGCGTCGCGTCCGCTCTGGCAATTCCTCGCCGAACAGCCGGACGCCCGCCGGAACTTCTTCGAATTCGCACGGTACGTCTGGCCCAGACATCGACGTGCGGTGGCCGAGGAGCTCGCGCGCCGGGGCGTTATGGAGCGTTCCGCGAATTTCGTGGAGGGGATTCGGGAGCTGCGCAGCTCCGAGGCCAGTACGGAGATGTCGCAGGAAACGGCGAGCGAGCGGTCGCACTTGACGAGGTCGATTGACGACGTCGGGTGACTTTCAATCGCGCGCCGCGAAGTCGGGTGCCGCGCGATCGAATGACACGGCGCAGGTTGGCACGAGGTCGGATGACCCGCTTACCCGAGCCGGTGGAAGACCGCCTCGTCGATCACTCGGCCGACCTTGAGGTGCTCCACCACGATCCGCTCCAGCAACTCTGGTCCAACCGCTGCGTACCACACGCCCTCGGGGTACACCGCCACGATCGGCCCGCCGCCGCACACCCCGAGACATGGAGCCTCACTGCGCTTTACGCGCGTGGGCCCGAAGAGCAGCCCTTCGCGCTGCAGCAGCGAGGCCAGCCGACTGTAGAGCGCGCGCCCGCTCCGCGACTCGGAACAAAATGCACCGGTGCACACCAGTACATGTCGCGAGTACCGCTCCATCACTGGCAAAGGCTTGGACACTACTCTGGCGTCCTCGGCTTCTCGTTCGACCGCGCCGCCGCGCGCTCGCGCAGCAGGGTGAACATGCCGCGCATCGCCAGCATCGTCCCCACCAGCGACACGGCAATGCCACCGTTCCCGGTGTGCTGCAACCAGCGCGCCGCTCCCGCGGTCAGCAGGAACCCCAGTCCGGCGTAGACCATGCCGCGCACCTGCGCCGCATTCCAGCGCCCGCTGCGCCCGTGCAGCGCTGCCGAGCCGAGCAGCCAGGCACCGCCCGTGGCCACCACGGCCGATGCGATCGTTTCGCGGTCCAGAATCACGCGCACTCCTCGTCGAGGGGGCCGACACGGAGCGACGACCTCAGCGACCGCTCCGACTCCCGCAAACTAATCGGCACACGCTCCGGATGAGCGTGACGTGTGGTGGTGGCGCGGGCGCGCGACGCCCGACCCGCTCACGAACGCAGGAACGCCACCCCCAGTTCGGCCACGATCAATAACACGATCGCAATTTCCAGCGTCTCACTGCGCGCCGCCTGCGCCTCGCCGTTCAGCATGACATAAGTGTCCCGCAGGATCGCCAGCTTGCGGTCGATTCCGGCCCGCCAAGCCGTGCCGCGAAATAACTCCAGCGACGCCGAGTAGACGCGCGCCAGATACACGTCGTCGGTTACCTTGAGCGCGTTCTCCACCCGCTCCACCAGTTCGGTCGAGTCCGCCACCTGCGCCTGCAGCCGAGACAACAGGCCCCCGAAACGGCGCCCCGGAAAGACCGACCAGCGCGCCCGCGCCGCCTCGATCGCGTCGTACAACCGCGGCAACTCCGCGTCCAGCACCGCGTCGTAGTACCGCAACTCCAGCAGCTGCGCGTTGGCGAATTCGAGAATGTACTGCACATCGGTGTCGTGCTCTCCCGGCTCCACGACCAGCGCATTGTCCCACGTGAGTATGGCCAGATCGTCCGTGTAGTAGGAGAATTGGTGCGGCAGCAACTCGCGCCGCGCTTCGGCGCTCAGTGGGCGGGATTCGTTGAGCAGCAAGGGCACGACGTCCAGCTGTGCGACCACACTCGCTTCCATCGGAACTCCCGCCGCATTCGTCACGCGCGTCAACCGGAACACCGTGTACGGCTCATGCAGTGCCGCCAACGACGGCCGCTCCACCGCACCAGCGATACGCTCGGTCAACAATCGCAGGTGATTCGCGATGGCCGTGTCGAGTCCCGCGTGGTTTTCGAGCGCCTGCCCAAATGCGGTGAACGCCGGCCACGTCCACGCATCCGCCGCACGAACCCGCGCGCGCAGCGACACAACACCGAAATCGAAAATTCTCGCCGACATCTCCACGTCGTGCACGTCCGCGCCGATGAGCAGTCGTTCAGCGCCAAGGATCACCGTGATGGGCGGATTCTGAATCTGCAACGCCTGCCCCTCGCCCCGCACCGGCCGTACACGCTCCGGAGCACTCGCGGCCAGCAGGTCCAGTGCACGCTCGAGGTCGATTGCGTACCCCACGTCGTACAAGCGATACGCAATCGCTGCGCCGGAGACGCGCAAGTCACCCGGCTCCACACCGGCGGTCGCGTCCGGAAAAACGGTCGCTGTGTTCATGTCTGGAAACTATGTCCCGCCGGGCCGGTCGTCGCGACCACCTTTCGCCCACCTGACGCATCGGACAGCTTTCGCACATGACCACACATGCATCGCTCCCCGGCTTACCCGATCCAACGATCGCCGCCAAGGGGTACGCGCACCCGGACCGGCTCATTTCGACCGAGTGGCTGGCCGACAATCTGACGCTTCCGTCGCTGCGCCTGCTCGAGTGTAACGAAGACGTGCTGCTTTACGACCTGGAGCACATTCCCGGCGCGCAGAAACTCGACTGGCACATCGACCTCAACGATCAGGTCGAACGCGACTATCTCGCCCGCGACGCGTTTCAGCGATTGTTGCGCAGCAAAGGCATCGACGACTCCACCACGGTCGTATTCTACGGTGACAAGAACAACTGGTGGGCCACGTACGCGTTCTGGGTGTTCCGACTCTTCGGCTTCGACAACGCCGTCGTGCTCGACGGGGGACGCGCCAAATGGATCGCGGAATCGCGAGACACCACGAACGACCTGCCGTCATTTCCGGCCTCCGCATACACCGCAGCCGAACGCGATGACGCGACCATTCGCGCCTTCATCGACGACACGCGCGCGCACATGCACGCGCACAAACCCATGGTCGACGTGCGCTCGCCGCAAGAGTTTACCGGCGAAAAGCTGCACATGCCCGACTATCCGCAGGAGGGCACGTTGCGCGGCGGACACATTCCCGGCGCACGCAGTATGCCATGGGCACGCGCCGCCGCCGCCGACGGGTCGTTCAGGACCGCCGACGAACTGCGCGCCATCTACCAAGGCGAGCTCGGACTTTCGCCCGACGACGACGTGATCACCTATTGCCGGATCGGTGAACGCTCGTCGCACACGTGGTTCGTTCTTACCTATCTGCTCGGCTTCGAGCGCGTGCGCAACTACGACGGATCGTGGACCGAGTGGGGCAACGCCGTCCGTGCACCTATCCGCCGGGGAACTGAATCATGAGCATCGAGCAGCTCAGGGACACCGCCGTCACGCCCGTCATAAGCAAGCCGCCCTCGGTGGTGAACGTGACATGGGCGGGCGAGCATCGCTTCGATGCCGGCGTCGCCGCAGGTGGCCCCACGATCCGCATGGACGCCAGCCGCACGACCGGTCCAAGTCCGGTGGACACGCTCCTCGCCGCGCTCGGCGGATGCACGGGCGTGGACGTGGTGGACATCCTCGCCAAGCGCCGCACACCCGTCGAGTCGCTGAGCGTCGAGGTGACCGGCGACCGCGCCGCCGACGTTCCGTCGCGCGTCAGCAAGGCCACGCTGGTCTACCGGATCGACGGTGCCGGCATCGAACGCGACCATGCGGCGCGCGCGATCGAACTGGCCATCACCAAATACTGCTCGGTGCGCGATTCGCTCGACCCGAATCTGCCGGTCGAATGGACGTTGATCCTCAACGGCAAGTAACGCGCCGCCAACCTGCGGTTACGGCTTCCCCTCGAGCGTCCTCGTGATCCACGACAGGGCGCGCGGGTCGCTCGAACGGGACAGCCAGAAGATCGCCGTCTTGCGCAACTCCCGGTCGGGGAGCGTTTCGGCCATGCGCAACAAGTGCGGCACGGCTTCCTCCGTCGGACGACGAGACACGGCGAAGATCGCCTGCTTGCGCACCTCGCGATCGCCGGCTTCATACGCGATCGAGTCCAGCGACGCGATGGCCTTGTCGCCGGCGAACTCACCCAGCCAGAACACAGCCTGATTGCGCACGTCCCGCGGACGTTGTACGTCCTGCGCGATTCGCAGGAAGGCCGGCCACGTCTCGACGGAATCGGTGATCGTGAGAGCGTGCAGCGCGTCGCGCGCCGGCTTCTCGAGGCCACGTTCGGCCAGTGTCAGCAGCCAACGCGCCGTTGCGGGCGCCGACACCGTGCCGATGTCGATGACGCCCGTGTCCCTACGCCACCGCCCGCCGACATGGGTTCGCAGTTCCGTGGTCTCCCCGTTTGCGCGTACGACCACCAACCGCACCGGCCCCGGATCGCACTCGAACTGCACGTCGCGCGATCCATTCCAGTTGTTGTAACTCGTGCCACCGCCTGCAGGCGCGCGATACCAGTGGTTGCCGTTGCCGCACACGCCACTGCGTGCGGCGAATGACAGCCGCACCGTGCCATCGCGCACCGCGTCGACGCGCGAACCGACCGTGCCCTGCGCGTACGCCACGGACGGCCCCGCGAGCGCGCCAGCGCACGTCGCCAGCAGGGCGATGCGTCCTGCCGTGAGGCGTCGCATCGCGCCGCTCATCGTTCGATGATCTCCTGCAGCAGCGCGAGTGCCCGCGGATCCTTGCTGCGCGACAACATCGCAATGGCCTGCTTGCGCAATTCCACGTGCTTCTCGGTGCGCGCGATGGCCAGCAGTTGATCGATCCCGTCCGTGGACGCCTCACCCTCGCGGCCGCGCCGTGCACTCAGCGACGACAGCGACGACAGCAACTGCCGCTTGATCTCGATCTCGCTGCTCCGCTCGTAGACGGCGGCGATCTGCGCACCGGTCACGTTCATCATGCTGAACTGACTCACCGCGGCCCGGCGCGTTTCCATCGACTCTTTCTGGTTTTGCGCCACCGCGAACACGAATTCTCGCGAGACGTCAGTGCGACGCTGCGCGATCGTATACAACACACGTTCCTTGAATCGCTGATCGTCCGCCTTGCCGTACACCTCCCTGAGGAACGACATGGGGTCGTCCATGGTGCGGCCGGGACCCGACATGTACCAGTTCAGCGCATCTCCGCGCAGCTCCACCGGCGCGGTGGCGTCCGTCGCAATCTCGCGCAGCGTGGTGGCCGACCTGGGCGACTTGGACCGCGACAGTGCGTACACGGCGCGCTTGCGCAGTTCCATGTCGCCATCGCCCTTCGCCAGATTGATCAACATATCCGCCGCCTCGTCGGTGGGCACATTGGCCAGCCAGAAGACCGCCTGCTCGCGCACGTCGCGGTCGGGATCGCTTTTGGCCACGTTCATCAGCAGATCGGCGGCGTCCGGTGCCTTCCGGGACGCGATCAGCCACACCGCCGTTCGACGCATGTTCTGCGTGCACGGCTCCCGGCGGGCCAGCACTTTCCGGAGAATCGGCATGGCACGTTCCGCGTCCACCTGCATCAGCGCGTTGAGCGCATCCACACGCTCGTCCTCCGACTGCCGCGGGCAATCGTCGTTCGATGCACGCGCCGCCTGTCCAAACAGCGTCGCCACGGCCACGCGGTCACCGCCGCGCGCCAGCGCCCCGTCGATGCGCGTCGCCAGAGCGGACGCATCGGAGCGCGTCGTGGCCCTGGGATGTTGCTGCTCCTGCCAGGCCAGTGCCTCCTTCGCCACGCGCAGATCGTTGGACGAACCCAATCGCTGCAGGGCGTACGCTTCCCAGTAGGGCGCGTCGGGCGTGTACGCGGACTTGGGGTACTGCTCGCGAATGCGACGGAACAGGTCGGCCGCCTTGCGATACGCATCGCCCGACAGCGCCCTGCGCGCCTCGCGATAGATCGAGTCGGCGGGATCCTGATCGGCCCACGATTCCGGGGGCACGCGCGTGGCACCGCTCCCCTGATCCCGCAAGCTGCGCGCGAACGTCAGGCCACTCATCGGTGCCTCGACTTGTCCGCGAAGATCCATCACCTCCACACTCGCCAGCGCGGCGGCACGCGCGTCTTCCACGGCGAAGCGCGCCTCCGCGAGCGCTTCCATCCGCGGGAGCTCCGTGGCCAAGCCGTACGGTGCGACGCCCGGCCACCACATCTCGTCCAGCATCGAACGCGGTGCGAGCGGCGCCGTCGCCGGTGCGGGCGCCGGCAAGGGGCGTGGCGACGGTGCGGGCGCCGGCCGACGCACCGGCGTGCGCGGTGGCGTGGGCGGCGCACTCTGGGCATCGAGCATTCGCAGCGGCGCGACGAACAGTGCACCGCACGCGAGCAGGACGAGCGGTACCGCACAAAGGCTGGTGCGACGCACGCCGCGCGATGGGGTCACGCGTGCGTTACGTGGTGACAGCGGCGGGACCGTCGCGCCCGCACTGGATGGCAGATGGATCATTCGTCGTCTCCGTGAACAGTCTGGTCTTCGCGATACGCCGATGCCGACACGACAGCGCGCACTCGCGGAAGAAGGTTGGTTTCCCGCATCGTCTCGGTCGGGGCACGCTGCGCCTCGGGTGCCCCGGTGCCACGCGATTCGAGGATCTGCATCAGAACGAGTTCGAGGTCCTGCAACAGCCGCCGCGTCCGGTCGTCGCGCAGCGACGGTTCATCGAGCAGCAATCGTGTGGTGCCCAGCAATTCCCGCGCCCATGACGACACATCGGGCTCGGGGCCAAGCGCGGGATCGCGGTCACGCACCGTCGTCAGCAACGCCACCGTGCGCACGAGATGCTCCTGCATCGCGACGCGCGCCGGCGCCGCACTTCCTTCCAACGTCATCGGCGGCGTTCGTATCGGCGCGGTTGCCGACGTGGCGACGGACGCCGTGCGCATCTGCCGAGCGCCGGACACGCTGTATCGTCCGATCGCGATACCACCCACCAGCACCGCCGCAATCGCCGCGAGGCCACGCCAGCGCGTTGCACGCACTGGTGTGGGCACGATGACCGGCGTTGCCGCGCGACGCTGCTGGATCCGCTTCCACATCATGTCGCGCGGCACAGCGACATCATCACCAACATCACGCGCCAGTGTCAGCATCCACGGTTCGAGCGGCAGATCACGCGCACCGGCGTCCGCGTCACCCTGCTGCCAGTCGAATTCCGTCCTGTCATCGTCCGATCGTGAGGTCATGCGAGCTCCGTGCGTGCGAACGGCGCTAACGCCGCTCGCAGCTTTTCCCGTGCACGTGAGAGCTGCGATTTGCTGGTGCCAACGGCGACACCCAGGGCTTCGCTGATCTCTTCGTGCGTGTACCCTTCCACATCGTGCAGCATGAACACCCGTCGCGTGCCCGCCGGCAGCGCATCGATCGCCAACCGCATCCGTCCCTTCAGATCCGGCTGGCCATCCACCGGCCAGTGTCCCACGGTCTCAGCCGCTTCGATCGGTGCAGCGTGCGCATCACGGCGCTTCATCGTGCGGAGCCCGTTGAGCGTAATCGACACCGCGATGGCGTGCAGCCAACTCGACAGGGCAGCCTCTCCGCGGAACTGTCCGATCCGTTCGAAGGCGCGGATGAACGTGTCCTGAGTCCAGTCCTGCGCGAGATCCGTCCGCCCGCTCATCCGGTAGATGAGTCGGTACACACGATCGACATGCCGGTCGTAGAACTCGCGTTCTGCGGCGGAATCGTTCGTTTGCAGTCGGGCCAGCAATTCCGTGTCAGTCACGAAATCGCTGCCGGGTTGCCGGTCGCGGGAGAGTGCGCATGCATGTGCACCTCAAGGACAGCATGGCGGCCGGAATGGTTGCATGGCGTGCGGGCACCCGATGTGCCGCCCCAGGCAAGCCGAGCGCCGGAGCCCGAGTGCCGATCTCAGCTCACGTGGCAATCACCGTCAACAACCGGACGCTCTCTTTGTTGATGAACTGGAGCGGCTTGACTGGAGGAAACTCTTCTGCGGGTACATTCAGCGTTGCGTCGCGCCAGATCCGAATGTTGGCGTGGCCCTGAACTTCCGCAACGTCCCCGCCACGGACTCCGGCACCTGCGCCAGTACGTTCGAGCTGACCGACCCCGCCGTATACACCTCGAACTGCCGGAACATCTTCCGCGGCGGCAGCGCCGCCGACGCGGAGGTCGCGTTGATCAATGGTTGCCACCAGCAGCACGTCCGTGTTGTTGGCGCGGGTTGGTTCTCCGAAGCGCAGCTCATTGACGCCACCGCAAAAACCCGAGGAAACCGTCTGAACCGCCCGAGTTGCGAACTGATGTTCTGGTCACCACAGGTCTCGCCGTACGCCGCGCTATTCAGGCTGACGTAGCATGTGCTGGTAGAGAGGTTGTCCATCGCGCAGTTCAATCGCAGCGACGCCGTGGTCGGGTCGTAGCCGGTGAGAAGGCCGGCATGCCGGTTTTTCAGATCGAGGGCTGTGCGTTCGCTGTGCCCACGGCAAGCATCAGCAGCGCAGTGACGGCCGCGCAGTGGCGCAATCGTGAAGATATTTTTGACGTCTCGTGTGGAAGGGGCGCGTGCGCGACAGAGCCCGCGGTGTCATTCATCACCATCCCCGAGTCCGAGCGCTGGCCGGTCAACGGCAGTGGCGAAGCCAAAGCCTGACGAGGCTGATTGACACCGCCGGATCGCGAACGCGTAACGAACGAGCATTGGAACTTACAAAGTTCTGAAGACGCGGGGATTGTGCAGCATGCCTTTCTTTGTCCGTTGGGGACTGATGTTTACGGCGGTGCTGCTGGTCGCCGCGTGCCGCGAGACGCCGGCCGATCCCGTTGCCGTCACCTCCTGCGCCGTACCAGTTTCGTTGCGCGTCGGCGAGGTCAGGGAGTTCAGCGGTGGTGCACCACTATCCTGCCTCGTCGTGAGCGCCGCGGACGTTCCGACCGACGTCCTCTTCATTGCCGCCAACGCCACACCCGCGCAAGACGACCTGCGCGAGTATCTCGTGCGCGCGACCATTGGAACCGTATCGGCAGGCGCCAGCCGGAGTACAACGACCGCGGTCGCTCCGCACGATATGCCGCAGGCGCCAGCGTCCATACGCGCGGCGAACGCGAACAGCGATATCGAGTTCAACAGCGGAATCGAAGCAACGGTACGCCGGAGCGAGCGAAAGCTTCTTGGCAGCCGTTCCCTGTCCGCCCTCGCTGCCGAATCCGGCCGTCAACTTCGATCCGACCCTGCGCGGAATCTCGTGGCCACGGCGATGGTCGCTCCCGCAGTTGGCGACACCATGCCCTATCGCATCGGCAACGCCGCGAGTGGCGATCTCTGCACCAATTTCACCCCGGTTCGCGCCGTGGTGAAGGCCTTGGGAAGTCGCGTCACCATCGCTCTGGACGTGACCGCGCCGACGGGTGGCTTTACAAACGCGGACTTCCAGGAGCTTTCGCAGGAGTTCGACGCCGTCACATTCCCAACGGTTTCCGCCTGGTTTGGCGTACCGTCGGATATTAACAACGATGCACGGATCACGATCGTTTTCACGCCAGTGATCAACCAACTGTCGCCACCCGGTGCGCTTGGATTTGCCGGCGGCTTCTTCTTCATGGGCGACCTGCTCGCGCGTGAGATTCCGTCGCAGAACTATCGCTGTCCCGCGAGCAATGAACAGGAGATCCTCTATCTCCTGACGCCGGATCCGAATGGACAGGTCAACGGCAATCGATTCAGTGTGGAAACCGCGCGTGAGTCCGCGCGCGGCACAATGGCCCACGAAGTACAACACATGATCAACCAGAGCGTACGGCAGGCTGGTGGCACCGCGAGTACGCGGGAAGTGGACTGGCTGAATGAAGGGTTGTCGCACTTCGCAGAAGAGGTGGTTGGGCGCGCCGTACGCGGGTACACCGACACGCAGCGCCTCGATTGGAACCGAGTGCTCTTCGATCTCGACGATTTCGACTCGTACTTCCGTCAGAACCTGCTTCGGTTCCGACTGTGGCTCGACCGACCGGATCTTGCGTCGCCCATCAGTACGCGGGCGGCGTTCGAACTGGCGCCTCGTGGTGCCGCGTGGGCCCTCGTGCGGTTCGCCGTCGATCAGTTTGGCGGCAGCAATCCGCGAGCCTTCACGCGCGCGCTGGTGGCCGGTCCGCAGGTGGACGTGGCGAATCTGGTCGCGCGCACCCGCGTCCCCTTCGAGCAATTGCTTCAGGGATTTCTGGTCGCGGCCTACGGGGACGTGACCACGGCTTCCATTGGCTCAGCATACCGCTTCGCGAGCTGGAACATGCGTGACGTCATGGAGTCGTTGAATGGCGGAGTGTACCCGCTTCGCCTCTCGTCATTTCCCACTGACGCTGCCACCCGATCGCTGTCTGGCTCGGGCAACTATTTCTTCGTGTCGCGCGGACCCCGTGCCGAACCCGTAACCTTCCGCATGCTGGCACCCGATGGAACGCCGGTCGCTTTTTCCGGCGCACGCGTGTATGTCGCCCGTCTCCGGTGACAGCACCACACGTGTGCTATCGAAAGAGATCCAAATCGAACGCGCGCGTAAAGTTTCCCTCGGCATCGATGACATACACAATCACGCCGAGGTAGTCGTTCCATGCACCGAATCCGATGCCGACCGCAAGCTGCGTCGCGACTGGACCGATGATGCCTGCGGGCTGTGCCACCACGCGATCGGGCTCACCATCGGGCGTGGACAGCACGCCATCGCGAACGAGATAGACCACGAAGGCGCCAACGTAGTCGTTATTCGGGTCGGTTGCCGTCGCATTTACTCCGATGCGTCGCGTCCCATCGAGCAGCGCGTTGAACGATGAAAACGTTGGCGCGCGGGCAGCGTCCCGGCGAACCAAGGGGATCTCGACAAAAGGAGAAACATTGCCACGTTCGTCGTCCACCCAGACGGCGAGACACCGATTCAGCAGTTGTGCATCGGTGAGCGTGAGGTCGTACGCGCCGACAATCACCGCCGTGTCTCGCCGCCCGACGTTGGGCTGCGACGAGTACCCTCCGCGTCGCTGTCCGCCGTTGGGTAGCACACTTCGCAGATTACAATCGGTGACGTCCACGAAAGACCGTGTAATGTCGCCGTCCGGATCCGTCGCGCGAATCGCATACGCGATCGATCCCTCGAAGTAGCTGCCCACAAGTCGCACAATGCGTGGGCGCCGCGCCGGTTCGGCGCAGACCACCCGAAAACGGACCGCGGCGTTTCCGCGGGGCACAAGAGTAACGCGCGCGGCGGCACCGCCGTCGCTGGTGACCAGACAGTTGTCCGCGATGAGCCGCAGCGTTACGTCGTAGGAACCAGGCGCGATATCCGCAAAACGCACCGTGTCGTTCGACCTGATGACGCTACTCCTCGCCACACTTGCGGCACCGGTGATCGAGACCAGATAGTCGGGATCTGCCGTCGCGCCATCGGTACCAGTGATGACCGTGAGTCCGGGCTCACAATTGATGAAGAATCGAAGAAGCGTCGTATTTGTGTTGGGGGGAACGACCGTCGCCTGCACCGTTCCATTCCGGACCGCGCACGTCGCCGGGACGCCGCTGATATCCACGCGGTAGGAGGCCGCGACAACACTCAGGATGGTCGTATCGCGTGGCGTCGCACGGAAGGACGTGTCTATCCCGAGCTGTCCGGAGAGTTCGCGGACGCGAAAGGTGAACGGCCCTCGCGTCGTGACCTCGGGGGGGGCTTCCACGAAAACAACCACCGCGAGGAAGGGCGGCTGGCGTCCACTCACACCCGTCGCGCTTTCCGCGCAACCCCACTGTGTCAGCGCGACGAGTGCTGCAACGAGAAGACGGGCGACAACCCCGGAAATGCGCATGACTGGAACCTACTCGATGCGGGAACCAAGGCAAACCGGGAGTGTGCCGCATGGGCACACCCCCGATCATTCTCCGCCATCATCAGCGGACCATCATTGTGATCCTCTCGGTGCATGAATGGACGTCAGGCACCGACGGTCCCAGAGTTACGGCGTCGTCGAGTTCTGCCAGCCTCGGGTCCAGCCCGAGTACCACGGGGCATTGCTCTTGTTCGCCGTCGCCGGCGCGACTCCGCCGATGTACGTTGCCGTCACATCGAAGAAGCCGTCGGTCGGGGGGACACCGCCGATAACTGCTAACGACAAGCTCGGACGGAAGTCCGGAACAATCACGCTCAGAGGCGAGAGCAGCGGAGAGACGGCCAGCACCGTACCAATGGACGCGAGCGAAGGGCAGCCAGCTACCACTGTGCCGAGCGTCTGGTTCAGCGCAAACGTAAAGTTCAGGAGTTCGAGGTCCCCAGTCGCATCGACGGCGCAGGTCTCTACGTTGGCGATCGTCAGCGCGGTTGTGAAGCCTTCAACATGGAAGTTGAAGTACCTGGGGCGGGCGCCGCGGCGGATCAACAAGCCACGGTTCTGGCTTTCCGACACGCCGACGCGGTTGTTGCGCTGTCCGACCAAGGTGACGTTCCACACTTCCGGCGTGGCGCGCGGCAGGGAATTGAAGTTCGTGGTCGCATTGTCGTTCTCGAAGCCGTTGTCGCTGTCGTTGGCGTCATGCTGCGCGACGATGAACTGCGTCTTGCCGTTCCAGCCGAAGGTGAAGTCGAAGGCGTCGTCAGACGTGGCCGTCAGGTAGAGGTACTTCAGATTCACGGTACCGCCGAACATTTCAACGGCATCGTCCAGACCGGCGTGCACCTGCACGAACTCGACCGTCGTCGCACGTCCAACGCCATACAGCGCCAAACCGTTCAGCTCGTTCTCGGCGTTGAAGCGGAAGCCGGGATACTCGAGGCGGACGTAGCGCATGATTCCGCTGTTGTCGTTATCGTTGCAGCCACCGTACAGGCCGGCGCCGCCTTCGGCGGCGGCCTCACGGCAACCACCAGCGGTCGCGCGGCCGGTGATGACGGGGCTCGTCAGTGTGCCGGTTTCATTGACGCTGGCGTTGCCGAGCACGGACAAGCCGCCCCAGCACCCTTTAATGCGGGGTGGCTCACCCGCGTTCAGCGTGCAGGTCATGATGATCGGCTCCAGGGGGGTGCCCTGCGCGTTGATGACACCATCGCGCGCAATCGCGAGGTAGGAGCCGCCTGTCGTACCGACCGGGCGCTGGCCTTCGATGCGCGTGCCCGCCTGAATCGTCAGCGTGGCGCCGTTCGTGACGCGGATGATGCCGCTCAGCTCATAGATGGTGCTGGGCGTCCACGTGGTGTTGGCCGTGATGTCTCCGGTCACGATCGTGCGAGCGGTGACCGGCGTGGTCGGACGGCCGGGAATGATGTCGCCGACAATCGGCTGGAACGCGGAGATGGATTCGTTCGTAATCGCCAGCGCATCGGCCAGCGAGAGTGAGCGGCCGCCGTTCGCATCGCGACCAGGAGGGGTGAGATCCCCAGGCTCGCCGAGATTCAACGGCAATGGCGCACCGCCCGCAGAATCAATGTTGAACGGGAAGACATTGCCAGCTACCACCGCGTCCTGATTTCCTTGCGGGCCGGTTCCGTCGGTGCCGATGATCATTTCGTTGCCACCGATGGACACGTTCACAATGTAGAGCGCGTCGGAAAGCGAGATCACCCCGTTGCCGTCCGTGTCACCGTACTTGAGCCCGTTCACGATCCGGCCCGGCTCGCGCGAGGCGTCACGCTCACCCAATGCATCGTACCAGTCGCCGATCGACATACGGTCCGCGCCGGCCGGCGCTTGCAGGCCGCTGTTCACGACGAAGCCGCGGGCGACTTTCGCGTCGATGACTTTGATCGTCGGGCGGTTGGTCACCACCTCTTCCGGTTCGAAGCTGATCGACGAGGCATAGCCCTGACCGATCACGTCGAACACCAGCGGGGACGAGTGCTTCAGATTTGCCGGATCGAGGATCGCGACGCGGAGCCTGCCCGAGCTGGCATCAGCGTCGTTGACGATCATCAACTCGTGACTGTCGGCGTTCCGGACCTGACCGCGAAAGCGGAGTTGCGACGGGTTGAAGTGCAGGTCTCCCTGCACGCCGCCAATGAGCGCCGACGAGCTGTTCGCGATCGAAATGGCGATGCGCTCGCCCGGCGTCGCGCTGGCGTTTGAAAGCTCGAGAGCGAGTTCGGGCGCGAGGAACGAGCTGACCGGCACCGAGGGCGCGGTCTGAAGTTCGTTGTTGTCGCACGCCGCGAGCACACCGACAGACGCCAACAGCGCGTATCGGATACTGCGTGTGTAAGACTGCATACTCTGGACTCCGTTTCTGATGGTAGAGGCGCTGGCACCCGCGGAGCCAGGAGATTCTGGCTCCGAGGGGACAGCGTTATAGAGTGAGAGTTACGGGATAACGATTGCGGTCGGCGGCGTCGCGATCGTCTGCGCAAGGAACGCAACCGACGAGCCACCCTGGCGAAGCGCGTCCACAATCGAGAGCGTCGGCGTCACGCTGCCTGAGAAGCCGCTCGCGATGTTGAACGTGAAGGCGACCGCAATGAAGCTGCCAGTTTCGAAGTTCGGGACGGTGGCGGCGTACGCTGCATTGATAGAGGCGCCGGGCGTGCCCACATTGAACGCGGCCTGCGCACCAAAGTCGAACGTCGAGGTGAACTGACGGCTCGCGAAGGCGAGCTGCGTGCCGTTGAAGCCGATGGTCAGGCTGATACCAACGGCCTCGATCGCACCGACATCCCAGCGTACGCGGATCTGCACCTGACGACCCGTCGGGCCACCCGTCGTGATCGGCCCGTACTCGAGGCTGACCGGGTACACAGCCGGCGGCACCGTGCAGGTGACGACGATGTTCTGGCCCGTGAGGCCAGCCGTGGTGAAGCCCGTGTAAGCAGTCGGGCCTGGGTTGGTGCAGTTCGACGGCAGGTTGGTGAGCGTCAGCGTGCCGGTTCCGACGAGCGCCGGGACGTTGGCGATCGAGAACGTGCCGGCCGCCGGCGTGATCACAGCTGCCGTGGCCGAGCCACCGGTCGGCGTGGCAACAACGCTCACGCCAGAGAGACCGCCGCCGAGGCTGCTCGTGATCGTACCGGCGATGTTGCCGACCGGCACGGTGCAGGTGACGACGAAGTTCACCGTCGACGCGGCGGCGGTAGCCACCGTGATGTTTTGCGACGCAGGTACGATGCAGCCGCTCGGCAGGTTCGCAACGGAAACCGTACGGGAACCCGTCGCAACACCCGCAACCGTGTACGCGCCCGCTGCAGCCGTCGTGGCCGAGAAACCGCCCGACACGTTGACCGTCGCGCCGAGGATTGGCCCAAGCTGCGGCGACGTCACGGTGCCGGTCACGGTACCAGGTGCCGGCGCAACGCCGTTCTCGAGGTCGGCGGCCAGAATGATCTTCACGCGGAAATCACCGACCGTGGGGTCGATGAGGAAACCAACCTGCTGTGTCGTCGACGAACCGAGGGGCTGGATGTCACCGAACGACTCGTAGCGGAAGCAGTCGTTGTCCGTGACGGCGCAGGCGGCGTCGTTGAAGAAGTTGTGGAAGTTGCCGTTCCAGTTGTCGCTGGGCACAACCGTACCGAAGCGCGGAGACACGACCACGATTTCATTGCCACCCGACGAGACGCCACCGGCGGTGGTCGTCACGCTGATTTCGAATGGGAATGCCTGCAAGCCCGTGACACCAGCCGGCGGCGTCGGGAAGGTCGGCGTGATCAGGCGAATGCCGGCCAGCTTGTTGTTGATCGTCATGTCGAACGTGACGAGCACCTTGCCCGGCACGGTCGCGCCGACGGCACCAGCCACGAAGTTCGACGTGGACAGATCGATAACGTCACCGCCGAGCAACGAGTACTGCGGCCCCGAGTTGACGCCGAGGTTGAGCGACGCGGCGGAAAGCCGCCCGGCAATGCCCGTGGTGGGCGCCGTAACACGAACCGTCTTCCTCACTGCGCTGACATCCATGATGAATGCCGCGCCACGGTACTGCACAGGGATCGGCGGGTTGCCAGGCAGAACAGGGTCAACAGAAGCCGGCGTTGAATCGGAACAGGCGGACAGGGCGACCATCGTCGCAGCCGTCGTCAACGCAGCGGCACGCCGGAAGAGCGTGGTGAAACTGAGCATCGTGTGGACCTCTCGTAGAGTGGGATCATGCATCTTCCCGCTTGTCCGTTCGGCGACCCGACCAGCATGACTCGGCGCGCGATATCCAGTTGGAGGTGCGACCGATGATTCGCGTACGAATCATTCGGCGGTCGCGCGGTCGCGCAGTGCGAATGGTAGCTTCGTGGTTTTGCGTCGCTGGCTTTCGCCAGGTTTGCCATTGTCGATCGTTTTGCAAGAAAACGTCCGGGGTGGAGACAAGACATTGGGTGACTGCAGTCACGAACAGCCATAGCATTCTGTACCAAAAATCGAAGTGTGTGCATACACAATCGTTGCACCAGTTCCTTGTAACATCGCGAGATCCGCTCTTCCGCTAACGCGCTCGTGTGTGCACGAGCGCGTTAGCCACACTCAGGGAATGACCAACGCCGCTGGCGGGATCACGATCGTCTGCGCGAGGAACGCAGTCGACGATCCACCCTGGCGAAGCGCTTCGGTGACCGCGAGCGTCGGCGTGATGCTGCCGGAGAAGCCGGTCGCGATGTTGAAGGTGAATGCGACGGCAATGAAACTGCCGGTTTCGAACGATGGAACGGTAGCCGCATACGCTGCATTCAACGTGGCGGCGGAGGTCCCGCCATTAAGCACGGTTTGCGCGCCGAACTCAAAGGTCGACGTAAACTGACGGTTGGCAAAGGCGAGCTGGGTGCCATTGTAGCCGATGGCGAGCAAGATGCCCACGGCTTCGATGGAACCGACATTCCAGCGCACGCGGATCTGCACCTGACGGCCCGTCGGACCAGTCGTGGTGATTGGTCCGTACTCGAGACTGACCGGGTACGTGACGGGAGCCGCCGCACACGTCACCACGATGTTCCTGCTCACGGTACCACCCGCCAACACGCCACTGTACGACTGCGCGCCGGGATTGGTGCAACCGGCTGGCAACGTGGTCAGCGCGATACTGCCGCCTCCGGCTGGAACATTGCTGACGGTATACACACCGGATGCCGCACTGAGCACCGGGGGGAGCGCCGCGCCGCCGGTCGGCGTCAGCGTGAGCGTCGCTCCCGCAATCACGGCCCCACCGGGACTACGCGTCACGGTTCCACTCACTGCACCGGTGGTGATGGTCTGGCACGTCACGGTGATATCCACGGTCACCGTGCCGCCCGCGGTGAGACCGCTGTACGGCAACGAGCTCGGCGTCGCACAGCCGACCGGGAGATCGGTGAGCGTAATGCTTCCGGTCGCAGCACCTACTGGCACGTTGGCGATCGTGTAATTGCCAGTGGCGGATGTAGCGACCGGGGTCAGCGCCGCACCGCCTGTTGGCTGCAAGACGACAAGCGCGCCGGCGATTGCGGCACCGCCGCTACTGCGCGTGACGCGCCCGGTCACGGTTCCTGTCGCTCCGGCGACCGGCGTACAGACCACCGTAAAGTTTGCCGTTGCGCTCGCTCCGGCAGCCACGGTCACCGGCTGGGCGACCGGAGCGGTGCACCCTGATGGCAGTGTGCTGAGTGACACCGACCTCGCGCCGACAGCGACACCCGTGATCGTATAGGTTCCGGTGGCACTGGTCGTCGCCGTACCGCCACCGGCCACCGCGGCCGTCACACCAGCCAGCGCGCCGCGAACCGCCGACGACACCACACCGGTAATCGTGCCGACCGGCGCCGCGGTGGCGGTCACCGTGACCACCTGGTCGCGCGTGCCCGTCGCCCCGAGGTTGTCCGTGACGGTCAGTCGCACGGTGAATGCGCCCGCGGCCGCGAAGGTCCGCGAGACGGTCGCTCCGGTACCGCTTGTGCCGTCGCCGAAGTTCCACGCGTACGCCACGATCGTGCCGTCGGCGTCGGTGGAGCCCGCTCCGGAGAACGACACCGGCGTGCCGACCGTGGCGGTTGTCGGTCCTGATATGGCCGCAGCGGGCGCCTGATTCGGCGCGCCGGCCGCGATGGTGAGCGTGCCCTCGGACACGCGCACCCTGCTGTTCAGCAACGTGACTTGCGCCGAAACTACGTCGCCAAGCACGGTGGAAGTGGTCACGAGGTTCCCCGGCACGCCGACCACGGTGTACCACGTCCTCACTATGTCGATTTTGCCAGTCGGTTCCGTTCCGCCAGAGCTGAATGAGGCGAACGCGATGTTATTCGGCGACACTTGATTGACGGCCGTGAAGTCAAACGCTCCTGTGGTCCGCGCACTGTCGTATCGCACCACGGCTCGATCAAATGTGATGTTGGCGGAGACACCACCCACCTGTTGCGTGGGCTGCGCCGAGGCATCGAACGACGTCAGCAAGGCGATTTTATCGCCGGGACGTGCGGTTGCCGTCGCCCACCGGTGTTGCAGAATGAACGGACGACCCACCGTGTCTGGCGGAAGCACCTGCTTTCGACAGGTGAGACTGAATCGCACCGTATCTACCGCCAGCGCGCGGGGCTGAAGGTCGAACTTCCGGGGCCCGTCGAGGACGCAGGGCGACTCCACATCAGCAATGGAGATTTCATAGTCGCCCGGACGCAGATTGTCGAATCGGACGCTACCCCTCGCACCGGTCAGGACCAGCGTTTGGAAAAACGCACGTTCACTCGGTGGCGTATTCGGTGCACGAATGATGCCCGAGGCTGTGATGGTCACCCCATCGGCGTCGATGGTGTCGCCTGCCACCTGCAGCGTGGCCACGACGCTGGCCTTCTGGGGGTCGCGGCAGCTCACGAGAAACTCGACATTCTGCACCGTTTCTGTTCCAGCATTGCTGATGGCGACTGTCTTGCTCGTGTCAGCGGCGATCGTCGTGGCGCAGTTCGCCGCAAGGCCACGCAGCACCACCGAGTAACTCCCCGGCGCCAGCGGCGAGACCAGCCGCGAGCTGCTCCCAGCGATCGTGATCGAGGTCGTGTCGGTGCGACCGCGAATGACCACCAGGTACCCATCCACGTCTGCGGCCTCAGGGATCGCCACTTCGGTCGACGTCCGGATGATGAGCCCCGGAACCGGAGACGTTTTGTTGCCCGCAACATTCGACATCGACGACCGCCCGCCGAGCTGCGAGAGGGCGAGGACGCGATAGCCGTAATAGCGATTGGGCTCAACCTTCGTGTCGAAGTACACCACGCGTGCCGCTCCCCGCACGTTCACCGAAGGCTCCAACACCTCGAATTCTCCCGCGAGGTCAGTCCGACGCTGCAGCTCGTAGCCGGTCACTGCGCTGTCCGCAGACGGACGCCATGACACGCGCATCGTAGAAAGCCCGACCGCCTCGGCAGTCAGTTCGGACGGCGCCGACGGATTGCCACCCAGCGGTTCGTCCACGGTTTTGCAGGAGACACCCAACACGAGGGCGCACACCGCAATGACGCGCATGGACCACAACCGTTCAGCGCGCAATGCTCACCCCAAGATCGACGGAAATACCGGGCGTTGCGCGGCCGGTGCTTTCCTGGCCGGTGGAAACGGCCTGGAAATACTGCACACGCTGGTTCGTGAGATTCTTGGCCGACAGGGACATCGAGAAGCGCTCGCTGAACACGCGCTGAACTTTTGCATCGAGTGAACTGCGACCGCGCTCGAGAATGTTCGGACCCTGCGTCGTGTTCGCTCCACTCGAACTCGCGAAACCATAACGGACGATGCGATCGCCAAACACATTGTACAGGATCGATGCACTGAGCGAATTCGTACGACTCGCGTACGCCAGGCCGGCGTTCACCACATACGGCGATTGACCCTCGAGATCGAGGCCCGGGTCGTAGCTGCCGAACGTGGGCGAAATCACGACGCTGGTGCGCACCAGCGTGAGGTTGAACGAGGCGCTGAGGCGAGACAATACCGACGGCAGAAAGGTCAGATCCTTCCGCATTTCCGCCTCGACACCGACGGTGTTGGCAGACTCGGCGTTGGCGACTTCATAGGTACAATTGTTCCGGCCGGTCACCAGACGGATGATGGGGTCGGAGAACCGCTTGTAAAATCCGCTGGCCGACAACACTTCGCCGGGACGCGGATACCATTCCAGCCGAGCATCGGCGTTCGCCACTTTGCCGCGCTGGAGCGCCGGATTGCCGATGGTCGAGCAGGAACCGGCGGTCTCTGTGTACTCATCCCTCGACAGCTCTCGCGTATCAGGTCGTGACACACTCTGAAACGCCGCCAAGCGCAGATTCGCCCGATCTGAGAGCGCATAGGTGGCGTTTGTCGACAACAGGACATCCCGGTCGCGACGGCGTACCTGCGTGCTCGTCGTATCTCCTCGGTCGAAAAGTTCTCGTCCGCCATCGAAGAGATCCATACGCCAGGCCTCGAGGCGTGCACCCGTCACAACGCGCAGCTTGCCGCCCAGGAACAGGTCCAGCATGCCATACGCTGCCGTGATGTCATCGTCCGCATCGTACGACTGGCTTACTGACCCGACACCCTGCAGAACCAGGAGCGATCCGAGCGTCTCAGGCTGGAAGAGTTTGTCAGGTGGCAAACTCAGCAAGTCGTTCGGGAGTGGCACCGTAAGGTTCGGGCTGAACTGCCACAGCTCACCGACGAACTTTCTCGTCTTTGTGCGCGCCAGCGCGCCGCTCTTGAAGGTGAAGTCCGTGAAGAGGAAGCGAAGTGGCACCGTGAAATCCACCTGAGCCGACCGTGTTTGGTCATTCAGCGAGCGTATCCACGCATCATTATTTCTCAGAAGCCGAAAGTCGCCAGTTGCTGCGTTCCGATCGTAGCGGACTTGTCGATTGTCCGGTTCATTGCGCCCCGATTGACCCACCGTCGCCTTCCACTCCAGTCGCGAAGATCGAAACGCGGGGAAGAGGTGCTCGCCGGCGATTTGGGATTGGACCAGATTGCGCTCGACATACTGGAACTGATAGAGTCGCAGATTGCCATCGGTATCGACGTTGAAGCCGTCGCTTTCGCTGTACAGCTCCTCTGCATTGCGCGTGTAGAGGTTCTTCCAGCTGAGCTTCGAATTCTTGCCAAGTCGCATGGATAAGTTGCCCACACCGCCCCAGTCGACCGTGTTGCGGTAGTCCTGATACACGAACCCACGCTCGGGCTCATTCACCGGCGACGCGTAGAAACCGAAGAAGCGATCCGCCTGCCGGTCTGCCGCAGCCGAATAGGTGAGTGAGAAGACGTACCCGAGTTGCGCCCGCTCGGAGGGCCGCTGCCCACCGAGCGTGGCGCTGAGGCCGAGTTTCGGCAGCACCCGTTGCCGTGCGGGATTCCACGTGTTTCGAATGCCTTCCGCAAACTGCTCGGTGACGAACGGATCCCGGAAGGCTTCGTTGTTGGCCGGACGAAAGGACGGCTCGCGTCTCCCGTTGTCGACTCCGATGAAGTCGAGCCCGGATCGAGCAGGAAATGGCAACGACTGGAACGTGGCCTGCGAGTTGTACCCTTGCGACAAGGTGAACTGTCGAATCGTGTTCTCCGGAAACTCCTTGGTTCGAATTTCCACAGCACCGCCGGAAAAATCGCCGGGCTTGTCCGGGGTCGCGGACTTCGTGACGACAATCGATTCCAACAGGCTCGCGGGGAACACGTCGAGCGGCACCAGCTTGCGCGTGGGCTCGGGACTGGCGACTTCGGCACCGTTCAGCAGTGTCGTGCTGTAGCGCTCCGAAAGGCCACGCGCCACCAGGAACTTGCCATCGACGACCGAGACACCACTCACGCGAGTAGCCGCCTCGCCGGCGTTCGAATCGGGCGTGCGCTTGATCTGTTCGGCGCTGATCCCGTCCGAAGCGGACGCGGCCCGCTGTTGCGAGGCCAGAAGGCTTGCCCCCGTTGCGGACCGATCAGTGGCCGCAGCGCTCACGACCACGGACTGGAGCTCGACGCTGACTTCGCCCAGACTGAAGTTGACGACGGCGGCTTCGCCGGCCGTGACGACGACCCCATCGAATTTTTTCGGCTGGCGACCGATACGCCGCGCGATGACCGATTTCGCGCCGGGCGGCACGCGAAGAATGGTGTATCGACCATCGAGATCAGTGCGCGATCCGAGCGTCGTGCCGACGATGGTCACTTCGACGGCGGCAAGCCCCTGCCCCGTCGATGCATCCACCACTCGACCGGTGATGCGGCCTTCCTGCGCTGGCTGAGCGGCCATCGCGACGCGCAGCGTGGCCGCGTGCAGCGGCGTAAAGGCAGCGCTGCCGAACAGCGCGACGGCGACCACGACGCGAAGCAGCGAAGGTCGAGACGATCGCGCGACAGCCATACGACTCATGGACACTCCGAAAACGACCGATGGCATGCAAACATGGTGGTGGAAAGAGCGCGCACGTGGTCGATCGCGTAGGTATCGCGACCTAGAGAATCACGATTCTGGTGATGATGGCGTCGCCGGACGCCGTCATCCCGATCGCCAGGTATTCACCGGCCGACAGCGAACCGAAGTTGTAGGTCCACGTCCGCTGCAGTCCGTTGTCTCTGCCAAGCGGTGTCGTGAGCTCGCCGATGACCTGCCACACGTTCGGATTGACCGAGAGTCCGCTGGACAGCAGTTGCACCAACAGCACGCGCGAAAACGGCGACACGCTTTGCCCCGTGGGGCCGACCGCTTCGAACTGCAGACCGGGGACACCAGCCACGCGACGCCACTTCCGGAGCTCGCGGCTCGTGCCATTCGCCGAACGAAAACCCGGATTGGCACCGGGAGACTGCACGGAGCCACCCGAGATCGGTGCGTTCGCGGCGAGGGTACTCGAGGTACCGCCAATCGCAAAGTCGGTCACCCACGCGTTCGCCGCGTTCGGTTTGGCGATCGGGCCTGGGTAGGCTTGTGGTGCGTCCACGCTATCCACGACTTCGAGACCACGAATGAAGTTTGCCACCGTGAAGGCCGGGTGCGTGCCGGCAATCGGCGTCGTGAGGAGGGTGTCGAACTTCGTGCCGATCACGCGTGGCGCAAACGTTGGCGTGGAGTACGCGAGGATCTGCGATGTCCCGGGCAGATTCGGATAGGCGATCATGATGCCGCCGGCATTCAGCTCCACGTTGTCGGTGGCGAGCGCCAGGAACCTCGCACTGTCTCCGCCGATGAGCGCACCGGAAACGCCAAGTCCCGTGAGGAACGGTGCCGAGGCGCCCGTGCCGGCGTCGATGAGCGCACGCTTCAGAGTGGGAGCGCTCACGTTCCCCGCCTGATCCTGCGCGGTCGCCGAGAAGGTGAAGTATCCTTCGAGCGCCGTACCGCCATCGACCGCGACCGTCAACTGGCGGAAGTTGTCAGGAAGGACAGTATCGAACGGAAGGAAGGCCGGCGTGCAGGCACTGCCCGTACCAATGATGCAGCTGGTCGTGCCAAGGAACGTGCCCGCAGGATTCGGTGTGGCAAAACGCGTGAGCTTGACCGCCACGCGACCGTTCGGCAGTCCGGATCGATCATCGATGACATCGACCCCAAACACTCGCGGACCGAGCGTCCCGGTGGCCGACGTGAACACGGAATCCGAGTTGGTTGTCACCAGCGTCAGTCCCATCAACGAACCCTGCGAGTAGCGAACGGTCGGGGGCGCTTTGTCCACACCGAAACGCGCGCCGGGGTGCGCCGTCGTTGGCGTCAGGTGTACCCGCCGCATGTTGCCGAGGCGATCGGCAATCTGAAATGCGAGGTTGTACTCGGTGTTGGTGTTCGAGGCGATCAGATCGTCTGCGGTGACGACCTGCACCGTATCCGGCTGACTGGGAGTGCCCACCTGAAACGTGGCGACAGCCGACTCCACCGTTGGCGTGCGCGCGGTGCCAAGAAGCCCGACGCCCGCATCTTGCACGATGCCGGTGATGCCCGACGAGAACTTGTACTCTGCGTTGACCCAGTTATTGGAGTTGCCCTGCGCGTTCGAGATGACCAGCGTCGGTGCCGGCGGCGGTGCGTTGTCGATCCGAATTCCTTCCAATTGTGTCACGCCGGTGAACGTCGGTTGGGCATTGATCACCCCTCCGCCATCACCATTGGACAGCGCCGGCACGACGGGCACCACGTTGCCCGACAGATCCGATGCCAGCACACTCGGCAGTAAACCGGTTACGTACGCGGATCCGGACGAGTCGCTCGAGAAGCTGGCTGGCAATTGCAGGGTATCGATCGACACGCCCGCTCTCGTGGCGGTGAGGGATGCCACGGGCGAGGCCCCCGGGAACGAGACGACGCGACTGCCGAGCGTACGGCCGGAGAAAAGCACCGGCGTCGTGGTGACCTCGAGACCTCGGGCTGCCTGGAACCAGCGACGACCACGCGCGTCGAGCGCCGTGGGGGTGAACGTACTCGCCAACGGTCGCACCGACGTGATGAAGCCATCGAGATTGTTCAGCTGGGCCGCGACCGTGCTGGAGGCCGACTGCTCGAGTGATCCTCCGGTACCGACTTCCAGCGCCACGGCGCGGATGGTGGTCGGCAGGTTCAGGAATGGGACGGCGCCAGTGACCGGGTTGAAGGCGTCGGTGCGGAAACTCAACACGATCACCGCAGTTTGCGCGCTCGCGAGCGCTTCCGCGCGTGTCGTCGCGCCAGCGGACTTCGATGCCACCAGTGCCGTTGCAAATGTCTGTGACGCCACCAACGTGTCACGGCCATTGTTGTTCACCACGAGATTGACGCGACTCAGGGCCCGCTCGCCAGGTTCGACGTTGATCAGCACATCGACCTGACCACGAACATTCTGCAGATCAACCGGTCGGTTGGTGCCTTGACTGGTCACCGACTGAACGCTGACGCGCGCGGTGTTCGGTTGGCGGACCGTCACGGGCACCGCAACGGTCACCGAGGTGTCGACCACCGATCGCGCGGTAATCGAGGCCAGGCCACTCGAGACCGCGGTGACGACACCAACGGTCGACACCGTCGCTACCGCCACGTTGTCCGACGTGAAGGCCACGGCGCGGTTCACATCCGGATCAGCCGAAACGGTGGCCGCGATTCTCTGGGTCTGACCGGCGAGAAGACTCAGCGTCGATGGCGACGCAGCGATGCTGCGAATGCCGGTGTAACGCGGCTCCACCGAGACTGGAATGATGACGACAAATCGCGGATCGGCTTCGGACGTGACAGTGATGACGGCCGGCCCGACCGACACGCCCGTCACGATGCCCGTGGCGCTCACCCTGACGCGTCGTGGGTCTGACGACAACCACGCCAGCGAGACCTTGGCACCAGAGTCGGCCAAGACTCGCGAGACCATCAGCAGGTCTTCACCGACGCGGACCGTGGCGGGGTTCGGAAACACCTCGAGTCCGCGAAAAACGGGCACGACGGGTGCGACGATCGGCTCGTCACACGAGGTACCCAGCATCGCAAGGAGCAGAAGCGCGGTCGACCCAAGAAGCCGTTGACGAAATAACATGACAGACGCGTGATGTTGAGGAGAGAACCATCAAGGCTGGCGGCGGGAAGCAGCTCGTCGCGCAGCGTTGCTTCGCGTCTGCTCGTTCGGGGTAGCCTGAACGCGCGCAACGCTTGATGCTGATGCGGCGTAAAGTCGATCGCATCGCGCGTTGACGCCACCGGGGTTCCCCGGCGCGCCTTGATCGTTGCGAGCTTGTGACTGAAGTCGTACGCAGTCAAACCAACGCAAGGGCAACGCGTGAGACATGCTCGTTACTACGACCGTGTCGTGATCGTTGCGGCATCGTGATGAGCGAACTTGACATTCAAACATTCGTTGTTTCGCACCGTGCAGCCGCGTCCTTCACGCAGCAGAGAGCTATGTTCGACACATCACTTGTCGTCCGACTGGTTATCCTATTGTCCGTGCTCGGGATGCGTGCAACGGGCAGTCCGATCAGCGTGACCCCGCGCGCGCCGGACCGCTTCGCGTCCGATCGCGTGCACGCGCCCGCCGTGCCGCGGATGACGCGAGTGCGCTACGGATCGATGACGCGAGGCGCAGCGGCCGTCTATCGGATCGATCGGCCGACCACGTGGCACGCCGATGTGGTGCACGAACTCAATGCACCGATCATCGTCGACGCGGGCGGCACACTCGTCATCGAAGCAGGGGCCCGCATCGAAGCGAAGCCCGGTGCTTCCATCGAAGTCAGCAGAGATGGCCGACTGATTGCGGCCGGTACGCCCTTGCAACCGATCGTGCTGACCTGTACCAGCGTGCCGAAGTACGAAGGCTGTTGGGGCGGTCTGACGATCAAGGGTTCGGCGGTTCTCAACTTCGGATCGCTCACGAGCCCGCCGGCGCGCGGAACCGGTGCCGGGGGCTGCCGCGAGTCCGAGTCTGGTGCAGTCGGCTATGGCGGTTGTGATGCCGCCGATTCGAGCGGCGTGTTGCGCTACGTTCGCATTGAGTACGCGGCACGAGGCCTGCAGCTGCTCGGCGTTGGCAGTACGACCGCTATCGATTTCGTGCAAGTGAACCGAAGCGGCGATGATGGTGTGACCGTGGTCGGCGGTACCGCCGATCTCCGGCACTTGTTTCTCACGGCGAATCAAGGGTACGGACTGAATTGGCGCTCTGGCTGGCGCGGCCGCGGCCAGTTCATCAGTGTGCAACAAGACGCGCGCGGCAACGCTGGTGGTATTGCGGGGAGCAACGAAGGCGCAACGCCATCGGTGTCTACGGGTGAGCCGCGATCGGCGCCGACGCTGATCAACATCACGATCATCAGCCCCTTCTCGACCAGCACTCCCGCCACAGCGCCGGCCGCCCTGCAGTTGCGGCGCGGCACTGCGGGTGTCTTCCGGAACATCCTGATTCACAGTGCGAACATCGCGCTTGACGTCGATGATTCGCGCACGTGCCTCGATACCCAAGGCGCGCCGCGTTTCGCACTTACGAACGTTGTAATCGCCAACACGCTGCTGCTCGGCAGCGACGACGCTGACGCGGCTTCGTGTGAGCCCTACCTCAGCCCGAACGTCGAGGCCGAACTGCTCCTCGATGCCGGCAACATGGTTGGCATCATCACGGACCCCGCCGTTGGGGACGCGCTGATTCGCAATGCGAGCAACTTGCTGGTCCCGGATCTTCGCACAGCGGCCGGCGGTCTGGCCGTGACCAATCCCGTCGCCGTGCCGCCAAGTGATGGTTTCTTCGACATCGCATCGGCGTTCATCGGTGCGGTGCCTGCAAATGTGGGATCGCGCAATGAGGTTCCGTGGTATTCAGGGTGGACGACGCCGGCGCCGATCCCACCACTTCCCGGTGCTGTAAGCGGCACCGTTTCATCCCTCGCGCTCGGGCCGCTGCCCAATGTGGTGGTTCGTGCGTCACTCGGCCGCGAAGCGGTCACGTCGGCGACAGGGACCTACGGGTTCAGCCTTCCTGCCGGTGACCACCAACTCGCGTTGACATCGCTGCCGGTCGGTTGTGGCTCTGCGCCTCGCAACCTGTCCATTGCAAGCGGTGGCACCAGCGTGGTCAACTTCGTCGTGGATTGCACGACGGTTGCAAGCCTTGCATTGGGTGCGCTTCATGGGTGCGCGCTGTCATCGACGGGTGAAGCGCAATGTTGGGGAAGCAACGAGTTTGGCATGGTCGGAGACGGCACCAGCACGACGCCGCGCCTGAGTCCAGTGTCAGTGACAGGAAACAACAGCTTTCAGGCAGGGAGTCTGAGCAGCGGCTACACACACAGCTGCGCCATCCGGAGCGGACGCGCGGTGTGCTGGGGCTTGAACTTTTTTGCCGCGCTCGGTGTCGGCACGGCGGGACTGTTCTCGGTTGCACCCGTTGCCGTCGGGAATACGACCACGCCATCGTTCGTTCGCGTGAGCACGGGCGGCTATCACGGCTGCGGGCTGACCTCCTCAGGAGCCGCCTGGTGCTGGGGATGGAATCAAGAAGGACAAACGGGCCAGATCGGCACCGCGACCCAGCTTATCCCCGCCTTGGTACAAGCGGGACCGTTGGCCTTCACCCAACTCGCGGCCGGCGAATCGCATACGTGCGCGCTCACGGCATCCGGTGCGGCGTATTGCTGGGGAGGGAACGGTCGTGGAGAGCTCGGCACCGATCCCATCTTAATCGGCACGCAAAGTAACGTGCCCGTGCTCGTACCCGGCGGCCACACTTTCGCCAACATTGACGCGGGTAGCGTGCATACGTGTGGCGTCACGGTGGCTGGGGAGCTGTTTTGCTGGGGGTCGCAGGAGAACGGACAACTTGGGAATGGCGTCGTAAGCGTCGCCACGAGCGGACCTGTTCTCGTGAGCGGCGGCGCGCAGTATCAGCAGGTCTCTGCCGGTGGCCAGACGACCTGCGCCGTCACCAACGTCGGTGCCGTGCAGTGCTGGGGCGCGGGCGTGAGCGGCGTGCTTGGCAATGGTACGACCAACTCCGCGCAAGCGGTTCCGTCTCCGGTGTCCGGCGCCTTCGCGGCCGCAGGTGTGGTGGTGAATCTGTCGGATCCTTCGGGCGCGTCGGCATGCGCTTTCACCACCGCAGGCATGGCCTACTGCTGGGGCGCCGGGCTGGCTGGTCAGTTGGGTACGGGTGCAGCACTGTCGTCCAACGTTCCGGTGCTGGTGCAGATTCGCGCGCCGTGAGGTCTCGCTGCTCGCGCGCCTATGGCGTGCTGCGCGGCGCTGGTGCGGCAACGATCGGTGACGTGTCGGGCGCGGAGACTGGGACAGGGTAGGATTTGTTCTCGATGGTCCCATCGCCGAGCGCGCCGCCACCGGCTCCAACCCTGTTCTGTCCCCAACACCACGCGTGCCCGTCTCGGTCGAGTGCGCAGGCGTGCGAGTCCCCGGACGCGATCGTGAGGTATCGGCGTGAACCGCGTACAGGCACCGGGCTATCAGACGCGACGCGCCCGGTGTCGCCGAGTGCGCCGTTGAAGTTCGAACCCCAGCACCACGCTTTGCCCTCGAGGTCGAGTCCACAGACGCGATGAAATCCGGCCGCCAGCTGACGAAACTTATGCCCACCTGAAACGGGCACCGGCACGAAGTGGTTGTCGAGTTGTGCACCAAAACCAAGCTGTCCATCACTGCCCAAGCCCCAGCACCATGCGTCGGCGGTGCGCGTGATCCCACAAGTTACGCCGTAGCCTGCGGTGAGCGAGCGAAACCGCTGTGTGCCGGAAACAGGTACCGGCGCGAGTCGCTTGTCTCGTGAGCCATCGCCAGCCAGTCCGGCGGCGCCCCAGCACCACGCAGTACCGTCTGCGGTCAGACCACAGGCGTGTATGCGTCCCGCGACAATCGTGTCGAACGCCACTGATGACGCGACTCGCTCGCGAGTAATGCGAGCGGCGACGGTGTCGCCTCCGTCGCCCAGTTCACCGTTGCGATCGCCGCCCCAGCAGGACGCGGTACCCGTGGAATCGGTCGCACAGGTGAAACGCGAACCGGCCGCCACCTGCCGCACCCGGCCAACTGGCAACACCGCTGGTAGCGTGCGCCTCGTGACCGTGGAGTCGCCGAGCGCCCACGCAACATTGTCGCCCCAACAGCGCAGCGTCGCCGTAGTGTCGATGGTACAGACACGCTCTTCGCCCGTGGTGAGGCGCGCTACCGGTTTGGTAGCGACGCGAACCGGTCGCAGTCGATCCTTGCTGTCGCCAACGCCAAGCTCGCCGAAGCCGTTTCCACCCCAGCACCAGAGCGCTCGATCCCGGTCGAGGCCGCACGTGAACATGTTCCCGGCGACAATCGACGTGAGGCGCAGACGTGCCGGATCGTCGGCAAGATTCGCGGTGTCGCGACCGGCGCACGCCTGCGCTGCAACGGTTACGACACAGAGGAAAAGAAGCTGGAGACAACAACGCATGGTTCACGCTCGAGAGGGGTGAGTATCTGTAGTGCGTGGGAAGGAACTGCACGATTGGCAAGAATGGCCGGCATCTGAGAACTCGTGACACAGGCTTTACGATGCGCATCCACCTTCCGTTTATCGATCTGTAGCTTGCTCAGGACTATTTCCTCCGGCGTCGCGATCGCGACGCCTCGCGTTGTTTTCATTCGCTCAACACTTCTCAGCATGGCTTTCTGCTACGCGCCGCGACGCTGCCAAATGGTCGTCACCGGATTGCTGCTCGCGTGCCTCAGTGGCGCGAACATGCACGCACAGTCCACCGCGAGATCCGGACCGAGGGTAGCGGCAGGCCTGCTCGGCGCCGCGCAGCAAAGCGCGTTTCGTGTCACGGAGGGGACCGTTTCGTTCGAGCAACAGATTGGCTGGGCGGCCGGTATCTGGCTCACAGTGCCACTCGGCCGCTTCTTCTCGATCGAACCACAAGTTCAATACAGCTCGATGCCCTCGCTACAGGCGCCCGGAACACGTTCCCGCGCGTTCCTTGCCGATGCAACCGTGACCTGGCTCTCGGCGCCGCTGGTGCTGAAGGTGCATCTCGGTCCGCTCGCGATCACCGCAGGTGGGCAAGTCGATTACCCGATCGCGGTGGTCGACGACCCGAATCTCATCGCTCGTGACCATATCCCACAGGTGACCTACGCGGCGACCGGTGGCGTCGAACTCTTCCCGCGCAGTCGCGTGACATTGTACGGACGCTACGTCTACGGTTTCACCAACATCGACGGTCGTGAACTCGCCACCCCGAGCGCGAAGCTCTACAACCAGACGGTGCAAGCGGGACTCAAGTTGCGCCTCGTTGGTGGCCGTCGTTCACGGTCCCGTGCGACAGACACGACGCCCGCGGAGGCAGCAGAGCCGTCGACGGGGAAAGAGCCGACGGGGAAGGAGTCGACGGGGAAAGAGTCGACGGGGAAGGAGCCGACGGGGAAAGAGTCGACGGGGAAAGAGCCGACGGGGAAAGAGTCGACGGGGAAAGAGCCGACCGGGAGAGACTCGAAAGCCGCGAAGTCACCGACGCCAGAGACGCCGGCCAGTATCGACATCGATGGCGACAAAGTGGCGGACGCGTCGGACAAGTGTCCAACGGTGTTCGGCGTGGAGCGCAATGCGGGATGCCCGATGCCTGACGTGGACGACGACGGTGTCACAGACGAGTTCGACAAGTGCCCGCAAACGCCTGGTCGCGTGCAGAGCGAGGGCTGCGTTTTCACGGACACCGACAAAGATGGCGTGAGCGACGACGACGATCGCTGCCCCACCGTTGCGGGAACGTCGCAGTTTGGAGGCTGCACGACGCCGGACGCCGACAAGGATGGCGTGTTCGATGCCGATGATCGATGCCCAGCCGTTGCCGGCGTCGCCGAGATGAGGGGCTGTCCGCGTATCGGCGCGTTCTCGGCTAGCGCGGTCACGTTCGCGAGCGGTCTCATTGCGTTGACGCCCGAGGGGCGACGCGAGTTGGGTAAAGTCTTTGATTATCTCGTGGCATATCCGAACGTCTCCGTACGGCTGGAAGGACACACCGATAGCATGTCCGGAGCCCTGATCAACAATCCGCTCTCCGCGAGACGCGCGATGGCGGCGCGTGCGTATCTCCTGTCCCGCGGTGTGGCAGATGCGCGCATCACGACCATCGGGCACGGTTCTGCACGTCCTGCGATTGGCAACGGAACTGCGGGGGGCCGCGCGAAGAATCGTCGTGTAGAGGTCATCGTTCGATAGACTGATCCACGCCGTTCTTCGGGTACGGCTCTTTCGAAGCGCTTACTCGATCCGAATGTCAGCAGCGACGAGCAAACGAACCCGGATATCGCCGACCGTTGGGTCGATGAGGAACCCAACGCGTCGCGGCGCTGAGGCTGCGCGCGGTGCGACGTCACCGAACGGCTCATAGCGAAAGCAGTCGTTCGAGCCGTTCGAGCAGTCGGCGTCGTTGAAGAAGCTGTGCGGCGCGCCATCCCAGTCGGTGCTGGCCATGATGGCGCCGAAGCGTGGCAGGGTCACGACAAGTTCGTTCCCTGCACTTCCGACGCCCCCCGCCGATGTGATGACCGAGAGTTCGAACGGAAACGCCTGAACCCCCGTCACGCCGCGTGGAGGTGTCGGAAACGTCGGCGTCGAGAGTCGCACTCCGTTCAACTTGCCGATGATACTCAGATCGAAGGTCAGCAAGACCTTTCCGGGTACGCTGGCCCCGGTTACTCCGCGCACCAAATTCGTCACCGCGATATCGACCGCGTCCGACCCGAGTATCGAGAATTGGGCGGAACCGGGCGGCAGGGATGCGACCGCGGGTGCCACGGTGGACGGAGACCATGCGTTTCGCACGGCTCCCTTGACCGGAGGTGACACGCTCGCCGAGAGACGCCTCGTGTTTACGTCGATGACAAAGGCGGCGCTGCGGAATGGCGACGCTGCTGTGGTCACGTTGCCCGGCGAAAGCAGCACAGTCTCGGTGGGCGCAGCGCACGCCACCGTGAGCAGCAGCGTGACTAGTATGTGACGTCCGTGTGCGAACGCGTTCACTCGGGTGACCCAGTTCATTGCGGCAGCACTCGTTCGAGGAATCGGTGCAAAACGGCTGTGGCCGATTCCGCCGGAAAACATCGGCGTCAGCAGCGAGCTCTGCCTCTAGAACGAATTCCCCCAATTGCGCGCAACGTCACGATCTTCGATGGCCGACGCGCAGCAATGTGCCATTCACCACGGCCCGCACCTACGTTCGCTGGTCGCTTGCGCCAAGATTCAGACTGAAGTCATTTCCGTTCGACACGACGTGCGCTTTGTGCCTTCGGGCACCACTATCGGCCGATCGGCTCGTCTCCCTGATGAACGCGTTCACGGCGCGCAGGTCGGCACTCCACCATTGGCCTTCACCTGAATCTGGTTGCCCAGATAAAGCAATCGCACGGTGCCCGTAACGCCGGCGTCGAAAAAGAGTTCGCTGAACGTGCCGCCGATCGGGCGCGCAGGTAACGACAATGCTCCGCTCACGGCAGTCCCAGCCACGTCCCAGGTCACCGGAAGTACCGCGTCGTTGGGATTGCGGACACGGAAGCGATTCTGACAGATGTACGTCAGCACCAGTCCCGACGTGACGATCGTCGGTGCCGAACAGATTACGGTCACAGAGACGGTACCGACGTTGCCCGCGGGCACCTGCACCGACACGGGTGCCGGCGCGGTGCAGCCGCCGGGAACCGTGGTCACGTGCACCGCGGCGGCGCCGGCAAGCACGCCCGCGAAGCTGAACGTGCCGTCGGGAGCGGTGAGGGTGCTCGCGCCGCCGCTTTCCACGCGCGCGCCGTGCAATGCGCCTCGCGTTGCCGAAGACACGGTCCCCTGGAGCGCCCCGAGTAACGGAGCGCCTGGAACCACCCCATCCCGCGTCCAGCCGCTGAACCATGGGATGCCGGAGGCTTGGATCGTAACGACTTCAACCGCTCCCACGAACGCCGCTGGCTGAAAGAAACCGTCGACTGGCGGCGCCACCGCTAATGACGTCAGGATGGGCGCCACGGCGCGGAAATCGGGGACACGCTCACCGAAACCGCTCTTCAGCAGCGACATCAGCAGCGCCGTGTCGGTGATGCGCCCGATCGACGGGTCGGTGAGCAAGACGTTCTCGACCCCGTCTCCCAAAGTGCACGTGGCGTCGACGTCGGGGTCACCGAGCGAACCAACGCCTGCCACCACGGAATGGCGAATGCGAACGTCCGTCCCGATCCGGTTGCACGTAGCCGCGCCATCCACATCGAGCGCCACGTCGTAGCCAACCACGAGCACATTGCTCAGATCCGCCGTGGTACCATCGCCCAGCCGGATACCGACGTTGGGACCGGCAGTCGGCAGCTGCAGCAGACTGACGTTGGAAATCACCGGTGCGGAGCGAGGTTGTGCATCCGGTGAGGCGGCGTCGTTCTGGCCAAGCAGTCCCACAAGCGACGCCGACGGCGACTGCACGACGGCGAACTGCAACCGGCCTGTCCAGCCCGCGCTCCACCAGATCCCCACGTCGCCGCCGCCGGTGACAACGAGCTCCCGCAGGTCGACCGTGCCGCCCCGCAGCACCACGCCGGCGGCGGCAGCACCATACACCTGAACCTTTTCCACCTGCGTGCCACGACCCACGCCGAGCAATACGAGACCGCGCATGGCGTGTTCAACCCGCACGAACCGCAAGGTGCCCGAGCTGTCGGCTGCATCGCAGCCACCGTACGCGGTGGTCAGCGGTTCGTCCGCGCGCTGCGCGCATCCAGACCCGCCGACCCCGCGCGCCTGGGGGCTGTTCGTCGAGCCGCCGTTGAGAGGCGCATTGCCGGCGATGACCACCCCTTCCCAGCATCCGCGCGTCGCGGAGGCATTATCGCCACAGCGAAAGATGATCGGTTCGAATAAGGTGCCGATGGCATTCAGGCGACCATCCCGATCCACCACAACGGCGGCCCCGGGTGCCGCTTCAATCTGCGTGCCGGCATCGATCGAGAGCGTTGCGCCTGGCGCCACCCGGACCACCCCGTCCAGCACATGTCGCCGATCCGCACGCCAGCGAGTGTTCGTGTGCAGTGTCGTGGCAGCGTGGTGCTCCGTCACTACGACACCGTGCGGTGCACGAGCGGACGCGGGCACGGTCGATACGCCGGCAAGGATTGTGGTCGCCAAAACGAATCGTGGCGATAAAAGCGACGCGACCTGGAGCCAAGCAGACATTGGGAGGGTCCGATGAGTGTGTGACGTAGGGTACACACACACTGAAACACTAGTGTCGATTCGTGCGACTGACGTGTAAAGTCGCGGTCACGACCCCTGCGTCAGCCTCCGCTCACGCGTTGCACGTCGGCTGCGAGCAGGAGTGTGACGCGGAAGTCCTGTACGGAGGGATCGACGAGGAAATCGATGGTCCTCGGCGCTGACGTCATCAACGGACCGATCGGGGGAAAGGGTTCGTAGGGCAAGCAGTCCGTCGGGAGTTGCGTGCACCCGGTGTCGTTAAAAAAGTTGTGCGGAGCGCCGTCCCACTGGGGGCCGACGATCACCTGACCCGTTCCTGTCGACGTGGTCAGGACGGTGATCGAGAAGGGCAGCAGTTGCACGCCGGTGGCGCCCACCGGCGGCGACGGAAACGTCGGCGTCACGAGCCGCTCTGCGCTGAGCAGGTTCCGCACGCGCAGGTCGAAGCTGACCGCGATTTTACCCGGCGAGACCGCGCCCACCGCCCCGGCCGAATAGTTGGACGTCAGCAGGTCAACCACCCCCGCACCGAGCAGCGAGAACGCCGCGATCGCCGGACTGCTTGCCGAGCGCGGTAATGCAGGGACGGCCTGGACTGGGACGCCGTTCGGCGAGACCGCGATCCGTCCCGAGCGCAGGTGCACGTCGAGCACGAATGCGCGTCGCTGCAACGACGCCCGGTCGACGGCGTCGGTCGGGGACGCCGCAGACATCATCGGACGCGCCGGATCGTGGCAGTACGTCAGGACAGTGATCAACGCGAAGGGCAGAACCGCCCGCCGTGTGGTGCCGATGCATCTCGTGATCATGTTGCGGTTTCCTATTCGAGGCGCACGATGGCGAGTCGCACATCAGACGGCAGCGCGCCGTTGCGACCACCACGCAGGGACAACAGCTGCGGAGCGTCCCAAACCCCCGACAGCTCGAAAAACGCATGGGCGCCGCCCCGGATCAGCGCGCCCCGTGCACCGAACGCTCCAAACGAAAGTGGCGTCGTCACCAACGGGAACGCGGTCGGGAAACGCTCACGCCACGCGGGCGACGCATTCAGTCCCGCATAAATGTCACGCAGATTCCACGAGGGGATCTGAAGCGCCGCCAGCGGCCGCGCGAGCGCGGGGTTGTCGTCCAGCACAAGCGCCAGTCCCCAGCCGCCGATCAACTGGTCCGCTGTTGTGCCAGACACACTGGCCAGGTTCGTCATCCCGGTCGTGGTCGCGCTGGTCAGCGCGCGAAAGAACGCCGGCTCGGAGCCTGCGAATCGATCGGCGGCGTAGCGCACCAACGACCATGCGGTGCTATAAAACGTCGCACCGTTCTGACCGAACGCGTCACCGAACGGCGACCAATTCGCGGGCTCGATCAATTTGCTGCGCAACTCGTTGAAGTGGCGACGCATGCCCAAACTGGGCCGATGCAACGCGTCGCCATCGGTGCAGGAGGCATTCGCGGGATGAAAATCGCAGAACAGCCCCAATGTCCCGGCGGTCCCGAAACCGATGTTGGCCTTCCACGGGACACGATACAGCGACTCCCGCGCCCACACCTCCTCGGCGTGGCGCGCCGTGCTCTCCTCGAGCCACACCTGCTCAAAGTTCACCGCACCGGCCGCCACGCGCGCGGAATTGGACGCAATGTGCTTGAGCTCGTGCACGACACTACGCGACATGAACGCGTACCAGCCGTCGGGCGACTCGGTACTCTCCACGTCCAACGTCGTGGTCACGGGCACCATACCGTACATCACCTGTCCGAAGTTGCTGCCTGGTGACGCGGTGCGTGGAAACTGATCACACGACGTCACGTACGCCGCCGTCCCACTCGCGTTGAGCCGTTGCGAAAGCACCACGTGTACTTTGCCGTCATTGTCGGTCTCGGCGTCGCGCAACAACGGATCACCGAACGTGCGCGCAACCGACGCGTACTGTTCATCGTCGAAGATCTGCCCGATGCGGGCGTAATACCCGGCGAGCCGCGCATCCGTGTCCGATTGCAGACTGTTGGTCGTATCCTCCCAGATGACGGACCGGGTGCCAACGCGAATCGCCCGGGTGCGCATCACGCGCAAACTGTCATTACATGACGTGCCGAACGTGAAGTAGAAGTTCCGCAGCTCGCCGGTAGTGATGGGGGCCACGGTGGCGGGTGCAACCTGCAATCTTTCGCGCAACGACGACCGCGCGAACAACATCAAACGCTCGGCCTCCCCTCGATCGCGCTCGAGATGCTCGCCGTGAATGTCATCGGGAGTCCGTAATGCGGGGAGCTCGACGCGGCGCGATTGCATGAACATCGGCGCCGCCGACGCCGCTGCCGTCAACGCCGCGAGCGGCGCGTTCCCCGACAACCCGACCTCCGCCTGAGCATTGGCCGACGTGGCCACACTGAACACCGCGAGCAGATATCGAGCGGGGCCGGCGGCGGGAGCCAACTCGTTGCACGCCGACGCGCCTGCGTTCGGCATGATCATGAACTGACCCAAGGGAACCGCGATTTGCGTCACGTCGAGCGACAGCGCGACTCGCACGGCGGGGGCACCGGGGACCGTCAACACCAGCTCGGCCGGCCCGGTCGCCATGCAGGGCACATCGATCTCGAGACTTGTGCGCGACCCGGCAACGATAGTCGCGGGCACGCCACGCACCGTAACAATCAAGCCTGCGGACGACGCATCGAATCCCTCTCCATCGATGCGCGCTCGTGCCCCGGCGCGCAGCACCGATGGCGTGATGACGGCAATCGACGGCTGTGGCGACACGATGAGACTCAGCGACCCTTGGCGCGTTTCACTGGTCGCGAGAACGAGCACTGTGCCCGCGCGGAGCGCGGTCAGCATGCCAGTGCCGTCGATCGTGGCGACCGCGGGATCGCTGGTACTCCACGTGACGACACGACCGATCAGCGCGGCACCCACGGCGTCGCGCGGCACGGCGGTAAACTGCTGGGTGAGGCCCACTCGCAGTACGGCGGACGGCGCTTCGACGGAGACACTGACGACCCGCGTTGCGTCGGGGGTAGGCGCGATCGGGTCCTCTCCGCACGCGCCGAGCAGCAGCACGGTCAGCCCCAGAGCGATGAACCCTTTCGAACTGGATCGAGACGACGGCACTGGTCGCGCTCCCGTGTGTCGGTACCGTCGTGTCACTGCGGGCGAGTGGATCGAGTGGTAGACCCGTAAAAGTTATTGAGGACGCTCCGGCTTGCCGGGCATGACGCCGATTGTTGAAGAGTTGTGACGAACAGCCGCCTCGCCACCTGCCCAAGTGCGCGTTCGGAAGACGATGCGGGCCGACGTGTTGGCCTTGCCACGCTTCCACGTTTGCGTGGGATCGCGGTACCGCCACCCGAACGGCTGGCAGGTGTCGTTATGGCGTTTGTTATAGCGCAGCAGTTTGCGGGTGAGATCGGTCGTGGAGGTGAAGATGCCGCATACGATGCAGTCCCGCTCGATGCGCGCAAAAAAACCAGCTCGCCACTTGATTGAGCCAACTGCTGTGCGTCGGCGTGTAGTGCATCGCAACGCGCGGATGCGCCGCGATCCAGTCTTTCACCGTTTGAGTCTTATGCGCCGACAGGTTGTCGACGACGAAGTGGATCGCCGTTCCGCGCGGCGCCGTACGCGCACGGTCCCGAGAAAGTCCACGAACTCGGCACTCGTATGGCGTGCCGCCACTTTCCCTGCGCGCGGCCGGTGCCCACCACGAGCGCGGCGGACAGCGAACGGGTGCCATGCCGCACGTATTTGAAGCCATGCGCCTCCGCGCGCCCCGGTCGCAGCGGCAGCACGGTATCCGTCCGATCCAACGCTTGCATGGCCATCTTCTCGTCGACGCAAATCACGACGGCGTTCATGGGCGGCGTGATGTACAAGCCGATGATATCGGCCGCCTTCGTCTCGAAGTCGGGATCGGGACTGCTATTGTAGCGCTCGAGCCGATGCGGCTTGAGGCCGTGTCGCTTCCACACGATCGCGACCGTGGACTGGGCGACGCCCAGCTTCGCGGCGAGGCGCCGACTCGACCTGTGGGTCAGCGGGGAAGGCGGCGGCGTCTGCCGCGTCATCCCCACGATCTTCGCCTCGCGCGCGGCGCTCATCCCATGCCCGCGTCCGGCGCGTGGCGCATCCGCCAACGCGCACGCCCCCGTCGACGAAGCGCCGTTTTCAGATCGCGATGAACCGATCCGTGCAGGCGAAGCGCGCCGCGATGGTGGAGTTGCAGTCGCCAGCGACAGGACCACACGCACGCGCTTGGCAGTGGCTCGGCTCAGCGTCGTTTGCCGTAGCATCTGTGCGAGTGTGCGATGATCATCGGGAGCGAGCACGAGATCCAGAGAGGCCGAAAACGTACCGACGTCCTTTGCAGTACTCATGCTATCCACAGTTCGACTGCGCGCCACCAGCCTGCGTTGTCCATCACTCCAACGGTCGCGCTCCCGATGACTGGTGCTTCGCTACGGGCACGGTGCACCTCTGAGCAGCACCGCACCAACCCGCCAGGCATCACGATCGCCGTGCTTCATGAGCTGCCTCGCCACCCACGGGACGTCCGCGAGGCCGACGACAAGCGCACGACGGTACGACCAGAAACACTGCGCGTAGGATCGCGCGAACGCCCGGCGCGCCTCGCGCACACGCACCATGTTCCGCGCCGTCTCGGGATCGAGCGTCCGACGGCTGGTGACGCCGCCCCGCCGGCCGATGGCCGCGAGGTACGCCCCAGTCGACTTGTTCATCACAAAAAACGGGCGGCTTACGTTGGTAAAGCAAATGCGGGAATGGAGTTTGCGCGCGCCCGGCCCGACTAGACGGTTTCGACCCGCGGGACCGCGAGATGCTCGCCACGCTGCGGCACGGGGATTGGCTGCGCCGCGCCGGCGCCCAGCGAACGCGCGGTCGGGTCGCTCATCACCCTGGTGATGAAGCGCTGCCCTTCGCCGATCCGCTCCACCTCGAGGCCGATCGACTCCACCGCCTCGCTCAACGCGTCCAGCTTGTCCTGCACCTCGCGCGGCACGGGAGCAATCACGGTGGCGCCCTTCTTCCAGATCCGGCGCGCGTAGGCAATAGCGATCGGCATCAGCACGGCCAGCGTGAACACGATCGGGATGGCGATGAGCTCTTCAGGTGGTCCGTTGCGCACATACGGCGGCGGCTCCACGATCGCCCCGGGCACGGCCGCAGCCGTGGCCACGGCGGCATCCGCCTGCGCCAGCTGCGCGTCGGTCGCGCCAATGCGTGCGTCCACATCCGTGAGGCGCTGCGTCAGGCCGGCACGCACCGCCTCGCTACTCTCGTCGTTGTTCAGCTGATTCGTCAGATCGCTGCGCCGCTCTTCCAGCGTCTCCAACTGACTGCGCAGTTCCTTCCGCTGGTTCCGGGCGGCCGTGTAGACGTCCGCAGCGCCGGCACTCCGGGTGATCTCGCTGACGTTGGGTGCCACAGCAGGCGCCTGTTGCCGCATACAAAGTTCCGGAGGGGGTCGCAACAAAATGCGCCGAGGGCTCGGCGTCGTTCCGCCTCGTACGCGCTGGGGAATCGACAGTTTCAGCGCGCGCGGCGGCACGGATGCCATCGGCACCGCGTGCCTCAATCTTACCCTCTCGCACCATGTCTGCCGCGCGCGCACCGCGCCATTGGTGATCGCCGCCTGACCTCGACCATACCCTTCATCGTGGAGGGCGCGCGCAGTGGGGCGACGGAGGGGTACGGCAACGTGAATCAGACGTCCCGCACCAGACGTACAAGACGTTATTTCACAACGAGTTAGTCGAATGCAGCGCGCTCGGGTTCGGCGAACGGCACGCCCGCTCCCTTGACCAGAGGCGCCGGCGCTGCCATTCATTCATGCTACGCCCGCCACGACGCACCGATGGCACGGCATTCCTATGACGCGCTTCCGCCGGCAATGGCAGCGCATGCTGGAGAAGCAAGATGGCCAGAGAAGGCATTCACCCACCGTACCATTCGGTCGTGTTCAAGGACTCGTCCACCGGTACCACGGTGATCACGCGCTCCACGATGACCAGCGAGCAGACCATCAAGATGGACGACGGGAACGAATATCCCCTCATTCTTCTCGAAATCACGAGCGACTCGCATCCGTTCTACACCGGCACGCAACGCCTCATCGACACGCAGGGTCGCGTCGACAAGTTCAAAAAGCGCTACAACCGGTAAAAGGCGCGTTATTCGCCTGGCGGCGAGGTGCCGGTCAGCAGTCCGGTCACTGCCAGCACTGCGAGCGCGACCGCGAGTTCGATCGATACAGTTGTGGCAGACGGCGCGTGCTCTCCGAGCATGCGCCGTTTGTGTTTGAGGCCGAGCACCAGTGTGACGCACACCAGCACCGTTTTGCCCAGCAGCAGCCAGCCGTACTCACTTGCCCGAACGGCGCTCAGCGAGGTTGGGGTCAGCGCGCCGCTGTCCAGCGGCACGATGCGCAACCGGCGCCACGCGAGCAGCACTCCGGTGGCCACCGCAATCGGTGCCACAATCGTGGCCATCCGGCTGAACCGCTCCCACTGCGCGACACTCGTACGCTCGGCACTGCGCGTGCGGTGCCGCGCCGACCAGCTCAATAATGACAGTCCGCCAATCCACGCGCCCACCGACAGCACATGGGCGGAATCCACCGCGCGACCGAGCAGTGGAAACGCGTCGTCCGCCGCGGCGTGACCGAGGCCACTCATGCTCAGCGCCACGGCAAGCACACAGAGTACCGTGATCGCGCGCGGAGCGCGCAGCAGGAACGCGGTCGTGCCCGTCACGACGGATGCCGCAAGCCACGACCAGCCGCGCCCCCACATCGTCTGCGTGAGCAGCATGCGCGCGTCGTTCACCGAGAGCGTGAGCTCCATATCGCGCACCTGCAGCAGCCATAGGGCGCTTACCGCCACGGCGAGGAGTGTCCATCCGGTCGCCACCGGTGTGCGTGAGGTGACACGTCGTGCCGACCAGCCTGTTGCCGCATCCCCAACCACGAGCAACGCGCCGATATACAGCAACAGGCGCGCAACTGGAGCCAGCGTCATGACGTGCTTCCGCTACTTCGCCGCGCCGACGGTGAACCCATAGGTGCCGTTGACGACGTGTCCGTCCCTGGACATGGCCTTCCACGTCACCTTGTACGCGCCGGGAGGTAACGGCGCCGCCACCTTGGCCACGAGCGGGGCGTCCTTCGCTGCGTCCCGGCTGATCGGCTGCAGCGTGACGGCTGCGCCAGCCGCATTGGCGAGCGCGATTTTGGACCCAGGCGCTTCGGTGGGTTCCGAGAGCCAAAGCCGGATGGCGTCCGGCGACGCGGCCAGCGTGGTATCTGCGGCGGGAGACCCGCGCAGCAGTCGGAGATGACGGCGTGCGTCACCGCGCACGGCGTCACCGCGCACGGCGTCACCGCGCACGGCGTCACCGCGCACGGCGTCACCGCGCATGGCGTCACCGCGCATGGCGTCACCGCGCATGGCCGAGCCGGTGCTCGCCGTGGCGGCAAGCGCGCCGATCGCAAGGGTGGCGGCGAGCAGCGCGCGCGTGGAGCGACGGGCGCCAACAGCAGCGACGGTACGAAACTTTGAACGAAAGCTCATGGAGAACTCCAATGAGTGGCGAAGCGTAGGTGAACAAGCAATGTGCTGTCGGCGCGCGTGCGGCGAAGGCGCTCCGTCCTGAATCTCGCATGCGGTGGAGCTTCATGCGCTGCATGCCCATGTCCTCCGCGTTGCCCGCGACTTCATGCACGCCGGTGATTTGAGTTGCATACCCGCCCCAACTGTCAATGTTGTAGCGCGCGGTGATGTGATATTTTCCCTGCACGGGCGACTGGCCGACCAGCCCGCGCTCGCTCACCCACCACGGAGTTGCTCGAATGCGCAAGCTTCTCGCGGGGCTCACAGCGGCCACGTTGCTGGCTGTCCCGACGCTCGTATCCGCACAGAAGGCCAAGACCGGCCCGGAGGTGTACGCCACCTGCACGGCGTGTCATCAGGCCACGGGTGCCGGCTTGCCCGGCGCATTCCCACCGCTCGCCGGTTCGGAGTGGGTCACTGGCAAGCCCGAGGTGCCTATCGCCATTGTCCTGCACGGCATGCAGGGCGAGATCACGGTCAAGGGCGCCAAGTACAACAGCATGATGACGCCGTGGGGCACGACCTTCAACGATCAGGAAATCGCCAACGTCGTCACCTACATCCGCTCGCAGTGGGGCAACAAGGCGCCCGCCGTGAGCGCGGCACAGGTCGCCGTCGTGCGTGCCGCGACAAAGGCGCGCAAGACACAGTGGACCGCGGCGGAACTCAAGAAGCAATACCCGTGATCTGATTTGGCCGTCGTCCCGCATGCGCTACGACTGCCGCTCCTTCGGGAGCATCCATCGGGACAGCGCTGCGGCGACGAACCATCCGATCACGGCGGCCGCTACCACGTCGCTCAGGAAGTGGGCCACGGCCATGACGCGGGTCATCGCGCAGCCGGCCGCCAGCAGATACCAGAGCGCCCACGCACGTGGAAGCAGGCGCGCCAACGCCGCCGCACCGGCAAATGCGACGAGTACGTGACTGCTCGGCAATCCCAGTCCGCCATTGTGCCATGGCTGGTCGCTGAACGCACGAAATACGTAGCCGAAGACCTCGGGGTCCGGGCGCAGCCGCCGGGCGCACAGTTTAAGCACTTCGGCCGCCACTCCGGCGGCGACAGGCGAAAGGATGGCGAGTCCCCCGCGCCATCCCCACCCGCGCTGCGGGCGGTCGTGGGTCCAGAATCCGATCGCGATGATCAGCCACGTTGGCAGATATCCGATCGAGCGGAGCAGACGTCCCCAGTCGCGCTCGTACACGCGCCCATCCCGCAGTTCCCGCCACGCCGTCTCGTCGAGCAGATGCGCGGCGGCGATCGCCACCACACCAAGCAGCAGCGGACGAAGCCACCAGTGGTTGTTCGACGACGCGTGGCGGCTGGACGACGCGGCCACGCTGTCGGCGGCGAGCGGAGGGGTCGACATGGCGCGGAAATCAATCGTCGCGCGACCCTGCACGCCACCGTTGAGTGCGGGCATATTGCAGGGCATGTGGCCTCTTTCCCGCCGTCGAGCGCACCCACTCGCTGGTCTGCTCGTCTGCGCGATCGCGCTCACGGCGTGTGACCAGCTCGATCGGCAGTTTGCGGGTGCTGCCGTGAATCCGCCGACCGCGTTGCCCTCCTTCACGTTCACACGCGGCGACGGATCGACCTATCGCACGTCGCCGGAAGACGGTCGGCCGATGGTCGTGTTTTTCGGCTACACGCACTGCCCTGACGTATGCCCGACGATCCTCGCCGACTGGCACGCCGTCAAACGGATGCTCGGCCGAGATGGCAATCGCGTCCGGTGGGTCTTCGTGTCCGTCGATCCGGAACGGGATACGCCAGCCTTGGCTGACCGGTATGCGCACCAGTTCGATTCGACGTTCGTCGGACTCTCCGGCGATACGGCCACCACCGCCGACATCATGGCTGCATTTGGCGCGTCGGCGCTGCGCGACGTGGCCGCCGTCAGTGCCGGCGGCTATCTGATGAGCCATTCCTCGCAGCTCTTTCTCGTGGATGACCGCGGACGACTTGTCGCGCTCCACGCCTTCGGCACCGGCCGTGAAGAGCTGGCGGACGATCTCAAGCGACTGCTATGACTTCCAACGAGTCCGCGCCCTTCCGACCGGCGCTGCGTCCCCTTGTCCCGCTATTGATGCTGGCGTCCTGCACACCATCGCATGATATCGCGACGAACGGACCGTTAACGGTCGCGGATGCGTGGGTGCGCGTCACCAGTGCGACGCAGTCGGGCGCGATGTACATGACGCTCGAGAACCGCGACACCGGCACGGTCACCATCGTCAGCGCCGGCTCCTTTCAGGCGCGCGCCGCGGAGCTCCACGAGAGCATGCAACGGGAGAACATGGCGCACATGGCGCAACTCGACTCCCTGCCGATCGCGCCTGGCGCGACGCTCACCATGCAGCCCGGCGGGATGCACATCATGCTCATCGATCTGACGCGCGAGATGGCGCCGGGTGATTCGATGCAACTGGCCCTGCATCACGCGGACGGACGGACGACGAGCGTCCTGGCCGTGGTGCGCCCGGAGCAGCAGTGATCCGCCAGCTCGCGATCGGCGGCGTCGTACTGCTGACCGCCATCGCGGCGTGGTGGGTGTGGCCGCGCCCCAACGTCGAGATCCGCGTGGCCCGTGGCGGCATTGCCACCGTCATTGATCATCGTGGACGCCGCTCGACGCTTGGTGACACCGTGTTTGTGGGCGGCAGCGGCAGCAAGCGTATCATCCGCGTGGTCAACGGGGACACGATGACCCACCAGCTCGCAATGTTCAGCGCCGTGGCGGGCGGCGAGCGCGACTACACCGTGCCTGTCGGTGTCTACGGCGGCTTCTGCTCGGCGCACGCGACGTCGAAACGACTGACCTTTGTGGTGCAGTAGCCTTTCACGTGAGCGCAATCTTGAACGCGGACATGCGGCGCCCGATGGGCGATGTGCTGGAAGAAGAGCTGATGGCGCTGCAGGCCGCAGGGCTGCGGCGCACTTTGCGCGCCGTACAGGAACGTCGCGCCGGCACCGTACTGCTCAACGGCGAACGCATCGCCGACTTTGCCTCCAACGATTATCTCGGACTCGCGGCGGATGCGCGCGTGGCGCGTGCTGCAGGCGCCGTGTTGCAGGCCGAAGGCACCGGCGCGGGCGCGGCGCGACTGATCTCCGGCAATCATCCCATTCACGACTCCCTCGAACGGGAACTGGCGCGCTACAAGTCGTGCGAATCCGCACTGCTCTTTGCGTCCGGCTACATGGTCAACATCGGCGTCATTCCGGCGCTGGTCAGCGCGGGCGATGTGATCTATTCGGATGCTCTGAACCACGCGTCACTGGTGGATGGCTGCCGGCTGTCGAAAGCGACGTTGCGCGTCTTTGCGCACGCCGACATCGACGCGCTGCGGCGCGCGCTCGAAGAAGACCGCACGCAGTTCCGTCGTGCGTTGATCGTGGTGGAGGGGATTTTCTCGATGGACGGCGATCTCTTTCCGCTGGACGCGCTCGTGCCGCTGGCGCGCGAGTTCGGGGCGTGGACGTATGTGGATGACGCGCACGGCACCGGCGTCCTCGGCGAGACCGGTCGTGGCACGATCGAGCGCTTCGGCATGGCCGGACAGATCGACGTGGTCGTCGGCACACTCGGCAAGGCCCTGGGCACCGCCGGCGCATTTGTCGGCGGCACGACGGCACTGATCGAGCTTCTGACCAGTCGCGCGCGTTCGTTCATTTTCACGACCGGCACACCGCCCGCGCTCGCCGCGGCAACGCTCGAAGCGCTGCGGCTGGCGCAGGTCGAGGGGTGGCGACGCGACGCCGTGCGCGATCGAGCGCAGCGACTGCGTACGCGCCTGCGTCACGGCGGTCGCGAGATCCCGGGCATTGAGGACGGGCATATTCTCCCCATCCTGATCGGAGATCCGGGGCGCACGATGCAGGTCGTGGCGGACATGCGCCGTCGAGGCTTTCTGATTGGCGGTGTGCGCCCGCCCACGGTCGCGCCGGGAACATCGCGACTGCGCGTGTCCGTGTCTGCACTGCACCCCCCGTCGCTGGTGGACGCACTCGCGGCCAACCTGCTCGATGCACTGCGCGGAGTGCCGGCATGAACGGTCACGGCATGTTCGACGGTCAGGACGATGAGTTGGACGACGCCACCGACGAGTTGGACGCGTTCGACGCGTTCGCGGCGCCGGACGGTGACGAGGACGCACTCCCGCCGCTTGCTGACGCTCAGCGCGTGCTCATGCACGATGCCGCGCATGTCTGGCATCCGTACACGCAGCACCATCAGGCGGCGCTGCCCGTGCCGATCAACCGCGCCGCGGGCGCGTGGTTGTACGACGCCTCGGGACGCCCCATCCTCGATGCGATTTCGTCATGGTGGGTGACGACGCACGGCCACTGCCAGCCCGAGATCGTCGAGGCCATCACGGAGCAGGCGCGCACACTCGATCAGGTGATCTTCGCCGGGTTCACGCACGAGCCGGCGGCGATGCTTGCGGCCGCATTGGTGGCCAGACTGCCACGTGGACTGCCGCGCATTTTTTACTCGGACAACGGCTCAACGGCCGTGGAAGTGGCGATCAAGCTATCGGTGCAGTCGTTCGTCAATCGCGGACAGTCGCGGCGCCTGATCGCGGCGCTCGATCACGCCTACCATGGTGACACGTTCGGCGCGATGGCGGCCGGTGCGCGTGGAGTTTTCACGCAGATGTACGAGCCGCTGCTCTTCGAGGTCGCGCGACTGCCCGACCCCTCCGAGGGGGACACCGTACGCACGCTCGATGCGTTGATCGCCGCACGTGGACACGAGTTGGCGGCGGTGATCGTCGAGCCGCTGGTGCTCGGCGCAGGCGGCATGCGCGTGTGGAATGAGCGCGTGTTGCAGCAGATACGAGAACGGACGGCGGCGGCCGGCGTGCATCTCATCGCCGATGAAGTGATGACCGGATTCGGACGCACCGGGCCACTCTTTGCGTGTGAACGCGCCGACGTCACCCCCGACCTGCTGTGCATGTCCAAGGGACTTACTGGCGGCACGCTGCCACTCGGTGCGACCGCCGCCACCGAATCCATCTTCGATGCGTTTCTCAGTGCCGATCGCCGCCTGACGTTCTTTCACGGGCACTCGTTCACCGCCAATCCGATCGCCTGCGCGGCGGCGTTGGCCTCGCTCGCCCTGTTCGACGAAGAGAGCGAAGACGCGCGCATTCGCATCGAAGTGCAGCAGGCGCGCCATCTCGATGCCATGCGCGGAACGCGGGGCGTGCGCGCGGTGCGCCAGATCGGAACAATCGCCGCCGTGGAACTGGACGCGGCGCCGGGGTACCTCAGCGACATTGGCCGTGAGCTTGCCGCATTCGCCATCGGTGAAGGTGTCCTGCTGCGGCCGCTCGGCAACGTGGCGTATTGCCTGCCACCGTACTGCACTACGGACGACGAACTCGCGCAGGTGTACGACGTGCTGCTACGCTTTCTCGACGGCGAACGGGCCGCCGCGCCCGCAACCGGAGGACCGGTGGATGACTGAACGAACGCCACTGCGACTGGGCATCACTGGCACCGATACCGGGATCGGCAAGACCGTGGTCGCGTGCGCACTGGCCGCGCGCGCGGTGCAGCGCGGGTTGCGCGTTGGCGCGATGAAACCTGTGGAGAGCGGTATCGATCCGCGAGTCGATGCGAACGGCGGACTGCATTCTGATGTCGAGCGCCTGCGCGCTGCCTCGCGCAGTTCGCTCAGTCTTGCGCTCATGCGGCCGTACATGCTGGAGGAGCCGCTGGCGCCGATGGTGGCGGCGCAGCGTGCGGGCGTGACGATTGAAGCAACGGTCCTCGACGATGCGCTGGCAGTAGTTGCCGCCGATCAGGACATTCTGCTGGTGGAGGGCGCCGGCGGCTTGCTCGTCCCCATCACGCGCGAGATGTCCTTTCTCGACCTCTTTGCGCGGTGGTCCTGTGCGCTCGTGATCGTGGCGGGGAATCGGCTTGGCGTGATCAATCATGTACTGCTGACCGTGCGCGCGGCCGAAGCAGCGGGGGTGCCGGTCCGCGCGGTCGTACTGACCTCGTACGCCTCACCCGATGCCACTGTGGCGGAGGCAACGAACTACGACACACTGGTGACGCTGCTCGCCGGCCACCTCGTGCTGCGCTTTCCGTGGGTGGATCGCACCGACGACATGGACGCGCTGGCCGTGGCGGCGGAGGCGGCCGGACTGGACGTGGTGCTGGAGCCTCGGTTGGCGGCGGACGCGCCGGTGCGCGGACGCATGTGACCGACAATCGCGGACGCATGGCCCACCACGGGATGGAGTACGGGGTGGATCGATGAATCGGCGCGCGTCGCGGGGAGTCGTGGCGGGGTGGGGGCGTCAGGCAGCAGCTAGCGGTCGAGTAGCGCCACCACGCGCATGCGCCGGAACCCCCACACGCCCAACAGCACCGTCGGCAGCAATACGAAGAACAGCGCACGTCCCACGCGTCCGACGACCAGCGCAGTTGACTCGTCCTCGTATTGAAACGCAGGCAACTCCGCAAAGTCCTGGCGCGAAAATGCTGCTTCTGCAAACACGCGACGGAAGAAGAACTGCTGCCATCCGCGATGGAACGTATCCACCTGTGCGTCGTAGTGCCGGTAGCGATCGACACTGCGCCCGGCCACGTCGTGCAGCGCATCCTGCACGAGAATGGCGGGACTCAACACGCGGAGCCGGTCCGCCGCCTCTCGCTGGGCGAAGAGCGCGGCATTGAATGCCGCGTAGCGCGGACGCATCGCATCCTCGGCGCGCTCCTGCAACGCAATCGTTCGCCCCCACGCGTTGCGTGACGACGGCGCACCGAGCTGCGCCATCTCCGGATGATCGGCAAGGAACTGACTCACCGCCGTATCCCCCTGCGCCGCAGCCTGGTCGCTCACGTGCCGCAATTCGGTGGTCAGTGCCACGCGCGATGGTGCCGGATACCGCGTCGTGACCACCACGGCCACCAGCGATGGCACAATGACCACCACTGCCAGCCACACGCCCAGCAATGCCAGTGCATTCGTCGCGGAACTGCGCCCCATCGCATTGACCGCGACCGCCGCAGCAATCCAAAACGCCCCGTACGCCAGCACGACGCCTAACCAGAGTGCGAGACGTGCGAGCGCACCTGGCGCGGTCAGGGCCACACCGGTCGCCGCGACGACCACCGTCGTGCACAACACGGTAAGTCCAAGCACGAGCGTCGCGCGGACGGCGAGCTTGAGCAGCAGCACGTTGCGCGGCACCACCGGCTGCGAAAGGAGCAGCGCCATCGTTCCCTGCTCCCGCTCCGCGGACACGAGATTGTACGTCAGTGCAAGAATCAACAGGGGATAGACGAACACCATCGCAAAGGCGAGATCGAAGCGCCCCGCCAACAGGTTGTGCGGATTCTCGATCTCGTCGTTGACGATGAACGTCTGTTTACTTCGCAGCGACACCTTGGCGTAGTACGGAAAGAGGTCGCTTGAACCGACCGTCATGGAGGCGAGCGGCCCCGGCGGCATGACGGCATAGCGCACTGCAGCCGCTGCACCCAAGGCGCCGACTGGCGGTACGGTCACGGTGGTGTCGCCGTCAGCGCGCCGCTGCAACTGCGCTGACAGCCTCTCCAGCCGTGTCGTTTCTTCCTGCGTCACGCTGGCAATCGTCTCGCGCTGGAACCGCGCCCATGACAGCCCGTTCCATGCGCCGTAGCACAACACTGCGCCGAAGAACAGTGCAAGAAGCCACGGCGTGCGGTCGCCGGCCAGCAGGCGCCACTCGAAGCGCGCCAGTCGCGATATCTTCATGTCTACCGTGAATGAGCGACAGGTGAGCTAGCCGAGTCGCGGCACAGGCGCGCGGACCAGCGCGACCAGCGCGACCACCAGCCACACGCCGAGCGTACCCAGGGCGCGCAGTTGCGGCGAGATCATAGTGGCCAGAGTCGGCGCCTCGTAAGCGAACGCCGGGTACTGCGCCCACAACGCAGACGGCGCTTTCCAATCCCACTCGCCGGTCTTCGTGTTGTCGCGGAAGTAGTCGTTGGAGAACTTCACCAGTCCGCGCCGATACAACTCCGCCTTCGTGGCGAAGTCACGGTGCTGCTCGACGTCGGTTCCGGCGAGCCCCATCGACAGCGACCGCACCGCAAGCAACGGTGCCGCGATTGCGCCAAGCTGGGTCACACCGTTCTGTGCGCGATAGGTGTCGTAAAGCCCGTTGAAATGCTTGTCGAATACCTCGTTACCGTACTCCTCCGACGCCTGCATGGCGATGGCATCGAAGTTCACTGGGAGTGCATCCAGCGTGATCGCGCGATACTCGGTGAGCGTCTTCGCTTCGATCGCCTTGCGCCGGACGTCGGCCGAATTGTGTCCGTCGATTCCCTTGCTGATGTCGTTCGCGACTGCGGTCTGGAACGCAAACGCGGAGGTGGTCGGGTGCAGCCGCCGTGCGAGATCGGTGATCGCCCGCGGAGCGATGAGTGAATTCACCGTCCAGAACGCCAGCAGTACGAGCAGTGCGGAACGCACGGACGATGCGCGTGCCGATACGGCGAGCGTGATCACGAGAATGACCAGGAAGTACACGAGATACACGGCAACCATCAGCGCAAAACGCACCAAGTCGTCCAGACCGCGTCCGAACCCGGCGCCCAGCGCCAGGGTGAGCACGCCGAGAATCGTGGTGGGGACCAGCACGATGCCAAGCGCCGAGGCGGTGCCAAGCGCCTTGCCGCGGAGGAGCTGCGACATGGGCACGCCGAGCGCGGCGAGCTGACGCAGCGTCCCCGATTCGCGCTCGCCGGCGAACGCTGGAAACGCCAGCATGATGATCAGCAGCGGCAGGAGCAGCTGCAGGACTGCGGCCGCAGTCCATTCACCAAAGCGCGCCACCGACGCCTGATCCATCGCCGGGCGCCGCGTGAACTCGTTCTGCTTGTGCGCTTCGAGCCACGTCGTCACGCCGGTGTAGGAATCCACGCCCTGATCGACGAACGAGAGCGGCATCTTGGGCTTGAAAACCCAGAGGCCGTAGTGCGCGGCAGAGTGTGGGTTCTTGGCGCCCTGATCCACCCAAAAGCCTCGCATGGCTGTCTGCGCAGCGGTGTGCTCCGCATCGAGCGCGCGGAAGCTGCGCACACCCGTAAGTGTGGCGATGGTGATCAGGCCGAGAATGATCGCACTCGCCCAGCGGAAGCGGCCATCGCGAAACATCTCGGTCATCTCTTTGCGCGCGATGCGTGCGATCATGTGGCGCTCCTTGTGCCGGTCGTGGCGACGGTCAGTCCTTCATGTGCGCGAGATACAGCCGCTCAAGATCAGCGTGTCCGATATCTGCCGTTTTCAACTCGGCCACCAGCTTGCCGTGCTTCATCATGCCGACGCGGGTCCCCGATTCCTTGGCGCGAAAAAGGTCGTGCGTGGCCATGAGCACCGCCGCACCGCGCTCGCGCAGCCGTCCGATCAATTCGGAGAATTCGTTCGAGGCCTTGGGGTCGAGTCCACTCGTGGGTTCGTCGAGCAGCAGCACCTCCGCACGTTTTGCAGCGGCGATGGCGATGCCGACTTTCTGTCGCATCCCCTTGGAGTAGCCACCCACCCGCTGGTCCACCTGGTCCGCGCGCAATCCGGCGTCCACCAGAAACGCAACAAGTTGATCGCGCGAGAACGATTCGCCGGTGGCCAGACTGGCGAAGTACTCGAGGTTCTCGATGCCGGTGAGATTCTTGTACAGCATCACCGTTTCGGGGATGTACGCGATGTGCCGCTTGCTGCCGATCGGGTCGCGCGTCACGTCGATTCCGCAGACGAGCGCTTCACCGCTGGTGGGTGGGATGAAGTTCAGAAAGAGACTGATGGTCGTCGTCTTCCCTGCCCCGTTCGCGCCGAGCAGGCAGAACACGTCCCCCGCGTGGATGTCGAGGGAAAGCGCGTCAAGCGCTGTCACGTCGCCGTAGCGCTTGGTGAGGGCGCGGGCCGAGAGAAGCGGTGCCGCGGAACCGTTGGTCGTCGCGAGCGGGGAAGTCACGGCAAGTCGGTCGAGGGTCGAAGCTGCGGGTAATCAGCGGGAGCAATGTGCAGTTATGATAGTGACTTCGCAATAGCAGACACATTGATCCGTGGCGCCGGACCCGTCCTGCATGACCGATGCGCGCGCGGAGATGACGCGATTTGCGGCGCGAGATTGACGCGGTGGGCCATGCCCCGTCGGGCCAAGAGCAGCAATGTGAAAGCGTACGTTACGGCTGAGTTTGAACGGGCAGCGATACATCGCGCTCACTGACGGTCAGCCCGGTGTTTCAAGTACTGGTTTCGCGCAAGTGCGCGAAGTGGATGTCCCCGGACCTTGCCAGGAGAGTGAAGATGATTCGGCGATAAGTGAGCGCTGCCCTCGCATGCGCGTTGTTGACTGGATGCTACCATGCCTCGATCGACACCGGTGCAAAGCCGTCGACCGAGACGATCGAGAAGAAGTGGGCCGCGGGGTGGGTCTATGGTCTTGTGCCACCGTCGACGGTGTCTACGACGAGCAAGTGCAAGAAGGGCGTCGCAAAGGTGGACACACAGCTTTCGTTCGCGAACCAGCTCGTCAGCATTCTGACCGGCGGCATCTTTACTCCGATGGAGATCGTCGTCACCTGCGCTGAGTAAAGCTGGTAGGGCGGCATGAAGCGGTGGGCGCGCCTTGCGCCATCGCTTCTCCGTCCGGCAGGGCGTGTGCGAGGCCGCACCGATCGACTCAAGCGCGTACAGCCGTCGGGTTGCACGAGCCGAGCGCGCCGATCTGCCGCTCCAACTCCACCACGGGCAATTGCACGCCGATGAACAGCCCGACCGGCTGCGCGTCGGCGTGCGGCCACGAGCGATCGAGTTGCACTTTGTTGCGTCCGTGCATGCGGTTCCAGACGAACATTGCGTCGGGCGTGTCGGCAAAACGCACGAGCCCCTTTGCGCGCACGACCGCTGGCGGCAGCGCGCGCGCAAAGGTCATGAAGGCCGCCCGCTCCACCATTTTGGGCAACGGCAGTGCCGCACTGGCGAACGGATGCACGTGTGGAGCAGTCGGCGCGTGCAGCATCTTGGCATGCAGTAGCTTGGCGTGCGCAGCCTCGACCGCAATTGGCAGCACCGGTCGGCGACGCGGCACGTCGCGTACCGTGCTCACCAGGGCAGCAAGGACGCCGGCGAACGCCGCCGGTGTGCTGCGCGTCGCGCGTGGAGCGATCACCTCGACGCTCTGCTCCACCGACCGCATGCGATCCACGGACAGGCGGTCGGTCCAGTTGAGATGCACGTGCGTGGCCGTGCGCGCCTGCGCCGCTTCAAGCGTGTTGTGCCACCACCGCTTCTGCCAGCGACCCGCGTCGATGACGGTTACCTGCAATGGCGGCGTGAAGTGCGCAAGCTTGCCGTCCGTGGTGAGATGGCCGATCAGCTCATCCGCTTCCGTCGCGCCGTTCGCCTCGATCAGCAGCACACTTCCCGGATCGGCGGGGACGTCGTAGAGCGCATCGGTCAGCTCCTTCAGCGAACTGCAGCAGACGCACTCACCGTCGAGCGGGGTGACGAGCGCCTGCAAGGCGCCGAGTCGGGCCGCGTCCACACTGGCGTTCTCGAAGTCGTTGAGCAGCACGCGCACCTTCACACCCTGCGCGTGCAATCGCGGAATGAGTTCGGTCAGGAAGCGGGTCTTCCCTGCGCCCAGAAAGCCGGCGAGCAGCACCAGCGGGATCATGCGCGTGTCCGGCGCAACTTCCGACTTGCGGCCGGCATCAGCGCGGCGCGCATCAAGCGAGGTCGGGAAGGTCGCGCCCCTTGAAAGCGCGATACATCACGTCGGGCACTGGCGCATCGGTCGTTTCCGGCCACGTGATCACGGGACCCGGCCCGCGCTGTGCGCCAGTCGCCTCCGCGCCAACGGCAGCGCAGAGAAGAGCGGAGACGGCCAGAACGAATAGCGATCGGCTGAGTGGCATGGCGAAGGGGTCGCGAAAAGGTAGACCGCATGCCTCGCCGGGCATACGCGCTGTGTTGCTGCGTGCGCTGAGCACGCCCGTGAACGCAAAAAAGCACCGGCGAACGGGCAGCGCCATCCTTTGAACCGTGTTAGAGATCGTACTATTGATACTAACTTATTATTAGTAATGTCGCTCAGTTATGCGAATCGGCGACTGCTCGCGCCCCACCCGGGCGGCACGCCAGAGACTGCCTTCAGCCTCGCTTTCCAGGGACGACACCAGATGACCGCCACCAGCGACGTCGCCTCACCCCCACCGGCCTGGCTCGACGCCGTCGGCATCACGGTGTCGCTGGCCTGCGCGGTCCACTGCGCGGCTACGCCGGTGATGTTCTCCTTCCTCACCATGCTCGGCGTGGCCAGCGGCATGCCGCCGTGGGTGGAGTGGGCCTTTCTGACGCTGGCGCTGCTCATCGGCGGCCTCGCGCTGCGCACCGGCGTTCGTCGCCATGGTCAGCGGACGCCGGCGGTGGCGTTCGCGCTGGGGATCCTGCTGCTGGCGTCGGCCCGTATTGTCGGCGAGGAGGCGCGACTCCTCGAACTGCTGCTCGTGCTGAGCGGCGCGGGGAGCATCGTCGCCGCGCACGCGCTCAACTGGCGCCAGCGTCATCGGTGCGAGGCGCAGTGAGCGCCGGGTTGCGTTACGCCTAGGCCCGCTCGCGCAGACCGACGAGCCGTCGCGTGTTCCGCGCACGAAGCAGGAGCGCTGTCTTACCGCGCTGTATCCAGGGCGTGAGCAAGCGTCCCGACGCGCACTCGACGCTGGGAAACTGCCGCGCCTCGGACCCTGCAGCAGCTTTCGTGGTACACGATCGGTCACTGTCGCTGCGCCGACGCTCATTCGAGCCCTCTGACCTCCGTTGGTCGCGTCCGCTCACGCCCGCCCGCCATCTCTCACGTTCGCCCTCTCATGCCTGTGCTGCCCGTGTTGCCTCCGCTGCCTCGCCGCTCGTCCTTCCGCTGTCTCATACCGTCGCTGGCGCGGTCCCTCGCGTTCGTCTTCACGTTCGCGCTCTCGGCGTGCGCTGGTCGCGCGTCCTTCACGCCGCCACCGGCACCGCAGCCCGCCGCGACGACGCAGCCGGCGGCGCCGCCGGCCCAGGTGCGTGCGCCGTTGGTCATCGCGCCGTCCACACCGGACACAGCGCGCGGCGACTGGCATCGCCTCGACTTCGACGCGGACGGTGTGCCGGGAGTCGGGTCCGAGCGCGCGCTGCGTGAACTGCTCGCGACACGCACGCCGGCGCGCCGGGTCGTGGTGGCGGTGATCGACGGCGGTGTGGACACAGCGCACGCGCTGTTGGCGCCCAACCTTTGGCGCAGTGCGCGCGAGATCCAGGGCAACGGACGCGACGATGATGGCAATGGGTTCGTGGACGATGTGCGCGGCTGGAACCTCGTGGTGGGTGCGGACGGAAAGTCGGTGAACCACGACACCTTCGAGCTCACGCGCCTGTATGGTGCCTGCCGCGGTCTGGCCGCCGGCATTGGCACGCCACGTCCGTCCGAGACCGACTGCACCGGCATCGCCGCGGAGTACGCCGGCAAAGTGCGCGAGGTGAGCATGGTCCGCACCCGCATCCGGGCCATCGACAGCGTGCTCACCGCGACGTCGGGCGTGCTGCGCAGGGCGCTTGATACGACTCGACTGTCGCGCGCCTCGGTGACGGCACTGGCTCCGACGTCGGCGAGTGTGGCGCAGGCCAAACAGATCTGGCTGCAGCTCGACGAGAACGGCATCAACGCCGCGACGATTGGCGACGGCGTGACGGCGTACGAATCGCAGTATCGATATGGTCTGGATTCCACCTACAATCCGCGCATCGGTGCGGGTGGAGCCCCGTCGACACGGACGACCGCCGGCGCAGGCAACAATGACGTCACCGGCCCTGACGCATCGCACGGTACGCACGTGGCCGGGATCATCGGCGCAACGCGTGTGGCCGCGCAGCAGGTGCAAGGAATCGCACCACTGGTGAGGCTGCTCTCCGTACGCACGGTGCCCGATGGCGATGAGCGCGACGCCGACGTGGCACGCGCGATTCGCTACGCCGCCGACAACGGCGCGCAGATCATCAACATGAGCTTCGGCAAGAGCGCGTCCCCCGGAAAGGCCGTCGTGGACTCTGCGGTGCGCTACGCCGTTTCCAAGGGTGTCTTGCTCGTGCACGCCGCCGGAAACGACGGCGAGAACATCGACAGCACGCCATCCTTTCCGTCGGCCAGGCTCGATGACGGCACACTGGCCGGCAATTGGATCGAGGTGGGAGCGTCGTCATGGCGCGGGGGCAGCAAGCTGGCGGCCCAGTTCTCCAACTACGGACGCACGCGTGTCGACCTGTTTGCACCGGGTGAGGACATCCTCTCCACGCTGCCGGATGGCCGCACCGGTCGCGAAAGTGGTACGAGCATGGCGGCGCCGGTCGTGGCGGGCGTGGCGGCGTTGCTCATGGCCTACTTCCCCGAGCTGTCCGCCGCCGACGTCAAGGCGCTGCTGCTGTCGACGGCCCGCTCGTTCGCGGACCAGCCGGTGACCGTCCCTGGGGGAGACACGCAGGTGCCGTTCGGCACGTTGTCACGCACTGGCGGCGTCATCGATGCCTATGCGGCGGTGAAGCGCGCATTGCAGCGCGGCACGGCGACTCCGTAGTAGACTGCGCTTGCGCGAGAGGGTGAGCGGGTACGGGGCCGGGCAGTGAGATGGCGTGGTATATCGTCGTATTTGCGTGTTGGTCGGAGTTGGGGCTAGAATCGCAGTTCAGTCGCGAGTGTCGTCGCGAATCTACCCACCTCCGGAGTGTCCGACATGATTTCTGCACGTGCGCAGTCCCTGTGGCCAGCATCGTTCCTCTTCGCCGCGAGTCTCTTGGGGACCTCGCCTCTGGGCGCGCAGACCACTGGCATCGTGCAGGGGAAAGTCACGTCGGTCGGCTCCGACGATGGACTGCCCGGCGCCTCCGTCAGCTTCTCGGGCACGGCGGCCGGCGCGATCACGCGATCGGATGGCGCCTATCGCGTGCTCCTCAAGCCCGGCACGTACGAACTGCGCGTTCGACTGCTGGGCTACGGCAGCAAGCGCGACACAGTGGTGGTGACCGCGGGCGGTGTGGTGACGCGCAACTACGCCCTGAGCAAGTCAGCGGCGCAACTGGACCAGGTCGCCGTGACCGGGTCGCGCGCCGGCGCGCGCACGGTGGTCTCGAGCCCGGTGCCTGTGGACGTGCTGAACGCCGCGGAGTTGACGCAGACGGGCCGCGTGGAAACGGCGCAGATGATTCAGGCAGTCGCGCCCTCGTTCAACTTTCCGCGCCCCGCCGTCGCCGACGGCACGGACCATGTGCGCCCGGCAACGTTGCGCGGACTGGGCCCCGACCAGACCCTCGTCCTCGTGAATGGCAAGCGCCGCTACACCAGCGCGCTCGTGAACAACAACGGCACGATCGGACGCGGCACGTCCGCCGTCGACCTCAACGCGATTCCCGCGTCGATGATCGAGCGCATCGAAATCCTGCGTGACGGCGCGGCGGCGCAGTACGGCTCTGACGCCATCGCCGGCGTGATCAACATCATCCTCAAGGGCGCCGGCGGCTCCGGAGCCTCGATCCAAACCGGGCAGTTCAACACGGATGTGCCAACCCTCGGCAAGCGCACCGATGGTGGCAACACCGCGCTCAGCATCGACAACAGCGCGCGGTTCGGCAACAACAGCTTCGTGCACGCGGGCGTCGAATACCGTAACCGCGCCATGACCAATCGGAGCTTTGCGGATCCCCGGGTACAGTTCGCGGCCAACGACCCGCGTGAAGCCAGTGCCAACCGCCAAACCCATTGGTCCGGTGATGCCGCGACCGCGGACGTCGTCGGCATGTACAACGCGGGCGTGAATCTCGCCGGGGGTGCGCAAGCGTACTCGTTCGGTTCCTTCGGGCGACGCGATGGGCGCTCGACTGGCTTCTTCCGCCGACCGACGCAGATCGCGCAGGTGGTGCGCTCCAAGTTCCCGAACGGGTTTCTGCCGAACATCACCAGCGACATCCTCGACTATTCCGGCGCCGTCGGCCTCAAGGGCGACGCGAAGAAGTGGCGCTATGACGCCAGTCAGGTGTTCGGTGGCAACGCGTTCAACTTCCTCATCAACAATTCCAACAACGCCTCCATGGGCGACCGCAGCCCGACGTCATTCGACGCCGGCACTCTCGGATTCCGACAGGCGGTCACCAACCTTGATCTGTTTCGCGGCTTCGAGGCCGCGGGGCGGCCGTTGCGCGTGGCAACGGGGGCCGAATTCCGCTGGGAAAACTACAGCATCACCGAGGGCGACAGCGCGTCGTGGATTTCCGGCGGTGAACGCGCGCGTGACATCAATGGCAACCTGACCACGACACTCGCTCTGCCCGGCTCGCAGGTGTTCCCCGGCTTCTCGCCCAAGGATGCGACCACACAGTCGCGCACAGCCGTCGCGGCCTACGTCGATGTCGAAAGCGACATCAGCAAGCAGTTGCTCCTCGGCGCCGCGGCACGTATCGAGAACTTCAGCGACTTCGGCTCGCAGGCCACCGGCAAGTTCACCGCGCGGTTCGCTCCCACCGAGACGTTCGCGGTGCGCGGCGGCGCCGCCACTGGTTTTCGCGCACCGTCGTTGCAGCAGAACTTCTTCACCTCCACCGCCACTACGTTCTCCAACGGAATTCCGGTGGACCTTCGCACGCTCCCCGTGGCCAGCCGAGAGGCGCGACTGCTGGGCGCGCGCGACCTGACGCCAGAAACGTCGCTCAACCTTAGTGCAGGCGTCACGGTGCAACCCACCAGCGCGTTCACGCTCACCGCCGATTACTACAACATCGCCATCAGCGATCGTGTCGTGCTGTCGGAGAATTTTCAGGGCGCAGCCGTCGCCAATTTCTTCGCGACGAACGGGTTTCCGCAGGTCAGTGGCGGGCGCTATTTCACGAACGCGATCGATACGCGCACGTGGGGCCTCGACGTGGTCGGCAACTACGGTCTCGATCTCGGCACGGCGGGTCAGCTGCGTCTCACGGCCGGCTACAACCAGAACAAGACGCGCGTCTCCCGTGTCGTGATTAACACGCCGCCGCAACTTGCGGCATTCAACGAGCAACTCTTCGGTCGCGCCGAACGCGGGCGTATCGAAGTGGGACAGCCGCGCAACAACCTGCTGCTGACCGCCATGTACGACCGCAAGCGCTTCACCATGACCGCGCGCACCCAACGCTTCGGTGAAGTCACGTCCATGGCAGCACTCGCGACAGGCACGGCCCGGCAGGTGCCCGACCAGACGTACTCGGCCAAGTACATCACCGACCTCAGTGCCGCCTACCGGTTCTTCAATCGCGCGACCGTGACCATCGGCTCGGACAACGTCTTCGACGTGTATCCCGACCAGAACAAGGATCTGGGCGACGTGGCGACCGGCTACGGCGGACAGGGAACGTTCGGCGTGTTCCGCTTCTCCGGCCTGTCACCGTTCGGCTTCAACGGGCGGTACGTGTACGCGCGACTCGGCTTCACGTTGTAGCACGACGACGGGTGGGCGCGTGCACGTCGGGCGCGCCCACACAACGGCAGGAACGGAGACGCGCCGCACCGAGGTAACGCCGGAGATATATACGTTGCGCAGCGGAACGAAGCCGCCGAGCGTGAGCCGGAGACGGTTGTCACGAACGGTGCGCAATCACGGTTCCCCGCTCACGGACGTCCACCACATTCGTCGGCGCGGAGCCGGGCGCTGGTGCAGTCTTGTCATGCATGGTCGGTCAGCTCGCGCGCGCGAACCGTAATTCGCCGATGAATCCCCGCGCGCCGCGACGCAGCACCGACGCACCAAACAGCACGCACACGATCGCGAGTGCCACCTGCTCGATCACCGTCGGCGCGTCCTGCAAGCCGGCGACGCTGCCGCTGACCGTCGCCAACGACGGCAGCACGAGGTTGGTGGCGATGCCGAGCACCACAGCGGACACGGTCATCGTCACGGCAAAGCCGATGGCAAACGCGCGGCCGTGCATGCGCGTGAGCACGCCGAGCGTGGCGACGTTGGTGGCCGGGCCGGTGATGAGCAGCGCGAGTCCCGCGCCCGGCGACACGCCAGCGGCCACGAGCACCGCCACGAGTGGCGTGGACGCGGAAGCGCACACGTACAGTGGCAGGCCGAGCGCTGCGAAGACCAGCACATCGACGCCGGTGGGCAGACGTGTCAGCCAGGACTGCTGCAAGGCGGGCGATGCCAGCGCGGCAATGATCAAACCAAGCACAATCCACGGCGCGGTGTGATCGACCGTCTCACCGAATCCGGTGCGCGCGGCCAGCGCGAGTCGGTCGCCTGCGGAAGGGACTCGCGCGGGCGCGAGTTGCGGCAACGCGCGATGCACTGCCTGCTTCGCTCCCGGTCGTCCCATCACCAACGCCACCGTCAACGCGACCGCAATCGCCGCGATGACACGAATCGTGGCGAACTTCGCGCCGAGCAACGGCAGCGACAGCAACACGGCGTCGAACCCAAGCTCCGGCGTCGCGACCAGAAACGCGAGGGCCGCGGTCGCCGGAACTCCCTGCTTCACCAGTCCCTGATACAGCGGCACCACGCCGCACGAGCAGATCGGCACCGGTAGTCCCAGCAGCATTCCCGACGCGCCCTGCCGCAGTCGCGACCCCTTGCCCAGCCATGCAATGCTTGCGGGCGTGATGAACGCGTGGGCAAGTCCGGCCGCCATCAACGCCAGCACGACCGCCGGTGCGCTCTCGAGCGCCAGCGCCGTCAATGTGGCCCACGCGGAGGAAATGACGATCGCCCCCGCCGCATCGCCGCGCGACCAGTGCAGCACGGCCAGAACCACTACGCCCGCCAACGCACCGAGCCCGCTGGGCCACTTTGCCGCATGCGACCCATCAGCGTCGCCGTGGATCGGCACGTGGTTGCGCGCGCGCGAATGATCCTGGGCATGATCGTGCACGTGTGAGTGTGCGTGTGCGCCCGCGTGGCGGTGCGTGTGCTCATGACCGTGCTCATGATCGTGCGCATTCGCCGGATGCGCGATGACGTGCAACAACGACCCGCCAACCAGCGCCTCGAACCAGATCGCCGCCTGCTCCGGCAGCAAGGCCAGTACGGTGGGCTCTGCGGCATAGCCAAACACGGTGGCCATGGCCATCAGCGCCAGCACCAGCCACGTCCACATGCGCGGCCGGTCGCTGAGCACCAACCACACCATCATGCTCACCGGGAGCTGATGCAACAGCACGCCCACTCCCAGCAGATTGGACGGCGCACTCTCCGCCTGGGCAATCGCACTGCCGTCGAGCGCCGAGTGCACGGCGATCCCGAGCAGCGCCAGCAGGAGCACCGCCGCATGCGTCTGTCGGATGCCGAAGTGCAACAGGCGCTCGGCCAGCGTGGGCAACGTGAATCCGGCCAGCATGAACAGCGCGGCCCACCAATCGCCATGCGCGATGGCGTGCGGGATCACGTCCAGCATGACGAGCCCACCGATCGTGACCAGCACGAAGCCGTCCAGAAAGGCGAGCATGCCCGGGCGCGTGCGTGCAGCGCTGGCCAAGGCCGGTCCACTGCCAAGCGCAAAGATGCTGGCGGGCAGCAGCGCGCTGGTCATGAACACGGCAGACTCCCGGCACTCAGTTCAGACGCGCAGGCCGCCTGACAGATCGCCGGTTTCGGCGCGGCTCGGTCGGCAGTCGCAGTCATAATTGAGGGGAAGTCTGGCTTATTGCGAATGGCTTTTCAAGTGCGGCGGCTATCCTCCGCTCCGCCTCACCGCCTATCTTGTCCTCCATGGAACGGAACACGAAGCAACGGGACGCGATTCGGCAGGTCTTCGAGGAAGTGCCGCGTCCGCTTGGCCCGAACGAAGTGTTGGAGGAGGGGCGTCGTCATGTTGCCGGACTTGGGATCGCCACTGTCTACCGCACAATCAACACGCTGCTGGAAAGCGGATGGCTGATCCCCGTCGAGCTGCCGGGCGAACCGCCCCGCTACGAGCGGTCCGGTGCCGAACACCATCATCACTTCCGCTGCCGCGTGTGTGCGCGGGTGTTCGAGATCCACGGTTGCCCCGGTGACCTCCGCGAGTTGACGCCGACCGGCTTTCAGCTTGAGCGACATGAGGTCACGTTGTACGGGCAGTGCGAACGGTGCCTGACTACGGCGTAGTTTTTTAAGCAGCCACGGGTCGCGCGCCCGAATTCCCCACTCCGACAAACCGTCTTGATTACAGTGCGCTCCACTCCGATGAATTGGCAGGCGCTGGCCGACCGCGCGCTCGCCGGCGACGTACTTACGCGTGACGAAGCGCACGCCGTGTTGAACGCGCGCGACGAAGAGTTGCTCGATCAACTCGCAGCGGCGTATCGCGTGCGACATGCCGCGTGGGGCAATCGCGTGCGGTTGCACTTCCTGCTCAATGCGCAGAGCGGACTGTGCCCGGAGGACTGCAACTACTGCTCGCAGTCCAGCATCTCTGCCGCCGAGATCGAGAAGTATCCGATGATGGCGCAGGACAAGATCATGGAGGCGGCTGATCGGGCCGCGCTGCTCAAGGCGGGCACGCTCTGCATGGTCATCTCCGGTCGTGCGCCGGGCGAGACGGTGTTCGGCAAGGTGCTCGACGCGGTGAAGGCGGTGCGCGCCAAGCACGATCTCAAGATCTGCGCGTGCCTTGGTTTGCTCAACGCGGAACAGGTGCAGCGGCTCAAGCACGCCGGCGTGGAAACGATCAACCACAACTTGAACACCTCGGCCAACTATACGCCGCAGATCGTCAGCACGCACACGTTCGAGGATCGCGTCAACACCGTGCAAGCCGTGAAGGACGCGGGGATGAAGACATGCAGCGGCGGCATTCTCGGCATGGGTGAGAGCGACGACGACGTGATCGATCTGGCGATGTCGTTGCGCGAACTCGACGTGAAGAGTGTGCCGGTGAATTTCCTGATCCCGGTGCCCGGCACGTCGTTCGAAGGACGCAACGAGCTCGATCCGCGCCGCTGCCTGCGCATTCTGGTGTTGTATCGTCTGCTGCTCCCCACGCAGGAGATCCGCATCAGCGGCGGACGCGAAGTGCATTTGCGCAGCATGCAGGTGATGGGACTCTATCCGGCCAACTCCATCTTCGTGGGCGACTATCTCACCACGCAGGGGCAGACGGCGCGTGCCGATCTACGCATGATCGAAGACGCGGGCTTCGTGCTCGAGACACCGGATGGCGCGGCACTCGCGGGTGATCCGTTCGAGGGCGTGCCTGATCAGTATCCCCGCGCGCCGCTGCCGCTGATCGAGGTGTAACACAGCGCGGCGGGCGGATGTCAATCCATCCTTCCGCAGCCTCTGCTTCGCCCGTCAGTCGGTGTCGTTGGTCGTGGCCTGCGAGATGGCTTGACGGAAGATTGCTTCCGGCTGTGCACCGCTGATGCCGAATCGATTGTCCACCACCACGAACGGAACGCCGCGCACACCAAGCCGCGCGGCTTCCCGCTGACTCTGCTGAACGTCGATGTCGTAGCGGCCGTCGTGCAGCAGCGTTTCGATCCCGTCACCGTCGAGACCGTGCGACTCACCGAGCTCGCGCAGGGTCGCCACTGCGCCGATGTCGCGACCATCGTGGAAGTACGCCGTGAAGAGCGCTTCGGCCAGCTGCCACTGCCGACCGCCCGATGCGGCGTGCAACAGCAGCGCATGTGCGCGTACGGTATTCGGCGCACGTGTGATCCGGTCGAAACGGAACGCCACACCGTCCGCGACGGCGGCCTTGGCCACCTGCGCAAACATTTCCGTCGCACGCGCGGCGCCGCCGAACTTCTGTTCGACGATCTCCTGCCAGTCGCGGCCGGATTGCGGCACGGTGGGATCGAGCTGGAACGGACGCCAGGCGATCGTGACGTCGAGGTCGGGGCGACTGGAGAGTGCGCGCTGCAGGCGACGCTCGCCGATCCAGCACCAGGGGCAGACCACATCGGCGTACACATCGATGTGCAGGGCACGAACGGTTTCGGGCATGCGTAGAGTCATGAAATGCGGAGCGCGCTTCTCGCGCTTGTCGTTGAGGATTACGAACCCTGATACTACCAAGTCGCTCAGGCGATTTCACGTCCATCCCGCACATTATGTCCATCGCCGATATCCGCACCGAGTATTCCAGCGCGACCCTCGACGAATCACAAGTCGATGCCGATCCGATCGTACAATTCACCAAGTGGTTCGACGAAGCGGTCAAGGCCGAGGCGCTCGAGCCGAATGCCATGTGTCTCGCCACGGCCACGCCGGATGCGTATCCATCGGCACGTATAGTCCTGCTCAAGGGCGTCGATGCACGAGGCTTTGTGTTCTTCACCGACTATCGCAGTCGCAAGGGGCGTGAGTTGGCGGACAATCCGGCCGCATCACTCTGCTTTTTTTGGGGCGAGCTGGAGCGGCAGGTGCGCGTTGCTGGGGCCGTGCAGCGCGTGTCGCGTGCAGAATCGGCAGCGTATTTCCACTCGCGCCCGGTGACGAGCCAAATCGGCGCGTGGACCTCGCATCAGAGCAGCGTGCTTGGGTCGCGTGCGGCGCTCGAGGCGGTGCTGGCCGACAACGCGGCGCGATTCGATGGCATGGAGGTGCCCCTCCCCGAGCACTGGGGCGGGTATCGCGTGGTGCCGGAGGAAATCGAGTTCTGGCAGGGACGTCGCAGCCGTCTGCACGACCGCATCTCCTTCCGGAAGACGGCGGCTGCGTGGGTGCGCACGCGGTTGTCGCCGTGAGCCACGAGATGCGTTCGAACGCGGGAACCGACCCGCGCACCGGACAGTTTGGCAGGAATGACCAACGTCAACGCAAGCACCGCTCCCTCGTATCTCATTCTCGGCGCGACCGGCGGTATTGGCTCCGCGCTGGCGCGTAAACTCGCCGCATCGGGCGCCACGCTCTTTCTCTCAGGTCGTCGCGAAGACGCGCTCGCCGCGCTGGCCGCCGAGCTTGGCGCGCAGAGCGCTATAGCCGACGCGACCGACTTTGCCGAGGTCGATCGCGTGGCCGATCTCGCGCTCGCCGGAGCCGGGAAGCTGGACGGCATCGCGAATTGTGTCGGCTCGCTGATTCTCAAGCCGGCGCATCTCACCAAAGCCGAAGAGTTTCAGGCCACGATCGCGTCGAATCTCACGACCGCGTTCGCCGCCGTACGCGCGGCGGGCCGCGTGATGACCGGGGGCGGCAGTGTGGTGTTGTGCAGCACGGCGGCCGCTCGCATCGGGCTCGCCAATCATGAAGCCATCGCCGCCGCCAAGGGCGGCGTACTGGGGCTCACTTTATCGGCCGCGGCGACGTACGCCTCGCGCGGACTGCGCGTGAACGCGGTCGCGCCCGGATTGGTCAAGACGCCGCTCGCCGCGCGTATCACGTCATCGCCAGCGGCCTCCGAGGCATCGCGCAGCATGCATGCGCTCGGCCGACTTGGCGAGCCGGAAGACGTGGCCAACCTGATCGCGTGGTTGCTCGGCCCCGAGGCGACGTGGGTGACCGGCCAGTGCTACGGCGTGGACGGCGGTCTGGGCACGGTGCGGAGCAGGTAGGCGAACGCTGGCGACATGCGCGAGGCTTACACGTCGAGATAAGGCTTATCGAGGCGGGCGGCTCACGTTGTCCATGTCTGAAAAAATCAACCACGGGCCGCCGGGCCGTCGACGCAGCGTCAGCGTGAACTTCCCCTGATCGCCTGGTGAGCCGTCGTACCCATAGGCGCCGATGATGTACCCCACCGTGTCGGCGACCGAGGCCGCAAGCGCCCAGAGCCTGAGCGGCGCCCCACCCTGCTCGGCGTACGCCGACTGAATCGCTGCACGTCCGCGGACTGGCGCGCGCCCGCTCTGCAGCACGAACCCGTCTTCGGCGAAGAGCGCAGCCAGTCCGGCCGCATCACCCCGCCTCCACGCCGCCTCGCAGTCGCGCAGCACACGCGCGAGCGACGCGGGCAGCGTCACGGCGGGCAGTTCCGGTGCCGAAGGCGGCCGCGCGCGCGGAGTGCCCTGGGCGCGCATCTCACCGGCGAGCACAGCGAATGCGACGCATACGACAGTGTGAAACCGACGCATCGGATGTGAAAGCAATGGGTGAACGACGTCGTTGCGCCGCAACCACTACTGCGGCGCGGCGACGGTCCCGATGAGGAACGGAGTCATTGTGGGCTGCGGCGATCCTTCCGCGGGCTCTTCGGTCACCGCGAACGCCGCAATCCCCTGCGTGCCCTTCGGCAGCTCGATGCCATTAAGCGTGCGCTGGCCGTCCGCATCCGGTTTGAAGAGCGTGACGGGAACCGGGGTGCCGTCGCGGATCATCCACAGGACGTAGGTGCGGTTGTCGGCCACCTGACGCAGCCCGGTGGCATGCACGACCGCCGTTCCGCTCTTCACGTTCCAGAAGAGTTGGATGCCGGGCCCGCGCGGCTGCGACGGGGCAAGCTGGATCAGCAACAAGTCCGCGCCAGCCTCGGTGAGCGTGTTCATCGTTGCGTTGCGTTCGGCCAACTGCGCGTCGCTGCGCTTGCGTAATGCTTCGCTTTTGGTGACCACGCCTTCGAGCTCGTTGACCTTATTGCTCAGGTCGACGGCGAACACCACGCAGGCCGCGAGCGCGACGCCGAGCATACCCATGCCGACCCACGGCGCCCGCGATCCGCGATGCACGATCGTTTGCGGCGGGACGAACGTCGCCCGCGGCGGCGCAGCAGGGCGACCGACGCGTGGCGCGGCGGTGCGTGCGTACTCCGCCTGCCCCGGCGTGCGGAACGGCAACGGAAACTCGGTCGGCGCGGGCATCGCGTCGTCGTCGGACCTGCTGGTCGCTTCGGCGGCGATGCGCGCCACGAGGCGCTGGCGCAGCGCGGGCGGCGGCGACACCGCGTGCTCCGTGGCCAGAAACGCGACGGCCGCGCGATGCGCCTCGAGCTCCGGTGCGAGGTCCGCCGCAGTCGCCGCGTCCTGCAGCGCCGCATCGAACTGCGCGAGTTCATCGGGCGTGAGTGTGCCCATAACGAAACCGGGCGCGAGATCACGCAACGCGTCGAGAGTGAGCGGCGTCATGTCACACGCTCCGCCGCCAGTCCCGACAACATGTCGCGCAGTTTGTGCATGCCGAGTCGGATGCGGGTCTTCACGGTGCCGAGCGGCTCACGCAATCGTTCCGCGACTTCAGGGTGCGTCAATCCTTCAAAGAAGGCGAGCTCGATGGCGCGTCGCTGCGCCTCCGGCAGTTCGTTCAGCGCCGTCGCCACCGCAGTCGCGCGATCTGCCTCGTCGATGCCGGCGTCGGGGCTGCGGAATCCTTCACTCATCGCCACCGGTGCATCGGGTTGCGCGCCGGCCGACTCGGTCATGCGGGCACGACGTCCACGCGCACGGATCAGGTCCAGCGCGCGAGTCCGCGTGATCGTGGTCAGCCATCCCACCACGGTGCCGCGCGAGATATCGTAGCGCACCGCGTCGCGCCACGCCTGCGCAAAGGCATCGAGCAGCACTTCTTCGGCGTCGGCCGCTTCCGCCACCATGCGCAGCGCGAGGCCGTACATCACGGCGCCATGCCGATCGTACAGCTGAGACGCCGCACCTTCGTCACCACCAGCCATGGCGGTGACAAGCTGCAAATCGTCCGCAGCAGCGGCAGGGGGAAAGTTCACAGGCGGAATACAGGTCCGGTCAAAGCGCAGGTGACGGCGCGTGATACTCTGGCGGTCAACGTACTCTGCGATCCGGTACTGGAACAGACTCCGCAGTGCGGACGACTCGGCGGCGAAGGTAGCGGTTGTCATGAAAGTCTGCTGCAACTACGCCGTTGCGTCCGTGGCAGATCCACACAGTCGCGTCCGTCTCAGGTTCCGATGCTACCACGGATCGGCTGTGGCTTCCGCCAGCTCTTCCCGGAGTTTGGTGTAACTCTCGTAGCGGCCGCGGCTTACCTCGCCGCTTCGGAGCGCGTCGCGAATCGAGCACCCCGGTTCCACCAAGTGTGTGCAGTCGGCAAAGCGGCAAGTGTTGAGCATAGGTCGCATTTCCGGGAAGCAAGCGGCCAGTTCACTTACATCGATCCCCCACAGGCCGACTTCGCGGAGCCCAGGCGTGTCTGCCACGTAACCGCCGCCGGGCAGTGGATGCAGCACGGCGCCCACCGTAGTGTGGCGACCCTTGTTCACACTCTCGCTGATCTCCGCGGTGCGCAGATTGAGCCCGGGAAAGAGCGTGTTCATGAGCGACGACTTGCCCACGCCCGACGGACCGGTGAGCGCGGAGTTGCGGCTCCCCACCTCATCGCGCAAGGCGTCGAGACCGGTGCCGATCGCGACACTGGTCAGATGTAACGGATATCCGGCCCGCACGAATTCGTCGAAGCGCGAATGGATGTCCGCTTCGCGCGCAAGATCGCACTTGTTGATGACCACGCGCGCAGCCAACCCATTCGATTCGGCGATGACCAGAAAGCGGTCGAGCATGCGCGGGTGTGGTTCGGGCCTGGCCGCGGCGAATACGACCAGCACTTGATCGAGATTGGCCACGACCACACGTTCACCGCGCGCGCCGCCCGGAGCGCGTCGGGCCAGCTTGCTGCGTCGCGGATGAATGAGATCGATCGCCCACGACGTACCGCTTTCGTCGCTGTTGATCGTGACGCGATCGCCGACGGCGAGTTTGAGTGGACGGGCGGCGCCATCGAGGCGGCCCACGCGACGCATGGTCTCGCGCTCCGGGTCGCGTTTGCCTTCACGCCCGCTCTCGTGCTTCAGCCGTCCGCGCAGCGACACGTCGAACATGTCGCCATTATCGGTGCGCACCTGATAGACGCCACCGGTGCCCTGCATCACGACGCCCTCGCGTTCAGTCATGCGGCGTCACGAACGTGGCGTCACACATGCGTCGCCGAGCCTGCGCCCCGAATGAGCCCGTCGAGTGTGGCCTTCACCGTGGCGAGCTGCATCGCGCCGAGTTGATGGCGCACGACGGCTTCGCTGGTGCCGCTGACGAGAAATCCCGTCTCCAGATGCCCCTGCACCTCCGGCTCACCATGCGCCCAGCGCACGAAAAACAGATAGGCGCCCCACGGCCCGGCGCGGTCACCGGTCGTGTCGGTGAGGATGTCTGCGGAGTACGAGAACCCATCCACCCCTTCAAAGGCGGCAGGGCGCGCATGCACGGCCATATAGCCGCCCAGCGTGCGTTCATCTCCCTTGGACGGGTCCGCCGGGAGGTGCTGCCCCGGATGCGCGCTCAGTGCGCCCCGTTGCGCGGAGCATTCCGCGCGCCGTTCGAGCTGCCGTGGGACGTGCTTTTCGATCCGCTGCCGCCGATCAGTTCCTTGACGATGTTGCCGGTCATGAACGCCAGATTCGCGGGACGTTCGGCGAGACGACGCATGAGATACGGGTACCACTGCGTCCCGAACGGCACGTATACGCGCATTCGATAACCCTCGGCGACCAGTCGCTCCTGCAGGTCGCGCCGCACGCCGTAGAGCATCTGAAATTCGTAACGGTCTGGCGAAATAGTGCGCTCCTTCGCGAACCGCTTCGCTTCCTCGATGATCACTTCGTCGTGTGTGGCGATGCCGGGATACCGACCGAACTCCATGAGCTGGTGCATCGCCGCGACAAAGTTCCTGTCCACGTCGGACTTTTCGGGAAACGCGACCGCGGCCGGCTCGAGATACGCGCCCTTGCAGATGCGCACGCGGCACTGGAGCCGGTTGGCGCGCGCGACGTCGTCGAGTGTGCGGCGGAGCGAGCTTTGCAGCACCACGCCCACGTGGTCGCGGAAATCCGGGTAGAGCTGGTGCTCGAAGGTGTCGAGCGTGCGGTCGGTGTACGCGCTGGACTCCATGTCCAGCCGGACGAACGAGTTGTACCGCTTCGCGCGATCCAGCACTTGCCGGACGACCTCCACACCGAGCGCGTCGGAGATGTCCTGACCCAACGCCGTCAGCTTGACCGACACGTTCGCATTCAGCTTGCGCTGATCGATCGTGTCGAGAATTTCGAGATACTGCCGTCCCGTCTCACGCGCTTCGGCTTCATTGGCCACGCTCTCGCCGAGCAGGTCGAGCGAGGCGCTGATGCCTTTCGCGTTCAGCGACTCGACCGCGTCGAGGGCCGCGCTGATGGTTTCGCCGGCCACGAAGCGCGACGCCATCTTGCGGGCGAAGCCGACGTTGCGAATAAAGTTGAACACGCCCTGTTGGCGTGAGAGGTACAGCAGGGAAGTGCGAAACATGCGATGCTGGTTGGTGCGCGAAGCGGCGTCGGGGAAGCGGAAGCTGTCGGCCGCGAAACCGGTCGGCGGCTACGGGGCCGACGCGGACTTGCCTGGGGAATATAGACGGAGGGGTGCGGTGAGGCGCCCCACCGGGGCCTCTTTGCCCCGCGCGAGGACGGAGTCGAAAGCATTCCACGTGAGCAGTCCGTCGTCGCTTTCGGGCTCCAGCAGGAGCATGGCCAACAGGTCGCGCTGGGTGCCCATCCCAATGAACAGGGTCCCGGCCGGCAGGGTGCGGATGGTGTCACGCCACTTCCCGGTGACGCTGACCTCGCGATGCCCCTGAAAGGCCCGCCCCGACATCGCCACGCTATCGATATCGAAGACCTGCATGCTTGCCGTCATCGGCCGCACCAGCGGCGACACCGTCACGCCATGGGTACGGAGGAGCGCCGCCACGCCGGACCAGCTCCCGTCGAGTACGTACCCATCGACCGCGGGCGAACGGCGGAGCGCGGCTTCGAAGCGGTCCACGACCGGCATTCGCCGGCTGACGATACGTCCGGTGCGCTTGATCGTGCGCGGCACGCCGGGCTCATTCGTCGCCGTGGTGTCGGAGCGACGCTCGAGCTCCTCCACCAGCACCGGCTGCGTGTCCGGCTGTGACGTGAAGCGGCCACGGATCGCGACATCAGGTGAGGAGCCCTTGCGGAACGTGCTCGCCGTGATGCCCGCCCGAACGCGCGCCCGGATGTCACCGCGCCGTTCGGCCACATATGACACTACCTCCTGCACGAACGCACGCGTGCTGGCCACGCGACGGTCGAACGGATCGTGCGAGAAGGCTTCGCTGAGAATGCTGATGCGCCCGCGGATGCCGTAGTAGTTGGTGCCGTAGCGCGGCTTGTGCTCGTACGTCCACCACCCCGACTGCTCGGTCGCCGTGGCCGATTCGCGCGCGCCATTCGTGCCCGCAAAGTTGCCATAGGGGAACGTCTCGAACTGGTGCCGGTCGCGCATGCGGCGACGGATCTCCGGGAGCAGTGTGTCCGCCGTGTAGGGCGCGAGCGGTGCGGACGGATGCAACGACGGCGAGTAGGTGAGCGCGTATCCGTGATAGCTCCCGTTGGTGGTGTGCAGATCCATGAACACGTCCGGATCCCACGCATTGAACGCGGCCAGCGCACCGCGCGTCTCCGGCGCTTCGGCCTTGACGTAATCGCGATTGAGATCGAGCCCGGCGCCATTCGGACGCTCGCCGATCATCTCCGGTCCGTTCTGCGCACCGCGATTGCGCGCCTGCGCGGCCAGCTTGTCGTTGCCGTCGCTGTTGTAGATCGGAACGACGATAACGACCACCGAGTCGAGGACGTTGGCCGTCCTGGACAACGACCAGTCACGCAGCAGCGCGAGCACGGCTTCCTTCCCTTCGACTTCGCCGGCGTGGATGTTCGCCTGCAGATAGACGATCGGCCGATTGAGGCGACGCGCCTCTTGCGGCGACGTGACGCGCGGACGCGAGGCGACCACGATCGGGACGACCTTCCCCATCGGTGATCGTGCCAGTTCGCCCACGCTGATCGGTGCACCCATCGCCACCAGCGAGTCCAGAAACGCGATCACATCCGCGTGACTCGACGTTTCGACGTAGTTCGTGCGTTCGGCGCGCGTGGACGGAATGCGAGGTACGGCTGCCTGTGTCAACGACACATTGGATCCGGCGCGCGCCGCAGTCGGCGCAGCGGTAGTGGGAGAGGTTCTCTCCGGCGTTGCGGAGGACCGGGCGCAGGCGGTCAGCAAGGTCAGCGCACCGGCGGCGCACAGCACAGGGCGAAAGGTCACGAAAGCGGAGCGAAAAGGAAGGAACGACGCATACGGAGGGCCGACGACGGACGCTACGACGCCGGATACACGATGCGCCGGATCTGGGCGGTGTGCCGACGTTCATGCAGGGCGATGAGCAATGTCCACTGGTAGCCGTTGAGCGGACCGCAGAACGGATGCGGATACGTGGTGACGGACAGCGCCAGTCCGGATCCGGCCAGCAGCGCCGTCACGAGTCGTTCGCGAATCGCGTGCAACCGTTCGATCGCCTGCGATACGGTCATGCCGTTGATCGGTCGTACCTGCTCCGGCGCATCGAGGCGGCGCGTCGGGTTGCGGATGTCGAATCGGTCGAGAGAGCCGACGATGCTGCCGGCGTCGTTCTCGTAGGCCCCGAGTTCCTGCGCCTGCTTTATGACCTTGGAGATGAGCCGACCACCGCCATCCTCGACCATGCACAGATGCTCGAGGATCTGCGCCACTGACCAGTCCTCCCCCGAAGGCGCGGCGTCGCGCTGCACCGGCGTGAGCCCGTCGAGGGTCTCCAGCAGATCGCGCCTCGACTGCTCGAGTTCGGAAAGCAGTTCGGCAATGCGTGGGTGCGGCGCAGCAGTGGTCGCGGCCATGGTCGTCTCGGTCAGGCCGGTGAGCCGGCCACAGGATGAAAACGCGCGCCCGATGATGCCATCGCGCGCAGAAGCGGTGCGGCCTCGAATCGGCCGGGGAACTGCGTGTTCAACGCGTCCAGCTGCGGCACAACCGACGCGGCGCCAAGCGTATCAAGGTAGCGGAACGGGCCGCCGAGAAACGGCGGAAACCCGATACCGAAGACCGCGCCGATATCGCCGTCGCGGGCCGACCGGATGATTCCCTCGTCGAGACAACGCACCGCCTCGTTGAGCATGGGCAACACCGCACGATGCCGGATCTCCTCGGCGCTGAACGCGCGTCGCGCACTTCCCGCCGGCGTCAGCGCGTACACACCCTCGTCCACGCCATCACGCTTGCCCTGCTCATCGTACCGATAGAAGCCGCGCCGCGCCTTGCGCCCGAGTCGTCCGCTGTCGATGACCCGCTGCAGCGTCAAGGACGGGCGCATGCGCTCACCGAATGCCGCCGCCATGATCGGTCCCGACTTGCCGGCGATGTCCAATCCGACTTCGTCGAGCAGCGTTGCCGGTCCCACCGGAAATCCGAACCGCACCAGCGCGTCGTCGAGCGCGTCGATGGCGGCACCGTCGTCGAGCAACTTGCCGCTCTCGTTGATGTACGGTGCGAGAATGCGGTTCACGTAAAACCCCGGACCATCACGCACCACGATCACCGTCTTCCCCAACGTCCGACCGTACTGCACCGCAGTGGCCATCGTGGACGCACTCGTATGCGGCGTGACGATGACCTCGAGCAGCGGCATCTTGTGCACCGGCGAGAAGAAGTGCATGCCGACCACGCGCTCAGGCTGCGACGATGCCTGCGCAATGTCGGCGATCGGAATGGTGCTGGTGTTCGAGGCGAAGATGGCGCTGGGCGCGGCGGCCTCCACTTCGCGCAGCACCTCGTGCTTCACCGCGAGATCCTCGAACACGGCTTCGATCACCAACTCGGCGTTGGCAAAGCCTCTGTAGTCGGTCGTGCCGCCCAAACGCGACAGCATCTCGTCGAACTGCTGGCGCGTGATCTGCTTGCGCTTGAGCCGCTCGCGCAGCACGTCGCGCACGGCGCGCCACCCGGCGGCAATGCGATCAAGCGAAGCATCGCGCATGCGCACCAGCGCCTGCTGCTGCACGGCGACCGACGCAATCCCCGCGCCCATGAACCCGGCGCCGAGAATGCCCACCTTGCGCACCGTGGTGGCCTCGCCGCTTGCGCCATCTGCCCATGCACTGTCCTTCTTCAGTGCCGTGGTGGCGAAGAACAGATAGACGAGCTGTCGCGACACGTCGCTCACGGTGAGCTCGCCGAAGCGCCGCGCTTCTTCAGCCAAGCCTTCGGCCACACTCTCCGTGTAGCCGCGCTGGATCGCGTCGATGGCCGCAAGCGGCGCGGGATAGTGTCCCTTGGTCTTGGTCAGCACGGTGTCGCGCGCCTGTTTGAACACCAACTTGCGGCCGAGCGCATTGTCCTCGAGCAGCATGGCCGTGGTGCCCTGCTTGCGCGCACGCAGCGCGGGAGACTCGCCGCGCCCCAGCTGACGCGCGCGTTCCATCGCCACCGCGCGCAGGATCGCGGGATGCACGAGTTCGTGCACGAGTCCGATCTGCAGCGCTTTCCTGGCGCGGATGTTCTTGCCTGTGAGGATCATATCCAGCGCTACCTGCAGTCCCACGGTGCGCGGCAGACGTTGCGTGCCACCTGCGCCGGGGATCAGTCCGAGCTGCACTTCGGGCAACGCGAGAATCGTCTTGGCATGCTCGGTGGCAATGCGATGCCGGCACGCAAGCGCCACTTCGAGTCCGCCGCCCAGTGCGGCGCCATGAATGGCGGCGATCACCGGCGTGCGCAGCGCCGCCAGCCGATCGAGCAACTGCTGCCCGCCGCGCGAGAGTGCTTCACCGTCGGCGGCGGTGCGCACGCGGGAGAGTTCGTCGATATCCGCCCCGGCAATCCACGAGTCCGCCTTGCCACTGCACAGCACCGCAGCGGTGATCGCAGAGTCGTGCTCGATAAGATCGAAGAGGTGCGCGAAGACCGGCGCCACGCCCGTGTTCAGCGTGTTCACCGGCACGCCCGGCTGATCGTAGACGATGACCGCCACTCCATCGTCCACGTGCATCGTCACGCCCACACCGTCATCACGGACCAGGGGCGAATGCAGCGCGTCGTTGACCGAGCGGGCGCTCATGCGACGACATCGCTCATGCGACGACATCGCTCATGCGACGACATCGCTCATGCGACGACATCGCTCATGCGACGACATCGCTCATGCGACGACATCGCTCATGCGACGACATCGCTCACGCGCGCTCCACGATCATGGCGTGCCCCATCCCACCGGCAGCGCAGACGGTCAGCATGCCGAACTGCGTGCCGCGCCGCGACAGCTCGTTGCACAAGGTGGTCACGATTCGACCGCCCGTCGCGCCGAACGGATGTCCGATGGACAGCGAGCCGCCCATCACATTCAACCGGTCCGGATCGATGTCACCCGTGGCGTGACTGAAACCGGCGCGCGCGGCCCACGCCGGTGAGGCGAGCCCCTGAACGTTGCTGAGCACCTGCGCGGCAAACGCCTCGTGCATTTCGACGAGATCGATATCCGCCAGCGTCAGTCCGGCGCGCTGCAACGCCACCGGCGCCGCCAGCACCGGCGCCTGCAGCAGCTGTTCGGCGGGATCGACCGCGGCGTACGCATATGCGCGTATGAACGCCATCGGCGTGTAGCCAAGCGTACGCGCACGCTCCTCGGACATGAGCAGCACCGCACTGGCGCCGTCAGTCAGCGGTGACGCATTGCCGGCGGTCACGGTGCCGTATTGCTTGTCGAACACCGCTCGCAGCGCGGCAAGTTGTTCGTACGTGGAATCGGTGCGGATGCCGTTGTCGCTGGCCAGCATCGTCTCATACGACGACGGCAGCGGCACCGGTACGATCTCGGCCGTCAGACGCCCGTCGGTCGTGCCGGCAGCCGCCTTCTGGTGCGACGCCAGTGCAAAGCGGTCCTGCGCCTCGCGCGGAATGCCGTTCAGCTTGGCCATCTTGTCAGCCGACTGCCCCATCGACTCGCCCGTGCTCGGCTCCGCGATGGCCGGCGTAATGGGCACGAAGTCCCGCGGGCGCACCTTTGCCAGAATCGCCAGCCGCTGCGACATCGACTTGGCCTTCGACGCCGCCACCAACAGGTCGCTCATGCCACGCGAGTGCAGGATGGGCACCTGCGTGAGCGATTCCGCACCGCCGGCAATGGCGACGTCGGCATGGCCGAGTGCGATCTGGTCCGCCGCGTCGGTGATGGCCTGATTGGCCGACGCACACGCGCGACCGACGGTGTACGCCTGCAACGTGCGCGGAAAGTGCGGCAGGAGCGCGACTTCGCGCGCGATGTTGGGCGCCATCACCGACGGCACGACCGTGCCGAAGACCAGCAATTCCACCGACGCGCCGTCGAGATTGGTCCGCTGCACCAGCTCGGCGACGGCGAAGCGGCCGAGTTCGATGGCGGTGTAGTCCTTGAGCGCTGTACCGGAGCGTGCGAAGGGGGTCCGGACGCCGGCGATGATCGCCACGCGGCGTCCGTGTCCGAAGGTGGGCATGCCGGAAGGTAACGCGCCGTCTGGAGTGCGTCACGCCGAGGATCGCCGCGCGATCGCCACTGGCGCCGGACCTGTTCGTCTCGCATCTCTGCGCCATGCCTGATCGATCGCCTGCGTTGCCGGACGCCACGTCGTCTCTCCCACCTCCTGATCACGCCGCGGGCTCGTCACGCGCGGCGCGTCAGCCGGAGGCGGTGGCGACGCGACAGGCGGGACTGCAACTCCTCGCCGCCGAGCCTTTCGATATCGTAATCATTGGCGGTGGCATCACCGGAGCGGGCGTGGCGCGCGAAGCGGCGTTGGCGGGACTGCGCACCGCGTTGCTCGAGCGCGACGACTTCGCCAGTGGCACGTCGAGTCGGTCATCGCGACTCGTACACGGCGGCGTGCGCTATCTCGAGCACGGGCATTTCTCCCTGGTGTTCGAGTCGAGCCGTGAACGGCGCCTGCTGCTCGACCTTGCCCCGCATCTCGTGCGGCCGCTGGCGTTCACATGGCCCGTGTACCGCGGCGCGCGCGTGCCACTCTGGAAACTGCGCGCCGGACTGACCCTGTACGATGCGCTTGCGCTCTTTCGCAACGTGCAGCGGCATTCGCGTCTCAGTGCCGGCGGCGTGCTCGCCCTCGAACCAGCGCTCGATCCCAAGGAGCTGGTGGGAGGCGCGCGCTACTGGGATGCCGCCACTGATGACACGCGGCTCACGCTCGCCAGTGCCCTGTCAGCGCGGGAGGCGGGCGCGGTGGTCGCCAACCATGCGACCGTGGTGGGCGGTGTGCGAAGTGGCGCCGCCGGCACGCGCTTGACCGGTGTTGCCGTGGAAGACCGGTTGACCGGCGACGCCTTCACCGTCTCTGCCCGCGTGGTGGTGAACGCGACGGGACCGTGGAGCGACGCCACCGCTGCCCTCACGGGAGCGTCTGCAGGACAACAGATTCTGGGTTCGGCCGGTGCGCACATTGCCGTCCCGCGGCAGCGCCTCGGCAACAACGACGCCGTGACACTCGTGTCGCCACTCGACGGCCGCGTGTTGTTCGTGCTACCGGCCGGTGCGCATGCAATCATCGGCACCACCGAGCGTCCGGCGCGACGCGGTCCGGACGACATCCGCGCGACCGAACAGGAAGTCGAGTATCTGCTGCGCACCGTCAACGTCTGCTTCCCGTTTGCGAAGCTGGTGATGGCCGATGTCATCTCGGCGTGGTCCGGCATCCGCCCGCTGGCCGCCGTGCGCGCCGGCAGTCACGGCGCCAACGCCGCGTCGCGCGAACACGCCATCACACATCGCAACGATGGACTGGTGAGCGTGACCGGCGGTAAGCTCACGACCTATCGCGCCATGGCTGCCGACGTGCTCGCACATGTGCAGCGCGAAGAATCGCGCGCTGGTGGACCGATCGTACCGGCGACGACCGTACTGTCCAGCGAGCGCACACCGCTTCCCGGGGGCGAGATGACCTCGCGCGACGCCGTGGTTCAGGAGGCGCGGGCGACGGTGCACGACGCTGCGGTGGGCGAACGATTGGCATTGGCGTACGGCACCAGATGGCGCAATGTGTGGAGCTACGCGCAGCGCGATGCGGCACTGGCGCAACGGCTGGTGACCGATCTGCCGTACCTGCTGGCCGAGGTGGCCCATGCGGTGGAGCGCGAACTGGCGTGCACGCTGGCCGATGTGCTGGTACGACGTACGCACGTGGCGTTCGAAACGCGTGACCATGGGCGAGCTGCCGCGCGTCGCATTGCGCCGATGATGCGCACGCTGCTCGGATGGAGCGAAGCGCAACAGCTGCAGCAGGTGGCGTCGTACGATCAGGACGTCACGCGCCTCTTCGCCATCGAGGCGTAATCCGACCGGAGTCGCGCCGCCGGTCATCCGCAACACGGCGAATTGCGCACTGCCGCGCACCATGTGTGCGTGCTTGCTTTGTCGGTCATGTCTTCCACCGCATTCATCGAGCCCGCGTGATTCTCTGGGCAGCGGCAGTCGCAGCGCTGTGCATCGGCGTGATTCTCGGCCTCCTTGGCGGCGGCGGATCGGTGCTCAGCGTGCCGGTGTTCGTATACCTGCTCGGATTCCCGGCCAAGTCGGCCGTGGCGATGAGCATGCCCGTGGTGGGCGTGACGAGTCTGTTCGGTGCGTGGGGGCAATGGCGGGCCGGCAACGTCGAGTGGAAATCGGCGATCACGTTCGGTCTCGTGGCCATGGTGGGGGCGTTTGGCGGGACCCGCGCCGCGTTGTACCTGAGCGGTGCCCAGCAGCTTGGTCTGTTGGCGCTGGTCATGTCCGCCTCGGCGGGCTCCTTGCTTTGGCGGCGGCCGCGACTCGAGCGACAGCGCGTGGAGACGGAGACCGCGACCGGCTCGATGCTGCGGCCAGCGGTGCTCAGCGCGGCGCTCGGCGTGGGCATCATGACCGGTCTGGTCGGCATCGGTGGGGGATTTCTCATCGTGCCCGCACTGACCGCACTGGGGCACGTGCCGATCCGTCGCGCCATTGGCACCTCGCTGGTGGTGATCGCCATGAATGCCGCGAGTGGTGTGGCGGGATACGCAGCCCACACCGACATCGACTGGCGCACGGTGGCGTGGTTCACCGCGTTGTCGAGCGTCGGCATACTCGCCGGCTCGCGCTTTTCGCATCGTGTGCCAGCCGCGTATTTGCGGAGAGGGTTCGCCTACCTGCTGCTGGGCCTGGCGGCGTTCCTGTTCTGGCAGAATCGCGCCGTCCTGCTACCGTAGGCGGTTGTCGCGCCCGGGCCAGCTTCCCGATGCACAACCGAAAACCAGTTGCAGGCTTGCGCATGCATTGCGAGGTGCCAGTTGCGCATCGTGGCAGCGGCCGCGCAGACGCCGGAGCATACGTCGTACGCGGTCACCGAGCACGGTTCGCGCCTCGCTGAACTGCGGCAGCAGCGGGCGTTCGACCATCGCCGCCGGGATCCTCGCGACGCACCGAGACGTTCGCAGGACAGATGCTGGCGCTCTCAGCGTTGCGCGACGCGACGTGGCCGCATGACCATAGTTTGAACCACGGCGACGGACGATGTCGTCGGTTGCCGTCCCTGACCGGAACTGCATTGCCATGTCCTTTACGATCGGATTGCTGGTCGTCACGTTCCTTGCCTCGCTGGGCGGCCTGGCGCTGTTCATCTGGTCGATGTCGAACGGCCTCTTCGGGACGGAGTCGGCCGCCAGTCGCGTGATCTTCGGTGCCAAGGAAGTGGGACTTGCGGAAGAGCCGGCCGCGCAGAGCGAAGGGCAGCAGAACGAGTTGCAGGAGACGATGAACCGCACCGGTCACACCGGCGAGTTCTCCGTGCTCACCGTGCAGGAAGCGACCGAGCGCGCGGAGCAGGATGCGTCGTCCAAGTGGCCAGTGCTGATGTGTATTGGATTCTCTGTGGCGTGGCTGGTCGCGGCATCGGTCTTCGGCTTGATGGCGTCGATCAAGCTGCACGTTCCGGACTGGCTGGTCGGCGATGGGTGGCTGACCTTCGGCCGCATCCGCCCGGCGCACCTGAATGCCGTCGCCTACGGGTGGTGCAGTCTGTCCGCCTTCGCGGTCGCGCTGTGGCTCATGCCGCGCCTGCTGCGCACGCCCCTCGTCGGCAGTCGCACCGCCGCCGTGGGGGCGACACTCTGGGGACTCGGAGTGACGGCAGGAATCGTAGCCATTCTGAGCGGGTATAGCGCAGGGCTGGAATGGCTGGAGTTCCCGTGGCAGTGCGACGTGCCGCTGGTCCTCGGCGGCACGCTGATGGGCGTCGCGCTGCTGCGCACATTGCGCAACCGACGCGTGGAGCATCTCTATGTCTCGGTGTGGTACATCGCCGCCGGCCTGCTCTGGCTTCCCATTCTCATCACGGTCGCCAACTGGCCCGGCGTGCACTTCGGCGTGCAGGAAGCGGCCATGAATTGGTGGTATGGCCACAATGTGCTCGGCCTCTGGTTCACACCGATTGGACTGGCCGCGATCTACTACTTCATCCCAAAGGTGCTCGGCAAGCCGATTCATTCGTACAATTTGTCCCTGGTCGGCTTCTGGACGCTCGCGTTCTTCTACAGCCAGGTGGGCGGTCACCATCTCATCGGCGGGCCAGTGCCGGGCTGGATCATTTCGCTGTCCATCGTGCAGAGCATGATGATGATCGTGCCGGTCACGGCGGTGGCGATCAATCAGCACCGCACCTCGTGGGGGCATCTCGGCGCGCTGCGCCATTCGCCGACGCTGCGGTTTGTGGTCATCGGCGGCATGATGTACACCCTCGCGTCGCTGCAGGGGTCGATTGAGTCGCTCCGTGTAGTGAACACCGTCACGCATTTCACGCACTACACCGTCGCGCACGCCCATCTCGGACTGTACGGGTTCTTCTCCATGGTGATGTTCGGCGCGATCTACTTCATGCTGCCGCGCGTCCTCGACTGGGAATGGCCATCGCAGGGACTCATCAGCGCGCATTTCTGGCTGGTCATCGGCGGATTTTCAATCTACTTCGTCGGCCTCAGTATTGGCGGCTGGCTGCAGGGACTCGCCATGCTCGACGCGGCTCGACCCTTCATGGACAGCGTGCAGATCACCAAGCCGTATCTGCTGGTACGCACGATCGGCGGCTCGCTCATGACACTCGGCCATCTGGTCTTCGCGTTGCACGTCGGACTCATGCTGCTGCGGCGCGGCGCGGCAGGTCGCGGCCCCACCCTGCTGCGCGCGCGCTCGTACACGCCGGTCGCGCCGAACATCGCTATTGGTGCGCGCAACGTCGGCGGGAGTAACGCATGAGCGGCGCCCCGCAAGTCGACATCCGGCGGCTGATCGCCGGCGCACTGGCCATCGTCATCTTTTCGATGGTGATGCTGGTGATGCTGCCGTACGTGCTCACCAAGCCCGACGCGTTGCCGGCCAAGCCGGCGGCCTACACCGACGCGCAGCAGCGCGGCCGTGCCGTCTATATCGCCAACGGCTGCGTTTACTGTCACTCCCAGCAACCGCGCGATCCGGGCATCGCCCCCGATCAGCAGCGCGGGTGGGGACGCCCCTCAGTGCCGGACGACTACGTGCGTGACAAACCGCACCTGCTGGGCACTATGCGCACCGGCCCCGACCTGTTCAACATCGCCGTGCGGCAGCCCAGCCGTGACTGGCATCTCGGGCATTTGTATCAACCGCGCGCGTATTCCGCCGGTTCGATCATGCCAGCCTACCCGTTTCTGTTTGAGCGACGGACGGGTGCGGCACGAGCGGGAGAGTCAGTAATCACGTTGCCGCCGGGCCTTGTGCCCGAGGGCGTACGCATCGTCGCCACACCGGACGCGCAGGCGTTGGTGGACTATCTGCTGTCGCTCGATCACACGTACCCCGTGCCAACCGTGCGCACGCCCAGTGCGTCGGGAGCGACGCCATGAAACGCGAAACGCGGCCCCCGCGCGACCGTGAAAACAACGATCCGGCAGAAGACATCAAGCCGCTGCCCAGACTGCTCATTGCCATCACCCTCGCCGGCGTAGTGTGGGGGAGTTACTACCTCGCCACCAGTGCATCCGAAGTGTCACCGCTGCTGGGCGATCAGCGCACGGTCGCAGCGTTCGCCGCACCACCGGCCGATGCCGCGGTGGATGGCGCGCAGGTCTTCAGCGGGAAATGCGCCGCGTGTCATCAGGCCAGCGGACTTGGACTCCCTGGTGTCTTCCCGCCGCTCGCACAGTCGGATTGGGTGACCGGCTCGGACCAGCGGCTGGTGCAGATTCTCTTGCACGGCATCCAAGGCCCCATCGCCGTCGCGGGGACGACGTACAATGGTCTCATGCCCGCGTGGAAGTCGCTCAGCGACGCGGAAATCGCCGCGGTGGCGACCTATGTGCGCGGCGCGTTCGGCAACAGCGCCGGCGCGGTGTCCGCCGATCTCGTCGCCGCGGAGCGGGTGGCCACCGCATCACGCACCACCCCATGGGCCGGCGGGCAGGAATTGGAGTCGATCAAGTGAACTGGCGCGGCGCCGCGGGGATGCTGGTCGCACTCGGCGCGTCGGCGGGAATGGTGGGTGCGGCAACGAGCGGGTTCCGCGTGGTGACCACGGACGGTGCACGGGCACTCGCCGTGCGTGCACACCCGGTGCCCGTGCCAGACGTTCCGCTGCGTGACATGCATGGCCGCGCCGTGTCGATGGCGGTGGCTGACCGGGCAACCATCGTGGACTTCGTGTACACGCGCTGCCCGACGCTGTGCGGGGCGCTTGGCGGCGCGTATCAGCGACTGCAGGCTGAAGTAGTGCGACGCGGTGTGCAATCGCAGGTGCGGCTGCTGACCGTCTCGTTCGACCCGGTATGGGACACGCCTGCACGCTTGCGTTATTACGCCGTGGCAATGCGCCCGGCATCCGGCGTCTGGACGCTGGCCACCCTCCCGGACACCACGGCGCTGCCACTCCTGCTGGATACCTTCGGCGTGCGCGTCATCCCCGATGGCGCCAACGGCTTCGTGCACAACGCGGCGCTCCATGTCGTGGACCCGGCAGGCCGGCTGGTCGCCATCTTTCCGGTGGATGCGACCGACGCGTCGATCACGGCAGCGATCACGGCAGCGATCACGGCCGCGCTCGATCACGCCAACGCGCGCGCGCTGTCGCCAGCAGCCTCGCCAGCAGCCTCGCCGACAGTCTCGCGATGACCACTCCCGGCGGCCTGCGGACGCGCGGCGCCATGCTGCTGCTCTCTCTCGTCGCGTTCCGCATGGGGCTCGAGCAGTCCATGTGGCTGCACATGCTCGTGCAGATGCCGCTGCTGGTGCTGGCGGGGATCTGGCTCGCGTCCCCCAGGCCCCCATCGCCCGAGCCGCTGTCGCGCCAACCCGATCGTAAGACGCCTGTGCTGGCGATGCTGCTGCCGTACAACGTCGCCGGCGTACCGGGACTCTTGCTTGCGTCCGCGGCCATCGCGGTGTGGATGATTCCCCGCCCCCTCGATGCCGCGACCGAGTCGTGGATGGTGGATGCACTGAAGTTTGCGCTGCTCGTCGTCTCGGGTGCCATCGGTGCGGCGTCGTGGCGTCAGGCAGGCACGGTCGTGCGTCTGTTCGTGCTCGGCAACGCGGTCTGGATGGCCGCGACCGTGGGCGTGCTGCTGCTCGACGCACCGAATCGTGTGTGTGTACGCTATGGCGCGAACGATCAGACGGTGGCAGGATATGGGCTCGTGCTCGCAACCCTGTTCGTGGTGGTCGCCGCGCTCGTCCGCTTCAGCCACAGCAGCACGAGTACGCACGTGGCCACATCGACCTGCACGTAGACTTCGCCCCCGTCCAGTTCCCCACACACATGCGCTCCGAGTTCACCGACAAGGTCGTCTTCATCACCGGCGGCGCATCCGGTATCGGTCGCGCCGCCGCACAACAATTTTCGGCGCAAGGTGCGCACGTGGTGCTGGCCGACGTGGACATCGCAGCCGCACGCGCATTGGCGCATGACCTCGAGCGCAACGGCGCACAGGCGATCGCGATTCCCGTAGACGTGCGTGTGGACGACGAGATCGAGGCGGCCGTGCAGGCCACAGTCGCGACCTTCGGCGGCCTCGATATCGCACTGAACGCAGCGGGGATCGGCGGGCCCGAGCTGCGCACCGCAGAATACCAGCCGGACGACTGGCACCGCGTGATCGATATCAATCTCAACGGCGTCTGGCGCAGCATGCGGCACGAGATTCCAGCCATGCTCGCGCGCGGTGGCGGCGCGATCGTCAACGTCGCCTCGGTCGCGGGGCTTGGAGGATTTCCAAAACATCCCGCGTACGCGGCCAGCAAGCACGGCGTAGTCGGTCTGACACGCACCGCCGCACTCGAATACGCCAAGCGTGGGGTGCGCATAAACGCGCTCTGCCCCGGCTTCACCCTCACGCCGATGGTGCAGCAGATGCTCGATGCCGGACTTCCTGCCGAGCAGCTCGTCGCCCGCGTGCCGGTGGGCCGACTCGGCAGCGCCGAGGAGATTGCGGCAACCGTGCTCTATCTCTGTTCGGCGGCGGCGGCGTTCATGATCGGCCACGCCCTTGCCATCGATGGTGGCATCACCGCCGGCTGATCAGGGTGTGAAGCGGCCAATGCGCCGACCGAGATATTGCACGTACGCTGCGCGTACGGAAGTATCATAGCCGAGCTCGTCGCCGGGAGTCGTGGAGCAGATATTGCGGGCTTCGTTGGCGCGCCGAGATTCGCTCCGCCGGTCGATGATTGGGAGTTTCCGCCACAGCGCGGCCTTTTGATCTCGAGGTGCTGTATGACAACCTGTATGTGATGGAGTGCACTATGACCTGCACCACAGCTTCCGCACGTTCAGTTGGCGCACGATTGCACAGGAAGGGTAGGACGCGATGGCAACTGTTGTCAGTGCTCGCGTTCGCCACGATCCCGCTGGCCCTCCCCGCTCAGGGCATCCTCGGATCCGCTCAGTCATTCGGTGTACTCGGCGCGTCGACCGTGACGAACACCGGCGCCACGACGATCAAGGGAGATCTCGGGGTGTTTCCCGGTACGTCGATTACCGGCCTCTCCACGATCACGCTATTGGGGACCTTGCATCAGACTGATGCCGTCGCCCAGCAGGCCCAACTGGACGCACGGTCTGCATACACGATGCTGGGGGCGCTGCCGTCCACGATGAACCTCTCCGGACAAGATCTTGGGGGGCGTACCCTGACCCCCGGCGTGTACGCATTCAACACGTCCGCTCAACTAACTGGCAATCTCGTCCTGGACTTTCTCGGCAATCCAAACGCACAGTTCGTGTTTCAGATCGGTTCGTCATTGACGACCGCGAGCGCATCGTCCATCAGTACCGTCAACGGCGGCGCCGGCGCCGGAATCTTTTTCCGCGTCGGCAGCTCGGCAACGCTGGGAAGCACCACCGCTTTCCAGGGGAACATCATCGCCGATCAAAGTATCAGCCTCAATGCTGCGGCCACGATAATCTGTGGTCGCGCTATCGCGCTCGTCGGGGCTGTGACCATGATCAACAACACCATCTCGAACGACTGTCGCAACGGCGGCAACTTCGGGAGTACTGCAGGTGACTTCGGCAGCGCTGGCTTCAGTGGCGTAAGCACCACGGTGCCCGAGCCGAGCACGTACGTTTTACTTGCCGGCGGTTTGTCGGCTATTGCGTTCGTTCGCCGGCGTCAACGCCGCGTGTAGCCGAGACGCGCCACACGATGCGGTAGGCACGATCGTCAGTAGCGAGGCAATGAGACCGTCAACCATGCAAAAGGGAAGCGTCGGTCGCCACGCAGGCGGCTGACGCTTCCCTTTCGGGCGAGCTGGGTCTACGTAATCGGCCTCACGACGCACGCTGTCTCAGAGGTGGCGCGGTGCAAACATTTCGGCGCGTTTTCTGACGCGCCCTCACATACTTCCTTGACTGCGGACTTAGTTCGCATACTGTTTCCACTGTTCCCGCAACCTGCCCTCGAATTCCCCTCGCCCGCTCTGGAGCGACGATGACTACCACGCGTTCCCGCCGCGAGTTCATGGGACTCACGGCTGCCGTCACTGCCGGCCTGCTTTCGCCGACGTTCCTTGGCGCTGCCCCTGTGACGTTGCGCGGGTGGTTCGATCGCGCTGTCGATCCCGACCTCGTGGTATTGAACGCCAACGTTTATACGATGGACACGGCCAGGCCTCGCGCCGAAGCCTTCGCGGTGAGCAACAGTCGTGTCGTCGCGGTGGGGTCATCGGGCGAGATCAAGTCGCTGTCAGGCACGCGCACGCGGGTGATCGACGCGAAGGGGATGACGATCGTGCCGGGATTCATCGATACGCACAATCATCCGCGTGGTGAATGGCTGCTCTACGAAGTGCTCGTCGGCAATCCGTTCGAAGTGGAGTTCGTCACGATTGCCAGCATCATCGAGAAGTTACGCGCGCGTGCGCGAGAGACGCCGCCGGGGAGCTGGGTGTCCGGCTACTTCCACGACGATACGAAGCTCACGGATAAGCGGCTGCTCACGCGCGCCGATCTGGATATGGTGAGCACCGAGCATCCGGTGGTGGTGCGGCATCGCGGCGGGCATACGGCATTCTACAACAGCAAGGCGTTCGAACTGGCCAAGGTCACGAAGGACACGCGGCCTCCCGACGGCGGTACCTTCGATCGCGACGGCAACGGTGAGCTGAGCGGTCGCGTTACTGATCGCGCGATGGGCCTGCTGAGTACGGCGGGAACGAGTCCGGTGTACACGCCAGCCGAGCGTGAGAAGCGCGATCGCGACGGTCTCGCGCACATCTCGAAGCAGTTCGCGCGTTACGGGCTCACCACGGTGCATCACGAAGGCGGCGACCTCGCGGCGATTCAGGACGTGCGGGCACGTGGCGAGTTGAAGCATCGCGTGAGCTATGAAGCAAGTGGGCGCGTGCTCGAGGCGATGATCACCAACGGCATTCGCACCGGCTTCGGCGACGACTGGATTCGTTTCGGTGCGACGTCGGAACATACCGTGGACGGCTCATTCTCCGAACGCACGATGGCACTGAGCGAACCGTACGCCGGCACGAGCTACAAGGGGAACATCACTGAATCGCAGGACGTGCTCGACGCGTGGGTGGAGCGCGTGCACCGCGCCGGCATTCAGGTGAATTGCCATGCCAACGGTGACGTAGCCATCGACATGTATCTCACCGCGTTCGAGCGCGCAATGCAGAAGGCGCCCCGCGCCAACGCGCGGCCCAAGATCACGCACTGTACGCTCATCAACGACGGGCTCGTGCGGCGCATCAAGGCACTCGACGCAATCCCGTCGATGTTCACAACATACGCGTATTACAACAGCGACAAGTTTCCATACTACGGCGAAACCCTGATGAAGCGGTGCATGGCGTATCGCACACTGCTCGACGCGGGCGTGCGAGCGGCCGCGGGCTCGGACTTCACCCCAGGCCCGATTGCGCCGCTGATGGGCATGCAGGGGATGGTGACGCGTACCGGGTGGGATGGGACGACGTGGGGCGCCAATCAGCGCATCTCCGTGAGCGAGGCGATTCTCGTCAACACGTTCAATGGCGCCTACGCTTCACACGAAGAATCGAGCAAGGGTTCGATCGCCGTAGGCAAGCTGGCCGACTTTGTGATGCTGGCCGACGATCCGCATACGGTGAAGCCCGACGTCATCAAGGACATCGCGATCGTGCGGACGGTGGTGGGCGGGGACACGATGCACGAACTGTAGCGACGCCGACTGTAGCGACGCTGACTGTGGCTACGGTTCGCTACGGTTTGCTGCTCGCCCACACGATCGCACGCAGCGCGCCATCATCGACCGGCAGCTCGCTCGTGCCAGACGGATATCCGTTGAAGCTCAGCACATACGCAATCACATCGGCCACATCCTGCCGGCTGTAGATCCCCGGATCGTCGGTCGGCATCGAGCTCCGGACGCGATCGTGCAGGTCGCCAAGCGTCTGGCCGTTCCAGCTGCTCAGGAACCCACCACCGGTGAGCGGTGGCGACTGATCGGCACCCCCAAGCGCGGGCTGATGACAGCGCGAACAGGTGCGACCGTACGCGGCCTGGCCGCGTGCCGCTTGCTCCGCCGTAAACACACTGTCCCACGTGGTACGCGCAGGCGTGTCCGCCGCCTGCACGTCATGTGCGCCGGCCGCCAGCACATACGTCGGCGCACCCACCACAATCGCCACGAGCCACCACCGTCGACGTCGAGTGCGCAGTTTCAGCCTCACTTCGTGGATCCGGCGGGCAGGCGAAAGGCGATATACTCGCCCGAGTACGGACCACCACTCACCGCCACCACCACGTACTGCCGGCCGTTCACCGTGTAGGTCAACGGCGACCCACTTTGCGGGGCCGGCATCGGCACCGCACCGACTTCCTTGCCCGACGTCTTGTCATACGCGCGCAGCATCGCGCCGCGTGGACGTGGGGCGACCGTCGTCACTTCGGGATCGCCAGCAATCACCAGCGTCTTCGTGACCAGCGTGCCGACATAGCCGGGCTGGCCGGTCCGCGGGATCGTCATGCCCTTGAGCGCCTCGTGATTGCGCACGACATCCGGCGTCTCGCCATGCGGCACCTGCCACACGAACTCACCGTTGTCGAGGTTGATGGCGGAGATGGTGCCGTAGGGTGGCTTGAGCAACGGCAGGCCTTGCACGAGGAGTCCGCCGAAACGCGGTGAGCCGGCCGGTGGCGGAGCAATGCCACGCACCCACGCCATGTCCGACGTGCCCGCCGCGGGTGCGACCAGACCAAGCGGAGACGGCGAATAGTTGGACGCCGAGATGTAGAGCATATGCGAGTCGGGATCGTACGAACCGCCGGCCCAGTTGGCGCCGCCATTCGTCGGTCCTTGCGACAACGTCGCCAGCGGACCGCCGGTCTTGCTCACGATCGGTGGCGTGAACACGGGGCCGAGCTTGAACTTCGACGCGATCGCCAGCCCGGCCTCCTTGAGCGCCGGCGTGTAGTCGATGATGTCGTCGAGCATGACGCCGTTTCGCGCGAACGGCTTCGGCTTGGTCGGGATCGGCTGTGTGGGCGCATACCACTCGCCGGGCACGTCCCCCGCCTCGACCGGCTGCTCATTGATCGGCCACACCGGCTTGCCACTCACGCGGTCGAACACATACAGGATGCCCTGCTTCGTTGGCACCGCCACGCTCTTGATCGCGCGGCCATCCACCGTGATGTCGGCGAGAATGGGCGCCGCGGCCAGATCGAAATCCCAGATGGGATGATGCACGAGCTGGTAATGCCACTTCTTCACGCCGGTCTGCAGATCGAGACAGACGAGACTCTCGCCGTAGAGATTGTTGCCGGGACGATGTCCGCCGTAGTAGTCGCCCGTTGGAGATTCGATGGGGAGATACACGAGTCCCAACTCTTCGTCGGCCGTGATCTGCGTCCAGACACCGGTGTTGCCTGCCGTATCCGCAGACCTTTGGAGCCACGTGTCGTAGCCCGGCTCTCCCTTGCGCGGGATGGTGTGAAACGTCCACAACCGCTTGCCGGTGCGTACATCGAAACCGCGAATGTCGCCTTTGTTGTTGCGATACGACTTGGGCGCGCCACCTTCGCGGAACGCGGCACCGACGACGACCACGTTGCGTGCGACGAGCGGGGCGCCCTGATACCCGATCTCCCCGGTCACGAGGTCGGGCAGGATGGGCAGATCCATATTCTGCTTGAGATCGACCGCGCCGCTGTCGCCAAAGCTCAGGACCCGCGCGCCGGTACGGGCGTCGAGTGCGACTAGACGATAACCCGGCGTGATGTAGATGATCCGCGACTGCTTGCCGTCGGTCCAGTACGCGAGACCGCGACCGGAGAGGGGACGCGGTGACGCCGCCCCACGTTCCCCTTCGTTCTCGCTGTGCACCCAGAGCAGTTCGCCGGTGGTGGCATCGAGTGCGACCACGGCGCGGCGCGTACCTGCCGTCGCGAACAGCATTCCACCCACCATCAGCGGCGTGCCTTCGAGTTTGAATTCGGGGCGAGGGCCGAGCGCGTCGGTCTTGAAGCGCCAAGCCACTTCGAGCGTCCCGAAGTTCGCCGCGGTGATCTGTTCCAGTGGCGCGTACCGCGAGCCGCGCGTATCGCCCGTATGGCTCGGCCACTCCCCCGACTTCGTACTGAACGGCGGCGCCGTCGGCGCGGTGCTCGCACGGACCTTTGCAGCGGACTGCTGCGCATGCATCGACTGCGGAAACGCGCTGATGTGGCAGGCGACAACGAGGCCCAGCGCGCGACAGACACTCGTGTGCACTACGGCACCACCTTGCGGGCGGTCTTCGCCTTGCGCTCGGCGACCAGCTTGTCGAATTCGTCCTGCTCGAGATAGGTCACGTCGATCCAGTTGTGGGCCATCTCGTCCACCGTACGATCGCCCCACCCAACCCACTGCGTGGCATCGGGGTTGAGGGGATTCTGCGCGGTGTTGTCATGCCAGGCAGTGAACGAGAGCATCGTGCCCTTGGGGAGCAGCGGAGCGACGCTGTCCGCGTAGACGTAATTGATGTGCCAGTTCCACTGGAAGTCGCTGACCTGACTGATCAGCTGCTTGCGACCGTCGGGGTAGATCGCCTCCAGCGACATCGCCTTGCCCCGCATGTGCATGTGCGGCTGAAAATTCTCGAGTCGTCCGGGCGCCTGCAGCACATAGAAGTTCTGCGTGATCGTCTTCTCATTGGGCGGAATGTCGAGATCGGAACCGCGCGCGACGTTGTACATCGTCAACACGGTCCGATGCTTCGGCACAAAGCCCTTCGGATAGAAGTACACCGCCATCTCCACCTGGCTGTCCTTGTACTCCTCGCCGTTGGCGTGCATGTGCACTTCCCATCGAATGCGGGACCCCGGCAGCATGAGCTTGCCCGCGTCCTCCGGAAAGATCTGCCCCGTCTTGCCGACGGCCCATTCCATGAACAGACCCGCGTTGGCCTGATGATCGTGCGCGGAGCTGGCGAGCCCGGTTACGCCCTTCTCATCCTGCAACAGATAGGCGAGCACGTGGTGCACGATCTTGCGATCCTGATCGCGCGCCGGCTTCACCTCGATCGCGCGAACCCACCTCGGCTCGGTCACTCCCGTTTCCACGACGGGCCGGAACCACTTGTCCTGCGTGCGCGCGGCCAGCGTGTACGGTTTGGACTTGACGATGAGATCGGGCTGCTGCCCCAGCTTCTCTGCGAGTTGCCAGCGATTCGGATCGGGGAACTTCATCGCCGGAGGCAGGTCCTTCTTGTCGCCGAACGGGGTGCCCGAGTTCACCCAGCTCACGATCGCATTGATCTGCGCATCGCTCAGACTGCGATCGTTCTTGAACGCCTGAATCCCGACCGTCTTGTCGATGTGCCACGGCGGCATCAGTCGCTGCGACACCTTGCTCTTGATCTCCATCGCGTATTCCTTCGCATCCTCGTACGTCAGCAACGACATCGGGGCGATGGAGCCGGGCTGATGGCACTGCTGACAGTTCTGCTGCAGGATCGGCGCGATGTCCCTGGCGAAGGTGACAGCCCGCGTCGCGCCCGTTGCCGCGGTGGCGGTCATCGACTTGGAGGGTGTCGGCTTCGTGGCTTTCGCCGCGACGGTGCTGCTTCCGCGAGCCGCAGCGTTTGACTGCGCGCCGAGTACGGGAGCGAGCGTCACAATCGCAATTACAGCGAGTGTTACGCGCGCGCGTCCGACTACGTGAGCGGCGATTCCGAGCGTCGACGTCATGGGATTCCTCGTTCTGCTGAGAGTCATGGGGTCACCGTCACACGGACGAAGGCATTGGTCCAGCAGCATTGCGAGTGGCCGGCACCGACCACGCTGGAATCGTTTGCGCGCACGCGCAGCAGATACTCGCCGGGTTGACTGAAGGTGGCGATGACGGCGGCGTTACCGCCGGTGGCGGTCAGCTTCATCGTCGCGGGCGCAAACGTCACCGCGCCCGTGCCCTGATGCACGAACCAGGTGAGATCGACCGGTGTGGGGGCGCGTGCGATCGGTTCCGCTTTGCCATCGTCCGTGACGATAAGTGACACGCTGAGCGGTGCATCGACTTTCACGCTGTGGGGCGCACTGGTGACGCCGAACGGTCCTTGGCCCGCGGGACCGCCAGACACGAAGCTGATGGCCGGCGGCGTGTTGTCGGCTGACGCCTCGCCCTGGATCGCGTCGATTTCCCAATCCTTGTTCAGACTGCCACTGATGGCGATCGTCTGGTCGCGATTCCGAAGCGTCCAGGTCACCTTGCGGTCGCCGAAGTCCGCCGGCACCACGACGGCGAAAACGCCCCAGTGCCGTCGCGCATGAAATCGCGTCGGCTGTCCCTGATTCGGCACGCCCGGCACAATGCGGTTGTCATCGCCGATCGGTAGATCCACGACTTCGGCAGCGTTACGATTGAGATAGCCGAACGAGAGACTGTACGTGCCATCACGATTGCGATACCACCCTTCGAACACCGGTGTGACGGAAAGGCCCGACGGTGTCGCGGGCGCCAGCGAACGCTGCGCCGATCCCTCGCGCAACGGAGCCAGTGTCACGGTCAGCAGAAGAAACGCGGGAAGGAGAGCGTGTGTGCTGCGCATCCAGTCATTCGCCTCGGGTAGGGGAGGCCAAAGGGGCCGGGAAAGCCTCCAGAATTACGTTTCCGACAACGGGACCCGCAAGCCACACCGGACGATGCGAGTTGCACTACACGGGCTTGAACACCATGACCCACACGGCGATCACGAGCGGCACGGTCGCGACAATTCCCCAAACGAGCCACGTACTCGCGTCCCGGCGGTACGACTCAGGAATCTCGCCGCCATCCGCGAACAAGCGCGCCGCTTTGGCCTGACGAACCTGTGCGGGAATCAGGATCGCCATCCAAATGACTCCGGAAATCGCCAGCAGCACCTGTCCCCATACGATCCAGCGTGCGCCGAGCAGGTCGAGGTTTGACACCATCGCCGCGCCGTAGCCGCCGATGACGAGGAGCAGGATGCCACTCACGGTGAGAAACCAGTCAGTGATGGTCACCAGTCGCTGCCCGAACGCGACAACTCTGGCGTCGCGCGTCCGATCGGCGAAGACCTTCCATACGGCGGTGACCGACACGTTGCCGACCAGGATGATGACGCCGAGGACGTGCAGGAACTTGAAGGTCAGGTAGAGCACGCTGAGGGGATGGGGTGGAATGCGCGCTAGGGCTTCTTCGTCGCGTCGCTGCGCAGAATGCGCGCAAAGCTCCACACGAGCATCGTGAGCACGCCGCCCCACGACAGCGCCAGAAAGATGATGGCAGTCATTGTCATGGCTTACGGCTCCGGGGTTTGGGGGACTTCCACAAAGCCCACGCGGTCATTGTAGCCGTTGCGCTTCCAAGCCATCCGCACCAGGATCACGAACGTCACCACGATGGCCGACAGGAGGGCGCGCGACGCATTCACGTAGGGCACGTCCACCGGGTTCGGCACCGCGCCGCCGGGCGTCTTGGCCATGGTCAGGATCGGGAAGGCATCCGTGATGCCCCACCACGCGAGGATCGTGAACAGGTACAGCGGCGTCACGTACGTCATGATGAACTTGAAGACGATCGGGATGCGAATGTCCGCACCTTCGTGCAGCGAGGCCCACGCGCGCTCCGGCTTGAACACCCACATGAACAGCACCACCTCGATGGACGCGAACACCACGAGCCCGAACGTGCCGCCCCAGTAGTCCCACTCGTCGAGCATGCCGTGCTGCAGCCAGAGAATCTGCAGAACCCCGAACAGCATCACCACCGCGCCGAGTCCCCACGCCACCGTCTCGCGCCGCACGCCGAACTCCTCGCGGAAGAACGCGACGATCGGCGTCGCCATGGCCACGGAGCTCGTGATGCCGGCAAAGAACAACAGGCCGAACCACATCACGCCCAGCCACTGACCGAACGGCAGCTGCTGGAATACGACCGGCATCGTGGCAAAGCCGATGTTGAACGAGCCGGACGATGCCACTTGCATAGCGCCCGCCACTCCAAAGAACACGACGGCGGCCGGAATCGCGATGGAGCCGCCAAGCACCACTTCGGCCGTCTCGTTGGTGGCCGCCGTCGCCAGCCCGGATAACGCGATGTCGTCGTTCCTGGTGAGGTACGACGCGTACGACTGCAGCGAGCCCATGCCCACGGAGAGCGTGAAGAAAATTTGTCCCGCCGCGGCCAGCCAGAGTCCCGGACGCGCCAGCTGCGAGTAGTCGGGATTGTAGATGAAGTTGAGGCCGTCCAGGGGTGATGGACCACCCGGCGTGAGCGGGTCCATCGTAAGCACGACGACCGCGAGCACCGCCGCAAACACGAACAGGATCGGCATGCCGATCTTGGCCAATTTTTCGATGCCGGCGGCGATGCCGCGCGACACCACCCAGATGTTGACAAACAGCGTCACGAAGAAGAACGCGAACGGCTTCCACAGGCCGTGCACGGTGCTGTCGCCGATCATCTGGTACGACTGCAGGTACGTCACCATCGACTCCTGCGTCGTGTTGCCGAAGTAATCGCCGGTGGCCGAGAAGAGTGTGAAGGCCAGCGTCCAGCTTTCGATGTACGTGTAGTAGATCATCACGACGAGCGGCACGGTCAGGCCGATGACGCCGATGTACTTGGCCGCCGGGTGCTTCCAGAGCGCCGCGAACATACCCGGCACATGTCCCTTGCGGTACCGCCCGCCGTGTCGCCCGATGCCCCATTCCACCCACATGAGCGGAATGCCCAGCAGCACGAACGCGGTGAAATACGCGATCATGAATGACCCACCGCCGTTGTTGGCGGCCTGCGAGGGAAAGCGCAGGAAGTTGCCGAGCCCCACGGCGTTTCCGGCCATGGCGAGGATCAGGCCAATCCGACTACCCCAGTTCTCGTTGGCGGAACTGGCGGCGTTGCTAGGAGACACAGCGACTCCGGTGAAGAGGACGGCAGCTTGGGACGACGCACGGTGAGGAGGGGCACGTCACGTCGCGCTACCCGATCATCCGTTTGGCGTGAGCACGATCTTGCCGCTCCGCTCGCCGGCGGCGGCAGCGGCGATCGCATCCTTGATGTGTTCGACCCGAAACGTTGCCTGCACGCGAGCCGACAGCTGTCCCGTGGCGATCTGTGTGGCCAGCTCGGTAAAGAGCGCGCGCTGCCGTTCCACACTGGCCTGGCGAAACCAGAACGCGAGCCAGAATCCACGCAGCGTGACATCGCGAAAAACAAACGAGCCCGGCGAAATCGTGCACGGCATGCCACTCATCGCGCCGTAGTTCACGACCGTGCCGCCAATGGCCACGCTCTGCGCGAGATGGTCCGTGGCCTTGCCACCAACAGCATCGATGGCGAGGCGGATCTTGGCCTTGCCGGTGGCTTCGGCAATGTGATGCCTGAGATCCGGACCATCGACCAGCACGACCTCGCCGCCCGCTGCCCGTACGTCGGCCATGGCACTGTCGCGACGCACCACGTTGACCGTGCGCAGCCCGCGCAGCCTGGCCAATTGCACCAGATAGCCACCGACGGCGGAGTTGGCGGCGTTTTGGATCACCCATTCACCCGGCTCGAGCGACACGAACTCCGAGAGCAGCAGCGACGCGGTGGGCGGATTGACCACCAGCATCGACATTTGCACCGGATCGCCGTCACTCGGCAGCGGCATGAGCGTGTCCGCGGTCGACACGAGGTGCGTCGTCCACGTGCCCACGCCCACAGGAAGCAGCACGCGCTGCCCCACCTGCACGGAGGTCACGCCGTCGCCGACGGCCGCGATACGCCCTATGCCTTCGTTGCCTCCCACCGCGGGGAGCGGCGGCAGCATGCCGTACTGGCCCGTCAAGGTGAGCACGTCGGACGGATTGATCGGCGCCGCCAGCACTTCGACGAGCGCCTCGCCTGGCTGCAAGGGAGGCGCGTCGAACTCCACGCAGCGGATGACATCCTGTGGCACGGGCCCGCGTTCGGCGTATTCGGCGCGCTTCATAGGGCTTCCCTCAGGTAAGTTCTTCGGCGTTGCGCGTGTGAATCGTCACCAGTTCCACCAACGTCAGGCGGCGCACGCTCTTGGGCAGCTTGAGGATCGCCGTATCACCGACGCCCTTTCCCTGCAATGCCAGGCCGATCGGCGACGCCATCGTCACATGTCCGTCCTGCAGCTCGCCCGCGTCACCGAAGACGAGCTCGTACGTCTCCAGCTTCTCCGTGATCTGATCCTGCACGACCACGCGCGAGCCGAGTCCGGCCTTGTCCTGCGAAATTTGCGAGACATCGATGTTGGCCAGTTTGGTGACGCGCTGGGTCAGCTGTCCCAAGCGCGCCTGCACGAACTGCTGCCGCTCGAGCGCCGCCTTGTACTCGCTGTTCTCCTTGAGGTCACCCAGCTCGACCGCTTTGCGGATCTCGTTGGGGATTGTGACGTTCAGTTCGAACGACAGCTTCTCCACCTCGCGCGCCATCTTGGCGATCAGTTCTTCAAACATCGTCGTGCCTGCTTGGAATGCGGTCGCGGCTCCACGTTGGTGGAACCGGTGCCCGGAAAAAAGGCGAGCGCCCGGCCGTTGTTGGGCCGGGCGCGCTGTTGCGTCAAATATGCCACCGGCGGGGCGCGATGCAAGGAACGCGCAGGTGGCCGACCGTACCGGCAATGGCACTCAGCGTTGCGCGATCTGCGCGGCGTGCGCAGCGATCACCGCTTGTGCCGCTTCCGACGGATCGTCGGTGAGCAGGAGCAAGTCGAGATCGTCCGGCGAGATCTTTCCCTCGCCCACCAGTCGCGAGGACATCCAGCGCACCAGCCCCGCCCAATAGTGTCGACCGAAGAGCACGACCGGAAATTGGTAGATCTTTCCCGTCTGGATCAGGGTAAGCGCCTCGAACAGTTCATCGAGCGTGCCGAAGCCGCCGGGAAAGATGATGAACGCGTTGGAGTACTTGATGAACATCGTCTTGCGCACAAAGAAGTAGCGGAAGTTGACAAGGGTGTCGACGTACGGATTGGCTCCCTGCTCGAACGGCAATTCGATGTTGCAGCCGACCGAATGCCCGCCGCCAAGTTTCGCCCCCTTGTTGGCGGCCTCCATGATGCCGGGACCGGCACCGGTCATGATCGAGAAGCCCGCAATCGCCAGCAGTCGCGCTGTTTCGCACGCCGCGGCGTATTGGGGATCGTCGGGACCGGTGCGGGCGGACCCGAAAATCGTCACGCCCTTTGAGATGTCAGCAAGCGCGTCGAAGCCTTCGACGAACTCCGACGTAATGCGCATGACGCGCCACGGATCGCTGCGCGTAAAAGCACCGTAATCCGTGCCGGGCGACTGCAGCAGCTTCTCGTCTTCGGTGAGCATTGGGAGGTCGCGGATCGCCTGATCGACGACGCGCGGCGCCTTGCGGCGCACGGCACGCGGTCCGCTCGACACCAGCGCCGCACTGTCCGGCACACGCCCGGCCTTGCGATGGCCCTCTTCGGTGCGCTCGATCAGCCCTTCGAGACTGCCTCGCTCTGCCGCACTCCGCGTCTGTGGCGACGCCTTCTTGCCGGTCGCCGTGCGTGCCGGGTTGTCGCCGGTCGACACCTTCCTGGGTGCCTTGGCGTTGGACGAGCGAGGTGACTTCGCCATGATTCATGGGATGAGAGACTTGACGGCAATCGGGTACGCGTGTGGCGATGACTGTGGCAACTGGAAGTGTACCCGTACGTTCGGCGAACCCGCCACGGGTGCGCGATGCGTGCCGCGTGACTGGACGCGCGCGCGATGCAGCTATTGCTGATGCAGCGATTGCTGATGCAGCGATTGCTGCTCGTGGTCGCGGACGGGGTGCGTCCCGATGTGCTGGCCGCCGAACTCGATGCGGGTCGTGCGCCGGCCATGGCTGCGTTGCGCGCACGCGGCGGCATGCACACGGTGTCAGCATCGTTTCCCTCGGTCACCGGTCCTGCCTACGTGCCATTTCTCATGGGACGACACGCCGCCACCGCGGGGCTGCCCGGTCTGCGTTGGTTCGATCGGGCGCGAGTACTGCGCTGGTCGCCCGCCAATGCGCGCAGCTACGCGGGCATGGACATCTGGCATGTCGACGGTGATGTCGAACCGCAGATGCCGACGCTGTTCGAGCTCGCGCGGCCGTCGCTGTCCGGCATGAGCATGCTCGGTCGGGGTGCCAGTGTGGCCAACATCGGACGATCGCCCCTCTGGAGTGTACGGGCGGCCATCCCGCATTTTCGCGGCGACCTGCTCGGCTGGCGCACGGTAGAGCGCGCGGCGACGGCGAGTTTCATGCGCCACTTCGCCGCGTCGCGCCCGCGATTCTCCGTCCTGGCGATCACCAGTCCGGACAAATTCTCGCATAAGTTCGGCAGCGGGTCCAAACCCGTGCGCGACGCCATCGGCGACGTGGATGTGGCCATCGCGCGCGCGCAGGAGATCGCGCGGGTCGGCGGTTGGCTGGACACCCTGCGCATCTGGGTGGTGGCCGATCACGGACACGCGCCGGTGTCCCAGCACGACGATCTGCACGCCTGGTTCGAGTCGCGGGCGCTGCGTGTGTGCGCGCATCCGCGCTTGCATACGCGCAATCCCGACATTGCGCTGATGGTTGGCGGCAACGCGATGGCGCACGTGTATGTCGATCCGTCGAATCGTACGCGCGTCTGGTGGCGCGAAAACGGTGCCCGCTGGGAATCGCTGCACGATGCGCTGATCGCCCGACCTGCCGTGGATCTCGTGGCTGTCGGCTTGTCGGCGGATCGGGTGCGCGTGTCGCATGCGGGGCGCGGGGCGTCGGTGATTTCGCGCGTGGCACATGCCGATGGCGACCGGTGGAGCTACGACGCAAGTGCGGGCGACGCGTTGCAGCTGGGCGGTTCGCAGCGCGACTTGAACCAGAGCGACGCCTGGGATGCCTGTGCCGGTTCGGAGTACCCGGACGCGCTGGTGCAGCTGCTGCAGCTGTGCGTTTCGTCGCGCAGCGGCGACATGGTCGTGTCCGCCGCCGACGGGTGGGACCTGCGCGACCGCTACGAGCCCGTCGCCCATGTCTCGACGCACGGCGCGCTGCTCCGCGCGCAGATGACCGTGCCGCTGTTGCTGGACGCGGCGCCCGTCCTCGCGCCCCAGCGGACGGCGGATGTCATGCCGAGTGCGTTGGTGGCGCTAGGGCTGCCGGTGCCTGCGGGGTTGGACGGCCGCTCGTTCTGGTAGGTGGTGGTCGTGCTCGTGGTCGTCCCGGTGGGTCGCCCGCCGCATTGTCTGGCCACTTGCAATCCCGACCGGAATTGTCGTATACTCGGAATCGTTACTTCTGAGAACGCTTCTCATCTTCCTGATTGCTCGGACATGTCGCTGCGGAAACTGCTGTTCTGGGCGCACCTCGCCGTTGGTGTAGTGGCGGGCATGGTCATCCTCCTCATGTCCGTGACCGGCGTGGCGTTGACTTACCAGCGACAGTTGCTGGCCAACTCTGCGCGCGGGCTGCAGCCGGCGCGGGTCGTGGCGCCCGGGACGCGAATGCTCCCGGTAGCCGAGCTGGTGGCGGCCGTACGCATTGCGGAAGGCGCGTCGCCCCGTGCGTTGCAGTTGTCGCGGGACGCGGCGATCCCGCTGGCGGCGACCATGGCCAAGGGACGGACGGTCTACGTCGACGGGTATTCCGGCCACGTGCTCGGCGAGGCCTCACCCCGTCTGAAGAAATTCTTCAGTTCGGTGGTCGGCTGGCACCGCTGGTTTGGCCGGACCGGCGACAGTCGTCAGACGGCGCGCGCGATATTCGGTGCGTCCAACCTACTTTTTCTGATACTGGTGCTGAGCGGGCTTGTGCTCTGGATTCCGCGTCCGTTCAGCCGCGGACGCGTTGCCGCCGTCGCCACCGTTCGTCGAGGGCTGTCCGGGAAGGCGCGCGACTTCAACTGGCACAATGTGGCCGGATTCTGGTTCGCGCTGCCGTTGCTGCTGGTGGTGGCATCGGGCGTGGTGATTTCCTATCCGTGGGCCAGCGCGCTTGTGTATCGCACCGTCGGTGAACAGCCGCCGGCGCCGCGCCCGCGGGAGGGAGCCGGCGAGCGTGGCGGGCGCGATGGACGTGAGGGGCCGCCGCCGATGCTGGTCACCGCGGGGTTGGACGGCGTGCTGTCAAAGGCGGCAACGCTCGACACGAAGTGGCGGACCATCACACTCCCGCTTCCCGAAGCGAAGGCCACGTCGGTCGCCGTGATCGTTGATGCGGGCTCCGGTGGTCAGCCGCAGTTGCGCCAGACCGTGACCATTGAGGTCGCAACGGCGCGCGTGCTCAAGACCGACGCGTTCGCGACGCAGAGTACCGGGCGGAAGCTGCGCTCGTTCATGCGCTTCGCCCATACCGGCGAGTGGTTTGGCGTCTGGGGACAGACTATCGCCGGGTTGGCCTCGCTGGCGGGGGTTTTGTTGGTATGGACAGGGCTCGCGCTCTCGTGGCGTCGGCTCACGGCGTGGCTGCGCCGACGTGCACGCTCCACCGCTGCGACCGCGGCCTGAGGCGCTCGCGGTCGCCGGATGTCGGGCGCAGCTGACGCGACCGACGCGCGTCACTCCGTGCGGTGCTTGCTGCGCTGCGGGTCGAAGCCTTCGGGGTAGCGCTTGTGCAGTTTGTCGACGTTGCGCTGCGCGATCTCCTCCAGCGACACGTCGAGTACCGTGGCGAACGCGCCGATGTACCAGAGGCAGTCGCCGAGTTCCTTGATCAGGGCGTCGCGATCGAGGGGCGTGTCGTGAAAGAGATGCTTCTTGATGATCTCCGCCGTCTCACCTGCCTCGCCGGTCAAGCCGAGTGCCGCGTTGGCGAGCTGTTGTTCGTGCGTGCGGTCGCGACCCAGGGTGCGCGCGGCAAGGGACTGATACTCGTCGAGGTGCATGGCGCGGTCTGCGGGGGGCTGAAGGCGTGACAAGGAGTGTGCGGCATGTGAAGATACGGTGTCGCCGTCCCTTTGCCGATTCCAACGTCTTTTGCGATGCTGCAAGTCCTGCTGATCTTTCTTCTCAGTCTCATCGTGCTGTTGGCGGCGGCGCACTTCTTCACCAACGCGGCGCAGCGCGTCGGTCTGGCGCTGGGAATGGCGCCGTTCGTCGTCGGCGTGTTCATCGTGGCGATCGGCACGTCGCTTCCGGAGTTGGTCGCGTCGTTGCTGAGTGTGCGCGCAGGCGCCTCGGAGATTGTCGCCGGCAACGTGCTGGGCGCCAACGCGGCCAATCTGCTGCTCGTGCTTGGCGCGGTGAGTGTGGCGGTGCCCAGGGGGCAGTTGGTGCTGGGCGAGCAGTATCTGTTCATCGACTTGCACTTTCTCATCGGCTCGATCAGCGCGCTCGCGACCACCATGTACGACGGTGACATCACGCGCGTCGAGGGTGCGTTGCTGCTCGCGGCGTATGTGGTGTACGTGAGTTACCTCATCGCAGAGGGCCGCACGCCATCGGCGGAGGCCACACATGCCGAGTCACTGGAGGAGATGAGCGCGGGTCGTCGGCAGCTGCTGCGTGATGCGGCCATTCTCGTGGTATCGGCCGTGGCCATCTACCTTGGTGGCGAGCGCACGGTATCGTCATTGACCAGGCTGGCGTCGGCGCTTGGGATTGCACCGGCCATCGCATCGGTGGCCATTTTGTCCATCGGTACGACGCTGCCCGAGTTGGCGATCAGCGTGACTGCGGCGCGCAACGACATGGCCAGTCTCGCGGTGGGCAACATTCTCGGCTCGTGCGTCTTCAACGCGCTGGCCGTGGCGGGCGCGTCGGCGTCGCTTGGTGGTGTACGCGTGCCCTCGTCGATCCTCGGCTTCGTTCTCCCGTTTGTCGCGGCGGCGTCCCTGCTGTTCTACCTGTTCACACAGGACAAGCGGCTGTCGCGATGGGAGGGATTGCTGTCGCTGGTGTTGTTCGTGCTGTTCATGAACGAGGTCGTCTCGCGGGGGTGACCGTGCGCGGTCTTGTGCAGCGTGGCGTGGTGACAGCTTCGTGGGCGGGGAACGGCCCGGTATATTTGGCGCATGCTCTGGATTCGCCTCACGCTGACGCTCACGTTGCGCGCATTGCTCGACCCTGCCCTTGCGGTGGACCTGTTACGCGTCGCGTGGCGATTCCGGCACCGGCACTGGCTGACGCGCTTTCCGTTCCTGCCGTTGCCTGCGGTATCGTATGTAAAGTGGCGCATGTATACCGCGTACGGTGAGGAAGATGCCGTGCCGCCCGCCGATGATGTCATTGCGTTTGCGCGCTGGGTTGGCTCGCAGCCCTGACATGTTTACCTGACACGTTGATGTGATGCGCACGTGCCAGCAGCATGTCTGACGATGCGCCGGTGCCAGGCGATGGAGCCGCTGCGATGGCAGCAATGGCCACGCCCGCCGCGCGACGCGCGCTCACCGAGCGGTTGAAGGCTCAGGCCTACGGTATGGGGTTTGACCTGGCCGGCGTGGCAGCCCTCGGCGAGCCGGCGACGCGTGCGCACTTCGATGCGTGGCTGGCCGCAGGGCATCATGCCGAGATGGCATATCTCGATGGAACCGGCGCCCAGTTGCGGCGCGACGCGCGACGTCCGCACGCCGGTGCAACGCACGCATTAGTGGTCGCGATCAACTATGGCGGGCGCGAGCCGAGTGGTCCCGTGGCGCGGTATGCTCGCGGCGACGACTATCACGAGGTGTTGCGCGCGAAATTGCGCGAGCTGCACGCGTGGCTGGAGCGCGAGCTGGGCCGCCCCGTGGATGCGCGCCCATACGTGGACTCGGGGCCCGTCTTGGAGCGTGATCTGGCGCAGCGTGCGGGGCTTGGGTGGTTTGGCAAGAACACCATGCTCATCAACCCGGGGCACGGCTCGTTCCTGTTTCTGGCGTCGTTGTTTGTGGACGTGGAGTTGGAGGTGGACGCGCCGTTCGAGGCGGACCGGTGCGGCACGTGTACGCGGTGTCTCGACGCGTGTCCGACGCAGGCGTTTGACGGGCCACGCGATCTCGATGCGAGCAAGTGCATCAGTTATCTCACGATCGAGTTGCGGGGCGCGATTCCGGTGGAGTTTCGGGAAGCGATGGGTGGAATGGTGTATGGGTGCGACGTGTGCCAGGACGTGTGTCCGTGGAACGTGAAGTTTGCGCAGGAGCTGGCGGCGGGCTCGCCGTTCCGGGCGCGGGAGTTCATCCCCGGCACGGACGCGGTGACGCTGGCGACGGACATCCTGGCGCTGGACCAGGACGCGTTCAGTGCGGCGTTCCGGAAGTCGCCGATGAAGCGGGCGAAGTTGGCGGGACTCAGGCGGAATGCGGCGGTGGTGCTCACGAACAAGCAGACCGCGACCGATTGAGTGCGGGTCGAGTCAGCCGTGCGGGCGGAGGGACCCTGTCATGTGCAGCGGTCCACCTGATGCGATCATGACCGGCAGCGCCGAGCGCACAGCGCTGTTGTCCACTCTGCGCTCTCGTCAGGTCCGCACAAACGGTGTGATCGTAGCGAGCGGCAATCCCGGCACCCGACTGAACTCGTTGATGTTCAGCGTGGCGACCTCGCTGCCTGCCACCAGCGCCGTCGCGGCGATCTGCAGATCATGCGCG
>JBBQTA010000017.1:0-116395 GCA_038213465.1 Gemmatimonadales bacterium | reverse complement strand
TCTTGTAGCGGGCCACGGCGGACTCTCGACAGGGAGACAAAACGGCGACACATTCCCTGCATCCAACACCCGTCATCGCGTATCGAGTTCCGTTTCCACATTGGCATCGTCGGGACTTATCCTACAACCTCGTTATGCCGCCTGACCACCCGAGCGGCACCTGAGGCGCTGCGAGAGACGCTACGCGTTGCGCCGTTGATGGTGGAGCACGACTCACTCGAGGCGGCAGCAGTCTTTGTCAGGCTCGGGACGACTCCCGCTGGACTGGTCGCAGCCGAGGCCGCGAAGCGACTGACGGAATATGGTCCCAATGAAGCGTTTGAAGGGGACGGAGATCCTGATCGCTCTTCACGTGATGGACTGATCGCCCTGGCGATGCCGAAGTCCGTGATCACGGCCGTCGCGCCGGACACGAGCACGTTAGCCGGCTTGATGTCGCGATGCACCACGCCATGCGCATCGGCGTAGGCGAGGGCGCGGTATATGTCACGCAGGACGCTCACCCATTGTCGCGGCCTCGATGATCATGGCGAGCGGGACCGAGATGGCCGCTCCCGGCGAAGCTCTTACCGCGTGAACCCCACCCGTTGCAGCAGCGCCCGATACCGTGGCGACGCGCCGAGCGCCTTGCGCACGGTCGGAAATTGCAGCGCCGACACACCACCCGGTGAGCGCAGACGGATCGCGACATCGAACGCATCCAGCGCCTTGTCATTCTCGCCGATCACGGCGAGCAGCCAGCCCTTGCGCGCAGCGTCGAGCCCCGGATTCGACGACTGCAACGCCGCAATCGCGCGCACGATGGCCGCTTTGGAGCCTGGTGATCCGTCGAAGCTCATCATGGCGCGCCGGATGCCGCTCATCGCGGCGATCGGCTCAAATGCACGCCCCATCGCGGGAATCCCGCTCTTGAGCGCCGCAAGTTCGGCCAACCCGATGTGCGCAAACAGATAGTTCGGCGTGCTTACGAGCAGGATCCGTTCGTTGGTGATCGCTTCATCGAGGCGACCGGCCGCCGTCAGCGCCGTGGCGTAAACGTGCCGGAAGTCCGACGACGCGGGATCGAGTTGCACTGCGCGGTCCGCCGACTGCAGCGCTTCGTCGTAGCGATGGAGTGCGACCAGCAGACTGCTGTGGCTCGCGAGGACGCGGGCGTTGTCGGGATCGAGGGCGAGCGCCTGCCGAAGGGCTGCATCGGCATCGGCCCACCGCCACCGCCCCGCCGACAGCACCGACGCTAAAACGACATACCCATCGGTCAGCGTGCTGTCGAGGTGGATGGCACGACGGGCGTAGCGCTCAGCCAGCTCAAACGCGACGGAATCGGCAATCGCCGCATTCGGATAATACGGAGCCTCAGCATAGGCGCTCGCGAGGCCGGCCCACGCCCGTGCGTAGCTCGGGTCGGCAGTGGTGGCCACAGCGAAGTAGCGCATTGCGTCGGCTAATCCGGCCTCGCTGGTGCGAGCCTGGCTGAAGCGACCCTGCAGGAAGGCGTTGTGGGCCTCTGTACTGTTGGTTTCCTGACGCCGGAGCGCCGCACGCTCACCAGCGCCGATCGAGACATTGAACGCGCTGGCGACCCGCTCGGCGATCTGCGCCTGCACCGTGAAGAGCGCACCCGGTGCGATGCTGACCGTAAAGCGATCAGTCCAGAGTGGCGAATCGTTGTCGGCGGGCAAGAGCTCGGGAGTGACGCGCAGCTGTCGGCTGCCGTCGGCAAGTCGCTCCGTGCGCACCGTCCCCTCAAGGATGTATGCCACACCCAGTTCACGCGCGATGTCGCGCAGCGGCTTGGCCGTTCCCTTGTAGGTCAACGCGGTGGTGCGGGAGACGACGCGGATGCCTGAGATGGTACTGAGGCGTGAGGTGATCTCCTCGGTGATGCCGTCGGCGAAGTACTCGTCGTCGGCACCGCCGATGTTGCGAAACGGCAGCACCGCCACCCGCGGCTTCGCATCTGGATCGACGCGTCGCTGATCGCGGGCGTAGCGCAGGGCGACGACGGCACTCACCACCAGCAGCACGCCGACACCGACTGCAGCGGGCCATCGATGTCGTGCCGTGCTGCCCGCGACGGATGGCGGTCTGCTCGACGCGTGTGGTGTGACATCGGCCTGCGGCGGTGGCGCGTCGTTCGGGGCGGAGAGCGCGGCGACAAACATCGCGGGTGACGAAAAGCGATCGGCCGACGCCTTTGCCAACGCGCGTGTGACGGCGGCGACAACGTGCGGAGGCACGGAGGGGCGAAGCTGCCGCACGTCGGGGGGTGGCGCGATCAGATGTTGCCGTATCAGACTCTCAACCGTAGGTCCGGAGAACGGCGGCACACCGGCAAGCATCTCGTATAGCACACACCCGGTGGCGTAGACATCGCTGCGACTATCCACCTCACGCTCACCGGCCCCCTGCTCTGGACTAATGTAGGCGGGCGAACCCACGACGAGGCCGGTGCCAGTCAAGGTCTGACCAGGCAGCGTTGAGAGCGCACGGGCAATCCCGAAGTCCACGATCCGCGCCTGTCCCTCCGAGAGCATGATGTTCTCGGGTTTGATATCGCGGTGAATCACACCGCGACTGTGCGCATACGTGAGCGCCGCGCTCACCTGCGCGATGATGTGCAGTGATTCGTTGACCGGCAACTGCCGGTCCCGCGTGAGTCGATCGCGGAGCGACTCGCCCTTCACGAGCGGCATGACGTAGTACAACTGCCCATCGGCGTTCCCCGAATCGAGCAGCGGCAGAATGTTCGGGTGTTCGAGACTGGCAGTGACTGCGATCTCTCGGAGAAATCGCTCGGCACCGAGCGCGCCGGAAACTTCGGGGCGGAGCACCTTGATCGCGACCTCGCGACCGTGCCTGACGTCGCGCGCCAGGTACACGGTCGCCATACCGCCGGCGCCGATCGGGGCTTCCAGCGTGTATCGATCGGCCAGGGCAAGCCGGAGTCGGTGCTCGTCGGTGGACATCCTTCAAGATGACACGAGAGTCACGCTCCAGCGACAGCGCCTGCCGCCTCGGAATAGTTGGTATGAAGCGGTGGCTGATCCTCCGCGGTCTCGTGGAGACACGCATCGCCCCACCCCTATCCACGCGCGCACCGTCTGCCGGACGGGGCGCACACCGGGAGGCCCGTCCCCATGGAGATCATCGGCCTGGATCTGCAAGCGCGAGCGTCAGCGGTCCATCAAGGCGGACGACGGCACGATCACCGATCGCCGGATGGCGACGAGTCGGGAGCGGTGCACGGCCGTGTTCGGCGAGCGGCCGCCGGCCCGGATTCTGCTCGCGGCGAGCACCGAGCGCGAGTGGGTGGCCCGCCACCTGGAGTCGCTGGGGCACCAGGTGATCGTGGCGGATCCGAACTACGCGCCGATGTCCGCCAATCGTTCGCGCCGCACCACGACCGATCAGCGCGATGCGCGCACGTTGATGGACGCCGGCGAAACGGGCGCGTGGCGTCCCGCCTATCGCCGCTCCGAGGCGCGCCGTCACGGGGCGAAGCGCCCTCGGCGCGCCGAGTTGGCGGTGCGGGATGCGCTCGTGCGCACCCGGACGCGGTACATCGCGCTCGCGAAAGCGCTGGTGCGCCGCGATGGCGTACACGTCCCCACCAGCTCGAGCGCGGGGGTGCCCACGCGGATCGCCGAACTTGACCTCTCGCCGACGTTGACCACGGAGCTGGCGCCGCTGTTCGCGGTGTTTGCGCCGCTGAATGCCCAGATCGCGGTCGCGGATGCGCGCATCGCCGGCTTCGTGAAAGAGGATCCCATCGCGACGCGTCTCACCAGCGCGCCGGGCGTGGGACCGGTCACCGCGAGCGCGTTCGTGGCCACGATCGACGACATCACGCGCTTTCGCACGGCGCACGAGCTTGAAGCGTACCTCGGCGTGATTCCCAGCGAGCGCCGAGCGGGAGAAAAGCGCCACCTCGGCCACATCACGAAAGCCGGCAACGGACGCCTGCGCTGGCTGCTGGTCGAATTGGCGTGGACGATCCTGCGCTCGACGTCCGCGGAGACCGCGGCGCGGCCTGGGTAATGCACGCGATGATCCGCATGGGCCCGCGACACGTCGGGCACGCGAGGGGGTCTACGTCGAAGATCTGCTGCAGCAGCGCCGCCGTAGGGCCTTCGCCCACCGGCGGGTCGCCTCGGTGGGCGCGAGGCGAAGCGCCGGCACGATCGCGGGCGGCACCGCTGCGGACTCCGCCGTGCCCCGCGTCCCGGAACGGGATACCGCGCGGGCGGTTCGCGTACCAGCCGTCATACCGTGTGGTGGCGTGGCCGGTGTCTGGGATGTGGACCAGCACGCGGGCCAAGCACTCGAGCGGGTCCACGGTCTCGGTGCCCGCCGTCGGGCCGTCGGACTTGTCCGACCGATCGGTCACGATCTTGGCGGCCCGGTCGCACTGTCACCGATATCCGTCACCGATTTTCCGAACTCACCCACTCACGCCTGAGCCGGTTCGTCGCACTTACGTGTGTTCGATATGGTGGGGTGACATCGCCCCGCTGCACGCCGGGTCGCGGTGACGTACGTGGGCCTGCGCCCCCTCACGCACACAGTCCGCGCTGTCGCGCCACCACGCGCCATCACGTCGATCTCGACGTGCGGAGTGATTCTGCCAGCCAGGTCGCACCGCCAGCGCACGGCGGCTGGGTCTGACATCAACGTCTCATCGCATGGAGAGTCCACATGAATCGACGCTATACCCCCCCGCCACTCCGCGGGACGCTGAGTGTTGCCGTACTCTCGGTGATCACCGCGTGCGCAAGCGAGGGCATCTCGCCCACCGGCGTCGCGCAAGCAACGGATGCTGTCGGCGGGGTCTCCGCGGCACAGGTGACCGCATCGAGCGCCAGTGTGCAACTGGCCAGTACAACGTTCGCGGGCGCCGCCGCGACGACCGGCAGTACCACCTGCGAGCTGTCAGCCGACGGGACGCTCCTCCTCTTCGCAAGTTCGGCCTCGAATCTCGTCAACGGTGACACGAATGGCGCATCCGACCTCTTCCTCAGAAATCTGACCACCCGCATTACCACGCGCGTCACGACCGGCCCGGGCGGCGTGCAGTTGGCGGCCGGTGGCAACTGTCTCGGAACGACGATGACGCCCGACGGCCGGCTTGTGGCGTTCAATTCCGGCAACACCGGTGGCACCGTGTTCGTGAAGAACACCCAGACCGGCGCGTCGACGCAGGCCTCGCCAGCCATCGGCGCCGTACCGCAAGTCACCGGCTTCTTCGGCGGGGTTCTCTCCGACGACGGCAAGAACGTCGTGTTCATGACCCAACCAGCACAGGTCTATCTCGGCGCGTACCAGTGGGCGAACGTCGTCCCCGCTCGGCTCATGCTGCGTGACCTCAACACGGGCAACCTCGTTACGCTGCCGACCGACAACGGCAACGTCGCCAACGGACAGGTGGTGGGAAGCCGGTTTGCGATCTCCCCGAACGGCATGCGCGTCGCCTTCAGCTCCTCATCGTCCACGCTCGTCGCAGGCGACACCAACGGCAGGCCCGACTTGTTCGTCCTGAATCTCAACGACAACACCGCGGTGCTGGCGTCGAGCACCAGTGCAGGAGTTCCGGCCGCGGGCGGCGGTACATACTGGCGGCCGTCGTTCGTCTCCAACACACAGCTGGCATTTGGCACCGGTCAGCTCAGCAGTCTCGGTGACCAGGGGTACTACCTGAAGGACCTCGGCTCGGGCGCGCTGACACTGGTCCTGCGCGATGCCGACGGCGGCAGCAGCGCCGTGCTGTCAGGTGACGCACGCCTCGCCGTCTTCTCGCGGAACTACAGTGGTTTCAACGCGCGCATCTTCGCGCGCGACCTCAGCACCGGTGCGGAGACCCTCGTCAGTGCCAACAGTAGTGGCACACCGAGCAATGGCAGCGCGACGGGCGCAGTGATCTCGCGCAATGGCGCGCGTGTAGCCTTCGGGTCCAGCGCATCCAATCTGGTGACACCCCGCCCGCCGAGCGGCGTCTTCCAGATCTACGTGAAATCTCTCGCGGCTGGCGCAGCAATCGCGAACTGAGGTGCCACAGCGCAGTCACGGATGGCGGCTCTCGCATTCGTTCTGCGGTTCAGTACATGGTGTCGACCCGGTGGTGACGGCGTGAGCGCGCGCAGCCACCGGGTCGACGTCTGACCTGAATGCGTTGTGCCCAAGGTGCGCCTGCGACGAGACGATCAGCGTCCGAACGCCAACGTGTGCGACACGGTGCGACGCACGCGACTACCGCCCAGATGGCACCACGGCTTCGGCTTTGAAGTCGGCCGAGAAGCCCCGGCGGTCGCGCCGTATGCTGTTCTTGCTTGATCCCATGTGCCACCGCCGCCCCCAACGTAGGGCGAGTCCGGCGTCCACGAAGTCGGGTCACATCTACCTTCGCCAACAACGTCCTCAACAGACATCGAGTCGTTCTCGAAAGGAGCGACAAACTCCTGGTCGCCTTTTATGTGCGACGGTACTTCCCGCTCGTCGGATCGCGCACCATCGGCCCTTCGCCGTAGTCGACTTGCGCCTCTTCGCCGGGCGCGGTCGCGATGATGCCCGACGGCTCCGGGGTGTCGGTGCCGCGCAGCCGCCCCACGAAGCGGCGCACACTCGCATAGCGCCCGATGAAGCCGCAGCCGTCGACCAGATCCTGCCAGATCGCCATCGCGTTCCGGCCGCGACACACCGCCTCAATGATCAGCTCGCGATACAGCTCGCACGCGCTCGCGGCCGGCGCCCGTCCGGGGGTCGGCGGCGCGGGCGCGATGCCCGTCGACGCGACCGGCCAATAGCGTTTTCTTCTTCCGACTCGGCCTGTTCCTCTGGCTGGTCATCAACCAAGGGCCGGTCGGCTTCGATCCCCAGATCTTCAGCGGACCATTCCTGACCACGCTGGCCTTCGCGGTGTACGTGGTGGTCCCACAGGCCCTGCTGCAGATCTACTTCAGCGCGCAGCAACGCGAGGGTGTCTGGGCGCCAAGGCTGGTGGCGTGCGGCGTGTTCATCCTCGCCGTGCTCACAGACGCGGGCATCGTCAGTGTGTCAATGCTTCTGTGGCTGCCGGCCATGCGATGATTTCTGTAATCGGGAGAATCAATGGCGACGCGCGATCATTGCGTCGCGGCCGTTCAACAACGCAATCTGGATCCGGAGTGCACCAGTCGGCCCTGCGGCCGGACGTGATGCCGAGCGATCGCGGGGAGGGGTGCGTCACTCGGTATCCACATCGGGGTCAGCGCGTCAACCGATCGATCCCATGGCGCCTGGATAGCTCACTTCCTCGAGCTTACCCGCGTCCACGTCATAGATGAATCCGCGAACGGTGACGGCGTCCGGCCCGCTGGTCGGAATCCAGGGGTGACTCAAGATTGACGACATTCCGCGCCGCACGTCCCACGCAAGGCGCTCGGTCTGCTGCGCGCTGCGTGGCGCGTCGAGGGGCTCGGGCGGGCCGCGGAAGGCGTGGAACTGGGACGGCGTCGACGCAGACGTCTTGCAGCTCACGAATGCGCGCGACGTCGCCTGTCCCAGCAGTTTCTCGGACGCCGCATCGCCCTCCAGACCGGCCTTGAGCAACTCGTCGGTGAAGGCGAGCATGCCGCAGCGCGTGTGATGAATCAGAATAATCTCGTTCGTGTTGAGGAGATGATGCGAGATGATCAGGCTACGAATCGCGTCGTCGGTCACCACGCCCCCGGCATTGCGGATGATGTGCGCGTCGCCCGTCTGCAGGCCGAGCAGATCCTCGACGTCGATTCGTGCGTCCATGCACGCCACGACCGCCACACGACTCGCCGGATTGATCGGCTGCGGTCCCGGGTGGTTGGGTGCATGTACGCCCTGCCCGCTTGCATACTGCGCGTTGCTGTCCAAAAACCGATCGGTCATGTTGTTCGCCATGGTTCATCCTCGTGAGGGGGGCGCGGCCTATGCAGGACGTCTCGGCGCCAGTGCATACGTGCGTATGCCATCAGGGGTGACGAGGTTCCAAAGTTTTCACCGAAGGTTCGCTTTCGTGGCGAACGGTCGGACTGACTTGACGATTACGGCCGCGGGCTCGGGTTCACGGCGTTCGCGGCGACGGCATGGACGATGCGGACTCGGTGGATCGAGAGCGACGGGACATGACGTGAACGGTTCTGCCGCACGGACTGCGCCTCGCCTGTGGCAGCGAGCGCGGACGGTGCACCTCGGGCGATTTCCGTTACCCGTGGCGCTCCCTGCCCGGCGCGGGTCGCGGACGGACGGGTCGGACTACTGTCGGGTATGTGTTGGCGGGGGCGGAAGTGGGTGCGCAAAGCGTCCGGGCGATACACCGGCGAGTCGCTTGAAGGCAGCCACGAATGCGCTGGTGGTGAAGTAGCCGGCGGCCATTCCAGCGCGGGTGACGCTCTCTCCGTCGGCGAGCAGCGACATGGCGCGCACGTCAGTAGGCATGGGGAGCCGCAGCGGACGCCCGTTCACCCTGGTCGCATCGCCGATCATCTCGCCGGTCATCCCGTCGAGCAGCAGATCGAGCAGCAGATCGAGCAGCAGATCGAGCAGGCGCTGCTCGCGGGCGATCGCGCGGTCCAGCGTGCCGACGTCACACACTCGCCGCAGCAGTTCGCGAAGCAGCGGAGGCACGGGCGCGACGCCCACGTCAGCGGCCCCCACGCGCGTTCGCCGACCCGCCAATGATAGCCGGAGCTGAAGCCGATGGACAGCGCGCGCAGCTGCGGTCCATCCGGGGCTGCGCTTTGGCGGGAAATCGACATAGGGTGGCAATCTGGCGCGAGCGGACACCCGGCGAATGCGCACATTCGGCGCAGCACGCACCCGATTCGTCGTCCACACGCGCCGCCAACCAGAGAGCCCTGCCATGCCCGCGTCCAACGCCGCGACTCCCGTACGTCACTTCGCCAGCAACGCGGACGACACGGCGCGCGCGCAGCAATTCTAAGCCGCCGCGTTTGGCTGGCGCTTCAACGCGTGGGGACCGCCGGGTTTCTGGATGATCGACACGGGCGCGAACGAACCGGGCACACCGCTTGGCTCACTGCAGCAACGTCGCACGCTCATCGACGGCGAACGCATGCTGGGCTTCGAGTGCACGATCTCGGTGCCGGATGCCGGGGCCGCAGCGCGCGCCGTCGTGGCGAATGGCGGTACCATTCTCATGCCACGAACCACCATCCCTTCCGTAGGTCATCTGTTCTGGTTTCGCGACACGGAAGGGAATGTAGCCGGCGCGATGCAGTACGACAGCAAGGCGAGCGTTGAGGACTGACGCAGCGCACTGACGTGCGGATAGACATCGGCGCCCGCGTCGTGACGCCCGATGCTGCTACGACTGAACCGGTGGTGGACCGAACAACTCGACGAAACTCACCTCGAGCGGCTGCGTGCCAGCGGGAAGCGGAGATGGGGGCGCCCATGAGAACGCGTCGTGGCACAGCTCTGGAAACTCCGACGCACTCGTCCAGCGCTCGATGGTGCGCGCGCGTCCATCGATGGTCCACATCTCGCCCACGCCGTGGTCGAGATACGCCGGACGCTTACGAAACCGGTCCCGACGTTTGGTGGACGGGCTCAAGACTTCGACCACCAGCGCCGGCGGAGGCAACTCCTTCCACGAGAGATCGGCAAAATCCGGCGCGCGGTACACACCGACGTCAGGCTCGAGCCACGTGGTCTGACTGATGTACACGCCGCCGGGTGCGCGAATGCTCCAGTCCGGATGCGCGCGGCACCAGTTGAGCAGGAGCCGCGTGAGCCGCATCGCGACGCCCTGATGCACCCACGTGGGCATCGGCGTCACGAGCAGCTCGCCGTGCAGGATTTCGTAGCAGTTCCCGTCGTCGGGGAGCAACTCCAAATCGTCCACGGTCCAGACAGCGCGATCAGGGAACGACAACGAATGCGGCATGGCCATACGGTCGGCTCGGCGACGGCGTTTGCGCAAGGGGCGAACATCCGCCGAGTGTAGCGAGTGGCGGGTGTGTCGCGATAACCGGAATAATGCGCGTGGTATCATGCGAGTGCGTCCACGTCATCTGATCGTGAGAGATCGTGCACTGGAGCTCCGGTCCGCCGCCCACTCGCCACGCACGACTACATCCCGTAGCTCAGCACCGGCGCCCCGCCAGCGTGCGCAACCGCCGCCTCGTGCTCGAGCGCCGGCGCCAGCATCTTGTACAGCACCGGCGTCACCAGCCGCGCGATCAATGTGCTCGACACCAGCCCGCCGATGATCACCCATGCCAGTGGCGAATACAGCCCGCTCCCCTGCAACGCGAGTGGCAGCAAGCCACCGATCGCCGTCATCGTGGTGAGTACGATTGGCAGGAAACGGATTTCGCCCGCCTTCTGGATCGCATCGTCCAGACTCATACCTTCGCGACGCAGCTGGTCGGTGAAATCCACCAGCAGAATGCTCGTCTTGATCTCGATGCCGACCAGCGCCACGAAGCCGATCATCGCCGTGAACGAGAGCGTATAGCCGCTGAACAGCAGCGCGAGAACGCCGCCCACAATCCCGAGTGGAATCACCGACGCGACCACGAGCGTCGTGCGAAAATTGCGGAACTCCAGCACGAGGATGGCGAGAATCGCAAACACGGCCACGATCACCGCGCCGCCCACCCCGCCGAAACTCTCCTGTCGGCTTTGGATCTCGCCAGCGGGGCGCAATACGTAGCCCGGCGGCAACGGTACGGAGTCCAGTCGGGCCAGCACCTGTTTGGTCACGGCATCGGTGTTGTAGCCGCTCTTCACGTAGCTCGTGACGGTCACGGCGCGCTGCCGACTGCGATGATCGATAACCGTGGGCGATGCGGTGAACGCGGCGGTGGCGATCTGCGTCAGGGGCACCATGGCACCGGTCACGCTGCTCACCTTGATGCGATCCAGTGCCTCGGGGGTGGGACGACCGTGGTGCTCCATGCGCACGACCAATGGATACTCGTCGCCGTTCTCGGCACGGATTTTCCCCGCCTCGAGACCGGCAATACCCAACCGCAGCGTACGCTCCACCTCGGCGGACGGGACACCAAGCAGTCCCGCCTTTTGCCGATCCACATGCAACCGTAAATCCGACCGACGCAACCGCACGGGGTTGTTCACGTACTGCGTGCCTGCCGTGCTTGCCAGAATCGCTTCGAATTGCGCCGCAAACTGCGCCAGCGTGTCGAGCCCGGTCCCCTCGATGCGCATGGCGATCGGGGCGTCGATGGGCGGACCGTTCTCGAATTCCTTCACCTCGATGCGCGCACCGGGATAGGCCGACAGCGCGCGTCGCAGTGTGTCCAGCATGCGCGGCGTATTCTCGTTGTCGTAGGCGTCGAGGAGTACGAGCAGCTGTGCGCGATTGGGCGCTTCCGGTCGCTGGAAAACATTGTAGTACACCTGCGGATTGTCCTTGCCCACGTTGGCGAAGATTGCGCGGGTGCCTGGATGCGCGCCGATCGTGCGTTCCGCGAAGCGCGCCGCACGATCGGTCTCCGCAAGCGACGTCCCCTCCGGTGTTTCGATCTCCACGTGATACTGGGGCGTGCCCGCCTTGGGGAAGAGCGAGAACCCGACCGCCGGCACCATTGCAAGTGAGCCGACCACCAGCAGCGCCGAGAGCGCCAGCGTGCGACGCGGGGCAGCCAAGGCGCGATGCAGCAGCGGCGCGTACGTGGCGTGAATGCCCTTGTCCAGCGCGCGCAGCACACGATTCCCCTTTGCCGATTCCGTCTTTGGCAGAATGCGACTCGCCAGCCATGGAATGATCGTCAGCGAGACCAGCAACGACGCCAGCACCGCATAGACCACGGCGATCGGCAGCGAGCGGATGTACTTACCCGCGAGGCCGGGCAGAAACAGCAGCGGCAGGAAGGCGAAGATCAGTGTTGCAGTGGCTCCGATCACGGCGACGGCGATCTGCTTGGTGGCGGCGATGGCCGCGTCGCGCCGCGACACACCTGCGCGCAGAAAACGCGTGATGTTCTCGACCACCACGATCGAATCGTCCACCAGCAACCCCAAGGCAATCACGAAACCGACAATCGACAATTGATTGAGACTGAAACCGGTCGCATTCAACAGGACGATCGCCAGCGCGAGCGACAATGGAATGGAGATCATCACCACAATCGACGCCCGTGTACCCAACGGCAGCAGCGTGATGAGCACGAGCCCGATGGCGATCGCGAAGTCGACGCCGAGTCGGGCGAGTCGGGCGTCGACGTTCTGCGACTGATCGAAACCCCGGGTCAGCGTCACGCCGGCGGGCAGTGTCTTTTGGAGACGGTCCAGTTCATCCCAGACCACCTCCTTCACCGCGGAAACGTTGCGCCCGGCCTGCACGGCGACGGTGACCAACATGGCGCGCTGTCCGTTGTACCGCGCGATGTGCACGGCGTCGCCGTCGCCCCACGCGACCGTGGCCACATCGCCGACTCGCACCGTCGCACCATCGGCGCCCGTGATCACCGTGCGCGTCACCTCGTCGGCGGTGCGATAGCGTCCGGGCGTGGCGATATTGTAGCGGCGCGTGCCGACGTCCACCGATCCGCCGGGGATCTGTGTATTGTCGCTTCCCAGCGCGGTCAGAACTTGTCCAGGCGTGATCCCCAGCACGGCAATGCGCCCCAGGTCCAGCGTCACCTGCATTTCGCGCGGCGGTGCGGCCCAGCGCGTGGCCGTCTTCACGCCGTCGACGCGAGCGAGATCGGTCTCGAACCGCTTGGCGATGTCATCGAGTGTTGCGAACGGTGTGAGCGGCGCGACGAGTGCCACCTGAAACACGGCCAGGTCGGAGTTCTCGCTGCGCTTGACTTCCAGTCGTTGCAACGCGGCGGGGAGACTGCCACGCAACGCGTTGATCTCTCGCACCACCTGATCGTATTTGCGTTCGACGTCCACGTTCGGATCGAACTCGACCTGAATGACAGCCAATCCATCCGAACTGGTGGAGGTGAGCTTGATGACCTCATCGAGCGCGTCGAGCTTCTTTTCGATCGGTTCGGTGACCAGCTGCTCCATGTCTTCCGGCGATGCGCCGGGGTAGACGACGATCGTCGTGAAGATCGGCACGGGAAAGTCCGGATCTTCCGCGCGCGGAATGGCGAGCCAGTTGGAGACGCCCAGTGCCGCGAACATCAGGAACATCAGCACGGTGAACTGCCAGCGCTTCACCGCAAACTCAATTAGCGAGCCGAGCACGTTCATGGGGTCGCGCCTCCGACGGCCTGCGCGACCGGCGACGAGACCACGCGCACGCGCGCACCCGTCGAGACGTATGGGGCGCCGCGCGTCACGACACGCGCGTGCTCCTCGAGTCCCGTCACAGCGGCCCGATCACCGATGAGCTGTGCGATGTGCACCCGTTGTCGCGAGGCCACGGGTTCGTCGCCGCTGGTGAGCGTGTACACGGTCGCCGAATCGGCGTCCGCCTCGAGCAATGCATCCACGGGCACGAGTGTGGCCCGCGCACCCCCCCGCACTGCAATCTCGACGCGGCCAACGAGTCCCGCCGGGAGTGCCCCGACCTCGGTCAGCGCGACTTCGGCAGCGAACGTGCCCGTACGCATATCCGCGGATTGCCCGAGCAGCGACACGTGCCCGCGATAGCGCTTCCCGTCCACGGCGGAGAAGGTCACCGTGGCTGCATCGCCGACCCGCACGCGCAGCGCATCACGATCAGGAAGTCCAACGCGCAGCACGCGCCCGCGCGCACCGCCGCCCAGCACCAGCACCGTGGAGCCGGCGGCAATGTTACTCCCCGCGTTCGCCGAGCGCAGCAGCACCACACCGTCTTCGGGTGCGACAATTGCTGCGTACTCACGATTGACGCGTGCGGCCGTGGCATCGGCGCGCGCCACATCGAGCGCCGTGGTGGCGTCTTGCAACTGCGAGAGCGTGGCGACGCTATCGGCCGCGAGTCGTCGGAGGCGTGCCTGATCGCGCTCCGCTTTTTCGACGGCCACGTTGGCCTTGGCGAGCACGGCATCGATCTCGCGCGGGTCGAGCGCGGCGAGCACCTGCCCTTTGCGCACCAGCTGTCCCTGATCGACCGTCACGCGGGCGATGACGCCGCCGATCTTGAACGCGAGCGGAATCTCATCGCGCGGGCCGAACGTCCCGGTGCCGACCACCGGCTGCGCGATCGTGTCGGAGTAGACCTCCTCGGCGGCGACGGCGACCAGTGGTGCGGCGCGGTCGGGTGGCGGTGTGGTACCGCAGGCGGCGAGGGCGAACGGCAGAAGCGGCGCGACTTGGCGGAGATGACGAATGGTGCGTGTCATGGACGGTATCCTCGTGGGGGTCAAGGTCAGTTGGGAAGGCGACGCAGCGCGGCGGCGCGCTCCAGCTCGACAGTGCGCGCGGCCACCGTGTAGCGCGTGATGACCTGATTGAGCGCGGCGGAGGTGAAGGCTGCGCGGGCGCTGAGGAAGTCGAGTTGTGCGGCGAGTCCTTCGGCGAAGCGGCGTTCGACCAGCGTGAAGGCGCGACGCGCCGACTCGTACCGATCGTTGGCGCTGACGAGCGAGACACGGGCGCTCTGCACCGCGTCGAAGGCATTGGCGACCTGGACGCGCACGCCTCGTTCGGCTTCCCGTCGGCGATAGGTCGCTTCGTCCTGTGCGAAGGACGCCTGCTCGCGTCGCGCCATGTCCTGGCCGCCATTGAACAGGTTCCAGGAGAAGACAAGGTTGGCGAGCGCGACATCACTCGTGCGATTGAAGCGATAGCGGTCGCCTTGCACCCCGTAGCTGGTCGACAACGCGACACTTGGCAGCAGACCGGCCGTCGCGATGCGTCCTTGTGCCTTCGCGATGCGAATGCCGCCGTCGGCCTGTTGCAGTTCTTCGCGCTGGGCAAGCGCGCGCACCAGCAGCGTCTCCTGCGTGTTCGCGTCGGCGGCGATGAGTGTGCTGTCATCGGCGATGTTGATCGGCGCGTCGTTGTCCTGATTGCGCAGCAGGTTGAAGCTGCGACGGGCCGCATCGCGTTGGCGCGAGGCGTCGGACAGCCACTGTTGCAGTTCGCTGCGTTCGGCGCGCGCACGCAGCACCACATCGGGCGTGGCCTGTCCGTTGGCAACGAGGCGTTCACTGACGCGCAGGTTTTCGTCGAGCACCGGCACCGTGGCCTCGAGTGTTTCGACTACGCGCACTGTGCTGGCGTAGCCCAGCCATGCCAGTTGCACATCGGCGGCGAGTTGTCGCATGGCCGCCTTGCGTGTGGCCCCCGCCAGGTCGCGCTGTGCGCGTGCGACCGCGCGCACGCCAAAGAGCGCGTCGTTGAAGAGAGGCTGCACCAGTTCGAGCTTGGTTTCCTGCCGGAACGGGAGCGACGCGTTGATGTTGGTGGGGAACCGTTGCTCGCCCATGAGCTCATTGAGCGCGCTGTACGCCGGGTTGATGAAGTCACCGATGTTCACGACGCCGCTGAACTCGGAGTAGCGCGCATTGAGCCCGGCCGAGGGGAGCAGACGACCATTGGCTTCACGGACCGCGGCATTGGCGCGTCGCGTGGCCGCGGTTTGCCGGGCGATGGCGAGGTTGGTGCGCATGGCGTCATCGACGTAGCGGTCGAGGAGTGCGCGCGCGGTCGCGGTCTCCCGGGTCGTCGCTGGGGTCGTCTGCGCGTCGACAGTCATGGCGGGCAATGCGAGCATCGCGAGGGCGAGCATCGCGAGGGGGAGCATCGCGAGGGGGAGCATCGCGAGCATTCTGACGACGAACCGCCCGACCGCCAGCCGTAGTGGTAACGGCGGTCTAGAGGCGAACGCCAATAGGGTGTGTAACACTGTTAAGGTCTCTGGCGAAAGAGAGGGCGCGTAAGGCGCCCGTGGGTGATGCGACGATCGTGGATCGGTTACGTGGTCGGTGTGCGGAGTGCGCCGCGAATAGTGGTTTCGATCAGGGTGCGGATCGTCTCGAGCGGCGGATGCCAGGCGATGTACTTGTCGTCGCAGTGTGTGAACCAGAGGGAGACGACCCCGTGAATTCCGGCCCACATCATTTGGGAGACTTCGTGCGGATTGGTGAGTTCGGGGCGGTAGCGTCCCATTTCGATGCCTTCCGAGACCGTCTGAAAGAGAAATTCGTAGGCGTCCTCGTCCGGCTTGTTGCCAGGCATTCCAGCATCGTCGAGCGGCCCATGACGTTGTGATGTCATGAACATGAATCGATACTGGCTCGGATTAGCCAGCGCGAACTCCGCGTAGGCGACGCCGAGCTTTCGCAGCCGATCGACCGGATCCTCAATCCGACCTATGCGATACATGGCCTGCCCCAGCGCCGTGAAGTCGGCCACGCACAGCTCGACGATGAGCGCGTCCTTGTCCCGGAAATGATGGTAGATCGCGGTCGCGGTGTACCCGATCTTTGCCGCGATCGCGCGCATCGTGGTCGCTTCGATCCCGACCGTGACGAACAGCTCCCGCGCCGCGTCAAGAATGGACTGGCGCGTTTCGGCCTTCAGACGCTCCCGTCGCGCAAGCGAGGGAGAACGGGCGGGAAGTGTTGTAGCGTTCACGGACGTAGTATTGTTTTATCACCTAACGGTGTCAAGTGAACCGTTTCTATGTCTGCGCATGGAACGTGAAGGACAGCGCGCCAACCACGCAGAGCGATGCCCATAGATAGTCGAGCTTGATCGGCTGCGTCATGTAAAGGATGGCGAACGGAACGAAGATCGCCAGTGCAATCGCCTCCTGCAGAATTTTGAGCTGTGGCAATGAGTATGCTGTGTAGCCGATTCGGTTCGCGGGCACTTGGATCAGGTACTCGAAGAGCGCGATTGCCCAGCTCGCCAACGCAGCGATATACCACGGCTTTCCGCTCATGTCCTTTAGATGTGCATACCACGCAAAGGTCATGAAGACGTTCGACATGGCGAGCAGCAACGACGTGCGCAGCAACACGCTATTCATGCTCTCCTCGGGGACAGGGTGTGTGCAGCGTCACAGCTGCGCTCAATTGTGTCGTGCGCTACCGTTCCGCCACCACGGTCCAAGCTGCTAGGATTCAGGAGCATGACAACCCGTCGAACGGATCGAGAAGCATGGCGCGGTGCAGTCGGACGCAGTGTCGCGGGCGCGGCGGTGCTGCTGCTGCTCTGCGGCGACGCCCTGAGCGCGCAAGCACCGACGCGTTCGCGTGCGGCGACTCAACCAGGTGCCGCCTCCGCGGGCGCGTGGTCGCTGCCCGAGCCCAGCGTGTTGGTGGAGCGCGCACTGGCCCGCATCGTGTCGCAGGACAAGCCGGGCGGTATTCCCATGGCCAGCTACGCGCAGCGCTATGTCGGCCGCGACGAAACCATCGACGCCGTGCGCCGGTTCCTCGGCCGGTCCGTCGAACTGGCACCGACGGCGTTTGCGGCGGTCACCGGTTGGACTGATTCGCGCATGGCCGCGTTTCCGGCCTGCACCAACGTCGAGTGCCCGCCGCCGGTGAACTCGGTGTGGCTCGCGGTGACGCGGATCGAGCGCGGCGACCTGCCGCATGAAGTCAACGTATGGTACACGACCAACTTCGCCGCCTACACCGAAGCCGGCGTGCAGAAGAATGCCTACGCGTTTTGCGAGCGCTGGCTGCGGGTCGGTGGCGTGTGGCGTTACGACGGCTTCATTCGCGTGAACTCCGTAAGCGTGCCGGGCTGATCAGCGCGCGGCGTCTCCTGCGCCTCCAGCTTCTTGTAGCGCCACCCAAGCCAGAGCGCGACCAGCAGCCACAGCGCACTCATGGGCGCGGCGATCAGTGCGATGGAGCGCACGGCCAGTCCCGCCGCCGACAGGCCCGCGTACGACCACGCACCGATCTGGTCGCCGCTCCGGTACACGAACGTATCGATGAAGTTCTTCGCCTTGTACTTGTCTTCGGGCGGAATGACGGCGAAGAGCACCTCGCGTCCCGGATTCGCGAATGCGTAGTTGCCGGCGCGGCGGAGCACGTTAAAGGCGACGAACACGGCCAACGATGACGTAACTCCCAGGGCCGTGAAGCCAATGATGCTCATGAGCGGCAGGATGGCGAGCGTCATGCCGACACCGAGCCACCTGATCACGCGCCCCGAGAGGAACAGCTGCGCCAGCACCGTCAGCAGTTGCACGTAAAAGTCGATGTTGGCGAGGAACGCCGTGCGCGACTCGCGATCGGCGTAGCGTGCGCCAACGATCTCCGCCTGCTGGAAATAGATCACGGTCGTGCCGATGGTGAAGAGCAACATGAACAGGCAGATGCCCAGCAGATACGACGACGAGAAGACGTGCGTGATGCCAGCCAGCGCGTTGCCACCAACCGAACGCCTGGCGCTCTCGCGTTCACGCGTCTCGGCGCGAAAGCTCGGCGGAAAGCGACGGATCACCTGCACGCCCAGTTCGAGCATCAGCACGGACGTCAGGATCAGCACCGGTGTGCCGACCGTCGTGGCGAGCAGCGACGTGAACTTGGAGCCGAACATACCGCCCAGCGTGCCGCCAACACCGATGAATCCGTACAGCCGCTTTCCCTGATGGCTGTGAAATGTGTCCGCCATGAATCCCCAGAACACCGAGGGGACGAAGAGGCTGAACACACTGATGAAGATCCAGAACGACGGCCCGAGCACGTTGTCGTACGCGGGCGTACCCCAGTACACGGCCGCTGAAAACGCCACGAGAATGGCGGCGAATACGCGATAGACAATCGGGATGAAGCGACGCACCGGCAGACGCGACACGATCGCCGCGTACAGCGGATTGGCCAGCAACGTGGCGATCAACGTACCGGTGAAGAGCCACGGCAGGTTGGCGGTGCCGGCCGCGACGCCGATTGCGTCGCGGATGGACCGGAGTATGAAGTAGCTGCCCAACAAGAAAAAGAAGAACGTGAATGCAAACAGTGTCGCTCGCATTTCACCCGGCTCGATCGTCACGAGACGACCGAGTTGCTCCGCTGCTGTTCTTCGTGGTGTGCGTTCGACCTTCAGCTCTTGCATCAACTCTTGCACTAACTCTTGGACTTCGCGTGCCACGTGGCGAGGACGAGCTGTTCCTTTGCGGGCGCGAGACCGGCGCGCGCCTTCTCCTGCTCTGCCGCGGGACGCGCGTGATACCACGTGAGCGTGTCGCGCGCCGTGTCAGCCAACGGGCGGAACGACAAGCCTGCATTCCACGCCTTCTGGCAGTTCACGCGCATAAAGCCCGCCGTCCGCCCGGTCGACGGCATCCACACGGGCATCTCGCTCCACGGACGCACCTGCTGTTCGGCGAGGAACCCGGCCGGAACCCACGTGAAGCGCGCGTCACTGGTCGTCACGGCCTTGATGCCGTACAACATCTCGGCGATGGTGTGCGGCGTTTTGGGGCCGGTGGCGTTGAAGATGCCCATGGTGCGCGATTCCGCGAGACGGATGATCCACTGCGACAAGTCCGACGCATCGACGTACTGCACCGGATCGTCCGGGCCGCCCGGCGCGAGAATCTCGCCACCCTTGTCGATGCGCACCGGCCAGTACGAAAAGCGGTCGGAGAGATCACCGGGACCCACAATGAGACCGGGACGTACGATGGTGACGTTCTCACCGAACTGCGCTGTTGCTTCCATCTCGCTGCGCACCTTGTTGCTGCCGTACTTCGAAACATCGAAGGGCGCGTCGATGTCGGACGGCACGTTGAGCGGGCCGTTCTCGTCCACCGGCTTGCTGTTGTCGCTGAAGACGGAAATGGTGGAGATGAAGACGTAGTGCTTCGTACGCCCCTTGAGGGCGACCCCCGCGTCGCGCACCCACTTGGGATTCGCCGTCGGGTTGTCGATCACCACGTCCCACTCGCCCGACGACAACGCCTTGTGCCCATCCGGCAGATTGCGATCGCCGATCAGGCGCGGCACGCCGGGAAAGAGATCGGCGTTGGTCTTGCCACGGTTGAAGAGCGTGACCTGGTGACCGCGCTCGAGTGCGTAGCGAACCTGATTCGGTCCGATGAAACCGGTGCCGCCAAGGATCAGGATTCGTAGCGGCGCGACAGCGGGTGTACCGGTCTGGGGTCGATGCGCGCTGGCCAAGACGCCATCCGCCGACATGCTCTGCAGCAGCGAGGGGATCGCACCAAGTCCCACGGCCCCGCCGAGGAGAACCGATGACTTGAGAAAGCGTCGCCGATCTGATGACATGCGTGCACCCTCGTGCGGTGGGAAGACGTTGCGTGACCGACGCGTGCGCTACTGCGTGCGCCGGCCGTCGAGTTGCTGAATAGTTTTGGTGGACGCCGGGCGCTGCGCACGGAGTCGTGCCGAGACGACTTCGGCGCGGGACAATACGCGCAGCATGTTCTCGCCGGCGACACCGCGCAGTTCACGATCGGTCCAACCGCGTTTCACCAGCTCGGCGAGCAGATCGGGGTACTTGGACACGTCCTCGAGGCCGACCACCGTCTCCGTGATGCCGTCGTAGTCGCCGCCCATCCCGATGTGATCGGCGCCGGCGACTGTGCGGATGTGATCCATGTGGTCGGCGACATCGGCAATCGTCGCCTGCGGTGACGGGTTCTTTTCACGCCACGCGGCGAACGCCTGAAACTGCGCGTCGTTGTTGGTCGGGTTGGCCTTGATGACGGAGTCGCGGAAGCGCGTGGCGCGATTGCCGTAGTCCGCTACGGCCTGACTGGTGAAGCCGGGCACGAACGTCATCATGACCACGCCGCCGTTCTTGGGCAGACGGGCGAGAATACTATCGGGCACGTTACGCGGCACATCGGTGATGCCGCGTGCAGCCGAATGCGAGAACATGACCGGCGCTTCGCTTACATCGAGCGCGTTGCTCATGACGGCGGGTGAGACGTGCGAGAGGTCGACGAGCATGCCGAGCCGATTCATCTCGCGTACGACTTCCTTGCCGAAGTTGGTGAGGCCCTTGTGCCGCGCGACATCGTTGGCGGCGTCGGCCCAGTCGAGCGTGACGTTGTGCGTGAGCGTCATGTAGCGCGCGCCGAGCTCGTAGTAGGCGCGCAGCGCACCCAGCGAATTCTCGATGGCGTGACCGCCTTCCATGCCCAGCAGCGAGGCGATCTTGCCGCCCTTCTGCGCCGCGCGAACGTCGGCGGTCGTGAGCGCCCACTGGAGGTCCTTCGGATAGCGCGCAATGACGCGACGTGCAATGTCGATCTGCTCGAGCTGCACACGGGCGTAGCCGGAGTCGGCGATTTCGCCGGGAATGTAGACCGACCAGAACTGCGCTCCGACCATGCCTTTGCGCAGGCGGGCGATGTCGGTCATCCCCTTCGTGCGCTTGTTCAGGTCGTACGCGTCCACGTCGAGCGGCGCCTTGGCGAACTCGCGCATGGCCCAGGGCAGGTCGTTGTGCGAATCGAAAAGCGGGGTGGACCTTAGCAGCGTCCTGACGTGGGCGAGACGCGCCGCGTACGACGCGGTGCGCAGCGGCTGCGTGCCGGTCGATGCCGGCGGCGATTTCGTCTGCGCCTGCAGGCTGCCGGCGGTCAGAGCGAGCGCGGCGGCGGCGAGGAATGCGCGTTGGGTAGCCGATGTCATCAGAGTCCGATCCGCTCGAGGTAGTGAGGCAGCATCTTGCGCCACCAGGGCCAGTCGTGGTTCACGTCGTGTCCCCACAGGTCGAAGATGTGCGGAATGCCTTTGCGATCGAGCACCTCGTGAAACGAGCGCGTTGCCTGCGGTGCCTCGTACGCCCCCTGACCGGCGACGAGCACGATGCGACTGTGGTGGCACAGCGTGTCGAGCTGTGCGCCTTCGATATTGGGCACGAACCAGCAAGGATTGTTGAAGTAGCAGTTGTCGTCCGAGTACCCCTTGAAGTAGCTCGTGGACAGATCGTAGAAGCCGCTCATGCCGACCACGCCGCCGAAAAGGTCGGGGCGACGAAAAAACGAATTGGCGGCATGGTAGCAGCCGAAGCTGGCTCCCGTCGTGATCGCCCGCGCGCCACCGTCGCCGACGATGTGCCGCATGAACGGCACCACTTCCTCCTCGATGTAGCGCGAGTAGAGCGCTTGGCGACGGGCCGATTCCGGCACGGGGAGGCCGCGATCCATCCAGGCGAGCTTGTTGATGCTGTCGATGGAGAAGACGCGGATGCGTCCCTGAATGAGCAGTGGTTCGATCGCCTTGATGAGCCAGAAGCGTTCGTTTTCGAGAAAGTCTGCGGCGGCCGTCGGGTACAGCAGGACGGGGTACCCACCCCAGCCGTAGCTGACGATCGGCATGTCCAGGCCGAGGGCGGGGCTCCGCCAGCGATCGATGCGACGGGGAATTCTGGGATCGACGAATTGAGCCATGGCGAAAGGTCGCCGCGCAGACGGAACTCGGCCAGTGCGACCCAGGCGTTACTGGAGCGGACCGTTGCGTGACAGTGACGCGCCCGTGGCAGGAGACCGACCGCACAGCGACGTGCAGAGGTGAGCCTTCGCCGTCCGGGAGATGGTGTCCCGGCGCCACCGACAGGAGGCCACATGATTGCCCGCTCCGTGGACCCGTCCGTCCGTTCGCTCAATCTGACCGCGCCGCGTGCACCGCAGCCCTTCGACGGTCCGGTATTCCCACACCATGCGGCTGCTATTCCGCCCGGGGTGCTCGACGCCGGCGGCTATCAGCTGCGTTTTGCCTGGACACGCGCCGACCTGCATGACGCACAGGCGCTCCGCTTCCGTGTCTTCAATGAGGAGTTGGGCGAGGGTCTCGCCTCTTCGTTCGGCGCGGGACGGGATGAGGACGAACGCGACCCATGGTTCCATCACCTGCTGATCACGCATCGCGACAGCGGCGCGGTGGTTGGCACGTATCGCCTGCAAACCGCCGTAATGGCCGCCACGCGCTACGGGTTCTACAGCGCGACCTTGTTCGAGCTTGGCGCAATCCCGGGGGAGATTCTCGAGGGCGCCGTCGAGGTTGGACGCGCCTGCGTCGATCCCGCCCATCGCTCAGGGCGCGTGTTGCGCCTGCTCTGGCGCGGACTGGCGCGCTATGTGGCCTGGAACGGCAAGCGCTACCTCTTCGGCTGCTGCTCGATCCCCGGGACCACGCCCGGTGTCGCCGCTCAGGCCTGGCGCACCCTGCATGTGCGGCAGGCGTTGCACGACCACGTGCTCGTGCGCCCGCGTCCCCCAGTCAGTGCGCTCCCCGACGATGGACGGTCACGTCCGATGTCCGATGATGCGGAGCCCGCGACGCCCTTGCCGCCCCTCTTCGACGGCTATCTCCAACTCGGTGCCAAGGTGTGCGGTGCGCCCGCCGCCGATCGCGAGTTCGGTACGACGGACTTCCTCGTCCTGCTGGACGTACGGGATCTGGACACGCGCACGTATCAATCGTTGTTCGGGTGATCGGTCAAGGGCCGACATGGCGACGTGCGGGCCGACTTCCGCTCGTCGCCATGGTGCTGCTGTGCGTCGCCATCGGCGGTACCGTGGTGATCGCGGTGCCGGGAGCGCGTCGGCGGCAGCACGCGCTGCACGCGATGCTGCGCCGTACGTCGCGCCTGCTGCTGTGCGTGCTCGGTGTGTACCGAACGTCTCGCGGCCCCTCGGTGCAGGGGCCTGCACTCATCGCGGCCAACCATCTCGGCTGGCTCGATATCGTGTGTGCATGTGCAGAATGGCGATGCACGTTCGTGGCCAAGCGGGAAGTGCGAACGTGGCCGGTGGTCGGTCGCATTGCGATGGCGCTCGGCGTCGTGTTCATCGACCGCGCGCGCAAGCGCGACCTCCTCAGGGCCATTCCGGCGCTGGAGCGGGCGTTGCGCGAGGGACAGGCGGTGTTGTTCTTCCCTGAGAGCACGACCACCGATGGACAGGACGTGCTGCCGTTTCGCTCCGCGCTCTTCGAGGCGGCAGTTCGCTCTGGGGCGCCGGTGTATCCGCTGGCGTACGGCGCACAGGGCCGCGACGCGGCCGGTTCCGTCGCGTGCTGGACCGGCGACGAGACGTTGGCGCGCAGCGTCTGGCGCGTGGCCGGCACGCGTCGGACCACGTGCTCGCTGCATGTCGGTGCGCCAATCCCCGCGGGCGACGCACGCAAACCACTCGCGGCGATGGCGCGATCGCAGGTGCGGCGGCGCTTCGTACCGGTGGACGCGCCGCCGGTGGACGCGCACCTCGGGACGGTGGCGTCGACCGATGACGCGGCGTCGCGGTGGCCAGAGCGCCGCCGCGTGGCGTCGGCGCTCCTCACACCGACGCTCGCAATACTGCTCGCGCTGAGCGTCGGCTATGCCGCCACGCCGGTCTACCGTTTCGACGCGCCGCGTCGCTTCACCGGAATGACCTGGTACAATCCATACGTCGCACTCGACACCGGCAGCTCGCGATGGTTGCTGTCCAACTTCCACGCACACTCCGCCGCATGGGGCGGACTTACGCGAGGAGAACAGCCGCCGGACAGTGTGGTGAGTGCGTATCGGCGGGCGAACTATGATGTGATCGGCGTATCCAACTACCACGCCACGGCTTCGGTGCGCGACACGACCTCGTTTCGCGTTTACGAGCACGGGTGGAACGCGCGAAAGGCACACCAACTGGTGTTCGAGCCGGATCATGTGGTCTGGGGCGACTATCCACTGCCGCAATCGCTCTCGCAGCAGCAGCGCGTGCTCGATGCGCTGGCCGAGTCTGGGTCGCTGGTGGCGATCGCCCATCCCGGTCTGCGGGACGCGTACTCGCCGACGGCGCTCGCCTCGCTCACGCACTACGAGTTGCTGGAGGTGCTGAATCGCTATGCGGAACCGGCCGATACCGCCTGGGATGCAGCGCTCTCGAGCGGGCACGCCGTCTGGCTGCTGGCCAGCGACGATTCGCACAACCCGGCCGATCCGTCGCAGATCGGTGTCAACGCCACGTACGTAAATGCGACCTCGACTCGCCAGGCCGACATCCTCGACGCGCTGCGTGGCGGTCGCGCCTACGGCGTGCATCGTGGCGACGGTTCCACCAAGGCTCCACCGCTGCGTCTGCACTCGTTGCGCGTCCACGGCGACACGCTTCGAGTCGCGATTCTTGGCCGGCCTGATACCGTGCGCGTGGTTGGGCAGCAGGGCCGTGTGCGCGCCGTGATCAACGGTGCACGTGCGCGAACGGGCGTGTTGGAGATCGTCGCACTTCCGGACGACGGGTATCTTCGCGTGGTCGCCGTGCGGAACGATGGGGCTATGCTGTACACGAACCCGATCGTGCGTTGGAACGGTCAGGCAGTTCAGCAACTCGACGCGGTCGTGGACGGCCCTCGAACAGCGCTCTGGCACACCGGTTGGCTGTGCGCGTACGTCGTGGTCGCGTCTCTGCTGCTTGCCCGTCGCCAGCGCGCCCGGTCTGCGTGGCACCGACCGACACGTCCGCAAGCACCGGCACTGGCCACACCACAAGTTCCGGCCGCCGAGTAATGTCTAAGCACCGCTCACTGCCATCGTACGCGCCCATCATTGTCGCGAGCCTGATCGTTCGACTGGTGATCGCTGCCACGACTGGTTTCGGCGTCGATGAGGCGTATGCCGTCGCCGTCTCACGCCCGTTTTCGCTCAGCTACTTCGATCATCCTCCGTTGCACTTCTGGATCGCCGGTGCTGCTGCTCAGTTGGCGCACGACACATCGCCGTTCTGGATCCGGTTGCCGTTCGTATTGCTTTTCACCGTGACGCTCGTTGCGGTTGGCAGTCTGACGGCGCGACTGTTCTCGGCGCGCGCGGCGGTCATCGCCGTTGCATCGCTGGCCGTGAGCGGCGTGCTCGGCGTGACGACGGGAACGTGGGTGCTGCCCGACGGACCACTCGTGGCCGCGACGAGTGTCATGGCATGCCTGCTCGTCCCTTTGCTCGTTCCGCCCAGGGCAGCGGGCGGGCACGAGCAGGTGCATCTCGTTGCGGGAAGCGACAAATGGCGCTGGAGTCTGGTCGGCGTCGGGACCGCGCTTGCCGTGTTGTCCAAGTATCACGCGGTACTGACCGCGGGCGGTGTGGTGCTCTACTTCACTACGGTGCCGGCGTCGCGTTGGTGGTTGCGCACACCGTGGCCGTGGATCGCCGCCGCGATCAGCGCAATCGGCATGGTGCCCATCATCTGGTGGAACGCAGAGCACGACTGGGCGTCGTTCGCCTTTCAGGGCGCGCGCGCCGCTGCCAGTCACTGGTCGATCGCGCCGTTCGCCGAAAACGTGGCGGGACAGGCGGCGTGGCTACTGCCATGGATCGCCATCCCACTCGCGATCGCGCTCGTGCGCGCCGTGCGCGCGGGGCCGAGCCATCACGCGCGGTGGTTCTGCGTGTGTCTTGCGGCAGGACCGATCGTGATGTTCACCGCGATCGCACTCGGCGGGGCGCGCGGACTTCCGCACTGGCAGGCACCCGGCTGGTTGTTTGTCTTTCCGTTGCTGGGCGCGTGGCTGGACGCCCTGCTCGGTCGCGGTATCACGTGGCCACGGCGATGGCTGGCAGGGAGCGCGATTGCGACAACAACGCTGGTCGGCACACTCTTGCTGCACGTGCGCTATCGTGCCTTGGACCACCTGCTCAGTGCATCGGCCCGGCGCGCCGATCCCTCGCTCGACGCGCTCTCGTGGCGACCGGTCGTTGATGCCGCCATCGCGGCGGCGGAGCGTGAGCGAGTGTCGGGCGACGGCGCGCCGCTGGTGCTGGCGGCGCGCAGCTGGATTCAGGCAGGGCAGGTCGGGGCGTCGCTTGGACCGCATGAGATTCCAGTCGTGTGTCTGTGCCGCGACCCGCACCACTTCGCGTGGCAGCACGACACGCTCCAGACGCGATGGACGCGTGTCGTGTTGCTGGATCGGTTGCAGCCTGCGCGTCGAGGCTGGCGCGATGCAGAGCATGCCCTTGGCAGCGACAGTGTGCAGGTCGCAGCGATGGACACCGTGACCATCACCGGCGACCTGCGGGTGGCGCGCTATGTCATCCGTCGTGCGAGACCGCTTCCGACCCTGAGTCGGGTGGCTGAACCGACGGGCGAAAACTGAAGCAGAACTTGCGACCGATACTGAGTTCGGAGCGTGAGATCTTCTGGTACCGCGCGATCTTTTCAGGGTACCGATCGATTGTCGAGTCCTGAAAGCCCATTCCGAGGAACAGCTGATCGGCGAGCGAGATGGCAAACAGTTCGGGGTAGCCGCGCTCCGAAGCCAGAGCTTGCGCGGCTTCGATCAACCGGCGGCCGATACCGTGTCCCTGGGCGGTCGGCAGCACGGCCAGCGAGACCAGCTCGACCAGCGACGGGGAATAGTCATCCAGCGCGACGCAGCCGAGCACGGACCCGTCGGTGTCGCGCACGACCTGGTAGTCCTGCAGATGGTTCGTGACGAATTCTTCGGAGCGCGGCAGCGTCAGCCCATCGGGGGCGAAGAGGTTGTTGAGCGCCGAAATGGAGGCGATGTCACGGTCTTTGGCGTGTTCGACCCGAATGTTCGGCGCGATGACGCCAGCGAATGGCGCTGCGGTCACCGCGAGGCGAAGACGCGGCGCGTGCCGGACTTCTCGAAGAGGATGACGTCGTAGCGGTCCGGGGTACCGCCCTCCATGCCGGGGGACCCAACCGGCATGCCGGGCACGGCGAGTCCGAGGGCAGCCGGCTTCTGCTGGAGCAACTTGACGATCAGATCGGCCGGCACGTGCCCTTCAATGACGTAACTGCCAATGCGGGCCGTGTGGCACGACTCGAGCGCGCCGGGGACGCCCATGGACGCCTTGACCGTTGACATGTCTGCCGTGTCGCGCACGACTGGGACGAAGCCCGCGCCACGGAGGTGCTTCACCCATGCCGTGCAGCAGCCGCAGTTGGGGTCCTTGTAAACCGTGATCGCGGAGGGGACGCCGGCGGGAAGCGCGGCCAGCGCGCTGCTCCGCGTCAGCGTGGCCCCAACGGTCGTGGCGGCCAGCGCCAGCAGAAATTGGCGCCGAGAGCGCGGTGTGGCGTGGAAGGAATCGTTCATGACGTGTCCGAGCCCGGCGGGCATCGCCCGGGGAGGGTGAAAGTGCATCGCGCGGTCCGGCATCCGGGCGTCGTCGGGTGCAGGCACAAGCTAGTGGCAATCTGACATTCGCGCTCAAGTGGAGCACGAACGAGCCGACACTCTATCACCGAACTGGCGCGTCCGTTCCGTGCAGAGAACGGGACGTGCAACCGTGACAACGCGTGATGCGAGGATGCATCACATTCTACAGTAGCAGTCTGCGAAAATCGGGAAAGATGCCCTCTCGTAACACGCCTGCGGCCGCCATGCTCGACCAGAGCCGCGCCGCATCCGATCGCCTCAACGGCTCAGTGCTGCTGGCGCATTTTCCCGTTGCCCTCGTGCTCGCGTACATCTACGGCGGCTGGGGAACGGCCATCGGCATTGGCGCGCCATTGTCGCTGGGCGCGTTCTTCATCTCGCGCAGTCAGGCCGGCGCATCACTTACGCGGTTGAGCATCGGCGTGGCCTACATGGCCTACTCCGCCCTGTTCGTTCAGCTGGCGCAGGGGCTGATCGAGATGCACTTCCATATTTTTGCGGCCCTCGCGCTGCTGGTGGTGTATCGCGACTGGAAGGTCCCCGCGACCGCTGCGGCGGTCATTGCCGTGCATCATGTGGCGTTCCACCTCATGCAGACTATGGGACTGGGCGTCTATGTGATGCAGCACGCGATGCCCGGGCTGGCCGGCGTCTACATGGTCGGCGTGCATGCCGCGTTCGTGGTGTTCGAGACGAGCATTCTGATCCTGATGGCGCGCATGCTCGAGCAGGAAGCGCTGGAGACGCAGGACGTGTTCGACGCGCTCACGGCGCTGGGTGACGGCCGACTTGATCGCATCCCGGTCGGCGATGGCGTGTCGGCGGCAGTGCGCACCGTGATCTCGGGCGTGCAATCGCTCAATGGTTGCGCCAACGAAGTCGCCAAGGCGGTCACGGAGCATCGCATCGCCGTGTACCCCTCCGCGCAGACGCTGCAGGGCGCGTTCGGCGCCGTGGCGACACGCATGCTGGACGCATCCCGCACGGTCGAAGAACTGCGCGTCACCAACGAACGGGCGAGGGAGAACACGCGTCGCTTCCTTTCAGACGAGTTGGGCCCAGCCATCGTGGCCATGCGTGACGGCGATCTTACGCCGACCGTGGCACTCGGCTTCGGCGGCGAGTACGACGCGACCGCACAGGCGATGAACGCGGCGTTGAGCCAACTGCGCGAAGCGCTCAGCGACCTGCGTTCGGCGTCCCAACAGATCGACGGCGCCTCCAACGAGATTGCGACGGGCTCCGACGCCTTGGCGCGTGTCACCTCCGATCAGGCGGCCAGCCTCGAGGAAGTCACGGCGAGCCTGCACGAACTGTCCGCGCTTGGCCGCTCCAATGCTGACGATGTGACCAGTGCGCGGTCGGCGACCGGTGATGCGACGAAGGCGGCGGACCTGGGTGTCTCCAGTGTGCAGCGCCTGATCACCTCCATGGACGAGACGCGTGACTCGGCGCGGGAAACGGCCAAGATCGTGAAGACCATCGACGAGATCGCCTTCCAGACCAACCTGCTGGCGCTCAATGCGTCCGTGGAAGCCGCACGGGCGGGCGATGCCGGACGCGGGTTTGCGGTCGTGGCGGACGAGGTGCGCGCCTTGGCGTTGCGCTGCGCGGAGGCAGCACGCAACACGTCGTCGCTGATCGAAGACACCGTCTCACGCGTGGAAGGCGGCGTGACGATTTCGCGGGATGTCGACGTGCAATTGCGTGGCGTGTCCGAGCGCATCGGCGTGATCAACGGCGTGATGGGCCGGATTGGCGAGGCGACCGTGTCGCAGGCGCAGGGGATCGACGAGATCCGACAGGCGGTGAATGCGCTCAACGGCGCGGTGCAGCAGGCGGCCGCCAATGCCGAGGAATCGGCAAGCGCCGCGCAGGAGCTGAGTTCGCAGGCACGGGCGCAGTTGGCGCAGTGCGAGCTGTTTCAGCTGGAGTCGCGGCCGGGTTCGCGATCGTCGTCCCGTCCCGTGTCACGCCCGGCCAACCACCAGAGCGCCGTGCGTGCCTTGACCTCACGTGCATGATAGCGGACATTCAGAACATGACTCAATTGACGCACAACTCACCGTATGGCGGGAATGAGCGCCGCAGCAATCCGCGCCTCCGCGAACTGGTCGATGAAATGCTCGCCTCTATCCGCGCCGCAGCGAACTTGGATTTGTGGACGTCGGACGAGCGATCGCACTATGAGGCGGATATGGCGCGCATCATGGAGTCGGTGCGCGAGCATGCGATCGATCGCAGCCCCCCCCCCGGATCGCAGCGGGACTAAGCGGAGCCACGCCGGACTACGCCGCGGGCAGACGACGCGTCACCCGGAGTGCGATCGCCGCGATACACCAGAGCGCGGTCGCCAGCACAAGCAGGAACTTGAACCACGCGGCGCTGGTTGCGACGTGCATCGTACCATCGCTCACGCCGCGATCGAGCATGCGCCAGAGCAACACGTTTTCCAGCGCGTCCAGCGGCATGCAGAGCAGCACGAGACGCTGGAAATGCGCGCCCGCCCGCACGAACGGCGAGGTCGCCCGTGTGCGTACGAGCAGCGCGATGCCCGACGCGAACATCCACGGGTAGACCAACAGGAAGGCGAAATCGACGCCGAGACTGACCTTCGCGTGTTCGAGGGTGCCGGCGTTGCGCCAGACGCGCAGCATCGGGCTGGCGCGTTCGGCGGACCAGGCGAGCTCGTAGCCCACGATGCCGTGCGGTGTATCCGACGTCTGCAGATCGCTGTCGAAGCCGCGCAGCTGCAGCAACAGGACGAGCGAGAGCGTCGCGAGAAAGAGCCAGCGAACCATGAGGCAAATATAGTGGGGTCGAGTGTGGCTTCCCGCGCGTGAGCGCAAGCGGCGGATGGTTTGCGGCGGCTCCGGGGGCGAGCTTGCAGGCGTTCTTCCACCCGCCGTCCGGAGTTGCCTCATGCACGCTACCGTATCGGAGCTGTCCGAGCTGCACACCGAGGTGATCACCGCGGTTTGTCGTGCGATCGACTTGGCAATTGCCGACGAGCGCGCGGTGCCCACGCTTGCCGCGCTGGCGCACGTGGCCGGGTTCTCGCCGTTTCATCTACACCGGATGTTCCGCAAGGCCACCGGCCTCACGCCGCGCGATTACGCGACGGCGGTGCGTGCGGCGCGTATGCGCGATCTGCTCGAGTCACGCGAACGTGTGTCGGAAGCGATCGTGGATGCCGGGTATTCGTCGTCCAGTCGTTTCTATGAACGGGCCACCCAGCGACTGGGGATGACGCCGTCGCGCGCCAAGCGAGGCGGTGCGGGCGAGACGGTTCGCTTTGCGGTGGCGGAGACGTCGCTCGGTGCGCTGCTGGTGGCCGCGACAGCAAAGGGGATCTGCGCGATTCAGCTGGGCGATGACCCCGAGGCGCTGGTGCAGGGGTTGGAGCGGCGTTTTTCGCAGGCGACGTTGATTGGCGACGACGAGGCGTTTGCCGGTGTGGTGGCGACGGTCGTGGGGTTCGTGGAGTCGCCGCGCGGCACATTGGCCCTGCCGCTCGATATCCGCGGCACTGCCTTTCAGGAGCGCGTCTGGGCGGCGCTCACGGCCATTCCGGCCGGCCAGACGCTTACCTACCGCGAATTGGCAGCGGCGCTCGGGCAGCCGACGGCGGTGCGTGCGGTGGCCAGCGCATGCGCCGCCAACGAGATCGCGATCGCCATTCCCTGCCATCGCGTGGTGCGCTCAACCGGCGCGCTCTCGGGCTACCGGTGGGGCGTTGCCCGCAAGGATGCGCTCTTGCAGCGCGAGGGCGCGCCCTAACGTGCCCAGCCCCTCCGCGCGCGACCATTTCTCCGTGCGATACGGACGTCCCACCTGACGCCACGACCACCCCAACCAATCCGTCGCGCCCATATCCACGAACATGTCCGGCGCGGCGTCGCGTGCTCGGCCCCAGGGACGGTCACGACGTACCGGGAACGCGCGCGCATCCGTCAGGAGAGCCCGAACTCTTCGCGCGCTTGCCGATTGGCGCTGGCGTGTCGGATGGCCTCTTCGGCGGGCGTCGGGCCGGCCGGTTTGATGTTTGCCTCGCGGCGCGCAACGAGCGCCCAGAACTCGCCGCCATCCGGTCCGGGCCCGTTGTCCGGCGGGAGCAGCGCGTACATCGCCTTGTACATCATGGAGAAGGCGAAGAAGAGCGCCAGCATGTCCGGGACCACGAGCACGATGCGCGTGATCGCGTTGACGTTGGCGACCTGGTCGTTGAACGCCGGCGTGTTGAACGGGGCGACGACCATGCGGAGGTTGATCACGTAGTTGATCGCCCCGGCCCCCAGATTCGTGAGGCCGATGATCAGCGCGGCGCGACGGAGCGTGGCGAGGACCGTCGGTTCGTCCAGCAGCCGCTCCAGCGCGCTCTCACGCTCCGGCGTGTCGGGCCCGAGTCCTTGAAAGGCGATGGCCCGGGTGACCGGACGCGCCATGAAGGCCGACCCACCGAAGACGAGCACAGCGATGATGTAGCTCGCCGAATCCTTGAACGCGAAGAGCGCGCCCGAGACATACCAGAACGCCAGCGCGCCGCGCATGATGGCAGAGAAGCCGCTGTAGCTAGCGATGAAGTTGAAGTGCCGCGTGATGACGAACAGATCGAGCAGGACCCAGGCCACCGGTACGAGCGCCGCGACGAGATAGGCGGTGAGCGTGCCGAGTGGGGCGGTTCCGTACTTGAGGATCACGATCGGTGCGACCGCCCCGATCAGGAGGTCCAGCGTCAGCTTGAGCGACTTCGACATGGGTGCGGCGGGGGGGTGCATGCGCAGACGCCGGTGGGTGCCCGGTCAGGCGAAATGCAATGTAGCCAGTACTGAGTGTCGGCAGCGTTCGACGCGTTGTACATGGTCGGGCGTCGACCTGCCTCGTTCGTGACGACGCGGCGCGCGGCGGCCTACCGCCCGTGTGAGGTGTCAGGCGAGGCGCGTTGCTCCGCGCGGACGCACGTTTCGTGGCGCTTATGGATACGGAACGAGTGGAACGCTTTCCTCAGTAGTTCGAGTAAGTGTATATAAAGCAGTACCTTACCTTGCGTTGTGCGTATTGGTTGTCCGGCATTATGCGGCACGGCCTTGATGTATAAGGTTGCGCGCCCCGTCCAATGCCCCCTTCGGGGAGGGGCGGGGACGCTGCAACCCTCACGAGAAGAGCCGCTGCTCCGGTCGGGGGCAACGCCGCTGCTCCGGTCCGGGAGCAACACCGCTGCCAGGTGAACCCTCCGTTCCCGAGCCACGTAGGGTGTAGTCCGCCACATCTGCTCGCGTCCCGACCACTCCAGCTCGTATCGTTCGCACCATACGGAGGACTGTCTTGATTCAACTCATCATCTGGGCGCTGGGGACTGGTTTTGTCACGGGCGCGGTGTGGTTCGGCATTCACTTCTTCCGACGCGGTACGCCTGCGCCACCGCAAGTCAACGCGCAACCGCAAGTCAACGCGCAGCAGTTCGACGTCGCCTCACGGAGTGCGCTCCCTCCGCCAATGGGTGCACCGGAGTTGCGTGCCGGTATGCCGCCGGATCCGCTGCCACACGTCACGACGCGAGTCGCCGATGGCCACGACGCCTCGATCACGGCGCGAGGCAACTGATTTTGACCTGACGCTCAGCGCAGACGGCCGGCGCGGCGTTCGCAGGCCGCGGTGCGCGTGCGCAGTTGGACAGCGGTTTCGCCCGGCAGCAATCGTTGTCGCGTCACGCTGTCCAGGCACACGAACGTCGTTCGCAACAACTGCTGCCGGAGCATCGCCGGGTCGAGTTCCCAACGCCCGATGCGCGGCAGTCCGCGCGACGGGGTGAAGACCGACGTGAGTCGCTTCCCGTCATCGGACATCACCGTGCGCGCGATCGGTGCGTCGTCGGACAGATTGGGGACGGGAGGTGTGTGGTGCAGCGTCACCGGTATGCCGACCGTACGTTCGTCCGTGATCGGCCAGATGGAGATCTCTCCACTCGCCTTGGTCGCAACAAGCGTCGAATCGTGTGGTCCGAACGCCAGATGCACCACAGTACCGCTGACTTTCGGGATCTCGAACGGTGGGGCCAGCGAGTCACGCGCGGAAAACAGGCGAATTGCGCGATCGTCGGTGGCCAGCGCGATCAGTGCGCCGCTGCGGCTGATGGCTTCGGCTGTGGTGTAGCGCGACCAGTCGCCGAGAACGCGAATCGCGCCGCTGACGACGTCGACGATGGCCGCGGTGCCCTGCATATCGACGAGCAGGAGTTGGCTACCGTCCGGGCTGAACTGCATGCTGGATACCGATGCGATCTCGGGTGGAATGAGGACCCAATTCGCGACTGTGCTATTCGTCAATCTCAACACCATGAGCGTGTCGCCGCTCGTGATCGTCACGCGATCTCCCGCAGGTGAAACAGCGAGCGCCTGCACGCCCGCAGTGCGGGTCCAGTCGGCATGCAGGGGTTTGCCCGTCGTTGCATCGAGGAATCGCGTACGGCCATCCTCCTCCACCAGCACGAGCATCCGCTCATTGTCGCTGAACGCGACGTGCGCGACAACAGAGGCCGCGCTCGGCAAACGGATCGGTGCCGAGCCGGCATGATCGCGCAGTTCGCGGCGGCGTGGCTGACCGTACTCGACGAACAGCGTGCGCCCGGACGGTGAGAGTGCGGTCGCACCAAGCGCGGGGAATGAATCGGTGAGCGCGCTCGACTGCGCCGAATCGCCGGGCACGCCGATTCCCGCCACTGTATGCCAGCTGTTGGTATAGTCGAGTATCGCAAACGCGCCGCGTGATGCAAGCGTCGCCGCGATCGGGCCCAGCGGTTCCGATGAGAAGGGCACCGCCTGCGTTACGCTTGGGGGACGCCAAACTCGCAGCATTCCATCGGCGTCCGCACTGACGATGCGCATATCGCGGGCCGTCGTCGCCTGTGCCCACAAATACGCAGCGTGCCCCGGGAGTCGCACGGTGGCCAGCGAATCCCAGACGGACGTCCAGCGAAGGTCGCCGTCGGCGGCTCCGGAAATGATCCATGCTCCATCGTGTGAATAGCGCGCACTCGTCTCCTGCTGATGCAACCGAAATCGGCGCGCAAGCGAGTCCGTCCGACCCGAACCGGAGGGATAGTAGATCTCCGCGTATCCCTGCGATGTCGTGAGCAGAACATTCGGATACACGGGATTGAACGCGGCATCCGTGTAGACGCTCGAATCGCCACCGAACCCGGAAATGGCGGTATCGCCGCGCACGTACAGCAATGCGCCACGCCCTACCCCTTCGCCCATCAGCATCTCGTCGCTGAAGGGCGAGAATGCGACAAATCGAACACTGCGCTCGCGCACTCGCTGGCCAACTCGACTGATGCGTTTGACCACACCGGATTCTGCGTTCAGCACGCGAAGGTCGTTGCTGTCCGTCACTACGATCGTGCGCGCTCCGTCCGTCGGATGCACGAAATAGTTCGTGATCGTCGGCAGCGCGGGCGCGGTCGGCTTGGCATCCTCCAGCGACCAGCTCCAGAGCTGTCCGGCATCGTCCAGCGCGAGCAGCCGCAACGAATCAGCGGTGACGTTCAGCCGCGCGATGTCGGGCAAGGTCCACACACGCTTCGTGGCCACGGCCCTTGTCGTATCGACAATGAGGTGGCGAATCTCGCCACTCCGATAGCCGACGACAACGCCGCCACCCTTCACGTAGAACACGTTTACCACGGTATCTCCCGGCGTCGCAGGCAGCACGACACGCGCCTCGCCATCGCCATCGATCGGCCCCACTTCCGTGCGTCCATCGGAGAAGCTCACCGCCAGCTGCTCCCCACGACTGTCTGCAGCGAACGCCACCACATCGTGATACTCGGCCAACGCAAACGTGCCATTCAGTACGCGCTGCAGCAACGACCGTCGCTCTGGTGACCACCGTGACGGATCCGTCGCCTCCGCCGCCAGCTCTGCTGCCAGCGCGGCGGCAAACGTCGGATCGATGTCCGCCAGCTGTCCGATGGCCGCATCGCGCGCGACTTCGTCAACACGCGCTATGGCAGCGGAAGCGATCCGGCCACTGCGCACGACGCTGATCGCCGTGGCTGCGAGCAACAGCAGCACCGCAGCCACACTCACGATGCGCGTTCGTCGTGCCCGCTGCACGCGCGCGGCACTCTCCTGCACAAACCCCATCGTGCGCGCGAATCCCGCCGCGGCGTTCGGATACCGCTCCGCCCACGCTGCCGTGGGCTTGCGCTGCGCGATGGTCGCCTCGGCAATGCGCAAGTCCAGACGCGACAGCAACCCCGCATCGGGATCGCGTGCGTACTGCGCTGCACGTTCGGCGAGTTGCTCGTACCACTCGCGCTGCACCTGCTCGTCATCCACCCATTCCCGCAGCCGGTTCCATTGCCGAACGAGACTTTCGTGCGAGATGTTGTAGCGCGGATCGCTGTTCTGCCCGTCCTTCGAGGCATACATGAAGTTCGTACCTTCGCGCACGCACCGGTCGAGCAGCGTGCGCAACGCCGCATCATCGCCCTCGGCCACCGCACGCAGTTCGCTCAACCGTGCCGGTCGTCGGACGCGTCGTTGCTGGCTGTCCACCGACGTGAGTCGCTTGAAGACGCGCTCGACGAGCAGCAGATCGATACCGGTGATGACTTGCTCGGCATGCACGTCGAGGGCACGATCGAGTCCGCCGGCCTCGTCGAGATCCTCCACGTCCAGCGGACCGATCATGCCGGCTGTCTTCCACACGTGATACGTGCGCTGCAGCGCATGCTGCATCAGTGGCAGCCGGTCTGCATGGTCACCGACATCGTTCAGCACGCGATCGATCAGTCGCGGCGCCACACGCGCACCCATCAGTCGCGGCGGTCCCTCTACGGCGTGCCGCAACTGCGCACGCGTGAGCCGTGGCACGAGATAGCCGGAGCGGTTGACGGCCTCCGGCAGTCCGGTGAACAGATCGCAGTCGCCGAGAAAATCGGTGCGCATCGTCGTCACGATGTACACTGGAAACGCCGTGCGTTCGGCGAGACGCAGCAGCACGGAGACGAGCAGCGACGCATCCTGACGACGCCGCAGCCGTTCGGCGCTTTGCGCCACATCGGGTGGCGCCGTGCGATCTGCATCGGCATCGGTGCCTGCCGCCGAGCGAAACGCGAAGATCTCTTCGAACTGGTCCACGAGGATGAGGACGTTCTCGTGCGCGGTGAGCCGTGGCGTAAAGAGTGCCACGATCGCGTCATCGAGGTCGTCCCGGATCTGCTGTGCAAAGGCGACGATGCGTGCGCCGGTTGCCGTCTCGCCGGCGGCACGCAACAGCGCTTCGGCGAAGTTCTCGACCGGCGTATCGCCGGGCAGGCACGGTGCGATGCGCCACCCGTCGCGCTCGGTGACCATGAATCCGGCGTGCAGCGTGGGAATGAGGCCCGCACGCACCAGCGACGATTTGCCGCTGCCGGAGCTGCCCAGCACCGGCACGAAACGCGATGTGTGCAACAGGTCGAGCAGTGCCGTGACCTGTTCGTCACGTCCAAAGAAGTACAGACTGTCAGTGTCAAAAAATGGGCGCAGTCCGACGAACGGATTTTCACGCGTCGCACCGAAACTCCGCGTCTCACTCACGGATGCAGGCGTTCATCGAAAGCCTTCGGCAACATTCTTCATCATGTCCTGCAACTCCGCCGTTGTAGGCAAGTTCACACCGTCGCCGATCACGCCGGCCCAGATTGGCAACACCGAGAGTGGTGCACTGCCAGGCAATCGCACGACCACGAGACGTGGCTCCGGCGCACAGGCGCGGCCAGCACGCAGGGCGACCTTGAGCCGCTCGAGCAGCCACGTTTCGCTGACCGTCCCTGCAACCACCATGACCAGCGGCACCTGCTGCACATTCTTCGCAAATGCTTCGATCGCCTCGCGCGGGGGCTTGTCGCCGGCCGGCATCGTCAGCGCGGTCACCCCCAGTTCGGCAAGGAGCATCTGCAACGGCACCGACGCCACGAAGTCGCGCACATGGGCATCGAGATAGACTTTCGATACGGCCGGTTGGCGACGTCGCGCGAGTATGGCGTCGCGCCTGCCAAGGATCTCGCCGATGATGTCGTCGTTCTCGATCTTGGCAAGCGTGAATTGTTCGGTGCGGTGTCGGGACTCGATCGCCTGCAGGAATTGTTTGTATCCGTCATTGGCGACGGCGTCCAACGACAGCCCGCTAGGCAGGACGACCAACTGCGTGTCCGACACCTCGTTGGCAATCCGGAACTGCTCCATTTGATAGGAGCGCTCGTCCGGGGCATCGTCCATGGCTTCGCCGGGTTTGTTGTCGAGCAGATGCACGAACAGATCCGAGATGGCCGCGAGCTCGCGAATAGCTGCCTCGTGTTCGGCCATGGGTGCGGGCACGGCTTCGCGCACCGTGATCCCCTTGCCTTCCAGTTCTGTGATCGTGCGCTGCCGGAGACTGCTCAGGGCACTGCGCGTGCTGGCCATGGCCACAATGAACGCGTCTGCACGGTCGGGCGCGGATTCGGTGGCCGCGACCGCAGCACCCGGCGTGAACGCTGTCGGGGCGGCGACGTCCAACGCATTTGCAACGTTTCCACCAATTGTCGGCGCCGGAGGGGCCGGGATCGTCGCCATCGGCGTCACGTACTGCCGGTCGAACAACACCCCATCGCTCGAGCGCAGGAACAGCACCGGCGTCCCCCACTCGGCGTGCTGCTGCCCCGGTGTGAAGATCTCGTTGCGCGCCGCCCCAACGGCCGCGTCCACCGGCATGCCATTCACCAGCGCTTCGTAGAACGTGCGCGAGAACACCAGGGCGGCACGATCGGAGATGGGGAACTGCATGGCGAGCACCGCGGTCACACCCGCGCGCACGAGCGCCGTGGCCACGCCGGCAAAGGGGTCGCTCCCGGACTGGATGTCCGTCGAGGCCGTGCGGCAGGCATTGAGAAACACCAGACGAAGTGACTTCTCGTCAGTGAGAAGCTTGGCCAGCACCGCACCATCGACCGGGTCAGACTTTCCATCAGTCGTTTCCATGAGCAATACGCCGCGTCCGTTGCGGAAGTCGCCGTGCCCCATGAAGTGCAGGACGTGAAAGTCTTCCTTGAGCAGCAGTGCGCGCAGATCATCGTACACCCCGCGCACTACGATCAGCTCGATGCCGCGCGCCTCACCCCACGTTTTTCGCAGTTTCGCTTCTTCACTGGCCAAGTCGAGCGCCGCGTGACCGCTTGGACTGGAGACGACCACCAGGACGCGAAACAGGGCCGTCAGCTGCGCCGGCGGCGCGGTGGGCTTATCCGACGTGAGATGCCGCACGAGCGGGAACCGTCGCGATGCGACCAAGGGCTGGTCGAAGGGCGAGATCGATTTGTCCACCAACTCCCACGGCAGACTCACCACGTACGACATGTCATCGCGCACGGACGCGAACTGCAGCCGGATGCGCACACCGCCATTCACCTTGTCTTCGATGCTGCCGATGGTGCGGTCCAGCAGCGAACGGATCTCATCGCGAAAGAGCGCCTTGTACAAACGCACGCCGAACTCGCGCGGGTGGATCACCTCGTCAGTCGATTCACTTTCAGGCTGGCCGTCACGCGACAACTCCGACGACACAACGGAGCGGGAGAGTGACCGCATCAGCGCCGGTAGTTCAGCTGCAGAAACGGGCAGTTCGAGCTCACCGTCTTCGTCCCCTTGATCCGACGACGCGCGCACGAGGAACTTGCCGTCCGGTCCCGGTGAGATCAGGATGGTCAGCTCTTTGTACGTCGGCGTGTTCGCGACCTGAATCATGTCGGCGCGTGTGTACGCCGCAGGATGAACGACACGGTCGCCGTGGTCCAGTCATCTTCCGGCGACAGCTGCTCCGGCTCAGCGTCGCGCGTGGTGATCATGCGTGAACGGAATAGTCGTTCGATCGCACTTGGCAACGCCGGTGGCGCCGCGCGCAGGCCCACCGTTTCCTCGAGGAACTCGAAGCTGGCCGGTGCCGATGTCGCGAACAATTTCAGTGTTTCGACACCATCGTTGCGCACGGCGAGATCGCCGTCGGCGGCATACGGATACACCTTGGGCAGCGAATACGTCCAGCGCTCACCCTTTCGCACGAACAGATCGATCGTCGCACCGGGCGCCAGCGAGTCGATGCCGCCCGGCGGAGGAAACATCGGTATGACCTTCCCGCTGAGACCGAAGTCGAGCACGCTCAGGAACACCGGCTCGATGTGCGGATTGGTGATCCGCAATCCGAGATAGGTCCCCTCCTCGATCTCGGGCAAGCCACCGGGGCCGGTTGCAGCGACCTGAAAGGGCTCGTCACCGCGTGCAGCCAACAGCGTGAGTGTCGGTCGCGCGCGCGCCATCGCGCTCAGATGATTGGCGTTGGTGAGCGCCAGCGCCAACCCCTGTTGTGCGAGAATCTCCAGGTTGCGCAGCACACTGACCACGTCATGCAGGGGCTTGAGCGGTGCAATCGGCAATGCGTCGGCGGCGACGATGGCCCAACGTGGCTCCTCGTCAGCACGCGACGGTGGCCAGACGCAGACGGAGAGCGTGTCACTCGCCGGCTCGTGGACGAGGCGCAGCAGATCCGACTTGTCGATCGCGGCAGTCAGCTGTGCCGCCTCCTCCGTGTGCGCGTCAGAGGCGCGCACGTGCACGCTGCGGCGCAGCTCACCCATACCCACCGCATGCACCACGGCACGACAACTCTCGGTGATCTCACCGTCGCGCGTCGCCGCACGAATGACGGCGGTGCTATCGAGTGCCCGCACTTCGGTGACATCGGCGAGGGCGCGCGGCAGCGCACCGGTCGTGCTGTTGGTGCCGGGTGCATACACACCCACCGTCGTACCCACGGTGAATCCGACCGCCGCTCCGGCCGCCAGCGTGATCGACGTGCCCTCAGACGCGACACTCGCCACGCGCACGTAACGCATGGGCGGAATGTCTTTCATGCCGAACAGTTCGCGATCGATGTTGCCTTCGAGCTGCGGATGCTGCTTGCCTTGCCGGAACGCGGTCACCTGCGGCGCAACCTCTTCGAACACCGACCGGTACGTCGCGCCCGGCCATACGTTTCCAAGCGCTTGCGTGAAGTAGTAGCTGAGCGCGCCGTGATACGTGATCGTACCGTCGGCCTGCGGCAGCCCCAACTCACCGGAGAGTTGTTCGTCGCGGCAGCCGCTGATGACGACGTAGTGATCGCGCATCGGCAGCCAGCCACTCGGCGCGCCGGCCGTGCCGCTGTCGCCGCGCAGCAGCGGCCACAGCTCCTGCGGAATCGGCGACGGCGTGCTCTGCTCGCGTGGGTCGGCCGGCATGCCACGCACACTGAACGTCGGGTCTGTCGTTGCGTCGCGCGTGATGGTGCCGGAGTGGCACGCATCGACGATCACGGTAATCGCGGTGGTCTTGTTGCCGAGCCGCTGCAAGAAGAGGAACAGCTCGTCGTCGGTGATGTCGATACTGCGGTCCGGATTCGCCGGATCGCGTGCCGTGTCCACCGGCATGAGGGTGCTGTCCAAGCCACTCGGCTCATCGCCTTCGCGATCTCGCAACTGCGAGCCGTGCCCTGCGAAGTAGAAGACGACGATGTCGTCCTTCGCCGTGTCCTCGATGAGTCGCTCGAACGCAGCAACCATGGCCGCGCGGGTCGCCTCTGCATCGAGGAGCAGCGTGCTGTGCGTAAAGCCGAATCCAGTGCGCAACACTTCATCCATGGCGCGCACATCGTTCTTGCAGCCCCGCAGGTTGTTGATGTGCGTGTACTCATCGATCCCGATGAGCAGCGCGCGCTTTGTTGGTGCGTTGGCGACGTCCGGACTCACGCCTTCTCGCCGGGCTCACGGTCAGCCGCAACGGCAATGGGCTTGGGCTGCGGATCGCGGTCACCGGCCACGGCAATGGGCTTGGGCTGCGGGTCACGGTCGCCCGCCACGATAATGGGCTTGGGCTGCGGGTCACGGTCGCCCGCCACCACGATCGGCTTGGGCTGCGGATCTTTTGACGTAGTCATTTTGGGAGTCCGAGTTCTGGGTTCTGGTGACGATCAACACTGCCTCGCTGGGACCAATGTGTGCCATTGGTGAAATAGAAGCGTCGTTGCGGGTCCTGCCAGTAGGCGGGCTTGCGATTCTGGACTCGTCAGGGAATGGTCAATCGTGCCAGGCGCGCACGCAGCTGGGCCGAGGCCGCCGTGTCCTTGAGCTGGTCGGCCGCCTGCAAGCGCACGTCGATACCGGCGCGCAGATACAGCAGGAACGCGGCGGGCGCCGCGGCATCAAGGGTTGCCGCGATATCGCGCGCCGCCGCCGCGTCGCCACTGGCGAGCAGTAACTGCGCCAACTGCAAGCGCTCCGCGCCGTAACCGCCGATCGGATCCCAGGTCAATGCCGCGCCCGGCGCGAACGGCTGCTGCAGCAACGATCGAAAGGCGACGACGGCGCCGATGGAATCACCGGCTGCCAGCAGTGCGTGGCCCTGCGCCGCCGCCTCGTACTGTGTCGTGACGCCGGTGCTGTCGCCCTGTACGCGCCGGGCGAGCACGCGCGCGACCGTTGCGGCCTGGAGTGTGTGCCCGCGTGCCGCATGGTAGACGCCCAGCATCCAGCACCGTTCATCGGTGCTGCATCCCGTCAGGTCGTTCCCGAAGCGCGCCGAATCACGCGCCGCCACCTCCTCCGCGTCCGGGCTGAGCGATGGCACGACATGGCTTGCCACGAGGTAAATGGACGTACCACCGTCGCCACGCGCGACGGCGTTGGCAATGCGCACGCGCGCGCTGTCCGGACGACCGGCGGCGACCAGCGACGCGACCGCCCCGACCAATGCCGCCTGACGGAGCGCGCGCGCTTCCGGTATCGCGGCACCGGAGTCGATGCCGAGCACCGCATCGTAGGCGCCGAGGGCGCAGCCGAGGTGTCCGCCCTGCGCGCCCAGCACCACCGCGCTGGAGAGGACCGCCTGAGGGTCGGCGCGTGCTTCGTCCGGCCAGTCCATGCCACGCGTGCCTTGGCGGGCGCAGGCGTCAACCAGACGCACTTCGGCCGCCTGGGTGGAGTCGGGGTTGGCGGCGAGAAAGCGCTGCACCAAGGGCGCGGCCGCGGTTACATCGCCTCGTCGCCATGCCATCTCGATCGGATGCAACAGCATGTGCGTGGCCGTCGAATCGAGCGCGCGGGCTTCGGCGAACGCGGCGTCTGCCTGAGCGTCTGGCGACGTTGCCGAGGTCACCAGATGAACGTACGTCTCACCCAGCTGAACCCACGCGGCAGTGAGATCCCGGTCGAGCGCGATGGCGCGACGAAAGGCGACCACGGCCGAATCGGCATACCCGTCAAGGTAGGCGATGTAGCCGCGGGTAAACGCCGCGTACTGCTCGGGCATGGGCAGCAGCGCGGCGCGTTGCACCAACTCGCGTGCTTCGCCCGGTCGATGACTGGCGGTCGCCGCCTGCGCGCCACGCACGGCGGCCAGTGCAAACCCGGAATCGGTGCGCATCGCTTCGCGGAAGTTGGCCAGCGCTTCGTCCGGACGAGCGCGCCGAAACGCTGCTTCGCCGGCGAGGAAGCTCGCGACCGCGCCCGGGTCCCGATCGGCCCACGTGGACTCGAGATCCCGCGCGTGGGTGCCGGGAACCAGCACCGGCAGCGCCTGATTGGTGGCGCGAATGGCGACGCGCCACAGGTCCGACGCGAGACCGCTGGCACGTGGGCGAGCCGCAACGGAGTCGCCGGCCACATCCACCAGCTCCAGCAGCACGTCCACCGAGTCGCCGCGCGCGACGATACGCCCGGCGAGATACCACGCCGCCCCTTGCTCGCGCGCGATGCGCCGCATCACGCGCGCGTTCACGCCGCCGTCCGTCCCTTGCGCCCCCGGCTCGAGGGCACGCCAACCGTCCACCCAGCGTAGCGCCGCACGCCGATCGATCGCACTGCCGATCAGCGTGGCCACATCTTCGCCCGACGACTTGCTGTCGCCCACCATCGCCGGGGCGACCAGTGGAAACCCGACGACGCGATAGGGCTGCAATTCAGGACCCACGCGATCACGCAAAGTCAGCGCAGCCACGACCGCCATCGCAGCCACACCCACACCGGCCCCGAGCCTCGCGCGCGACCGTTTCGGCGCGGTCGCTGGCGCATCGGGAAGCAGGAGCGTCGGGTCGGCCAGTGCCAGTTGAAAGTCCCGCGCCGAGGCGTATCGATCCGCGGGGACTTTGGCCAGCACCTTCGCCACGACGGCATCGAGCCGTTGCGGCACGGTCGGTCGGACGGTACACAAACTCGGCATCGGGTCGCGGGCGTGCCGGGCAATGACCGCCTGAGCCGACGGTCCGGTGAACGGCGGCGCGCCCGCCAGCATTTCATAGAACACGCAGCCGAGCGAGTAGAGATCGCTGCGCGCGTCCACCGCGTCGGCGCTCCCCTGTTCGGGGCTCATGTACTCAAGGGTCCCGACAGCGATCCCGGTGGCCGTCAGCTTCTCGCCCGGCGCGTCGAGCGCCCGTGCAATTCCAAAGTCCGCCAGCAGCGCGCGACCGCCACTGAGGAGAATGTTGGCCGGCTTGATGTCGCGGTGCAGGATGCCCTTCGCGTGCGCATAGGCCAGCGCGTCGAGCAGTTCCCGCATGATGTCGAGCGACGCGTGGAGTGCCAGCTGCTGCTCGCGTTCAAGTCTCGCGGCCAGTGTCTCCCCGTCAATGAACGGCATCGTGTAGAACGGGACGCCGTCGACCTCGCCCGCATCCAGCAGTGGCACGATCCCCGGGTGCCGCAGCTGCGCGGTAATGAGCACCTCGCGCGTGAACCGCTCCGCGCCGATCGATGCGACGAGGTCGGGTCGCATGAGCTTCACCGCGACCTGCCCATGGGTCTGCAGATCGGCCGCGAGGTAGACCGTCGCCATGCCGCCGTGTCCGACTTCACGCTGCACTTCGTACCGGTCGACGAGCGTCCGGCCAAGCACGTTGAGCATGCAACCTGCGCTGGGGCCTTAAAGGAACCTTGCCGTACGGTGACAGAGCGCTGGAAACTTGGCCGCGGCGATAGTGTGCAGCAAGCACGACGGGTTCGTGCGCGGCACCTCGGTCCGAGGTAGATATGCAACACCGCACTGTAGGCCTTTCACCACATGGACCGCTCAGCGAGAATCGTGGGGGAGCGGCGGTTCAGGACAGCTAATCGTTTGTGTTTCAATAAGTTAAGCGTGTATAGGCGATGCCAGCGGCAGTGCGGACGAGACTGCTCGGCGATGGCAGCACTCTTGCCACTCATTCCTGTCGAGCGGCCCCTGTACTTCCACACTCTTGCTTCCGTCATGAAAATCTCCCGCCTCATTGCCACGGCGCTCGTCGTCGGCACCCCCGCTATCTCGCACGCCCAGCTCACCAACTCGCCAGCCGGCGGCACGCTCCCGGGTAGCGTCTCCCTGGTCGGCGGCGTCGTGGCTGATCTCATCGGCCTCAACGGAACGCGCGTCGTGTCGCAGCTCGCGGCTTCGCAGCTCTATGTGGGCTTCGCCAGCGCCAACCCGCAGACGATCGGAACACAGATGGGCTTTGGTCCGCTCGTCACCGGCGTATTCGGCGGTGGTCTCTTGCGCGCCTCGTTCCGCTTCACGTTGTTTGACGGCGACACGGGTCCCGGCAACTTCGATGACGGTGACAACACGCTGCAGGTGAACGGTCAGACGGTCGGCAACTGGTCGGGCGTTACGACCCAGCGAACGGATGGCGCGGGCGCCCCGACCGTCATGGGCACCCAGCTTGGCTTCGAAGACCAGCAGTTGCACACCGGTTTCTTCTTCACGAACAACGCCGCTGCGCTTGCCGCGATCTTCCTCGGCATGCAGAACACTGGGTCGCTCGTGTACGAGCTGACCGACACGGATCCGTTCGACAACTTCTACGACTTCACGCAGGGCGTAGACGCCGGCCTCATCGACGTCGGCCAGCCGCCGGTGGTGCAGCCGCCGACGAACGTGGTGCCCGAGCCGTCCACCTACGCGCTCATGGCCGTCGGTATGGCCGGTATCGTCTTCGCGCGTCGCAAGCGTCAGGCCTAATCGCCGCGTCACCAGCGGCAATTCAGCGCTAATTCGGCGCCTATTCAGCCGCCTCGCTCAGGCAGCGCCCCGGCTCATCCGAGTCGGGGCGCTGTACGTTCCAACCGTCGCCGTTGCGTCGTGCAAGCGCGACGGACTACGATGCGGCCTTCGGCGCCCTCCTCACTGCCCGGCGGTCCGGTCGCATGGCTACGCACGTCGTCCTGGTCCACCCCGAGATTCACTGGAACACCGGCAACGCGGGACGCACCTGTCTCGCCGCGGGCGCCACGCTGCATCTCATCGAACCACTCGGCTTCTCCCTTGACGAACGCGAGGTGAAGCGCGCAGGACTCGATTACTGGGAGCATGTGGACCTGCGCGTTTGGCCAGACTGGGAGACATTTGAGCGCGAGCTCCCCACGCTCGGCGAACCATACTTCTTCTCCACCAGGGCGCCACGCCTGTTCTGGGACGCACCACTGGCCGAGCCCGCGAGTGTCGTGCTGGTGTTCGGACGTGAGACGGCGGGGCTGCCAGTCGAGCTCCACGAGCGCTATGCCGACCGGTTCGTGGGCATGCCGATGGAGTCGCGCCGCGTCCGATCGCTCAACCTCTCCAGCAGCGTGGCTATCGCGGTGTACGAGGTGCTGCGCCAACGACGTGCAGTGTGATCTGCGACCAGTGGCGCGACGAGATCGCAGCTCACGCCATCGATGCGGAGCGTTGCGACGGTCGTGCGGCGATATTTGAGCGATAGTTCATCGATAGTTGGGCGATAATTCTCGGTGCCGCGCGACACGGTACGCGCGCGCGGCGGTTGCAGGACGACCCGCTCGTTCGCCTCGCCGATTTCACTTCAGCCGAGCCTCCCATGCGCCGGTTCCGTCACCTCGCCACCTGCGCCTTGTGGATGAGCGCCCCTGCGCTGACCGGCTGTCAATCCGAGACCGCGAAAGCGCCCCAGGATAGCTCGCAGGTCTGGTCGCCGCAGGGGACTCAGCACGGGTTGCTGCCGGCGAACCAGCCTCGCCAGCCGCTGCCCCCGGGCGCGGTCATGCTGCAGCGCACGGCCATCCCCGACCCCGGCGTGATTGCCCAGATCACTGCCATGACCGCGCTCATTCCGGCCGGCTGGCGCACGAGCGGCGGCGTGGTGCAAACCGGTGGGCCATGCGACGAGCCGTACGCCGTGGAATGGACGGCGACATCGGCGGACGGACTGTCCACCCTGTCGATCTTCCCCACCGAAGCGTGGCAGGCCTCGAACACCGGTGCCTCGGGCGGATGCGCACCGGGGACACGTTCAAGCGCGCGCGAGTACCTCACGGCGCGCGTGCAGCGCACGTATCCGGATGCGCGCGTGATTGACTACCTCGACCGTCCGGACTTTGCCGCCTCCGCCATCGAGATGGTGCAGCGCTATACGCAGATGGCGCAGCAGGCCGGCCTCCCCCTGCAAGGCAAGGCGGAGGGCGGCGAGTTGCGCTTCACGTTCACGCAGAACGGCGTCGGGATGCGCGGGATGATGGCGGTCACGGCGGTGTTCGATCTGAGCGAATTGGCCAACCCCATGGGTGGCCCCCCACTGACCACGCTCACTGGTGCGACCGTCGGCTCGTTTGCCGCGACGGCGCCGGACGGCGCCTTGGACTTCGAACTCGTGGAAGCCTCACGCCGCTCCATCGTGCCGAACGCGGAATGGCTGAGCAAGCTGTTCACTCTCAAGACGCAACTTGGCGCGATCGCCGTAGAGGGGACGCGCGGACGGGCCGCCATCATCGTCGCCGGGGGCGCCGCCGCCACGAAGGCGAATATCGAAAGCTTTCAGCGCGCCAGCGGGGCCATTCCCGGTGGCCGCACCGCGAGCGGCGAACTGTACCCCGGTGAAGCGTCGGGCGATCGCAGCCAGCGCCGCAGCATCGAGGTCATTCGCGGCGTCGACACGTATCACGATCCCGTCAGCAATAGCGCCGTGCAACTCGATCACACCTTTGGCAACGCGTGGCGCGTGACCAATCAGGACGCGTACATCCTCACCAAAGACCCCAGCTTCAATCCCGGCCAGTACGGCATCGAGGCGACGCAGATGAAGGTGATCAAGTGACGCGTACATCCCGGTACCACGGCGGCGATGAGTCGTGCACGATGGCCGGACCGCGCTGAGGTGTCCGACCGTCTCGCCGTCCTGCCGCAGTACCTGCTGCCGAAACGCACGCTGACCACGCTCGCCGGCCGGGCCGCATCGGCGCGCGCCGGCTCCACGACTACCGCATTCATTCGCTGGTTCGTGAGGAAGTACGGCGTGGACATGAGCGAAGCCGCCAATCCCGACATCGCGTCGTATCCGAGCTTCAACGAGTTCTTCACGCGCGCGTTACGTCCCGGCGTGCGGCCGCTGGCGACTGCCGACCTGTTGTGTCCGGTGGACGGCGCGATCAGCCAACTGGGGCGCATCGACGGCGATCAGGTCGTGCAGGCCAAGGGACACTCGTATTCCACGCGTGCACTCGTGGGCGGTGACGCCACGGTCGCGGATCGTTTCGACGACGGCAGCTTTGCGACGATCTATCTCAGTCCGCGCGACTACCATCGCATTCACATGCCCTGCGAGGGCACGCTGCAACGCATGCTCCACGTGCCGGGCGACCTCTTCTCCGTCAACCCGGTCACGGCGCGCGGCGTCCCCGGCCTGTTCGCACGGAACGAACGCGTGGTGTGCGAATTCGACGGTCCGCGCGGCCCATTCGTGATGGTGCTGGTGGGCGCGACGATCGTGGGAAGCATGGCGACCGTGTGGCACGGCGTGGTCAATCCGCCGAGACCGGGCACAGTGCGAGTATGGCGCTACGACGATCGCACCATCACGCTGCGACAGGGTGACGAGATGGGGCGCTTTCTGCTGGGCTCGACGGTGGTGCTGCTCTTTGGTGATGGCGGTGTCGATTTTGACCCGTCCTGGAATGCCGCGCGGCCGGTGCGGATGGGAGCAGTCATGGGAGCGTTCGCGCGCCCGGCCGATGCCGCCTGAACATCGTCCGACAGCGTTGCCGCTTAACGCACCACCCACTCTGCGCCGAGCACGGTCGTGTCCCACCCCATGCGCAGCTCACCGCGCTGCATGCCGGGCGCGGTGAACGGAATCAGCCACATGGAAAAGCTTTCCACCGGCGCGCTGACGGTGCGCACCGTGAGTGGGATGCGCGCGGCGTCCTTCCTGGCATCGTATGGGGTCGGGTTCACCGACGCGGCGCCCGTCGCTTCCGGCTGCAGAATGAGCGTCCATTCGGTTTGCGTGGGCAGTACCTGCGCGACATAGCGCCCCTTGGGGACACTCACACCCCCGATGGTCAGATCGACATCGGTGGTGAAGAGCGTGGCACCGTTCGCACCGAGTCGCCACACCGCGCCGAAGGGCACGAGACTGTCGGTGTTGATGCGCCGCCCGCGCAGATGCGGCTGGCCGTAGTCGAGACGGATGAGTGCCGGCTTGCCGGCGGCGCGCTGCGCAGCCGTGTCGGTCAATGTGAGTGAGACTTCGACGATGGCACGCGTGCTCGGTGCTGCGCGACGCGCACCAGCCTGCGCGAAGAGCGGCGTGGCCAGCAGAACGGACAGGGAGAGGGCGGGAATCAGGGAACGCATGGCGTATGCTCGGGGATCAGGGAGCGGCGGGTGGGACGCGGCCATGGCGCAGCGCGCGTGGTGCCAAGTTAGCGCACCAGCGCGCTCGCTCGCACGACAGCTCGGGCCGTCCCCCCATCGGCAGTGTGACAGCAGTTCCTTCGGTGGCAACGCGTCCGCGGCAAGCGACGGTCACGTGCGGACCGGCGGCCGCGCATCGCCGCCGTTCCGCGGCGCGTAGATTCCCGACGCGATGCCTTGATCGATGCGCTCCCCGTGTCGGCTGCTCCGGACCCACTCCGCCCGAACCCCATGCTCCGCTCCCGTCGGCTCATTCTTTCCGCGGTGCTGCTCGCCCTCGCGCTCCCGGTCCTCCTGTCGCCCCGTGAGACGTCCGCGCAGGAGACCTTTCCCACGGGTACCGTTCAGGGTGCGCGCTGGCGTCACATCGGTCCCTTCCGCGCCGGTCGCACCAAGAGCGCCGTCGGCGTACCCGCGCAGCCCAACGTGTTCTACATGGCGGCCACGAATGGTGGCGTCTGGAAGACGACCGATGCCGGCCGCACGTGGAATCCGATTTTCGACGCGCAGGCGACAGGTTCGATCGGTGCCGTCGAGATCGCTCCATCCGACCCGACTATCCTGTACGTGGGCAGCGGGGAAGGACTGCAGCGCCCCGATCTGTCCACCGGCGACGGCATGTATCGCTCCAAGGACGCCGGACAGACATGGACGCACCTCGGCCTGCGGGATGGACAGCAGATTGCACGCATCGCGATCGACCCGCGCAATCCCGACCGACTGTTCGTCGCCGTACTTGGCCATCCCTATGGACCGAACGACGAGCGCGGCCTCTATCGCTCACTGAACGGCGGCCAGACGTTCGAGCGCGTGCTCTTCAAGGACGAAAACACCGGCGGTGCCGATGTCGTCCTCTCCCCCGACGATCCGAACACGGTATACGCGGTGCTCTGGGAAGCGCGACAGGGCCCGTGGGAGAACGCCGCGTGGAGCGGACCCAATTCCGGCCTCTTCAAGAGTACCGACGGCGGCGCGACGTGGACGCAACTCGCCGGTGGCCTGCCCACCACGGCTGATGGACTCGGACGCTTGGGCATCGGCATCAGCCCGAGCAATCCGAAGCGCATCTACGTCACCGCCACCGCTGGCGCCAAGAGCGGACTCTATCGGAGCGACGATGCCGGCGCGACGTGGACGCGCACCACCACCGACAACCGCGTCTTCGGACGCGGTGATGACTTTGCCGCGCTCACGGTGGACCCGCGCGAACCGAACACCGTCTACTCGATGAACGTGGTCGCATGGAAGAGCACCGATGCAGGCGTGACATGGACAGCGTTTCGCGGTGCACCCGGCGGCGATGACTATCAGCGACTGTGGATCAATCCGCTGCAACCGGACGTGATGCTGATGGTGGCCGATCAGGGCGCCATCATCACGGTGAACGGCGGCGAAACGTGGAGCTCGTGGTACAATCAGGGGACGGCGCAGTTCTATCACGTCACCGCAGACAACGCGTGGCCATACCGCGTCTGCGGCGGCCAGCAGGAATCGGGCTCCGCGTGCGTGCACAGTCGCGGCGACGACGGCAGCATCACCTATCGTGACTGGCGTCCCGTGGGCGCCAGCGAATACAGCTATGTCGCGCCCGACCCGCTCAACCCCGACATCGTGTATGGCGGCACCGTCTCGCGTTTCGACCGTCGCACGGGACAGGTGCAGAACGTGAGCCCGAACGCGGGACGCGGTCGCGGCGGCAACGCGGGGCCGGGTCCCGACTATTTCCGCGGTATCCGCACCATGCCGATCCTCTTCTCGCCGATCAACAAGCGCAAGTTGTACTACGGCACGAACGTGGTGTGGCAAACCGTGAACGGCGGCACGAGCTGGACGCGCATCAGCGATGATCTCTCACGCGCGACCTGGCAGGTGCCGCCAAGCGTGGGCAAGTATATGGGCACCCCGGGCGCACAGCCGACACGCCGTGGCGTGGTGTACACCATCGCACCCAGCTACGTGGATTCGAATACCGTGTGGGCGGGCACGGACGACGGTCTCATTCACGTGACACGCAACGGTGGCAGGAGCTGGCGCGACGTGACACCGCCGCAGATCGGACCGTGGTGGAAGGTGTCGCTCATGGATGCATCGCACACCGATCCGAACGTCGCGTACGCGGCGGTCAACACCCTCCGTCTGGACGATCTGCGCCCGCACCTCTACCGCACGAGGGACGGCGGCACGACGTGGCGGGAAATCGTGAACGGCATCGCCGACGACGCACCCATCAACGTCGTGCGCGAGGATCCGGTGCGTGCGGGGCTGCTGTTTGCGGGAAGCGAGCATCAGGTGTGGTTTTCGTTCGACGACGGTGAGCACTGGCACTCGCTGCGCGCGAACATGCCGGCCATCTCCATTCGCGATCTCATCATCAAGGACGACGACCTCGTCGTCGGCACGCACGGCCGTGGCTTCTGGATTCTCGACAACATCACGGCGCTCCGGCAGTGGAAGACCGCGACGGCAACGGCACCGTTCACGCTTTTCACGCCCGCCGTCGCGACACGCGTGCGTTACTCGATGTACACCGACACGCCCGTCCCCCCGGACGAAGTGCGCGCCGAAAATCCGCCCGATGGCGCAATGATCGACTACTTCCTCGCGCACGACGCGCAGCGCGTGCAGCTCGAGATTGTCGATGCGGCGGGTCGCATCGTGCGCACGGTCTCCAGCAGTGATCCGACAGCTGCACCCATCGACGCCGGCAACTGGCCGTCGTACTGGTTCCGTCCGGCCGCCGCACCGTCAACCAAAGCCGGCCTGCAGCGCTTCACGTGGGACCTGCACTATGCGCGCCCCACCGAGCAGTGTTCGCTTCCGATCTCCGGTACGCCCTTCAACACGAAGTGCGAGCCGGAAGGGCCGTGGGTCCTGCCCGGCACGTATACGGCACGACTCACCGTGGATGGACAGATGCAGACGCGACCCTTCACGGTGCGCATGGACCCGCGCGTGAAGACACCACGTGCGCAGCTGCGCCTGCAACACGATCTCTCCGTCGCCCTCTTCGATACGATGCGCGAAGCCCAGACACTCTCGGCCGCCGCACGGGACAAGGGGAACAGTGCGCTGGCCGGCGCCAACGGGTTTGGTGGCGTGGCGGGCACCCATCAGGCGGCGATCTCCGCACTGCAAGGGAGTGACATGCCACCAACGACCGTGATGATGCACACTGCGCGTGAACGGCTGGCCGAATTCGCTGCGCTCAAGCGCCGCTGGAACGCAGTCCCGACAGGAGACAAGTACTGAGAGGTGCCTCTGCGCCCATCGATTCGTACGTGCCTGCGACGATGCGGCGCGGGTCAGGTGAACCGGTGCCCGATTTCCGCAAAGTAGGCAGCGCTCAACGCGCGGAACCGAGTCTCCGTAAGAAAGATTCGGTCCCCGATCTTCAGTTTGGTCGCCGAGCGTTCGGCGACATACTTGATCTGCGGTTCGGCCGCGAGCACGCCGCCGTTTCGAAGGTGCGACGCTCTGAGCATGCGCACTTCGTTCAGCGCATTGCCGTCCTTCCCTTCGAGCGCGCGCGTGCGATTGGCGAAGTAACTGTCGAGCACCAGTACGAGATTGGCGAAGAAGTGAATTTCGAACGCGCTTGCTGCCGAAGCGCCGGCATCACCGCTGGCACGAGCGGCGGCGGCGAGCAGATCGTAGGCATCGAGCTGCACGCGCATCTGCTGCTCGCACCGGTCGATGTACTCCCTGCTGTAGCTGTGTACAGAGCTCATTGCAACACCTCTCAGGTCCGGGTGGCGTCCAGCATTTGAATCTGTGCAAATGTGTGAGTGAGTGTTCTTAACATCTCTTAATGACCGTATGGCACGATCTCTGCTTATTTGCTAGGGAGGAGGAGGCGTGCGCATTGTCCCCCGCGCGCGGTCCATGGTGGCCGAAGATCGGCCGCTCCCTCTTCTCGTCTCCGGCTCATCCCTCCGTGTGCGGTTTCGCAGGCGTCTTACGCCTTGGTGGTGCCAGCGTCAGCCAGCTTCAGCTTCAGGACATGGGCGCGAGGATCGCGCACCGCGGTCCTGACGATTCCGGCGTGTATTGCGACGGGCCGATCGGCCTCGCCTTCCGCCGACTGTCCATTCTCGACCTGAGCGACAGCGCGCACCAGCCGATGGCGACGACCGATGGGCAGCACGTCATCGTCTTCAACGGTGAGATTTTCAATTACGTCGAGTTGCGTGCCGAGCTGCAGGCGCTTGGGCACACCTTCCGCTCGACGGGTGATACAGAGGTGTTACTCGCGGGCTACCGCCAGTGGGGGCGTGCACTGCTTCCGCGTCTGAACGGCATGTTTGCGTTCCTCATCCATGACCGTGCCCGACAGCTGCTCTTTGGCGCGCGCGACCGGTTTGGAGTGAAGCCGCTGTTCCGCATGCAGACGCCGACGGAGGTCGCCTTTGCCTCGGAGATCAAGGCATTCAGTGCAATTCGTCCCCTCGCGGTGGACCGAGACCGTCTGCTGGATCTCGCCGCGGCGGGTCGCATGGACCAGCTGCCATGGTCAGCCCGTACGTTTTTCACCGGCGTCGAAGAGATTGCGCCGGGTAGCGCCTTCGAGGTCGATATGCACGGTCGCACGAGCACGTGGGCGTGGTGGAATCTCTCCGACGCGCTCACGACCCCGCTTCCCGCCGATCAGGCCGCCGAGTCGTTTGCCCAGCTGTTCGAGGACTCAGTGTCGCTGCGTATGCGCAGTGATGTCCCGGTCGGCGTCATGCTGTCTGGTGGACTCGACTCCACGTCGATCGCGTGCGCGATGGCACGGCTGTCCGGTACTGCAGCGCAACGGGGTTCCCCGTTGCACGCCTTTCTGTTCGAGGATGCCGAGAACGACGAGACGCAGTACACGCGCGAGACGCTGGCGTACACGCAGGCCACCGCGCATCGCGTGAACGGACGCAACGGACACGTCTTCGCCGATCTGGAGCGGCTGCTGCACATCCACGACGAACCGGTGCATTCGGCAACGGCGTTGGCCGGATACTGGCTCTACGCGCGGGCCGCGGAACACAATGTGCGCGTGGTGCTGGGCGGACAGGGCGCTGACGAAATTCTCGGCGGCTATACCTTCTACTCACGTGCGTACTGGAGCGAGCTCCTGCGTCAGGGAAGTCTCGCCCGCCTGCGCCTCGAGCTCGCAGCCGCGCGTGACGCCGGTCACGCGGATGCACAGCTCGCGACCGTGGTGCGACGCGTGGCGAGCAACGCACTGCGCGGTTCGTCAACGGTCCGCTTCTTCATCGCGCGCAGCCGACGTCCAGTGGTGCCCGGCTGGGCACGACCGTCCGACGAGGTCGTACGGCGCCGCGCGTTGGTCGCCAGCAAACAGGAATTTCTGTCGCTGGACGAGGCGCTGCGCGACAGTGTGGAGAGTTCGCCACTACGCATGTATCTGCGCGTCGAGGACCGGAACTCGATGGCACACTCCGTGGAGGCGCGTCTTCCGTTTCTCGACTATCGCATTGTTGCGCGTGCCTTCAGCACCCCGAACGAGCAGAAAATTCGCGGCTTCCAGACCAAAGTGCTGATGCGGGACGCGATGCGCGGACGCATCCCCGACTCGGTACACCAGCGGCGCGACAAGATGGGCTTCCCTGCATCGCCGGCGCAGTGGTTCCGCGGCGAGCTGCGCGCGCCCACGCTCGATCTGCTGGCCAGCCGCAGCGCGCGCGAGTCCGACCTCTTCGATATCCCGGGGTTGACCCGGTCGCTGACGGCGGGCGCGTCGCTCAGCGCGGTGGAGGCGGACAATCTCTTTCAGTTTCTGCAGATCAGTCTCTTCCTCAGGCAGCACGGCCCACGCTGATCCCGATCGGCTCGGGCGCGACTGGTGGCAACGGGAGTGGGGCCCACGCTATCGTGTAGGAATGTCTCCCACTCGCCGCGATGCACTCGCGCAGCTGAGCGCGCTCCTGGCCGTGCCGCTCGTGCGGTGGCCCGAGCAGTCAGCCGATCCGCTCGCCGGCACGATGGCGCAGTTTCAGGCCGGCCGGCTGCGCGGCGACTGGAGCGCCACCTCGGTCACCATGCGGGCGCTCGAGCGCTGTTCGGCGTGGAACGGCGCGCTGTTCGCGGTGGACCAACTGTCGCGTGTCGCCCTCGACGAGGCCCGCGCCAGCGATGCGCGCGCCGCACGTCGTGCGCTGCGCGGTGCCCTCGATGGCGTGCCGGTCTTCGCCAAGTCCATCTACGACGTGGCGGGCCTGCCCACGACCGCGTCGAGCTACGTGTGGGCACGTCTGTTCCCGGGCGCATTGACCGTCGATGCGCTCGAAGTCGCCCGTCTGCGCGCCGCAGGTGCCATCGTGCTGGGCAAGACCGTCGCCGACGACTTTGCCTATCGCGGCAACGGTACCAGCTCGCTCACCGGTCAGGTGCGCAATCCGTACGACGCGACCGGCGTACGTACACCCGGCGGCTCGAGTGCGGGATCGGCCGTGGTCGTGGCCTCCGGCATGGCCTTCGCCGCGCTCGGTACCGACGATGGCGGGTCGAATCGCATTCCGGCGCAATTCACGGGCGTGGTCGGGGTGAAGCCCACATTTGGGCTCGTACCGCGCAGCGGGGTGATCCCTACGTGGCCCTATCTCGACACGCACGGGCCGCTCGCACGCACCGTCGCCGATGCCGCACTGACACTGGACGCGATCGCCGGCTCCGACGCGTCGGACGGCCTGGCTCTGCGCACCTCGTGGATTCGCGGAGGGCTTGGCGCACTCCGCGACCATGCGCTGGTCGGGGCACGCGTGGGCGTCGTGGAGGCGCACGTGCCGCGCGCGCAGATGTCCGCCGAGTCGCTGGCTGTTTTTGATCGGGCGATCGCCGACGTAAAGAGTGCTGGCGCGATCGTCGAGTCGTGCGAGCCGACCGTCACGCGCGTCACCTATCGCGACCTGTTCATGGAGGCGGCCCGAGCGCGCGGCGATGTGGTACCCAACCCCACGGCGCCGGGCCCCACCGCCAACGCACTCTACCGGTACTTCCTCAGGCAGCATGCTGGTGGGCAGGAAGCAACCTCGCGACGGCACGTGCAGCGCGGTCTGGCGGCATTCCGCGCGTTCTACGACGTGCTCCCCACCGAATGGCGCGCGATGGAGCCGTTGCTCGAGCAGCCGTACGAACAGGACCCGGCCGGACGTTCGTTTGCGCGCTCGCGCGAGACCGTGGTGGCGCAGTTGGCAGAGACGTTCGTTGTCCAGCGTCTGGACGCGATGATCTACCCGACGATGCCCTTCCCGTCGCCGCGCGCCAGCGACTCCTGGCCCGATGTGCGCACCGCGCTCGGCTTTGGCAACTGGCTTGGGCTTCCCGAAGTCTCCGTGCCGTCGGGTATGGGCGCCGACGGCGTGCCGGCGGGCAACCTCTCATTTGTGGGACTGCCCGGCAGTGACGCGCGATTGCTCGCCCTGGCGCACGCCTATGAGCGACAGTCGAGGCGATTCATCGCACCGGTCCCTCCGGTGTAGCAGAGCGCATGCTGTCACAACGGAGTGCGTACCACTGGCGCGCCACAACGCCCGCGCGGCTCGTCTTCGCGTGGGCACTGGGGATCGTGATGCCGCTCTCGCTGCTCGCCGCGTGCGGGCCGTCGGGGCCATTCGGCAGCGGACGCGCCGCTCCGGCCACCGCTCACGAGCGCTACGCCAACGCGCTGCGCGACGCCGGCCTCGATTCCACCGCGCTCGGCCGCGAATGGCTCGCCGCCAGCGACAGTGCGCTGCGTGCGCCACTGTCGGCCACGCTCCCCGCGCGAGAGGTGGGCGTGTACGATCGCGACGAGGCACGCGCGGTGGCCTATCGCGTGACACTGCGCGAGGGAGAACGACTGCGCGTGTCGTTACGCGCCGTCGGACTGCCAGCGCGACTCTATCTCGATCTGTTCGAAAGCACCGCCGACTCCAGCGCCCCATTCGTGCACCGCGCCACGGCGGACACCGTCGCGCGGGATTCGGTGGCGCGGAACGCGTCGGCGCGCGACTCGCCGGCGCGTACCGCGCGTGCGTCGTCGTCGCGCACACCCGAGAACTCGTTCGAATACCAATTGGCCTTCGAAGCCACGCGTAACGGCGAGTTCGTTCTGCGCCTGCAGCCGGAGTTGCTGCGCAGTGGCACCTTCGAGCTGAATCTGCGCGCCGAGCCGATGTTTGCGTTTCCGGTGGACGGCCGTGGCAACGACGCCATCCAGAGTTTCTTCGGCGTGGGGCGCGATGGCGGGCGGCGCCGACATCACGGCATCGACATCTTCGCCCCGCGCGGCACGCCGGTGCTCGCCGCCACGGACGGTGTCGTACGGAGCATTTCGCCCAACACGCTCGGCGGCAACGTCATCTGGCTGGTGGACGAACGGCGGCGGCAGACGCTCTACTACGCCCATTTGGATCGGCATGCCGTCCAGGCCGGCGATCGCGTGCAGATGGGAGACACGATCGGATTCGTGGGGAACACCGGCAATGCGCGCACCACACCGCCGCATCTGCACTTCGGTCTCTATCGTCGTGGACAGGGGCCGATCGACCCGCTGCGATATGTTCGTCTGGAGACCACAAAACCGCCGGCGCTCACCGCCGACGCAGCAAGGCTGGGACGCCAGGCCATGACGCGCGGCTCCTCCGTCGCGCTGCGCGCCGCGCCGAGTGCATCGAGTGCGGCGCTGCGACAGGTGAGCACGGAAACCGCGCTGCAGGTGATGGGCGTCCAAGCCAGCTGGTACCGCGTGCAGCTCGAGGACGGATCGGCTGGGTACATGACCGCAGCCGCGTTCCGACTGCTCGACGACTGATCGGTTTGTGATGCTGGCATGGTGGACGCGTGATGCACGCGTGATCGCCGCTTGACAGAAGTTCCGTCATACTGGATATATCGTCCAATATGACGGATATGACTTCGAGCCTGAATAACACCATCGCCGGGCGTGTGCGCGAGTTGCGCGCAGCGCGCGGGCTGTCGCTCGAGGCCCTCTCCATCCGCAGCGGCGTCAGTCGGTCCATGATTTCGCTCATCGAACGTGGGGAGAGCAGCCCCACCGCCGTCGTGCTGGAAAAGCTGGCGACGGCGCTGAGCGTACCACTGGCTTCATTGTTCGATGTGTTGCACGACGCGCAACGCGCAGAGAGCGGCCCGGTGGCGCGACGCGCCGCACAGGCCGTGTGGACTGATCCCGCCTCGGGCTATCGCCGCCGCAACGTGTCGCCACCTGGTATACCGCAGCCCATGCAGATTGTGGACGTGCACTTCCCGGCCGGACGGCGTGTGGCGTTCGAGACCGGCGCGCGCGATGCGCGGGTGCATCAGCAGGTGTGGGTGCTGGCGGGGAGCATCGACATCACTTGCGGCGAGCAACGCCACCGCCTGCGCGAAGGAGACTGTCTGGCCATGCAGCTCGACCGGCCAGTGATGTTTCACAATCCCACGCGAACGGCCGCGCGTTACGCGGTTGTGATCGCATCTGAACCGATGGGAAGACGATGACCATTCCGTCGCGTCCTCACGGCTGCTCATTGCGTCGTGTGCACACGCTTGACGCCGCGCAGATCGACGGACTGGCGAATGTGCTGATCGACTGCGTGGACGGTGGCGCATCGGTGAGTTTCATGCATCCGCTGTCGCGCGAGCGTGCCGTCGCGTTCTGGCGCATGGTCGCGGCAGATGTCGCGGCCGGCGCGCGTGCGCTGGTGATCGCCGACGATGCACACGGTGTCTGCGGAACCGTGCAACTGATTCTCGCGCAACCGGATAACCAGCCGCATCGCGCCGATCTGTCCAAGATGCTCGTGCACCGTCGCGTGCGACGACTCGGTCTCGGTGCGGCACTCATGCACGCCGCCGAGTCGATGGCGCGCGACTGCGGCAAGACACTGCTGGTCCTCGACACGGCGAGCGATGATGCCGAACGATTGTATCAACGCATGGGCTGGATGCGCGTCGGCGCGGTGCCCGATTTCGCCCTGCTGCCGCACGGCGGTTTTTGCGATACGGTGTTCTACTACCGGCGCGTCGGCTAGCGCCGGTCGCATCGCCGGGCACATCGCCGGTTGCATCGCCGGGCACGATCACGCATCCGACATCCGCGCACCGCGCGACCAGCCCAACCTCGCCATCGCAGCGCGCGACGCAGCGGGCTAGACGAACATCTCCGGACTGATCTCGAGGCTCACCAGCGAGATCTTGTCGGCCGGCAGCCCCGCACGCCGCGCGTGCTCGAGCACGGCCTCCGGATTCGGCGCGATGTATTCGCAGTAAATCTTCCCCTCGGCGTCGGAGACATAGCTCTTCACCCAGACGACCTCCGGCATGTCGGCGAGTACGCCATTGGAAGTCTTGCCGGCAGCGATAAGCTGCTCGCGGGTGATGGTGCCGACGTTGCGTTCGATGATGTAGCGTGGCATGGCTGGCGAGATTTAAATGGTGGTTGATCAGGAAGTGTGCAGCGTGCAGGTGCGGCGCTACAAGCGTGACACCGCTGCTTGCAGCGACGGGTCATCCAGTTCGGCGGCAATGTCCCGTGCCTGCGTGGCATGCATCGACGATGCGATCATGTCGCCACCGGTCCGCGCGGTGCGCGCGAGGCGTTCATGCATCCAGCCCTCCCCGCGGCGGTCGGGTAGCGCAAGGCGTAGCAGCAGCGAGGCGTGCAGGTGCGTGCGCGCCTCTTCGAGACGTCCGCTGTCGAGGCACACCTCCCCCAAGGCACCGAGGGCGTGCGCCTGCAGCTGAACTTCGCCGGTCGCCTCGGTGACGCGCACACCGTCGAGCAGCGCCGTCCGGGCCTCGTCCCAGCGCTGCAGGCGGTGCAACGTGGCCCCAAGACTGTTGAGGATCAGCCCCTCATGCACGCGATCGCGCCCCTCGCGGCACAGGCGCAGCGCGGCCTCGTAGTGGCGGACCGCATCCGCGTAGGACCCGCGCTGCCACTGGACGATGCCGAGCGCGTTGCGGATGGTCAGTTCGCGTGACCGGTCGCCGGCACGGGCCGCCGTGGCGAGCGCCTCCTCGTAGCCGGCGATCACCGCCGCTGGATCGCTGCCGAGTTGCCGATCGGTTCGCGCAATCCCCTCGAGCGCCTCTGCTTCTACGGGCAGATCGGCGAGCGCCCGGGCGAGCGTTCGCACGTCGCACCACGCGTCGTGCGCCGCCTGCCAGTCACCGAGCTTTTCGTATACCGAAGCGAGTCGATGTCGCATGAGCCCTTCGTTGGCGCGCTCCTCGAGCTGCGCGAAGAGGCCCGCCGCCTCCTTAAGATAGGGCACGGCCTGCGCGCCACGGCCGAGGCCGGCGAGTACCTCACCGAGCGATCGCGTGGTCTGCGCCGTGCCGTCCGCGTATCGCGCCTTGCGGTTGAGGGCCACCGCTTCACGATAGGTCGCCAGTGCCTCCTCGACCTTTCCCTGCTGGAGCTGCACGTGCGCGATCATTGGCAACGAGAACGACGCGTATACGGGATGCGCGAGCAGGTCGCGCGTACGCTGAAAGAATTCGACGGCGGCTTCCAGGTTTCCAAGGTCACGATGGACCGTGCCGATGACGTTGAGGAGCGCGCCGTAGCGCACCGGGTTCTCGACTTTCGACATGCGCTCGCGCGCGTCTTCGAGCACCTCGAGCGCCCGCTCCAACTGTCCGAGCGCCCGCAGAATGTTCGCCATCGTGGCGAGGTCACCCGCCTCCGCGCGCGTGTCGTTGGCGGCCCGGCCACGCGCCAGCACGTCCTCGATCAGGGTCAGTGCGTCGGCGTGGTGCCCCTCGTGGGAGCGCAGGAAGGCAAGACTGCGGAGTGCATTGCGTTCGCCCGCGGCATCGTACCGCTCAGCGGCCAGGCGATACGCCGTCTGCAGCGCGCGCTCCGACGCCTCGAAGCGGTGCAGCAGCGTGAACGCGTCCCCCTGCCGCAGGTACGCTTTCGCGAGACGCTCGCTCGGTCCATGCGGTGCGAGCAGCGCGATCAGCGACTCCACGATCGTCAGCTGGCGGCTGCGCAGGCCCATCATCTCGCAGGTGCGTTCGAGACGCAGCAGCACGTCGGCGTGCAGGTCGCGTCGATCCGCGCTCTCCGGCAGCCGCTGCACCCACGCCACGATGCGTTCGAGTGTCGAGAGCGCCTCGGGGTTCTGGCTGAGTGCCATCGCCCGATCGACGGCCTGCACCCCGTACTGCACCGCCTCGCTCCACGCCCCAGCGCAGCTGAAGTGGTGAGCGAGGCGCTCCACATGCTCCTCGAGGCGCTGGGCATAGCGCCGCTCGATCGCGCGGCCGACCGTCGCGTGCAATGTCGCCTTCTGGTGTTCGAGCAGGCTGTCGTACGCGACCTCCTGCGTCAGCGCGTGCTTGAACCGGTAGCTCGGCTCCGGCACCACGCCCGTCTGCTGCACGAGGCCCGACGACTTGAGGCGCTCGAGGGCCGCACCGAGGGCGGCACCGGGAGACGTGACATCCTCCAGCACGCCACGCGTGAACTCGCGTCCGACCACCGACGCGACACGCAGCGTTTCGCGCGCCTCGTCGTCGAGACGGTCCATACGCGTCCGTAAGACCCCCTGCACTGTCTCCGGGACATGCAACGCCAGGTCGGCGGCGGCCGCTTCGCCGTCGTGCACGGCTACCAGGCCCTCCTCGCGCAGCGCCTCGCACAACTCCTCGAGGAAGAACGGATTACCGCCGGTGCGTTCGTGCAGGCGGGCCACGAGCGCCGGCGCCACGCGCTCGGCACCGAGTACGGCGCGCGCAATCTGCCCCGCCGCGGAGCCATCGAGTGGCGGCAGGTGCAGCAGGCTTTGGTGATCGGCGGTGCCCCATTCGATCCCGGCATCGGGGCGCGTCGTCACCACCAGCAGGAGCGGGAACGCCGACACGATTTCGGCGAGCTGGCGCAGTGCGGCCCGCGATGCCTCGTCCGACCAGTGCCAATCCTCCAGCAGCAGCAGCGTGGGTCGTGCCCGCGTCCCGTGTGTGAAAAGCGCGGTGATCGCATCGAACATCGCCGACTGGAACAGCTCACCACGCAGGTGCTCCGGCACCGGGTGCGCCTCGCTTGGGATGGCGAGCAGCGCAAGATAGAGTGGCAGGAACTCCTCGAGCGATGCGTCGAGGACACGGGCCGCCGCAACCGCGACTTCATGGCGCTCGGAGGCCGTGCCTTCTGCGGGCATGCCCAGCGCATGCTGCGTCGCGTCGAGAAAGGGGAGGAAGGGCGTGTGCCCCCCGTGTGCCTCACAGCGGCCAACGATGACACGCATCCCCTCCGTGGCCGCGCTGCCGCGTAGTTCGTGCAACAACCGGCTCTTACCCGCGCCGGCCTCGCCCATCAGCACGGTGAGGTGTCCGCTACCGCTGCGCGCGCCCGTGAGCTGTTCGGCCAGCGTGGCGCGCTCGCGCTCCCGTCCCACGAAGGGGGTCAGTTTGTGTGCGGCCGCCTCAAGCCGAGACCGTGCGGCGGTCTCGCCAAGCACGCGGGACGGCGTCACTGGTTGGCTGCCCGTGGACAGCACCAGCGCTGACGCGTCGATGGTCTGCACAAAGGGCGCGACGAGGCGGCGCATTTCTGGGCTCAGCAGGACCTCGTCCGGTGCGGCGGCAGCCGCGAGTCGTGAGGAGGCTTCCACCATCACGCCGGTAATGCGATAGTGCCGGTCACCGCCGTTCTCGGCCTGCGCCACCACGGCGCCCACGTGAATCCCGCTGCGCAGACGCAGCGTGGACGCCAGACGTGCGTCGAACGTCTCGGCGAACCCCACTACGCGTGCATGCAGCGCGAGCATGGCCTGCACCGCGCGCAGTGCGTCGTCCTCACGCGCCACCGGCACGCCGAACAGCAGCGTCAAGCGGTCGCCGGACCACTGATTGACGAGGCCTCCGTAGCGCGCGGCCTCGTCGTTCGCTGCCTCGCGGAGACGGGCGCGCACTGCGTCCGCCTCCTCGGGGGTGAAACGCTCGACGAGCTCGTCCTGTCCATCGATGAGGGTCGTGACCACCGTGACTTGGCGGCGCTCGCCGCTCCGGGTAAGCGCCGAGGCTCGGTTCGTCCCGTCGGTCGCGCCGCCCGCTCGTTCGCGCGGCGCCGACAGGCCGCCCCGCGACGACAGCACGCGCTCATGGCAGGCCGCGAGCGCGCGCATCAGCTCCGCCGCGTTGGCGAATCGGTCGAGCGCTTTCTTCGCCATGGCGCGATGGACCAGGCTCTCGAGGTCCGGCGACACGTCGGGGCGGAGCGTCCCCACTCGGTTTGGTTCCTGCGACAGCGTCGCCATGAGCACCGCCTGTTCGCCCTTGCCGCGGAAGGGGCGCACGCCGGTGAGCATTTCGTAAAGGACCACGCCCAGCGACCACAGATCGGTCCGATGATCCACTGTCTCACCGAACGCTTGCTCGGGGCTCATGTAGGCGACCGTCCCAACTGCGCCCACCGTCTGCGTGATCAGCTGATCCGCCAGCTTCGCGATGCCGAAGTCGAGGATTTTCACCAAGCCATCCTCGGTGACCATCACGTTCGCCGGCTTGATGTCGCGGTGCACGATGCCGCGCTCGTGCGCCTTGGCGAGGCCGCGGGCAATCTCCCCCGCGAGGTGTACTGCCTCCTCGATCGGCAGCGGACCGCGCGCGATGCGCTTGTCGAGGGTCTCCCCGTCGTAGCATGCCATGACGATGTACAGCTGTCCGTCATCGGTGTCGCCGATCTCGTGCACCGTGCAGATGTTGGGGTGCTCGATGGCCGCCGCCGCACGCGCCTCCACGAGGAAGCGCCGCTTGGCCGACCGGTCGGCGCTCAAATGCGGCGGCAGGAACTTGAGCGCGATGTCCCGCTCGAGCCGTTCGTCGCGTGCGCGGTAGACCACGCCCATGCCGCCACCACCGATCCGCTCGATGATGCGATAGCGTGAGTCGGACGGCAGCGAGACCGTCGGATGGAGCAGGGGCTGGCGTCGCGGCAGCAGCGGCGCCATGACCTCATCGACCAGCGCATCGAGGACGCCGCGCCGGTCGTGCGCATTGAGCAGCGACTGCACCTCCGCGCGCTGCGCCTCGCCGTCACAATGTTCGACAAGCCACGCATCGCGGGCCGACGGTTCGCGCTTGAGGGCCTGTTGCAGCAGCGCTTCCGTCACGGCCCACCGGCGCGCGGCTCCTTCAGCAGCGTCCGCACCCGACGCCGTGGCGAGTTCGTCGGCCGCGAACTCGTCCGGCTCGGTCGCGGATGCCATCGCCTGCTTCGGCACCGGCGGTATCATGCGCCCAGCTCCCGGTTCAGCCATGCGCGCGCCGCCAGCCAGTCACGTTTCACCGTCGCCGGCGAGAGTTCCAGTGCGTCCGCCGTCTCCTCGATGCTGAGCCCCACAAAAAAGCGGCACTCGACGACCTGACTCTGTCGCGGGTTGAGTTGGGCCAGGCGCGCCAGCGCTTCATCGAGCGCGTGCAATTCGTCGGCGTGGCGATCGACCACGCGCATGGCGTCAGCCGATTCAAGGGGCAGCGTTACGTCGCCTCCACCACGCTTCGCCGCGCGCCGCTGTTCCGCGTAGTCGATCAGCACTCGTCGCATCGTTCGCGCGGCCATGGACAGGAGATGCTGTCGATCGCGCCACTGGATGCGATCGAGCCCCTCGAGTCGGAGGAAGGCTTCGTGCACAAGCCCATCCGTCTCCAGGGTGTGCCCGACGCCTTCCCCCGCCAGTTGGCGGTGTGCAATGCCGCGCAGCCGATCATGCAGCATGGCCAGCACCTGATGCAGCGCATCGCCGTTCCCTTGGCTGGCACTGCGCAGCAGACGCGTTACGTCCCCCTGCCCGGGCGACGTGTCCGCATCGTTGCGTGCGTCTTCGTACGACTCCGCCTGCTCCATCATCCCGTGACCCGGTCTGCGTTTCCACCCGCGCGACTGCTCGTCGGCGCCGTCATCATGCAGCGCCGCGGGACGGCCAGCCAGCCGTTGGCTGGGATCGCCGCGCGCACGACCTGCGACGGGTTCAGTCTGGAAGGCGGGAAAGCCGGGCGAAGTGGCTCATGAACGTGGGAACCTGGCCGGCACAGGCTCGGTCCAGCCAGTGCGCCTACCGCGCGGTCTGTGCGAGCAGTTGCTCGATGAACAACCGCTGCGCATGACGAGATTCGTCGCCCACATGCATGTCGAGCCACTGATGAAACAGCGCCCGGCTTTCCGCGGCACGGATCTGCCCGATGGTCGTCGGGGACGTCGCGTTCGGGCTCTCCGGCGGGTCCACGCGCGAGGTGCCTGCATCGGCGGGCGCCTTGAGACCATAGACGATCGTGCTCACGCCGGACTGCATGGCGGCACCCATGCACATCACGCACGGCTCCAGGGTCGAGACCATCGTGTACGATTGTCCGGGAAGCACCTTGTGTGCCGCCGACTCGAACGCCCTCATCTCGGCGTGCGCGGTCACGATACCGGAGCCGCGCATGGCGTTATGACCGGCACCAATCACGTCACCATTGGCATCGAGCAGCACGCATCCGATGGGAGCCTCACCCGCTGCCAGTGCACGCCGCGCCTCATCGAGCGCGAGTTCCATCCAGTCGTGCATTGGCGCGCGTGCTGATCCGTGGTCGACTTTCATCTTTCACTCCAATCGAAAGTGGCAGTTCTGAATGCCTGGTGGTGCACACACCCCACCGCCATGAATCGGCATCATCCTGACGCATCATCAGGCGGTGTTCTTCAGCCATTTCCTGAGGTAAGGCGCCGTACGACTGTCCGGGTGCGTCAGCAGCACCTCCGGCGGGCCCTGCGCCACGATCCGCCCACCACGCGCACCGGCGGCAGGCCCCATGTCGATCACCCAGTCACCCGATGCGACGACACGCATGTCATGCTCCACCAGCACAACGGTGTTGCCCGCATCGACCAATCCCTGCAGCTGCACCATGAGCCGGTCTACATCAGCCGCATGCAATCCGGTGCTTGGCTCGTCGAGCACATACAGCGTGTCGCCGCGCTGCGCCCGTTGCAGCTCTGTCGCAAGTTTGATGCGCTGCGCTTCGCCGCCGGATAGCTCGGTGGCGGGCTGGCCCAGCCGCAGATAGTCCAACCCGATGTCGCGCAGCAAGGCGAGTGGCCGGGCGATAGCTGCCTCATCTGCAAAGAACGTGTGCGCCTCGTCAACGGTCATGCGCAGCACGTCGGCGACGTTTCGACCGTGCCACTGCACCTTGAGCGTGGCTGGATTGTATCGGGCGCCCTGGCAGGTGGGGCATGGTGCATACACGGTAGCCATGAACAGCAGCTCTACGCTCACGAACCCTTCGCCTTCGCAGGTCGCGCAGCGCCCGGGCACCATGTTGAAGGAGAATCGACCGGCGTCGAACCGCTTCGCACGCGCCGCCGGCGTTGCGGCGAACAGCTGGCGCACATGATCGAACAAACCGGTGTACGTGGCGAGATTGGAACGAGGCGTACGTCCAATGGGCTTCTGGTCCACCGTCACCAGCCGGCGGATGCTCTCCCCACCGGTGATGCGTCCACGCGTTCGTGCTGCCAGTCCGGGTTCGTCGTCCTTCGACGACACGGAGCTGTCTGGCGGCTGCTGGCCGAGCTGCTCCCCAATCAGGTCCACCAGTGCCTGGCTGACGAGGCTCGACTTCCCGGACCCGGAAATGCCGGTGACCATCGTCAGCACGCCGAGCGGAACGTGCACGTCGAGACGATCGAGGTTGTTTCGCGAGACCTGCGCCAACGCCAGCCATCGCGTCGGGACACGTCGCGTTCGCGCCGCAGGTACGACTTCGCCGAAGAGATACGGTGCCGTGCGGGACGACTCCACCCCGCGCAGCCCGTCTGGCGGACCGCTGTAGAGCACATGTCCCCCAGCGGTTCCACCATCCGGGCCCACATCCACGATCCAGTCCGCGCGGCGCATGATCTCCAGATCATGCTCAACCACGAAAACGCTGTTGCCAGCATTACGAAGATTGTCGAGTGCGGTGAACAGCGCTTCGTTGTCTGCCGGATGCAGACCCGCACTCGGCTCGTCGAGTACATAAACCACACCGAAGAGGTTCGATCGGATCTGCGTGGCGAGTCGCAGGCGCTGCAGCTCGCCGGCGGAGAGCGTGGTGGTGGTCCGCTCGAGTGCGAGGTAGCCTAGACCCAGCGACTGCAGCGTGTCGAGCCGCGAGAGCACGTCGCGCGCAATACGCTGTGCCGCGATGTGCTTTGCGGCCGAGTCGTCAGCCGACCCTGCGGGGTCCGGAACACCCTCCGCGGCCGGGCGCAACATCTCGGCAAGCTGCAGCAGCGTGAGCTGTGACATCGCACCGATATCCATACCGGCAAATGTGACGGAGAGGGCCGCCTGCTTCAGTCGCTTTCCGCCGCAGGTCGCGCACGGTGTGCCAAGCATGAACCGTGAGACACGCTTCTTCATGAGGGCGCTCTGCGTGGTGGCGAACGTGTCGAGCACGTACTTGCGTGCCCCCACGAACGTGCCCATGTAGCTGGGCTCGGTCTTCCGCTTCAGTGCGACGCGTGTCTGGGCCGGCGTGTAGCCCGCATACACAGGCACCGTGGGCTGCTCCTCGGTGAAGAGGATCCAGCGACGTGTCTTCTTCGGCAGCTCGCGCCACGGCACGTCCACGTCATGTCCGATCGAAACGAGGATGTCGCGCTGGTTCTGCCCTTGCCACGCGGACGGCCACGACGCGACGGCGCGTTCGCGGATCGTCAACGCGTCATCGGGCACCATCAGTGACTCGGTCACGTCGTAGGCGACGCCGAGCCCGTGACAGTCCGCGCAGGCACCCTGCGGCGTGTTGGGCGAGAAATCCTCAGCGTACAGCATCGGCTGTCGCGGCGGATAGTTGCCCGCGCGCGAGTAGAGCATGCGCAGGAGGTTGGCTATCGTGGTCACGCTGCCGACGGACGAGCGCACGCTGGGCGAGCCACGTTGCTGCTGCAGTGCCACGGCAGGCGGGAGCCCGTCGATGGAGTCGACATCGGGCACGCCGACCTGATCGAACAGGCGTCGCGCGTAGGGTGCCACGGACTCCAGATATCGCCGCTGTGCCTCCGCGAAGATGGTGCCGAAGGCGAGAGATGACTTTCCCGACCCCGAAACGCCGGCGAACACGACCAGCGCGTCGCGCGGAATGTCCACGTCAACGTCGCGCAGGTTGTGCTCGCGCGCACCGCGGACCCGGATGAAGTGATCCGAGGTACGCTGAGACTGGGCTGAACATTGCTGTCGGATGTGCGATGCAAGAATGGCCATGGCGTTCTGATCGTCGTGTCATTCGTCTGTCACTGAACGCCGCTCATCCGGAGCATGCAATATGCCAGCCCCCGACGACAGAGATTTCAGCCGCCGACACTTTCTCGTCGTCGGTGCCACGGCGGGCCGCGTCACAGTTCGTCGCGTACTTGACAGCGGACGCAGCGGACGCGGCGGACGCGGCAGCAGTGGAGCCGGCAGCACTGCAACGCCGGTCCGCTTGGCAAGGCGAAACGCAACACCGCCACATTGCTCGCGGGTCCCGATGTGGAGCACTATCACCAAGCGGTGGCGCTGGTGGTTGCGGAAACACTTGAGCAGGCGACCGCGGCCTGTCAACTGGTGCGCGTGCAGTACCTCACGCGGCTCGGATCGTTCGACCTCGCCGCGGCGAAGATGTCTGCGATCAAGCCCGCACCAAGCAATCGTGTGATACCCGACACCGCCGTCGGCAACTTCACCGAGGCTTTCTCGTGCGCAGCCGTCACTCTCGATGCCACATATACCACGCCGGACCACGCACATGCGATGATGGAGCCACACGCGACCATCGCGGCATGGCGTGGCGAGAGGCTCACAGTGTGGACGTCGAGCCAGATGGTCGAGTGGGCGCTGCGTGACCTCGCCGAAACGCGGATGATGCCCAAGGCGAATCTGCGGGTCGTCTCGCCGTACATCGGCGGTGGATTTGGCGGCAAGCTCTTCCTGCGCACCGACGCACTCCTCGCGGCGCTCGGTACGCGTGCGGCCGGCCGACCGGTGAAGATCACGTTGACTCGTCCACTGATCTTCAACAACACCGTGCACCGACCGGCGACCATTCAGCGCATTCGCATCGGTGCCGCACGCGATGGAAAGATCACCGCGATCGGTCACCAGAGCTGGTCGGGCGATCTTGCAGGCGGGCGATTCGACGGCTCGGTCCTCGCGACACGGCTTTTCTACAGTAGTGCGAACCGTATGACCGCCACCCGTCTGGCAGTCCTCGATCTGACCGAATCGAGAGAAATGCGTGCGCCGGGTGAGGCGACGGGGCTCATGGCGCTCGAGATCGCGATCGACGAGTTGGCTGAAAGACTGTCGATGGACCCGATTGAACTTCGGGTGCTCAACGACACGCAGGTCGATCCGGAGAAGCCGACCCGTCCGTTCTCACAGCGCTCGGCCGCACGCGTTCGACTGGACAAAGCAGGTACGGTGACGGTGGAAACGGACATGACCGACATCGGTACGGGCAGCTACACGATCATCGCGTAAACGGCCGCTGAAACGATGGGCGACTCGATGGACAAGGTCGCCGTGAAACTGGGCGACTCCAGCTTTCCGGTCTCGGCGGGCTCCGGTGGTCAGTGGGGAGGCAATAGTTCCACGTCGGGCGTGTATGCAGCGTGCATGAAGCTCCGCGAAGCCATCGTATTGAAACTGGGGCTTGGGGCCGACGCGGTGTTTGCGAATGGTGACGTGCGATCGGGCGCAACGCGCGTATCGCTGGCGAGTGTCGCGGGCGACGACGGTATGATGGCCGAAGACTTCATCGAGTTCGGCGACCTGGACAAGAAGTACGCGCAGTCGACATTCGGGGCCCACTTCGTCGAAGTGGGCGTCGATGCGGCCACCGCTGAGATCCGCATTCGACGAATGCTGGCCGTCTGCTCCTGCGGTCGCATCCTCAACCCGAACACGGCACGCAGCCAGGTAATTGGCGGCATGACCATGGGCGTTGGCGCCGCGTTGATGGAGGACATGGTTGTCGACACACGTCGCGGATTCTTCGTCAACCACGACCTCGCCGGATACGAAGTGCCCGTGCACGCAGATATCCCTCATCAGGACGTGATCTTTCTTCAGCAGACTGATCCCGTCTCGTCGCCGCTGAAAGCGAAGGGTGTCGGCGAACTCGGCATCTGCGGTGTGGCCGCCGCCGTGGCGAACGCGGTGTACGCCACCGGTGTGCGCGTGCGTGACTATCCGATCACGCTGGATAAGCTGCCGAACGGGATGCCCGACACAGTGGGACGAACGCATGGTCCATGTAACGATCGCGGCCTGACTCCGTTGAGTTCGTTCTGAGGGGAAGAAGTTTTGCGTGAACGGTCGCGCCGATCGAAAGAGCTTCGATTGGTGACGACAACCCTGTCCGGAGTCTGCTCATGGCGCACCTCCTCCAACGCACGGCCCGCACGTTTGCGGGATTGGCACTTGGCATTTCAATCGCTGGCGCGTCTGCACAACCAGCGAATGCGCAAGCCGCCGTTGCCACCTTCAACAGCCTGACGGAAGACTCACCAGGCTCAGGCACGAGATTCATCAGCAACTGCTACAGTGAAAGCGGCTTCGTCTTCACTGCCGTTGGCATCGGATGCACCGGAGTGGATTCTGACAATGTGTTTGTCGCCGGCGGCGCAAACAGCCCGATCTTTGGCGGAGGGTCGACACCGTCATTGCTGCTGAACTCACCGCTCGCATCCGTCATTGAAATTACATCGTCGGGCGGCGGGCTTTTCTCGCTGTCGTCGATCGCCCTCGCGCCATTCTTCGGGGCGAACACCACGGTGATGTTCACCGGCATGGCAATGGGTGGCAGCGTGATGCAGTCGTTCGACTTGTCCGGCACGCAGATGGGATTTCAGAACTTCAACTTCACATCCACGTTTACCGCACTGAGTTCCGTGCAGATCTCGGCCACCAACGAGTTCGGAGAGCCACTCGTCAAGTTTGACGACGTGTCCGGCGTGCTCACACCGGCGGTCGTTCCCGAACCCTCTACGATCATGCTTTCTGCCGCAGGCCTCCTTTGTATCGTCGCGTTCGGCACGCGTCGGAGGGTTCAGTCATGATCCGCGAACCACAGGTGGACCAGGTGTCCCTGTCGGAGGGCGTCACGCCCGATGAGAAAAACAGCCGACGTGCCTTCTTTCGAGCTGCGGGACTGACCGGCGCAGCGTTGGCGTTGGCCGGGTGCAGCACCGAGGGTGCATCGCTGCTGGCGCCGGCAGAACTTCGCACGGCGGTGATCGGAATAACCGGGAGCGTTACACTCGATTTCTCGATGGAAATCGACGTGTTGAACTATGCCTATGCGCTCGAACAGCTCGAAGCTGCGTTCTATATCGGTGTGGTGACGAACGCCGCGTTCGCGTCGATTTTCGCTGCCAACGAGCAGCGCGTGTTGCGCGATCTTCGCGATCATGAGGTGGTGCACCGCGATTTCTTCGCCGCGGCGCTCGGCTCCGCGCGTATTCCGAATCTTACGCCGGACTTCAGCACGATTGACTTCGCCAATCGTGCCAGCGTGCTGCAGACGGCGCGCACGTTCGAGGACCTGGGCGTGAGCGCGTACAACGGCGCGGCCAGGTATCTCGTGCGAGCGGACTACCTTGCCGTAGCCGGCAAGATCGTTTCGGTCGAGGCACGACACGCCGCGGCCATTCGCGATCTCTTGAATAATCGCAGTGCCGACTTTGCACCGAACGCCTTCGATCAGGTCAACACGCCACAGACGGTGCTCATGGCGGCCGACCCGTTCATTGTGGAAAGCATCTCCGCCATCAACACCTAGGAGCGAAGCCATATGCCCATTCAGCCAGAAACTCCGACCGTTTTGTCGACTCTCGAGCCCGATATCGCCGCTCGCATCGTTTCGCGACGTGGGGCAATCACGGCGGGAGCGAAGGCCTCCGGATTGGTGATGGCCGGCTTGCGACTCGGCAGCGTGCCGGCCGCGCTTGCAGCGCTTTCGACGGAAGCATACGGTCAGGGTCGTCTCCCGGCAGTCGTCAACGGCGTGCTCAATTTCGCGCTGGTGTTGGAGTATCTCGAAGCCGAGTTCTACAATCGTGGCGTCGCCGCGCCAAACCTGATTCCTGCAGGCGATCGCGTGATTTTTCAGACCATCCAGTCGCATGAGAACGCGCACGTTGCGTATCTCAGGAACGCGCTGGGATCCTCGGCCCGGCCGAAGCCCACGTTCGATTTCAGCGCTGGTAATGGCAGCGGCACCGGACCGTTCGCCGACGTGTTCACCAACTACGCGACGTTCAAGGCAGTCGCGCAGGCGTTCGAGGATACCGGCGTGCGCGCGTACAAGGGACAGGCGACAACGCTGCGACCGTACAAGGCCATTCTGGAAGCGGCACTGTCGATGCATTCGGTCGAAGCGAGACACGCCTCCGAAGTGCGGCGCCTTCGCGGAAACTTCAGTGACCTAGAGCCGAATCAGGGATGGATCACGAACACCACCACGGATATTCCGGGGACGGCCGCCGTGTACGCTGGTGAGGCAAATACGACACAGCTGGGCATCAACGTGACGACGGTGACACCCGTTGCCGCAAAGGAGATCACCGAGGCATTCGATGAACCGCTCACGATGGCCGAAGTGCTGGCGATCGTCGATCCGTTCATTGTCTGATCCGGGCTGATCCCCACCTAATGCAAATCGCCGACGTGCAGCAGACGCACGTCGGCGGTTTGTGCACCTCGGAACGACCGCAACGCCTACGCTGGTCTGCGGCTGATCTCAGTACGCCCACGGACGTGACGGAGGCGCGGTCATCGACCGCGCCCCGCGCGCGTCCCCTCTTCATGCAACCATCAACGCGGGTGGTGCCTAGAACGCATACCGCAAGCCAGCCTGAATCTGGCGCGGATCGCCTAGACCATTGCGAATCGTGCCGTCGAAATTGAACAACAGCGAACCGAACGCCGGATCGCGGAAATTGTTGCGGCCAAGCACGTTGAATACTTCCAGCGTCGGTTCGATCGAGCGTCCAGTGCGCAGCCTGAACGGGCGCGTCAGTCGAAGATCCCAGCTGGCGTACTCATTGGCGCGGCGCAGCGTGTTGCGATCGAGAATCGTGCCGTTGGGGCAGATGCGATCGGCGCCGCTCGATGCGCGGCTTCCCGTACCGACGTTGTTCGTGCCGCACGACTCGCTCGTGGGCTGTGCCGAAGCGTAGCTGAAGCGATTGTTGAGGAGGAATCCGCCTCCCAGCGTTGAAAGCACGTACGCGTTCAGACGATGACGCTGATCGCGATCGCTGTATCCCCACTCGCGATCGAGACGATCGGCGCGCGCATACCGGAACGTGAATGGGTCGCGCTCGTTATCGTCGTCCGACTTGTCCGACGACAGCGTGTAGTTGACGTCGAACTGGTGATTGCCCGCGCGCTTCGCCAGTCCCAGCGTCACGCCGTGGTACTCGCTGCGCGCGGTGCTTTCAACGGTCGTGAGATCGCCGAGGCCGTTGCCGCCGGCGAGTCCCGTGCTCCACGGCGCGCCGAAGATCGCGTCGTTGCGATTCACGAACCGTGTGAGGCGATCCGATTTGGCATACGTATACGACGCCGAGCCGGTGAGACCGCCGGCGCCGAGCGCGCGCTCGTACCCTGCGGTCGTGCTGATTGTGCGCGGATTCCTGTAGTTCCGGTCCACGATGAAGATGCCGGGCTGGAAGGGCACGGCATTCGCAGCAGGAGCCGGCAGCAGATCCTGTATGCGCGGGGGCGCGCCGAGCACGCCGGTGAGCGCGCTGTTGCGAAAGATCGTCTGGCCGATCGACCCGTTGTTGTTGCGCACCGACGCGAAGTTGAGCGCTGCCACGCGCGCGTTGTACACACCCGCAGAAAAGCGCACGACCTCGCGGCCGTTGCCGTCGCGATCCCACGCCAATCCAAATCGCGGCTGGAACATGCTGAGGTCCGACGGGATCTTGCCGTTGGATGGAAAGGTGAACGATCCCTTACTGTTGGTCACCGTCTTTCCGATGAACGGAGCGAAGAACACGCTGCCCGGGTCGGTGAGCGGATCGGGCTGCCGCTGCGCTTCCCAGCGCAGGCCGTAGTTGAGCGTCAGACTTCGGGACGGCTTCCACGTATCCTGCAGAAACACAGCCATATCGGTTTGCGGAAGGCTCTGCGTACCGGACTCTTCGACGGTACGCCCGCCGACGCCGGCTTGCTGCAGATACAACAGTACCGGACCGGAGATGCTGCTGCTGCCGGGACACGCGCCCGTCGTGTTTGACGTGCCGTTGCTGCACTCCACGTAATTGTTGCCGCGGGTCGCGTAGTTGATGAAGCCCGTCACGCTGCTGAAGATAAAGCGACCGTTCGCAAAGCCGATGAAAGTCTGGGAGGAGTTCACAAAATTCACTTCGGCGCCGACCTTGATGAGGTGATCGCCCTTCACCACGCTCACATTGTCCAGCAGCTGCACGCGCGTGTCGTGGTACTGCACCGGAATGAAGAATGGGCGTCCAATGCGGAACGCGTTGCCGAAGTCCATCGCGATATCAGGGAAATCGCGACCGCTCGGCAACGTGGGCGCGTCATAGTCGCGCGGTCGATCTTCCCGTGCGAGCTGGAAGCGGAATTCGTTGGAGGTCGTGTTGGTCAGTTGGCTGGACAGGCTGCCGCTCAGCGCATTGCTGAAGCCGCGCTCCGAAGCGTTCGCACTCGCACCCCAAGTGTCCACGTCGAACGTACCGTTGTCCTGGCGGCTGTTGGTGAAGTTGTACTTCACCGAGAAGAGATTCCGATCGTTCAAACGCCCGTCGATCTTCGCCAGAAACACTTGCGCATCGTTCGTGCGATCGATCGGACTGAAGTCGCTGGCCAGCGCGCCGCCGAAGCCCGTCTTGAGAAAGGTCGTAAGACTGTCAAACGCCGCGGACCGTGGACGCGTCGTCTGTTTGGTCTCGCGATAGAACTGCTGGTCGTACGCGCTGAAGAAGAACAGCCTGTCCTTGATGAGCGGCCCGCCAATGGTGAAGCCCAGCTGATGTTGCTGAAAATCGGGAGTCAGCGAGAGTCCGTTCCCTTTGAGATCTCCGGACAACGCAGCGTCCTTGCCGAAGTAGTGCACGGTTCCGGTCAACTTGTTGGTACCACTCTTGGTGATGACGTTCACGAAGCCGCCGGCCGAGCGACCGAATTCGGCATTCGCGCCCTGCGTCGTCACTACCATTTCCTGCACCGCGTCGAGATTGAACGTGAACGCCGGCCGCTGACCTCCGCGCTGCTCGCCGAAGAACGGATTGTTGAAGTCGGCACCATCGACGCTGATGTTGTTGAAGATGCCGCGCTGCCCCGCGACCGACAGCACGTCTCCATCGGGTCCCTGCGTGACCGCAACATTGGGCGTCAGCAACGTGAGCGCCAGGAAGTTGCGTCCGTTGTTGGGGAGGCCCTTCACCACGTCCTCGCTCAGCGTGGTCGAGGCGTCGGTGCGGCCCGTGTTCACGGGCGTGGTCGCCTGGTCGGTGATGTTCACCGCCGCGAGCTCGGTGGCGCGCTTTTCGAGTGTGAACGGTACGTCGAGCGTCTGTCCGAGACGCAGTAGCAGATCCTTGCGAGCAACCGATTGAAACCCGACCGCGCGCACGGTGATTTCGTATCGGCCGAGTGGCAGCAGCGTACCGACAAAGAGTCCGCGGTCAGATGTCTGCAGCGTTCGGGTGATGTTGGTCTCCTGATTGCGCAGCGTGACCGTCGCGTTGGTCACAGCGTCGCCTCCGGTTTGGGATACGGTCCCGCGGATCACGCCGGTGGTCGCCTGCGCCTGTGCATGCAGACCGTAGACGGGGAGGAGCAGTCCGGTGAAGAGGACACCTGCAATTCGGCGCAGGCGGCGCATTGGAGTCATAAACTTGAGTCTCGGCGAAGAGGGGAGAGAACGCGACGCACGGCGACACGCATTTTGCTGGTTCGTGGGCAGACTACTTTGCACGATTCGAAGGAACTCGTGCCATCTCCGATACTGAATTGTGACAAAGTGCTGCCGACCGAGCCGTTCGGTCCCCGCGCGTCGGATTGACGTCCCCATCTTCATGCCGACGAACAGCCCGACGCCATCGCCGGGGACCAATACTGCTGGACGCGACCCGGTCGATCTGCTGTCTACTTTTGCGGTTGCACCAGACGCGCGAAACGCGGATCATCGCGGAGCGAGGCAAACGCGGGATCGGTATGCAGCAGGCCCACGTCGTATGGGTGGGCGCCGTGCGGCAGCGCCTCCAACAGGTCGAGCGCAGCCCCCGCATCACCAAGCAATGCCGCGATGCTCGCCCGATAGAATGTCGGCATTCCAGCTGGAAATTGCGACGGCTGTGCGGCGAGCCAGGCCGCGGTGCGTCGCGCTGTCGTGGTGTCGCCCGCTGCGGCGCTGAGTGCCCCCAGCGCACCGCGAATGCCGACGACGTTCGGCACCACGCGGGCCAACGTATCGAGCAGCGCCCGCCCGTCACGCGCGCGACCGACCAGCACGAGCGCGTGCGCGAGGATGAAGCGCTGCTCGGGCGGCAGTGGTCCTGCGCTGGCACTGCGCATAAACCACGCGACCGCCTGCTCGGCGGCAGCGCGCGACGCGGACGCCGGCGCGCCGTGCGCCGCGAGTTCCGTGGCCACCTGGTACATCACCCATCCCGGCGACGCCAGTTCTGGTGCGCGCATCCATCCGCCCGTAATGCCCGCCACCAGCGCCGGTTCAGGCGGCAGTGCGTCGATGTTGTCCAGCGCCGCAAGCGCCTCGTCGGCGCGACCCGCACTGGCCAACGCACGCGCGCGTATGTACGCCGCCGCGAGTGGCGCCCGTGCTTCCCGTGTCAGGCGCAGTGCGCTCGCGAGTTCACTCCCGAAATCGCCGAGCGCGTGATAGTCCGCAGTGAGTTCACGCCAGTAGAGAAGCTTGGCGTCGTCCGACATCCAGGCGAGGTCGCGCCCCGGTTCGATCGCCGTCAACTGGGTGATCGCCAGCCCCGGCGTGCGGAGCTGCCGGTATCCAACGGCCAACGTCCATCGCACGTGCGACGACCCGGGTTGCAGCTCGAGCCGCGCGCGCTGCAGGCGGTTGTGTTCCTCCCAGTCGCTCGCGCAACGCGCCTTCGAGACATTGAGCGTGGACCGTTCCCAGGGACCGAGCGTCGTCACGCGCGCGTTCAGAGCGTTCGCGACCGAATCGACGATGTCGCAGCGCGCAATGCCCACCGCGTTCACTGTCAGCCACGCGGCCGCCGCGTCAAACGAGGAATCGAGTTCGGCCGCACGACGAAAATGCGGGAACGCCGGGGCGAATGCGCCGCGCCAGTACAGGTCCTGTGCAATGACGTACTCTGCATACGCATCGAAGCGCGGGGGCCGCATGGACGGTGTCACGAAGTAGCTCGCGCGCGGGTCGACGATCGTGCCGAGTGCCGCCGCCACGCGCTGCCGGAGTTCATCGACTGCCGCCAGCGGGTCGGCCACGGGCGCGCCGATCGGATCGACGAGGCGGAGCACGCGACCGGTGCCGACATCGACGACACTCGCGGTAAAACGCACCGTGTCAGCCGTGCGGTAGTACCGCCCTTCGACGACGAGACCGGCACCTGAACGGCGCGCCAGTGTGCGCGCGTCGGGGCGTTCGGTGGGGGGCGCGTAGCCCTGCGTGTAGAGCGCACCGGCATCGAGCACATCCACCAGCGTCGTGCGAGCGAGACCCCGGGTTACCCAATCCGAGGCCATCAATCCGAGCGACGCGAGCGTGCTGTCCCCCGTCTGGTTTTCGAAGACCGCGATGGCGACGCGCTTCGGGTCGAGCGCCTGCACCGGTGCATTCGGCACCAAGGCGGACGCGCCTGCACGGTCGCGCGAACTCCACCAGAGGCCGGTCACGATCGCCGCCGCAGCGGTCAGTCCGGCCGCGATCCAGCGTGCCGTACGCCAGCTGCTGTCGTTCGGTCGCGCAGACGGTGACGAATGCAGGACCGCATGCGATGCGATCGGCGCATCGGCTCCTGCGCTCCGATCGATCGCGACGGTCTCCGTGCGCGGCACAGGGTCGGTGATCCGACCATCGACGGGTTGCCGCGCGGTCTGACCCAACGCGATCGCCGCCGCGAGCTCGGCAACGGCGGGGTCGGGCATTGATCCAAACTCCTGTCGCACGAGGGATTCGTGCACGCGAGCGTGCCGCAGCGCCGCCGGACCCTCGCCCGCGACATCGAGCGCCTGCATCAGCGCAACGGCGACGCGGCTGCTCAACGGCTCGACCGCTTGTCGCCGACGCCACCACGCCACCGATGCGGCCTGATCGCCGCGTGCGCCGGCGTCGCGCGCGACTTCTTCCAGCGCCTGCGCAAACTCGTCGGCGAGCTGACGGCGATGTCCGTCCGTCCACCGTTCGAGCTCGCCCGCGCCGTCCACGTGCACGCCGTCCATGAACGGTCCGGCGTACAGCGCCACCGCGACCTCGGGGCGTCCGGCTCGTCGCGCCGCCGTAAACGCGACGATGTCGGAGTCGATGTGCTGCGGGTCGAGCGTCAGCGACGCCGTGCCTGCCAGGACATCGTCCGGGCCGAGCTGTCGTCGCAGCGAGTGGAGCATCTGCTTGAGCGCGCCGCGCGCCCTCTCGGTTTCGCTCTCCGGCCAGAGCAGCGCCATCAGTCGTTCGCGCGGGACGCCGGTGGGGCCGCTGGCGGCAACGATCGCAAGCAATGCGAGCGCCTTCCGCTGCGCCGCCATCGTGGGCATTGGCACGCCGTCGCGTTCGACATTGAGCCCACCGAGTGTGATCAGACGATACACGACGGCCTCTTCTCCACTCGCCTGACGCCGAACTGACCGCGCGCTGACCACATCTCGGTAAGTAGCTGCTGCCGACGCGCCCCAGCAAGAGCGCCGGACGAAAATCGCGCGCGGATCCCCGGCGCGTATCACCTGACAGCAGGAGGCTCAGATGTCACAAGTTTCGCCGCGATCGTCTGTCGCGAACCGCCGTGGTCCTCGCTCCAATCGGCACGTCGCCGGTGTGTCTATGCTCGCCGTCGTCGGCTTGGGACTCGCGGGGCTGGTCTCGTGCGGTGCCGACGCACCAACCGCCGCCCCCGTGGAGGTCTTCAAGGGGTCCGCCGTGACGTTCGGGAACGGCACGGCGCGGGCAGAGGTCCAGGTGCAGGGCACGACCGTCGTCTCCGTGGCCGTCGTGCTGTCGGAGAATGCACTGGACGGGCTGCCTGCGCAGCTGCCGCCGATGACCAGTCAGGAGTTCATCCTGCCCCTTCCGACCGCCGCACCGGCACTGATGTTCACTCAGGTGGCGGTCAACTGGCAGCCGGTCGGGCATCCGCCGATGAACATCTACACCGTCCCGCACTTCGATGTGCACTTCTATACGATCACAGCGCAGCAGCGCGACGCGATCACGCCCGCCGATCCGATGTTCGCGGCGAAGACCGCGCGGCAGCCCGCCGTGGACGCGCTCCCGGCCGGATACACGCTCGATCCGGCGGCGGTGCCGCGCATGGGGGTGCACGCAGCGGCCTCGAATGCGCCTGAGCTGCAGGGAGCGCCATTCGCCTCAACCTTTGTCTACGGCTTCTACGACGGCGGCATGATCTTCCTCGAACCCATGATGACGCGCGCATTCCTGCTGACCAAGCCGGACACCACGATCAGGATCATCACACCGGCGAAGTACCCTCGCGCCGGCGCCTACCCGACTGCGTATGCCTACAAGTACGACGCCGCGACGCGAGAGCGCCGTATCGAGCTGCGTGACTTTGTGCAGCGGCCGTGATGACGATCGGAGACGTGCGATAGTTCGCTGGCGGTCTGCACTGTCGTACGCGTGAAGCGCCTGCTGTCGCTCAGGAAATCGCCGGCGTCGCCTTGTCCGTCGAGTCGGCTTGCTCGTGGAAGGCGTACCCACGCATCTGCTGCTTGGCGCGGTACATGGCGGCGTCGGCACGGGCAATCAGGTCGGCGCCGGTCGTGGCATGCTCGGGAAACAGGGCGATGCCGATGCTCGGGCTGACCACCAGATCCAACGCGCCGATCCGTATTGGCACAGTAATGTTCGCGACAATATGGGTGGCGATGCGTTCCACGTTCTCCGCGCCCTGCGGATTGACGAGCAGGTAGAGGAACTCGTCGCCGCCCTTGCGGCAGACGGTGTCTTCGTCGCGGGCATGCTCGAGCATGCGACGCGCAACCTCCTTGAGCACGATGTCTCCCGCCGCATGGCCGTGGGTGTCATTGATGCTCTTGAAATCATCGAGATCGAGGAACATGACCGCCAGCATCCACTGCTGACGCTCCGCAAGGGAGATGGCGTGGCTCAGCCGGTCGTCGAACAGGCGCAGGTTCGGCAATCCGGTGGCAGCGTCATGTAACGCCAGCAGCCTCGACCGACGTTCGTCTTCCTTGCTCGCGGCCAGTGACGTCTCCGTCTCCGCCAATGCCTGACGCGAACGGGCCAGCGCACGCTCCACCTTCTTCAAGTCTTCAACGCCCTGAGTCAGGGTCTCAGTGACTTGATGAAGGTCATCGACACATTCCTGAACCTTCGATGCGACCGCTTCACTTTCATTCAACGATTCCTGGGCGGACAGGGTCGTGGCGCCGTCCGCGATCCGCTGTTTCACGGAGTCGTTATTAGTCTCCAGGTCGTCCGCGCACTCCTCGACCTTGTCGCGAACTTCATGGCTTTGCTCCAGCGCCAACTTCAACGCCGCGGGTGTGTCGCGGGCTGCCGGGGAGGATGAGGATTCCGAGGGCATGGCGTGCAGGGCTACCGGCTGAACGCTGCACGCAAGCGCTGACCGGCGAACTGCACTGCTTCCTTGGCCTCGGGAACCACCGCCGCCATTCCAAAGAATTCGTGCGTCACACCGTCCCACTGACGTCGCTCCACCGCCACACCGGCGCCCTTCAACAGCGCAGCAAGCTTCTCTCCTTCCGAGCGTAGCGGATCGATCTGCGCGGCAATGATCGTGGTCGGCGGCAACCCTTTCACATTCGCCCCCAACAGGTTGATCCTCGGGTCCTTCATGTCGTCGGGCGTGCGCACAACATACTCCGCAAACCAGATCATCCCCGGTCGGCTGAGCGGCTGAGCCGCGGCATTCTCCAGATACGACGGCGTGTTCAGATCGTTGCCCGCGACCGGGTACACAAGCAACTGATGCACCGGGAGCTGTACGCCCTCATCACGCGCACGTATGGAGATGTTCATGGCGAGATTCCCGCCCGCGCTCTCGCCTGCCACCGCCACGCGGCGCGGATCGCCACCGAGTGCTTCGGCGTGCTCCAGCGTCCATCGGTAGGCAGCCCAGACGTCTTCGTGCGCCGCCGGGAACTTGTGCTCGGGCGCCTGCCGGTAGTGCGTGGAGATCACCACCGCGCCGGCAGCGTTGGTGAGCGCGCGCGCGGACGCGTCATACGTGTCCAGGTCGGCAATCACCCAGCCGCCGCCATGTATGTACAGGACTACCGGGAACGGACCGCTACCACTCGGGGTGTAGATCCGCACGGCGACGTCCCCATCCACACCGGGAATACTCCGATTGTCGACATTGCCGACGCTCTCGGGCTCCGTGCTGGCGTTCCGCTCGTCGAGGACCGCTTTCACCGCGTTGGCTGGTGAGGCCTGCTGGCGCGCCTGCTCGGGTGTCAGTGTTGAGAGCGGCTTCGCGCCGAGCGCGACGAGCTGATCCAGCACGGCCTGCATTGGCGCGTCCGCTGGCGGTGGAGCAGACTGGCCCGCGGCGGTGTCTTGTACGGCGGGGAGCGAAACTCGACCCTCCGCTTCTGCCATCACCCCGAAGGACTCGCCAGTGGACGCGGGAGTGTCGTCACGGTTGGGCGTACAGCCGGCGGCGACAGAGAGGAAGACCGTAGCGAGCAATGTCGACCGGTAAGATGTAGACATGATGTCTTCGTGAGAGGGGGCGTGTAGGCCATCTGGACGCATGCAGAGGCAGGCACGAACCGTGCCGCGTGTGCCGCATGACCTCCGTCCCCTTAATCGCCTGATGAAGCCTGCGATGCTCAGGACAAGTCGATCACTGTGCCCACGCCGGCATACAGAAAAGTCGCGCCGAACATGCGCTGCAGCACGGCGAACGTGACCTCTCCGGTGCAGTGTCCTGGTGCAATGCGATCGATCTTCCACGTGTCGCGAAGTGCCGCAGCCAGTCGCTCGACTTCCGTTTCCGGGGTGTTTACGAGGTGTAATCCGCCAACGACCATTGAAATCGCTGGATCGCGAGCAGCCACCGACGCGACGATGCGCTCGATTCCAGGATGCGAACAACCAACCACGACGATCTGCCCCTTGGGTGTGTCGATGACCAGCGAGAGTTCCGGCGTTTCGCTGAACTGTTGGGTCGCCGAGATATTTCGCACGATACGGAAACCCGGAGCGATCTCCAGCGTGTTGGTGACGCGGATGAAGTTGGCCCCGGGCCATGCGCTGCCATGAGGAATGACGTCCGGTACAGCGCCGTTGAAGTAGCGCATCTTCACTGGTAACGATGGTTCTGGTTGACGGAAGAACACCGCCGGTGTAGGTCCACCAAACGCCTCGTCATCCGGGACGTAGATCTTCACCCGTGGATTGACGGAGAGCAGATAGCGAAGCCCTGCCGTGTGATCCCCGTGACGATGCGAAATCACCACGGCATCCAGGCGAGTGAGGTCCACGCCCAGCCGCACAACGTTCTCGGCGAAACCGGTCGAATCGTTTCCGGTGTCGAAGAGAATGCGCTTCCCACCGTACTCGACCAGCGCTGCATAGCCCCAGTCCTGGTGGAGCTGTGGCTGTGATCCAAATGCGTCGACCAGAATCGTGAGGCGCTGGTCGCCAGGCGAAATGGGCTGCGGGACGATGGAGTGAGCCACCGTGGTGCACGCACCGATCCCCAGCGCGACAGAAAGTGCCAGCAACAGTTCCAGATCTCTGATCATTGAAGACTCCGATGAGTTCGTATGGCGGCCGAAATGCTCGCGTCCTGCCGCATCCGCTTTTAATAAGCAGCCGCGAACGAACGAGCGCGAACGAACGAGCGCGAACGAACGAGCGAGCGCGATGACCGGAAGCGATACGGCAGGACGCCACATCGGGCAGACCGCCGCCAAGCTGCTGAAGAAGTCAGTACTCGAGCTGGGATCGAACGACGCCGACCTGGTGCTCGAAGACGCCGATGTCGCACTGGCCGTGACGACCTGCGTGATAGGGCGCTTGTACAACAATGGCGAAACCTGCGTGTCAGCCAAGCGGTTCGTCGTCACCGCCGCCGTATACGACGACTTCGTTGGCGCCTTCGTCGAACAGATGCAAGCCATCATTATGGGCGAGCCGACCGCTGAGGATGCGCAGCTGGGTCCGGTGGCGAGCAAGGAACAGTTCGACACCTTGTCCGAGCAGGTCGCAAAGAGCATCAGTGGCGGCGCCACGCTGCTCTGTGGCGGCGTTCCCACCACGGAAACCGGGTACTACTTCCCCGCCACCGTCCTTGCCGACTGCAAGCCGGGAACGCCGGCCTATCACGATGAGCTGTTCGGACCGGTCGCTTCGATCATCAAGGCCAGCGATGACGCCGATGCCATGCGCATTGCCAACGACAGTCGCTACGGCCTCGGCGGCGGAATCTTCACGCAGGACGAGAACAAGGCCTTCCGGCTCGCACGGGACCACTTCGATACGGGTATGGTTCGCATCAACACCTTCGGCACGGCCGACCCGAACATGCCCTTCGGCGGCGTCAAGGATTCCGGAAACGGGCGCGAGCATGGCGGCTTCGGCATGAAGGAATTTGTCAACGTGAAGGCGATTTACATGCAGCAATCGGTCGAACAATGAAGGCCGCGATAATCACGACCTGACAGGAGTGCGCTGGCACAGCACAGTGGCCCACAGCCGCCGCTCCTCGCCACTGGTGCGCGTGAGGACAATTTCTGCAATCTGCAAAGCCTACACCGACGCGCGCGCCGTAGGACGATACGACCCGAAATGCCACTCATGCCCCTCGGGATCCCTCGCTGCGTATTCCGTCGCGCCGTAGTCGGTTTCGCGTAACGGCCGCGATAACGTCGCCCCGGCGGCGACGGCGTGCGCATGGTGCGTTCTCACCGCCTCAATGCTGGCCAGACCGAAGCAGACCGTCGAGTTCACCGCAGGGAGATCGAGCGGGCTCACCCATCCCAACTCCGGTTTCGAAGAGCCGAGCATGATGACCTCGGGGCCGAAACTCATTTCTGCGTGCGTGATGGAGCCGTCAGGTCCCGCTACGACCAGCAATTCGGAGAAGCCGAACGCCTGCGCGAGGAATTGCATCGCGGCGGCCGGGTCGCGATAGGAAAGACAGGGATAGAGCTTTGGTGTCGTCATGCGCACGTCCGGTGAGAGGGGTGCCATCATGCTACCGCCGACATCGCATGGTGTCTTGGACAAATTTTACCAGTCGATCACGCCGCCGTCCGGGAGCAGCTGCGCCCGATACGTCGTTGGCGTCGTGCCGGCGAATTCTGCGAAATCGCGCAGCAGGTGCGACTGATCGCAGTAGCCCGCCTCGAGCGCCAACTCGCTCCAGCGAACGCCAGACGCCGTACGCAGTCGCTCGGCGACGCGTTCAAAGCGGGCGATCCGCGCCACCGTCTTGGGCGTCAGGCCCACCTGCTCATGAAATCGCGCGATCAGATACTTGTGGCTGCGCCCGGTGGCGCGCGCGAATGAACCGATCTCAATGCGTCCGTGGGTCTGCAGAATCTGCGTCCACATCAACTCGACTTCCGGTACGATGCTCGCGGCGCGACGGAGCCGGTCGAGCAGAAACACGTCGAGAAGATCGAATCGCTCCTCCCACGCCGACGCGTCGTGCAGGCGTGCGATCAGCTCGCCCGCCGACGTGCCGAGCAGGTCCTCGAGCTCCACCGTCGCGTTGGCCAGGCTTGCCATCGGCACGCCAAACAAACGATACGCGTCGAGTGGCGCAAAATTCACCTGGATTGCACAGCTCTCCGTCGCGCTCTCCACGAACGTGCATCCGTCCGCGGGCCCGGCCACGAACGAGCCGCGCGAGTGCACAACCTGCACGGCGCGGGCATCGCGGATGGCATAGCGTGGGCCGAGATTCAGGATGAGCGGAATAACCGTCGACGCGATTTCGCGACGGCGCACCGGGCGGCTCGTCTGCTCGCTCCAGCCGAGGTACGGGCCCGTGACGTACTGCGCCAGCCGCGGGTCCGGGGCGCGCGATGTCATCGCGAACCACCCGAACTCCCACTCGTGACGCGTCGTCTGCGCTGCGGTGCGAATGCTGGTCACGCGATAAACATGCGTACTACGGGGAGCTGGCGCACCGGCGGCGCGTCGGGTGCCCGCTGGCCGTCCGTCCGATCTTGCCGGGGAACGTGGTGGCGTCGCGGGCGGTGCCAGCTGTCGTCGGGCCGTTCTCGGTAGACCACCGCTCCGATGTCAGGGTGAGAACTCCGGCGCGCTCAACGAAGAATGCGTCACGTCTGCCAACTGCGGAACCACGCCGCCAAGCGCTCCGCGATGTTCGCGCGCGTGCACCCAGTCGTCGAGCGTGTGGGGCAGGAAAAACGATCCGGTGCGTGTGTCGCAGAACAGAGCCCCGGGCTCGCGCTGGAGATTGTCAGCGACGAACTGCTCCGTATCGCTCACCATCACTCGAAAATGGCGCGCGGCGTCCGCGACATCGTACGTGCCGAGGAATCGCAGGTAGTCGGCATCCTCGGGAGTGAGCGAGCGCCGCCGGACATGCTCAGGACCTTAGCTCCTTGAAGCGAATCCCGTTTCCACCGCCCCCCTGCTTGGCACGAACGACGGTTTGCTGGCGCGCTGCTGGAGGCGGGATGCGCGGCCGCCGATAATCGTCCATGTGCGGTTCATCGAATCTCCGTCCGAGTGTTGAATGCTTTCGCGCGGCAATCCACCGTTAGCCTTTCACGAACGACGGATCCATCCAGAACACTTCCCAGTGGTAGCCGTCCAGATCGCGAAAGCTCCAGCCGTACATGAATCCGTGATCCTGCGTATCTGCCGCATGCGAGCCACCGGCGACGATCGCCTTGTGCACCATTGCATCGACGTCCTCACGGCTGTCAGCGCCCAGCGCAAGGAGCCTGTTCGTCTCTTTGCTCCGGTCTCCTGACGGCCGCTTGCTGAAGTCGTTGAACCGCTCCTCGCCGAGCAGCATGAAGTAGGCGTCCTCACCGACCAGCATCGCGGCTGCTGACGCGTCGATGAACTGCGGGTTGAAAACGAAACCCAGCTGTTCAAAGAAGATGATGGATCGCTGCACGTCGGAGACCGGAATGTAGACGAACAGTTTGCGCGGCGCGGTGGGCTTGGTGCCGGCATTAGTGATCGTCGGCGTGGTGACTTGCGTTTCGGACATCAGTGTCGAGTCTCGGTCTGCGTGTGAATGTGTGGTACTCGAGCCTTCAAAGACATGGACCGCGACACGCTCCGAAACTCATCGGTCTGGCCGAATGCGCGGGATCGTGGGCTTCCTTTCCCGCAAACCTTTTGCCCGAAACTGGTGTCAAAAAGGAACGTAGACTCAACCGAGTGTACGCCGCCTGGGGCCGGACGCTCGGCGCCCACCCAGTCTGACCCTCGGAGCAGCTGTTCATGACGCGCTACAGACACTTGTGTGCCGCACTTTGCGTTGCGTTCCTACTGGTCGGCGCCGAGTACGCTTCGGCTCAGACTACCGTGGTACCGGTTGCGGACACGAGTCAGGCGGGACAACAAATCAGGGTCTTTCTGGATTGCCGCGGCGATTCGGACCTCGGATGCGAACAACAGTTTTTCGTGCTCGATCTGCCGTACGTGACATGGACGCGCGATCGACTCTTCGCGGATGTCCAGTTTCTGGTAACGACGATCGAAACCGGGAGCGGATCGTTCCAGTACACGGTCAACGCGCTCGGGCGCGGGCGATTTGCGGGTCGCGCCGACACGTCGGTGGTCAGCACGATTCCGAATGAGGCGGAGGATCCCATCCGTCGCAAGCTGTCGCGAGCGTTTGCGCTGCTTTTGGTGCCCTACGTGCGGACGACGAGCGCGGTAGCACGGCTGAAGGTGGTCTACGACGCCCCCATTGGCGCGGCGCAGGCGTCGCCTCAGTCGGTGAAGGACCGGTGGAACTTCTTCATCATGGAATTGCAGGCCAACGGCTTTCTGCAAACGGAGAGTCGACAGACCTTTGCCAACTACTTCGCCGATGTTCGGCTACGGCGCATCACGGAAGCCTCGGCGCTTCGGTTTGGCTTCAATCAGAGCGCCAGATACAACAAGTTCCAGATCGACGATTCCACGATGATCACCAACACGGTGCGTCAGGGGACCGCATTCGTACGCGCTGTCAAATCGATGTCGCCACGACTGTCGCTCGGTGTCATCTCCAACGTCGGATACAGTGAATTCACGAACACCAAAGCGGTATTTCGACTGGCACCGGTGATCGAGTACAACTTGTTCCCCTGGAAGCAGGCAACAAGTCGGCAGCTTGCCATCTCGTACGGCATTGGGCCGAGATACTTTCGCTGGACTGAGCCGACGATCTTTGGTCGGTCGTCCGAGTGGCGCACGCAGCAGGAAGTCGTGATCGGATCCGACGTGCGTCAGAGTTGGGGGAGCGTGAACCTGACCACACGCTATGCCAGCTTCCTCCCCGATGTAAAAAAATGGAATCTGAGCGTGAACGGCCAGACGAATCTGAATCTGGTCAAGGGTCTGCAGTTCAACATCGGCGGTGGGGCCACGCTGATTCGCGATCAGATTTTTCTGGCCGCGCGAAACCGGACCCCTGAGCAGATTCTCACGCAACAGCGCGCACTCGCGAGCAACTACGACGTGTTCGTGTTCGTTGGGCTCTCGTACAGCTTCGGGTCGATCTACAACAGTGTGGTGAACCCGCGTCTCGACTTCTTCAACCTCGGTGGCGGTGGCGGACGGTAGCGCGGCAGACTGGGGCGGGCCGCGAGAGGAAATTCGAATGGGATACGGCAAATGCTCTTGGCAGGAAACCAGCTGCCAGCCGCGAGTAGAGCCTTCGATCCACGGTCCCCTTGTCTTCTAGGCGATAGAGGAAATCCCCGCACACCGCGAGAATCTTCGTTGAACGAAGGCCGTGCGAAGCAGTGCCGCCAATACGACCGAAACGCGGGTCTATTCCTGTTGATGGCCGGAACGAACGCACGGACGGCTGGCGTAGGGGGCGGAGCCTCCAATACCAGGGACGCTTTCCCACCTCGTCGCACCGGTGGTCTGAACCTCAGGGACGTGGCTTGAAGCGAATCCCGTTTGGTACGCGCCCCTGCGGTAGCATCGAACTGCACACCGATTCTGCGAGTTCGACACCAAAGCAGTTGAGGCCAGTCATCACGAAACCAGTGCGCGCGGCTCGAACATCCCTAATGAGAAGGGCAAACGATGCGCAGCACGATCGCGTCGACTGTCGCAACTTCCATTCTGCGTCCTGAACAATCTCCTACGCGCGAAGCGCCGCCCGACGTGCGCGATCCTCTTCCCATTCTATGAACGGGCCGTCGAAATCGACCAAGCGCGTACCGTCGAACCACCAGACGCGCGTCGCGACTTCGCGCAGGAAGGCGCGGTCATGACTCACCAGCAGCACCGTGCCTTCGTAGTCGTCGAGTGCATCCTCGAGCACCTCGATGTTCTCAACGTCGAGATGGTTCGTTGGCTCGTCGAGCACAAGGAGATTGGCGCGCGAAAGTGTGATGAGCGCAAGCGCAACGCGTGCGCGCTCGCCACCGCTCAGGCTACCGATGTCGCGAAGGACGTCGTCACCGCTGAATCCAAAGGCGCCAAGATGGTTCTGCACCTGGCCGCGGTTCCAGAGTGGTCGCCGTTCCTGAATCGCGTCGAACAGTGACGTGCGCAGCGGCAAATCCGCCAGGTCCTGCCGGAACCACGCGGGAGTGATCGAGCCGCCGATTCTCGCAGCGCCGTGCGCCGGTGCGCGATCACCTATGATGGTCGAAATGAACGACGACTTGCCGGCGCCGTTCGGACCGACGAGCGCGACGAAGTCATTGCGCCGCAGGACCGCGGTAAAGTCGTCCACAAGTACGCGGCCGGGAACTTCGACACGAAGCGTATCGATCGCGATCACCTGATCGCCGCCGCGGTCGGCAACTTCAAAATGAAGCGACATCGCGGCCGGATCGCCCGGTGGAGGCGCCAGTCGCGGCAGTCGCTCGAGCCGCTTGCGCTTGCCCTTTGCCTGAAAAGAATTGACGCCCGCGAGATTCCGCATGATGTACTCCTGTTCCTTCTTCACGTACGCACGCTGCTTCTCCAGCTCGCGCTCGCGCGTCAGCCGGCGCTCGGCACGCTGCGGCACGAAGGCGCTGTAGTTGCCCTTGTACGACTCGCTCGTTTTCGCTTCCACGTGCAGGATGTTCGTGCAGATGGCATCGAGGAACGCACGATCGTGCGACACGACGATCACCGTCTCGTCAGCCTCCGCGAGCCACTCCTGAAGCCACGTCGTCGTGTCGAGGTCCAGATGGTTTGTAGGTTCGTCGAGCAGCAACAAATCGGCTGGAGCGATGAGCTGCGCGGCGAGCCCCACGCGACCGCGCTCGCCCCCCGAGAGCGACGACACCAGACGCGTCTTCGACTCCTCGGCATCGAAGCCGAGTCCCTGGAGCACGGCGTCTACACGGGCGTGGTAATCGTATCCGCCCATGTCGGCGAAGCGCTCCTGATCGTGTCCAAAGCGTTCGAGAAATTCGTCCGTGACGCGCTCGCCCAGCTCACCGAGCTCGATTGCGAGTTCCGCAATGCGGGCTTCAAGGGCCGTCACATCGCGCCACGCTGCGGCTCCGGCCTGCCACACCGTGGTCGCGCCTTCAAAGGCCCGGTGTTGGTCGAGCAGCGCGTGCCGGAGTCCCGGTTTCCTTGCCACTGACCCTGCGACGGGCCGCAGATCGCCGGTGATGACATTGAAGATGGAGGTCTTTCCAGCGCCGTTCCGCCCGATGATGCCCCACCGTTCGCCTTCGGCAACGGTGAACGTGATGTTTTTGAAGAGCTCGGTCGCGCCGAATGAGATGCCGACGCCGGATACGGAGAGCAGGGTCACGCTGAGAGGGGAGAGGACCGGAACATGGCCGCAGGTCCAGACCGGGGTCGTGCTGCGGACGACAACGCGCCGGCGGAAAGCTAAGCGCTGGGCGAGTACCTTTCACACTCTGGTCGCAGGCCTCTCGCCTCTCACTCCAAGGTGACGTGCTGTTCGCTCCTGTTCTGGTATGGTCCGCGGCGATTGCGGCGGCGCAGGTGCCGGTCGCACCATCCGATTCCACCGGCGTGGTGCAGGGGCGCGTCATCGAGGTGACGACCGCGACGCCCATTGGCTCCGCCACCCTGGTGCTGCTCGGAACCCGACTGGGGACGGTGACCCGTGACGATGGCCGCTTTCTGCTCGCGGGACTGCCCGCGGGGAATGTGCGCCTCATTGTCGGTCGCATCGGCTATCGCACCGATACCCTCGCGGTCCTGGTGCGTGCGCGTGATACGACCACGCTCACAGTCACGCTGCACCCCTCCACCGCGCAGCTGCAAACCGTCAAGGTGGCTGCAGCCGCCACCGAGCGCGACCAGTTTCGTCTCTCGGCCAGCCCTGGTGTTGTGAGTGTGCGCGGAGAAACACTCAAGCGCGTGCCGGTCATCGGCGAGCCGGACGTGCTGCGTGTCGTGCAATTGCTGCCCGGTGTCGTGGCAACTAATGACTTTACGGCCGGCTACAACGTACGCGGTGGCGAGAGCGATCAGAATCTGGTGCTGCTCGATGGCTTCCCGATCTACAATCCGTTTCACCTCGGTGGACTCTTCGGCACGTTCATCGATGAAACCGTGGGCGAGTTCGAGCTGATGCCCGGTGGCTTTCCGGCGCGCTACGGATCCCGGTTGTCGAGTGTCCTGAGTGTGGTGCCCAAAGCGGAAGAGCGCAGTGGTGTACACGGGGCGGCGTCCGTTTCGGTGCTGGCCAGTACGCTGTCGTTAGGTGGCATGGTGCGGGGCGCGACCAGTTGGAACGTGGCCGTGCGCCGAACGTATGCCGATCGCTTTGTCGCGCTGCTGAGTGAACGGCAGCTCCCCTATTACTTCACCGACATGCAGGCGCATGTGCGGCACCGGTTCCGCAACGGTGGCGCGCTGTCGGTGACCGCGTACGGTGGTGAGGATGTGCTCGACGCGTCGTTGGCCGCGTTCGGCGATTCCACGCAGGCTGGCGGTGGCGATATCCTCTTCGACTGGGGGAACACGCTGCTGGGCGTTGCCTACACGCAGCCGCTTGGCGCACGCTGGGGGGGAGACTCCACACGCGTGATGCAGCGGGTGTCGTTGACCGGATTCAGTACCACCCTCGACCTCGGCTCCGGCTCGCTGCGCTTCGTGAATCGGCTCTGGGACGCCCGTGCGTGGGGCGAAGTCTCGCGCTGGCGCGGTGCCCATGAAACCCTGATGGGCTATGAATGGTCGGGCTTACGGACGCGCTATGACGTGACCGCAGCCGCGTCGAGCGATCCGATCCTCGCGGTTGGCCAACGGCCCACGGCCGCGTCGCTGTATGTGGATCACACCGTACGCACCTCGCGCGTGGTGGCACGCGCAGGATTGCGGGGTGAAACGGTGACCGGCACCGGGTGGTCCGGCGTGTCACCACGTCTGTCGCTCAAGTGGTTTGCGCATTCCGATCTGGCGTTCACGGTTGCCGGTGGCAGCACGACGCAATGGACGCCGGCGTTGCGCAACGAACAGGCGCCGGTTCGCATATTCGACTTCTGGCTCACGGCGGACCGGAACACTCCCGTAGCCCGTGCGTGGCAGGGCAGTCTGGGTGGCGAGCAATGGTTGGGCGGCACACGCTTCGTGCGGCTCGAAGGCTGGGTGAAGCGGTACAACGATCTGCCCTCCTCGAATCTCTTCAACGACCCCGATGTGCAGGGCGATGAATTCATCGTCACCACCGGGCAATCGTACGGCGCCGATCTGCTCGTGCGACAACTCGAGAGCGAACGGGTGTCGGGGTGGATTGCATACTCCTACGCGGTGAACTGGCGCGACGGTGCCGACGGACGCTTCGCCCCGGTCCAGGATCGGCGACACAACCTGAATGTGGTCACCTCGTTCCGTCCGGGTGGCGTGTGGAGCTACGGGGTGCGACTGGGTGTGGGCACCGGCACGCCGTTCACCGATGTGGTGGGTCAGATTGTGCGACGGCGCTACGATCCCATCACCAACAGCTTTGGCACGGGAAACCAGGACGTGTCCCGCGAGCCGATTGGCGGCGTGCGCAACGGCGTGCGCTTTCCGCTCTTTCAGCGTTTGGACCTGAGTGTCACGCGCACCAGACCGGGCAAGCGCACGTGGGCACCATATGCGTCGATCGTGAACGCGTACAACGCGCGGAACGTGTTCACGTACTTTTTCGACTACGCCGACAATCCGCCCACGCGAACGGCGATTTCGCAGTTCCCGTTCATCCCAACGTTCGGAGTATCGGTGTCATGGTGAGGCGGGTGATCGCAGGTGCATTGGTGGCCATGGTGCTGTGGGGGTGCGAGTCGTCGCCCGTACAGGTGGCGTCTCCGGTGGCGACGATCGTCGTTCACGCCGTGCTCAATCCAGACGTGACGGAGCAGGTAGTGTTAGTGGAGGCATCGCTCACGGGACGTGTCGACATCAACGACGGGCTCCGGTTCGATCCACTCGATCCGATTCGTACCGCGGGCGGCTCACCGATTGCGGGCGCCGAGGTGCGGTTGCTCACGGATGGTGACACCGTGGGCGTGCGCGCGACCGAAACCATCGTGCGCACGCGGGGCACGGGTCGCTATGTGGTTCCGCGGTCGGCACTCGCGGTGCAGCCGGGCCGTCGCTATCGCCTGCGGGTGCGCACCACAGACGGTCGGGAGGTGACGGGCGAAACGCTGGTCCCGGGGGCACCACCAGGGTGGACGGCCGGTGCGGGCGCAGTCGCAGTTCCGGTCCCGCTGGAGCGCAGTCGCGACACGCTGCAGCTCCGGTGGCCGGCGGTACGTGATGCCCGCACCTACGCGATTCGCGTGGAAACCCCGTATGGGCCGTGGGCGCTCTTTGCGGACTCCACGCAGTTCACACTCTCCGGCGGGCTGCGCAACTTTTTTGCGGACGGACTGCCGTCGGTCTGGTTTCCGGGATTCGTGCAAACGACGACGGTGGTGGCGGTGGACGCCAATTTTTACGACTACAACCGCTCCGGCAACGACCCGTTCGGCGGCACGGGGCTGATCAGCAGTGTACGTGGTGGCATCGGGCTCTTTGGCAGCATACTCAATATGCTGCGGCGGGACGTGTCGGTGACGGAGCGCGCGCGCTTTCCGCTGGATGCGCGGTGGCGCGGGGTGAGTGGCGCCGGCGCGGCAGCGGAACTGGATCTCTGGGTGGATGTGCAAGGAGCCACCGTGAGTTCGGTGAGCGGTCGCGAAGTGACGCCGCCGCGGCGCTTTCTGCTGGGCACCCTGCGGGGCGAGAATCTGCGCCTGGTCACATTGGTGGCAGGCTCGAGCGCCGATACCGTGTCGGTCTTCTCGGCCCGTCTGGCAGGCGATTCTTTGGTGGGGAGTTACGACAGCCGTTTTGCGACCACCGGGGCACGGGTGTTTCGGCGGGTTGCCCGATAGCCCCGACCGGCGCGACCATCACGGCGTTCGCTGACGCGCGAATGGACGTCACGAAGTCGCGGGCTCCTGCGACGCGCGAAGAATTTTGACGTTCCGGCTGACAGGTCGTTGTCGGCTCGACTGCGACACGGCCCCCCGTCAACCGCCCACTAAGCCAGCGTGGAGACAAATCCGCCGGTCGGCGCTGCGAACTGTGCGGTCACCAACTTCCCGTGCAGCGTGTAAACCTCCTTCACGCGCCGACAGGAGACAATGTCCGCAACCACATCAAACGCTGCACCGACTAATCGCACACAACGGTACGTCGGGATCTCGCCGCCACTGTAGACGCTGATGCCGTCGAGCGAGAGGTCCCGCATCCGCACATCGATGCCCGCCGCGCGCCAGTCCGTGTACAGCAACGCCCAGTCGGCTTTGGAGACGCGCGGCATACCGCGACGTTCGTTCGGTTTTTGTGCCGTTGGGTGTATGGCGGGAACCAGCGGCGCCTGACAGCGCAAGCAGCGCGCGTTCGCCACGCGGTATGCGGGGATCGGCAACGCGCACATCGGACACTGAGATCCGAGGTGCACGGATCGTGGTTCGGCAGCGCCAGTGCCTCGCTGCCCCGGTACTCCGGCTCGACCGTTGCGAACGGCGCGCTGCGCGTCGTATTCGGCGCGTCGGACCACGTCGCCGACCACCGCGTACGCTTCGTTGATCAGCGCCGCCGTGGCATGCTCACCGCCCTTGTCCGGATGATGCAGTGCGATGAGCGCGCGATACGCCGCTTAGATAACTTCCGGAGCGGCATCGGGCTGCACATGCAGCAGGCGGTACAAATTACGGCGATTGCGAATCACAACGAGGGGTTGGGTGTCCTGTCGCGCGGCGACCGCGACGCTACGACTGGACGGCCGGAAGGTCGCCGAGGAAACAGTCGGACCAACCGTTACTTCGTCTCCGACCTGGTCGCACCCTTTGCCGGCGTCATCCCGCCACCCTTGAGATAGTCGATCGCCAGATTCGCCATCGCGCGCACGCCGGTCGGCAGCGCGGCTTCGTCCGCGAAGAACAGCGGCGAGTGGTTGGCCGGTTGCGACTTCTGGTCCTTCCCCCTGGGTGCGACTCCCAAAAAGTAGAAGAGCCCGGGGATGTCCTTCGTGAACGCTGGAAAGTCTTCCGATCCGGTAACGGGATTCACCGTACGAAAGCCGCCGTCGCCGGCGGTGCGTTGCAGCGTGGGCGTCATCTTCTCCAGCAGCGCCGCATCGTTCTGCGTGATCAATCCAGTGGTGGAAATCACCACATGCGCGGTCGCCCCCGCCGAGGTCGCGATATCCTCGGCGGTCCGCTTCACGCGCGTGTGAATCTCGCTCCGCATCGTTGCGTCGAACGTGCGGATGGTACCGATCATGACGACGCTGTCGGGAATGATGTTGCCACGGTTGCCGCCCTGGATCATTCCCACGGTGATCACGGCGGGTGCCGCGGTGACGTCGATCTGCCGGCTGGCGACGGTCTGCAGGCCCAGCACGATTTGCGCGGCCACTACAATCGGATCGACACCGGACCACGGTTGTGAACCATGCGTCTGTCGACCCTTCACCACGATCTCGAGTCCATCCGCCGCGGCCATGAAGCCACCGGCGCGCGTGCTTAGCGAGCCAAGTGCGGACGGCCACACATGCAACCCGAAAATCGCCGACGGTCGCGGGTTCTCGAGCGCACCGTCCGCGATCATCGCGTTCGCCCCGCCAAGTCCCTCTTCGGCCGGCTGAAAAATGAAGGTGATGGTGCCGGGGATCTGCGCTTTCATGCCGGCCAGCACTTCGGCCACACCCATGAGGATCGCGACGTGATTGTCATGACCGCACGCGTGCATCACGCCCACCTCGGCGCCGTTGTACTGCGTGCGCACTTTGCTGCGGAACGGCAGATCCACCTGCTCGGTCACCGGCAGGGCATCCATGTCGGCGCGCAGCGCGACGACGGGACCGGGTTTGCCGCCGCGCAGCACGCCGACCACGCCGGTCTTCCCCACCTGTGCGCGTACCTCGAGCCCCAGCGCGCGGAGATGCTTCTCCACCAGAGCTGCGGTGCGCGTCTCTTCGAATGAGAGTTCGGGATGCTCGTGAATATCGCGACGCCACGCGACCACCTTGGGCATGACCTGCGTGAGACGCGTTTCGATCTCGGCGGTGAGCGCGTCGCCATTCCGTGGTTGAGCCGCGAGCGGCCGCGTGGCGGCTCCGGCGCACAACGTGCCGACGATCGCAGAAATGACGACTACACGGCGCATATGCATGCGGGGGATGAGTGAGGGCACATGCCGCTCGGCGGGAGGAAGCGAACGCGCTCGTTCTCGTGGGAGGTTGTGCACAGGACGTAACTGCATCGCGCGGGGTTTGTCGAGACACCGACGCACAAGCTTGAGAGGCCGCGCTCGCGTGCATGAATGGCCCACGGCATCGCCTTCCCAATGCTCACGTCACAGATTGGTGTCATGACACCAAAGCATGACAGGACGCCAGTTCCCCGACGGGTGGGCGAACCGGCGCAGGTGTACCTCACGGAGGCCGCTCCCATCACGATCACGACCGAGTCAGCGCCGCATGGCGGGCGCAGCTCGGTTCGCCGATCCGGACTTCTCGTTGGTTGACGCGGTCAGCTTCAGCATCATGCGTGAGCGTGGCATGACCGACGCGCTCGCACTCGATCACCACTTTCCCGTCGCCGGATTCGTCAGTCTCCCGGGGTGAAATGCCAGGCATTGAAACGCCCGACGGTGCACGCAGCAATCCGGCATGCCGAGCCCTAATGCGTCAATCCGTACACTACATAGTTCGTCGCGAATTTGTACGCATCGTTTGACAGGTTGACGGGATACCAGCCGCCGCCCGACCACTCCATATAGTCGCCGATGTCGTTGTTGAAGTTGATGATCACCTGCAACCGCTGCGACGGATCGTTGTCCTGGTAGATACCAAGGTACTGCGCCTTCGCCGCCGTGGTGGCGGGATGCGTCATCCCTTCGAGCGTCTTGATGCTGAAAAACGTGTTGAAGATCGGGTGCGAGACATCCATCGGCATGATACGCGCGTTGGGCAACACGAGGCGCATCGACCGCTCGAAGACATCCCACTGCTGGTCGAAATAGAAATCGTCCACGATCAGGAAACCGCCCTTCGCAATCCAGGTGCGCAGTCCGGCTGCCTCTTCGTCGGTCGGCTCCCAGTAGCCGGGCTCGGTGAGATACGCGACGGGATAGTTCGCCAGTTCGGGATCGTCGAGCGTGTGCACGTTGCTCGCCTTCTCGTGCAACGTGAGCGTGGAAAGCTCACTCAGAATGGTCATGAAGTTGCGCTCCATCTGCGGATAATCGGCACTCCACGCCATGCGATAGCCCTGCGTGTAGCGCAGTCGCACGAACGTGTACTTCCCGTCGTACCGTACATTCGGCTCGATGCGCATGCGCTGCCGTTGCGACCACGCAATCGGCGCGGCTGTGAGCAGCAGCGCGAAGAGCCACGCCGCGAGGCGCAGCATGCGGTGGATTCGGAGCGCGCGAATCGTCATCGGCGATGATCTCGTGAGAGCGGGACCGCAGAAGCCCCCGATCCATGACTGGATCGAGGGCTTCCGCGTGCAACGAAGGCAACCAATTTCGCCTACATCACCATCGTTTGCAGGTCCTGCAGCGCCTTTTTGAGCAGGTCGATCTTCTTCGGGTCGCAGCTGCGATCATTGTTCAGCTCGCCGCTCAACCTCGTCAACTCGGCGGCGCGTGACGTACCCGATGCCTTCTCGGCGCTCGAGATCGACGCACGGATGGCCGCGATGCGCGGCGCCGCCACGCAGCCTTTCCGCTCCAGCTGGTCGGTGTACGCCTTGGCCAGTGCGAAGCTGGGCGGCCACGTGATCCTGGGCTGCCCCTGCGCGTTCAGATAGTCCCACTTCACGGTGTTCGCCGCATCGATTTCGTTCTGCGAGATGAATTCGCTGGGCACGAGTTCGGCTACGTCCAGACCACGCGCGATCTCCGAGCTCACGATCGAGCCGTTATACCAGTACACCGACCACGAGCCGCCCATGGCCATACGCGTGGAGTCCACCGGGCCGCGATCGAACGAGGCGATCTCCTTCGGATTCGACGGGTCCGTCCAGTCGAACACGGAGATTCCGCCCTGATACCACGACTGCACCATCACGTCGCGATCCGGGATCGGAATCAGCGAGCCGTTGTGCGCCACGCAGTTTTCGTTCGACGACTGCACGGTCGGAATCTTGTAGTAGCTCTTGAAGACGAGCTTCCTGTTGACGATCGAGAAGATCGCGTTGGCACCCCATTCCGGCTTGTCGCCAGCGCGGCACTTGGGCGACGACCCACCGCCCCACTCGTCCGAGAAGAGCATCTGCGTGCCGTCGTTGTTGAACGTCGCCGAATGCCAGTAGGCGAAGTTCGAGTCGGCCGCCGCGTCGAGACGCACCGGCGCCACCGGATTGCTGATATCGATCAGCAGGCCATGGCCTTCACAGGCGCCGCCAGCCAGGCCGAGCGCCGGGTACACCGTGATGTCGTGGCACTGCGACCGTTCGCCACCACGGCCACTGCCGCCCGCCGCACCGGCAAACATGCGCGTCACCACGCCCTGCACCAGACCGCGCACCATTGCGCTATCCGCCGCGTTAGCCGTCGAACCACCACGCATCTTCGTGACGCTGTCGAACATCGGACGGAGCACCTGCGGGGGCACGACCATATCCATGCCCGACTGCGGATTCTTGGCGATAAACGCACCCGCGGCCTTGGCCGTGGCGAGCGACTTCGCGGCCGCTTCCTTGTCGGCGTCGGAGAGTCCGTGGGAGGGTGCCGCACCCAAGCCGGCAAAGATGTTGGCGCGCCCGACGACCGCGGCGGCTGCCGGGTTCGCGAGCGGCACCTTGATGATCTCGATGCGCAAGCGCGACGAGTTCGGATCCTCGGCGGCGAGGTCACCGGCGCAGCCGGCGAGTTCGGTGGACGGACGGATCGCCGATGAACCCGAGACGTAGATGTAGACGTTCTCCTTGTCCTTCGGATCGTCAAGCACCGTGTGCGTGTGCGAGCCGCGGCACGTCTGCACGTTCGCGATCAGCTTCGGGTTGCGGATGTCGCTGATGTCGAACACGCGCACGCCACGCATGCGCTCCTTGCTGACGGGATCAGGGACGCCGCCCGGCTTGCAGTCGACGCGGCCATTGTTCGCTTCGGCCGACATGAACATCAGGTTCTTGAACACCGAGATGTCGTTTTGCGACGCGGGGCACGTGTAAGCCACCACGAGCGTCGGCTTGGCCGGGTTCGAAATGTCCCAGATCACCGGGCCGTTGTAGTTACCCTGAATCGCGTACTTGCCGGTGAAGGCAAGGTCGGAGTTCGTGATGCCCAGAAAGCCCGGCGGCGAGACCGCCTTGGCCACGACCTTCATGTTCGAGATCGCTTCGCCGGCGTCAAACAGACCAGCCTTGAGGCCGACGCGCGGATCGTTCATCGGCGTCGGTTCGGTCCGGGGCTTCGACGGCGCGCACGCCGCGAGACCCAGCAGCGCCACGGCCGCGTAGCCTGTGACAACACGCGCGCCGCGACGACGCGGAAGTGCTTCTGACATGTCTGTTCCTGTGTGCAAAAGGTGGTGGGAGTCCGACAACATCATGTTCAACATCGTGTCCAGCAGGACGCCGGCCGTTACGCCGGCGGGGCGAATCCCATCTCCAACATCATCGTGAACATGCGCTTGATCTCCGTGCTCTGATCGACCTCGACATCATTCGCGAACTTGAACACGGTCTCGTCCTGCCCCGCACCTTGCGCCGCGAACAGCGTCTTCACCATTGAGACGGCGCCGCGGTGGTGTTGAATCATGTACGTTAAAAACAACCGGTCGAACTCCGTGCCGCGCGCCGCGTCGAGCTCCTTGAGCTGCGCCTCGGTGAGCATGCCGGGCATCGACATCTGGCCCATCGCCATGCCACCCATGCCACCCATCTTCGACATGTCGTGGCCCGCCATGGCCGCCATGTCGTGCCCCGCGCCTCCCATCGTCACGTTGCCGAGTGAATCGACCAACGGCATCGGCTGGCTGCGGTCCTTGAGCCACGTTTGCATGATCGTGATCTCATCGGTCTGCGCGTTGATGATGCGCGCCGTGAGTCGCTGGACCGATGCGGTCGCGCCATGCGACGGGGCCCAGCGCGAGATCGTGATGGCCTGGGCATGGTGGTGGATCATGCCGCTCATGAAGTCCACGTCGGCCTTCACCCACGGATAGCGCAGACTGTCAGCGCGCGCGCGCACCAGCGCGCCGGCGTCTCCCATCTGGAAGGCAGGTCCGGCCGATGAGGCAGACCGCGAGGTGGCGCAGGCCGTCATGGCGAACAGCCCGGCGCTCAGGGCCACCAGGCGGATCGGACGGCGAATGGTCGTGGGCATCGGTTTGGTCACGTGATTGGACACCGGCCGCATGGGGAAAAGTGGTAATCTGTAAGGGTATAAGAAGACGAGCCGCGCAGCAATTGACCGGGCGGATCGACCGACCGATTTACGGCTCCCGCAGCGCGATCGCCCGTGACCCCTGCACCGTGACCAGCGCGAGGCGGCGCAGGTGCACCGAGTCGGCCGCTGCCACATAGGCCGACGTCTGCTGCGACGCCACCAGCGCCCTCGTGAGCTGCGCGAGCCCGCCGCACACGTAGCGGTTACACAGGTTCGAACGCATCGGCCGTGGGAGGTTGCAGCCCACCGTCGTGTGAAACACACAGGAGCCGCGATAGTGCCGTGCTGGCAGGTGCGACGCATACCGCGCCTCCAGCGACTCTGGCGTCACCACTTCCCCGTCGTCGGTAAGCTGCGCGCGCACCCGCATGATGCTGTCGGCATGCAGAAAGCCGTGCGTGCCGCCCGCCGTGCAGCACTCGCCGCGGCAGGTCCCGCAACTCGCTCCGATGATGTCCGGCATAGCGGGGATCGACTCGGGAAGCGCCCAACCGGCGTCCAACCGCGCCGACTCGGCTTCGGCACTCATCGGCGCACGGTTGTCGCGCACCGTGTCTCGAAACGCCTCGGCGATCGTGCCCCGCAGCTTGTCGAGAAACGCCTCGCGCGACGCCTCGGGAAGTTCGGTGGTGTTCCGCGAATTTGCCGGCAGGAGGATGACCGGCAGCTCCGGCAGCCCGTATTCGGCCCTGTCATCGCGGGCGATTCCCTCTGCCTGTGCCGTCAGACGGGCGTTCCGGGCCCGTTGGGCCGCGATCGGACTTTCACGCGGAGACATGGCGCAACTTACCTACCTGGGCGACTCGCAGCGGAAACGCGCAGCGCAAAGCCGGGGGCACGGATCGCGCCCCGGGATGCTTGATTCTGCCATATGTCAAAGTCCCGCTGGCCCATTCCCCTCGGCGCCGTCCTCGTCCACCTGGGCATTGGGTCGGTGTACGCCTGGAGCACGCTCAATCGCCCGATCATCGCCGCGCTTCCGCCGCAGCCGTGGTGGGGAAGTCCACCGTATACCACGTTCACGTCGGCGCTGGTGCTGCTTGGGCTAAGCGCGGCCACCATGGGCCCGTGGGTGGAGCGTCGTGGCGCGCGGGTCGCCGCCAGGACCGCGGCACTCTTCTTCGCCAGCGGACTCGCGCTCGGTGGCGTCGGCCTGCTCTGGCAGCAACCGCTCCTGCTCTTTCTGGGGCTCGGCATTCTCTGCGGTATCGGGTGCGGCATCGGCTACATCGCCCCCGTGAGCACGCTCGTGAAGTGGTTTCCCGAACGACGCGGCATGGCCACCGGATTCGCCATCATGGGCTTCGGCGGCGGTGCCTTTCTGGGCGGCTACGCGAATGCATTCCTCATCGAGCAGATGGGCGTCGCGCGTGCGCTGTTCGTGCTCAGCGGCGTGTACTTCGCGCTCATGTGGGTGGGGGCGCAGTTGCTGCGCCCGGCGCCGGAGGTGCACCGCGGCGTCACCATGCCCGTCGCGGAGGGCTTCACGCGACGAGAGGCGCTCCGCACGCCGCAGTTCGTGCTGCTGTGGGGCATGCTGTGCGTGAACGTCACCGCCGGCATCGGCATTCTCGCCCAGGCGTCGCCGATGATGCAGGACCTGTTCGGGAAGTCGCCGAAGGAGGCGGCGGCCGTGGTCGCGGTCATCAGTCTCTTCAATGCCGGTGGACGTCTGCTCTGGTCGAGCGCGTCGGATCTGCTCGGGCGACGCGTGACCTATCTGATTTTCTTCGCGGTGCAGTTCGTCCTGTTTCTGCTGATTCCGCGCTTTGCGCAGGCGGGCGCGTGGTGGCCGTTTCTCGTGTGCCTGCTCACCGTGTTCACGATGTACGGTGGCGGTTTCGCCACGATGCCGGCGTTCCTGGCGGACTTGTTCGGAGCACGCAACGTGGGCGCGATTCACGGCGCCGTGCTCACGGCATGGAGCGTCGCGGCAGTCACGGGGCCGGTGATCATCACCGAACTCTCCGAGCGCGCCCGTGGTGCGTTGGCCCCGGGCGCACCGCGCGTGCACATCTATGATCAGCCGCTGATGCTACTGGCCGGCTTGCTGGCCGTCGGACTGGTGTTGACGCTGGCGGTCAAGCCGCTGACGATGAAGCCAGTAGACACGACTACGGCGTAACGACCGGCGACGCGAGCTGCTTCACCATGCTGTACCAGAAGGCTACGCTATCGTGAAACGCCTTTACGCCCACGCGCTCATCCTGTCCGTGCGCGCGACTCGGTTCCAGCTGCTCGAAGAAGATGGCCGAGACGCCGTAGGTGGGAATGCCGGCATTGCGCGTGAACACGCCGTCGGTGGCACCAGTAGACATCTCCGGCACCACCACGGCGCCGGGGAAGCGCTCCTTCGTGAGCCGCTCCACGACTCCCATGACATCGGCACGCAGCGGAGACGCCGGACTCGGCGTGATCGGCCCATCGGCGGTCACCGCGGCCGTGGCACCGACGGCGCGTTGAATCGCCGCCCGCACCGAGTCGGGGACTTCGTCGGGGAGCATGCGACAGTTGATGTTGGCCGACGCCCGCTGCGGGAGTGCGTTGTCGGCGTGTCCGCCGGACAGCAGCGTGGCCACGCACGTCGTGCGTAACATCGAGTTCCAGTAGGGATTCGTCGACGCCAGTGAGCGGGCGGTCGCCGCATCCATGGGCTGTGCCACGACGGCGCGCATGAGGGCGGCTACGTCCGGGGTTTGCGTCGCGGCGCTCTGCTGAAAATACGCGCGCGAGACCTCGGTGAGCCGGATCGGGAACTCGTACTTCCCGAACGCCACGAGGGCCGCCGACAGGTCGTAGATCGCGTTGTCCCGGCGTGGCACCGAGCTGTGGCCGCCCGGATTTGTGGACTCAACTTTGAAGTTGGCGAACACCTTCTCGGCCGCCTGCACCGAATTCGAGACCGGCGTGCCCTTGTCGAGCGCACCGCCACCGGCGTCGGTATTGAGTGCAAATTCGGCGTCGAGCTTCGCCCGGTGGTGCTTGAGCAGCCACACCATCGAGTCACCCGTCGTCTCCTCATCGGCGGAGAGTACGACCACGATGTCGCGATCCGGCACGAACTTCTCGCGCTTCCACCGCACCATGTTGGCCACAAGCGACGCCACTCCGGCCTTGTTGTCCTCGGACCCGCGACCGTAGTACCACCCGTCCTTCTCCACCATGGTGAACGGATCCGTCGGCCAGTCGGCCCGTTTCGCCGCCACGACGTCGAGGTGCGCCATGAGGAGAATCGGCTTCTTTCCCGAGGCACGGCCGTGAAGTCGCGCCACCAACGAGGTGAGCGCCGGGCTCGGGCCAAGCAACTGCACGTCAACCGACGGGTAGCCCGCGGCGAGCAACCGAGTGGCCATCGCCTGGGCCGCTCTCCGCACCCCCGGTGTACCGGTAGTGGAGTTGATATTGACCAGCTCCCGTAAGATCGCGCGCGCCTCCTGCTGCACCGCTGGAATCGGGGTAGGCTGCGCGCGAAGCGGGGCGGAGAGCACTGCTACCGTGACCGTGAGCAATACACCAGAGATCGCCAGCGATCGACGAGTGCCGGGATGCGGAGATGATGGACGCATAGTCGGAATGGAGTCGCGAGACTACCGAAAACGATACGAGGACCTGCTACTGCAAATATGCAGGCAATCCGTTTGCGAAGGGCGGAGATCGGCCGCAGGTTAAGCCCCGATGCGAACCCCTAAACGACTCACCGCGCTCGCGCTGCTCGCGGTTGGCGCCGCCGCTGCCGCCGGCACCGCCTGCACTCCCGCGGACGACACATCCCACTCGCCAGCGACGTCCGCGGGGTTCGCCCCCTTTGTGGATCGCTACCTCGATGGCTTCGCGCGCCGTCATCCCTCGATTGCGTCCGGCAACGGTCTGCACGATCACGATGACCTCCTCGACGATTTCTCGGCGCCGGCGATCACCGCCGAAATCGCGACGCTCAAGTCGGCAGCGGCGGAGCTCGCCGCGTTCAGCGACGCCTCGCTCACCCCCGATGAGCGCGTGGACAAGCGCATTCTGGCGGGCGTGATCGACGGCTGGCTGCTCGAACAGGAAACGCTGGCCAACTGGAAGCGGAATCCGATGACGTACGCCAGCGCGTTGTCCGATGGCGTGCATAATCTCATGACAATGGAGAATGACGCCGCGCCCGTGCGCATGCGTCGTATCATCGGCAAACTCGCGGGCGTGCCGGCGCTGCTGCAGGCAGCACGCACGAACATCTCGAATCCGCCGAAGATTTTCGCCGAACGCGGTCTCGGGATGATGCGTGCCGCGTCGAGCATGCTGACCACGGACTTGGGCCAAGCCTTTACGACGCAGCAGGGCACGGCGCTCATGGATTCGCTACTGAGCGCGGCCGCGATCGCCACGCGCGAGATCGACGCCTATACCACCGACTTCGAGCAATCCGTGCTCCCCACGGCCAACGGCGAGTGGAAGATCGGCGGTGACGCCGTCGCGCGACGCTACCGTTCGGAAGAATTGATCGATGTCCCACTGGTTGATCTCGCGGCCCTCGGCGAGCGTGAGCTGAAGAGCGCGCAAGAGCGCTTCCGCGCCGCTGCCAATCGGCTGACGCCAGGCGCCGATCCGCAAGCCACATGGCTGACGGTGCGTCGCAATCATCCCAAACGCGGCGGAGTGGTCGCGGCAGCACAGGCTATCGTCGATTCTCTCACGCGCTTTGTGGCGGCGAAGAATCTGGCCGTGGTCCCCGTGGGCGAGCGGGTGGTCGTTGCCCCCGCGCAGCCGTTTTCGCTCGGCTTCGCATCAATGCACGCCTCGCCGCCACTCGAGAAGACGCCGGTACAGAGCTACTACTACATCACCGACGCCGACTCGCTCGACCCACCCGCGCAGCAGGAAGCCTGGCTGGAGCGATTCAACTTTGCGTCGCTGGCCATTACCTCGGCCCACGAAGCCATGCCGGGCCATTGGCTCCACTCCGTGCACATGCGCGACACACCGGGCAAGATCCGTCGCATCTGGATCGGTTTGAATCCGTTTCCGCAGCCGTCCTCGGGACAGGATGGCTGGGCCCACTATTCGGAAGAACTCGTCGTCGAGCAAGGCTTCATGGGTGGCGATCCGCGCTATGAACTGGCCCAACTCAGCGACGCGCTCACGCGCATCTGCCGACTGCTCTCTGGCATCCGTCTGCACACCGGTGAATGGACGCTGGCGCAAGCGCAGGCCTGCTTCGAGCGCGAAGCGTACGTGGCCGCACCGGCCGCCAAACGCGAAGCGGAACGTGGCACCTACGATCCCACGTACGGCGGCTACTTCCTGGGCAAGCGAGGCATCCTCACGCTGCGGCGCGACCTGCAGGCGGCACAGGGTGCGGCGTTCAACCTCCGCGACTTCCACGAACGCGTCATGAAGAACGGCATCGCGCCGGTCTGGGCGCACCGGCAGCTGCTCTTGCCGGGTGACACCTCACGGGTAATTCAGTGACTGCCAGTAACGACATCGTTCGCGTTGGGATACTCGGCGCCGGCGCCTGGGCACAGTTCGCGCACCTCCCGGGCTGGAAGCGCGATCCGCGTTGTACGGTCGTGGCGATCGCCGATCCGATCGTCGAACGTGCACGCGAGTTCGCCGCGCAGTTCGACATCCCCCACGTGTATGCCACGCACGAAGAGCTGATCGCGCGCACCGATATCGATGTGGTCGACGTGTGCACGCCCAGCGCGACACACTTCGCACTGAGCTGTGCCGCCTTGGAGGCGGGCAAGCACGTACTGTGCGAAAAGCCCGTGGCCTACGATTTCACCGAAACGCGCCGAGCCGCCGCACTGGCGGCAGCCAAAGGTCTGAAAACGAAACTCGGATTCACCTTCCGCTACTCGCCAGCCATGCGCTACATGAAGGCGCTGATCGACGAGGGCTACATCGGCACACCGTTCATTTTCAACGGCTACGAACAAAACTCGCAGTGGCTCGATCCGCAGACGCCGTTGCGTCAGGTTGATCATGAAGCCGATCAGACGGACATTCACGTGTCGTCGTTGGAAGGGTACGGGGCGCCGATCATGGATATCGGTCACCTCTTCATGGGCAGTCGCTTCAAGTCGGTCGTGGGCACGATGAAGAACTTCATCCCCGAGCGCATGGTGCGTGCCACCGGCACCATGATGCGCATGAACATCGATGACGGTGACATCTTTATCGGCGAGTTCGACAACGGCGGTATCGGCTCGATTCAAACCAGCTTCGTCACCGTCGGGAATTATCCCGGTATTGAGGCGCGTGTGTACGGCAGCAAGGGGGCGCTGATCTGCCGTCTCGTGGAAGAGAACGGCATCTGCGAAACGCTCAAGGGCGCCACCGCCGACTCCGTGGAGTTCAAGGAACTCGACATTCCGCCGCGCTTCTACCCGGCGGGTGGCAGTGCCCGCGAATCCTGGCGCTCGCTCTTCTATGCGAATCTCATCGGCTCGTTCCTCTCCGAGATCCGCGGTGAAGTCGAGGGTAACGAAGGCAACTTCGAAGACGGTGCGCATGTCCAAGAACTCATTAACGCGGTCGAGCGCTCATTCCGCGAACGACGCTGGGTGAACATCCCGCTCGAGCAGCCGCCAATCACGGGATCGTCATCCTGAGCAACGACACGACCGCCGCGCTCGACCGCTTTCTCGCGCACTACTTCGAGCGATATCCCGTGAACGCGACCTTCACGGGACTCCACACGCACGATCATCGGCTTCCCGATTGGTCGCGCGACGCGCGTGATACCGAAGTCAGCGAACTGGCCGTGCTGCACGATGCGCTCTTCAGCGCTGCGCCGCGCGGCAGCGACGCCATGCTGGCCGCCGACATCGAGGCCGTCGATGCGGAGCTCGCGCGCGCTAACATCGATGTGCGCATCCTCGAAACCCAAACCCGCTTCTTCCACGACCGGAATCCCGCGCTGTGGACGGGCGAGGCGATTTTCAGTGTGGTGGCGTTGCTGCTGCGCCCCACGCACCCGACCGAGCGCTGTATCGACGCCATTGTCGCCCGGCTCGGGGAGATTCCATCGTTCCTCGACGCGATGCCCACCGCCCTCACCGAGCCGGTGCCCGCTATCTGGATCGATCGTGCGACCCGCGAAGCAGGCGTGTTTGCGGCGTTCCTCCGTGGCCAGCTAGCACGCTGGTGCGACGAGCACGACGTGACGGCCACCGCGCGTCGGTCCCTGACCGATGCCGGAACCGAAGCAGCTCGCGCATTCGACGCGGCGGCGGACTGGCTGCATCAGCGACCGCGCGATGTGCAATCCGGCTATGCAATCGGCGTCGAGGCGTACGAGATCCTGCTGCAGCGCGGGCACTTCTGCACACAGACAGCGCAGGAACTGCTGCAACGCGTCCTCGGGGAGTTGCCAGCGGCCAAATCGCGTTTCCACGCGCTCGCCACCGACGTCGCGGGCTCACCAGAAGCCCTTGGAGCGGCACTAGCCAACGATCGCCCGCGCGAGGCCGACTACCTCTCTGCATTTACCGCACAGTTCGAAGCCTGCCGGACACTGGCCTTGGCGACCGATCAGGTAGAGTGGCCCGACTGGCCGCTGCGCTACGTACCGATCCCCGTATGGGCCCGCGAGATCGCCCCGCAACTCTACTTCCTGTTCTATCGCTCGCCGGCGCCGTACGAACCGCGCCCCGAGCACCTCTATCTGGTCACGCCGGTAGACCATACGATCGCGCCCGATGAACGCGAACGTCGCCTGAACGCGTGGAATCACAGCACCATCACGCTGAATCATGTCGTGCATCACGGCGCCCTCGGCCACCATGTACAGAACGGCCACGCCACGCATCGATCGCGTTCGCGGATTGGCAAGATCGCCGCCGTGGACTGCGCCAGTCGCATCGGCATGTTTCTCGGTGGCTCGATGGCAGAAGGATGGGCCTGCTACGCAACCGAACTCGCCGACGAGCTCGGATTTCTCACGCCGCTCGAGCGAGCCGCTGAGCAGCAGAGTCGTGTCCGGATGCTGGCGCGTGCGATCGTCGACATTCGATTGCACACCGGCGAGTTCAGCTATGCCGATGCCGTTGCCTACTACATGAACGAAGTCGGTATGCCGGAAGCTGCGGCCAGCGGCGAAGCCACCAAGAACTCCATGTTCCCCTGCACCGCCGTGATGTACTGGCTTGGAACGCAGGGCATTCTCGATCTGCGGGACACCATGCGTTTGCGGCCTGACTACTCACCGCGGCAGTTCCATGATGCGCTGTTGAGCCGGGGCTCCATTCCCGTAGCACTCGCGGCGCGACTCCTCACGGCCACTTCATGATACGCGCGTCGCTCCGACTGTCCCGTCGCTCAACCCTCGGCCTCGCCGCGGCGCTCTGCTGCACGCTCGCGGCCTGCGGCGGTGACAGCGCTCGCAACGGTCCTTCAAATGAGCTGTTGATCGTGGGCTACGACCGTGAGCCGGACACGATGAACCGCTATGCCACGCACATTCTCGAGGATATCGAATCGTGCGTGGTGGAAGGACTCGTCACCAACGACGAGGCGATGAAGATCATCCCGGTGCTCGCCGCCGAGATCCCGACCACGGAGAATGGTGGCGTCGTCGTGCGCGCCGACGGCGGTATGGATGTGACATGGAAGTTGCGCCCCGGTGTGAAATGGCACGACGGAGTGTCACACACGTCGGCTGACGTGAAGTTCACCGTCGAGGCGATCAACAAGGGTGACTGGAAGCCGGAAAGCGTCGATGGGTTCGATCGCATCGCGTCGGTAGACACGCCCGACTCGCTCACGGCGATCGTGCACTATAAAGAAGTGTACGCGCCGTATCAGCTACAGTTCGTGCGCGGCACGTTGCCCAAGCACGTACTCGAGGGGCGCGATCTCAATACCGCCAACGACTACAATCGCGCACCACTCGGCACAGGCCCGTACAAGGTCAAGGAGTGGAAAACGGGCGAGTACATTCTGCTCGAGCGTGCTGAAGGCTACTGGCGAGGCGCGGAGTATCCCAAGATCAAGCAGCTCCTCTTCCGCTTCCTCACGAATACGACCACCCGCATCAACCTGCTCAAGTCGGGCGAGGTACACATGGTGGCACTCGTCGCCTGGGACAAAGTGCGCGAGCTGACCGCTATCAGCGGGTTGCGGATGAATCGCGTGGTCGGCAACGGCTACGAGCATGTCACGCTCAACCAGAAGCACTTCGCGCCCTTCGCCGATGTGAAGGTGCGCCAGGCGCTGGCTCACGCGGTGAATCGGGTGCTACTCGTGCGCACCATTCTCGATGGACAGGTGGAAGTGGTGAACGGTCCGATCCAGCCGCTGTCCGCAGCCTACGAACCGAACGTACCGACCTACGACTTCGATCCGGATCGTGCGCGCACGCTCCTGACCGAAGCGGGATGGGTACCCGGCGCCGATGGCATTCGCAGCCGAGATGGCAAACGACTCGCGTTCACGCTTATCACGCAGTCGGGCTTCGCGATCCGCGAGAATGTGTCGCAGGCGCTGAGCCAAGCGTTTCGCGATGTTGGCGCCGAGATGACGGTGAAGCTGCTCGATGGCACCTCCATCAGCAGCGTGTGGTTCAGTGGCGAATTCGACGCCATGCTGCACTGGTGGCAGATGGGAGCCGATCCCGAACTCACGTTGTTTTTTGCCGGCGATCGCATGCCGCCGGCCGGCCGCAACATCAATTACATCAACGACGCCGCGTTGTCGTCATTGCTATATCGCTCCGATCGTACCGCCGATGTGGCGCAGCGCAACGACCTACTGCGTGAGGCGCAGCGGCGCATCGCCGCGCTCGCGCCTGAGATCGTCCTGTACAACACCGCCAAGATCGATGCCGTGCCGAAGGCGTTGAAGGGCTTCACCGGCAATCCGACCAACGCCGGTCCGTTCTGGAACGTGCACCTGTGGGAGATCGGCACGCCGTGATGCGTGGCCTGATCGTGCGGCGGGTGCTGCAGAGCGTTCCGCTGCTGGTCCTCATCTCGGTGCTGGTCTTCGCGCTGTTACAGGCGGTACCGGGTGGTCCGCTGGCGGCGTATCTGGAGAACCCGAACGTGCGCCCGCAGGACATCGAGCGGCTGCGTGCCGCCATGGGACTCGATCGTCCATTGGCCGCACAGTACCTCTCGTGGCTGTGGGCGTTCGTCCGTGGCGACTGGGGGTACAGTTTCGCCGACGGCCGTCCCGTGTTGGATCGCGTGCTCGAGCGCGTGCCCGCTACGCTCGAACTCGTGGGCGCGAGCTCGCTGCTCGCTCTGTGCATTGCACTGCCGGTCGGCGTGACGGCGTCGGTGCACCGCCTGTTCGATCGCATCTCATCGTTCGGCGCCGTGGCCGGCATCTCGCTGCCGGTGTTCTGGTTCGGCCTGCTGCTGCAGCTGGTCTTTGCGATCACACTGGGCTGGCTGCCATCGTCCGGTCGCTCGTCGTTCGGCGTAAGCTCGTTTGCCGATCGCGTCGCGCACCTTGTGCTCCCCGTGCTCGTGCTGGCCGCTGTTCAGGCCGCGGCCTGGTCGCGCTACCTGCGTCGGGCCATGCGCGAAACCATAGGCCGCCCGTTCATGAATGCAGCCCGTGTCCGCGGCGTCTCCGAGCCGGGAGTGCTCTTGCGGCATGCACTTCCCAACGCACTCGGTCCGTTCATCACCGTCGTGCTGCTCGACGCCGCCATGATGGCTTCTGGTGCCGTCGTGACCGAAAGCGTGTTCGCCTGGCCGGGTGTGGGCAGTCTGTTCACGGAATCTCTCGTGAAGCGTGACTACCCGGTCCTCATGGCGTTTCTCATGTGCGGCGCTGTCGCCGTCATGGTGCTCAATCTCGTCGCTGATATCGCGGTGCGTACCATCGATCCGCGCACACGGGGTGCCGCGTGAAGGCCGGCCCGCGCGGCGGACTGCTCTTTCTCGCGGTGCTCGTCGTGGCCTCACTGCTGGCGCCGTACCTCGCGCCGTTCGCCGCCGATGCTCTCGATCTGGCCAACCGTCGCGCAGCGCCGTCGCTCGTCCACTGGTTCGGCACCGACGAACTCGGGCGCGACGTGCTCACCCGCGTACTCGTCGGTGCTCGCGTGTCGCTCGCCATCGGCGTACTGTCGGCCCTTATGAGCGCGGCAATCGGTGTCGCCGTCGGTGCCGTGGCCGGCTATGCCGGCCGCTGGATCGACGACGCGCTCATGCGAGCCACCGACGCCATGCTCGCCATCCCGCGCCTGCCGCTCCTCATGCTTGGCGCCGCCGTATTGCAGCCGGGCGTACCGATGCTGATCCTGCTGGTCGCGGTGGCCGGATGGATGGAGACCGCGCGCGTGGTACGCGCCGAAGTCCTGTCGCTCTCGTCACTCGACTTCGTGCAGGCGGCGCGGGCGATCGGTGCGAATCCGATCGGCGTGATCGTGCGCCACATCGTGCCAGGCATCATTCCTGCGGCGACGGTCGCCACGACGCTCGCGATCGGACGTGGCATTCTTCTGGAAAGCACCATGAGCTTCTTCGGCGTCGGCGTGCAGCCCCCGACCGCCAGTTGGGGCAACATGTTGTATCAGGCGCAAACCGCGATGACCAGCGAGCCCTGGCTCGCGATCTTCCCCGGCCTCTTCATTTTTGCCACGGTGCTCGCCTGCAACGCCGTTGGTGATGCCATTGGTTCGTCACCCACTCAACGCCAGTCCGTCTGATGACTTTTCCGCTTCCGTTCGCTCCGCGTCGCATTGCCATCGGCGCCAACGCGCATGCAGGGATCGCCGAGTATATTCGCGCGCGTCGCCCCGATCTCGAAGTGCGCGGCAAAGTGTTCACCGAGATCACCGCCAGTGATCTCGAGTGGGCGGAGGCGTACATCGGGTTCAAGCGGCCGCCGTCGGTCTCCGATATGGGCAACGTGCGCTGGATACAGTGCACCGGCGCCGGCGTCGATTCGTGGATGGCGTCGGATCTTGATCTACAGATCGTCCTCACGCGCAGTCCCGAGTCATTCGGTCCGATGATCGCCGAGTGGGCCGTGTCGCGTATCTTCGCGATTCAGCTGCAAGTGCTGGAGCTGGCAGAAGCGCAACGCGAGCGTCGGTGGGCGCCGCGTGACATCGCGCGGGTGGCGGGCACGCGCGCGCTGGTGGTCGGCACTGGTGACATCGGTCGTGCAATTGCGACGTCGCTGCGCGCCTTGGGCGTACACGTGACCGGTATCTCGCGGAGCGGCGTAGCCGACAGCACCGTCTTCTCGGTAGTGCATCCGTCCAGCGCACTCGGTGATCTCGTAGGCAACGCCGACTGGATCGTGGTCGCCGTTCCCGACACGCCCGCCTCCCGCGGCCTTATCTCGCGCAGCGTGCTCGCGCGGTGCAACGGCGCCGTGTTGCTGAACGCTGGACGCGGCTCCGTGGTTGACGAATCCGCGTTGCCGCACGCGCTCGACCAGGGCTGGCTGCGGGCGGCCGCGCTTGATGTGTTCGCGACCGAACCACTGCCGGCAGATTCGCCACTCTGGAGTGATCCGCGCGTCATGGTGTCGCCGCACATCTCCGGCCTCACCACGATCGAGGGCGCTGCGCATGGCTTTCTCGAGTGTCTCGCGTCGCTCGAACGGGGTGAGCTGCCCAAATGGACCGTGGATCGGGAGCGCGGCTACTGATCGGCCTATTCTGTGAAGTGCACCGCGCGCTGCCGCGAGCGATTGACCTCGAGCTGCAGTACGTCGGGACGTGCGTAATGTCCCATGGCATCAAAGTTCTGTCGTTCCTCGCGGACATGCACATGATGCACCTCGGCGGCAATGATACGTTCTTCGTGAGCGACCGGCGCCACCAGCCATGAGGCGTCGGGCCGGGCAATGCACGTGCCACCTTCACCCATCACCTCCGGAAGGGCGCGCTGTAGCAGCTCGAAGTGTGGCGTCCGCTCTGGGACCTGATCGCGCCGGAGCACGCCAGCCACCGACATCACGTACGAACGTCCTTCGCGCGCCATGAAGCGCGTGATGTCCTCCGTATTCCGTACGCTTCCCGGCCAGAGCGCGACGTGAAGGTCTTCTCCTTGACCGTAGAGACTCGCGCGCGCTAGCGGCATCCAGTTCTCCCAGCAGTTCAGTGCGCCGAGCGTAAACGCACCGAGACGCTGCGTGCGCAGCCCGTGACCATCACCGGGCGACCACGACAGCCGCTCCTCGTACGTTGGCATCAGCTTGCGATGGACGTTCGCGATGTCACCGTCCGCGGTGATCATGACGAGACTGGCATATACGCTATGGCCACCGCGATCGAGCGGCCGCTCAATAATCCCCAGCACGACCGTGATCGCTCGATCCTTGGCCGCGGCACACACGTGCTGCAGATGCCCCGCTTCGATCTGGACCGCTTGATCGAGATAGTGCGCATGCAACACCTTCTGCACGGCGGAGTCGAAGCGTGCTCCCTCGGTCCACTCGATCCACCACGGGTACCCTGGGACGAACGCCTCGGGAAAGGCGAGCAACTGCACACCGTCGTCGGCGGCCGCATGAATCGCGGAGACCACCTTCGTCAGCGTCGCGTGACGGTCGAGCCAGACCGGAGCCAGCTGGGCGCCGGCGATGCGGAGAGAGTCGGATGACATAAGAGCGTGGAGGGAGAAAATCGCAGCGATGGGAACGATACCTCGCGCCGCGCGGCGAGGTGAGCGGCGACCGCGTATCTTCGTGATGGGCAACCCTCGCCAACTCCAACCTGATCGCCGTGAATACTCCGACAACCGGCACGTTCGACGACACCGACGTCGGCGGCGTTGCACCAACGGACGTGACGAGCGGGCCGAGTGCGTCTGTTGCACCACCGGCCGACGACTTGGGCTTTGGCCGCGTCGTAGCGCAGCGTGCGCGCGGTCGTCTGTTCAATCGCGACGGCACGTCCACCTCCACGAAGTACGGACTGCGCGCGCAGCGTACGGAGCAACTGTATCTCACCGCGCTTCGGGCGCCGTGGGCCGTGTTCGTGCTCTGGATGTTCGGCGCCGTGCTGCTGATGAATGGGATCTTCGCGCTGGCCTATGCCGCGCTGCCGACTGGGTCATTCGTCGGCGCTGAAGTCCTCGGCATTACCGATCCATTTCTCCGCGCGTTCGTGTTTAGCACCGGTATCTTCACGACGTCCGGGACCGGTCCGATCCATGCCGTGGGCATTACGGCCAACTGGCTGGTAGTGATCGAGTCGTTGGCGGGTCCGCTCACCTTGGTGCTCGCGGGCGGACTGTTGCTGGCCCGGCTCATCCGCCCGCGTGCACAGCTGCGCTTCAGCGCATCGGCGGTGGTGGCCCCGTACGACGGCGCGCGTGGGCTCATGTTCCGGTGCGTGAACGAACTGCCAAGCCAGCTGACCGACCTGCACGCCAACGTCAGCCTGTCGCTGTATGAGACAGTCAACGGCAAGCGTGAGCGCAATTTTCATCAGCTCGCCCTTGAGCGCAGTCAGGTCGCGCTGTTCCCGTTACACTGGACCGTCGTCCATCCGATCAGCGCCGACAGCCCGCTGCTGGGCTTTACGCCGCAGCAGCTGCGTGAGGCGGAAGCGGAACTGCTCATTCTCATCACCGCGCACGAAGAAACGTTTTCCACCCGCGTGTCCGTGCGCACATCGTACTACTGGGACGACATCACCTGGGACGCCAAGTTCGCCGACATCTTCGCGCAGTCGACGGGCGAATCCGTCGCGATCGACGTCGAGCGCCTCGATCGCCTCGACCGTCTGCCAGAAGGCACGACCAGCGTGCCGTCCGCCCGGGAGCTTACGAAGAGGGACTGAGCCGCAGCGTATCGAGATCGATCTCTGACTCCAGTGTGCGCAGCACTTCGTCCGAGATCGCCCCCTCGTTCCTGAGGCGCAGCAGCATGCGACGCTCGGCGTCCAGCATGCGCGAGCGCAAACGGGACCGGCTACTATGATTGGCGTGACTGCCGTGCTTGTAGCGGTGCTGTCGATCGCGTAGCTCCGTGCGAAGCCACTCTACATCGGCCGGATCGGCCCACGGTTCGCGCGACGCGTCTTCCAGGGCTTCAGCCGCGCGACGCAACGCTTCCTGCCGCGCGATCTGCTCCTCTTCGTGGTGCGCCACCTCGGGCGCGAACTTGAAGGCGCGAATGATCGGCGCCAGCGACAATCCCTGGACGACCAGCGTGACGAGAATGACGCACATCGTCATGATGATCAGCTCATCGCGATACGGGAATCGCGCACCACTCTCGACCGTGAGCGGTAGCGCGAAGGCGGTGGCCAACGACACGATGCCGCGCATACTGGTCCACGACACCAAAAACATCGACTTCCAGTTTCCGGCGGTGGATTGCACGGCGCGACCGCGACGCAGCGATTGCGCACATATCGTGGTGACCGGCACCCAGACCAGACGAACCACCATGACCACCACACCCATCAGCACGCCGTATTTCACTGCCCCGTCGAAGGCCGCACTGCCCGACCGCTGTATGAGTTCCGCAAACTGCAATCCCAACAGAATGAAGATC
>JBBQTA010000016.1:0-121945 GCA_038213465.1 Gemmatimonadales bacterium | reverse complement strand
ATCACTCGGCCATCCAGGGCGGCGGCTTCAAGTCGCTCGCCGACGGCGAGCGCGTGGAGTGCGACGTGGTGCAGGGCCAGAAGGGTCCGGCCGCTGAAAACGTCGTCAAGCTCGGCAACTAAGCATCAACGCTCGGCGTCGTTCGTGACGCTGAAGTGCCGAAGTAAGAACGGGCTCCCGCAAGGGAGCCCGTTCTGCGTTCATGCCATCTCACCGCTTAACGGTCGTTCTTCGTGCCGTCGTTCATGCTCTGCGTCGCGCCGATCACGGGCGCGTCTTCGAGTGTCTTGAGCAGCGGCTTCCAATCGAACTTCACATCCTTGCCGCGCACCCACTTTTCCATCCACATGAATTCGGCTGTGGACTTGACCAGCTGATTGCGCGCATCGGGAATGCCGTGCGTGCTGCCGGGGTAGACGAAAAGCTCCGTCGGCACGCCGAGTCGCTTCAGTGCCATATGCAGCTCTTCGCTCTGCGGGCGCGGCACGCGCGGGTCGCCGTCGACCACGTGGATCATCGTCGGGGTTCTGGCGTTTTTGATGTACTTGAGCGGAGACTGGCGCCAGTATCCGTCGAAATCGTCGTACGGCAGCTTGTTGCCCATGTAGTACTGGCGGTTCCGCTGCACGTCGCTCTGCGCGTACATCGAGATCCAGTTCATGGTCCCGGCGCCCGACGAGACCGCCTTGAACCGATCCGTGTGCGTCAGGATCCAGTTGGACCAGTGACCGCCGGCGCTCCAGCCGAGCACACCGAGCTGTGTGCCGTCGACCATGCCTTGCGCGATGAGGTGATCCACGCCGGCCATGATGTCTTCGTAGCCCTTGGTGAAGTAGTCGCCGGCAATCTCGATGCGATGCTTCTCACCGTAGTTCGTGCTGCCACGGTAGTTGGGCATGAGCACCGCGTAGCCCGCGCCCGCGTACACCTGCGACCCATAGCCGCCGTTGAAGCCAAGCACGTCGGCCGAGGCCGGGCCGCCGTGAATCGCGACGATGAGCGGGTACTTCGTGCCGGGCTGATAGCCGACCGGCTTGAGCAGCACACCGCCGACCATGCGGCCGTCCTTCGACTTCCAGGTGATCTCTTCGGCGGACCCCAGCGCGAGCGACGCGATCTGCGGATTCGCGTTGGTCAGGCGGATCCAGTTGGCCCGATCAGCGACCTTGTCGACGGAAGCGATCGTGTATGCGGACGGCGGCGTGGAGGGGTCGGCATACTGCAGCAGCAGCTTGCCGCTGTCTTCGTCACGGCTGACACTCAGCGACGCCTTGACGTCCGTCACCGGCTTCACCGAGCCAGTGGCCACGTCGATTGAGAGCAGCTGATTGGTCGCCTTCACGCCTGCGTTGAAATAGATGGTCTTGCTGTCCGCGCTCCAGAAGTCGACGGAGACGCCACCGTCCCAGCTGTCGCCGATCTCGCGGAAGGGCTGTCCTTTGGCGGTGATGTCGCGCAGGTAAATGCGCGTATCGCGGAAATAGGTGAAATCGTTGGACGCACTGAACGCGATCGTAAGGCCGTCCGGTGCGAAGGACAGCGTGCTCTCGCTGACTTCGGTGTTCTTGGAGAGCTGCTCGATCGCGCCGCTGGAGACGTTCATCAAATAGAGCTCGCTGACCAGCCCCGCTTCGAGCGTGTTGCGGTAGTAGCGATCGTCCTGCGTGCCGCGAAAGCCGATCCACTTGCCGTCGTCGGACAGCGATACGCCATCGACACTGTACGCGGTCCCACTCGTGAGGCGCTTGGACTGGAGCGAGGCGAGATCGAGCGACCAGAGATGCTGCACCGGCTCGGGCTGATTGCGGATCTTCACGTCGAAGCGCTTTTCCATGCGCTTCTTTTCGTCGGTGTCGAGTGTGTCGGCTGCGGTGTAGTACAGCGTGCGTCCGTCACGCGAGAACTTCCACCAGCGAATGGCCGTGGGGTGCCTGGTGAGCGCGGTGGCCTTGGCGCTATCCATGCCGGAGACCGGAAGCATCCACAACTGTTGTTCGTCGGTCTTGCCGGCGGCGAATGCGAGCAGACGTCCGTCGCGCGTGAAGGCAAACGCACCGACGCCGTCCTTCGCATCCGTGATGCGGCGCGCCTCGCCGCCGTCCGGGCGCATCCAGAACAGCTGGTTGGTGTTGCCGTTGGCCGGGGCTTCGCGGTTGGACGCAAAGACGAACGACTTGCTGTCGGGCGCCCACTGCGCGTTGGCTTCGTTCTTGTCCTTGGTGAACGTGAGCTGGCGGGTGTCGGTCACCCCTCTCGTCATCGACACCACATAAAGATCGGACTGACGCTTTGCTTCCTTCCAGTCGGGCGTCGAGAGCGAGTAGAGCGCGAACTGACCGTCTGGACTGACCGAGAGGCCGCCGGCTTGTCGGGTCTGCTGCACGTCGAGAAAGGTCATCGGGCGCTTGGTCTGGGCACCGAGCGCCAGTGGTGCGAAGAGCAGGGCGGGGAGCAGGCGGCGAGGCATGGTCATGTCGTCGGCTGGAGGATGACCGGCGTGGGCGTAGGGCACACGCAGAAATGCGGCACCAGTACGGAGCCAGACGGAAGCTGTGTGCGGCCGCGGTTTGTCGGAAGACCCTGTCGGGACGTGAGCCCGCGCTGCGTGTCTTTCGGGTCAGCCGCTCAGCTTGGCCAGCACCGCGTCACCGAACTCGCTGGTCGAGCACGGGGGCGCGCCGGGCGCCACGCAATCCGCCGTCCGCCAGCCGTCAGCAATCGCGTTGGCGACCGCGGATTCGATTGCTGATGCCGCTGCTGCCAGTCCCAGCGAATGCCGCAGCAGCATTGCGGCGCTGAGAATGGCGCCGCACGGGTTCGCGATGCCGTGCCCTGCGATATCCGGGGCTGAACCGTGAATCGGCTCGTACAGGCCTCGGCGTCTGCCGGAGGGATCGCGGGCACCGAGCGATGCGGAGGGGAGCACGCCGATCGATCCGGCCAGCACGGCGGCTTCGTCGGTCAGAATGTCGCCAAAGAGGTTTTCCGTGACGACCACATCGTAGCGCGAAGGCGTCTGCATGAGCTGCATGGCGAACGAGTCCACGAGCGCGTGCGTCAGCGCTAAATCGGAAAATTCCTCGGCGATCACGCGCGTGGTGACTTCGCGCCAGAGTCGCGAGGTGGCGAGCACATTGGCCTTGTCCACCGACAGCAGGCGTCCACTTCGCTCGCGAGCGATCGCGGCGGCGATGCGCACGACCCGCTCCACTTCCTCCGTGCTGTAGACGCAGAGATCCGACGCGCTCGTGGAGCGTCCGTGAACGTCGCGCTCGTGCGTCTTGTCGCCGAAGTACAGCCCGCCCGTGAGCTCTCGCACAAAGACGATGTCCACGTCACGCAGCAGTTCGGGCTTGAGCGGTGCGGATGCCGCGAGTGCGGGATGGACCGCAACGGGCCGGATGTTGGCGAATACGCCGAGCAGGGCGCGCAGCTGCAGCAGTCCCTGCTCGGGGCGAACGAGTGCGGACGGATCGCTCCAACGCGGGCCGCCGACGGCCCCCAGCAGCACCGCATCGGCCTCGGCCACCAGCTTGCGGGTGCTCGCGGGGAGTGGGTCGGCGCTGTGATCGATTGCGACTCCGCCGATGAGCGCCTCGGACATCAGGAAATCATGTCCACCCTGCCGGGCTACCAGCGCAAGCACGCGCTCCGCCTGTATGGTGACCTCAGGACCAACGCCATCACCCGGCAACACGGCGATCAACGCCCGCACGCAGCCTCCCAGACTTCAATTGCGGGCAGGTCCGCCATCAGCGCCCCCAGTTCGTCCACGCCGTCGAGCAGACAGCGCTTGCTGAACGGGTCGATCGCAAATGGCTCGGTGGCACCATCGGGGAAATGGACGAGCTGTTGCGCAAGGTCCACGGACAGGCGCGACGCGGGATTCGCCTGCAGTGCCTGGTGCAGTGCGGTCAGGCTCGCCTCGTTCACCGCAATCGTGAGCACGCCGTTCTTGTGCGCGTTCGATCGAAAGATGTCGGCAAAGGACGACGCGATGATGGCGCGAATCCCCCAATCGTGGAGCGCCCACGGCGCGTGCTCCCGACTCGAGCCGCAGCCGAAGTTGCGACCGGCGACGAGAATCTCCGCGCCCTCCGCCGAGGCCGCGTTAAGGGCGAACTCGCGCCGTGGTGCACCCGCCGCGTCGTAGCGCCAATCGGCGAACAGATGACGCCCGAGACCGGTACGCGAGGTTGTGGTGAGGAATCGCGCCGGAATGATCTGGTCGGTGTCGATGTCATCGCGTGCGATGCGTGTCGCATGCGACGCGAGCGGTCTCCACGGGGCGTTCACAACAGCGTCCTCGGATCGGCGACCGCGCCGGCGATCGCCGATGCCGCCGCGGTGAGTGGGGAGGCGAGCAACGTGCGCGCGCCCTTGCCCTGTCGGCCTTCAAAGTTGCGATTGCTGGTGCTCACCGAATACTGCCCGGCGCCAACCGTATCACCATTCATCGCGATGCACATCGAGCACCCGCTTTCGCGCCATTCGGCGCCGGCTTCGCGAAAGATCTCGGCCAGTCCTTCCTGCTCGGCCTCGCGCTTGACGCGCTGCGAGCCGGGCACCACGAGCATGCGTGTGTTGGCCGCCACCCGACGCCCCTTGAGCACCGACGCCGCGGCGCGCAGATCTTCGAGTCGCCCGTTCGTGCAACTGCCCAGGAAGACGACGTTCACCGGCTGGCCCAGCAGCGCTTGCCCAGGGGTGAGTCCCATGTACGCATACGCGCGCTCGGTGGCCGTGTCCGCCGCGGCTGCGTGCGGAACGGCACCGTCGATGGGAATCGCCATGCCGGGATTGGTGCCCCAGGTGATCATCGGCGACAGTGCCGACGCATCGATGTCCACGGTGCGGTCGAACGCGGCCTCGTCGTCTGTCGTCAGCGTTCGCCACTGCGCAACGGCGGCATCCCACGCATCGCCCTTCGGTACATGCGCACGATCCCTGAGCCACGCAAAGGTGACGTCGTCCGGCGCGATCATGCCGGCGCGCGCGCCGGCTTCGATGCTCATGTTGCACACGGTCATACGACCTTCCATGTCGAGTGCCCGGATCGCCGCGCCGCGATACTCGATGACGTGACCGGTTCCGCCAGCGACACCGATCTGCGCGATGATGGCGAGTATCAGATCCTTGGCGGATACCCCGGGCGCGAGCGTGCCATTGACGAGCACCTGCATGCTCTTCGGGCGCGATTGCAGCAGACACTGTGTCGCCAACACATGTCCGACTTCGCTGGTGCCGATACCGAACGCCAGCGCACCAAACGCGCCATGTGTGCTGGTGTGGCTGTCACCGCAGACGATGGTCATGCCCGGCTGTGTGCGGCCAAGTTCGGGCCCGATTACATGCACAATACCGCGGCGTTCATCGCCCATGCCATAGAGCGGGATGCCCTGCGCTGCGCAGTTGGTGGCCAGCGTGTCCAACTGACGTCCGGCTGCGGCATCGGACACCACGAGCTGTCCTGCGACAGCGAGTGTGGGCGTGGAGTGGTCCATGGTCGCCACGGTCCGATCGGGGCGACGAACGCGAATGCCACGCTCGCGCAGTACGGTGAACGCCTGTGGCGACGTGACTTCATGGACAAGGTGCAGATCGATGTAGAGCACCGCCGGTGCTTCCGCGGTACCGGGGCGCACGACATGCGCGTCCCATACCTTGTCGAACAGCGTGCGGGGTCTGTCGGCGTGCGGCGCGCTCATGCGGCGGTCTCCTGCATCACGCGAGCACGGGCGCGGATGAGGCCGTTCACGGCGGCAACGTACGCCTCCGCCGTGGCGACGATGATGTCGGTGTGCACGCCGAATCCGTTGGCCGTATGCATGGCCTCCGGGGGTGATGCATCAGCATGCGCCTGCGCGCTGTTCGCCCGCTCGCGCAGGCGCACCGACACGCCTCCCACGGCGTTGATCCCCTCAGCTACTGCATCGACGGAGAACTCGATCAACTCGGCCATATCGCCCACGCACTCGTTGATGGCGCGGCACACCGCATCCACCGGACCATCACCCTGCGCCGCCGACACGAGCTCGCGCTCGTCCGGCCCGCGCAGTTTCACCGTGGCTGTCGGGATAGCGTGCGTACCGCACGACACCTGCACAAGCTCCAGGATGTAAGTGCCGCGGCCGCGCTTGGTTTCACCGGCCACGATCGCTTCCAGTTCGCGATCGTCCACCACCTTCTTGCGATCCGCCACTTCCTTGAACCGCGCAAATACCGCGTCGCATTCGGCGTCTTCGAGCGCGTGGCCGAGGGTGGCGAGATGAGCGCGCAGCGCGGCGCGACCGGAGTGCTTGCCGAGGACCAGGCGGCCGCCTTCGAGTCCGACATGCTCGGCGTGCATGATCTCGTACGTGTCGCGGTGCTTGAGCATGCCGTCCTGATGAATGCCGGCTTCGTGCGCGAACGCGTTGGCGCCAACGATCGCCTTGTTTGGTGGCACGCGCACGCCCGTACAGCGCGACACCAGTCGCGAGGCGCGGCCGATCTCCTCGGTGCGCACCCGCGTATCGGTGTGATAGCGGTCGCGTCTGGTGCGCAGAGCCATCACAATCTCCTCGAGGGCGGCATTTCCCGCGCGTTCACCAATGCCGTTGATCGTGCATTCGATCTGACGCGCTCCCGCCTGTACACCGGCGAGGGAGTTGGCCACCGCCAGTCCGAGATCGTCATGGCAGTGCGTGGAAACGACGACCGGTCGGCCGGCGATCACCTCACGATGAATGCCCGAGATCAGCGCGAAGTACTCGTCGGGCGTCGCGTATCCCACCGTGTCGGGAATGTTGATGGTCGTGGCGCCCGCGTCGATGGCGACATGCAGCACTTCATGCAGAAAGCCGACATCACTTCGCGAGGCATCCTCCGGCGAAAACTCCACATCGGCGGTGTAGGAGGCTGCGTACGCGACCATTTCCTGCACGCGTTGCAGCACGGCATCGCGTGTCATCTGCAGCTTGTACTGGAGGTGCACGTCCGACGTGGCGAGAAAGGTGTGAATGCGTCGCGCCGGTGCACCGGCGAGGGCCGTGGCGGCCTCAGCGATGTCCTTGTGCGTGGCGCGTGCCAGACCGCAGATGATTGGCGCGGTGGGCCAGTCGTGCGCGTCCTCCGCGATGGCGCGCACCGCGTCCCAGTCTCCCGGCGACGCGGCGGGAAATCCTGCCTCAATGACGTCAACGCCGAGCCGGGCAAGCTGTCGCGCGACTTGCCGTTTTTCCTCGACCGTCATGGAGCACCCCGGCGCCTGCTCGCCGTCGCGGAGTGTCGTATCAAAAATTCGTACGATGTCGGTATTCATACGCTGATTGGTATTGCGTCGGGTATGGCAGACGGCGCGACGGCTGTGCCGGTATCGGGCCGCACGACCTTGGCGTGCAGGAAGGGCATCAGCTCGCGCAGACGCACGCCCACCTGCTCGATGGGATGCTCGGTGTCGGCGCGTCGGGCCGCATTAAAGTTCGGGCGCCCCGCTTCGTTTTCGGCGACCCACTGCCGGGCAAACGAACCGTCGCGGATTTCCGCGAGCAGCTGCCGCATGGCGTCTTTGGTGGCGGAGGTGACGATGCGCGGACCGGCCGTGTAGTCGCCGTACTCCGCCGTGTCGCTGACGGAATACCGCATGTAGTTCAGGCCTCCCTGATACATGAGATCGACGATGAGCTTGAGTTCGTGCAGGCATTCGAAATAGGCCATCTCAGGCTGGTAGCCCGCTTCCACGAGCGTCTCGAAACCAGCCTTGACCAGCGCCGACACGCCGCCGCACAGGACCGCCTGCTCGCCGAACAGATCCGTCTCGGTTTCCTCGGCAAACGTGGTCTCGATAACACCGGCGCGCGTACAGCCGATGGCGCGCGCGTAGGCCATCGCATCGTCGCGTGCATGTCCGGAGGCGTCGCGGTGCACGGCGATCAGTCCCGGCGTGCCACCGCCCTCGGTGTAGAGCTCACGGACGCGATGGCCCGGAGATTTGGGCGCGATGAGCGCGACGTCCACGCCCGCCGGCGGGTCGATGAGCTGGTAGTGGATGTTGAAGCCGTGGGCAAAGAGCAGGGTCTTCCCCGGCGTGAGCACATCGCGGATGTCGCACTTGTAGATCGAGCGCTGTTCGGTGTCGGGCGCGAGGAGCATGATGAGCTGTGCTTCGGCCGCCGCCTGCGCCACGGTACAGACGCGCACACCGGCCGCCTCGGCCACACTCCAGCTCTTCGAACCCTCCCGCAATCCCACGCGCACGTCGCATCCGCTGTCGCGCAGGTTGAGCGCGTGCGCATGGCCCTGACTGCCGTAGCCGATGACCGCGATCCTGCGGTCCTGCAGACGTGTCGCGTCCGCATCTCGATCGTAGAAGACGCGGGTCATGCTGCAACCTCCTCGTGTGGAGCGCCGTCGGCCTGGTCGCGGTAATGCGCCGGGGCCTCGAGGCGGGTTGTCGTGCGGCCGCGCATCATCGCGAGGCGACCGGTACGCATCAATTCCGCCAGACCTTCCGGGCGGATGAAGGCGATGAATAGTTCGACGCGCTCGGGGGTGTCGGTGATTTCCACGATCATCTCGTCATCACCCACATGCAGCACGCGCGCGCCATGTGCAGCGACGATGTCCACGAGTTGATGCAAACGCGATGGCGAGGCCACGATCTTGGCGAGGGCGGTCTCGCGCTGCACGGCGTGTTCGTTGGTCACATCGGTCACGCCGATGACTTCGACGAGCCGATCGAGCTGGCTGACGACCTGCGTCGCATCCGAGGCATCCACCACCAGCGTCATGCGGCTGATGCCGGGCACCTCGCTGCGGCCCACGGCCAGCGATGCGATGTTGAAGCCGCGGCGTCGCAGCAGCGTGACGGTGCGATGCAGAACGCCGGGACGATCCTGCAGGAGAGCGATCAACGTGTGCTGTGACATCGGGTCAGGCCTTGGCGGAAGGTGAAACGGACGGTGAAGCAGCTGGAGAGGCGGCGTGGTGCGATGTGGCGTGGTGTGACGCGACGCGAGGCGAACTGTCGTGTTGCGACGCGTCCGCGGATTCAGTGAGCATCATGTCGCCGATGGATCGACCGGCGGGAACCATCGGGAAGACGTTGGCTTCGCGTTCAACACGAAAGTCGATGAGCACGCAGCTGTGCTGTGCCCACGCGGTCTGGATGGCCAGCACGGCGTCATCGGCATGGTCCACGGTGATACCGCGCAATCCGTGCGCCTCGGCGAGCTTGGAGAAGTCGGGACCGGTCAGCGGCGTGCCGCTGTAGCGGCGACCTTCGAAGAGCTGCTGCCACTGCCGCACCATGCCGAGGTAGCCGTTGTTGATGACGGCGATCTTGAGATTGGTCAGCCCTTCCTGGGCGATCGTGGCGAGCTCGCAGCTGGTCATCTGGAATCCGCCGTCGCCGACGATCACCCAGACGGTGCGCTCCGGGTCAGCGATCGCGGCCCCCATCGCGGCGGGGAGCGAGAAGCCCATCGTCCCCGCGCCGCCGCTGGTGATATGCGAGCGTGGCCGACTCCAGTCGATGAGTTGCGCCGCCCACATCTGGTGCTGCCCGACATCGGTGACGACGCGCCAGTCCTGCCGGTCGCGGAAGTTTGCATTGAACGCATCGAAGACGTCATGCGGCATGAGCGGTGCCGAGCGGTCGCGGCGCGTGTACCCCTGGCGCGGCATGTGGTCGTCACGCATGCGTGCAATCTCGGTCAGCCATGGGCGGCGATCTCGCGTCGCATCTGTGGCCGTCGCCGCCGACAACGACACCGCCAACGCCTCGAGCACCGGTCGGCAATCACTGACAATGCCGATGTCGGCGCGTACCAGCTTGCCGATCTCCGCCGCATCGATGTCCACGTGTATGACTTTCGCGTGCGGGGCAAAGGTGCTGGCCTTGCCGGTGACGCGATCGTCGAAGCGGCTGCCGATATTCAGCAGGACGTCGCATTGCTGAATCGCCCGATTCACGTGCACCCAGCCGTGCATCCCGGGCATACCGAGTGCGAGCGGATGGTCGTGTGGCATGACGCCGAGTCCGTGCAGCGTGGTGATGACGGGAATGCCCGTCTGTTCCGCGAGGGCGCGCAACTCACGCGTCGCACCGCCTTGAATTACGCCATTCCCCGCGAGGATCAGCGGGCGCGCCGCGGCGTGGAGCAAGGCGGCGCATGCCTCGATCGCGTCTGCATTCGAGGGCACGGCGCCATACGCGTGCGCCAGCTCGGGGTGGAATCCTGTCGGGCGATACCCGGGAAGGTCCATGGCCACATCCCAGTCGGGCACGAGGCGCGCGAGTTGCGCGTCCTTGGTAATGTCGATGAGCACCGGGCCCGGACGCCCCGTGCGCGCGATGTGAAATGCTTCGCGAAAGACGCGCGGCAGTTCGTCGGCCCGCGTGACCAGAAAATTGTGTTTCGTGATCGGCACCGTGATCCCGGTGATGTCGGTCTCCTGAAACGCGTCCGTTCCCAGCAAGTGGCTCGGCACCTGTCCCGTGATCGCGATCAGTGGTGTGCCGTCCATCCATGCGTCGGCGATGGGTGTGACCAGATTCGTGGCGCCCGGTCCGCTGGTGCCGATGCAGACCCCCACCTGGCCGGTAGCGCGCGCGTAGCCCTCGGCGGCGTGTCCGGCGCCCTGTTCGTGCCGGCAGAGCACGTGGCGCAGTGCGTCGCGGTACTCCCACATCGCGTGGTAGAACGGCATGATGCAGCCGCCCGGAATACCGAACATGACCGACGCGCCTTCGCGGATCAGCGCTTCGCACATCACCTGCGCGCCGGTGCGGTGTGCACCGGTGCGCGGCGCGCTCGTCGCATTGTGCGTCGGGCCACTGCTGCCTGGCGAGCTGCTGGTTGTGGAGGACGGCAACGACATGGGGAACCCGGAGAACGAGAAAGACCCCCTCCGTACCCGGAGGGAGCCTGAGCGTCATTCGCCAAGGTCGCCCCTCCGAGTGGTCTCGGGAGGGGCGGCGGTGCGCGGTTTACATCGCGACCTTCTGGCCCTGCTCCCGAACGCGAAGTACGCGTACAATAAGAATCGACGTAACGAGAAGCGTTACGACGACGGGAATAAGGCTGAGAAGAAGTTGGGACTGCATGAGTGCGGCGAACATCAGGTGCGTGTGTGTCTGGATTCGAGTGGAGGATGCGGACCGGGCGGGCCATGCCGGCTCGGCCCTGCTGTCACGAGAGGACGAACCGTCACGCCGCAAGTAACGGTGGCACTCGTTCCCCGCGTCTGTCAAGCATCGGCATAGCAGTGCGTTTCCGCAACCCCCCCCGGGTGCACCACTGCGCCGTAGCGGGCCTGGCTGACGGTCTGCGCGTACCGCCAGATCGCTCCAGACTGGAAGTCATGGCGACGCGGCTGCCATGTTGTTCGACGTGCGGCGAGTTCCTCGTCGGAGAGACGCACTGAGAGCGACGACCGATCGGTCTCGATGTCGATGATGTCGCCGTCACGGATCAACCCGATCGGACCGCCGATGGCAGCCTCTGGCCCCACGTGGCCGATGCACAGCCCTCGCGTGGCCCCACTGAAGCGCCCGTCGGTGATGAGGGCCAGCTGGTCGCCCATCCCCTGGCCGTAGATCGCCGAGGTGGTGGAGAGCATCTCCCGCATACCGGGACCGCCACGCGGACCTTCATAGCGGATGACCAGCACATCGCCGGCGGCGTAGCGCTTCTCCATCACGGCGGCGAAGGCTTCCTCTTCGGAGTCGAAGCAGCGTGCCGGTCCACTGAACGCTCGCGTGTGCAGTCCTGCCACTTTGACGATCGCGCCATCTGGCGCAAGATTGCCTCGCAGTCCCACCAGACCGCCCGTGGGTGAGATCGCCCGTGAGGTCGGAAACACTACATCCTGATCGGCCGGAATGACCACGTCGGCCAGATCCTCGGCGATCGTCTTCCCCGTGACAGTGACGCAGTCGCCGTGCAGAAAGCCGCCGTCGAGCAGCGCCTTCAGCACCACCGACGCGCCTCCGATGTCGTGCACATCTTTCGCGAGGTAGCGGCCGCCCGGCTTGAGATCGGCGATGAGCGGCGTGCGCGCGAACACTTCCGCCACGTCGAACAGGTCGAACACGATCCCCGCCTCGTGCGCGAGGGCAGGGAGGTGCAGCGTGGCATTGGTCGATCCACCCGTCGCGGCCACAACCGCAGCGGCGTTCTCGAGCGCCTCGCGCGTCACGATCTCTCGGGGGCGCGGACCATGTTGCATCAGTCGCATCACCGCCTCGCCCGACCGTTCAGCGTAGCGGTCGCGCGTCTCCCATGCCGCCGGCGGACTGGCCGATCCCGGCAGCGCGAGTCCGATCGCCTCCGAGACGTAGGCCATGCTGTTGGCCGTGTACTGGCCGCCGCACGAGCCGGCGCCGGGGCACGCTACCTTCTCGAGTGCGGTCAGGTCCTCGAGCGACATCCTGCCTGCGCCGTGCGCCCCGACCGCTTCGAACACATCCAGCACGGTCACGTCGCGATTGTTGAACCGGCCGGGCAGAATCGATCCGCCATAGAGAAACACCGACGGCACATTTAACCGCAGCATCGCCATCATCAGGCCGGGCAGCGTTTTATCGCAGCCGGCGATGCCGACCAGTCCGTCGTAGCAGTGGCCGCGTACCGTGAGCTCCACCGAGTCGGCGATCGTTTCACGGCTGACCAGCGACGATTTCATGCCGGCGTGCCCCATCGCGATACCGTCGGTGACCGTGATGGTGGTGAACTCGCGCGGCGTACCGCCCGCTGCACTGACGCCGCGTTTGGCCGCTTCCGCCTGCCGCTTGAGCGCGATGTTGCACGGCGCGGCCTCGTTCCAGCTGGACACCACGCCCACGATGGGCTGCTGGATCTGCTCGGCGGTGAGCCCCATCGCGTAGTAGAACGCGCGGTGCGGCGCGCGCTCCGGGCCAACGGTGGCGTGACGACTCGGCAGCTTCGACTTGTCCATGGACGGCGCTCGGCAGAGAGGGGGCGCGTGCGACGCGAAAGTCGCCCTTGCCAGTACAGGATCCCTGCGCAAAGTACGCGTCGTCGCGCACCTTGCCAGACGCTCGCGCGGAACGTCTTGTTCAGCCATGCCTCAGCTGCCGCTTCGCGCCTTTGATCAACCGCCGGGACCGCGCGCTCGATTCCCCGGCGATCTGCTGCTCCGTTTTCAGCGCGACTTCCTGGGGTTCGCTGAGAACGTCACCGCCGTACACGGGGATGTTGCATCGTTTGGGCTGGGCGGTGAGCGGTGGGCGTTCGTCAACCATCCGGATCTCATTCGCGATGTGCTCGTGACCCATCAGCGATCCTTTGCCAAAGGACGCGCGCTCGAGCGCGCGCAGCGCGTGGTCGGCACCGGACTGCTGACCAGCGAGGGCGATTTCCACCTGCGGCAACGCCGGTTGGCGCAACCCGCGTTTCATCGTGATCGCGTGGCGACGTACGCGGAGCAGATGGTGACACTCGCGTCACGATGCCGCGACCGGTGGTGCGACGGTGTGACGGTGGATATGCACGACGAGATGATGCGGCTCACGCTCGCTGTGGTGAGCAAGACGCTCTTCGATGCCGACGTCGCGTCGGAGTCAGACGAGATCGGCGATGCCGTGACCGATATTCTCGCATCGTTCGCCATGATTATGCTGCCGTTTCCGGGGCTGGTGGAGCGGCTGCCGCTGCCGTTCGCGCGACGTTTTCGCCGGGCCCGGGCGCGGCTGGACGCAACAATCTATCGCATCATCGCCGACCGTCGTGCGAGCGGCGAGGACCGTGGTGATCTGTTGTCGATGCTGCTCCACTCCACTGACGCCGAAGGCGACGGCACCGGCATGTCGGACAGGCAACTGCGCGATGAGGCGCTGACCATCTTTCTCGCGGGACACGAGACGACGGCGAACGCGCTCACCTTCACGTGGTATCTGCTGTCACAGCATCCGCAGGTGGCGGCGCGACTGCAGGCCGAAGTCGATGCCCTCGGGGCGACGCCCACGTTCGCCGATCTGGCGCGGCTGCCGTACACCCGGCAGGTGGTGTCGGAAGCACTGCGGCTCTATCCCCCGGCCTACGCCATCGGTCGCCGTGCGCTCGAGGACTACCCATGCGATGGCTTCGTGCTGCGCAAAGGCACCGTGGTGCTGGTCATGCCGTGGTTGCAGCAGCGTGATCCGCGCTGGTGGCGGGATCCATTGCGCTTCGATCCGGATCGGTGGGCGGCGGATGTCGTTTCGACGCGCCCGAAGTTCAGCTATTTCCCATTCGGCGCCGGGACGCGCATCTGCATTGGTGAACAGTTCGCGTGGACGGAGGCGATTCTGATGCTGGCCACGCTCGCGCAGCGGTGGAGCGCGACGCTGGTGCCTGCACATCCCGTGACGCTGCAGCCGATGATCACGCTGCGGCCGGCGCACGGAATGCGGATGGTGCTCCATCAGCGAGGAGGGACGGCTACTTTTTCGTCGTGATGCGGATGACGCCCTTGGCCGCCCGCGCGTCGGTGTACAACGCCGTAGCTGCAGCGCCCTTGATCACTTCGACGCTCTCGATACGGTCAGGCTGGATGGTGTTAAGCCTTGCGCTCTCCGTGATCACGCCGTCCACCAGCAACAGTCCGTCGAAGGACTTTTTGCTGCCGCCCACCACGGCGGAGTTGCTCTCACGGGGCGGCACCGTCATGACACCCATGGCCGTCTGGCCGTTCTCGAAACGAATGACGACGGTCGAGTCGCCCGTCTTTCTGCTCCGGAAGGCCTCGCTGCTGTCGTGTCCGGTCACGATTCGGATCGTCGCCATGTCGGACGAGCCGGCTTTCGCGCCCTTGACATCGATGCTCGCGATTCTCGACGCGTCGAGTGCCTCCGCCTCCTGCCTGGTGGCGGCACGACCGTTCACCAGATAGACCACGCGCGAGGTATCCAGCTGCACCAGGCCGGCGGCCCGCGTGGTCGCACGAGCCGCCGTCATGCCATCGATTTCGGCGGACGTGGGCAACTTGCTTTCGCAGGCGGCAAGCAACGCGACGGATGCCAGCAACAGCGTGCCCACGCGCGCGGTGACGGAGGTACGGGACGGACGTGCGGTCATGGCGAGCAGTCTCCGTTCGAGGTGGGATATCGTGTGCGAGAAGGCCGGCATGGCCGGGGAGAGCAGCGAGCGGTGCTGTGAGAGTTCAATGAGCAATTGCGCGTACGAGCGAGTGGGGGCGCCGGCGCGCAGTACCCGCCGGTCGCAATCCACTTCCACTGCCAGTCGCAGCCGCGCCAGCATGTACCAGAGCGCCGGATTCCATGGCATGCACGCCACGGCGACGCAGACGGACAGCAGCAGCAGTGGATCGCCGGCACGCACATGTGACTGCTCGTGCTCCAGGACCATGCGCTGCTCGTCAGGCGTGCGCTCGAGCAGCCAGTGTGGTACGACAATTTCGGCTGGGGCGAGCCCAACCACCGCCGGTCCCGCGGACGGTGCAACGCGCACCGGCACGCCCAGCAACGCACGTCTCGTCCACGTGGCGCGCAGCCTCATGACGCGCGCGTACAGAAGCAGCAGTGCCAGCAAGCCAACCGCTGCGGCAACGATGCACCCAATCAACGCGGAGCGCTGAATCACGGGCGGCAGCGCAGCCGCGGCGCCAACCACCGTGCGTAGCGGCCATGCGGCCACCTGCGTGATCTCATCGAACGCCTGACGTGCGCGCACGCCCAGCGAGGGCGCGCTGGGTGCGCGACTGGATGCGTCGGTCGTGCCGACGAGCGCACGCAGCACGAACGGAGCCGGTGCCTCCGTGCGCAGCGGTGCTGCAGCCGTCAACACGACCGTGACCGCCATGGCGCCGGCCCAGATCCAGCGCACCGGACGACCGCTGTCGCGTCGCAGCGCATAGAGCAACCCGCCGATCCCGCTGGCCAGCGCGCCCACCGCCACGCTGTACACCACCCACGCGGCACTCATACCTCGCCCCCGTCGGCCGAGTCGCTGTCCAGTCGCTCCGCCAGGAGCGCCCGCATCCGCTCCAGCGCTCCCCGATCGAGCTGCTGATCCGAGACCAACTGCGCGAACATGTGCTCCGCCGACCCATGAAAGATCGCGTCGCGGATACGCGCCAGCGCGCTGGTACCGGCCCGTGCAGCCCCAATTCGCGCGAAGTAGCGGTAGGCTCGTCCCTCGGCCTCGTGCCGTACGTACCCCTTCTCTTCCAGCGTCTGCAGCGCCGAAAGCACCGAAGTGTACGCGAGTGCCTCCGGCATGTCGTCCCGGACCTCCGAGACCGTGGCCGATCCTCGTCGCCATAAACTGCTCATGACCTCGAGTTCACGCGGCGGAAAGTAGATCTCGTCCATGACGTTGGCGGATAAAGGCTTGGCGATCGGCGTCGATAGTCCAGGACTGGACCGCGCACGCGCTACTGAACTTCCAGTAGCTTACCGCTCACTCGCCACCCTGTCAACTGTTTTTCCAGTAGTTCCGCTCCACTCGAAACGGAACACCGACCACTCGAAACCCGACACCCCCAACTCGTGATCTCCAAGTCACACGCCAGGGGTAGCCGGTCACACCCTCACACCCTCACGCCCTCCTACCCTCACGCAAGACCACCCACGACTCACGACCCCCCGCACAACCTCACCGCCTGCTGCAAACTCGCCAGCGGATCCGCGCCCTTCGGCACGAACTCGTGCGACAGGAACCCCGCGAACCCCAGATCCGCGATGGTCTGCGCCACCAGTCGGTAATTCAACTCCTGGCTGTCATCGATTTCGTTCCGACCCGGCACCCCACCCGTATGGTAATGCGCGAAGTACGGTGCGTTCGCCTTGATCGTGGCGACCACGTTCCCGTCCATGATCTGCATGTGGTAGATGTCGTACAAGAGCCGAACCCGCGACGAATCCACGCCCTTGATGACGGCCACCCCGAAGTCGGTGTGATCGGCGTGATAGTCCTTGTGGTCCACGCGGCTGTTCAGCAACTCCATGCACAGCGTGACATTGTGCCGCTCCGCCAGCGGCGCGAGACGCTTGAAGCCCGCGATGCAATTGGCCACCCCTTCGCCGTCGGACATGCCGCGGCGATTGCCACTAAAGCAGACAATGCGTTCGACGCCGGCCGCGGCGGCCTTGGGAATCATCGCGCTGCCCGCTGCCACCAGCTTGTCATGCAGATCGGGACGGTTAAAGCCTTCCGAAATGGTACCGAAGCCGTTTGCCATCGAGCACACGAGTCCGTACTGCCTGGGCGTGAGCCAATCTTTCTCGTCGAGCAGATCGATGCCGGCGATCTCCATGCTTGCCGCGGCTTTGCACAGATCGTCCAGTGGGATCTTGCTGTAGCACCATCGCGAGACGCCCTGCTTCAGTCGTCCGCGTTCCGATGGGGCGGGTGCAGCGGTCGCCGAAGCGGCGTGCGCAATATCCGCCATCACAGCGCCTCCGAACAACGTCGTCGCCATGGCACCGCCGCCAAGTGTGCGCAACGCGTCCCGTCGTGACAGCTCGCGATCCATGACGATGTGCTCTCCCAGAAGTGGTCTGCCCGCGGTCTGCCGCCGCTCGCGCTACCGCGAGGTGGTCTGATGCCGTTGGTCTACTGCAGCTGAATGTAGAGCGGCACCGGCCACAGTCGCAGGATCGATTCGCGCGACGTGGGCGGATTGTCGTTGCGCAGTTTCGTGAACTGCTTCCAACCCGCAAACTGCACCGGCTCCTTCTTCACGTAGCTGTAATACGAGTCGCGCTTGAGCCATGGTGCACCGAAACCGTCCATGTGCATCACGATCTGCACCCGCGGATCGAGCGTGATCTTATCCGCGTTGGTGACACCCTTCTTCGTGAAGCGATGCACGACCAGCAGCTTGGGCGGCAACTTGTACTTGTCCACCAGTTCACGCAAATACCGCGTCGCGAAGTTGACGTCCGTGGCGTCGAACCGCCCGATCTTCTTGCCCGGTCGCCCGCCGTCCTTCATGGAAAACTCCGGGTCGATGCCAAGGTGCACCTCGGGCCGCTTGAGAAAGCGCTCGAAGGCTGGCAGCTCTTGCTGTAACGTGCTGAGACCGACCTGAATGTCCAGGAACATGATGGCGTTGCGGCTCTTGGCCCAGTTGTACACCATCTCGATGCGAGCACTGTCCAGACGTGCGCGATACTTGCCATCGCTGCCCGGTGCGGCCTGCGCCACCACCGCAATGAGGTGCAACGCCGGTTGCACCGGATGCGACGGGTCGGCCTTGTTCCACTCGGCCACCTCGCGGTCGAGCTGGCGCAACATCTCGTCGGGCGGGGACGCGCCGAGCAGTCCCATGCGTGTCGACGCTGGCGTGCCGTAGAATGCGATGATCCGTTTCGCCGGCAAAATGGAGCCAGGCAATGGCGCCGGCATCTTGGGTGGCCACAGTGCGTCGAGATCGCTGCCGGTGTTGCGATAGGACAGGTGGCGATCGCCCGACTGCGGGCCGAGCGCGCCGACCGGCTTGCGCCTGGTCGTGTCCTTGGCGGCCGCGGGCTTCGTGCTTGTGGGCTTTTGGGGCGCGCGCGCGGTCGTGTCCTGCTGCACGACTGTCGGAACCGCCTGCAACGGAAGCGAGAGCGCTGGCCGTGGCGCAGCGCGGCAGGGGCCGGTCGCCGCGAGCAGCAGCAACGGTGTGGCAAGCAACGAGTGATGATGTGCAATCTTCATGCAGATACGATAGTGAGGTGTCGTGGGTGATGTCGCGATGCGACGCGAGCTGCTAGCGCCCCGACGTGCTGCCGGTCACGCGGCGATCGCCCGGCAGTTTGATCTTGCGGTCGACCTCGAGCGAGATCGTGCCCGTTGCTTCTGCGCGGACCAGCAGCCACTGCCGTTGGACGACGACATCCAGCAGTCGGCCTGTGCGTACCGTACCCTTGAGGACAACTCCCGGTGCGAGCTGGCGATTGATGGCGCCCTCCACCTTCCCGCGCGTGGCGTCCAGTAGTGGATCGAGCGGCAGTTGCGCGCGTTTGCGCAGCTGCGCGACGAGATCGCCCTTGCGCAGCCAGGCGAGCCCGCTGACCAGCGCGTCCTGCGTGGCCACGTCGAAATCGAGATCGGGCACCGTGATCCGTCGCGCGACCCGGTCGAGAACTGGAGTGCCAACGAGATACGCCTCACCATCGATATCGCCTTGCACACCAACGGCCAGCGCGAGACGGCCGTCGTTCAGCGGAAAGACGCGGATGCGTGTGATTTGCACGGAACGCCTGTAGCGACGGGCTTTGAACCCGACGAGTTGCTTGGCCAACAGATCGCTCGCGAGCGAATAGGTCATGAGCCCCTCGAGGCGCAGATGCGCGCTGTCGCCGACGGTGCGTTGTGCGCGGATCAACGGCGGCAGCGCGGTCTTGATGTCCGGCGGTCTGGAGCCGGAGACGAGGTGCGGCTGCGCAAAGAGACGCACGTCGGCTACCAACTCGCCGTCCTTCAGTCGCAACTCGCCCACGCGCACCTGCTGCGGCGCCAGCACCAGCCAGAGGCTGTCCTGCACGTGGATGCTCTTGTTTAACAGATTGTACCAGCGATCCATGCGCGTGCCCACGTCGAACGCGGCGATCTGTCGATCCACCTTGGGCAACTGCTTCTGCAGTTGTGGGCGGATGGCATCGACCACACGATCGGTCACGTCGATCCTGAACGCCGTGACACGGCACTGATCGCGCTCCGTTTCTGTCTCCGGGCGCACCGACTTCACGCGACTTCGCGTCTTGAGCGACCAGTTCTCGGCGAGGTCCAGATCGACGGCCACGACGATGCGCACGCGCGGCTTCACTCCTTCCGTGCCGCACGACGCGCTGATGGTCGGCAACAGCGGTGGAGTGTACCAACCGCGCCCCTCATACGAGACCGTGGATACGAGCGTGACCTCATCGCCGTCGAAGGCCACGGAGAACGGTGTGCGTGTGGCCTCGAATGCAACACGCTGCCGCGCGTTCGACGGGATGCGGATGCGTCGTTCGATGTCGCCGAAGCGGCGTGGCACAAGCCGTTCGAGCGCGTCGACTGCGGGGACGAGCGCGTAGCTGATCGGCGCATCGAACACGGACGGCTGCATCGGAGGAAGCGCCGCCGATGCGATGCTCCCCGAGCCTTCGGCGGGGGCCGGCACGGAGAGCGTCTCCGAGCCGCAGGCGGCGAGGGTCGTGCAGGCGACGACACCCAGCGCGTGTCGGCCCCAGCGGTGGAGCGTGCGGACGAGCGCTGACGGATCGTCGATGCCCCGCGATCGCGCGAGGCTACGGTTTCGGGGCGGCGTAACGCATGCGTTCGAGAATGGTCGCGGCGCGTCGTGTCGCGATCGATCCTCGCGGTGACCAGCGTTGCGGCGCGGGGAGGATGGCGGCAAGTCGTGCGGCTTCGTCCCGCGACAGCGATGCAGCGCTCTTGCGATAGTGGACCCGCGCCGCCGATTCCGCGCCAAACACCCCATCACCCCACTCCGCGAGATTCAGGTACAGGTCGAGAATGCGTTCCTTGGACAACAACAGATCGATCCACAACGCCACGTACGCCTCCAGTCCCTTCCGCACAAACGATCGTCCGTTCCACAGAAACAGATTCTTCGCCACCTGCTGCGTCAGCGTGGATGCACCGCGCAGCTTGCCGCCGCGCTTGCGCCGATCCAGAGCTGCCTGCATCTCGACGAAATCGATGCCGTGGTGCAGGTAGAATCGATCATCCTCCGAGGCGAGGACCGCACGACGCAGGTTCGGTGACAGCCCTGCGTGACTGACGGTCTCATGCTTCAGCAGGATCGGTCGTTTTCCTTGCACCAATCGTTCCACCGTTCGCTGCAGCATCACGGCTGTCACCGGCGGCTGGACCACGGCCAGCATCAGGATGACGGGCACGGGTGCCAACAGAAAGATCACCAGCGCGATCGTCGCGAGCTTCACGCGGCGTCGCCAGCCGTTGGTGGGTGCTGTGCGGCGGCGAGCCATCACGGCTCGCGCAAGTGCGCGGGAGTGTCCGGCGGTTGACGACGCCAGCGACGGTGCTGCCAGAAGTATTGATCGGGGTAACGCTGAATGAAGCGCTCGAGCTGCTGGGTGTAGGCGAGCACGATGTTGTCCACGTCCGCCTCCCGATCGCCCGTTTCCACAATAGTGATCGGCTCGATCAACAGCGCATACCGTCCACTCGGTTCGCGCACCGAGACCACGAAGACCAGCGGCACGCCCAAACGCAGCGTGAAGACAGCCGGGCCGCGCGGCGTTTTGGCCGGGCGACCGAAGAAGGGGACGAAGGTGCTCGCCAATCCCAGCGCGTCGTGATCGGCGACCATGGCAATGACACGTTTTTCCCGCAGCGCGCGCGGGGTCTTGCGCACCGCCTCCTTGTCATGCACGACCTCCATGCCGATCTCCCGACGCGTGTCGCGCACGTAGTCCTCCATCAGCGGGTTGGCCATGCCGCGCGTCACCGCGTCGAAGGGGAGGCCGCGTGCGCCCATGTACGCCCCGCCCAGCTCCCAGTTTCCCAGGTGGCCCGTGACGATGATGACACCCTTGCCCTGCGCGCGCGCGAGCTCCAGGTGCTCCCATCCATCGATCTTTTCGTACCGATCGATGATCTGCTGCCGCGAACTGCCGGGGAGGACGGCTGTTTCGATGAAGGTGCGTCCAAGACTCTCGAATGATCGGCGCGCCTGGGCGCGGACCGCCTCCGGGGACAGCTGGGGGAAGGCGGCGGCGATCTGCCGTTCCGTGACGCCGGCGCGAATGCCGAATGGGCGGTAAGCCAGTCGGCCGAGCAGCGCACCGACGGCGCTCGCGGTGCGCCAGCCGACAAGTCGCAATACCCCGACGGCAGCGCGCGTCGCGGCATACTCGACGCGATGCGAGAACGTGGGTGTGCGGGGAGTGTCGGACATGAGGTAGGGGCAATCTAGAGCGCTGAGAAGACAAACGCCGCGCCGATCCGAAGATCGACGCGGCGCAAGTTGACACACCGGGAGAGCGCGAGGGCTCTCGTCAGTGATCAATTCGTCAGCATCACCAGCACGCGTCGGTTCGTCGCGCGGCCATTGTCCGTGGTGTTCGGGGCCACCGGATCCGATTCACCCTGCGTACGGGCGACGATTCGCGACTCCGCGACACCCTTGGACACGAGGTAGGCTTTGGCCTGATCTGCACGATCCTGGCCGAGCTTTTCGTTGTAGCGCTCACTGCCGATCGCGTCGGTGTTGCCCGTGACCGTGATGGTGCGCGACGCGTTCGTCGGATCGACCAGCGATTCGGCGATCATGTCGAGAATGCGCTTCGCTTCGTCAGTGATGTCGCTTTTGTTGAAGGCGAAGTTGACGGCGCCGATGACGACCGGGCGCGAGGCCGGGCCGGCGATGCGTACGGTGTCGATGCGGTTCACGTAGACCGTGTCGCGCTGCATCGTGCGAATGGTATCGTATTGGATACGCGGCTTCGGGTCACGCGTGAAGAAGGACAGGCTCAAGCCCGCCTGCGCGCCCAGATTGAGACCCGTGTCACGTCCACCCGGCTTGGCATCTTCATCGGCCGGCAAGACGTACGTGCCGGTACCTTCGACGCGCAGCGACAGGCGATCGTTGAGCAAGAAGCGGAGACCCAGCAAACCCTGCGGGCCACCACCACGCGGCGCGACAACGCGCACACGGCCATACGAGTCGTACGCGTAACCACCGCCGGCGAGCAGCTTGACGCGATCGCTGAGCGGATGATTGTACGTGAGACGATAGGCCCACAGCGCGTGCGAAACTGTGCTGAGCGTATCGATGCCGGGGTTCCCGGTCGGCGCGCGATTCACGTCTGCGTCGGCGTAGCTGAGCTCCAGTTCCAGCAGCCAGTTTTTGAACGCGTAAATACCCGCGCGACCGCCGGCACCGAAGGCTGGGTCAAGCTTGAGGGTATCTGCGAACCTCGTATAGCGCCCAAAGCCGCCGAGCTCGATGGCACCTTGACGCTGTGCAAACGCCGAGGCAGGAAGGACGAATGTGAGCGAGGCGCCCAGAACGAACTTGGATAGGGTACGCATAAACCTCCCGAATAGGTAAACGTCAGCTGAACGAGCGAGCCATTGAACGAGTGACCAAAGCGATCACTCTGTGACAGAAGCACGAAGCGTGCCCGCACGTCACATAACATACGTCGTCGACGCAGGAGGGCAACAGGGAACGGATCACACATATGCTGTACCTTCCCCTCTCGGCGGATTCCGCTACCATCACACTGGCGAGCGCACCGTGCGACGATGGGACTCATGCATCAATTCTGACCGCCATGCCAGCACTGCTTGCAGGACGATTTCACCGGGGAAAAGGACACCGTCGTCGCCGGTCAGAATGGCTGATGAGCGGCGATCGGGAGCGCGCCGTGCAGCCCGTGGGCTGCGCGTCCACGTTGCAGCGTTCGTCTCGCTTGGCCGTATGAATGTGCCGGCGGCGGGTCCCGATCGCCGCGCAACCGCGCACGTGGCTGGTGCCGCCCGCAGTCGGAGCGGCAACGTGTCCGCCGTCGATGCGCGGGCGGGTCAACGGCTGGCCCAGGCAGGATTGGTGGTCAACGCAGTGCTCGCGGTGGTGAAGCTGGTCGCCGGTCTGGTGGGAAATTCGTATGCGCTGGTCGCCGATGCGATCGAAAGCGCGACCGACATGATCGGGTCGCTGGTCGTCTGGAGCGGGCTGCGCATTGCCAGCAAGGATCCGAACGAGCGATACCCCTTCGGCTATGGGCGCGCCGAGGCGCTGGCGGCGGCGACTATGGCGTCGTTGATGCTGGGCGCGGCGCTCGGGATCGCGATCAAGGCGGTGCAGGAGATTCGCACGCCGCATCACGCGCCGGCGCCGTTCACGCTTGCCGTGTTGGCGGTGGTGATCGTTGTGAAGGAGTTGCTGGCCAAGCGTGTGCTGCGAGTCAGTCACGCGACCGGCAGCATGGTGGTGCGGGCCGATGCGTGGCACCATCGGTCGGATGCGATCACCTCTGGTGCGGCGTTTTTGGGTATCGGCGCGGCGTTGCTTGGTGGCGAGGGGTGGGAGCCGGCCGACGACTGGGCGGCGCTCGTGGCGGCAGTCGTCATTTGCGTGAACGGCAGCTGGCTCTTGCGATCGGCGCTTGCCGACTTGATGGATCGCGCACCGGAGCCAGCGCTGCTGGTGACCGTGGCCACGGCTGCACTGGAGACGCCGGGCGTGCTCGCCATCGAAAAGCTCAAGGTGCGACGGTCAGGGACCGGTCTCTACGTTGATATTCACGTGCAGGCCGACCCTGCGCTTTCGCTGCATGACGCGCACATTCTTTCAGGGTGTGTGAAGTCGGCAATCCGAGCGCAGGTGCCGGTGGCGCTGGGCGTGCTGATCCACATGGAACCGTTCGAGCCTTCGGGGGCCGCGTGACTCGTGAAGCCGTCTTTCATTTGCTCGACCGCGCCGAGTGCGATGCGCTGCTGGCCTCGCAGTCGGTGGGCCGTCTGGCGTTCAGCTTCCGCGATCGGGTGGATGTGGAGCCTATCCATTTCGTCTACGAGAGCGGCTGGCTGTTCGGGCGAACGCAGTTCGGTACCAAGGTGAACATTCTGGCGCATCATCCGTGGATTGCGTTTGAGGTGGATGATGTGCGCGCGCTCTTTGACTGGCGAAGTGTCGTGGTGCACGGGCGCATTCAGTTCCCCGATGTCGGTGGCGCGCCGTCCGAGCGCGAGCTGCACGCGCGCGCTGTGGCGGCGTTTCAGCGTTTGGTGCCCGACGCGTTCACCGACGACGATCCCACGCCGGCACGCGATCTGGTGTTCGCCATCGCCGTGCAGGAGATCACCGGTCGCGCCGCCACGCCGCCGGACATGACGGCGGGCCAGTCGTCCGGCAGGCCGGCAACGGCGCGCTGATGCGCGACGCCGCGGTCCACCATCTGCGCCTCAAGCCGGTCGATCCGGCACACAAGGTCCGTCTGGGTTCGAGCGCAGCCCGCGTCGAGGACATCCCGGACGGCGATATCCTGAAGCGCGCGACCGAGGGCCTGCTGGAAAAGCTGTCGGAGTTGCAGGAGGCGTTTCACGCCGACGGACGGCGCGCGCTGCTGCTGGTGTTGCAGGGGCGCGACGCGGCGGGGAAGGACAGTGTCATTCGTACGGTGTGCGGCGCGTTCGACCCGACCGGTGTGGTCGTGGCGGCCTTCGGTCCGCCCACGCCGCTCGAGTTGCGCCACGACTTTCTGTGGCGCGTGCATCAGGTGGTGCCGCCACGCGGCAAGATCGGCGTGTTCAATCGCTCGCACTACGAGGACGTGTTGGCGGTGCGCGTGCGCCGGCTGGTGCCGGAGGAACTGTGGCGGGAGCGGTTCGAGCAGATCAACAGCTTTGAAAAGTTGTTGGCGGAGAGCGGAGTGATCGTTCGCAAGTGCATGCTGCACGTGTCGCGCGACGAGCAGCACGCGCGACTGACGGCCCGGCTCGAAGACCCGAGGAAGAACTGGAAGTTCCGCTTGGAGGATTTGGAGGACCGCGCCCGGTGGGATGATTACACCGACGCCTATCGCGACGCGCTGACGCGCTGCAGCACGAAGTGGGCGCCGTGGTATGTGGTGCCTTCCGACGACAAGCAGGTACGCAACTTTCTGATTGCGCGGATGCTGGTGGAGGCGATGGAGGGGGCGCAGTCGGAGTATCCACTGATGGATCCGAAGGTGCGCGACGCGGCGCAGGGGTTTGAGTAGCCGACCGCGAAGCAGGGGTTTCGGTGGACGCGCGACTCCGATATGTTGCCTGTCTGCCGTTGGCGAGCTTTGCTGACGACGGGACGTGGCGCAGCCCGGTAGCGCACTTCCTTGGGGTGGAAGGGGTCGCAGGTTCAAATCCTGTCGTCCCGATGGACTAAAGCACGAGCCCTGCAACGACTTCGGTCGTCGCAGGGCTTGTGTCGTTCTGACGACGGGAGCGCGCGTCACTCACGCCACGCACCCCTACGACGGCTTCACGTCTTCGAATTGCATCTGGTAGATGTCGTCGATCTGCGTACCCGGCGGGAGCATCAGCAAATCATTGATGTATCCGGTATGCAGGTCGTACACCCATCCATGCAGATGGATGTCCTGATGCGTCTGCCACGCGTGCTGCACGAACGAGGTCTCGGCGAGCTTCCAGACCTGTTCCTGCACGTTCAGCTCAACCAGTCGGCGAAGGCGACGGTCGGGGTCGGCCAGACCATCGAGCTCATGACGATGAATGCGATACACGTCCTTGATATTGCGCAGCCACTTGTTGATCAGGCCGAGGTGCTTATGCGAGAGCGCATTCTTGACGCCTCCGCACCCGTAATGCCCGCAGACAATGATGTGCTTCACCTTCAGCACCTCAACCGCGTACTGCAGCACGCTGAGCATGTTGAAGTCGGTATGGATGACCTGATTCGCGATATTGCGATGCACGAACAGTTCGCCCGGTTCGGTGCCGGTGACATCTTCGGCGGGTACGCGACTGTCGGAACAGCCGATCCAGAGAAACTCCGGCTGCTGGTCGTCGGCCGTGCGAAGGAAGTAGTCGTCACGGACGTTGAGCTTGTCCTGCACCCAGGCCTTGTTGGCGAGCAGCAGCTTCTTATACGACTCCATTGGACCGTCTCCGCTTCCGATAGTTTTGCGACTTGTTGTGGAACTGCTTGAACTCGATCGCGATCTGCCTGTGCGGCGCGCCTTCCGCGAAGTCGGCAATCACGTCGTACAGGTCGCTGTCGATGAAGATGGCCCTCGTTCCGTCGACAATCAGGCTCGACCGCGCGGGTAGCGATGCGAGTTTGGCCTTGAGTTCTGACTTGTTGACAAACGACGCATCCTTGTTGAACCGCAGCAGGTACATCGATTCCTGATGCACCAGCGTGAACGCCGAATGGTGATTTGTCCGTATCACGAAGACCACGCCGAAGACCACGCCGATCAGCACGCCGAGCAACAGGTCGGTGAAGACGATCGCGAGCACCGTGACAATGAACGGGAGGAACTGGTCAAAGCCCGCCTTCCACGACTCGCGGTACAACGCGGGCTTGGTGAGCTTGTACCCCACCATCAGGAGGACGGCGGCGAGGCTGGCCAGCGGAATGCGATTCAGCAAACCCGGAATGGCGACCACACAGACCAACAGAAGGAGTCCGTGGATGAACGCGGACCACCGCGATCGGGCGCCGGCGTAGACGTTGGCCGAACTGCGCACAATCACCGCGGTCACCGGCAGACCGCCCAGCAGCCCGGCGGCCATATTCCCCACGCCTTGCGCCAGCAGCTCGCGGTCCGGATTCGAGATCCGGCGCTGCGGATCCAACTTGTCGGAGGCCTCAAGCGAGAGCAGCGATTCAATGCTCGCCACGATGGCGATCGTCAGTCCGGTCGAATAAATGCGGCGGTCGGTCCATCTCGACCAGTCCGGACCGGTCAGCTGGGCGAGCAGTTCAGCGGGGCCGCCTGCTGGCAGCGCTACGAGATGTCCGTCCTCGGCGCGTAAGTAGAAGTCCGGCGAGAAGGCATGAAACAGCTCGTTCAGCATGATACCGACCGCCACGACGATCAAGGCACCGGGGACCCGCGCCAGCGACTTGCGCGCCTTGACCCATGACGACTCCCACGCGAGGAGAATGGCCAGGGACACGAGCGAAATGACGATGGCCTCCCCGTTCGCCGACGCGAAGGCATCCGCAATGTCGGATAGCGTCGTCGACCGTCCATCCGCCGAGCGAAAGAAATCGAAGTCTCCCTCGTAGCCGGTGTCGCGGCCGAGCGCGTGCGGAATCTGCTTCAGGATGATGACCACGCCGATCGCCGCCAGCATACCCTTGATGACGGCGTTGGGCACGTAGTTGGCGATGCGCCCGGCCCGCAGAAACCCGAAGATCACCTGCGCCACGCCGGCCACCAGTACCGCGAGCAGAAACGCGGGGAACGAGCCGAGCGACTGAATGGCCGTCGCGACAATCACGGCCAGACCAGCGGCCGGTCCGCTCACACTGACCGAGGAGGAGGACAGCAGCGAGACGACCAATCCGCCGATGATACCGGAGATGATGCCGGAGAACAGCGGCGCACCGGAGGCGAGCGCGATACCAAGGCAGAGTGGCAGCGCGACCAGAAAGACAACGAGCCCTGCTGGAGCGTCGTGCGATAACGAGAGCTGGCCGCGGGTAGCTGACATAGCCGATTCGCGATCTGTGGTCATGTTGGCTTGAGGAGGTGGACGCGCAGACTGGTTACAATGGCGGAGCGCCACCGTTGACGCCAGCGCGACGCTGCTTCGGCGGACTCTTCCCACTTTGTGACACCCGTTGCACTTTGTGCGCATGAGCATGCCCGCGCGAATACTCGGTGCCGGTCCGTCGGGGCTCGCTGCCGCCATCACCCTCGTCAACGCCGGCCACGCGGTCGAGGTGTTCGAGCGACGCAGTGACTGTGGTATGCGCTTCGGCGGCGATCTGCAGGGGCTCGAGAACTGGTCGCACGACACCGATGCGGTCGACGAGTTCCGCGGCTACGGCATCGACATTGACTTCCACTGCGCGCCGTTCACCTCCGGGACCCAGACCAACGGCCGGCGCGCCGACCATCTGACTTTCCCGGCGCCCGCGTTCTTCGTCGTCAAACGGGGGCGCGCTGCGGACACGCTCGATCAGTCGCTCAAGCGGCAGGCATTGGCGACTGGCGTTCGAATCCACTTCTCGCGAACGCTTACCCCACGCGACGTGGACATCGACGCCTCGGGACCGGCCGGACGTACCGCGTTTGCCGTCGACACGGGCATCGTTTTCGAGACCGACGCGCCCGACCAGGCGGTGGCCCTGCTCAACGACCGCGCGGGCCTCAAGGGGTACAGCTATCTGCTCGTGACACAAGGCTACGGCTGCTGTTGTGCGATGTCCTTCGACGAGTTCCCCACGGTGCACGCCCAGTCGGCCGAAGCGCGGCGACTGTTGGTCGAGCAAGCGGGCATCAACGTCTGGAATCCGCGACGGGTGGGTGGCCTCGGACACTACGCGTTGCGCGGCGACTGGACGGCGGGTACGACACGCCGCGTGGGTGAAGCGGCGGGACTGCAGGATTTCCTCTGGGGATTCGGTATTCGCCTGGCGGTGCGCAGCGGCGTCCTGGCCGCGCGGTGCCTCATGGACGGCACAGACTACGCCTCAGCGGCCGAACGCACCTTCGCTCCCGCGCGTCGTGCTGGCGAAGTGAATCGCCTGCTCTGGGAAATTGGCGGCGTCGCCGATTATGCACTCGTCCTGGCCGCGTTGCGCGTGCGGGGGCCCTACCCGTTGCTGCGCTGGCTGCATCGTGACACGCTGTTTCAGCGCGCACTGCATCCGTTTGCGCGCTGGTGGGCCGATCGCAAGTATGCACACCTGCTTGCCTCCGGTCGCAGCCCGAGCCGCAGTGAGCGTCCCGGGCGGGGCGCAGCACCAGATACGGACGCCCTGGCGCTGGGCGTCGACGGTTAGTACGCGCCCGATGGCGTGGCTCACCGCTGCGACGATCGCTCGGCGTGCGGTCTTTCGTATGGCGCGCGCCGTGCCAGTGGCATAACCTTGCATGACGTACCGCTTGAGCCCAGGCGGGGCGTCCAGCCGTTTCGTCGCCATTCTTTCACCCTGGTCTCGATGCCCCTCGCCACCGCCACCATACTCGGCCACTTCGAAGTGCTCGAGCCGATTGGCGCGGGAGGGATGGGCGAGGTGTACCGTGCGCGGGACCAGCGACTGGAACGTGATGTCGCCCTCAAAGTGCTGGCCCCACGACTGCTGGCCGACGAACGGTCGGTTGCACGGTTTGCGCGGGAAGCGCGCGCCGCCTCGGCGCTGAATCACCCGAACATCGTTACCGTCTACGACATCGGGAACAGCGACGACGGCGCCTTCATCGCCATGGAGTTCGTGCGCGGCGAAACGCTTGCCTATCGCATGCAGTCGCGACAACCGGTGGCCGAGTGCGTGGAACTGCTGCGGCAATGTGCGGCTGCGCTTGTCGCCGCGCATGACGCGGGGATCATTCATCGGGACATCAAGCCCGACAATGTGATGGTGCGTACCGACGGCTACGTGAAGGTGCTCGATTTCGGACTCGCGCGTCTCGCCTCACTCGAGGCCGGTACGCCCACCGTGACGCAGCCCGGACTCGTCATCGGTACCCTCCGCTATCTCTCCCCCGAGCAGGCACTGGGCGACGACTTGACGACGGCCAGCGACATCTTCTCACTGGGGATCCTGGCTTACCAGCTGCTCACCGGCGTCCACCCCTTCGGACACGCGTCGGAAGTGGCGATCATGGGCGCGATCATCTCCAAGGAGCCCGCGCCGCCGATCGCCGTCCGCGAAGCGCTGCCACGGGAGCTGGCGAACCTCGTGATGCGCATGCTGGCGAAGCAGCCGGAGGACCGACCCAGCGCCGCGTCGCTGATGCTTTCTCTGACGCGGCTGGTCGCCTCCGGAAGCCTGCCGTCCACGCTGACGCCACATCTGGGCACGCCGATCGAGCTCAACGCGTCGGAAGCGACGCGGGGGGCGATCGAAGGGGCGCTGCGTCCGCAGGTCGGGCAGGCCCGTCGACAGAACACGGTCGGGCACGGCGGAGACCTTGCCACGCTGGAGGCGCGCTACGACGATGTGGTGCTGGGGCGCGGCCATCTGCTGGCGGTGACCGGTGAACCCGGCATCGGCAAGTCGACGCTGCTTGCGTCCGCGCTCGCCATCTTTGCGCGTCGCGACGTCTCGCCGCTGGTCGCACGCGGTCAATGCTCCGAGCGGCTCGCGGGCACGGAAGCGTATCTGCCGATCCTCGAAGCTCTCGATACGGCGGCGACGGGGGCGCACGGGGAGGACATGCGCGCGCTCATCGACAAATGCGCACCATCGTGGGCCGCGCTGCGGGCGGTGGTGCCCGCGGACGGATCGTCGGGCGAGTTCGCTCGCGCGGTCGCCAACTCGCAGGAGCGACTCAAGCGCGAGATGGCCGCCTTCCTGGCCGAGGTGTCTGCGCAACGTCCGCTCGTGCTGGTGCTCGAGGACGTGCACTGGGCGGACACGTCCACGGTGGACCTCGTTTCGTACGTTGGTGCGCGACTGTCGGAGTTGCCCGTGCTGGTGCTAGTGACGTACCGGGACGCCGATGCGCGCGCGGCCAGGCATCCGTTTCTGCAAGTGCAGCGAGAGCTGCAGGGTCGCGGCCTCGCGAGCGAGCTGGCGGTCGGTTTCCTCACCCCGACGGACGTGAGCGATTTCGTGGACATGACGTTCCCGGATCATCGCTTCCCGCCCGATCTCGCGCGCGCGCTGCACCAGCGTACCGAGGGCAATCCACTCTTCCTGGTGGACGTCGCGCGGTGGCTCGCCTCGCAGGGGGTGATCGCCGTGGAGAACGGGCACTGGTGCCTGGTGCGCGGCGTGCCCGACATCAGCCGCGACATGCCTGCCTCGGTGCGGAGCATGATCGAGCGCAAGATCGAGCAACTCGGCGAGTCGGAGCGGAAATTGCTCGCGGCGGCGGCGGTGCAGGGCGCGGAGTTCGACGCAGCGATCGCGGCTGCGGTGCTGGGCGCCGACGTGGCCGATGTCGAAGAGCAGCTGATGACGCTGGATCGCGTCTACGCGTTCGTGAAGGAAGTGGGTGAAGTGCGCACCCCTGATCACACGCTTACAATCCGCTATCGCTTCGTGCATGCGCTCTACCAGAACGCGCTCCTCGCCGGACTCGGCGCGAGTCGTCGCGCGAGCTGGAGCGCAAAGGTGGCGGAACTGATCGAGGCGCGACATCGCTCGCAGCTCAGCGACGTTGCCGCCGAGCTCGCGGTCCTGCACGAAACGGCGCGCAACTTCGATCGGGCAGCATCGTGGTACGTCGCGGCATCCGGGCGTGCGCGCGAACTGTTTGCGTACGAGGAGGCGGAGCTGCTGGCGACGCGCGGACTCAACCAGGTGGAGTCGATGGCGCCCGGCCTGCTGCGCGATGCGCGCGAGCTCGAGGTGCGACTCGCCCTCGGTGTGACCAGCTTGCTGCGGCGCGGCTATGCGGCGCCGGAAACCGCGCACAATCTTCAGCGTGCGCGCGCGCTGTGTGCCGCGCTTGGTGATGCACCGGCGCTGTCCTCGGCGCTCTGGGTGCTGCTGCTGTACCTGATCGCGCACGGCGAGCTTGCCGAGAGTGAGGGCATCGCGCAACAGCTGCTGCGCATGGCCGGGCAGTCGAGCGATGCGGCGCTGCTGATCGCCGCGCACTGCTGCTTCACCGGGCTCTACACGCACATGGGTCGTTTCGAGGAAGCGATGGCGCATCAGGCAGAGACGGACCGATTGCTGACGCCAGAACTGCAGAAGTCGATTCGACGGCGGTTCGTACCCGAGCCGGTCTTGATGAGCCGCTCGGAGCATCTGCGCTGCCTGACGATTCTTGGCCGCGTGCACGACGGCAAGGTATTGCGCGAGTCGCTGTTGCGCGATGCAACGCTGCGCGGCGATCCGCGCGATTCGGCTTTCGTGGCGCACTTCATCGCCGAGTTCGATCTGTTCCTTGGCGACTTCGTGTCGTGCGAAGAAATCTCGTCCTTAGCGGTGGCGCAATGTGAGGAATACGGTATCGCGTCGGAGCGGTTGTGGGCGATGGGCTACCTCGGCGCGGCGCGAGCGCGGCTCGGGCATGCGGACGAAGGCATCGGGATTCTGCGCGGGGTCCTCCAGATTCTGGACGGGATCGAGTGTCGCATCACGACGCCGTTTCTGCGGGCCATGCTCTCCGGCGCGCTGCTGCGCTCGGGCGAAGCGCGCGCGGCGCTTCAGGAAGCCGAGCGTGCGTGCGAGGTCGCGGCGCAGACCGGCGAGCATGCGTGGGATGGCGAGCTCTGGCAGTTGATCGCGTTGGCGCAAACCGCGTTGGCCGGCGAGGGTGATGCTGTTGCGGCAGCCGCGATTGAACCGGCGTGGGCGCGGGCGACGGAGTTCGCGACGCGCGTGGGTGCCAAGGGGTTGATGGGACGCATCCAGCACGCGCACGAGAGCTGAATCGATGTGGATTGTACAGTTGGCGCTGCGGCGCCCGTACACATTCATTGTGGGTGCGTTGCTGGTCGTGATCTTCGGCGTACTGTCGCTGGTGCGCACGCCGACGGACATCTTCCCGGAGATCGACATTCCGGTCGTGTCGGTGATCTGGCAGTACAGCGGCTTGCCGCCCGAGGAGATGGAGCGGCGCATCGTCACGCAGTACGAGCGCGCCGTGACCACGACGGTGAACGACGTCGAGCACATCGAGTCGCAAACGCTGAGCGGCATCAGCATCATCAAGATCTTCTTCCAACCCGGCGCGCGCGTCGAATCGGCGGTGGCGCAGCTGTCGGCGGTCTCGCAGGCGATCCTGCGCATCTCCCCGCCCGGGGCCACGGCGCCGTTCATTTTGCGATTCAATGCGTCAAACGTGCCCGTGCTGCAGCTCGCGCTGAGCAGTCCGACGCTCTCCGAGCAGCAGCTGTCCGATCTGGGCACGAACGGCATTCGAACGCGGCTGGCGGCCGTACGCGGCGCCAGCGTCTCGCAGCCATATGGCGGACGCTCGCGCGTAATCAATGTGGACCTCGATCCGCCGCAATTGCTGGCGCGCGGCATCTCGCCGTCGGAAGTGAGTGCGGCGGTGAACGCGCAGAACCTGATCCTGCCGTCCGGTACGGCCAAGTTGGGCGAGCGCGAATACGCGGTGCGCCTGAACGGCAGTACGGCGCTCGTGGACGCGCTCAACGATCTGCCGGTGAAGATGGTGGGCGGCGCGATGGTGCGTGTGCGCGACGTGGCGCAGGTGCGCGACGGCTATTCGGTGCAGACCAACATCGTGCGCCGCGATGGCAAGCGCGGCGCGCTGGTGACGGTGCTCAAGGCCGGGAGCGCTTCCACGATCGATGTGGTGGATCGCGTGCGCGCGGCGCTGCCGAACGTGTTGGCCAATCTGGATCCGGCGCTGCAGGTGGACGTGCTGGCCGACCAGTCGTTGTTCGTCAAGGGCGCGCTGAATGGCGTGGTGCGCGAGGCGCTGCTGGCGGCGTGCCTGACGGCCACGATGATCCTGATCTTTCTCGGCAGCTGGCGTTCGACTTTGATTGTCGCACTCTCCATTCCGTTGTCCATCTTCTGCTCCATCATCGCGCTGGGCGCGCTCGGGCAAAGCATGAACGTGATGACGCTCGGCGGACTGGCGTTGTCGGTGGGCGTGCTGGTGGACGATGCGACCGTCGGTATCGAGAACATCCACCGGCAGCAGGAGCTGGGGAAGCCGATCGAGGAGGCCATTCTCGTTGGCGCGCAGCAGATCGCGATCCCGACACTCGTGTCGACGCTGGCGATCTGCATTGTGTTTGTCCCGATTTTCTTTCTGGGTGGCGCGGCCGGGTCGCTCTTTGCGCCGCTGGCGATGGCCGTCGTGTTCGCCATGCTCGCGTCGTATCTGATCTCCCGCACGCTCGTGCCCACGCTGGTGCGCTACGCGCTCGAGTACGAGGCGCGGCATCACGGGGCGCCCGGGTTGATAGAGCGGGTGCACCTGCGCTTCGATGCCGCGTTCGAGCGGTTCCGCGCGTGGTATGGGCAGTGGCTGAGCCGTGCGATGGCGCGTCGTCTGCTCGTCATCAGCGTTTTTGCCGTGGGCGTGTTGTTGTCGTGCACGCTGATTCCGTTCCTTGGGCAGGACTTCTTCCCGAGTGTGGATGCCGGGCAGCTCCGTATGCATCTGCGGGCGCCGGTCGGCACGCGGGTCGAGGAGACGGAGCGCATTGTCGCGGCGGTGGAAGCGCGCATTCGCGAGGTTATCCCGCCAGCGGAGCTGTCGATGATTCTCGACAACATCGGCATCGCGACGTCGGGCGCCACCAATCTGGCACAGAGCGACAATCCGACCATCGGCGCGACGGACGCCGACATCCTCCTTGCGCTGAGCGAGGAACGGACCCGCAGTGTGGCCGACTATCGCCGCGAATTGCGGCAACAGCTGCGGGCTGATTTTCCTGACGTCACGGTGTTCTTTCAGGCGGCGGATATCGTCGGACAGATCCTGAACTTCGGATTGCCGGCGCCGATCGACGTGCAGGTAGCCGGCTCGAATCGCGCGATGAACTTTGACGTGGCGCGCAAGATTGCCGCGAAGGTGAAGCTCGTGCCGGGCGCCGTCGACGTGTACGTGCATCAAGTCATGAACGCGCCCGAACTGTTCGTGAGTGTCGATCGCGATCGCGCCTCGGGGCTTGGACTGAACCAGCGAGACATCGCCAACAATCTCCTGGTCTCGCTTGCCAGCAGCGGACAGACGTCCCCGAACTTCTGGCTCAATCCGCAGAACGGTGTGCAGTACGCGATCAGCGTGCAGACGCCGCAGTATCGCCTCGGGACGCTCGAATCAGTGCTCTCCACGCCTGTGGTTCCCGCGGTCGGCGGATCCGGCATGCCGCAATTGCTGGGGAACATGGCCACCGTGTCGCGTCGAACGGGGGTCGCCGTCATCAGCCATCGGGATGTACAGCCCGTCTTCGACGTGTACGCGAACGTGCAGGACCGCGATCTCGGTGCGGTGGCTCGCGACATCGATCGGATCATTGCGGAATTCGCGCCCGATCTGCCGCGTGGCACAACCATCAGCATGCGGGGCCAGGTGGCGAGCATGCGTACCTCATTTACCGGCCTCGCGCTCGGATTGGCGTTTGCGGTGTTGCTCGTATATCTGCTCATGGTCGTCAACTTCCAGTCGTGGCTCGATCCGCTGATCATCATTTCGGCGCTCCCGGGCGCGCTGGCGGGGATCGTCTGGGCGCTGTTCGCCACACAGTCCACGCTCAGCGTGCCGTCCATGATGGGGGCGATCATGAGCATCGGCGTGGCCACCGCCAACAGCATTCTCATCGTGTCGTTTGCCAATGAGCGTCGGCTGGCGGGGCTGAGCGCGCTCGACGCGGCGCTGGAGGCCGGGTTCACCCGACTCCGCCCGGTGATCATGACGGCCTTTGCCATGATCGTCGGCATGTTGCCAATGGCGTTCGGCCTCGGCGAAGGGGGCGAGCAGAACGCCCCGCTCGGACGCGCGGTGATCGGTGGGCTTGCGGTGGCAACGCTGACCACCCTGCTGATCGTACCATTGGTCTACGCTGCGTTGCGCGGCCGCACCGCGCCGGCCGCCACGTCGTCTTCCGAAACTTTGCAGGAGCTCGCCGCATGATGATTCAACCGAACGCCGGCGCATCCGGAACGTCGCCAGGTGGAGGGCGTCAAATCGTGGTCGGCGTGGTCGTGCTGCTTGTCGTGCTATTGGCGGCGGGGATTCTGCCGCGCGTGGCCCGGGCTCGTCGCGTGGACGCGGAAGTCGACCAGGCGCGCGCGCGTCCGTCCGTGACGGTCGCGCCCGTTGTTGCCGGTGAACGTGACGTGGTGCTCTCGCTGCCTGCCTCGCTGTCGGGGCTCCACGAAGTCGGTCTGTACGCGCGCTCCAACGGCTATCTGTCGCGCTTCGACGCGGACATTGGCTCTCGCGTGCGCGCGGGCCAGTTGCTGGCCGTCATCGAGACGCCGGAGCTCGATCAGGAACTGAGCGTGGCGCGTGCCACGGTGGAGCAGGTGCAGGCGACGAACGCGCTGACGCGCACCACGCTCGACCGCTGGCGCAGCATGGCCGACGCGGGAGTTGCCACCAGGCAGGAGTTTGACGAACGGCAGGCGGCGTTCAATGTCTCGACGGCAAATCTCAACGCGGCGCGGGCCAATCTTGAACGGCTGCTGGCGCTCAAGACGTTCGCCAAGGTCGTCGCGCCATTTTCCGGCGTGGTGACATCGCGCAATGTCGATGTCGGTGCACTGGTGTCACCGTTGGTGGCCGTTGGCGCGCGCCCCCTGTTCACGCTCGCGCAGGTGGACACGCTGCGCGCGATCACCTTCGTACCGCAGGACGCCGCGCCGGGAATTCGCATTGGACAGGACGCCGAGATCTTCGTGCAGGAACTCGGCGATTCCTACACGGGGCGCGTGACGCGCACCGCGCAGGCGATCGATCCGTCCACACGCACGCTGCAGACGATCATCGAAGTCTCGAACGCCGCCGGACACCTGCTGCCCGGCATGTATGCGCAGGTCAAGCTGACCAGCAGGCGAGCGCAGCCACCGTTGCGCGTGCCGTCAAACGCGCTGATCGTTCGCGGTGACGGGCCACAAGTGGGCGTGGTGCGCGATGGCGTGGTGCACATCGCGAAGCTCACGCTCGGACGCGACTTTGGCACGCAGATCGAAGCGTTATCCGGCGTCGCCGAAGGCGATCAGTTGGTTGTGAACCCGGACGACGATGTCGCCGAGGGCGCGGAGGTGCGCGTGATTACACCGAAAGCTCCGGACAGCAGCGCCGGCGCGGCGAACGCACCCGCGCCCTCTGGCGCGCGTTCGCAACGAACGACAAAGGGCAACTTTGGACGGACGTCGCCCTGAGTGTATCCGGCGCGCAATCCATCGATTGCGCCTGAGTGATGCTTCAGCGGAACGTTTGCGAGACTTGCAGGGTGAGGAATCGCGGTGCGCCGGCAATGAATGTAGGGATGCCGAATGCGCCGCCTGTGTTCCCCGCGTCGATGATGTACTGCTTGTCGAGCAGGTTCCGCGCAATCAGTGTGATCTCGGTGCGATGATTCGGGGCATATCCGGCGCGCAGGTTCGCCAGAAACACTCCCTGTTCGGAAATCGCGGGCAGGTTGGTATCCTCGAAGAACACCTTGCCACGATACGACACGTTCGGTGTCAGGTACACACGACCCCTGCGTGCATCGGGACTGCTCAGCGTGAACCCGCCGCTGTACGAGTGCATCGACGTCAGCCGGAAGCGGTTGCCGGCCCGCGCCTGCACGTTGCCCTGCGCATCCAGCGAGTCAAACTTGGCGTCGGTGTAGCCAAACGTCGCGAACGCGGAGAGCAGCGAGTTGACCTGGCTCCGCGCGCTGCCTTCCACGCCCCATGACTTCGCGCGGCCCGCGTCGAGCGTGATGCTCTGGACGCCGGTTGGCGTGAGTCGCGTGATCGACGTCTGAAAGTTGTTGTAGCGGTAGTTGAAGGCGTTCACGTCGAATTGTACGCGATCGGACAACAACTGCCCCTTCAGTCCGCCCTCGTAGCTCCAGACCGTCTCTTCATTGAGCGTGCGTGCCCCCGCCGCCGTGACGGCGACGACGTTCGGACGGCGTCCCTTCGATGCGCTGGCGAAGGCGAGATAACCGGCGCCGAGATCGTACGAAGCGATGGCGCGGCCCACGGCGGATCGGAAGAAACCGTCGCCGGTCTTGCGGCCATTTGTCGGCGCAAAGAGGTTGTTCGGCGCCGCGCCCAGTACGGCGCCGAGCGAGCCGGGCGTCGCACTGTTCGTGACCTCGTACCCGTTGCTCACTTCCTCGTAGGTGCCGCGCAGGCCCGCGGTGAGCGTGAGACGCGTAACAGGCGCATACGAGGCATCCGCGAACACTTCCGCAGCACGCGTGCGACCGAAGTTCTGGTACTGTTCCTGGTGTGACGTTTTGAACGGGCGACCGGTGAGCGGGTTGGTGGTCGCCGACAGATTGGCGGTGCCGTTCGCGTTAACGAGCGGGATGAAGGGCACCCCAAGCGCGCGGAGATTTGGGCTGATCAACGCGAAGAGGCTTCGCTCGTCCGTGTTGAAGGGAACGCGCTGAGTTCCTTCCTCCCCAAAGAAGCTTGCGCCGGAAAAGGCGGTGAGCTTTCCGCCGTTGTCATAGTTGAATCGTAACTCCTGACTCGCCTGGCTGCCCTCGGCCACTTCACGGAACTGCAGGACTGCTGCGAGTGTGCCATCCGCGTCGAAGTTTTCGTCGGAGTAAAAGCGACGCCACGCGGTGGTGGAGGTCAGCGACCACGCGCGACCGAGCTGCTGGTTCCAGAGGAGGGTCATGCCGCCGACCTGACGATTGATCTCGAGCGAGTCGCCGCCGTTGAGACCCGCGCGACCGAACGCCGTCGTGTCGCCACCCGGTACCGCGTACCGCTTGCTCTTGAACGCCGTGCCCGGTGAATCATCGTGCTGCGCATTAATGATCAGATCGACGGTGGATGCACTGGACGGAAGCCAACGCAGCGACGCACGAATCGCAGCAGTATTCTTGCCGTTCAGCGTGCCGCCGCCTGCATTGTCGATGAAGCCTTCGCGCTTGTTGTACAGCGCTGCCACGCGACCGAAGAGACGATCGGCCACCAGTGGCGTGTTGGCAACGCCGCTGGCGTACAGCTCGCCGAACGTCCCGCCGCCGACGGCGGTCGATAACTCCCGCCGATTCACCGCCTTGTTCTGGATGACGTGCACCGCGCCAATCTGCGCGCCGCGCCCGAACAGCGTGCCCTGTGGTCCCTTGAGCACTTCCACGCGCTCGAGATCGAACAGTTCGACGACGGAGCCGCGCGACTTGGAAATGGAGACACCGTCCTGAAAGACGGAGACGCGCGGTTCGACGAAGCTCGACCCATCATCGGAGGTGATGCCACGGATCACGAAGCCCGGATTATTTGGGCTTTGCATCTGGACGTTGAGCCCCGGTACGTACGCCGAAAGCTGATCGAACTGCTGCACGTTCTGCTGCGTCAGAAACGTCGCGTCGTATGCGGTGACGGGTACGGGCACGTCTTGCAGCGACTCGGTGCGCTTCTGCGCAGTCACGGCAATAGTGCTGAGCGAGGTGGGCGATCTCCGGAGAGAGAGGTTCGCGATGGTGGCGCCGCCCGCCGTCACGCTCACCGTTGTCGTTTCCGGCAACGCACCGATCGCGCGCACGATCAGTCGGTGCGAGCCAACCTCAACAGACGCAAACCGGTAACGTCCGGACAGATCAGTCGACGCTCGCCGGCGGTCGTCATCGAGTGAGACGATTGCAGCATCGACCGGTCGACCCGACTCGCGCATGGTGACGGCACCGCTGACCTCGCCGGTTGCACTCTGCGCCTGCAGTTGCATAGTGAGCATCTGGGCGGCTGCGATCGACACGATCGCATGCCGAAGGAAGACGATCGACATTGGGCACTCCGTGTGGGTGGCGAACTGCGGACACGGAGTTAACGCGCGGAACTGTAAGGGATTGGTGACGGCAACGCCCATCGTTTCGTAACGTGGTCGTCACCGCATGCTTCAGCCAAGCGGCATCGCCGCGTTTCCCTTACTGCACCCGGAACAAATAGCTCAGCTTCAGGAAGAACGAATCGCTGTTGCGCCGCAGGGTCGCAGAACCGTCCGGGATGTCCGCGCGCAGCGCGTCGCCGTAACCGAGATAGACAATGTTGCCCGGTGAGGGCAGATACGAGAAGAGATAGTCCATCCGCGCCCGTCGGCGCGAGAACGCGGTGGCGCGGCGGAGTGTACCGTTTGGGTTGGCGAAGTAGATCGGTGCATCGGTCCGCGAATCGTCGCGCAGGTCATCCTGCCGAAGCAGCGTCAATTCGCCGATGAAGCGTACGAACACCTGGCGTGTGACCTGGTACTCGGTGCGCACGCGACGCGTCTCGCGCGTCAGCACGCGCGAACCATCGGTGGCACGGTCGAATTCTTCAATGTTCCACGTGCCCGAGATGCGCAGTTGCTCCGTCGGCCGCACGTTGAGCGTGCCCTGCGAGAGTCGCACCTTCGCGGTACTCCATTCCGGAAAATTCTCGTCACGGCCAACGAGAAAGAAGCTGTTGAACGAAAAGCGGCGAAACTCCGGCGTGCTGAGCGACAGCACCCAGTCGCGATTGGGCAGCACCGCGGTGCCTGTGTACGGCAGTGTGTCCGCGCCGCTCGCGGAGGGACGTACGATGCGATAGTTCGCATACAGCAGCGAGTCGTAACCGAACTCCTCGAGCAACAACTGTCCGCCGACCTGCCAGCCGCCCTTGAGTCGCGTGTTCAGTCGGAAGTGCAACTGCCGGTCCTGCGAACCGCGACCGTTCACCAGATCGTCATAGCGGTACCGACCCAGCAGATAGATCTCCGGCACGAGCGCTTCCATCAGTGCCCCGGGTTTGCCGAACCGCGTGTAGCGATGCGTCGCCGATACATTCGCAACGCCCGGGCGGGCGATGAAGCCGCTTTGCGCATCGAAGTCGGGGCTGATGCCGTTGAAGGTATAACGCGCATAGTAGCGTCGCCCGGTGGCTGCGGCGGAAAGATCCCAGAGCGGCGCTTGCGAGGTCGCGCTGCCGGTGCCGGAGAAGCTGCTGGCCAGTTGTCCCTGCAGCGACAGCACACCGCGCACGTAACGTCCGTCGGCGCCAAGCACGCGGTTCCACCGGTTGCCGTCGATCTTATCGGTGTACACAATGCCGAGCCGACTCTGACTGCCGACATCGCGCTGGAGACGCACGACGTTGTAGATCGGCGACTGCTTTCCGTCGAATGACGCCGCCTTGCTGTCCACCGCCGAGAGCACACCGATGTCGAACCCTTCGTGTTTGCCCGTGAGTTTGGTCGCGGCGATTGGTTGCGCGATCCGTCGGGTGTAAACGAGTCGGTTGGGTGTCGTAAACTGCTCCTGACTTTCCAAAAAGAACGGGCGTCGTTCCGGAAAGAAGACCGCCGAGCGCGGATCGAGCGCGAATTGCGTTGCGTCCGCTTCAACCTGCGAGAAATCAGGGTTGGCCGTGCCGGCGACCGTGAGGTTGCTGGTCACGCCCCAGCGCACGCTGCCGCCGAACTCCGGCCGCGTCGCGTCATAGCCCCAGCGCGCCGTCGAGGGATCGGACGCGCCCGCCGCACTCGATGTGACGGTGGGAATCAGGTCGAGCGTGAGTCCGCGCCGCAGATCGCGCAGTCCCGTGAGCCTGCCGGACTGTGCAAGAAAGCTCGCGCTCGCGCGAAGCGCCGGCACCCAGCTCTCCTCATTACCGGTGGCCTGTACCGTGCGGATGACATGCAGTTGCCACTGCTGCTCATCGCCCGCGCGATAACGCAGACTCTTGAACGGGATCGTGATCTCGACTTCGTAGCCCCATTCGCGGACCGCCCCCTTCGACTTCCAGATGTAGTCGGGCGCGAGGTCCGTACTTTCGCGCGACTTCGGTGTGCCGCCACCGAAGCCGCCGCCGGTCGCCGCACCGGTTTCTGTGAGGACGCCGTCGCTCTGGATGCCGAACGGATTCACGCCAAAGACCAGCGCCTGCCGACTGTCTGCGTACGTGCCGAGGAACAGCTGCACGTTATCGTCCTGTGTGATCTTGTCACGGTCCGACAATGTCGCGCGCACGGTGCCGGGCGCGGCGTAGGCGCGAACTCCCACATGCAACGCCGTGGCGGAGTACCACACCAGCACTTCCGTGCTGTCTTTTGCCGCCACGCCATCATTGGGGAAGAACTGCGAGAAACCGGTCAGCAACGCCGCCGTGGCCCACTCGGGCTCCGAGAGCACACCGTCCACGACGCTGGTTGCCTCGCGCCGCGGAATCGGCACCGTGGTGCCTCCGCGCCGCCCGTCGAAGACTGGTCCCGTGTGCGGCGCCGCTGGTACGTAGTCAAGGCCCGCGAAGGGTGCGGGCGCGCGAACACTGGCGGCGTCCCTCGCGGAGTCACTCGCGGTGCGCACGATCGGCGTCGCTGCGGGAGAGTGGAGTAACGTCGCAACGGTGGCCAACAGAGCGAGCACAGAAGGCGGAGTGGGGAGGTGGGTGTCCGCGACCGAGGGAGCGGTCGCGCAAGACTATCGAGCACGCCACGACAGCGCGAGCAGCGTGCATGAGACTTACGTCACGCCGCTAAAGTTTGCTGACGGTAGGTCGAGACTTGCTTGATACGGCCAAAGTGCCGGTCATCGTGTGGCAGACGCCAACAGACGCCGTCCCCGCGCCCCGGTCCGTGGACGCCGTGATTGATCGCACAGGGGTGGCCGGCAGGGACCCTTGGCGCAGCCCGCAGGAAGCAGCTACGTCTCAATGCCGTAACGGCAGTCGATTCCTGTCGTCATGCTGAAAACTGCTGGTTTCGCAAAACTGTGATCTGTCGCATGTTTACCGCTCCTCCAGTCCGATGGCCTGACAACTCATGGCATACCTCCGGTGTGAAGCGTGCGGATCGAAAGCGCTCAGTGCGGCATCCCAGTGCCCGCGCTGTGCCGTACCGTTTGATCTGATCGATGCACGCGGATTACGCGCACAACTGAAGCAGTGCGGCGGCTGCAGCATCCTGCATCGTCGCGATCGCGCCTGTCACTGGTGCGGTGACGTACCGGAGGCGACCTGGCGATCGCCCAGGGTGCTCGGCATTGCGGCAGGGCTCGTAGTCATGGCGATGGCAGGCTCTGGCGTGTACCGATTCCGCGAACCCATTGCCGACACGGCCTCGCTGATCGTTGCGCGCGTGTTCGAGGAACGTGCGACCGATGCGTTCGACCGTGCCCGTACCCGCGCGGCACTGGGTCTGCAGATCGCGTCGGCGAGCAGGTCTGCGGCAGTCCCCGTCGGAGGGACGCTGACGGTGAGGACGGATTCCAGTAGAGCGCTGCTCGACGAAGCGCTGCTGGATTCGTCGATGGATGCATCGATGCTGGCGTCCGACGCTCGGCTGTCGGGCGGACCGTCCGATTCCGTTGTGTGGACGCCCGCGGTAGCACGGACATGGGTCAACGTGCGCAACGACGCAAGCCGCGGTGGCAACGTTGTCGGAGTGATCAATCCGTCATCGCGTGCACTGCTGGGCACAACCCGCTCCGGCTGGCGTCAGGTGAGGTCCACAGACGTGACCGGATGGGTGGACCCGAAACTGTTCGAGGCGGACTCCACGCACACGCGCGGCTTCTGATCGCTCCGTGTGCGCCGGGCGACGGAAGTCCCTCCTTGTAAAAGGGAGGGACGATACCTTCGGGCCGGGCCGGGCGGCGTGAAAGACTGCACCAAACGGGCAGTCGCTGCGGCTGCTCTATTAACGTGGTGGATGCTCGACTCGACGCACTGAGGTGACGGGCGCCGGATTCGTCCGTTACCTTGCCGTTCATGCGAATGCGACAGACGGGCGCCGCGCGCGGCTTCACCCTCATCGAAGTGCTGGTGGTGATCGTCGTGATCGCCATCCTCGCGACGTTCGTGGCGCCGAGCATTTTTCAGAATGTCGGCGACGCGCGCGTCTCGACGGCCAAGACGCAAATCGAGGCGTTGGGCACGGCGCTCGACAGCTATCGGCTGGACAACGGCGGCTATCCGTCGACCGGCGCGGGGCTGCGCGCGTTGCGCGTACGTCCGACGGTCGCTGCGCCGTCCAATTGGCGCGGTCCCTATTTGCGCAAAGACGTCCCCCTCGATCCGTGGGGACGCGCGTACCTGTATGTCTCGCCCGGCCGTGCGAATCCTGAGTCGTACGATCTTTCGACGTATGGTGCGGATGGCGCGGCGGGCGGTGCGGGCGACAACGCCGACGTCACCAGCTGGAAGTAGCCGTTCGTGTCAGCCTCGAGCTCGTTGGCGTCGGGCCTGCGCAGCGCACTCGGCACGCCGGGATGGCGCACACGGTTCGCGCCCGCGCCCACGGGATTTCTGCATCTCGGACATTTGGTGAATGCGGTATACGTGTGGGGGATTGCGCGCGCCTACGGCGGCCGCATTCTGCTGCGCGTGGAAAACCATGACGCGACGCGCTGCCGACCGGAGTTCGAGGCGGCGCTGTACGAAGACCTCGACTGGCTCGGTCTCGATCGCGATCTCGCGCACGGCGTCGCTCGGCAGTCCGACCGCGGCGCGCACTACCTGGCGGCGTTAGCGCACTTGTCCGCGCGCGACCTGGTGTATCCGTGCCAATGCACGCGCCGGGAGATCGAGGCGGTCGTGTCGCGCGCGAGTGGCGCAGAGTTGCCCTACCCGGGTACCTGCCGAGACCTCGTGCTCGACCCGCTCCGCACGACGGCGCGCCGGGTGCGCATGTACGCGGGCATCGAGACGTTCGACGATCTGCGACTGGGCGCGCGGCATCAGGAGCCGGGCACGCAGTGCGGCGATGTGCTGGTGCGCGACCGGAACGGGAACTGGACGTATCAGTTTGCCGTGGTGGTGGACGATCTCGAGCAGCAGATCGACGTGATCATTCGCGGGGAGGATCTTCTGGCCAGCACCGGGCGGCAGTGGCGATTGGCTCGCCTGCTTGGGCGCACCGCCATGCCGCAGGTGCTGCACCATCCCCTGGTCAGGCATCCGGATGGCACGAAACTCAGCAAAAGCAACGGCGACCTGTCCATCCGGGAGCGCCGTCGCGATGGCGCTACGGCGGCGGCGTTGCTGGGCGAAGCGGCCTGGCTGGCGGGTCGACAGGCAGCGCCGCGCGCGTTGACGCTGGACGACGTGGCGGAATTGTTCGTGTAGCGGAGATTCGACGCTGGGCGCAGTGGACGACGCGACGCGCGGGACTATACGCTCGCGGTATGCCCGCGCGGCCTGTCATCGAACGCCGAGCAGTCCCAGCACCACCAGCATGACCCACTGCGGACCTTTGTACCCATCGGTGCGGTCGTCGTACCACTCGTCGAGCGAATGCGCGCCGGTGCCGATGCCGCCGCCATCGAGGGTGATGGCGGGGATTCCGAGGTTCATCGGTACGTTTGCGTCCGTGCTCGAGATTGTGAGCGGCGCGTAGATGTTCATAACTTTTGCCGCTGCTTCCGCCACGCGAACAACGAAGCTGCTGTCGGGGGTGCCGCCGGCGGGGCGGATTCCTATCGTATCGATCTTCAGATTGAGCGCGACCTTGGACTGCGGCCAGCGGGCGCGTTCTTCGATGAGTGCTTCACGCAGCGCAAGTTGCAATTTCTTGTCGATGTCGGCCAGCGCGCTCGCCGATTCGCTGCGCAAATCGATGTCCATCACGCCAGTGGCGGAGATCGAATTGACCGACGTGCCCCCAGACACGAGCCCGACGTTGAACGTCACCTTTGGCGTCCCGGGGACCGGTAAGTCGCCGATCTTGGCGATCGCGCGTCCCATGGCGTGAATGGGGTTCGGCATGCCGAAGGCTCCGTAGCTGTGTCCGCCCGGGCCGACATAGCTCACGCGATAGCGGTTGCTTCCCACGCCGCCATTGGTGATGCCGAAACCCGTGCCGTCCACGGAGAGGAAGACGTTGATCGAGTCCCTCAGCGGTCCGTTGAACAGGGCGCGCACGCCCCGCAGGTTCCCGGGTCCTTCCTCACCGACGGTGCCGACGACGAGCAATCGTCCGGCGAACGGCACCTTGGCCATCGTGATCTGCCTGACCACCGCGAGGGTGACGGCCAGACCACGGCAATCATCGCCGATGCCGGGCCCGATGAGCTTCGTGCCTTCGCGCCGGACCTTCACGTTCGTGCCTTCGGGGAAGACCGTGTCGAGGTGCCCGCTCAGCAGCACGGTGGGTCCGGGATGCCCGCCTCGGATCTCGCCGATGACATTGCCTTCGCCGTCGCTGCGCACGTTCTGTACGCCAAGTGCCGTCAGCTTCTGGCTGAAGACCTTGGCGCGTGCCGCTTCCTTGAAAGGCGGCGCGGGGACTTCGCACAGCGCGACCTGCTGATCGAGCGTCCACGCGTTGTCGCGTTCGATCGCGGCCATCGCCTGCACGACGGCGGGGTGCTTGGCGAGCGTTGCGACATCGGTGGTTGCGGGGCGTTGTCCCTCGGCGATCGTGGCGACCGACGAGGAAGAAACAAGCATCGCAGCGGAGAGAAGTGACGCGACACGCGGGCGCAGAGTCATCATCGAGCCTGTGGAGAGGACGCCTAGTTGGCGATGGTGATCGTGCCGGCCGTGAGGTCCGAAGTGATGGTGAACTCTCGCAGGTTGCTCGTCCGTTGGCCACCGAGCCACTGTCCGGTGCCGCTGAACCGCGCTTCGTGGTTGGGGCAGAGGAAGCCGGTGCCGTTCACGCCGATGATGGTTCCCTCGTGCGGGCAGACCATGGAGAAGGCGCGGAACTGCGTGGCCGACTGACGGACGACGGCGATCGGAGTGTTCGTCCCGTTCAGTCGCGCGACGCCGCCTGCAGCGGCGAGCGTTGGATAGTCGGTGATCTTGACGGTGAGCGCGACGGTGCCGGGGTCCGTCACCGATCCGCCAAGTTGCCCATCACCGCAGGCCGTGGCGAGCAAGGCGCCGACGGCGAGCATGGTGCTGTTGCCGAGGAACGCGCGCCGGTCCAGGCAGCGCGGCAGCGCGGCGTTGTTGTGCTCAGGGACTGCAGACGGCGCGGTCAATTGCGGTAGTGCTTTCACGAGAACTCCGGTGGTGGGTGGATGTACCGGCCGAGTGATGCGTCCCGGCCTACAACTTGACCTTCGCCGCCGCCCACTTGTCCGGCTCTTCGTCGCTCAGGAACGCGATGTCAGGATCGACCACGATGGCGTCGCCAGCCCGTGCGATGCCCAAACGGTCCATGTTGCGCGTGGCCTTTCCGCTGATGAACGTGCCGTTCGGCTGGTAGCGAGACTTGTGCCGCGGGCACTGGAATCCCGCCGTCCCCGGCATCGCCCGGATCGCTGTGTTCTGATGCGGACACGAGAGCGCAAACGCGAAGACCTCGCCCGCACTGCGGCAGAGAATGACTTCGTTCCTGGCGTCGATGGACACACTGTCGGCCGCCGGAATCGGGTACTTGATGGTGCCGGTCGCATGCCGCGGTTCAAGCGCGGCCAGTTCGCGCATCGGACCGAGCGCCGAAACACCGGCAATCACGGCGGCTGCCGTCACGGCATCGCGCAAAAAGGCGCGACGCCCCACGGTGCAGTCGCCGCTGCACGATACAGACGACGCGTGTTCGCTGTCGGACATGTTTGGATCGGTTGGAAGTCGAAAGCGACGCAGCCCTGCGTCACCCGTTGGTCAGTACCACGCCAAGCACCACAATAGCCATCCAGAGCAACAGGCTCGCGCCCGCCGCGCGGCGTATGCCACTCCACTGCTTGGTCGGAAACGGGGCAGACGTGTCTTCGACCTGCACGATGACGCCTCCCGCCCCCTGCAACACGCTCTTTTCGACGTGCTGCATCCGCATGCCGTTGATCAGCAGAATCGCGAACGCACCCATCTTGATCCAGAATACCCGCGAGACGGCAAAAGTTGGCACGTCGGAGGTGAGCAACGCCAATCCCGAGAGCACGGTCATGACCAGCGCGCCAATCACCACCGAATGCGTTGTGGTCAGATCCGCCACGACAGCGCGCACCGCGTCCGCCGTGCCGGGCTTGGCGCGCAGAATGGCGCGATCCGCTCCAATGGCCATGCCGCCGCCGACGAACATCGCGAGCATGTGCGTGGAGAGCAGGGCCGTCGGGATGATGGCGCTGCTCGCGTAGAGATCGGCCCAGGGCTGCACCAGTACCGTGACGCTGTCGATCAGCGCGGTTGTATCGAGCATGAAGATTGTGGAGGTGAGATCAGGCGCCGCGTTGCGAACGCGCGCAGGACCGCGGTCCCGGCGACATCGAGTTCAATTGCCGATCAGCATGATGAGCCAGCTCAGCGTCGAAATGCCGATGGAGCCCAGCGCCACGTTGCGGTGCTGCTCCCGCTTGCGCTGGGACTGCTCGGCGTCCTCGGCGAGCTGCGTGCCGGCATAGACGAATCCAGCGCTTGCCGTCGTGAAGAGGACACTGTGCAGAATCTTGCGCGTGCGATTGTTCGGGTCGTGCCGGCCTTCCCACAGGTTCCAGTATCCCGTGACGGAATTGGCGCCGAAGAGCAGCGCGGCGCCGGTCGCCGCAGGTCGGTGCAACGTCCGCGCCCACTGCGGCGCTCCGTTGGGATCCTTGATCAGCTGATCACCGCTGAAGTACGAGGCGGCGAAGAGCGGCAGCATGGCCCAGCTCAGCCGGCGATGAATGGTCAGGCGCGTGCCGTACGCATCGCTGTAGACGATCGCCTTTTGCCGCGGCCTGCGGATCGTATCGGCGGGGCTGATCGTGTCGGAGCGTGTGAGCGCGGTGAGTGCCGAAGGGAGACGCGCCGCGAGCAAGACCGCCGAGTCCACTGGCAGCGTGTCGCGGCGGAGCTGTGGCGCATTCGTGTCCGCAGCAGTGGTGAGCGCCGACTCGTACGCGGGCAGGGCTGACGCTCCCGGCCGCGGGCCGGAGAGCAGCGAACTCCAGGCGACGAACACCGCGAGCGCGGCGTCGGACAGTGGCAGCATGCGGGCCGATCCGGAGATGGGAGAGCGGGGAAGCGCTGACAGAACGTTAGCCTCCCACCGTGAACAGTTGATGAATCCGCGCCTGCGGCTCTCCTCATCACGCGCGTCGGGGGCACAACGTTGACGTGGCGTGGACCAAGAGCGCCGCTTGCGAACAGGTGTGACGGCGTTGCCTGGGCAATTTATTGCATCACCGCGACCGTCGCACCAATGTCGAACCATCGGGCACGCGCGTTTGGAAGACACGCACGACTGCGCGCACCCATGGCGATCGATGCCGCGCGTCTGCAGGAACGTCCATGGTGTGTTGGTGTCTGGAGTCGCAACGATGCCACGCGCCTCGTCCTCCCGCATGGCCACGCGCCGCATCGTGGGTCCGGTCAGGTCCATCGCAGTGCACGGTTGGCGACCGGAGGGCCCTGTGGTGAGATTGCGTCTTGCATGAGACCCTCGACAGAGACCCTCGACCGATTCGAACCATTCGCCGCGCCACTGATCGCCCCGTCCGGGACGGGACACTCCAAGCCACCGGTCGGCGCCCTCCGGCTACTGGGGCTGCGCAGTGGGACGGTCGCCACCCGGCGTGGATGCTCCTGCTCATGCTCGTGGCGAGCATGGCACCGTCGCTGCTGGAGGCGCAGCCCCTGCGACGCTGCGATCGCGCGCAACGCGTGCTGGGCGTCACATTCAGCGGCAGTCCGCGCTATGACCAAACCACGCTGTCGGCCGCGATCGTCACGCAGCCACCGTCGATCCGGGCGCGTGTCTTCGGCATCGGCAGTCTGCCCTGCGCAGACACGCTCGAAATCCAGCGCGACGCGCTGCGGCTCGCCGTGCTGCACCGGCAAGTGGGGTGGTTTCAGGCTGCGGCCAGCGCGCGCTACGATTCCACGTCCAAAGGACTGAGGGTACACTTTATCGTCACGCCGGGCCGGGTGGCGACGGTGGATACGATCAAGATCAGCGGGCTTCCGCAGGACACGCTGAACCGTGGACGATTCGATGAACCTTTGCGCGCGCTGCAGGGACGCACCTTCGATCGGGTGCGCGTCGATTCCGCGATCGAAGTGACGCTCGCACGCCTGCGCGATGTCGGCTACGCGCGCGCGACGCGACCCAGTAACGAAATCGTCATCGACAGTGCCGCTGCGAAGGTTTCGCTCGACTTTGGATTCACTCCCGGCCGCCGTCTGACGATTGGCACGCTGACAGTCTCCGTGCAGAAGCTCGACGAGGACAATCCCCAAATCGACACATCCGAAGTGCTGGATCTCATCCGGCTGCGTTCGGGGCAGCGCTACCGCGCGTCGTCGATACTCGCCGCGCAGCGCGCGCTATATCGCACGGAGGCGTTCCGTCTCGTGCTCATCGACACGCAGACCGCGACCGGGGCCGGCAGCGACTCGCTGCTCGATATTCGCGTCGGCGTGGCCGAGGCGCGCACCCGCAATGCGCGTGTCGGGCTGGGGTGGGCCACGCAGGATTGCATCCGCGTGCAGGGTCGCGTGAGCGATCGCGGCTTCCTGGGCGTCGGCCGGCGCGTCGAGCTTTCCGCCCGCGCCTCGAAGATCGGCATCGGATCACCGACCGATTTCGCACCGTCGCTCTGTTCGTCCGCCCTGCGCGCCGATCCGTTCAGCGAGCGTCTCAACTACTACCTCGGTACTACGCTCTCAAACTCACAGCTTTTCGGTCGCGAACTGGCGCCGCGATTCGCGATCTACAGCGAACGGCGCGGCGAGCCCTTCGCGTATCTCCGCGAAACGACCATCGGGTCACTCGTGGAAGTGAGCGGACAGTTTCGTCGTCGCACGTCGATCTCCGGCGGCTTTCAGTACGAGAACGGTCGGACCCTTACCGATCCGGTTGTGTCGTGCACCCGTTTCGGGCAGTGTCGTCCGGAGGACTATGTCCTCAATTTCTTCGGACGTGGACTGGGGATCATCAATACGACGGTCTCGCACGATCGCACCAACGACCCCCTCAATCCCACCGCCGGCGGACGTGTGCGGACCGAGTTGCGGGCGGGTCAGACGTTCTCGGAGATCGTATCGTCACTGCGATTCTATCGCGCCACCGCAGAAGGCTCGACGTACTTTCGCTTTGTCGGCGGATTGATCGCCACGCGCGTGCAACTGGCGCGGGCCTTTGCGCCGGGCGCTCAGCTGGTCGACGGATCCCCGCTCATCCCGCAGCAGGAACGGCTGTTTGCCGGTGGTCAGAACTCGGTGCGCGGCTTCCAGCAGAATCTGCTCGGGCCATTGGTGTACGTGGTGGAGGACGTGCGGGAGACCACATCGTCGGACGGTGATCCGATCGTGGTCGTAAATGAAGGCGCGACATACACGCGCGCGGTGCCGCGCGGTGGCACGGCGCTGGCCGTGGCGAATTTGGAGTACCGACGCGTACTGCCGGGCCTCGCGCAGCAGCTGCAGCTCGCCGCGTTCGTTGATGTCGGCAGTGTCTGGGAAGGCGGGTCGGCCCCGTTCCAATGGGTCAATCTGCGCGCCACCCCGGGGCTCGGGCTGCGTTTGACCACGCCGGTCGGACCCTTTCGCGTGGATGTCGGCTACTCGCCGTACGCGCTGCCCGCCGGTCGCGCGCTGTTCTTCACCGCCAAGGATGCCGACGGCAACAACGGTACGATTCAGTGCGCGAGTCCGGGAAATCGGGTGTCCATCAGCGGCAGCGATCCCGGGAGCATTTTCGAGTGCCCGTCAACGTACCGGCCGCCGGCCTCGCGCGGTGTGCTTGGGCGACTCGCTTTTCACTTCGGCCTCGGGCAGGCCTTCTGATGCGCGCGCGTCACCGTCGATTGCTCTGGGCCGCTGGCCTCATCGCTGCGGTCATCGGCGGCGTGTCGCTGTCATACGTCTTCGCGACCAACTCGGTGCGCGGCCGACGGTGGTTGCGCTCCGTCGTCGAGACGCAGGCGTCCAATATCTTTGGTGGTCGGGCGACGCTCAAGATCGGCACGTTGCACGCGATCAGCATGACGCATCTCTCGGCCAGCGACGTGTCGCTGCTCGATTCGGCGGGCGTGGCCGTGGTGCACGCGAATTCGCTGGAGGGGAACGTCAGTCTGTCGGGCATTCTGTTCGACTCGGCGATTCACATTACATCGCTCGCGTTGCGCGGCGTGCGCATGGACCTGCGGCAGGACTTCGTCGGACCGTGGAACATCGCCCACATCATTTCCGGCGGGACGCAGACGTTGCCAGCGGGCTCGCCGGGCTATGGCGACAACATCCGCATCGACGCACTGCGCATCAGCGATCTGGCGATCACCACCGTCGTGCCCTGGGCGCCGCATCCCGTCTTCACCGGGAGCGCGCGTGACAGCGTGATCGCCGTGCGCGACAGTCTGCACGACATCACCCGCACCCCCAAGGGGCTGCTCGAGCGCCGGCGCTACGATTTTTCACGAATCGTCGCGCGCGACGCCATCATCACGCAGCCGTCCAAGGCGCAGTCGTCCATGCAGCTCGACACGCTGCGCGGCACGGTCACCGATCCACCGATCCGACTCGTGCACGCGGCCGGCGAAATCCGCTGGATGCCGGACTCGATGCGGCTGGTGTTGCCAACGGTGAAGCTGCCCGCATCGACGGGAAGCGCCGAGGGCAAACTGTCGTGGCACAACAAGGGTCCCCTGCGCTATGACATTTTGGTCAAGGCCCGCGCCGGACTGTCCGACCTTGGCTGGATCTGGGATGTCCTGCCCGAAACGGGCACCGGCACGGCCGACGTTCGTCTGCATACGCTGGACGATCCATACGACACCGAATACGCGCTGACCAATCTCGATGTGCGAGCAATGGACTCGCACGTCACCGGGGGGATCAGTGTGATCGCGCGCCCGGCGGAGCTGGTGTTGCACGAGGTCGATCTCGCCTTTGCGCCGTTGCAGGTGGAGCTCGCGCGGCGTCTCAGCTATGACGCGATTCCGGCGGCCGTGCGCGGCACGATCAAAGGCACACTCGTTGCGCAGCGCGGTGGTCCGCTGGCCGCGTTCACGATCGACGCGCTGAGTGCGACGTTCACCGACGCGAGGATCACCAACGCGGTGTCGTCGTTGTTCATGAGCGGTACCGTGGCCATGGGCGCGGAGCCGACCGGTCGCAACGTGCTCGTGCGCGATCTCTCGCTCGACTTGCGTTCAGCGCAAGCACTCGACTCCCTGTTGCCCGAGTTGGATGGCATCCTTCGCGGGAACGCGCGCATCGCGTCGGCCAGTCTCGAAAGTGCAAACGTGACAAGCTTCGCCCTGCTCTGGACCGATGCCTTGGGCCATCGCTCGAACGTGAGCGGGAGCGCACGCGTCGGCTATGGACCGCGTAACAGCGCACTCGCAACCGCGCTGACGTTCGATCCGCTGTCCATGAAGGCGCTCGCGCGACTGGACACCACCCTCGCCATTCGCGCCGATATCGCCGGCACGGTGCGCACGTCGGGCACGCTGGAGGCGCTGACCTGGGAGGCGAAACTCGGCGCCGTTGGCGACGGCGCGCTCGACCTCAAGGGTACTGCCTCGATCACCGGGTCGTCGTGGCGCGTGATGGCGGACGGTACGGCCGATGGTCTGAACGCGCGTGCCTGGACGGAATTGGCCACGACGCCCGTCACGGCGATGAGCGGTAATCTGGGCATCATTGCGGAGGGTACGCGCACCGCCGATGGCACCGTCGCGCTGGCGACGGCGAGCGGCGCGGTCAATCTGTCACAGCCCGCGAACGACGAACGGCCTGCCTTTACGCTGCTGGCGCAGGCGTCACTCGATGGGCAACGACTCGTCCTGGATTCGGCGAACGCGTCCATCGGTGGCGTGGCATTCGATGCGCGGGGGGCGCTCGCACGCACCGCCGGATCCGCGGGCGGACTGTCCGATACGCTCCAGGTATCGCTTCGTGCGGACACACTGGAGAAGGTGCGCGCCGAGTTGACGCGCGTCGCGTCGATGATTGCGTCGACGGACTCCACGGCGGCGCAATCGATGCGCGACTTCGCCGCCGACACGTTGCGCGGCGAGTTGTCGGTGTCGGGCTACCTCGTGGGATCGTTGGACGACTTTGCGGCCACCTTCGCCCTCGCGGCGCGTGAGGTGCAGGTTGGGAGCATCAAGGTGGGACGCATCTTCGGTTCGCTACAGGTTGATTCTGTGCTGACCAAGACCACCTTCGCCGGTGCGGCCACGGCGGACGCCGTCGATGGGCTGGGTGCGATTCGCATCTCGACGGCCGAATTCAAGGTCAGCAACGCCAGTCCGGACAGCGGACGGTTGACGCTCGACGTGAGCTCGCGCGACGATGCCCATCTCGTGCTGCGTGGCGGCTTCACGCGCGACAGCAGCGACTTCGATGTGGCACTCGATTCGCTGCGCTTCAGCTACGACAGCGCCACATGGACCAACACAGCGCCCATTCGCGTGCGCTCAAACGCGCAGGGCATTCGCGTCGATTCGTTGGACATCCGCTCCGATGTCGGGGGCGCGCTTGGTGTGGCGGCGATCGTACCCATGGAAGGCGCCATCGTCGCGTCGCTGCGACTGGACCGCTTTCCCATCGGCGAAGCGGCCACCTTCGCTCTCGGCACCACGCCGTTCGACGGGTCGATCACCGGCGAGGCGAAACTCTCCGGCACACGCGCGGCGCCGCTGCTTTCGTGGCAGCTGCGAGCGGAGCAACTGGGGGTCGAAGGCGCCCATCTGCCGCCGGTCACGAGCGACGGGACGTACGCGGACCGCAAACTCGTCGCGCGCGCCCGACTGGCCGACTCCCTTGGCGGAGCGCTCCACGCCGAGGCACGCGTACCGATCGATCTGGCGTTGCGTTCGATGGAGAAGCGTACGCTGAGCGACGCGGTGGACGCGGAGGTAGTGGCGGACTCGCTGCGACTGGAAGTGCTGGGGATCGCCATCAATGGGGTGACACGGACGCAGGGGACGGTGCAGGGTCGCCTCGCCATTGCCGGCACGATGGATCGCCCGGTCGCCACGGGCACCATGTCGCTCGAACGCTTTTCGGCGGTGCTCGGCACGCTGGGTATCGCGCCGACGGACGGACGCGTGGTGCTGCGCGCCGCGCAGGACTCGCTGATTCTCGAAACGCTGCGGCTGCGCAGTGGTGGACCGTCGGACACGCTCAGTGCGCGCGGCGCGATGCGCTTCGCATCCGGTGAACCCGCGACCGTGCGTGTACAGATGAACGCGAGCAACGTGGTACTCGCGCGGCAGAGCGATGGCACCGACCTCGAGCTGAGCGGACGCGTCGAGGTGGTCGGTCCGCTCAAGCGTCCGGAGGTGAGCGGCTCGCTCTTCGTGCCGCGTGCCAATCTCGTCATCGACCCTTTGGGCGCGAGCACGGCGCTCGACCTCAGCAGCGATGGCGCGCGCGAGCTGCTGGGTGTGGATGAGGTGCCGGTCGCGGAAAGCGCCGCGCAGTCCGTGGCGCGGCTCGGCCGGTATCTTACCGTCGCCAAGGCGCGTGTCGATCTTGGCGACGAAGTGTGGGTGCAAACGCCCGAGGCGCGCGTGAAGATCGGCGGCGGACTCGCCGTGACCATGAGTGGCGAGAAGCTGGCGCTCGAAGGGGAGATCACGGCCAATCGCGGGCAGTACCGGCTCGATTTGGGCGTGGTGAATCGCAGCTTCGCCATCGACTCGGGAGTCGTGCGCTTTTTTGGCACCGACGCCATTGCCCCCACACTCGACATCTCCGCCACGAACGTGGTGCGTGTCGCGGACGGCGAGGAGACGCCCGTCCGGGTGCACATCGGCGGCACCTTGGAGCGCCCGGTGATCTCGCTCTCCAGCAGCGATCCGTTGTTCTCGAGCGCGCCGGAATCCGAAATTATTTCGTTGCTGATTTTTGGCGCGCCGACGTTCGCACTCGACGGGCAGAGCCAAAGCACGGTACGTGCGGTGACAGGCGTGCTGCTGCCGTCCGCAGGCGGCTACGTGGAGGGCGCGCTGCAGCGCTTGCTCCCGTTCAATCTCAATACGCTGCAGATCAACACCGCCGGCGGGCAGGGGAAGGACGATCTCACCGCGCTCTCCCTGCTCGATAATCTGAGCATTACGGCCGGCAAGCAGCTTGGCGACCGGACGTTCCTCCGTGTGAACACGGGCGTGTGCCGGGGCAGTGGGCAGGGCGCGACGCTGTGGTACGGCATCGCGGCCGAGTTCCGGCTGGCGCCAGCGCTGACGGCGCAGGTTGGTGTAGATCCGGGGGCGTCCCCATGCACACAGCTGGGTGGCAACGTGCTGCCTCAGATGCAATTCGGCTTCGACCTGTTCCGCGAGTGGATTTTTTAGGCGGTCCGCGCGCGCGACGCCCCGACGGAATGTGACGTTTTCACGTCTGCCGTTTTCCCTGACTTCTGTCGCACCACGCTGTCGTCGCCGCACCACAGTGCAACGATCAGGCGAATCGCGTCGGTTGCGCTTGGTTGGCTCCGGTGAAGATGCTCCAGGGTAAGCGGTTCTATGACAAGTGTTTACGAAGAATAAGCGCTTGCGGCAGCGATTGGCATAACGCTTGCAACCAAGCTGAGCCATAACCGAGACGTCCTGATCACTCTACCGGACTACCCCAATGCGCATGCTGTCCCGCGTTTTCCCGTTGGTTCTTGCCGCTTCTGCAATGATGCCCGCTGCCGCCTTCGGTCAGACGCAGGCGCTCAGGTTCACAGGCGCGGGCAGCGTCGTGTCGTCAGGCGTGTACGTCGGGCCGTACCAGGTCAGGACGACCGCCGCGGGTGTGCTGTCCACCACGTCGGGCACGTCGTTCGAGGTGTTCTGCGTGGACTACACCAACCACATCTCCATCAATCAGACGTATACCGCCAAGGTGACGAATCTGGCCAATGGCAACATGGCGAACACCCGTTTCGGTGCGGGCGAGCTGGTTGACTACCGCAAAGCCGTGTACCTGACGTCGCAGTTTGCACTCAACCCGACGAGCGCGTGGGGCAACCTCCACCGGTCGATCTGGTCGCTGTTCGGCAGCGGTTCCCCGGCGCCGGGCAACCATGCCTGGCTGACGCAGGCCAACACGTGGTACGCCACGACGGGTGTCACCATGGATTGGTCGAATGCGTACGTGCTGAGCGACGTGAGCATCAATCACAACACGGTGCCGGGCCGCGGTGGCGTACAGGAATTCGTGATGGGCTCGTACTCGACGCCGAGCCGCAACGGCATCGGAATCAGCAGCAGCACCGTGCCGGAGCCGTCCACCTACGCGCTGATGGGCGTGGGCATGCTCGCTGTGTTTGGCGCCGCGCGTCGCCGCTCGCAGAAGGCGCGTACCACGGTCTGAGTGCTGACCTGACCGCGCACCGCTGCTCAAGCGATGCGCACCGAAAACGGCGGGGGGCGATCTGACTGTTCGACCCCCGTTTTGCGTCGTCGAGACGTCCCGGTGCACTGCGGCTGATCAATCGCTGGACAACCACGCCTGCACGCGCGACGCGGCCTCGCGGTTGAGACGACGCCCAGTCTTGGCGATGATCGCCGCCGCACCGCCGGCCACCGCACCAAGCGTTGCCGCCCACGTGGTGATTGGATCCGCCGCGCCGTTTTCACCCAGCAGTACCGCAAGAATCTCCCGGCGCATGCGCAGCACCACCGGCGTCGCTACGCGAATGCTGTTGAAGTGGCGGTCGTAGCGGCCGCCCACGCCCTCGATCAGCGCGGCCGTGCGTGCGAAGTAGACCAACTCGCCCGGAAGCACGATCGGCCAGTTGAACAACTCCCGCATCACGCGGTCGGCGATCGCCCGCGCGCGCTCGTCCATCGCCGTTTCGGCGTAGGCGATCTCCAGGAGCACCGTGACCAGCGACTCCATCGTCTCCGACGACGTTCCCGGCGCGACCATGCCCAAGGCGAAGAATCCCGCTGCGGTGCCGGCCGCATCGCGACGGATCGCGGCAATGATCGTGTCGAACAGCGCTTTGCGGGTGTGCACGTCCACCTCGATCACCATCCCGAAGTCGAGCAGGACGATGCGGCCGGCGGCATCGACCAGCAAGTTGCCGGGATGCGGGTCGGCGTGAAACACACCGTCCCGCAGCATCATGCGCGCGTAGCTCTCGATCAGCGTTTCCACGAGAGCGATCGGCGACACCTCCCCCCTCGTAACGCGTGCATCCAGCTGGTCGATGCGCGTGCCCTCGAGATACTCGAGCACCAGCACCTCGCGGCGTGTCAGCTCCGACTCCACCCGCGGAATACGCAGCCGCGGCTCATCGGTAAAGCGCTCACGCATGCGCGTACACTGCGCACCTTCACGCACGAAGTTCATTTCGTCGCCCACATTCCGCGCGAATTCGTCGAGCACCACGCGGAAGCCGAGCACATGATGATGCGGGAATCGCTCGTAGACCGCGCTGACGATGCGCCGCGCGATGCGGATGTCACGCTCCACGATCGCCTCTACGCCGGGACGCAGCACTTTCACCACGACCGCGCGGCTCTGATAGGTCGCGCGGTGCACCTGACCCAGCGAACCTGCCGCGAGCGGCACCGGATCGAGCCGATCGAGCACCGTGTCCGGATCCACCGCCCACGCCGATGCGAGTACGGCGCGGATCTCGCGCCACGCCACCGGTGGCACCTGATCGGTGAGCGTGCCGAGGGCGGTGAGGTACGGTTCGCGCACGAGATCGGCGCGTGTGGCAAAGATCTGTGCGAGCTTGACGAACGCGGGACCAAGGGCGGCGATGTTCCGCACGAGCGCCGTGGCCCGTCGCCGGTGAAACGCCTCCGAGCGAACGGCTGGTGCGCCCCACTTCACCCAGCGCCGGAAATCGCGCCGGAACGAGATCGCCATCGGCACGATGCGCCAGAGCACCACGGCGATACGGGGCAGATCGCTCATCTCACTCCTCCGCGGCCACGCCCGCGTCGCGAATGAGCGCCTCGGCATCCAGCGCGGCAAGACGGGCACTTGCCGTCCACAGACGTTCGGCATCGGCGTCGCGTCGTGCGGCTGCAGACGGTGCGATCCGCTCGCGTCGCAACCAGTAGTCGCCACTGGTGCGCGCGGCCTCCGCATCGCCGGCCAGCCAGACGATGGTGTCGGCGCCCGCGTCCGGCGTGATGGAAATGAAATCCATGAGGCGACGCATCAGGCGGCCGCGCCAGCCATTGTTGACCGCGAAGCGCGTGGACACCACACCGGGGTGCAGCACATGCGCGACGACCTTGCGCGGATCCATCCGGCGCGCCAGCGCGCGGGTGAAGAGGATGTTGCACAACTTTGAGTTCGCATATGCGCGCCAGCCGCCGTAGTTACGGTTGCCCTGCAGATCGTCGATGTCGAGTCGTGCATCCTTGTGCGCCCTGCTCGACACGGACACAACGCGTGAAGGGGCGCCGGAAGTTGCCGCTGCCGCAAGCTGATCGAGCAGCAGCAGCGTGAGCGTGAAGTACTGCAGGTGATTGAGCGCAAACGTGCGTTCCAGGCCTTCTGCGGTCACTTCACGCTCGAGAAACACCGCGCCGGCGTTGTTCACGAGCACGTCGATCGTGGGCACCCGCGTCCGCAGCCGGTGCGCGAGGTCTTGGACCGCGTCCTGCCGCGATAGATCGGCAATCTCCCAGATGATGGAGCGCTGCCCGGTCTCGCTCATGATGGCGGCGGCCGCGGCCGATGTCTTGGCCTCGTTGCGTCCGATCATGCAGACCGTCGCGCCGGCGCGCACGAACCTCTGGACCGCCGCGCGACCGATGCCGTCACTCGCGCCGGTGATGACGACGGTCTTGCCGTCCATCGATGCCATGCTCACGGCGTCGGCACTGCCTTAGGCAGACACGGGCGCTGACGGGTATGCTCGCACGGACACCGCGACGCCCTGGTCGACAACACTGTAATGATCATGTGGAACGATCACCGCGCGTTGCGTGGCGCGTCAACGCACGCTGGCGTCGCGCGACACCCAATCAGTCCCCCGGGTGGTCGCTAGTTCGCCGTCGCAGTCAACGGAATGGGACCGAGGTTGCCAGCGGTCACCGTCGCCGACTGCGTGCCGGTTTGCGGGCCAAGCGTCCAGCGCACCGTGACTTCACCGAGGGCGTTGGTGACCGCCGATTGCGGGGAGATCTGCCCGCCGCCGCCGGTGATGGCCATGGCGACGGTGACACCGGGGATGGGAACGTTCGCGCCGCCCGTCACGCGAAGGACGATCTGCACCGGAAGCGCCGCGCCCTGCCGGGCCACCTGATTGTTCCCTTGCGCCACGATGAGGTCGCCGGGCAAAATGCCGAGCGCGCTGATCGTCACCGCCTCGACCCCGGGCGCACCTGCCGAGAGCGTCTGGACCTGAGAGGCGGGACCGAGTGTCCACTTGGCTTTCACTTCGCCATTCGCGTCGCTGAGGCTCGTGGCCGGATCGACCGTGCCGCCTCCGGCGACGACGCTCAGGCTCACTGGGATCTTCTCGATCGGTCCGCCATCCGTGCCGAGGACGCGGAGCACGATCGAGGTGGGCAGTTGCGCGCCGACCGCTGCAGTCTGAAGATGACCCTGCACGATCGTCAGTCGCGAGGCAGTGGGGGCCGCAGTGGTGGCCGTGCACCCCGGGAACGCCAGCAGCGCGGGAACTGCGGCGAACAGGACGGCGAGCAGATATGTTGGACGAGCGGGGCGCATGGCAGACCTTGAAGGAGAAAGCACGTGACGGATGCGAGTGTCGGCCGTTACCCCGCGGTTGTTGAGGGTCACGCGCCTGATCGTGTCACGAACACGGTTCGACGGCAGAGTCCTCGTGCTAGATTGCGCGTCCCATGTCTGTCACTCCGTTGCACGCCGCCCGGCCCGCCCTGCGCGCCGATGCTGCGGGACCGGTCGTTGCCGGCCCCGCCCCGACTCGCTCACCCGACGAGCCGCCCCTGCGCAACCCCGGTACGGCGCTCGACCTCGCGCTCGTCCGGTCCACGCGGGTCAACCGCAGCGCCGTCGAGCGACGGGTGGCCTCGCTGCCTGCCAGGCGTACCGTGAAAAAGGAATGGCAGGCGGCTTGGCTGCTCCGTGCGATCTCCGTGATGGATCTGACCACCCTCTCCGGCGACGACACCGAGAGCAACGTGCGCCGATTGTGCGCCAAGGCGCGTCAACCGCTGCGCGACGATCTGGTCGAGGCGCTGGGGATCCGGGACTTGCAGCTGACCACGGGCGCGGTGTGCGTCTATCACCGGTATGTGGCTACGGCGGTCGAGGCGCTGCGCGGATCGGGGGTGCCGGTCGCAGCGGTGTCCACCGGCTTTCCGGCCGGACTGTCGCCGCTCGCGCAGCGGGTGGCGGAGATTTACGCGTCGGTAGCGGCGGGCGCGAGCGAGATCGATGTCGTGATCACGCGTGCGCATGTGCTCACCGGCGACTGGCAAGCGCTCTACGACGAAGTCCGCGCGTTTCGCGCGGCCTGCGGCGAGGCGCATCTCAAGACCATCCTGGGCGTGGGCGAACTGGCCACGCTGACCAACGTGGCGCGTGCCAGTCTGGTGGCCATGATGGCGGGTTCGGATTTTATCAAGACGAGCACCGGCAAGGAGCCGACCAACGCCACGCTGCCCGTCGGTCTCGTGATGACGCGCATGATCCGTGAATTCGGGGCACGCGCGGGGCACGAGGTCGGCTTCAAACCGGCCGGCGGCATCCGTTCGGCCAAGCAGGCGCTCGATTGGCTCATCCTCATGAAAGAAGAGCTGGGCGACCGTTGGCTCCGCCCGCATCTCTTCCGGTTTGGCGCCAGCGGTCTGCTGACCGATGTGGAACGTCAGCTCGAACACTTCGTGACGGGTCGCTACGCGGCGGCCCATCGCATGCCCATGGTCTGATCGATGGCGACCACCATCCCACCGAACGCGACACCACCGGACGCGGCGCCGAATCCGAACTCCGTGCGCGCGCTCTTCGATACAATGAGCTACGGACCAGCCCCCGAAGGGGACTCGGTCATTCGCGACTGGCTGGCGGCGCGGCAGCACCGTTTCGGCCACTACATCGGCGGGCGGTGGACCACGCCGACGGCCGAGGCGCAATTTGAGGTGCGCGAGCCGGCAACGGGACGTGCGCTGGCGCGCGTGGCGCAAGGCACGGCGCGCGACGTGGACGATGCCGTGGCTGCGGCGCGGGGCGCGTTGCCCGCGTGGCAGGCGCTCGCCGCTCACGCGCGGGCGCGGTGGCTGTACGCGATCGCGCGCGGCGTCCAGAAGCATGCGCGCCACTTCGCCGTGCTCGAATCGCTCGACAACGGCAAACCGATCCGCGAAACGCGAGACATCGATATCCCGCTCGTGGCTCGGCACTTCTATCACCACACCGGGTGGGCGCAGCTGCTCGAGAGCGAATTCGCTGGACACCATGCCTACGGCGTGGTCGGGCAGATCATCCCATGGAATTTTCCGCTGCTGATGCTCGCGTGGAAGGTCGCGCCGGCGCTGGCGGCGGGGAATACGGTGGTGCTCAAGCCAGCCGAGTTCACTCCGTTGACGGCGTTGCGCTTTGCGGAGCTCATCCATGACATCGGGCTGCCCCCTGGTGTGTTCAATCTCGTGACGGGCGATGGCGAGACCGGTGCCGCGATCGTGGGGCACGACGACGTGGACAAGATCGCCTTCACCGGCAGCACCGAGGTCGGTCGCGCAATCCGTGTGGCCACCGCCGGCACGGGCAAGGGGCTCTCGCTCGAACTTGGCGGCAAGAGTCCGTTCATCGTCTTTGACGACGCGGATCTGGACAGCGTGGTCGAAGGCGTGGTGGACGCCATCTGGTTCAATCAGGGGCAGGTCTGTTGTGCCGGCTCGCGCCTGCTCGTGCAGGAGGGAGTCGCCGACCGGTTGACGGAAAAGCTACGCGATCGCATGGAGCGACTGCGGATCGGCTCGCCCCTCGACAAGAGCGTGGATATGGGAGCGATCGTCGCGCCGGTGCAACTGGAGCGCATCCGTTTACTGGTGGCGCAAGGGGTCGCGGAAGGTGCCACCTGCTGGCAGCCGTCATGGGCCGGCGACATGCAAACGTCCGCTGAGGGGTCGTTCCATCCGCCCACGTTGTTTACCAACGTGACCCCGTCGGCGACGATCGCACAGACGGAAATTTTCGGACCGGTGCTGGTGAGCATGACCTTCCGCACGCCGGACGAAGCGGTGGCGCTGGCCAACAACACGCCGTACGGGCTGGCGGCGAGTGTCTGGTCGGAGAACATCAATCTCGCGTTGGACGTGGCGCCCAAGCTGCAGTGCGGCGTGGTGTGGATCAACAGCACGAATCTGTTGGACGCCTCGGCCGGATTTGGCGGCTACAAGGAGTCCGGCTTCGGACGCGAAGGTGGTCGGGAAGGACTGTGGGAGTATCTCAAGCCGGTGCGTGCACACACCGACGCGCCGTCGCCCGTGCTGTCGGCGCCGCTGGGGACGCGCGACGTCATCACCGACGAGGACGCATTGCGGGACGGATCCCACGAGGGGTCGGCGCGCGCGCTTCCGACGATCGATCGCACACCGAAGTTGTTCATTGGTGGGAAGCAGGCGCGCCCCGATTCCGGCTATACACACGTCGTCCGTGATGCGGTCGGGCGTGCCGTGGGCGAAGTGGGCGATGGCAATCGCAAGGACGTTCGCAACGCGGTCGAGGCGGCGCATGCGGCAGGAGGCTGGGCCCGACTCGCAGGTCATCAACGTGCGCAGATCCTGTACTACATCGCCGAGAATCTGTCGGCGCGGCAGGAGGCGTTTGTCGGGCGCATCGCGCGCATGACCGGCGCGGGCGAATCGGCGGCGACGCTCGAAGTGGAAGCGAGTGTGTCCCGACTGTTCACCTACGCCGCGTGGGCGGACAAGCACGATGGGCAGATCCACGACGTGCCGATACGCGGCGTGGCGCTGGCCATGCACGAGCCGATCGGGGTGGTGGGGGTGGCTTGCCCCGATCCGTATCCGCTGCTGGGGTTGGTCTCGCTGGTCGCGCCGCTGTTGGCGACCGGCAATCGTGTGGTGGCCATTCCGTCCGAGCGCTTTCCGCTGGCGGCCACCGACTTCTATAGCGTGCTGGAAACGTCGGACTTACCAGCAGGTGTATGCAACCTTGTCACGGGGGCGCGTGAGACGCTCGCACGCGTCCTGGCGGACCATGACGATGTATCGGCTGTGTGGTACGTCGGGTCGCAGCAAGGGGCCGCAGCGGTGGAGCGAGCGTCCGCGGCGAACCTCAAGCGGACCTGGACGGAGTGGGCGGGTCGCGAGTGGTTGGACCCGCGCGCCGGGGAGGGACGCGAGTTCCTGCGGCGCGCGGTGCAGGTGAAGAACATCTGGATTCCCTACGGCGAATGACGCCTCGCTGACACGCCTCGCCGATGCTGCATCATGCGTGAACTCTCTTTCCGATCCATGATCGAACTTCCAGCCACACCGGACGTATTTCGCAACGCGACGTGGGACGACGTTCGCCCGTATTATGAGCAGCTGGCCACGGTGGCCGTCGATGACTCCACATCCGCGGTGGAGGCCTGGCTGGCCATGTGGTCCCGTCTCGACACACTGGTGGGGGAGGCGGGCACGCTCGCCATGATCGCGTATACGGCCAACACGGCGGACGAGGCGGCGGAGAAGGCGTACCTGCGCTTCTCCATGGAAGTGTTTCCCAAAATGGAAGAGCAGCAGGTGCGGCTGGCGCGGCGGCTGGTGGAGTTTGCGCCCACGCGACCGGACCTCGCAACCACGGTGCGCCGGTTCCGCAGCGACATCGAAATCTTCCGTGAAGCGAATGTGGAACGGTTCGCGCAGTTAGAGGAGCTTTCGGCGGCGTACCAGAAGATCACCGGTGGACTCAGTGTGGACTGGGATGGGACCGCCAAAACCATTCCCCAGCTGCAGCCGCATCTCAAGTCGTCCGAACGCGCTGAACGCGAGCGAGCGTTCCGGCTTGGCGCGTCGGCCTATCTGGCGCAGCGCACCGAGTTCGCCGACCTGTTCGACAAGATGTACGCGCTGCGCACGGCGGTGGCGAGCGAAGCCGGCTTCTCCGACTACCAGCGTTTCTGCTTTGCCGCCAAGCATCGGTTCGATTACACGCCGGACGACGTCGCGGGATTCCATCATGCCGTCAAGACGGCGGTCACACCCGCCGTCGCGCGCCTGATGGCGCACCGCAAGCGCGTGCTCGACGTGGACGTGCTGCGACCTTGGGACGTGACCGTCGACCTCGGCACCACGGAGCCGCTCACGCCCTTCGCCGATGTGGAGACGTTCGTCGATCGGGCCGAGCGCATTTTCCGCCGCGTGGATACGGAGCTGGGGGAGAAGTTCCGCATCATGAAGGATGAGCAACTGCTCGATCTCGAGAGCCGGCCCGGCAAGGCGCCGGGTGGATATTGCACCGATCTGTCGTTCCGCGGCCGGCCGTTCATTTTCATGAATGCCGTGGGGGTGCCGGACGATGTGCAAACGTTGGTACATGAAGCGGGGCACTCCTTCCACGACTTTGCCACACATGCGCTGCCGTTCACGTGGCAACGTCGCACCGGACACGAGGCGGCGGAGCTGGCCTCCATGGGCATGGAACTGCTGGCCATGCCGTATCTGGTTGCGCCGGATGGCTATTACACACCAGAGCAGGCGCGGGTGGCGTGGCTGGAGCATCTGGAAGATGTGCTGGGCAGTCTCGTGCACATCGCCAGCGTCGATGCGTTTCAGGCGTGGATGTACACGGACCCCAAGGGTGCCGATCGCGACGCACGCGATGCAAAGTGGCTGGAGATTCGCGCGCAGTTCGAGGCGGGGGTGGAGTGGAGCGGGCTCGAGGCGGAACGTGTCTCGCGCTGGTACCGCCAGCTGCACATTTTCGAGCTGCCCTTTTACTACATCGAGTACGGGCTGGCGCAGTTGGGTGCGTTGCAGCTGTTCCGCAACTCCGTCCACGATCCGGCCAAGGCCGTCGCCGACTACAAGCGGTTCCTCGCGCTCGGCGGCACACGGCCGCTGCCCGAGCTCTACGCCGCCGCCGGCGTGAAGCTGGTGTTTGACGCAGACACGATGGCGGAGCTCGTCGCTTTCGTTGAGGAACGCATCGCGTTGTTGCGCGATGGTGCTGAGGCACCGTTCGCCGGCGTGTGATATAGTCGCCATGATCACGCGTCCGTCCCTCCATTTAAACGGCGTGTCCCTTCGATGCGCATGGGACACGCCACTTTTTTGAATCGCCCCTAGAGCGACCGGGCGTCGCGATGCAAGCAATACCAATAGGGAATCGCGCCGAAGTCGCTGTTGTGACAAGCGGCCCGTGGCGGGATTGGACGCACTGGGCAGGTATCGAATCGGTTATCGCATTGACACGATTGCGTCACGGCTTACGTTGCATGGTGGTCCGCTGAAGCTCACATCTCAGAAGTGAGATTCCCACCGCTCGCGCGCCAAGGCGTGAATTGTTTCGCCGATCCGTTCGTCCCTACCCGGAGTCAGGAGTCCTTTGATGAAGTTTCCAGCGCGTTTCACCAGCCATCTACACGCGTTCGCCGCACTGTTGGCGATCGCGCCGTTGGGTGGCGCTATGGCGCAGACAGGCACGATTGCCGGCAAGGTCATGGATGCTGCCACACAACTGCCCATCGCCGGTGCACGCATCGTGCTCTCCGGGGGGGCCGCCGAAACGCAGTCCACCATCGCGGGCGAATTCCGTCTCGTCAACGTGCGTCCGGGCCGCGTCATCATCGCCGCCTTTCGTCTTGGCTACAAGACGAGCTCGGACACGATCACGGTCGTGGCTGGTTAGACTGCCAGCTCCACGCTTCGCATGTCGGCCAGCCTCGTGACGCTCTCCGAGCTGGTGGTGACCGGTACCGCCGGTAATCAGGAGCGGAAGGCGCAGGCGGCGGTCGTCGCGTCCGTCTCTGCCGCGGACGTGATCAGGGATGCCCCGATTACCAGCGTCGCAAATTTGTTGCAGGCGCGCGTGCCCGGAGTCGCCCTCAGCTCCCAGTCGGGGACAGCCGGTACGGCTACGACGATCCGCATTCGCGGCGCGTCGTCGATCAACCTGTCGAACCAGCCGCTGCTCTTCATTGACGGCGTGCGCATCAACGAAGGTCAGATCGGCTCGGGACAGAGCGGCCAGGCCTTTGATCGCATGAACGACCTGAATCCGGAAGAAATCGAAAGTATCGAAGTGGTGAAGGGTCCGGCCGCCGCGACGCTCTACGGAGCCGACGCCAGCGCCGGCGTCATCCAGATCATCACCAAGAAGGGGCGTGCCGGCTCGAACTCCTTTCAGCAAAGCCTGCGCGTCGAGGGCGGCGTCTCCACGCCCAACTACACGCCGCCCGACAACTATGGCCTCTGCACGGCGGCCAACGTGGCGGCCACCAGCACGAACCCGCTCTGCCGGGGACTGGCAGTCGGCGCGCTCGTTCAGGACAACCCGCTTAATCGCGTAAACGCGTTTGAAAACGGTTCGGCGCGCGTGATCAACTACGGCATCCGCGGCGGTGGCCAGAACTACGGCTATAACGTCTCGTACGGCTCGAACAACACGGCCGGCACACTGCCAAACAATCAGTTCAACCGCTACAACGTTCGCACGAACGTCAACTACATCGCGAACTCGAAGTTGAATATGGACATCGGCCTGGGTCTCGTGCAAAGCCAGATCGACCTCCCGGACAACGATAACAACATCTTCGGGTGGATTGGCGGTGCCCTGCTGGGCAGCCCGCTCACGCGCAGCGATGCGGCCAATGCCAACCTCACCCAGGACGGCTGGTTCAGCAATCGTCATTACAACGCGATCAACTCAATCGAGCGTCGTCTGCTCACCCGTCGCGTCACCACGAGCATCACGGCCAACTACGCGCCGACTGGCTGGATGACCAACCGCTTCACCGCAGGCATGGATTACGCCAGCGACGACCAACGCAGCTTCTTCCCGAAGAACGACTCGCTCTGGTATGGCGGTCAGACCGACGGCGGCAGCAACGCCTCCACCGCACGCAGCGCCGAACGCTACACCTTCGACTACCTCGGTAACGCCAAGAAGAACTGGGGCGCGAACTGGGAGACCAACCTGTCGTTCGGGTTGCAGGTCATCTCCACGCGTAACACGTTCCTCAATGCCACCGGTATTGGTCTGGTGACCAACTCGAACAACTCCATCGGCTCCGCGGCGATCACCACGGGCGGCGGCGGGTTCCCGGAGCAGCGCCAGTTCGGTTACCTCTCGCAGCTGCAGATCGGCAACCAAGACAAGCGCTTCCTGCAGGTCGGCGTGCGCATCGACCGTAATTCGTCGTTCGGCACCCAGAGCCCCTCGTTCGTGTTGCCCAAGATCGGCGGCAGCTGGGCCATCTCGGAAGAAGATTTCTTCCAGCCGTTGACCGGCGTATTCAACACGCTGCGTTTGCGAGCCGCCTACGGCACCACGGGCCGCTCGCCCAACCCGGGTGACGCACTCACCACGCTGGTCGCCGCGCCGTTCAACATTACGGGTACAACCGGAGCGGGCGCCGTGCCGGGCAATCCCGGCAACGAGAACCTCAAGCCGGAGCGCGGCACCGAGTTCGAAACCGGCCTCGACGCCGGTTTCTCTAACAACCGCGTATCGGCCGAGCTCACGTACTTCAAGAAGACGACGAAGGATCTCATCATCGCGCGTCCGATTCCTCCGTCGTTGGGCTTCAACGCCAACCCGTTGGCCAACATTGGCTCGGTGGAAAACAGCGGCTTCGAGCTCGCGGTGAACGTAAACGCGATCAACTGGAGCAACGTGCGCTGGGACGTCGGCGCCGGTGCCAACACGCTCCACAACGAGCTTCTGAGCCTCGGCTCACCGGGGAACTCCGTGCTGCCGTTCGCCCTCGGTGGCGTGGGTCGCACGATCATCGGCCAGCAACTCGGCGTGCCGGTGTCGAAGCGCATCGAGTCGATCGACGTGGCGAATCACCGCGTCATCGTGAGCGACACGCTCGCGCCCGTCGGCAACCTGTTCCCGACGCTCGAGTGGAACCTCACCAACACGGTCACGCTCTTCAAGAACCTGCGCCTTAACGCGCTGCTCGATGCCAAGCGTGATTTCATCGTGTTCAACAACACGGCGTTCTTTCGCGAGACGCAAGTTGTGCGCTCCAACCTCCGCCTCGACCCGACCGTATTGTCAGCCGAAGAGCGCCTGCGCCGCTACGGCAATCTCACCGCAGGCCAGCCGGCGTTCGTGACGAACAAGGGCAACGCGTCGACGGTGAACGATGTGCGCGACGCCTTCCTGGAGCGTGGCGACTTCGTCCGTCTACGCGAAGTTTCCGCCACGTACGACCTGCCGGCGTCGGTCGCGCGTCGCCTGGGCGGTGTGATCGATGGCGCCTCGGTGACGTTCGCCATGCAGAACGTGCGCCTCTGGACCGATTACTCCGGCCAGGATCCGGAAGTGAACTCGCAGACCGGCGCGTTCTCCCGCGAAGATTTTCTGACCCAGCCGAACCCGCGCAAAACGGTGCTTCGCTTCAATTTCACTTTCTGACCGCGAGACGATCATGAAATCGATCCAACGCGCGGTTACGCGCACAGTCGCTGGTACGGCACTGCTGCTCGGCGCGACCGCCTGTTCCGACAAGTTCCTTGAAGTCACCAACCCGAACGTGATCGATGCGGCAACAGTCGACCCGGCGTCCAGCGCGTCTATCCTCGCTGCCTCTGCACAGCAGAATTTCGCGGTGGCGCTGGGCTGGCTCTCGTCGTACAGCGGCTGGTTCACGAACGAAGTCAACGTCTCCGATACGTTCCCGACACGCAACGAGTTCGGATTCCGCACGGTCTCGGATCTCAACGGGTCGCTGAACACGGACGTCTGGCAGCCGATCTCACGAGCCGCCGCGGCAGCCAAGACCGTGCTCGATTTGCCGCTGCCGAATCCGACCACGAACATCAGCCTGGCGCGTGCGGCCACGTTCCGCGGCTTCTCCATCCTGATGATCGCGACCGACTTCTGTTCGGGCACGCTGTCGTCGGGACCGGAGCTGACCACGGCGCAGCTCCTCGACTCCGCGTCGTTCTGGTTCACGCGCGGTGTCGAGGTGGGCCGCGCCAACGCGACGGCCGACGGTGTGGCACTGGCCAACGCGGCGCTGGTGGGCCGCGCCCGCGCCAAGCTGCAGAAGGGCGACAACGCCGGTGCTGCTGCCGATGCAGCGCTGGTGCCCGCCGGGTTCGTGTACAACATTGCGTACACGGACGACGCAGGAAACCGCGCTCGTTTGTCCAACCGGCAGTATCAGTTCACGTTCGATCGCGGTTCCATCAGCGTGGCGCCGCCGTACCGGACAACGGATCCACGTGTGACGTTCCGTGGCCCCGGTGTGACCACGCTCAACCCGCAGGACGCGGTGCCGGGTGGCTTTTACCAGCAAACCAAGTTCAATGGCTATGCGGCGAGCATGCGGTTGGCGTCCAAGCTCGAGGCGGACTACATCGCCGCCGAAGCGTCGGCCAACGTGACGCAACAAACGGCCCTGATCAACGCGCGTCGTCTGGCCAATGGGCTGCCGGCGTACGCTGGCGCGAACGATGCGGCCAGCGTGCAGACGGAGTTGTACAACCAGCGCGCATTTGAGTTCTATCTCGAGGGCAAGCGCTTGCGGACTTCCGTCGCTCGCCCGCATCGACGCAGTTCATCACCGCCACTGGCCAGCCGTACTTCAAGCCGGGGTACCCGAGCACGGGCAACCAAACCTGCTACCCGATTCCACGTCCGGAGCGTGACAACAATCCGAACTTCCCACCGGGCTGATTCGGGAGGACGGTGGTGGTCGCTGGTTGAAGGACCGCGTCCTGAACGCTAAATGAAAACGCGGGGCGGGTCGCAGCATCAACTCGCCCCGCGTTGCCGTTCCAGCCTGCAGCGGTCGGCGCCGCACTTGTCAGCCGATCGACGCGATGTTGTAGTGCGCCAGCAGCACACCCGCAAGCGCACGACCGCTGGTCACGGCTCGCTCGCTTTCCTCCAAAGTCGCGCCGCCCCAGTCACCGCAGGCGCCGATCGACGCGTTTCCCATCCAGAGACTCTCCACGGCCAGACCTCGCGTAACGCGTGCGTATCGCCACCGGTGCGCGCGCATGAACCGCACTCTGGCCTGCGCGTGCTGCGCATAAATCGCCGCCGTCAAGCGCGATTCAATCTCTCTCGCGTCGAGTTCGAGATGGGCGCTGCTCCATGCTGCGCCGGTTTGCGCGACCCATGCTGTCGCCACGTGCGCTGCGTCGTCGGCTCCCGACCGCGACGTCTGCGGCTGCGCACGGATCTGCAGGGCGTCATCGCCGAGCAGAGGCAGCGCGTCGAGACGGAACGGCGCGTCAGTCGCGAACATCCCGCTCCAGCAGGGCGACATCTCGACCGCGGCCAGCGCATTGCGTATCGGTGCCGTCAACCCGTGCACTGCCTCACGGTCACGCCCGCTGTCACGGCGATCGAGAAGCGCTACCGCCTGCGGAGCCGGAATCGCCAGCAGCACCACAGCGGCGTTGAACAGGCGTCCGTCGTCGAGCGTGATGTTCCAACCGGCCGCCATCGGTCCGAGTTGCTGCACCTGCGCGCCGAATGAGATATGCAGCGGACGTGACGCATCGGTCGCCGCCGATCGCATGGCATGCAGACGGTCCGTGTGCGGTGCCCCGTGCTCGAAGCGCCACGTCTGTTCACGTCGCGTGCTCATACGCCCGCCGATCCCGCGACTCTTTTCGAGCAGGTGCACCGAAACGCCGTGTGCTCGCAGCGCCAGTCCGCAGGCGAGCCCGCTCAGTCCCGCGCCGACGACAATGACCGCGAGATCGGTTGCGTTCTCGGCCGAGAGGTCCCCGTTCAGGGCGTTTCCCGCCGCACGATCTGACCGCCTTTCATCACGAACCGTACGTCGCGCAGCGCCCCGATTGCCTGAATCGGGTCGCCCTGCACGGCTACCAGATCGGCCAGCAGTCCCGCGGCCACACGACCGAACTCGTTCTCTCGGTGCAGCAGCTTCGCGTTCACACTCGTGGCCGCGCGCAGCGCGGCAACCGGAGTCATACCATACTCCACCATCAGTTCGAGTTCGATGGCGTTCGTGCCGTGAGTGAATACTCCCACATCGCTGCCGTTGCAGATCGTCACGCCGGAGGCGAGGGCCAGTTTGAACATGGCCTTCTTCTGCGTGATGCCGGCCGGCTCCGGGTCCACGCCCTTTTTCCAGCCACGATAGCGCGTGGTGGATTCGGTGGCGGCGAGCGTCGGACAAAAGGCGGTGCCATGCTCCTTCATCAGCGCGAACGTCTGCGCGCTCGCCGCGTCGCCATGCTCGATGGTTTCCACACCGGCCATGATGCTTCGTCGCATTCCTTCCACCGTGCTCGCATGCGCCACCACCGGCCGCCCGCTCGCTGCGGCCGTCTCGACGATCGCCTTCCACTCTGCCTCGGAGAAGGTGGGACGCGCCTCGCCGCGCGGCCCCCATCGGTAGTCCGCGTAGATCTTGATCCAGTCGGCACCATGCCCGATCTGGTCGCGCACGACACGCGTCAACCCTTCCACGCCATCCGCTTCTTCCGCTCCCTGCGGCACCCCGATCTCGGTGCCAAACCCCTTCGGCCCATACGATCCGGTGGCGACGATGGCCTTGGTCGTGACGAACAGGCGCGGTCCCGGCACGACGCCCAGTTCGACCGCTTCCTTGAGCCCCACGTCCGCGTAGTCGGCGCCTTCCGTTCCCAGATCGCGCAGCACCGTGAAACCCGCCATGAGCGTGGCGCGCAAATGATTGACCGCGCGCGCCGTGCGCTGCGCCAGCGACTCGCGCAGGACCTGGTCGTTCCACGGCGTTTCGTCGTACGGGTGGAGTAGCACATGGCTGTGCAGGTCGCTCATGCCCGGCATGAGCGTCGTCCCCTTCAACTCCACACGTTCGGCGTCCGCGGGCACCGCCAGTCCGGCCAGCGCTCCCGCCGCCTCGATGCGACCGCCGCGCACGAGGACCGCCCATCCGCGCTGTGGCGCGTCACCGACCCCGTCGAACACGGCGTCGGGCACCAGCAGAATCGGTCGCGGTGGCAGTTGGGGCGACGTGGTGCGCGGCGTTTGTGCGGCCGCGGGCGCCGCCAATACACACAACGAGAGCCCGACGGCGCGCGTCGATCGTGCGGCGGAGAACACTTGATGAAACACGGTGATGTAGAGTCGGTTGGGAGCGGGGATCAGGACGGGATGGCGGCGAACTCGCCCTCGGACAGCGCGGCCGGTACAAGGCCGGATACGCCGCCGGACACGACAAAGGCCATGACATCGGCACTCGCGACGTCGAGCGGGCGCACCTGTGTCGCGGGCACCACGTAAAGCTGGCCGGAGAAATTGTACGAGTGCGGGCAGTAGACGGCTACGTGATTCGACAGCCCCAGGTGGTCGAGCGAGTCCTGCGTGACGAAACCCACGAGTCGCGCGGAGTGGTCGGGCTGCAGCGCCATCAGCACCGGCTTGTCGAAGCGGCGCTTCTCGCCCACGAACGCGTTCAGCAGATCTTTCGTCGACCCGTACAGCAGCCGCACGAACGGCAGTCGCGACATGAGCCGCTCGAGCGCGCCGACGGCGGAGCGCGTCAGGAGGTTGGAGCCGAGGAAGCCAACGAGGGTGATGAGGACCAGCGTGGCGACGAAGCCGGCGCCGGGAATTGGCAATCCCAGCCAGCCATCCACGCGCGTGAACACCAGCCAGCAGATCCAGATCGTCACTGCGATCGGTGTCAGCAGCACGAGGCCGCGCACAAAGTAGCCCAGCAAGCGTCCCATCGCATCCCTCACGCGACCGCGGCCGCGTCGTTAGTCTACTGCGTCGGATTTTCCCTTCCCAAGTTGCGGCTTGACGCTCGGCCCGACCAGTCCGAACCGCATTTCCCTACGACGCAGTCTACAAGGAGTGGTGCGAATGGCAGACGAAATCGATTACCAGATCATCGGTGATGACATGCAGGCGGTGATCATTACGCTTGATCCGGGAGAGGCGGTGTTCGCCGAAGCGGGCGGCATGATGTTCATGCGCGAAGGTATCACGATGGCCACCACGCTCGATCCGAACGCGCGCTCCGGCTCACTCTTCGACAAGCTCGTCGGCGCGGGCAAGCGCGTGCTCTCCGGGGACTCGTTTTTCGTCACGCTCTTTGGCAACGACAGCGCACGTCGTGCGGACGTGGCCTTCGCCGCGCCGTACCCGGGAAAGATTCTTCCGCTGAATCTCCGCGAATGGGGCGGCACGGTCATGGCGCAGAAGGACAGCTTTCTCTGCGCGGCGCGCGGCATCGACGTGACCGTGGCGTTCACGCGGAAGTTCGGCGCCGGCTTCTTCGGCGGTGAAGGTTTTATTCTCCAGAAGCTGACGGGTGATGGGCTCGCCTTCCTGCATTCCTCGGGAACGCTGCACGCGATCGATCTGGCGCCCGGTGAAGTGCTGCGAGTGGACACGGGTTGTCTCGTCGCGTTCCAGCCGTCGGTGCAGTACGACATTCAGCGCGTGCCCGGCATCAAGACAGCGCTCTTCGGCGGCGAAGGACTGTTCTTCGTCCAGATGACCGGCCCCGGTCGGGTCATTCTGCAGACGCTGCCCTTCTCGCGTCTCGCCGATCGCATCATCGCCGCGTCCCCACGCGCCGGTGGCAGCCGTCGCGAGGAAGGTTCGCTGCTCGGCGGGATCGGCGGATTGCTCGACGGCGACCGATAGCGCCAATCGGCGACGTGCGTCCGTGCGGTCGGCGCACGGGCCGTAACGGTTCGGTGACACGGCCCGACCGGTCGCCAGGTGGATGCCGTGCGGGTCCATGCGCAATCCGCACGCATCCCCTAACTTTGGTCGTTATGGCCACTCGAATTGCACCGATTCCCGACGCTCCCCCGCCGGCGCCCGCTGCCTGGACGATCGACGCAGCCCGGTCCCTGTACAACGTAGACGGCTGGGGTGCCGGCTACTTCGACATCAACGAGCGCGGCAACGTCATTGTGCGCCCGGATCCGGAGCGTCCGCACCTGCAGTTGGACCTTAAGGATCTCGCCGGTGATCTCGAACAGCAGGGCATCCAACTGCCCGTGCTGCTGCGCTTCTCCGACATCCTCCGCTCGCGCATCGAGACGCTCAGCGAGCGTTTCGGCGCGGCGATGAAGGAGTTCGAGTACACGGGCGGCTACACGACCGTCTATCCGATCAAGGTGAATCAGCAGCGCCACGTCGTCGAAGAAATCGTGCAGTTCGGCAAGCGGCACGGCGTCGGTCTCGAGTGCGGTTCCAAGCCGGAATTGCAAGCGGTGCTCGGATTGTCCGAGACCACCGAGCATCTGATCGTCTGCAACGGCTACAAAGATCACGAATTCATGCGACTGGCCCTCATGGGGCAGAAGCTTGGCCATCGTGTCTTCATCGTGCTCGAGCAACTCAGCGAACTCGACGTGCTGCTCGAGGTCGCGGCTGAACTCGATGTGCGCCCGGTGTGCGGTGTGCGCATCAAGCTCGCCAGCGAGGGCGCGGGACGCTGGGCGCAGAGCGGCGGCGAGAAGAGCAAGTTCGGGCTCAGCTCCGCCGAACTGGTCAAGCTCATTGACCGGCTCAAAGCCGAAGGGCGTATCGATGTGCTCAAGCTCATCCACTTCCACCTTGGCAGTCAGATCACCGACATCCGCTTCATCAAGTCGGGGCTGCAGGAGGTCGCGCGTTTCTACATGGAGATGCGCGCCATGGGCGTGGATATTTCCCACGTCGACGTGGGCGGCGGATTGGGCATCGACTACGACGGCACCTGTTCAACGAACAACGCCAGCGTCAACTACACACCGCAGGAATACGCCAACGATGTGATCTACACGATCGCCGAGGCGTGCCGAGAGGCGGAGTTGCCGATGCCGCATATCATCAGCGAGTCGGGACGCGCCCTGACGGCGCACCACGCGTTGTTGCTCGTGAAGGTCATCGACGTGGAGTCGCAGGCGGAGCAGCCGGTGCCGCAGCTCGATGACGATGATCACTCGCTGTTGCACGAAATGTTCGAGGACTGGCGCACGCTCACCGAGCGCGGCGCCAAGCCGCGAAAGGTGCTCGAAGTGTTCCATGACGCGTCGTTCGACAAGGATCGCGCGCGCAACTATTTTAACAGCGGCGTGTTGAACCTGCGCGGCCTGGCGAAGGCTGAAGTGCTCTGGCTGGCGACGATGAACGCGGCCTATCGCATCGCCTCTGCCGATCCGGGCACGTTCGAGGACATCCTCGTGGAAATCGAAGCGGTGCTCGTGGACCGCTACTTCTGCAATTTCTCGCTCTTCCAGTCGTTGCCGGACAGCTGGGCCATCGATCAGCTCTTCCCGATCATGCCCATTCACCGGCTCACCGAGCAGCCGTTGCGCCGCGGCACGTTGCAGGACGTCACGTGCGACTCCGACGGCAAGATCGATCGTTTTGTGGGGGGCAAGAAGGGACGTCCGAGCCTCGAACTGCACGAGTTCCGTGATGGCGAGGACTACATCCTCGGCATCTTCCTCACCGGCGCGTATCAGGAGATTCTCGGCGACCTGCACAACCTGTTCGGCGACACCAACGCCGTGCATGTGCGGCTGAACGACAAGGGCGCCTACGAGATCACCGATCTCGTCGAGGGCGATACGGTCACCGAGGTGCTCAACTATGTGCAGTTCGGCGCGTCGCAACTTCTTGCCACGTTCCGTCGTAAGGTGAATGCCACCACCGGACTGTCGCGTGAAGACGCCAATGCCTTCATTGCAGACTACGTCGCGGGATTGGAGGGCTATACCTACCTCGAAGGAGAGGCCGCGAGATGATGCAGACGGCGCCTGCGGCACGCGGTGGATTGTTTGAGGATCTTATCGAAGTGCTGTACGCGCCGGGCGCAGTGTTCGAGCGTACGCGCACGACCAAGGCCACGATGTATCTCATCGTTACGGCGGTACTCGTGGCGGTGATCGCGTTCTCGACGAAGAATCTGCTGACGCCGTGGCTCGATGCGCAGGCCGATGTGGCCATCAAAGTGGCCGCGGCAAAGGGGACGCCCGTTCCCGAAGCCGCGGCCAATACGATGCGCACGTTTACCGGCTGGAGTATCGTGGCCGGCGCACCGCTGACCATGATCATAGGTCCGTTGCTGAACGCGTTGTTCATTCTTGCCGGCGCGAAGGTCATGGACGCGCGTATTACGTTTGCGCAGGCGACCATGGTGGCCACGCTCGCGGGTGTACCGCGCATTCTTGGCTGGATTGCGCTCCCCGTGCAGGCGCTGCTGCTCGATGGCAGCAAAGCGCGCAGTGTCATGGACCTCCAACTCGGTCCGGCGCGCTTCCCCGATCCGGTGACCACGCCGGCACCGCTGCTCACGCTGCTCGCCAACCTCGATCTATTTCGCATTTGGCAGATCGCGCTGATTGCGATCGGCGTCGCCGTGGTGGCGCGCGTGCCGCGCATGACAGGACTCTTCGTCGCGTTGATCATGCTGGGAATCGGCGCCATCCTGCAGCTGCTGCCGGCCGCGCTCACCTAGCGCCGCGCGGCGGGGACCGTCGCTCCACGGCGCCTCGCGGGTCGAATTGACAAAAGGCCCGCACCGTTCCCGGGGCGGGCCTTTCGTCAGTGGCAGTTTGAAGCGTCCCTTACTTTCCGCTGTAGCGCGTGGCGACTTCCGTCCAGTTCACGACGTGCCACCACGCGGCGAGATAGTCCGCACGACGGTTCTGATACTTGAGATAGTAAGCGTGCTCCCACACGTCTACGCCGAGGATGGCCTGCTTGCCTTCCATCAGCGGGTTGTCCTGGTTGGGAGTACTCATGATGGACAGCACGCCGCCTGCGGACACGAGCCACGCCCAGCCGGAGCCGAAGCGGCCGACACCGGCGGCTTGCAACTGCTCCTTGAACGTGTCGAATGAACCGAAGGTCGCCGACATAGCTTCGCCAAGTTCGCCATGCGGCTCACCGCCGGCGTCCGGCGCCATCGAGTTCCAGAAGAATGAGTGGTTCCAGTGCCCGCCACCGTTGTTGCGTACGGCGGTGCGCACCGACTCGGGCACCTCGGATATGCGGTGGCATAGCTCGTCGATCGTCCACGAGGCCAGGTCCGGCGCTTTCTCGATCGCGGCATTCAGGTTGGTGACGTACGCCTGATGATGCTTGCCGTGGTGAATTTGCATCGTCGGTGCATCGATGTGCGGTTCGAGCGCGTCCGGGGCGTACGGCAGGGCGGGGAGGGAATGAGCCATGACAGCATCTCCGACAGAAAGCAAGGTGAATGGAATGAACGGACGGAACGTAACGCGTGCGGTACAACGCGGCCAAAATCAAACGGCCGTGCGGCCGGGCTTGTTCGACGACCGCTCACGCCACCAGCCGATGATGCCGGGCAGGATGGAGAGGAAGATCACGACCAGGATGACCTTCTCGATGTGCTGGGCGACTCCCGGCACGAAACGGGCGAGGACGTAGCCGACCATCAGCATGCTCCAGACCCACGCCACGCCGCCAATCACGTTGTACATCAGGAAGGACCGGTAGCGCATCTGTCCCACGCCAGCCACTACCGGTGCGAACGTGCGCACAATCGGCATGAAACGGGCCAGAATAATCGTCTTGCCGCCGTGCTTTTCGTAGAATGCCTGCGCGCGCAGCAGATGCGTCTTGTTGAAGAGCAGGCTGTCGTCACGTGTGAAGATACGGGGGCCGGATGCGCGTCCGATATTGTACCCCACCGTGTCACCGACGATCGCGGCGACAGTGAGAATGCACCCGAGCAACCAGACGTTGAGTCCGTATGCCGGATCGGCCGCGACGAGTCCCGCCGTGACAAGCAGCGAGTCGCCGGGAAGGAAGAATCCGACCAGAAGACCGGTTTCGATGAAGATGATCGCCGTCAGTCCGACGTACCCGGCCCATTGCACGAGTGCGGGGAGGTCGCGGAGCTTGGCAAAAAGTTCGCTGAGCAGTTCCAAGAGAGGCTGGGCCGAAGTTGAGCCGGAAAGCTCGACGGCGCGCCACGCCGGGTCAACCACGTGGTTCAAGGCTCCGGCAGGACGATAGCTTTGGCGCGTGCTCATATCGTCACATTTCAGCGGGTCCGCTACCCCAGAGGACCCGCGCTCGCGCAGCACCGCGCGCGTGCATCTGGTCTCGCACACGCACTGGGATCGGGAGTGGTATCACCCGGCAGGCCGCTTTCGCCAGCGGCTGGTCCCGCTTGTGGACGCGTTGCTTCACGACGCCGACCAGGCGATGTGCCGGACGGGTGCATTCCTGCTGGACGGGCAAACGATCGTGCTCGCGGACTATCTCGCCGTGCGGACGGAGCAGCGCGAGCGCCTCGGCGAGCACCTGCGGCGAGGGACGATCGAGGCCGGACCCTGGTTCGTACTGGCCGACAACCTCATTCCGAGCGGCGAAGCGATCATTCGCAATCTTGAGGCGGGGGCCCGCGCGCTGCGCTCCTTGGGCGCTACCGCTCCTTCCGTCGCCTATTGCCCCGACACATTCGGCCATCCTGGCATGCTGCCGACGGTGGCCGTCGGGTTCGGCTTGTCGGTGGCGATTGTCTGGCGTGGACTGGGTGGTAGTGCGCACCCGGCCGTGGACACGCTCTGGTGGCAGTCGCCAGATGGCATCGGCATGCTGCTCCATCATCTGCCACCGGATGGTTACGAGGTGGGCAGTGCGCTCCCCACCTTAAACGACGCGGCCGCCGCGCGGTGGCAGACGCTGGCGGCACACTGGCGCACACGGTCGTCGTCCGGCGTCGTGCTGCTCCCGAATGGCGCCGACCATCATGCGCGACAGCGCGACCGGGCGTCCGCTGTTGCCGCGCTCACGCGGGCTGCCGCGGCCGACGGCGCCGTGGTCGTCGACTCGAGTCTCTCCGCCTTCGCGCACGATCTGTCCGAGTCGGCCGCCTTGCTCCCGCTCCCCGTCGTCGAGGGGGAGCTGCGCGATTCGTATGGATACACCTGGACGTTGCAGGGAACGTTCGGCACGCGCGCCGCACAGAAGCGGCAGAATGCCCGGCTCGAGCGCCGGCTGCTGCGCGATGTGGAGCCGTGGATCGCGCTGGCCTGGTTGCATGGCGGCGACGCGGTGCACGCGATCGATACGTCGGCACGGCTGACGCTCGCGCAGTTGCCCGCGCTGCTCGCGAACACGTGGGAGTCTCTGCTGCGCACCCATCCGCACGATACGCTGTGCGGATGCTCGTCCGATGTGGTCGCGCGCTCCATGGACCATCGACAGCAAGACGTTGCCTCGCAGATTCCGGGGCTGCGCGACGCGGCGCTGCAGTTGGCGTTGCAGCACAATATCGTGATTGCGCGCGAACAGCTGCCACTGTCGGCGCCTCCCATCGTCGTGCGGAATCGTGTCGGCCGGAGTCGCGGTGGGATCGCTGAACTGCGTGTGCTTCAAACACTCGGTGATGTGCGCGTGGGCCCCGGCAGCGCCGACTCGCTGACGCCGCGCGACGCGCGCGACGCGCATGCCCCCACCATACCGGGCGTACCCGTGCAAGCGGGAAGGACTCGTCTCGTGCACGACCGGCGCGAGTCGCCGCAACACTATCCGGATGACGATCTGGTGCGCGAGCAGCGGCTCGTGGCGTGGGTGCCGGCGGTGCCCGCACATGGCGTTCGCGTACTGCAACGCGAGTCGACGGCACGCGTGTCGAGTGCGCCAGCGCATGCTGCGCAGGAACCACCTGCTCCGGTATCGCTGGCGATGACAGAAGACGCGCTCGTGCTGGACAACGGCATGCTCCAAGTGAGCTGTCGGCGCACCGGGGTTACCGTGCGCATGGGAGACCGTGTCCTGCGCGATACGCTGTCCATCGAGACGTGCACCGACGCCGGTGACAGCTACACGACCTCGCTGCGCGGCGCGCCGGAGCGGCTCGAACTCGTGGACGTGCGGAGTGGTGCGCGAGGACCGCTGCGTGCGAGCGTGCGACTGCGATGGGCGCTCGCGACTCCGCACGCGACCTCTGACCCGCACCCGCATGGTGACCGAGCCTCGTCGAGCGACGTGACCGCCATTCGCACCGACCTCGAAACGATGACCAATGACGCCCCACTTCGGCGCGCGGCGCGCGGCCGCGTGCACGTGGAGACTGAACTGATCCTCGATGCCGCCGCCTCGCATCTGCGCTGTGATATTCGCGGAGTGAATCAGCGCACGGACCATCGGCTGCGTCTCGTGTGGACGACGGACGTGCAAGGCGGCGATGTGTGGGCCGACGCCGCCTTTGGACCTGTGCGGAGGCCCGCGATCGTGTCCAGCGCGCCAATGGAGTCCGCACCGGCGACCATGCCGATGCACCGGTGGGCCGCCGTCGCCGCAAGTGATCGCGGTGCCGCGCTGCTCGCGGACGGATTGGCCGAGGTCGAAGTGGGTGGGAATGCGGACGGCGGACGTCTCGCGCTCACGCTGCTGCGTGCCATCGGAGAACTCTCACGCGCCCATCTTCCCGAACGGCCCGGGCACGCCGGCTGGCCCTGCGCGACACCGCTCGCGCAATCGATCGGCGTATTCCATGCGCGCGTGGGACTGTTGTTGCACGACGCGTGGAGCAATGCATCGCTGTCGACCATTGAAGATGCGTGCGAGGAACTGCTGCTGCCTCTGGTCGGAGAGACGTGGCGCGACTACCGCGGCGACGTGCGGCAACTCGCGGGGCCGATGCTCAACGGCGAGGGCCTGCGTGCGTCTGCCGTGACGGTTGCCGACGACGGCCAGTCGCTGATCCTGCGCGTCACCAACGTGACCGACTCTGCGGTAAATGGCTCGTGGACGCTGCCTGCCGTCGGTCCGTGGTTGGTGACACCGGTGCGACTCGATGGAACGCCAGAGCCCCGACACGGCGTGCCGCGCATTGCAGACACCGAGATTCCATTGCACGTCGCACCGCGCGCGCTGGTCACGATGCGCGTGTCGCGGGCCGAGTCAACGCATCGCCGATAAGTGTACAGGCGACCACCGTCACAATCAGCAGTACGCCGGGCGCGAGGGCGATCCAGGGCGCGATCAGCAGCCACTCGCGTCCGCCGGCGATCATGTTGCCCCAGCTCGCCGTCGGTGGTTGAACGCCGAGGCCGAGAAAGGACAGTCCGCTTTCCAGGACGATCGCGTTGCCGACGCCAAGGGTGATCGCCACGGTCGCGCTGCTCAGCGCATTCGGCAGCACATGTCGCCAGAGGACACGCTGCGAGGGGATACCGAGCGCGGTGGCGCCTTCGACGTACGGCAGTACGCGCACGCCCAGCACATCGCTGCGCACGAGGCGCATGATCGACATCCAACCGGTCAGGCCGAGTACCGACACAACCACCCCGAGCCCGGGGCCCCAGAGCGCGGCAATGACCAAGAGCAACACGAGTCTCGGCACCGCGAGTAGCGCGTCACCCAGCGAAAGGATCAGCCGTTCCACCGCACCGCCGCGCCAGGCGGCGATGGCGCCGAGCGCCACGCCAATCGCGCCGGCCAGCAACGAACCGGCGACGCCGACGCCCAGCGAGATGCGCGCGGCCATCCACAGCCGTGCCAGGATATCCCGACCAAAGGCATCGGTGCCCAGCAGATGCCACGTGCCGAGAGCGTCGTGATGAAATGGCGGTACCAGCCGCGTGGCCAGCACATCACCGATCCGTGACGGATCGGCGCCGGCCAGCAGCGGAAACAACGCAGCGCCGAGTGTCATCATTATGAGCGCGCCTCCCGCCCATCGAATGCGCGCGTCCGTGCGCACGACTGTCCCGCGTCGCGCCGCAGCGGGGCGTGCACCGTTCATCACGCCCCCTGCGGAACTGTGTTCGACACTTCACTGGTCGCCGCGCCGTTCTCCACCACTGCGCGCCGTCGCGGATCGAGCTGCTGCACGACCAGATCAGCCGCCAGGTTCGACACAATCACGACCATCGCGTACGCCACCGTGAGACCCAGCACCACGGGATAGTCGCGGGCGGCGATCGCGCTCATCATCGCCCGCCCCAGTCCGGGCCACGCAAAGATCTGCTCCACGAATACCGAGCCGGCAATAATGCCCGGCAGCATGAGCCCGCACAGCACGATCAGTGGCGACCACGCGTTGCGCAGCACGTGCCGCATCTCGAGTCGCAGCGTGGGAAGTCCGCGCGCGCGGGCGGCCTGCACGTGCGGGGCGGCCGCCGCATCGAGCAACGCCTGGCGTGCATAGCGCGCCACGCCGGCCGCTCCCGGTACGGACAGTACGAGCAACGGCAGCACCGCATGGCGCGCCAGATCACGCCACGCATCGAATCCGGTGGCCAGCGCGGCCGGGTCCTGCAAGCCGAATGCGGGCAGGCGCATCCACACAGGCACACCAAGCCGCGACGCTCCGGTCGTCGCGAGGGCCACCAACGCCAGCGACAGCCAGAAGCTTGGCGCGGCATACGCGATCGTTGTGGCTATGGTGATGATCGTGTCTGTTCGGCCGCCCACGCGCAGCGCCTGCATGCCGCCGATCAGCACTCCGCCGACGAAACTGAGCAGTAGTGATGTCACGCCGAGCAGCAGAGAAACGGGCAGCGCCTCGCCGATCACCTGCGACACGGGCCGGGACAGGACGAGACTCGTACCGAGATCGCCCTGCAGCAGGGCCATCAACCACCGCGCATATTGCACAGGCAATGGTGCGTCGAGTCCGAGCAGTGCGCGCTGGTGCGCGATCTCCTGCGCCGTTGCCGTGGGCGAGATCAACAACGACGCCGGATCACCCGGCGCGGAATGAATCAGCGCGAAGGTGAGGGTCGTGACGATCCACAGCAGAACGAGCGCGTCGAAGACGCGCAATGGAAGTCGGCGCACGCGGGGATGATGGCATCGGGACAGACCACGTCAACCCGCATCGTCCGACGCGCGGTCGTCCTGCGCGTCGGCGTGGCGGTGCTGTGTGTGGGCGCGCTCGGCGCTGCCGCGGCCTGCGGCGCGCCCGCGCGTCCGGCCGGGACCGTGGTCATGGCGTCCGGCACCGATCTCGAGTCGGCGAACCCACTCGTCACGATCCACCCGCTCTCGCGACAGCTGCAACGACACGCGCTGTTTGTCACGCTCGTTCGACTCGACTCGGCGCTCCAGCCCGTGCCGTACTTCGCACGATCATGGGTGTGGAACGAGGCTCGCACCTCGGTCACGTTCGCACTCGCCGCGACCCTGCGCTGGCACGACGGCGTGCCCACCACCGCGCACGATGTGGTCTTCACGCTGGACGCGGTGCGCGACCCGGCGCTTGGGTCACCGCGCGCAGGCGATCTGCAAAGCGTGCGAGCGGTGCAGGCGCTCAACGATACGCTGCTGCGCGTGGACTTTCAGCAGCCGATGCCCGCCTTGCCCACGATCTTTGCCGAACTGCCACTGGCGCCCGCGCATCTGCTCGACTCGGTGCCGCGCGCGCGATGGCGCGGGCATGCCTTTGCCACCGCGCCGGTTGGCAACGGGCCGTTTCGGTTCGCGCAGCGCACCGCCGGTCGTCGCTGGCGCTTCGAGCGCAACGCGGATTTCCCGGTAGCCATGGGCGGGCCACCCGAGTTGCAGCAGCTGGTGGTGGCCGTGGTCGATGAAGCGTCGACCAAGTTCGCGGGGCTGGTCAGTGGCGAACTCGATATCGCCGGTGTGTCACCCACCATGGCAGCGCTGGTCGGTCGCGATCCAACGCTCGTGTTGCTGACGCCACCGGCCCTGTTCTCCACCGTGCTCGCCTTCAACACTACGCGCGCACCGTTCGACGACGCGCGCGCGCGACGCGCCGTCTCGCTCAGCATCGACCGCGGTCGCATCGTGCAAGCGGCCGTGGCCGGTTTCGCCACGCCGGCGGGCGGCGCGGTCCCGCCGGGGCTCCCGCTTCCCGTGCGCCCCGCCACGCCACCCGACACGCTGCAGGCCGACCAGTTGCTCGATGCAGCCGGCTGGACGCGCGGCGCTGACGGGCGCCGTCGAAAGGGTCGGCGCGCACTCGAGGTAACGCTGCTCTCCGTCGGCTCAGGCGACCTTGCCGTTGAGCAACTGGTACAGGCCGACCTGCGCGCCCGAGGCGTGGAGCTGACCATCCGGGTCGCCGAACTCGCCACATTTCTTGGCATCATGCGCGCACGACAGAAAGACTTCGATCTCGCCATCACCGGTATTCCAGGGGATATCGGACTCGGGCACGTCGCGGCGATGTTCGCCAGCGGGCAACGCGGCGGTGCACTCGACTACACCGGCTTTCACACCCCCGCCATTGATGCCGCCATCACATCGGCTCGACGCGCGCCATCGGACAGCATCCGCAACGCGTGGCGCGCGGTCGATTCGTTGCTCACGGCCGACATGCCCGTAGCCTGGCTCTATCACGCACGCGGCGTGCAGGGGGTTTCACGTAAACTGGGCAACGTGGTGATGGATCTGCGCGGCGAATTAGTCAACGTGTCGCGGTGGACGCGCGCGGAGTCCCGGTGACGGTCATTCGTTCCGTGCTGCTGCCGTTCGATCTAACCGCGCGCGCGGCGGCGCTTCAGGTCGACCACGCGTCCAGCGACCACTCGCTTGTCGGTATCGCAGACGGCCTCGCGGCGGAACTCGAACCGCTCATCGTCGGCGCACTCCCCATCCCGCCGCAGAAGGCCAGACTCACGCGGGTCGGTGGCCGCTGCCCGGTACACGGCGGATGGTTGCACTTCGATCCGTGGTCCCCGCAGCGCCACTGGTGTGCACGCTGCGCGCAGCCGTACACGGGTTGCGAGCACGACGACTGGTGGGCCATGGGCGCGCAACTCTGGACCGCGGAACGGGCGGTGCACGCCGCGACACTCTTTGCGCTGCGCGGCGAGCCGGGCCATGCCGCGCTCGCGTCGCGTATCCTGACGACGCTGGCCGACCGCTATGCCAGCTGGCCCAACCGCGACAATGTGCTCGGTCCATCGCGTCCGTTTTTCAGCACGTATCTCGAGTCCATCTGGCTCCTCAACGCATCGCACGCGCTGGCCCTCCTCGAAGCCGCGCGCGCCGATGGCGTCTACGCACTCGGCGCTGCGGTGCGCGACCGACTGCTGGCGCCAAGCGTCGCGCTCGTTGCGAGCTATCACGAGGGCGCCAGCAACCGACAGGTGTGGAACGAGGTGGCCATCCTCTCCGCACTGCGATTGCTCGACGATGGCCCGGCAATCGACCGGCGGTTGCAGTCGCGCGGCGGTCTGCCGTGGCTGGTAGAGCACGGACTACTCGACGATGGCAGCTGGTACGAGGGCGAGAACTATCATCTCTTCGCGCACCGCGGGCTGTGGTACGGCGTACAGCTGCTGCAGGCACTCGAGCGTCCGTTGTCCGCCGCACTCAACGCGCGCTACGCCGCCGGATTTCTCACACCATTTGCGGGTGTGCTGCCGGACGACACATTCCCCTCGCGACGTGACTCGCCGTACGCCGTCTCCATCCGGCAGTGGCGCATCGCCGAGTGGTGCGAATTGGGCTACGCCCATTTGGGCGACGCACGACTGGCCGGGGTGCTCACGCGATTGTACGACGGGTCGGTGCCCGCCGGCGACACGGAACGCTGGCGTTCCACCGCGGATGCCGAACGCAACGTCGCACCCGTCGGGCTTACTCGGGCCGACTGTTCGTGGCGCGCCTTGCTGGGCGCACGCGTAGAGGCCCCCCCCGACACGCCCTGGCAGCTCGAAAGCACGTGCTTGCGCGCACAGGGGCTTGCCGTCATGCGACGTGATCAGGCGCGCACTTACGTGGCGCTGGAGGGCGGTCACGACGGTGGGGGACACGGGCACCCCGATCGTTTGGCGCTCACTGTGCAGACGCAGTCGGCGCGCTGGCTGGAAGATCCCGGCACAGGCAGTTACGTCGATCCGTCGCTGTTCTGGTATCGCAGCACCCTCGCGCACGCGGCGCCGTTGGTAAACGGTCGCTCGCAGACCGCGGTCACCGGCGAGTTGTTGGCGTTCGAGGATCGCGGCGGCGCCGGCTGGATCTGGAAGCGCGCGCGCGACGTTGCGCCGGGCGTCACGATCGAGCGCACGGTCGTCGTGGCGGACGGCTATCTGGTCGATCTGCTGGAGTGGTCGTCGGCGCCCGTCGTGCACGACCACGATCGCGCGACCGACTCCGGGGCCGGTTCCACGGCGCACGAACTGCTGCTCCCCATTGGCGGTGCTGGCGAGGTGGTGCCGTCGCCACTCTGGATTCCTGTTGCACTGCAGAGGGCGGGCGGTCTCGAGGATGGCTTCGAATTTGTGCGGGACGCCCGCGCGGCCCCGCTATCGCCGCGCGTCATGTTCCGCGCACAGGCCACCTCGGCACAGGTCACGTCGGCACAGGTCACATCGGCACAGGTCACATCGGCCGGTGCCACATCCGCCGACGACGCGGCCACGGTCCAGCCGGAGCTCAGCGTCGCGAGGGTTTGGTACGCCTCGGCCAATCCCGGGGTGCTGCTGCGCGGACACGTTCCCGGTGCGCCTGAACACTCGGCAACGGTACGCCACTGGCTTCGCGTGCGCGGTGACCAGGGCGTCATCGCAGGAGTCTGGTGCTGGCCCGATCCCGACACCGGCGCGTACCTGGTGCATGATGTCGCGTTCGCCCTGGGCAATACGCCGCGCATCGATGTGACCACGGTCGATGGGACCCGCGCCGAACACGCACGCGCGCCGCACGGCTGGCACATCGAGTTGCACGCACGGCACGCGCGGAGCAGCATCGATCTGGAGGGGTTGATCGCTCCGTCGGCGGTAGCGCCGTTGGATGGCATGGCGCCCGGGCGTCCACCGGATGTCGCGGCGCAGGGGGACGCGGCGGTGTTGGTGCCCAATGTCCTGGAGAGCGCGGTGCAGGGGGCGCCCGGGAGCACCGTCGACGGCGCGATCAGTTTCCTGCTCGACGCTCCGTTTTATGTGCGCACGGAGCATACCTGGCGTGAGGCGGACTGCCCAACCGCGCTGGTGCAGCTGGCGGCGACCGCCACGTCCTTCGTGGTGGATGTGGACGCGCGGACCGGACCGCTGGTCGTTGCCGCTGCGCCCGACGACAACCCGATGGACAACGAGCGGGCGGACATCAACAGTGACGGCGTGCAGTGGTACCTCACCGATGACGCGGCGCAGGGCTGGACGGCAGCGGCCCTCGTGGTCCCGGCTGCCCCCGACGCGCCCCGCTGCACACAGCTCGTGTCCAGCGACTCGACCACGGCCGGCGCCGCGGCGCCGCTGGCCACGTGGCGGCAAACCGTCACCGGATGGGCCCTGCGACTGGTCTGGGCGCGCGAACGGCTCCCCCGCGGCGCCGATGCCACGGTGCGTTTTGACTTGATCGTCAACGAGCGGTCGGTCGATCGGGAGCGGCGACGAGGCCAGCTGGTGCTGAGTGGCGGCGGCGGGTTTGGCTACCTGCGGGGCGACCGGCACGAGCCGGCCCGCTCGCTTCGGCTGTCGTTCGTTTGATCGGGGGTGAAGGCACGCGCAACACGTCGATGACGGAGGCGCGCTATCTTGCACGCGGCTGACGGCTCAGTACGAATCGGCGCCCTCCTTCGCGCGCCGCTGCCGACCGATCGTCGCTGCGTGCACGCGTGCTCGTTTCCTGTTCGACTCTTGATACCCTCCGGGATGTCCGACTCCGTCCTGACCGCCGTAACGGTCGTGCTGTACGAATCGCAGGATCCCGTGAACATCGGCGGCGTCGTGCGCGCGATGAAGAACATGGGCGTGCTCGATCTGCGCCTCATTCGCCCATGCGCCTATGACCCCACACGCATCGAGCAGATCGCCCACGACACGCGCGATGTTGTGGAACGCATCCGGCACTTCGATACGATCGACGACGCCCTGACGGATTGCGTCCGCGTGATCGCCTTCTCCGGTCGGCGCCGCGCCGCGAAATGGGCACGGCACACCCCGCGCACGGCTGCCGTCGATTTGCTCGAACATACAGCGTATGGCAAGGTCGCCATCATGTTCGGACGCGAGGATCACGGGCTGCCCAACGATGCGCTCGATCGCGCGCACGCCGTCGCCACGATTCCCACCACCGAGCATTTTTCACTTAACATCGCGCAGGCGTGTCTCGTCGCGTTGTACGAGTTGCACCTGCACGCGGCCGACTCCACGCGCAGACTGGCCGCGCCGAAGCATGCCACGGCGCCGCCCACCATGCAGGAGCTTGAACAGACGTTCAGGGACGCCGAGTCCGCGCTCGATGCCATCGCCTACTTCAAGACGCGCAACGCGGAGTTGGTCATGCGCTCCCTCCGCTCGATGGTCTTTCGCGCCGCTCCGGATTCGCGCGAACTGCTGTTGCTGCGCACGGCGAGTATCGAAGTGCTGCGCACGATCGAGCGGGAAACGCGGCTGGCCGTCGCGCGCGCGCTCACGGGAGGGACGACTGCGGTGCTCGATGATGCGGTGCTCGATGGTGCGGCACCCGTGACCGGGAGCGAGTCGTGACCCGCGCGATCCCGTTTATCGGCGCGCGTGATGACGACTGGCGCATCCGCGCGGCTGACGCGATTCCCGGCGGCAGCTCCACCGGGAGCAAGCGTCCCGACGCGTTGTACGGCGCGTGCGCGCACGACCCCGGCCTGCCCACGCACTTCGAACACGCCGAGGGATGTCTGGTCTACACGCCCGACGGACGGCGCTACGTCGACTGCACCATGGCCCTCGGCGCCGTCGCCATCGGCTATGGGGATGGTGCCATCACCCGCGCCGTGCAGGCGGTGGCCGCGACAGGCAACGTGACCGGACTGCCGCATCGTCTCGAAGTGGAGGTGGCCGAGCGACTGATCGATCTCGTGCCGTGCGCGGAGCAGGTGCGTTTTCTGCGTACCGGTGCCGAGGCGACGGCGGCGGCCGTGCGCCTCGCGCGCGCCGCAACCGGACGCGAACACATCATCGCGTGCGGCTACTTCGGATGGCTGGACTGGTGCAGCGAGTCCGACGGTGTGCTCGAAGCGGACATGCGTGCGGTCACGTGGGTGCCCTTCAACGATATCGCCGCACTCGACACGGCGGTCGCGGAGCATGGAGCGTCGCTGGCCGCGATCATTGTCGAGCCGCTCATTCACGAGGTTGCCGACGTGGCGTGGCTCGAGGCCGCGCGCACGGCGTCCACACATGTGGGCGCCGTGCTCATTTTCGACGAGATCAAGACGGCGTTCCGCATTCGCACCGGTGGTGTGCAGGAACTGCTCGGCGTCACTCCCGATCTCACCACGCTCGGCAAGGCCATGGCTAACGGCTATCCGCTGGCCGCGGTCGTCGGGAGGGCGGCGGTGATGGGCGCCGCATCGCGCAGTTGGATTTCGTCCACTGCCGCGGCAGAGGCGACCGGACTGGCCGCCGCGCGCGCCGTGTTCGATTGGCACGAGCGCGTGAATATTCCCGACCGACTCGCGCTGGCCGGTGGTATCATGCAGCAGATTGTCGGTACCACGCTGACCGAATCGCCCTGGGTCGGTGTTTACGCCGAAGGCCCCGCGCCGATGTGGCGGCTCGTGGCGGATGTCCCCGAGCGACTCGACGCGCTCGTGGCTGCAGCGGCGCGGCATGGAGTACTGCTCAAGCGGGGCGCATATCAGTTTGGTGCTCTTGCGCATGACCAGAAAGCGATGGACCTGATCGCCAAGGCCATGCCGGCGATCGTGCAATCCCTCCTCCCGGGACCGCGCCGTGTGGGCAGCTGACGTGCCCACCGTTCGCGGGTCGATCGTCTACGTCTCGATCGTGAAGTCGGGTCGCGCTGATGCGTGAATCCCTCGGCGGTCCGGCGCCCCTCATCGACGTGCATGCGCATTTTTACACCCCGTTCACCAACCGCGCCGACTGGATGCGCTACAATGCGTCCCGCCTGGAGGCGGGGGCGCGTATCGGCGTGCGCTGTCATGTGGCGTCGGTGCTGGGGTCGTGGGGGCATACGTCGCCCATCTATTTCTCGTCGCCTGCCGACCAGACGCGTGCCAACGACTGGATGTTTGACTATGCCGACGCGCGCCGACCGGCAGTACGCGCGTTCGTTGCCGTCAATCCGAACTTCTCGTCGCACGCGCTTGGCGAGATCGCGCGTGGGGTCGCGCGCGGCGCGATCGGCGTGAAATTGGCGGCTGCACGTCGCGCCGATGACGCCCTGCTGGACGACATTGCCAGCGCCGCCGCCGCGCATCGGATGCCAATTCTGCATCACATCTGGCAACATCGACGTCGGGACTGGCCCAATCAGGACGCGTCCGATGCCGTCGAACTCGGCCGACTGGCCGTGCGCCATCCACGCACCACCTTTCTGCTCGCGCACATCGGAGGCGGTGGCGACTGGGCGCACACCTTTCCCGCGGTGCGCGATATCCCGAACATCGTGATGGACCTCTCCGGCAGCGGTATCGATCGCGGGATGATCGACGAGGCGCTCCGCTGGGTGGGCGCGTCGCGGCTGCTCTGGGCCGCCGACCTCACGTTGTGTACTGCGCTCACCAAACTACGGGCTCTCGCCTACACCGGCGCCTCCGACGAGGAGATTTCGGCCATGCGCTGGCGGAACGCAGTGCGCATTTTCCCTGCGGGAGCGTTTGACGCCGTGGTCGCCGAGACAGCGTCAATAATGCGACCGGAGCCGTCGGCATGACGGCGATGGAGGTGATGCCCATCGACGTCAACGCGTGGATTGGCGGGTATCCGTTTCGCGACGTGCCGCATCCGGAGCCGGAGGTGCTGGTGCGCGTGCTGGCGCGGGAGGGTTTCGGGGGAGCATGGGTGGGTCACTTGCCCGGTGCCTTCCACCGCGATTCCGGACCGTCCAATCGCGCCCTGTATGCCGCGCTGGCACCGCACCGCGACGTGCTGCACCCCACGCCCATCGTTCGCCCGGACTGGCCCGGGTGGCGGCAGACGTTGGCCGACGCGGTGGCGGAGGGGGCGCCCGCTGTCCGCATCTATCCCGCCCAGTGGGGGCTGGGCTCCGGTCACTCTGCGCTCGGCGAACTCGCCGTGGCGTGCGGCGACGTGGGCATGGTGTTGCATGTGACGGTGCGCTTTGAGGACCTCAGGCAGCGCCACGGACTGGATAGCGCCGGTGACGTGCCGGCGGCGACACTCCGGGCGATCGCACGCATGTCCGAGTCCCGCGCCCACCTCGTGATCGCCGGCGCTGGCCGCGAGTTAATCGAGGAGACGCATTGGGGGCTCACGCCAGACGAGCAGGCGCGGGTCTGGTACGACTTCGACTGGGTTTGGGGCCCGCCTGAGGACCACTTTACGCATCTCGTAGACACCGTGGGTGCGGCGCGGTTGGCGTGGTCGTCCTGGTGGCCCCTTCGCTTGGCGCAACAGTCGCGTTCGCTGGTGGACCTGCTCCCCGGTTTGCCTGCGGACTCGCCGCCGCGTGCGGCGTTCGCCGACGGGGCATCAATCGCCGCATCGGCACGTCTGGCGGCACGTCTCGCACGGTGACATGCGGCGGTCTCTTGATCGCCCGCGGCGCGCCGAGGCGGGCGGGGTCCGTGTCGAATTGTGATCGGGAACCACGTCGAAAACATGCCGTTTACCGAGTGACGGAACCTTTCAAACATTCGTGTTTGCGACGCGCATTTGCCCTTGCGTACAAATACGGCGGCGGTCATACTTGTCGCTTGCAAAGACGCCGCGGACACGGACTTACGCGGTTGACTCCGGTCCGGTTCGTACAGTCCTAATTCTGCGTTAGTCCTTTACGTGGCGAATCCTTTCGGACTCGTTGTGTTTGTATTGCCACCCAAGCCTTCCCGGTCGCGTCAATGACGGTAAAGAAGAAGTGGACGGTTATTCCTGGTTTCCTCGCGCTGGCGGCGGCAGCGACCCTGCTGTCGGCTTACAGCGGTGCGTCCTCGTCGCAGGGGTTGCGCGTCGAGCAGCCAGTGAAATTCGTCCATTCGCCACATGTGCAGAAAGCAGGGATGAATTGCCTGTACTGCCATAGCGCCGCCAACAAGGCCCCCGATCCGGGCAATGCCGCCGTGTCCTCGTGCATGGGTTGTCACTCCGTGGTGAAAACGGGCTCGCCCGAGATCAAGAAGGTTGCGGCGTACTATGCCAAGGGGCAGCCGATTCCCTGGAATCGCGTGCACAAGGTGCCGGATTACGTGCACTTCCCGCACATGCGCCATGTGAACGCGGGTGTCACCTGCCAGTCCTGTCATGGACAGATCCAGAATCAGGGCAAGCAGGGCCCCGATACGAACTACGTGCCCGTGATGCAGGCCAACTCGCTGAACATGGGTTGGTGCGTCAACTGTCACGTGCAGGGCTACAAGCCCGCCGAGGGCGCGCGTCTGGCCGGTATGCCGGTCACGCCCGAACTCGAAGCGATGCCTGCGAAGAAGGCTCGCTACGATTGCAGCGTCTGCCACTACTGATCGTCGACTGACCCTCGTCCACGGGGCGTCGACGCGTAGCGTGCGCGTTCGTTGCCTTGTGCGGCCGCCCGAAGCGGAGTGACTGCATGAGCACTGAAACGGGATCCGGCGTGAAGCGCCGAGACTTCCTAAAGATCCTGGGCGCCACTGGCGCGACGACAGCGATGGTGGGCTGCACCTCCGAAAAGGTGGGCAAGCTCATCCCGTATGTCGTATCTCCGGACAATACGGTTCCGGGGGTGTCGAACTACTATGCGACCACGTGTCGCGAGTGCGCCGCCGCGTGCGGCGTGCTCGCCGAGGTGCGGGATGGCCGCCCCATCAAGCTCGAGGGGAACCCCGAGCATCCGCTCAACCGTGGCGCGATCTGCGCGACCGGGATGTCGGCGTTGCAGGGGGTGTACAACCCGGATCGCTACCGGGCGCCCATGGTCCGCGAGGGGAACACTCTCAAGGCCACCACGTGGGCGAAGGCCTACGAGACGCTCGCCGCAAAAATTGGCGAAGTGAAGAGCAAGGGGCAGGCGGGGAACGTCGTGTTCGTCAATCAGCACGAAAGCGGCACGTTCCCCGGCTTCCTCGATGAGTGGCTGAGTGGGCACGGAATGCCAGCGCATTTGAGCGTCGATGCGCTGGCGCCCGGCGCGACCATCGCTGCGAATCAGCGAGCGTACGGCGCGTCGTGGCCGGCGCTGGACTTTGGTGCGGCCAGCCTCATTGTCAGCGTTGGTGCCGATTTCCTTGATGGTTGGGGACACTCGGTGCCGCAGCAGCTTGACTGGGCGGATGCACGGGCAAAACTCGACAGCGCGCCCAAGCTCGTCTATATCGGCGCGCGTCGTTCGCTGACCGGCCTCAACGCCGACCAGTGGATCGCGGCGATTCCCGGCAGCGAAATGGCGTTATGCGCCGCACTGATCGGGCAGGGTACGGCGCAGGCCGCGTCTGACGCGTCCGGCGTGCCGGTGGCCACCATCGACGCGTTGACGGCGGCGATCAAGACGGCAGGCAGCGGCGTCATGGCGTTGTGCGGTCTGACCACGCCGGATGCCGTCGAATGCGGCGTCATGGTGGCCGACATCAATAAGCAGAACGGCTCGGTCGGCGTGACCATCAAGCCGGCTGCTGGCCACGCGGGCTACAACGGCCTCTCGTCGTACGCGGAGCTCGCGGGCGCCGTGCAACGCATGTCAGCCGGCAGCGTACCGCTGGCGTTCGTACGCGGCGCCAACCCGGCGCACACGATGCCGAAGGGGGCCGGGTTCGCCGCAGCGTTCGCCAAGGTGCCGTTTAAGGTCGCGTTCTCGTCCATGCCCGACGAGACGTCTTTGCTCTGCGATCTGGTGCTGCCGGACAATCACTGGCTCGAGAGCTGGGGCGATGCGGTCACGACGACAGGGCAGCTGGGCTTGCAGCAGCCCACCCTCGACGCGGTCTTCGATACGAAGTCCACGTCCGACGTGCTGATCGAGCTGGCCAAGAAGGATCAGGCGCTCGCGGCGCGCTACAACGTCGCCGACTATCGCACGTGGTACATGAACCGCTTCGCCGGTGGCGTGGCGGCGTTTACGACGGCGCTGACCAAGGCGTCGGTGGCCGGTGCGCCGATCCTCGCGCGCGCCGCGACGGCCAGCACGGTCCCTGCCTCGCCGGCACCGTTGCTCGCCAGTACCGCGGGCGACTACTTCGTGCAGGTCTACCCGTCGGCCACCCTCGGCGATGGACGCGGCGCGAACAAGCCATGGTTGCAGGAACTCCCGGATCCGGTCACCAAGATTGCGTGGCAATCGTGGGTGGAAGTGCATCCGCAGACGTACAAAAAGCTGGGGCTCAAGGAAGGTCAGCACCTGACCGTCGAAACGGCGGCAGGGAAGGTGACCGTGCCGGCGTACCAGTACATGGGCGTGCGGCCGGACACAGTCGCCATCGCGCTCGGACTCGGCCACACGGCGTACGGCCGCTTCGCCCAGAACATCGGCGTGAACGCGTACGACCTCGTGCCGCACGGATGGGATACCTCGGGCACGCTCGCGCTTTCGGCGACCAAGGGCAAAATCACCGTTCTTGCCGAAGCGTCGCAGCTGGTCACGACGGAAGGCTCGGCACGTCAGCATGGCCGCGGGATCGGGCTGGCCATCACGGTCGAGGAGTTGCAGAGCGCCGGCGGCGGTGATGAAGAGCATGGACACGCGATTCCGGGCTTGCCGTCGCAGGATTTCCTGTCCGGCCTCAAGTCGCCGATCGCGGCGGACGCGCAGGGCGAATACGCCAATCCTGATGCCAAGTCGACGGGGATGTACGACCCGAAGCATTCGTCCGGCATGGAGAGCCGTCGTTGGGCGATGACCATCGATCTCGCGCGCTGCACCGGTTGCTCCGCGTGTGTTACGGCGTGCTACAGCGAGAACAACATTCCGACGGTGGGTGCGCCGTATCAGGGCCGCGCACTCAGCCCGTCCACGTGGGATGAGCGTCCGGGCGCGAACATCATCAAGGGCCGCGAGATGGCCTGGATTCGACTCGAGCGCTACTACGAAGGCAACGAGAATACGGCCAACGAATTCTCCCCCGATTTCGACACGCGTTTCGTGCCGATGATGTGCCAGCATTGCGGCAATGCGCCCTGCGAGCCGGTGTGCCCCGTCTACGCCACGTATCACTCGCCGGACGGACTCAACGTGCAGGTCTACAACCGGTGCGTCGGTACGCGCTATTGCAGCAATAACTGCCCGTACAAGGTCCGGTACTTCAACTGGTTCGGATACGGCGAGCCGGAACGCAAGCAGTACTCGTGGCCGGAGCCGATGCATTGGGGCCTCAATCCCGATGTCACCGTGCGCGGCAAGGGTGTCATGGAGAAGTGCACGTTCTGCGTGCAGCGCATCCGTGAAGCCGAGCATCGTGCGACCGCGGAGGGACGCCCGGTCAAGGCCGACGAATTCACGACGGCGTGCGCACAGGCGTGCCCGTCGCGCGCCATCGTGTTCGGCGATGCGGCGGATGAGAACTGGAGTGTGTCGAAGCTGGCCTACGATCGCCGCGCCTACCACGTGTTCGAGGAACTGAACACGTACACCGCCGTGGTCTACTTGAAGAAGGTCAACCATCCGGCGCCCGCGGCGCCGGTCAAGGCCTGAGGAGGCGCATCGTAAATGGCTAGCATCACGCAGCCGGTGCGTGAGGGCATCCGTGGGCCGAACATCGCGTCGGCCGACGTCCAACTCCCCGCCGTCAAGGATTACGAACAAGTCGATCGCGATATCATCGCGACGCTTGGATTCACGAAGAAGTGGTTTCTCGGGCTGATGGTCGCCGTGCTCGCCATGCTCATCGGCATGTCGGCATGGATCTATCAGATCTACTGGGGCCTCGGTCAGGCGGGCTACGAGCCACCGGTGATGTGGGGCAACTACATCATCACGTTCGTTTTCTGGGTCGGTATCGGCCACGCCGGTACGCTCATCTCCGCCATTCTGTACTTGTTTCGCGCCGGGTTCCGGACGTCTATCTACCGAGCCGCCGAAGCCATGACGGTGTTCGCGGTCATGACGGCTGGGCTCTTCCCGATCATTCACATCGGGCGGCCGTGGAAGTTCTTCTGGTTGCTGCCGTATCCGAACTGGCGCCTGCTGTTCCCGAACTTCAAGTCGCCGCTCGTGTGGGACGTCTTTGCCATCTCGACGTATCTCACGATCTCGACCACGTTCCTGTTCATCGGCCTCATTCCCGACATCGCGGTGCTCCGCGACAAGGAAACGAACCCGACCCGCAAGCGCATCCTGGCCATCCTCTCGCTGGGCTGGCGCAACAGCGATCGCGAGTGGCGGCACTTTGCGAAGGCGTATCTGTTCCTCGCGGCCTTCAGCACGCCGCTCGTACTGTCGGTGCACTCGGTCGTTTCCTTCGACTTCGCGATGTCGCTGGTGCCGGGTTGGCACGCCTCGATCTTCCCGCCGTACTTCGTGGCCGGTGCCATTTTCTCCGGCTTCGCGATGGTGTGGACGATCGCGATCCCGATGCGCAAGTGGTTCAAACTCGAGCACTACATCACGCTCAACCATCTCGACGCCACGGCCAAGGTCGTGCTCTTCACGTCGCTCGTCGTCGGTTGCGCGTACATGATCGAGTTCTTCATCGCGTGGTACAGCGGTGTGCGCCCGGAGCAGGAGTTTTTCTGGAACCGTGTGTTCGGTCAGTGGTGGTGGGCCGCGTGGATCATGCTCCTGTGCAACATGGCATTACCCATGTCGCTCTGGTCGCAGAAGCTCCGTCGCAACCCGGCTTGGCTGTTCATCCTCAGCCTCTTCATCAACCTTGGCATGTGGTTCGAGCGCTTCGTCATCGTCGTACCGTCGCTCTCGCATGAGTTCGAGCCATGGCAATGGGGATCGTACGCGCCGAGCTGGATCGACATGTCGTTCCTCGTGGGCTCGTTCGGCTGGTTCTTCATGTGGTTTCTGCTCTTCGTGAAGCAACTGCCGGTCATGGCCATCGCCGAGCTCAAGGAAATTGTTGCACCGCGTCGCAAGCACGCCGGTGGAGGGCACCACTGATGCAAGGCGTCGTTGGAGCATTCCATGAAATCGATACGACCGTCGCAGCCATCGAAGATCTGAAGAAGAAGAAGATCGGCGATGTGACGGTCTACTCGCCGACTATCCGCCATGAGCTCGAGCACGCGATCGACGGACCGAACAGCGTCGTGCGTCGCTTCACGCTCATTGGCGGTCTGCTCGGTGTCAGCTTTGGCTACTGGATCGCCATCTGGTCGTCCGAGTACTGGCCGTTGGTCACGGGCGGCAAGGCCATCGCTTCCTGGATTCCGTACACGATCATCGGCTTCGAGGTGATGGTGCTTGTGGGTGCGCTGTCAACGGTGGCCGGCATGTTCATCAATTCTCGCATCCCGCGCCTGACCGCGACGGCCGGCTACGACGTGCGGTTCTCCGGTGGCTATTTCGGCATTTTCGTCGCGTGCGATGCTGCCAAGGCACCGCAAGCGGAGGCGCTGCTCAAGCAGCATGGCGCCGTCGAGGTGCGACGTGAAGCCTGACCTCCACTCCTCTATGCGTAACTTCGTCGCCCGGTCCGCACGCTCGTCGGCGGTCCTCGCCCTGCCAATGGTGTTCGGTGCCTGCACCTGGTTCACCGACTTTAAGCGTCAGCCCAAGATCGATCCGTGGGAGCCGATGTCCCAGAACGATGCGGACTCGCTCTCGCCGCCGCGTGGACAGCCGAAGCACAGCGTACCGCTCACCGGCGTGTCGCCGATCGCCTACGTCATTTCGTACAACGCGCTGCCTGCGGTCATCGACTCGTTCACGCCCGTCGCGAATCCAGTGCCGGTCGATGCACGGTCGGTCGAGAACGGACGGAAGAACTACCAGATCAATTGTGCCGTGTGTCATGGTGTCGGTGGCTACGGGAACGCCAAGGCGGCAGCCTCGGGCATCATCGGCATTCCGCTCATGAACGATCGCGTCAAGGAGCAACTGTCCGACGGCTACATCTACGGCATGATGCGCAACGGCCGGGGTCTGATGCCGAGCTATAACCGCATCGAAGACAACGATCGGTGGGACATCATCAATTACATCCGCACGTTGCAGGGTAGGACGGCGTTCAAGCCGGACACCACGCCGGCCGGATATCCGGGGCAGAACGGCACCAACGTGCCGGGCTACACGGCGTCTGCACCGACGCTCCCCGCGCCCTACCTGCGTCCCACCGTTACGCCGACCCCCGGTTCCTCCGGTGTGAACTCGGCGACGTTCAGGGGTGGGAATCACCCGGGCGCTGCTGCCGACAAGGAGAAGCACTAGTGAGCCAGCACTACCACTATCCGACGCGCCAGGAGTTTACAAAGCGCCTCGCTGACAAACCGATTCCGGGCATCTTCAGGACGGCCAGCCTGGTTCTCGCGCTCGTCGGCATTGGAACGTTTCTCGCGGGCGTCTTCACCGGTCAGGAGCGTGCTTGGTACGCGCTCCACTACAACTGGTTGTTCTTCGCGACGATCTCGTCTGCCGGCGTGGCGTTTGCGGCGGTCCAGCGAATTGTCACCGCCCGCTGGTCGCGTCCGATCGTCCGCTTCGCGGAAGGCTATGTGGCGTTCATGCCGGTGGCGTTCATCCTGCTGCTGGTAATTCTGATTCCGGGCCAGTCGCACATCTTCACGTGGGCGGGACGCGAAGCCGTTCCGGTGGCAGAGAAAGCGGCGTACCTCGCCCCGGGGTTCTTCGTGCTGCGTGGCATCGTGCTCTTCGGCGCGATGATGGCGTTGCAGCTGTGGTTCGTGTACCACTCGGTTCGTCTCGACGTGGCCGTGCTCCCCGAATACGGCGCCATGTGGGCGGCCGGACTGCGCGCCAAAATGCGCGCGGGCTTCGGCGACGAACGCCGCGAACTGCACTCGCAGCATTCGCTGATGGGCAAGATCGCGGTAGCCGTCTGCATGAGCTTCGTGATTGGCTGGTGTTTCATGGCTTGGGATTACTCCATGTCCATCAGCCTGCACTTCCAGCAGACGATGTACGCGTGGATCGTGTTCATGGGCGCGTGGCTGAACATGATCATGACGCTCTCGCTGCTCACGATGTGGTGGCGCAACCATTTGCAGATGACCGACGTTGCGACCATGGACCAGCTGTGGGACCTCGGTAAGCTCTGCTTCGCCTTCACCGCCTTCTTCGGCTACATCAGCTTCAGCCAGTACCTGGTGATCTGGTATGGCAACCTGCCGGAGGAGACGCACTTCTACCGTCTGCGGCTCACGGGCGTGTGGAAGACCACCACGACGCTCATCCCGATCCTCATCTTCGTACTGCCGTTCTTCGGTCTCATTTCAAAGGCCGCCAAGATGTACCTGCCCACGTTCGTGCTCTTCGCCGTTTGCAGCATCTTCGGGCTCTACCTGCATCGCTACATCGAGATCTATCCCTCAATTTACGGCGAGACGCTCACCTCTCTCCCGTTTGGTATCTGGGAGATCGGTGTCACACTCGGCTTCCTCGGTCTCTGGGGCTTCTGTTACACGTCGTTCATGGATGCCTTCCCCGCGATGCGCGTGTTTATGATGACCACGCCGTGCCGCGACGAAGTGCAGGTGCCGGTCGATCCCCGCACGATGGAGCCGCTCCCGGCCCACGAGTAGATCGCACCACGCCATCCGGCACGAGGGCGACCACGATCACGTGGCCGCCCTTTGCACAGAGTACCCGGCGGGCTGCACGGATGGATCCTGGCAATCGCAAAGCGGTGGCTGGAATCGCGCACTGATCGGGATTACATTGCGCTCGATCGCGGGGGGTTAGCTCAGTTGGTAGAGCGGTGCCTTTGCAAGGCATAGGTCAGGAGTTCGAGTCTCCTACCCTCCACTTACAGCAACCGGTCACAACAAATGCGGGCGCCGAGATCCTCGGCGCCCGCATTTGTTGTGCGGCGAGACATCAGGTCACATCATGGCGCGTAATGGATGTGTTGACAGAACGTTGGAGCGCCGAAGCTCCAGCGCCTCCGAATTGGCACGCATGAGGCGCTCGACGTCGTCTGCTGGCAGCGCTTCGCTGAAGTGCTTACCCTGTTGTGCCACGCACTGCAGTCGTAGAAGCCGGTTCGACTGGTCGGCCGTCTCCACGCCCTCGGCAATCACGTCGAGGTTGAGCCCGCGGGCCAGCCGCGCCAGCGAGGAGACGATCGCCAGGTCACGCGCGTCCGTCAGCATCTGCGAGATGAAGCGGCGGTCGATTTTGATGCCATCGACCGGCGCCTCGCGAAGGAAGGTCAGCGACGCATGTCCCACACCGAAGTCGTCCACGACCAGCCGAACGCCCAGCGCCCGAATGGCGCTCAGCGTTTCGAGAGCGACCTCGCCATCCACCATGGTGCTGTTCTCGCTCAGCTCGAGCACGAGTGAATCGGGCGGACAGCCCGTTTCCTTGAGGATCGCAGCCACGCGACGTTCGAATTGGTGATCGCGAAGCTCAACCGCTGAGACATTCACGGCGATTCGCATGTCGCTGCCGTACGAGCGGGCCCGCCACCTGACCACCGCCGTGCAAGCGCGACGTAACACCTCCTCTCCAATGGGGACAATCAGCCCCGTGTCCTCCGCCAATGGCAGGAAGCTCGTCGGCGACAGCAAACCGTGCGCGGGGTCGCGCCATCGCAGCAGCGACTCGGCACCAACAATGCGCCCGGTCGACACGTCGAGTATCGGTTGGAAGTGGACTTCGAACTCGTTGCGTTCGTACGCCTCGCGCAAGCGCGCTTCGCCGCGATGAGTGGTTGCCGTACTGGCGCGACTGACCGCGGGCTCAGCCAGGATCGCGGGCGCCGTCCCTGCCGTGGGCATCCCGTGTACGGGTGTAAGCAGGCGACCGCGTCGGCGCTCGTACTTCTCACGGTACATGTCCGCATCGGCGGTGTGCATAAGCTCATGCGCCGTGTCACCGTCCAGCGGGGACATGGCCCCTCCCACGCTTGCATCGATTCGCACCAGCTGCTCGGCGCCGACATCCACTGGTGCGCGCAGACACTCGATGATCGTGTCACGTACAGCGGAGATGTCGCGCCGGCTGGTCACATCGGGGAGCAGGACCACGAACTCGTCGCCGCCAAGACGCGCGACGGCGTCCGATCGACGAACGCACTCGAGCAGCCGCCGGGACACGGCCTGCAGGAGCGCGTCGCCGCGCGCGTGGCCAAGTGTGTCGTTGATCTCCTTGAAGCCATCGAGATCCACGAACAGGATGCCCGTCTTTCGCCCGTAACGCGCCCCGAACGCGAGGGCACGTTCCAGCTGATCGAGAAACAGATCCCGGTTGGCGAGCCCGGTGAGCGGGTCGTGCGTGGCGCGGTGTGCCGCTTCGCTGCGGGCGGTCTCGATCGTGGTCAGACGGCGCTGCCGCTCGATGGCGAAGCCGAGTACGCGGGCCAGCCCCTCGGGGGGCACATCGCTCTTGGCCACGCATTCATGCGCGCCCGCCCGGAGCGCGCGCAACACCAGCGCATCGTCCAGCGTGCGCGAGTAGACCACCACCGGGACTGCCGCCGCCGCACCGCGCACACCCGCCACCGCGGTAATACCGTGCGCGTCGGCGATATCAAGCTCCAGCACGACTATATCGAACGGCATCTCCATCAGCGTGCGCACCGCTTCCCCGAGCGTGGGCACGCGAATCAGTGCCAAGCGGTCCTGCAGCTGCGCGCGAAGCCCAACCGCGGTGCGCTGTGCCTCGTCATCGTGGTTGTCGAGCAGCAGCACGCGCAGCGCGCGGTCCGCATCGAACGGCGAAATTTGGGGACGGATCACGCCTCGCCTCCCAGGAACAGGGACTGATGGCCGACACAAGACCTCAACGATACCGTCGTCATCCGCATGCGCCAGACCCGGTGAGTAATTTGTACTGATACGTTCTGCGCTCGTGACACTTCCGCACCGGCGGTATCGTCCCGCGACCAGCAGACCTGCTGCAGGCGTAGTGCAAGAACAGTGCAACGCGACTTCTTCTTTCCTCAAAGCCAGACTCCACCTGATGACTACCGTCGCGTCACACCCGCCCGTCGCCGGCGACTCCGCTCCGGATTTCACGCTCGCCTCGACGGAAGGTGGCACTGTCACCCTCTCCGAGCTGCAGGGACAGCGCAACGTTCTGCTGGCCTTCTTCCCACTGGCCTTCACCGGCGTCTGCACCGCCGAAGTGTGCGCCTTCAGCGAGGACTTCGACGCGTTCGAAGGGGCCGACGTTAAAGTGCTCCCGATCAGCGTCGACGCGGTGCCGTCACTGAAGGAGTTCAAGAGCAAATACGCGATGAAGGTGGACCTGCTCTCTGACTTCACGCGTGATGCGTCGCGCGCCTACGCCGTGCTGCGTGAGGACACGTTCTTCTCGAACCGAGCCTACTTCCTCATCGACAAGACGGGCACCGTGCGCTGGTCCCATGTGGAGGAGTCGCTTGGTCAGCGACGGGAAAATAGCGAGATCATGGACGCGATTTGTCGCCTTACCGGCTGACTCCGACGGAATTCCACGGAGCTTTCCGTCGAAGATTGCCGCATGGGAGTCTGATCGGTCAGCTTGTCCGATGAGTGCCCGCGACCTACTTTGACGTCGTGACCACTCACGTCGCTTCATGGCTGTGACCGCCGCGTCAACGGCGCAACCGCTCGGTGATCTCGTGGCGCTCCTGGCGCGCGCGTCCGACACCGACAGTGGAGCGCGTGCCGTGCTTCGGCGTCTGCGCGCGCTGCTCCAGGCGGATCACGTTGCCATCGAACTCGATGGGGATGCCCGCTCGCGGCAGATGTGGACCGACGAAGGTCTGGGTCCCAGACGGCAACCCTCGGGACCCGCGCGGGTGACCGTCCCGCTGTCGGCGGCCGGCGAGGCTCTGGGCGCGCTGCGGGTGCACCGCGCCGACGCGCTCGGAAAGGACGAGGAGACCTTGGTCCACGCGGTCGCGGACCTGATGGCGCTTGTGATTGCGCGTGACGCGCGCATGCGTGAACTCGAAAGTCAGATCACCGCGCGCGTGCGTGAGATCGCGGAACAGCGCGCGTTCATCGAACGTGTGGTGGATTCGCTCCCGGTCGGCTTGTACGTCGTCGATCGCGATTATCGGATCCACGCGTGGAATCACAAGCGCGAGACCGGATTGCAGGGTGTGTCGCGCACCGATGCCCTCGGACGCACGATCTTCGACGTGCTGCACCGGCAGCCCGCAGCGCTGCTCAAGCGTGAATTCGATGAGGTGTTCGCCTCCGGCCGCCTGCAGCAGTTTCAGATGGAGAGCAACGCGTTTGGAGAACTGCGTACGTTTCGCATTTCCAAGATCCCGATGCGCATGGACGGCGAATCGGTCACGCACGTCATCACCATCGGCGAGGATATCACCGACTGGAAGGCGGCGATCGATCGCACGGCGCAGTCGGAGAAGCTCGCCGCGCTCGGCCAGCTTGCAGCGGGCGTGATGCACGAGATCAACAATCCGCTGGCAACGATCGCGGCGTGCGCGGAGTCCATGCAGATGCAGCGGGAGCTTGATCCCGAGCGCGACCCCGAGCGCTCCGCGGGCCGCGTCGCCCCCCCGGGCTCGTCGGGCGTCGGCACCGACGAATTTTTGCGCATTATCGATCTCGAAGTGCAGCGCTGCAAGCGGATTGTGAACGGTCTGCTCGATTTCTCGCGTCCCAAACCGGTGCACCGTGAGGCACTCGATCTGAACGACGTGGTGCAGCAGGGTCTGTTCCTCCTGCAGCATCATCCGAAGTTCAAGCGCGTCAAGCTGACGTCCGAGCTGGACATCGGCACGCCGCTGGTCATCGACGGGGATGCTGACCAGCTCGTACAGGTGCTCATCGCGCTGACGATCAACGCCATGGATGCATCGCCGGACGGAGCGCGCGTGATCGTGCGCACGCGACGTTCGCACGACGACGCGGGCAATGGCGTTGCCGCGCTCGAGGTGGAGGACGAGGGTCCCGGTATTCCCCGCGCGTTGCAGGCCAAGGTCTTCGAACCGTTCTTCACCACCAAGGCGCCCGGGCAAGGCACCGGTCTCGGGCTCGCGATCTGCTACGGAATTATCATGGATCACAAAGGACAGCTCGAACTCGTCGGTCCTGAAGGGCAGGGCAGTACGTTCCGCGTCACGTTGCCCGAGGTGCATGTGGCAGCGACTCATGGCGAATGAAGTGCCGCTGAGCGCGCGCGCGGGCTCTCTCTGCACGCCCGCGCGCGGAATGGATATCGGCTCGCCGATCCGCGTGCTCATCGCCGAGGACGAAACCCACCTCGGCATGATTCTGGAACAGTTCATGACCGCGCGCGGCTTCGCGGTGACGATGGTGCGCAACGGGCGCGCGGCGCTCGAACAACTGCGCACGGAGCCGTTCGATGTCGCCCTTCTCGATATCGTCATGCCGGAGCTGGACGGACTTGAGGTGTTGCGTCAGGTGCGTGAGGAGCCGCTGCCACCCGAGATCATCGTGATCACCGGCAATGGCACGATCGAGACGGCCATCGCGGCACTCAAGCTTGGCGCGTACGACTTTCTGTCCAAGCCGTACCGCATGGCGGAGATTGAAGCGTTGGTGCGGCGCGCGTGGGAAAAGCGGATGCTCGCGCGCGACAACGTCTTTCTGCAGCGTCGGCTGCAGCGTGGGGTCCCGGTGCCGATGCTGGTGACGCAGTACGCGCCACTGCTCGCGGTCAGGACGCTCATCCAGCGCGTGGCCCCCAGTGCATCGCCGGTGCTCATCTCGGGCGAATCGGGCACCGGCAAGGATCTGGTCGCGCGGCTGTTGCACGCGCAGGGCGAGCATCCCGACGGTCCTTTTGTCGATCTCAACTGCGCGGCGTTGGCGGAGTCGTTGCTGGAGACCGAACTGTTCGGTGTGGAGAAGGGCGCGTTTCCCGGCGCGGATGCGCGTAAGGTTGGCCTCATCGAACTGGCCACCGGCGGCACGCTGTTTCTCGACAACATCGGCGATCTGGAACTGAAGCTGCAGGGGAAGTTGCTGCGTGCGCTCGAGTCGGGGACGTTCTACCGGGTCGGTGGCACTCAGAAGGTCAGTGCAGCGGTGCGCGTGATCGCCTCCACAACGCATGATCTGTCGCGCATGGTGACCAACGGGCTGTTCCGCGAGGACCTCCTGCATCGCATCAACACCATTCGGATTGCGCTGCCGCCGTTGCGAGAGCGCGTGGTAGACGTGCCCCTGTTGGCGCAGCACTTCCTCGGGCAGTTTGGTGGCACGCAGCCGCCGGCGCTCAGCTACGACGCGCTGGATGTGCTGGAGCGCTATCGCTGGCCTGGGAATGTGCGCGAGTTACGCAATGTGATCGAGCGCGCCGTGTTGCTGGCCACGGACGGTGCGATTCATGCGACCGATCTTCCGCTTGGGGCGGAAGTGGGGGCTGCCGCACGTGCGACGCCCGCGAACGCGCTCACGCTGTCCGAACTGGAGCGACGTCACATTGCGGACGTGCTCGAACGCACCAACTGGCATCAGGGGCGGGCGGCGGAGATGCTTGGCATCTCACCCAAGACGCTCTATCGCAAGATTCGCGAGTTCGGATTCCGGCGACCGCCGGGTCGTGGCGCGTGAGTCTGTGCGCTGCGCTCACTCACCGCTGACCACATGAAGATTCTCGTCATCGAGGACGACCCGACCGTGGGCGAGTTCATGCGCCGCGGCTTCGAGGAGCAGCGCTGGCAGGCGGATCTCATCGCCAACGGCGCCGACGGTGAGCGCATGGCGTTGTCGCAGCCATACGACCTGATCGTGCTCGACATGCGATTGCCGGGTCGCAATGGTCTGGATGTGTTGCGCTCGCTCCGCGCGAAAGGGTTCGAACGTCCGGTGCTTGTGCTGACCGCGCAGGATGCCGTGGATGCCAAGGTCGAAACGCTGCGTGCGGGGGCCGACGATTACGTCACCAAGCCGTTCGCGTTCGAGGAGTTGCTGGCGCGCGTTGAGGCGCTGTCGCGCCGTCCGCGTTCGCTCGCCTCGCCGCGGCTGCGCGTGGATGACCTCGAGCTCGATCAGGGGACGCACGATGTGCGACGCGCCGGCGAAGCGATCGAGTTGACGCCCAAGGAGTTTGCCGTACTCGAGTATCTCATGCGGCATACCGGGCGCGTGATGAGCCGCACGCTCATCACGGAGTATGCGTGGGGCTACCACTTCGATCCCGGCACCAACATCGTGGATGTGGTCATCAACCATCTGCGCAAGAAGATCGACGCGCGCCACGAGAAGAAGCTGATCACCACGGTGCGTGGCGTCGGCTACATGATCCGCGCATAGCGACCGGAGGGCACGCCTGTGGGGTCCATACGCTCACGCCTCACGGCGGCATATACGGCGGCGCTGATCGCGACGATGCTGTTCTTTGCGCTCGCGCTGCTCACGGTGCGTCGTGTGACGGTGTTCCGCGAATTGGAGACGCACGTGATGCTGGAGGTGGAGCGCACCGTGCGACTCATCGACGTCGCCGGCAAGCTGTTCACGCAGCAGCTCGTGGTCACCCCCGATTCGCTGGTCGGCGCGCAACTGTCGCCACGGGTGGTGCCCCTGCTCGAGCTGATCCCGGACTTCGTGCTGCTCAAGGATACGCGCGGCTATTCCCTCTATCGCTCGGAGCAGGTGCTCCTGCTCAGCGACGGCGAACGCGCAATGCTCGATTCGATCGCGCTTGCGATGCCCGGCCGTGACTCGCCGACCATCGTGTCGCTTCCGTCCGGCGACCTGCTCATGCAGTCGCGCCGCTTACCCGGCATCGGTACGCGCGGGCAGATCGACCGGGTGTGGGTCGGGGTCCGCACGGATGCCGCCCAATTGGCGCCGAGCGAGCTGGTGAATACGATGCTGGTGGTGGCACCGTTTTTGGTGGCGCTCTCGGTGGTGTTCGCGTACTTCATCGCCGGTCGGGCGTTCCGGCCCATCGATCGCATCATCGATCAGGTGGAGGCTATCACCGACGGTCGCTCGCTGCACCGCCGGCTGGCCATCGGGGCGGCTGGCGACGAGCTGGCGCGGCTGTCGTCCACACTGAACGCGATGATCGAGCGGCTCGAAACCTCGTTCGGTGCGCTGCGCCGCTTCACCGCCGATGCGAGTCACGAGCTCAAGACCCCGCTGACCGTGATGCGGGCTGACGTCGAGCGCGCCATGTCACCGACCTCGACGGGAACGGAGCAGGCGGTGGCGTTGGAAGAAGCGCTGCAGCAGCTGACGCGCATGGCCGATCTGGTCAACTCGCTGCTGACACTCGCGCGCGCTGATGAGGGGCGCTTCGACCTCCATCGCGAGCCGGTGGAGCTGGCGCCGCTGGCGCGCGAGGTCGTGGAGACGGCGCGTCTGCTGGGAGAGGAAGCAGGCCTGACCATTGATGCACCCATCATCGAGGCGGCCGACGTGTCAGGTGACCTGACGCGACTGCGACAGCTCTTCCTCAACCTCGTCACCAACGCGATCAAGTACACCCCACGCGGCGGTCGTGTGGAGATCACCGTCGTGCGCAACGGCGAACAGGTGTCGCTGGCCGTACGGGACACGGGCATCGGCATCGCGGCTGCGGATCTGCCATACATCTTCGAACGTTTCTGGCGCGCGGACCGCGTTCGGTCGCGCGCCTCGGAGCGCGGCGGATTCGGCCTGGGGTTGGCGATCTGTCAGTGGATCGCGCAGGCGCACGGAGGCACCCTTGCGGTGCAGTCCCGCCTCGGCCGCGGGAGCACGTTCACGGTGACCCTGCCAGTCGCCGGTTCGGCGGATCTCAATGATACCGGTGAGTTCGCCGCGACGGAGGGAATGCTAACGTCGGATTAATGGAACCCTAATGTGTTTGCCATTGCTCCATCATGACCGAGACGTAGAATCGCAACAGTCAGTCCCCGGGGATCATTTCCGGGCTCTGCGACCCGCACCCGGACATGCCCGATGTTCAACAATCTGGTGGAATCGCAGGCGAAAAAGCAGAAGCGCTTGGGTGGGTCCGTCACCTCGATCGTGCTTCATGGTGCCGTCGTCGCCGGTCTGGTGATCGCGACCGCAAATGCCGGCATCAAAGAAGAAAAGACGAAGGAAGAGAAGGTCGACTTCGTTGAGGTGAAGAAGGACGAACCGAAGCCACCCGAGCCGGAAAAAGCGCCTCCCCCTCCGGACGCGGTCGCCGCGCCGCCGCCGCCCAAGGGATTTCAGGTGCTCTCGGCACCCATCGAAATCCCCAACATCATCCCCGACATCGACCTGTCCAAAAAGGTCACCGACGAAGCGGACTTCTCGGGCAAGGGTGTCGCCGGCGGTGTGGCGAAGGGTGTCGAGGGCGGCAAAGGCCCCGTGCCGCAGGGTGACCAGCCTTACTTCGACTTTCAGGTCGAAAAGCCGGTCGTGATGGCACCAGGCGCCACGGGCCCGTCGTATCCCGACATGCTCCGGTCGGCCGGTATCGAAGGCACCGTGCTCGCCCAGTTCGTCGTGGACACGACCGGGCGTACCGACATGGCCACCTTCAAGGTGCTCAAGTCCGACAACGACCTGTTCTCGAACGCCGTGAAGAATGCGCTGCAGCGCATGCGCTTCCTCCCCGCGGAAGTGGGTGGACGCAAGGTGAAGCAGCTCGTGCAGCAGCCGTTCCAGTTCTCGCTCAATCGCTAAGTCCCATTCACCGTACCATCCGGAGATTCGACACTATGGAAACCTCACTGCTTGGGATGTATCAGGCGATGGGCTGGTTCGCCAAGGGCATCGTATTTACGCTGCTCGGCATGTCGGCCTTCTCGTTCACGGTGCTCATCCAGAAGTGGTGGTCGCTGCGTAAGGGGCAGGCGGAGACGCGGAAGTTCGCACCGGAGTTCTCGCAGTTCCTGGAAGAAGACAACCTCAACGAAGCGATCAAGCTCGCCGAAGGCTACAAGAAGTCGCATGTCGCCCGCGTGCTCGGTGGTGCGCTTGGTGAGATTCGCCCGCTCATTCAGGACGGCTCCGTGACGGTCGCCGACATCAACTCGGCCGAGCGTGCCGTCGAGCGCGAAATGCTGATGACGGTCGTTGATATGAAGCGCGGCACGGGCGTGCTCGCGACGGTTGGTGCCACGGCGCCGTTCGTCGGACTGCTCGGCACGACGATGGGTATCGTCAACTCCTTCACCGGCATGGCCACGTCGGGCGCTGGTGGTATCTCCGCGATCGCCGGCGGTGTCGCTGAGGCGCTCATCACGACGGCCATCGGAATCGGCGTCGCCATTCCTGCCGTGTGGTCGTTCAACTATTTCCAGACGAAGATCGACAACCTCACAGCCGAGATGACGTATACGTCCAAGGAAATGATCGACTACCTCATCAAGGGCGTCTCCGGCGAGTTCGGTCGCTCCCGCTTCACCCGGGAGTTCAACACTGCGGGCGGCCAGTCCATCTCGCAGTAAGCTGCCGCTGATCGAACGAACCGGTTGCACTCCGTGCGCGTCATCCGAAGCGCGCGGAGCGCCACGTAACGAAAGGAGTGTTGCGGTATGGGTATGAATCTCAGCAGCGGGAGCGGCGTAAAGGCCGAACCGAACGTCACGCCCATGATCGACGTGATGCTCGTGCTCCTCGTCATCTTCATGGTCATCGTGCCGCAGATCAACGCCGGCTTCAAGGCGGTCCCGCCGGAAGGTCAGAACCTCAAGACCCATCCGGAAGAAGACGGCGACCAGGTGCTTGGCATCGACAATCAGGGGCGGTTCTATCTGAATAAGAAGCCGCTCCGCGACGAAGATCTCGAGGCGGCGGTGAAGGAGATCTACGGGCAGGAGCGCGACGATTACATCATGTACGTCAAGGCCGACAAGGACCTGCAGTACCTCAAGGTCGTGGACGCTCTCGATCGCCTGTCTCGCTCGGGTGTGCGCGTTGCCGCGCTCATCACGGAGCAAAAGCCCGGCACCGAGTCGCTCGTCGAAAGTGATCGCCTCAAGCTCGGGAGCAACTGATGAGCATGTCCACTGGTGGGGGCGGCAGCAGCCTCACGAATGAGCCCAACGTTACTCCGATGATCGACGTGCTGCTCGTGTTGCTGGTCATCTTCATGATGATCATTCCCATGAGTCGCAAGGCGATCGACACCCAGTTGCCTGATCCGACGCCGCAGCCGGCGAGCAACGTGGTGCCGGATCAGATCGTGCTCGAAGTGTTGCCGGACGACAAGTACGCCATCAACAAGGAAGCGGTCGACAAGGCGGCGCTCGCCGCTCGCCTCAAGACCATCTACGATGGACGCCCCGAGAAGGTGATCTTTGTCAAGGGCGACACCATGGTCATGTACAACAACGTCGTTTGGGCCATGGATCAGGCGCGCGGCGCCGGCGTGAAGGTGATCGGCGTCCCGCCGAAGTGACCTGAGCCCCAGACCCTTTTCGCTGCGGACGGGTAGCACATTCCGGTTCGCTTCGGTCACGGCGGACGAACCCTACGGGCTCGTCCGCCGTAGTACGTTTGGGGTGGCGATCGCGTTGCGTGTTGTGTGAGTGCTCAACCGATGAGCCGCGCGGTCCGTAAGCGCCACCGAGCCGGTTCACGATTCGACTCTATCCGAATGGTCAACGTCCCACCGCCGTCCGACGCGTCGAACCTCGGCCTCCCGACTCCGGAGCCGCGAGAGCGACCCCGGTACCGGCCTCCGATCGGCATCCCACTCTCGCGAGCCCATCGTGCGCGCAGCTTCGTGCTGTCCGTGCTCGCACATGTGCTGATCATCGCACTTTTCATCTTTCCCTTTGCCTCGCCTGCACTCGTGCGCGAGGTGCTGGGTGCAGGTGGTCCTGGCCCTGCCGGCGGCGGCGGTGGCGGTAATCGCGGCACCGGGGGTGCCAAGACGGAGCGGGTGCAGTTCATCAACGTCGCGCCAGTGCCCGCGCCGCCGATTGTGCCGCCCATCAAGCCGCCGGAAATCAAGCCGCTCGTGCCACCGCCGCCGCCGCCGGTCAAGCCGCAGCCGGAGGTGCCAGAGCAAACGCAGGCCAAGACCGCCGTGGGCGTCGCGGCTGAGGTCAAGTCCGACGTGGTCGGTACCGGTGGCGGCTCTGGCACCGATGGCAGCGCCGGCTCGGGCCCGGGCAGCGGCGGTGGCGTGGGCTCAGGCGTGGGAACGGGGAAGGGAAGCAGTGTCGGCCCGGGAACTGGTGGCGGGCCCGGCACAGTATATCCGCCGGCTCCCACCGAGCTGTTCTTGCCGCCAATTCCCGTCCCGTCCAAGGCGCGTGGTACGGTGGTCGTGATCTTCGACGTGGATTCGACGGGCAAGGTGCTCGACCTGCAATTCACGCCGACAAAAGACGGCAATTACAATCGAAAGCTCCGCGATGCGCTGGCGTCCATTCGCTTCCGGCCGGCCGTCAACGCCATGGGCGTGCCCGTGCGCGGCAAGGCCGAGATCACCTACTCGCTCTAGGACGCGCGAGCGGACGACTTCCCGCCCGACGTGTGTATTCCGTCGAGGCTGCTCTGGCTCTGCCACGCGCTCGCCAGTAGCTTGACCACGTTCTGCGCCGGGCATTCCCGCTACGTTGCCCACGTTCGCAGCACCGTGATTTCCGGTCGCACCCCCTCCCTCCGCTGCACGGCGACCGCCACGCTTTCTCGCTGACGTCGATATGGTCCACGGGCCCCCGCCTGCGGTCTCTCCCTCGTGGGATGCGTCGTCGTCCTCCATGGCGTAGTCGTCTTCTTCACCTGGCGAGTGCTCAGCACATGATTGTGTCACAGTCGATGCTGCTTTCGATCATCCTCGGCGGGAGCGTGTTCGCTCTCGTCTTCGCCGTGTTCCTCGCGCGCTGGGTGCTCGCGCGTGATCGGGGAACGCCCGCGATGCAGAAGATTTCCGACGCGATTCAGGTCGGTGCGGAGGCGTATCTCGCACGACAGAACAAGACGATCGCCATGCTCGCCATCCTCGTGGCGATCGTGCTTGGTGTCGGCTACGGTTTGATCCGCTCGCACAACGCGACCGATCCCGTGGACGATCCGATGGTCTTCGCGACGTTCATCGTGCTGTCTTTCCTGCTTGGTGCGCTGTCGTCCGGCATCGCGGGATACATGGGCATGTGGGTGTCGATCCGCACGAACATCCGCGTCGCCGCTGCTGCCATGACCTCGCTCAACGCGGCGCTGCAAACGGCACTGCGTGGTGGTGCGGTCTCCGGCTTGTTCACCGTCTCCATGTCGCTGCTCGGTGTCGGCGGATTGTTCGCGATCCTCACCATGCTCGCGCCCGACGGGATGGACGCCGCTGTGTGGACGACGAAGATTCCGTTCCTCATCGTCGGGTACGGTTTCGGTGCATCGTTCGTCGCGCTCTTCGCACAGCTCGGTGGCGGCATCTATACCAAGGCGGCTGACGTTGGTGCGGACCTCGTCGGCAAAGTGGAAGCCGGCATTCCCGAAGACGATCCCCGCAACCCTGCCGTGATCGCCGATCTCGTGGGCGACAATGTGGGTGACTGCGCGGGTCGCGGCGCGGACCTGTTCGAGTCCACGGCCGCTGAGAACATCGGGGCGATGATTCTCGGCGTCATTCTGTTCAAGTCGTTTGGCGTCGCGGGCATCCTGTTCCCGCTGGTCATCGGCGCGCTCGGACTGGTGTGCTCGATCATCGGCGTGATGACCGTGAGTACGACGGAAGACGCCGACCCGATGAAGGCGCTCAACCGCGGCTACTATATCACGGCCGCTCTCGTCAGCGTGGCGATCTTCTTTGCCTGCAAGATCCTGCTCGTGACGCCCGATGCGCCCGACGCGTGGCTCTATTACTTCGGGTGCGCGATGATCGGCATCGTCACGTCGATCCTGTTCGTGTTCATTACGCAGTACTACACCGAATACCGCTACCGCCCCGTGTTGAGCATTGCCGAAGCGTCGCAGACCGGCCCCGCGACGAACATCATCATGGGTTTGTCCGTCGGCATGGAGTCGACCGTGCTCCCGGTGTTCACCATCGCCATCGCGCTCGTCAGCAGTTTCATGCTCGGACGCGCCAGCGGCATCATGATCGACGGCGAAGCGGCGGGCGGTCTGTTTGGGACGGCCGTCGCCACGATGGGCATGCTCGGCACGGCCGGCTACATCCTCGCGATGGACGTCTTCGGTCCCATCACGGACAACGCCGGCGGCATTGTCGAAATGTCAAAGCAGCCGGAAGCGATCCGTAACAAGACGGACAGGCTCGATGCGGTCGGCAACACGACGAAAGCATTGACCAAAGGCTACGCCATCGGATCGGCCGCACTCGCGGCGTTCCTGCTCTTCTCCGCATACCTCGACGAGGTGAAGAACTATACCGGCCAGCCGCTGCACGTCGATCTCAGCAAGCCACAGGTGTTCGTCAGCGCGCTGATCGGCGGCATGCTCGTGTTCTGGTTCTCGTCGCTCGCCATATCCGCGGTGAGCAAGGCCGCGCAGAGCGTCATCACCGAGGTGCGTCGCCAATTCAAGGAACGCCCGGGGATCATGGAAGGTACCGAGGAACCGGACTACGCCGCGTGCGTGGACATCGTCACGGTTGGCGCCCTGAAGGCGATGGTGTTGCCGGGTTTCCTCGTCCTCGCGTTCCCGATCGGCGTCGGCCTGATTTTCAAGCAACTCAGCGGTGAAGGCGAGTATCTCGGCGCCGAGGCGGTCGCCGGATTCCTTATGATTTCGACGGTCGTCGGCATTCTCATGGCCGGCTTCCTGAACAACGGTGGTGGCGCGTGGGACAACGCCAAGAAGTACATCGAGACGGGCGCGTACGGCGGGAAGAAGTCCGAAGCGCACAAAGCGGCTGTTGTCGGCGATACCGTCGGCGATCCGTTCAAGGACACCGCTGGTCCGTCGCTGCACGTGCTGATCAAGCTGCTTTCCACGATCACGCTCGTGCTTGCACCGATGTTCATCTGATGCTCATCTGACCGGAAACGAGATGTCCTCTTCTGTATCAGCGTCGCCCGCTCCAGCGAGTAAGGGCTTTCTCGGTATCAGCTTCTCGCAATGGATCGTGATCTCGATGGTGGTCGGCCTCCTCATCGGGTGGCAAGCACCGGACATCGCGGTCAACCTGAAACCGTTCGCGAACATTTTTCTGCGCATGATCAAGTCGTTGATCGTGCCGCTGCTTTTCAGCACACTCGTGGTCGGCATTGCCGGCCACGGGGACGACATGAAGAAGGTCGGGAAGCTCGCCCTGCGGTCGATCATCTACTTTGAAATCGTCACGACGGCGGCGCTCGCGATCGGGTTGATCGCGGTGAATTGGGTGAAGCCTGGTGTCGGCGTGCAGATCGCCGCGACCGGTGGCGACGAATTCAAGGAGTTGGCCACGAAGACGCCGACGTTTGCATCGGTGCTCGAGCACACGGTGCCGCAGAGCTTTTTCGAGGCGGCCGCGCAAAACGAAGTGCTCCAGATCGTCTTCTTCGCGATCCTCTTCGCGGTTGGCCTGTCACGCGTCGAGGGACCGTCCAAGAAGTTCATGCTTGATTGGCTGCAGGCGTTGAGCGATGTGATGTTCAAGTTCGTCGGCATCGTCATGGCGTACGCGCCGATCGGTATCGGGGCCGCCATCGGCGTGACGGTGGGCAAGAGCGGGTTGGGCGTGATGATCAATCTCGCCAAGCTGGTGGGCACGCTCTACGTCTCGCTGATCGTGTTCGTGCTGATCGTGCTGGTGCCGGTGGCGCTCATCATGCGCATCCCCATCCTGCGATTCTGGCGCACGGTGCGTGAGCCGTGGCTCATCGCGTTCACCACGGCGTCCAGCGAGGCGGCGTTCCCGCAGGCCATGACGGCGATGGAGAAGTTCGGCGTGCCGCGCCGCATCGTTTCCTTCGTACTGCCCACGGGATACTCGTTTAACCTCGACGGCTCCACGCTCTATCTCGCGATCGCCTCCGTGTTCGTGGCGCAGGCGGCCGGCATCGACATGCCGCTCAGTCAGCAGTTGCTGATGATGCTCACGTTGATGCTGACGTCCAAGGGCGTCGCGGCGGTGCCGCGTGCGTCGTTGGTGATTCTCTCCGGCGCGCTCGCGCAGTTCGGCCTGCCGCTGGAGGGTATTGCGGTCATCCTTGGTGTGGACGCAATCATGGATATGGCGCGCACGTCGGTGAATCTGATGGGCAACTGTCTCGCCACGGCCGTCATGGCCCGGTGGGAAGGAGTGCTCGACATTCCTCCCGAAGAGGACGTCGCGATCGCAACAGCGTAGCGGCTAGACCTCGACGCCCAGCAGGCGACGTGCACGCCGCACCGCACCACGCGCAGCGTCCACGTCCTCACTGCGCACCGTTGCACCTGGGACGGCACTCTTGAGTCGTTGCTCGAGACGCTTGCGCACCAGCGAACTCTTGGACATGAGCCCCCCGGCGAGTGCCACGGGAATCGCCGCGCGTTCATCCATGAAGCAACGGCGCGCGAGCGTTCGGATGTGCAGCGACAGTTCTTCCACGCAGAGACTGATCAGCGCGTTCGCGCGCAGATCGCCCGTGGCCGCGACCTGCGTGACGACCGGCGCGATGGTCGCCAGCGTGCCCGGCGATGCGTTCGCGGCCCACGGGATCAGATCGTCGATCGACTCAAGTTCGAGCGCCGTGAGCAGCGCACCCGTCAAGGCGGTCTCCGGCTCGCGTCCATCGTGCGCCGCCGTGACGACACTGAGTGCGCGACGACCAAGCCATGCCGCACTGCCTTCGTCGCCGATGTTCGGTCCCCACCCACCGCAGCGCTCGAGGCGTCCGTCCGGAGCGCGCGAGTACGCCACCGAACCCGTGCCGGCAATGAGCAGCACTCCGGCGGAGTCGCCGAACGCGTCGTCCATCGCGATGGTCGCGTCGGCCTGTACGGATACGTCGTCGGCGACGCGGCGTGAGGCCAGCGCGGACCAGAGCGCCTGCGCCGCGCGCTCCTGTCCCGCGCCGGCCACACCCACCACACACACCGCAGGTCGCGTCTCCGTGCGCTCCGCCATCGTGAGTGCCTCGGCGATGAGCATCTTGATCACGTCGGCCGCCACCGACTCGTAACCGGGCTGCAGCGATGATGCGGCGCCTTCCGTGCGGGCGAGCACGTTACCGTTGGCGTCGGCGAGGACCACGCGGGTTCGCGTGCCTCCGCCGTCAACGCCGACGACGAGTGGCATGGGGTCGAGCGGTCCGGCACTCATACGCGAATTCTCCGGTCGGGATGTGGTGCGCCGCGCGCCGCGTGCGTGAAGGAGGAAAGCATACCTGTCACGAACGTAATCGTGGTGCCGATCAACACGTACCATGGCCACGCGATGCGTGCCAGCGGAGCGAGTGTCGGCGCCAGCTCCGGGAACCATCCACTCAGCGCCTTGGCGAAGACGACGCAGCTCATGGTGCTGATGCCGACCACCATGCCGATCAGTGCATCACGCTGAATGGCCCTCGGGAGCAGGATGCCGAGGAAGAACGCGCCAAGCAGGCCGCCGTACGTGAACGAAGCGATGGACAGCGCGATTGTCACAACCGGCGTTCCCTCGTTGCGGTAAAGCAGGGCGCCACCGATAAGGATTGCCGCCCACACCAACGTGAACACCTTGCTGATCCTGAGCAACGATGGATCGTCGCTGCGCTTGCCGCTCATGGGCAGATACAGGTCATGCACCGACGCGGCGGCCAGTGAGTTGAGCGCACCACTCACGGTGCTCATGGCGGCCGCCAGAATGGCGGCGATCACCAGTCCGGTCAGCGCCGGTGGCATCTCCTCCACGATGAAGCGTGGGAAGATCGCATCGGGACGGGCGAACACTTCGCCGGCGTAGAACGCGTGCAGACCGATACCGATCATCAGGAACAGTGCGAACTGCGCCATCACGACAAACCCACTGCCGATCAACGAGCGCCGTGCCTCGGTGAGATTGCCCGAGGCGAGCAGTCGTTGGACGATCAGCTGGTCGGCACCATGGGAGGCCATGCTCAGGAACATGCCACCGATCAAGCCGGCCCAGATCGTATGCGGACGATCGATCCCCGTGTAGAAGTCGAACAGCTGCAACTTGCCCTGCGCCTCGGCGGCCGAAAGAATGGAACTCCATCCGCCATCCACGTTGCTGCCGATCAGCACCACGGCAGACACGCCGCCAACGAGATAGACGCCCGTCTGCAGCACGTCAGTCCACACCACCGCACGCATACCGCCGTGATACGTGTAGAGCACCGTGAACGCGCCGAGTATGAGGATCGACAGCGGGCCCACATACTGCGGTGGTACGATTGGGCCGATGATCAGCGCCACAGGAATCGCGGTGGCGAAGACGCGCACCGAATCACCGAACGAGCGCGTTACCATGAACACCACTGACGCGAGTCGGCGCGTTGCCACGCCGAATCGCTGTTCGAGCAGCGCGTACGCGGTGACCAACTCACCCTGATAGTAGCGCGGCAGGAGCGTGTATGCGATGACGATGCGTCCGAGGATGTACCCGGCGGCAATCTGCAGGAACGACAGATTGCCGACGTATGCCAGTCCCGGAATCGAGATGAAGGTCAGCGCGCTGGTTTCCGTGGCCACGACGGAGAACAGGATGGCCCACCAGGGGATGCGCTGGCCCGCGATGAAGTAGTCCTTGGCGTTCTTCTGATCGCGACCCAGCCAGATGCCAAGCAACGTGGTGCCGATCAGGTACACGATCAGGACGACCCAGTCGATGACGGCAAACCCGCCGCTCACGACATCGCTCCCGCCGCGCGACGATCACACGATGACATACGCTTCCATGGCGAAGTACTCCGCCAGTCCGAGACGATCCAGTTGCGCCGACGTGGCCTTGTTGCGCTGCTCCACGCGCTGCCAGAACTCGCGTTCGTCCTGTCCGGGAAACGGAGCGGAGTCCTTCTGCGACTGATGCTTGAAGATGGCCTGAATCTTGAGCGTCAACTCTTCCTGCGATAGCGGCACAAGCGTGGTCGCTTCGGTCACCGGCCACTCCTGCCACGCGCCGCGATAAAGCCACACCTCCGGACGCGCCGTTGCCATGGCGCCGGCACCGTAGACCTCCACCAGCGCGGCATCGATCGCTTCCTTGCACATGCGGTGCGTGCCGTGCGGATCGGACAGGTCACCGGCGACGAAGATGATCTCCGGTTTCAGCTCGCGCAGCAGGTCAGCCACGATCTTGACGTCAGCGGGACCGATCGGATCCTTGCGCACCTTGCCCGTCTGGTAGAACGGGAGGTTGAGGAAGCGCGCATGACTGCGGTCGAGCCCCATCACTTCGATACCGCTCACTGCCTCCGATTCGCGGATGATGCGCTTGATGTCCTGCACTTCCGGGATGTCCACTTGCCCGGCGTGCTTCGACTCGAGGAAGCGGTGCACGGTGTCCGCCAGCGTACGCACCGCACTGCCGTCGCCGATGCGTTCCCGGTCCAGCCGTTCGAGAAAGTCCATGTAGCGCCGCACGTCGTGATCGAACACGGCGATGTTGCCGCTGGTCATGTACGCCACCGTCATGTCGTTCTCGTTCTCGACGAACTTGCGCAGGATGCCGCCCATCGAGATCACGTCGTCGTCGGGGTGCGGCGAGAAGCAGATCACGCGCTGTCCGCGCGGCAGCTTGCTCTTGCCGCGAATTTTTGCACCCAGGACGTTGAACACGAGTCCGTTCACGGCACCGGGCGAGCCGTGTCGCGCCACCAGCGACGACATCTGGTGTGCCGCATAGTCCTGCTGCGTCAGCTTGAGAATCGCCTTGCCCATGCGCGCGGCGAGCCACGTCACCGCACGCAGTTCGAGCGCATCATTCCACGCCACTTCATCGAGCAGCCACGGCGTCGCCACCCGCGTGAGATCCACCGCCGCCGACTCGTCCACGTAGAACGTGGTCGCCGGATGCCGCTGGAGAAACGTCGCCGCGACGTCGCGATCGATCTCGCCTTCCACCGCGCGCCGGACCACGCCGGACTTGTGCTCGCCGGTCGCCAGAATGGCGATTTCGCGTGCGCCGAGAATCGTCGCAATCCCCATCGTGATCGCTTCGCGCGGGACGTTCTCCTCGCCGAAAAAATCGGCCGAGGCATCGCGGCGCGTGACGTGATCGAGATGGATCATTCGGGTGCGGCTGGTCTCGCCGGACCCGGGTTCGTTGAAACCGATGTGCCCCGTCTTCCCGATGCCGAGGAGCTGGAAGTCGATGCCGCCGGCCGCCTCGATCGCGGCTTCGTACGCACGGCACGCCGCGTCGATATCGGTACGCGCCAGCGTGCCGTCGAGCAGGTGCACGTTCGACGGAGGCATGTCCACCTGCGAAAAGAGATTCTCCCACATGAAGCGGTGGTAGGAGTGAATGCTCTCCGGCGGCATCGGCCAGTATTCATCGAGATTGAAGGTCACCACATGCGCGAAACTGAGCTGCTCGTCGCGGTGCAGGCGGATCAGCTCGCGGTACACACCGATCGGCGTGGATCCTGTCGCCAGACCGAGCACGAGCGGGCGCTGCGCTGCGGGGCGCTCGCGAATGAGCGTCGCGATGCGTCCGGCGACCAGACGGGCCAGTGCCTCGTGGTCACTGACGATGACAGTGGGAATGCGTTCGCGCGCATGCGACGCGGCGTCCGGATGTACGAATGGCGGTCCCTCGGCACGCAAAAGCCCGCGACTCTGATCGAGCGCGCGGGCCAGCGTGAACTGCGAGGGCTCCGATGAACTGGTGGCCTGAGAACTCATGACGGGATCGTGGTGTTGGGCGCCTGGGGCGGCGCCGTCAGGATCAAGCGGAGAACGAGCTTCCGCAGCCGCAACCGCCCGTGGAGCTTGGGTTCTTGAACGTGAAACCGGACCCCTGCATGGACGTCACGTAGTCGATGACAGTGCCGGCAAGATACTGCGCGGAGAACGGATCCACGAACACCTTGAAGCCGTCGTGCTCCACGATGAAATCGTCTTCCGCGCTCTTGTCCTCGATCACAAGGCCGTACTTGAAGCCGCTGCAGCCTCCGGGCATGACCGACACCCGCAGGCCTCCCTGCTCGGCGGTCACACCTTCGGCTTCCATGAACTTCAGAACTTCGGCCCCGGCGACCGGCGTGATGACCGCCATGACCTCTGGCTGCTGCATCGTGCTCATTGCTGCTCTCCGAAACGGCCGTGTGAATTGCGGCCTGATGGAACGCACCGTTGCCCGTGTCCGCACCGCGCGGCAACCCGGCTCTCCGGTGTCGTGTCAGTCACCTGCGAATATTAGCGACTAGATCGCTCCCCTTCAAGAAAGTACCCGCGTTCGGCGCTAACGGGTCCCATCCGCGCCGGCCAGCACGCCCATCGCCGCATCGGCGACCGCCGTGCGCACCCGGCCGATCTTCAGGTTGGTGCGAGTCGGGTTCACGCGATTCGTCAACAGGATGACGAAGACGCCTCGCGAAGGATCCATCCAGAGCGACGTGCCGGTGAAACCGGTGTGTCCGAAGGCGGCGGGCGACATCCGCCGACCCGCCGAATTGCCGCCCGTGGGCGTCTCCCAGCCCAGCGCCCGGCGCGAAATGGTCGTGTCCTGCGCCTTCGTGAACAGCGACACCGTGGCCGCATCGAACACCCGCACGCCGTCGAGCGTACCGCGGTTGAGGTACATACGGGCGAAGCGCGCCAAATCCTGGCCCGTTGAGAAGAGTCCCGCGTGGCCGGAGACGCCGCCCACACGCGACGCGTTCTCGTCATGCACTTCGCCCCGAAGCTTCCGTTGACGCCACGGATCCTGCTCGGTCGGCGCGATACGGCCCACCCACTCGGCCGGCGGCAGAAACCGCGTGTCGCGCATCCCCAACGGCGCGAAGACCCGACCGCTCACGTATTGCGCCAACGGCTCGCCGGAAACCCGCTCCACGAGTTTGCCGAGGAGCATGAAGCCGAGATCGCTGTACAGGAATCGTGCGCCCGGCACGGTGTCGGGCGCTGTGGCGAACAGCTGCCCGATCGCTTCGTCGGCCGTGGCCGCT
>JBBQTA010000015.1:0-124762 GCA_038213465.1 Gemmatimonadales bacterium | reverse complement strand
CGCCCACGCTATTTCGCGCGCTTGTGATGCCGTCTCGCTATACTGCGGTTGGCGTGGGGGGGGGGCAACGGCTCGCACTGTTGGTCCCCAGCTCGCAGCGACTGGGTGCGGTGACCGGCGTCGAGGCCATGCTGCAGACGATCATCGACGATCTGTTCATCACCTTTTCCGCCGATCGCGTGGCCGTGCTGCTCCCGGACGCGTCGGGCACCCTTACGCCGCGCATCGCGCGGGACCGTCGCGGCGGCGATGTCGTGCGTGCGGTGCCGCGCGCGATTGCGGTGGGGGTTGCGGAGCGCCAGGTGGCGCTGCTCACGCACGATGCGCGGGAGGACGCGCGAACGACCGGGGCCACGGTGATCCAGCAGGCGGTCCGCTCCGCGATGGCCGCGCCGCTCCTGGGCGAAGGGCGCGCCACGCTTGGCGTGCTCTACGTGGACAACATGCATGACACGCACGCGTTCTCCGAGCCGGATCTCGATTACCTCATCGCCTACGCCGGTCTCGCCGCGGTGACCGCCGAGCGCGAGGTGACCGCACAGAAGCTGCATCAGGCGACACAGGTGCGCGAGAATTTCGAGCGCTACTTCACACCGCAGTTGGCGGCACGCATCGCGCTGCAGGCGGGCCAGGTCACGCCGGGCGGGGTGCGTCGGCATGTGGTCGTGCTCTTCAGCGATATCCGCGGGTTCACCGCGCTGGCCGAATCGCTGCCGCCCATGCAGATGGCAGCACAGCTGAACGAGTACTTCGAAGCGATGGTCGATTGCGTGTTCCGACATGACGGCGCGTTGGACAAGTTCATCGGCGACGCGCTGATGGCGTACTGGGGCGCGCCCGATATGTATGCCGACGATGCCGACCGTGCGATCGCCGCCGCGCTGGACATGCATCACGAACTGACGCGACTGAACGCGCGCTGGCAGTCAGAAGGTCGCGCGACGCTGGGCATCGGCATCGGCGTACATTGCGGGGACGCCTTCGTGGGGAACATCGGATCGCCGCGGCGCCTCGAGTACACGCTGATCGGCGACACGGTGAACGTGGCGAGCCGCCTGTGTTCGGCCGCGGATCGGGGCGACATTCTGGTGAGTTCAGCCGTGCGTGTGACGATGGCGCGTCCGCTGGCGATGCACGCGCGTCCCGACGTGGTCCCCGAGCGCCGTCACGGCACCGCGCTCGAGGTGTGGTCCGTCGATCCCGTCGCGGACAGTACGTCGTGAGTCTTGCCACGGAGGCCGCGGCGACACGACCAACGGTCGTCACGCGTACGTTCGCGACGGGTGATGTGACAGCGCGACCGGAGTTGATCGACGCGCTGCAGGCGCTCCTCCGCGCGCATGGCACGCTGTACGACTGGGCGGCCGAAGTGCCGCAGCCGCGCGCGCTCCGGGGACGCGCGCCGGTGTTCGTTGCAACGATCCCTGATCGTGATGACATTGTGGTGGTACGCCACGCGTGGCACGGTGGTCTGCTCGCTCCGCTCACCGGCGATCTCTTTCGCATGCCGACCCGCGCACCAACCGAACTGCTGCACTCATGGACGTTGCGCGCGCTCGGTATTCCGACATCCGAAGTATTGGGCTACGCGCGTTACGAGGCGCTGCCCGGTCTCCGGCGCGTCGATGTGGTCACCCGCTTCATCCCCAACGCGTTCGATCTGGGCATGGTGGCTGCCGGACTGGCCCCACACATCGAGCCCGATGCGGCACTCGCCGCGACCAGGGATCTGCTCGTGAAACTTGCCGCACACGGCGTGCTGCACCCCGACCTCAACGTGAAGAACGTGCTGGTGCGCACCCGCAACCGTGGCGGACTCGAAGCGCTGGTGATCGACGTGGATATCGTGCGCTGGAATCCAAAACGCCCGCCGATCGAGACGATGCGGGCCAACACCGCGCGATTGCTCCGGTCGATGCGAAAGTGGCGCGCCAACTTCGGGTGCGACGTCGCCGACGCGTGCCTGGCGGCCTTCGAGCGGGAGGCACTGGCCGCGACGCCATCGCTCGCGCCGACGACGGGCACCGGTGCCACGACCGGTGGTACCACCGCGCATCCGTCGTGACGCGGGAGCGGCGCTCACGCACGTTGCACGACAGCTCCTCCACCGTGCCCGCGCTCGCTCCGACGGTCAAGCGCATAGGCATCGTGATGATGAGCGCGGTCGGCGATGCCGTGCACGTCATGCCGGTCATCCACGCACTCAAGGCGCATGCGCCGGCTGCGCACATCACGTGGGTGCTGCAGCCTGGGCCGGCGACGCTCGTGCGCGGACATCCGCTCGTAGATGACATTGTGCTGTTCGATCGCGCGCGCGGGTGGAAGGCCTTCATGGATGTGCGTGCGGCGCTGGCCGAGCATCCGTTCGATGTGGTGCTGGCGCTGCAGGTGTATTTCAAGGCGGGGCTGGTCACCGGCTTCGCCAAGGCACCGGTCAAGCTGGGATTCGATCGCTCGCGCGCTCGCGACGCGAACTGGCTGTTTACCACGCATCGCATTCCGCCACACGCCGGCCAGCATGTGCAGGATCAGTATCTCGAATTCCTCGATGCGTTGCGCGTGCCGCACGGCGCGCCGCACTGGACACTGGGCCCGTGGAACGACGCGGAGCGCGAGTGGCAGCGCGCGTTCGTGCAGCAGTTCGATCGGCCCATCGCGCCGATCGTCGTGGCCACGAGCAAGCCACGCAAGGACTGGATGCCCGAACGATGGGCGGCGGTGTGCCACCTGCTCTGGCACGAGTTCGGCCTGCAACCGGTACTCGTCGGCGGACGTTCGCCACGTGAGGTGGAGGCCGAAGCGATCATTCTGCGCGACGCACCCATGGCGCATTCCGCGCTGGGCAGCGGCCTGCGCAAGCTGGCCGGCGTGCTGGACGCGTCCGCGGTGGCGCTCTCGCCGGACACGGGTCCGCTGCATCTCGCCGTCGCGTTGCGGACGCCTGTCGTCTCGCTGATCGGCTACACGAACCCCAAGCGCGTGGGGCCGTACGATTTTTCACGCGACCTGATGATCGACGGCTACGGTGACGAGGGCGAAGACTATCCCCTGGACATGTCGTACCGCCTCGATCGCATGCCGCGCATCACCGTGGATCACGTGCACGCCATGCTGTCACGCTGGCGCGAACGCTACGCGACGGCGCGGCTTGCCGAACTCGCGCAGCGCTTCACGCGGTGACGGGTCCGTAGGCGTAGCGGAGTCCGTGCTCGCGCAGCAGCCCCACAAGGCGGCCGAGCGGCAACCCCATCACGGCGAAGAAGTCCCCGTCGATGCGCTCGACATTGGTTGCACCGAAACCCTGAATGCCATACGCGCCGGCCTTGTCCATCGGCTCACCGGTCGCCACATAGGCCGCAATCGTGTCGGCGTCGAGCGTGCGGAAGGTGACCGCGACCGACTCGGCGCCGGCGCGCGTAGTGCCGCCGTACGCCACGGCCACGGCCGTATGCACGGTATGCGTACGACCGTTCAACCGCGTGAGCATCGCGACGGCCTGCGACACGTTCGCCGGCTTGCCGAGAATGTCGCCGTCGATGACGACGATCGTGTCCGATCCGATCACGACCGCGTCCGGATTCGCCGATGCGAGCGTGTCCGCCTTGAGCCGGGCCAATCGCTCGCAATGCGGCACGGGCGATTCGTCGGAGAGCACGCGCTCGTCGACATCGGCCGGCGCGACCTCGTGCGCGATGCCGATGAGATTGAGCAGTTCGCGGCGGCGTGGCGATTGCGACGCGAGGATGACGCGCGGCGTGGCGGCGTGACGCACGGAAACGTGGGGAGAATCGGTGGAGTGCATGTGGGATAAATTACGCGGCTGATCCGCGCCATCCACTCCCACCGCCACTTCGACCGCCACCCGACGATGTCCGACGACCAGCAGTTCGAGACCCGTGCCATCCGCACGCAGGTACCCGTGGGGCCGGAGCGCGAGCATTCGGTGCCGCTCTACCTCACTTCGAGCTTCCGGTTCGATGATGCGGAGCATGCGCGGGCGCTGTTCGCGGAAGAGGTGACGGGGAATATCTACAGCCGGTACTCCAATCCGAACACCGACGAATTCGTCCGCAAGTTGTGCCTGCTCGAGGGCGCCGAGGATGGCATTGCGACCGCGACCGGCATGTCGGCCGTCTTTACCGCGCTCGCGTCGCGGCTGAGCGCGGGCGACCACGTCGTCTCCTCGCGCGCCCTTTTCGGCTCCACGCACCAGCTGTTCACGCGGGTGTTCCCCAAGTGGGGCGTGACGACCGACTATGTGACCGCGACGGATCAGGAGGCGTGGGAGCGGAGCATCCGTCCTGAAACCAAACTGCTCTTCGTCGAGACGCCCTCCAATCCGGGACTGGAACTGGTCGACGTGGCATGGCTCGGTGCGCTGGCGCGCGCGCGCGACATTCCGTTGCTCGTGGACAACTGTTTTGCGACGCCGTACCTCCAGCGCCCGCTGGAACTCGGGGCATCGATCGTCATCCATTCGGCCACCAAGTACCTGGATGGGCAGGGACGCGTACTGGGGGGGGCGATTGTGGGGAGCAAGACGCTGATCGCGGAGGATCGCTTTCTGGCAAGGCACAGCGGTCCCACGATGAGCGCGTTCAATGCATGGGTACTGTCGAAGTCGCTGGAGACGCTGGCGGTCCGGATGGATCGGCACTGTGCGAACGCGCTAGCACTGGCGCGCCATTTCGAAGGGCATGAGGCATTGGAGTCGACCCGGTATCCATTTTTGCCGTCACATCCGCAGTTCGCACTGGCGCAGCGTCAGATGTCGCAAGGCGGCGGTATCGTTGTGCTCGTGGTGCGCGGTGGCCTGTCACGCGCACGGCGTTTCCTCGATGCACTGCAACTGTGCTCCCACTCACCAAATCTCGGCGACACACGCACCATCGTCACGCATCCGGCATCGACCACGCACAGCAAGCTTTCGGCGCCCGAGCGGACGGCGGTCGGGATTACGGACGGACTGGTGCGCATCAGCGTGGGACTGGAGCACCTGTCGGACATCGTGGGGGATATCGAACAGGCACTGTCGCGTTCCGCCACAGCGTGATGGCTCGCCAGGCCGGTCACCGCGGCAAACGTGGCCTCCATTATGCGTGATGCTCTCGAATGAGTCCTGGCAATATCCGCTCGTCCCCATGTTGCGGCGGCGCTGGAATCGCCGCAGTATGGTGGTTCAATCGACGCATCGCCGATGTGGGTGGCGCCCGGAATCAGCTGTCCACGGATTGGGCGAGCGTCGCCTCGCGTTCGAGCCATAATGTGACGGGTCCGTCATTTACAAGCTCAACATCCATCATGGCGCCGAATTCGCCGGTGGCGACGCGGATCTGCTGGCTTCGGAGCAAGGCAACGAACTGGTCGTAAAGCGGTATAGCAATATCGGGGGGAGCGGCCGCAGTGAAACTGGGCCGACGCCCCTTGCGCGCATCCCCATATAAAGTGAACTGTGAAACCACGAGCAGCTCCCCACCTTGCTCCACCAGGCCGCGATTGAGGCGACCTTCGTCATCGGCAAAGAGTCGCAAGCCGATGAGTTTCTCCGCCATCCATCGCAGCTCGGCGAACGTGTCCGTCTGCGTAAAGCCAACGAGTACTACATAACCCGGGCCTATGTGCCCGGAGACGCGGGCGACGCCGCCCGCAGTGTCCGGCCGGATTCGGACTTCAGCCCTGCTGACGCGCTGGAGTAGGATTCGCATGGCGCGATAGTTTCGCTGCCCTCCGTCCAAGACGGAAGGGCGGCATCAATGTCAATCAAGACCTCCGTGCAACAACGACTTGCTCTTCAGTTCACTCTGGTTCCGCGCAACGCCGCCATCGATGCGGACGCTGCGTTCCTCGACGCCTGTGTCGCGTGGCTCGGCCTCGAACATGGGCAGTCCCTGACGTGGGAATCGCCGTCGAATCACACGCTCGACGGCGGACGCATCCTCCGTTGGGCGCCCTACAAGGGCGCAGGGCAAGCGCTGGCGGACATCGTCGTCCACGCGCCCGATCCCCTCGACCGCTCGCTCCAGTGGTCCACCCACGTCACCTACGTGTCGACCACAGCGCCCAACGGTGCTCCAGCCCGACAGCTGAATATCCGGGTGGGGACCGACGGCGGCTCGCCGTCCGGAGCGACCCCGCCGGTACGTGCGCCACGTCTGCTGCCCGAGCTCGACACGCACTTCACGCTCGTTTCCAATGACGGCCCACTCCAGCGCGTTCCCACGCAGCTCGAGGCCGGCACGCTCGATGCGTTCGTGCGGTTCGTCCTCTGCGATCCGGCGCGCACGATGCCCGTGCTGTTGCTGACGGAACTGCCCGACGGGGGCTACGTGCTGCCGCCCGAGCAGTTCGCCGGCGAGCTGTTTGGACTCGGACTCTGCTTCATGCTCCGCCACTCCGACACGTTCGCGCTGTCCGATGCGGTGGGCGGGCACGCTCGTAGCGTCTTCCTGGGCTCGGCGCGCGCGTACCTCCCCGGTTTTTCGCTGGAATCGGACCCGTTCCAGCACCCGCTGGTCTTGGCGCGCGCATTGGCGCTGCCGGGCGAGCGGCGGCGACTGGTGCAGCGATTGGCCGAAGTGTCGGTCATGCGCCCCCTGTCGGAGCCGGCGATCGTCGACACGCTTCGCGACGCCCGCGCGGCAGCCTACGGGCAGCGTCCGGATGCAGCGGAGGCAATGCTGGCGACCGAGTCCGGGGCAGAGCTCGATCGGCCGCAGTTGCTGACATTGGTTCGCAACTACGAGGAGTCGGTGCGGCAGGCAGAAGGTGAACTCGCCCGCACGCGCGAACGGCTGATCGAAACACGCCAGCTGCTGGACGCCGAGCGTACGCTGTCTCGCGCACTGCGGACGACACTCGCGGCGCAGAAAGAGCGCCAGCCGATCTCCAGACCGGCCAGCGATGCGCCGGAGTCGGTGCTCGAATCCGTCGAACGGGCGCAGGCCATGTATTCAGACGCACTGCGCTTCCTGCCCTCGGCGTTCAGCTCTGCGCAGGAATCGATTTTCCCCGATCCGGACACGGCCTGGAAGTACCTCAAGACGCTCGGCGAAGTCGGTCGTCGTCGTCAGGATCGTGCGCTGGGGCGACCACTTGCCGAGGTGTTCACCGATCTCGGCGTGGACTATTCGCCGGGCCCCAGCGACGGCACGCGCAAGACACCCTACGTCTTTGCCGACGGCGATCGCGAGATCGAATGCGCCGACCAACTGCGCAAGGGCAGCAATCCCAACACCTGTCTGCGCATCTACTTCACGTCGTCAGACGACGGCGGATTCGTGATTGGACACGTGGGGCGGCAGATCGACACGCTGGCGCCGCGGGCGGTATGAGCGTCTGACCGCAGCGGATTGTCGCGGATACAACGCGACGAACGGCTCGGCCACGGATAGCAACCGATAAAGACGGAAGAAGCTCGTATCCGTGGCCGAGCAGTTTATCACGTATCTATGGGGACCGCATCCTCGTCCCGTCGTCGCTGCTACGGCTGCGTCTCGTGAAAGACAACCTTGTCTTCGTGCTGCAGCGCGCGACGCAGCGCCCAGTTATCCGAGAAGAGTACGACCACGTTCCCCTTGTGATCGAACAGCCGCATACGCCCCTGCCCCGTGGATACCCGATCCACCTCCGCCTTGGGACCGGTAATCCAGCGCGGGAAGCGATACGTCATCTTTTCGAATTTGCACGGCGCGGCGTATTCGTGCTCGAGACGAAACGCCATCACGTCGAACTGCAGCTGCCCGACCGCACCAACGATCGGCTGTGAGCCCGTCGACGTATCCGCGAAGAAGACCTGGGCCGCGCCTTCTTCCGTGAGCTGCCGCAGGCCGCTGTCGAACTGCTTGCGCTTGAGCGGATCGGCCGGAATGGCACGCGCGAAGTGCTCGGGCGGAAAGCGCGGAATGCCCTGAAATTCCATCGTGCCATCGCCGCCCAGCGTGTCGCCGATACGCAACGTGCCGCGATCCATGATGCCGATCACGTCGCCGGGCCATGCGTCTTCGATGCCCACGCGCTCGCGCGCCATGAACTGCTGCGGCGCCGCCAGTCGGATGGGCTTGCCGCTGCGTTGATGCAGCACCGGCATGTTGGCTTCGAAATATCCCGAGACGATGCGCACGAACGCGACGCGATCGCGATGTTTCGGATCCATGTTCGCCTGAATCTTGAAGACGAATCCTGTGAAGTCTTCGCGATAGGCATCGACCGGACCGATACTCGACTCGCGCGGCCCCGGCGACGGCGCCAGCTCGAGAAATTCGCGCAGGAACGGCTCGATCCCGAAGTTCGTCAACGCCGATCCAAAGAACACCGGCGTCAGCGTTCCATCGAACACGCGCTTGTGCTCATACTCGTGGCCGGCCGCGTCGAGCAGCTCGATGTCCGTCATGAGACGATCGAACGCGCTCCCGCCCATCGTCTCGATCAGCGCCGGAGCGTCGATACTCACGATCGTATCGTCGGCACGCGTGGCACCGCGATCGCCGCTGCGCTCGAAGAGATGCACTTCCCGCTTCAACCGGTCGTAGACCCCGACGAACACATCGTTGTCGAACACGGGCCACGTAGCCGCGTAGCAGTCGATGCCCAGATCCGCCTCGACGTCCTGCAGCAGCTTGAGGGGATCCTCGCCGTGTCTGTCGCACTTGTTGACCAGTGTGAAGATCGGCGTGCGACGGCGCTTGCACACCTCGAAGAGTTGACGCGTGCGTTCCTCGACGCCCTTGCGGTTGTCGAGCAGCATGATGGCGCTGTCGGCCGCCACCAGTGTGCGGTAGGTGTCTTCGGAGAAGTCTTCATGACCCGGCGTATCCAGCAGATTGAGCTGAAAGCCGAGGTACTCGAACTGCAGCACACTGGACGTGACCGAGATGCCGCGCTCCTGCTCCAGCTTCATCCAATCCGACGTCGCATGCCGCGTGGCGCGCCGCGCTTTCACCGAACCGGCGAGATGGATGGCGCCGCCGTACAGCAGCAGCTTCTCCGTCAGCGTGGTCTTGCCGGCGTCGGGATGCGAAATGATGGCAAAGGTGCGCCGCCGCGCGATCTCGCGCTGGCGGCGGCTTTGTGGCGCGTGTGCTGCCGGACTCGTGGAATCGACGTTCGTGCTCATCCCGAAAACTAGCGGGAGCGTTACTCCACCGTCACCGACTTGGCGAGATTACGCGGCTGGTCCACGTTGCACCCGCGCTTCACCGCGATGTAGTACGCCAGCAGCTGCAGCGGCACGGACGCGAGGATGGGCGAGAGCAGGTCGATCGTCTCCGGAATGCGGAATTCGTAATCCAGTTTCCCGGCAAGCGACGGCTCGTCGCGCGTGGTGATGGCGATGATCTTCCCCTTGCGCGCCTTCACCTCCTGAATGTTCGACACGATCTTCTCGAACACCGAGTCGTGTGGCGCGATGCACACCACCGGCATCATCTCGTCGATGAGCGCGATGGGTCCATGCTTCATTTCCGCGGCGGGATACCCTTCCGCGTGGATGTAGCTGATTTCCTTGAGCTTGAGCGCCCCTTCGAGCGCCGCGGGGAAGTTGTAGCCACGACCCAGGTACAGAAAATTCGACGCCCGCTTGAACTCCTCGGCCAGCGCTTCGATCTCCTCCGCGCGGTCGAGGATCGACTGGATCTGCTCGGGGATCTTGACCATCGCCTGCGCGATCGCGCGCCCACGTTCGACCGAGAGATTGCGCAGGCGCGCCAGCTTGAGCGTGAGCAGTGCCAGTGCGATCACCTGACTCGTGAACGCCTTGGTCGATGCGACACCGATTTCTGCGCCCGAGTGCAGGTAAATGCCGCCGTCGTCTTCCCGCGCGATCGTGGAGCCGACCACGTTCACGATGCCAAGGGTGCGGGCACCTCGGCGCTTGGCCTCCCGCATCGCGGCCAGCGTGTCCGCCGTCTCGCCGGACTGCGAAATGACGATGCACAGCGTCGTCGGCGTCACGATCGGATTGCGATACCGGAATTCCGACGCGTACTCGACCTCGACCGGAATGCGGCACATCTCCTCGATCATCATCTCGCCGATGAGCGCGGAGTGCCAGCTGGTGCCGCACGCGGTGATGATGATGTTGTCGATCTTGAGCAGGTCGTCCTTGCTGATGTTCAGGCCGCCCAGCTTGGAGAAGCCCTCCTCGAGAATCAGGCGGCCGCGCATAGTGTTCTCCACCGTGATCGGCTGCTCGAAGATTTCCTTCAGCATGAAATGCGGATAGCCGCCGCGCTCGATCTGCTGCAGATCCCACTCGATACGGCTGACCGGCTTGTCGCGCGCGACCGCGTCGAGGTCCACGACCTTGTAGCCCTCACGCGTGATGACCGCAATGTCGCCGTCGTCGAGATACACGACCTGCCGCGTGTGCGCGAGGATGGCTGAGGCATCGGAGGCGATGTAGAACTCGTTGTCGCCGAGGCCGAGGAGGAGCGGGCTGCCTTTGCGGGCGGCGACGATCTTTTCTTTTTCGTTGCTCGAGATCACCGCGAGTCCGTAGGTGCCATCCACCTGTCGGAGCGCCTCGATGACCGCCGCTTCGAGGTTGCCGGCATAGGCCGCCTGAATCAGGTGCGCGAGGACTTCGGTGTCGGTGTCCGACTGGAACACGAAGCCGCGCGCTTCCAGGGACGCCTTGAGGACCGTCGCATTCTCGATGATGCCGTTGTGCACCACGGCAATCGATCCATCCTGACTCATGTGCGGATGCGCGTTGCGCTCCGTCGGTGGACCGTGCGTCGCCCAGCGTGTGTGCGCGATGCCCATCGTGCCCGTCGGGGGATCACGCTCGATGACCGCCTCGAGGCGCGCGATCTTGCCGGCGGCGCGGAACGTCTCCACTCCCTTCCCGTTCATGATTGCGATGCCCGCGGAGTCATAGCCGCGGTACTCGAGCCGCTTGAGCCCGTCGATCAGCATGGGGGTGGCGATCCTTCCGCCGACGTAGCCAACGATTCCGCACATATGCTGTAGTGGTCCGGGAGAGTCAGAAAGATTCAGCGTTCACAACTTCGATGTCACGCGGGCAGTGCTGCTACTCTGTGGCCGCAACGGCGGCAAGCGGTTCGCGCGCATCGGCAATCAGCTTGCGCGCTTCAGCTTCCGTTGGTGCCTCGGCGATCACACGCACGATCGGCTCCGTGCCCGACGGGCGCAGATGCACCCACCGGTCCGGCCAATCGAGGCGCAAACCGTCCTGCGTATCCGCCGTCGCATCCGGAAACGCGGCGAGCAGCGCCTCGTACACGGTATCGAGCGGCGAACCCGGACGGTCCAACTTGTCCTTCACAATGACGTAACGGGGCTGCTCAGCGACCACGACCGAGAGCGGCCGCCCCTCCTCGAGCATCAATTGCAGGATGAGTGCCGCACCCACCGGCGCGTCGCGGCCGAGGTGCAACTCCGGCAGGATCACGCCGCCATTCCCTTCCCCGCCGATCGCTGCGGCGACATCGCGCATCGTCATCGCCACGTTGACCTCGCCGACCTTGGCGAAGTGAAACGGCACGCCGGCTGCGGCTGCCACATCCGCCACGACCTTGCTGGTCGAGAGATTCGTCACTACCGGTCCGCGACGATGCCGCAGCACCGTCCGCGCGGCCAGCGCAAGCGTGTAGTCTTCGCCGGGTGCCTTGCCGTTGTCGAGCACCAGTGCCAAACGGTCCACATCCGGATCGGTGGCCAGCCCGACATCCGCGCCAACCGACGTCACCAGCGTCTCGAGCTCTCCGAGATTCTCGGCGACCGGTTCGGGCGGCCGATGGAAGAGTCCGTCCGTCTCCATGTTGATCGCGTAGACCTCGCACCCCAGCTCGGTGAGCAGCTGCGGCATGATGACCGCGCCGGCGCCGTGGCAGCAGTCCAGCGCCACGCGGAAGCGCCGGGCGCGGATCCGGTCCACGGCGAGATACGGCAGGGCCAGCACCTGCGCGATGTGTCGCGCGACGGCGTCGGGATCGGACGTGATGACGCCCAGTTCGTTCCACGTGGCTCGCGGGATGCCCGTGTCGAGCAGGGCGCGCATTTCAGCGCCCTCCGCGGCGGAGAGAAACAATCCCGACGATCCGATGAACTTGAGCGCGTTCCACTCGATCGGGTTGTGGCTGGCCGTGATGGCCAGCCCGCCGGCCGCATGATGGTGTTCGACGGCAAGCTGTACGGTCGGCGTCGGCGCCATGCCGATGTCGATCACGGTGCACCCCACTGATTGCAACGCACCGTGCACGATCCGCGTGAACATCGGTCCCGACACGCGACTGTCACGCCCCACGACGACCGTGCGCGTGCCAGAGCGCGACGCCCACGCGCCGAACGCGGCGGCATACGTCGCCATGATTTCCGGAGTCAACGCTTCGCCCACGCGGCCGCGGATCCCCGATACACTGACCATCAAGCCTGCGAACGCCATCTCACTCCCTGGAAATGCGTATTTGTGTATTCAGGTGGAAAAGCTAGACAACCATCGTCCTGTGACCAATGGACATGGTATGCTGCATCACAATTTCGTCCCCCGACAACGACAGCAACCTCGACTGCCGTGCCGCCTCGCTAAGAGACGAACGCCGCGCCGCTTTCGTGACAGCCGTCGCCCGGACTACACTGTCGGGATATGTCCGACCCTCTCTCGCTGCTGCCGTTCGCGCTCGCCGCACGTCTTGGCCACCTCGACGGGCAGGCCGTCGCCCCGTTGGTGTCCGCCGGGGTGACGCTGCTGCAGCGGGCCGCCCCGTTGGTCCGCGCGTTGTCGGGCGGACGCTCGGCGGTGCTGCTGACCCAGCCCCCGCTGCTGCTGGTGGCGCTGGCCGCGTCCGACGGTCGCGAGGCCGTGCTGCTCGACCCCGGGGCGCGCCCGGATGCGCTGCGCTTCCAGCTCGAGGTCACCGGCGCGCGGGCAGTTTTCACCACAGCTGCGTTCGTTCCCCTGCTGGAGCGGGCGTGGGGAATGCCGGACCTGGCGGGCGGTGCCGCCGGGTCGCGTCCGGTCCTTGTTCTGCTCGACGACGCGCCCCGACAGGCCCGTGTGCTGCTCCCGGAGCGCACGATGATCGTGGACCTGGGCTCGCATCACGGATTGGCGCTCGAAGGTGACCGGGAGGCGGAGGGACGCGACGAGCCCTGCGTGCTGTGCTGGTCTGACAGCCGGGAGTCCGCGCTGGAGACGGCCACGCGTTTAAGCCACCGGGACGTGCTGCAGCGCTGCCGTACGTTGGCCGTGGCAGCGCCACGGACCGGAGGGGAGGCGTTTCACCCTACTCGGCCCATGCACACACCCGAGGGCTTTCTCGCCGCCTTGGCACCGCTGCTCGCGGGCGCGCGCAGCGGCTGACGCTCAGGCCACGATCTGCAGGCGCGTCGGGCGCTGCACCGTCCAGTCAGGACGGGGAAACGTCTTCCGCTCCATGGCCCGATCGAAGGCGCTGACACACGCCGGATCGAATTGCGAGCCGGAGCAGCGGCGCAGTTCGGCGACCGCGTCCTCGACGCTCATCCCGGCGCGATACGGCCGGCCGCTGGTCATCGCGTCGAAGGAGTCGGCCACGGCGGTGATGCGCGCTTCCAGCGGGATTTCGTAGCCGCGCAGCGCGTCCGGCGTGCCGCGCCCGTCAAAGCGCTCGTGGTGTGACCGCACAACGGCCAGTGCATGCGGCATCTCGTGCAGCAGCGGAGCGAGCAGTCGCCAGCCGATCACGGGGTGCTCCATAACGTGCGCGTATTCCTCGTCGGTCAGCGGACCATCCTTGTTCAGCACGGCCTCGCGCACGCCGATCTTGCCGATGTCATGCAGGCGACTGCCCAACTCCAGCTGGTCGAGTGCCTGCGGCACCACGTGCAGTTCACGCGCGATCGCCATCGCGTAGCGCGACACGCGCGTGGAATGTCCCCACGTGTACGCGTCCTTCACTTCGAGTGCTTCGGCAAGCGAATGCAACGAGGCGAGAAACAACTCTTCGTACTTGCGCGCCTGCACCGCCACACGCTCCTCGAGATCGAGGCGGTACGCGCGATTTTCGATGAGAAGCCGGCGCTTTTCGAGCGCCTGGCCTGCGCGTGCCCGCACCTCGCCGATACTGAACGGCTTGGTGAGATAGTCCATCGCACCTGTTTCGAGACAGCGCACCGCGATTACGACATCCGACACGGCCGTGATTATGACAACCGCCGTCTCCGGCCAGCGCGCGACCACTTCGCGCAAGAGTTCGCCGCCGTCCATGCGCGGCATGTGGTAGTCGGTGAGCACCAGCGGTGCCGGATGCGCCTCCAGCAGCGCGAGTGCCTCCACTCCCGAGGCAGCCTCGTCGCACACGAAGCCCTCCGCTTCCATCAGCCGACGCAGCACGGTGCGCAGCGGCGCCTCATCGTCCACGATGAGACAGCGCTTTTCCATAGGCAGTGCGCGATGATCGGACCTGCTCATGCCGGCGCTCATGCTCAGGCGGCCGGCTTGGGGTCGCGCGGCGTCGTGGGCCAGCACGGCGCCGTGCGGACGGCGGCGCGCGACAGCACGCGTGGCGCACGGCGCGAAAATCCGGCCGAGGCTCGCTGCGTCTCGTCCGGACGGATAGCTTCCCCGTCCGACCGAACCAGACGGAGCCCATGACGCGCATTTTCGACGAAGACCTCTCGGGTGGCATGTCCACCCGCGCCATTCACGCCGGCCAACGCCCCGATCCCGTGTCGGGTGCCATCATGACGCCGCTGTATCTCACGTCCACCTACGTGCAGGAGAGCATCGGCGTCAACAAGGGATACGAATACGCCCGCGGGAAGAACCCCACGCGGCAGGCGCTCGAGCGAAATGTGGCCACGCTTGAGGGCGGGCGGCACGGTTTCGCGTTCAGCAGCGGGATGGGGTGTCTCGACTCGATCATGAAGCTCTTTCGCGCCGGTGACCACATCGTGTGCGGCGAGAATGTCTACGGCGGCACGTACCGGCTGTTCGATCGAATCCTTCGTCATTTCGGGCTGTCGTTTACGTACGTGGACATGGACGATCCGCAGCGCGTGGAGGATGCGATGACGCCCGCCACGCGCGCACTGCTCGTGGAGACGCCGACGAATCCGCTCATGCGACTGACAGACCTGACCGCCATGAGCGACATCGCCAAGCGGCATCAGGCCCTGCTCGTCGTGGACAACACCTTCGCGACCCCCGTCTTCCAGCGTCCGTTGGAGCTGGGCGCGGATATCGTCTGGCACTCCTCGACGAAATACCTCAACGGCCATTCTGATATGATCGGCGGCCTGGCGGTGGTTCTTGAGGACGATCTGGCCGACCGCCTGCAATTCATCCTCAATGCCGCCGGTGCCGTTCCGGGACCGTTCGATGCCTGGCTGGCGCTCCGCGGCACCAAAACGCTCCCGCTGCGCATGCGCCAGCACGATGCCAACGGGCGCGCCATCGCCGATTTCCTGGTCGAGGCACTCGGCGAACAGCGGGTCATCTACCCCGGTCTGCCCACGCATCCGCACCACGAACTCGCCAAGCGCCAGATGAGCGGATTCGGCGGCATGATGACGCTCGACCTCGGCACGCAGGATCATGCGCGCCAGTTTCTTGAAAGGGTGCGTGTCTTCTCCTTGGCCGAATCGCTGGGCGGGGTGGAAAGCCTCACCAACCACCCGTTCACGATGACACACGGATCCGTCCCGGCCGACGTCAAACTCGCCATGGGCCTCACGGACGGCATGGTGCGATTGTCCTGCGGCGTGGAGGACGTCGAGGATCTGATGGACGATCTGGCACAGGCGCTCCCGATCTAGCCCGCCCACTCGTCGATCGGCACGCGCTGGCCGGAACCTTCGGGGCGACCACGTCGTAGGGAGCAGCAGCCGTTGGTCGCCCCCCGCCTCATCGAGTCTGCCATGTCCCCTCGCGTTCCGCTCACCGCGATTTCGTCCGTCAGCTGGGAGCACCCCGCCGACCGCGCCGCCCTCAACACCCTGCGCGCGCTGCCCGGCTTCGACGAAGTGATCCGACGTATCGCCGGCGCCTTCGGTGAACGCGGGGTGCGCAATCTCTACCTGGGCGACGCGGTCCTCATCGGCCCCACGCAGCGGCCGAAACTGTTCGCGCTATATCAGGAAGTGCTGCACACGCTCGACTGGCCCAACGAGGGTCATCCGGCGCCGCAGCTCTATGTGACGCAAACCCCGATCGCGAACGCCGGCGCGGTCGGATTCGCCGAGCCGTTCATTGTGGTCAGCGACGGCGCGCTGGAACTGCTCGATGTCGAGGAGCAGCGGTTCATCCTCGCGCACGAACTCGGTCACATCATGACCGGGCACACGACGTACCGCACGATCGCGCAGATCGTGCTCTTCTTCGGCATGAGCGCGTTGCCCATCATCGCCAGCATCGCCCTGCTGCCCTTCCAGCTTGCCCTGCTCGAGTGGTACCGCAAGTCGGAGCTCTCGGCCGACCGCGCGGGCATGCTGGGGGTGCAGGACGCCCGGACCAGCCTGATGACGTTTCTCAAGCTGGCCGGCGGCCATGCCCGCGGGGATGCGATCGATCTCGACGCCTACCTCGCGCAAGCGGCGGAGTACGAGACGGGTGGCAACACGTGGGACGGCATTCTCAAGCTGCTCAACACGGCGCTGCGGGAGCATCCGTTTCACACCGTGCGCGTGGGTGAGCTGCAGCGCTGGGCACAGTCCGGCGAGTACGACAGGATCGTGGCCGGCGAGTACATCCGGCGCGGGTCGGAGGCGGAGCGTCCGCTGCGCAGCGATCTGCGCGACGCGACGGATTATTACGCCGATCAGGCCAAGGCGGCGGCGCAGTCGGTGGGCGACGCGATCAATCGTGCCGCCGATGCCTTTCGCGACGCATTCAAGACGGCATCCAGCGGCGTCGGGGAATAGCTCGGTCGACTCAGCAGATCAGTTCGGGGACGCCGTCGCGGTCTTCGTCCCCCAACCTGCCCGCGCCGTTTAGCTTTCGCCATCTATGAAGATCCTTCTCATCGGCAGCGGCGGTCGCGAACACGCCATCGCGGACGCGCTTTCGCGCGAAAACATCTCGCTCGAATTGATCTCTGCCCCGGGCAATCCGGGGCTCGCCGAGCTGGCGCGGCTGGTGCCGATCAAGCCCACGGAGATCCAGCAGCTGCGCGCGTTCGCGCTCGAAGAAGCGGTGGATCTTGTCGTGATTGGACCGGAGGCGCCGTTGGCGGAGGGGCTCGTCGATGCGCTGAGACATGACCGCGTGCCGGTGTTCGGTCCGACGATGGGCGCGGCCAAGGTTGAAACGTCCAAGGCCGACACCAAGAAGCTGATGCTGCACGCCGGCATTCCCACGGCCCATGCGGAAACGCATCGCGATCCGGTCAGCGCCAAGAGTGCGGTGCGGACGCGGTTCGGCGTGCCGGTGGTCATCAAGGCCAGCGGACTCGCGGCGGGCAAGGGCGTGATGGTGTGCATGACGCTCGCCGACGCCGACGCCGCGATCGATCGTGTGCTCGATGAGAAGGCGTTCGGCGACGCGGGGACTGAGTGTCTCGTCGAAACGTTCATGACCGGCGAGGAGCTCTCGCTCTTTGCGATCACCGATGGCACGCACGTGTTACCAATGCTTGGGGTGCAGGACCACAAGCGCCTGCTCGATGGCGATGAAGGACCGAACACCGGCGGCATGGGAGCGTACGCCCCCGTGTCATTCAGCACGCCGGCGCTGATCGACGAGGTGACGGAGCGGATTTTGCTCCCCACATTGCATGCGCTTCGCAAGCGAGGAACGCCGTTCACGGGGCTGCTATATGCCGGGATCATGCTCACGCCGGAAGGGCCCAGGGTGGTGGAGTTCAATTGCCGCTTTGGCGATCCCGAAACACAGGCCATTCTGCCGTTGTTGGACAGTAGTCTGCTTGACCCGATGCTGGCGGTGGCGCATGGGGGACGGCTCAACAACATGCGTCCACTCGCCTGGCGCGGCGGCGCGGCGGTCACCACGGTGATCGCGGCCCCCGGCTATCCGGATGCGCCGGAGTCGGGCGCACGCATCGAGCTCCCGGAGTTCGGCGCGGACGTGCGCGTGTACCACGCTGGCACCCAGCGTACCACGGATGGCGGTCTGGTCACCAGCGGCGGCCGTGTGCTGGCGTTGACGGCACTCGCGCCGACGTTCGCCGAGGCGCAGTACGTGGGGCGTGAAGCGGCGGCGCGTGTGCAGTTCGACGGCGCTCATTATCGACGCGACATCGGGTGGCGCGAAGCAGCGCGGCTTGACGAAGCGCGCGCCCTCGCGGCCGCGGAAGCCGAGCAGTTGCAGCGACGCGATGCCGGAACTGCCTGAGACGGAAACCATCGCACGCGGTCTCGATGACGAGGTCCGCGGCGCGGTCATCCGGTCGGTTGTAGTGCGCAAAGCGGACGTGCTGCGCGAAGCGGACGCCGGGCAGTTCGACGCAGCGCTCGCCGGGACGCGCATTCTGCGGGTCTGGCGACGCGCCAAGCTCATTGTGTTCGATCTTGCGCTCTTCGATCGCGACGATCTGGTCGCGTGGCACGTGGTTGTGCAGCCGCGCTTTACCGGCGGGGTGCTGATCGACTCCGGCGCCGCGGACAACCCCGCGCCGGACTACGTCGCGCTGTCGCTGCGCCTCGTGGATGGTCGCCTGCTGCACTATCGCGACGTGCGGCGGCTGGGCACGGTTGCCTTGATGTCGCCGACGCGTTTCGGTCAGTATTCGAACGCGCTTGGTCGCGAGCCTCTTGACCCGGCGATGACCGACGCCGAGTTTTCGGTTTGTGTTCGGTCGTCGAAACGTCCGATCAAGATCGTGCTCATGGACCAGCGTCGGCTGGCCGGGGTCGGCAACATCTACGCAAACGAGGCCTTGTGGCGAGCCGGGATCGATCCATCGCGCGATGCGGACACGCTCTCCGCCCCCGAGTCGGCGCGACTGTTGGCGTCGCTGCAGGCCGTGCTCCGCGCGTCCATCGCCGCGCGCGGCACGAGCTTTCGCGACTACCGGGATGCGCGCGGTGAACGAGGTGGCTTCGTGGCCCAACTTGCTGTCTATGGGCGAGGTGGACTGCCCTGTCCCGCCTGCGGCCGGCGATTGGTCGCCACGCACGCGATCGACGGGCGCGGGTCGATCTTCTGCCCAACCTGCCAGCGATAAACGTGCGGCCGCTGCGCGCGACAGCCACGCGCAGCTGGATCTGGCCGTAGGCTCCGCTGAGGGGGACGTGCAGCAGCTTCGCGCCCATGTGCGCGCGTCGGCGCGCAACCGCTCGGGTGTCTATCTCATGCGCGGTGCGCACGGCGAGGTGTTGTACGTCGGCAAGAGCACGCAGGTGCGCACTCGGTTGCTGTCGTACTTCCGCTTGCCGTGGCCTGAGCATCGGCACGCGCGCATGCTGCGCGAGACTGCGTCCATCGAGTGGGAAGAGACGCCAAGCGAATTCGCGGCACTGTTGCGCGAAGTGCGACTCATTCGTGCCCATCTGCCGCGTTACAACGTGCGCTCCGCGCGTCCGCTGGACAAATGGTGGGTCATCACGATCGGCGAGGGGCCGGCCCCACGCCTGCGCATACAGCGCGCGAGCGTGGCAACGCGCGCCACCGGGCGAGCGCTCGGTCGGGGTCGCACATCGATCATCGGGCCGTTTGCCAATCGTCGGCCGCTGGTCGAGGCACTGCGTGTGCTCAACGATGCGCTGGGCCTGCGGGACTGCTCGGAGCGTGTGCCCATGGTCCTGCGCGATGCGGGCGATCTGTTCGACGACGCATCCTATCCCGCGCTCGCACGGACGCCAGGCTGTCATCGCTTTGAAACACGACGGTGCATGGGGCCGTGCGTTGGGGCCTGTGGCGAGTACGAATATCGCGTGCAGCTCACGCGGGCCAAGTCCGTGCTCGAAGGGCGCGACGACTCGCCGCAGCAGCAGCTCGTGCGCGAGATGTCAGTGGCCAGTGCGGCGCTGTCGTACGAGCGTGCCGGCTGGTTGCGCGACCGCTTGACCGCATTGCAAGAGCTCGAGGCGCAGCTGGCGCGCGTGCGCACCGTGATCACCCGCCCCAGCTTCGTTTACGCGGTTCCCGGCGCGGACGGCGATGACCGGCTCTATCACATCGAACGTGGTCGTGTGGTGGCGGAGGCGCGCTGCGACGATCTGCCCGCCATGGATGCGCTGCACGCAGCGGCACTCGGCCGGCGTTCGTCAGCCAGTGCGGCATCAGCGGACCAACTCGATGAGCTGCTGATGATCGAGCAGTGGTTTCGCACGCGGCCGGCGGAGTTGGCTCGCACGGCACCGACGTTCGTTGAAGCACTGGAGCGATTCACGCGCATGAGCCCCGACGCGTCGTTCCCGCGCGTGACCGAGCATGCATGACCTTTTGAATGGGCGCCATGTCGCGCAACCGCGCTCACGACGCAACGCTCTGCAGTCCGTCGCGATCAACCCGTCGCGACCGAATGCTGTGCCGTGCGCAGCACGTCCGCGGAACGCGCGAGTGCATCACGCTCTCCGCTCGACATCTCCGGCAGCACCACGAGTGTCGCCCCGTCCGCGCCAACCACTACGGGCAACGTCAGCGCGACATCGCGAAATTGGTCCACATCAGTCTGCACCCGCGACACCGCCAGCACACGGCACTCGTCACGCAAAAGGACGCTGAGCAGCTCTGCGGTCACAAGTCCGATGGCGTGATTGCTCGTTCCTTTCCGTCGAACGATGTCATAGCCGGCGGTCCGCACGTCCGCGGCGATGCTCGTTTCGTCCTCCGTGGTCCACGACGGCCACTGTGCGATTGGCGTTCCACCCACCCGCGCAGACGACCACAGGACGACCTCGGAGTCCCCGTGCTCGCCCACCACGTACGCGTGGATCGACTGCGAGGCCAGATGCAGCCGCTCGGCGACCATCTGTCGCAAACGCGCCGTATCGAGCATGGTGCCAGTGCCGATCACGCGCTCCGGCGGCAGGTCGGCCGCCTCGCGTAACGCGTGCGTCAGCACATCCACCGGGTTCGACACCACCACAACCACTCCGGCGTACCCTTGCAGCGCGCGACCGATCTCGCGTACAATGCCGACGTTCTTGGCCAATTGCTCCAACCGGCTCTTCCCACCGGGCAGCGAACCGTTCCCGACCGCCAGCACGATTGCACGCGCCTGCCGCATCTCGTCGATCGCAGCGACGCGCACCGTCGCCATGGGATAGAACGTGCTGCCCTGCGTGAGATCCATCGCCTCACCCTCGGCGACCTCGACTCGCAGGTCGTGTACCAGCAACTCCTCCACCACCCCGGCGTGCAGCAGGGAGATCGCCACACTCGATCCCACCCACCCCATGCCGATAATGCCGACACTCGTTTTCATGGCCCGTACTCCGGTGAAGCCGACCCTCGCGGCGCGGCGCCGCAATTGCGCACTGACTGACGGCGCTACTTCACTGCACCTGCCGCGCCAGCGCGACGCGGGTCGGCACCGGCGGTCACGGTTTTCCCCTGCATCGTGATCGCGGCGCCGTACCCTTGGCGCACCTCGCCACGCATGGAGACGAATTCGATCTCGTATCCCATCGCACGAAGCCGTGCGATCACGTCCGGCGCGAATCCATCCTCCATCTGGATCGTGTACGGCACCGTCATCGGGGCGACACGCGGGCCAGCGCCGGCCGCCAGCGGTGGTCCGCCGCCTCCACTCGGCAGAAAGCGCGGCAGTTCCAGTGCGCGCTGCGAGTCGAGCCCATAGTCCAATGCGCCGAGCGTGATTTGATAGACGGCCGAGGTGATCCACGCGTTGCCGGCCGCACCGACAGCGAGCACGGGTTTCTTGCCCTTATACACGATGGTTGGCGCAATCGTGCTGCCGTGCCGCGCGAAGGGCAGACGCGATCCGTACTGCGTGGGATCGGTACCGTACGACGTGAGCTTGTCATTGCTGAGAAAACCGAGCCCGGGCGTGACGTAGAAGTTGCCCCCCCACGTGCCGAGTGTCTGTGTCACTGCGACCGCATTGCCATCGTTGTCCGCCACGGTAAACGCTGTCGTTCCGGTGGCGTGGCAGACGTCCACCTCGCGCGCGTGTTCATCGCCACAGGGTGAATCGGGCTCGCGTTCAACCGTCTCTCCTTGCGACTCCCGCGACTTTTCGCCGTCGGGCGACGTGGCGGGCGATGTCCCCGCCGGCGCTGCCGCTGCGGCGGCCTTGAGACAGGCCAGCGTATCGCCGCGCACATCCGCCGGACGCAGCGCCTTGGATGCGTTGAAGCAGCCCCAGCGCACCCTGGCGGTGTCCTTGTGCACGATCGGCGCATAGTCCACGGGCCACATGGCCGGATCGGCAATTCGACCGCGTGACGACGGCACGAGGAACCACGCCGATAGCGCGGCGTGCAAGGTCGTGGCATCCTCCGTGTACAATCTCGGATTCGGGAACTGCTCCAACAGGTTGAGCCGCGCCACCAGCTCAGCACCACCACTCACCGGCGGCACACTCGAGTAGATCGTGTAGTCGCGATAGGTGCCGCGCACCACTTCGCGCTCCGGCGCGAAGTAGCGTGCCAGATCGGTGAGCTTCATTGCGTTGCCTTTGCCGCGCAGATCATCGACCCACTTCTTCGCGACCTCACCTTTGTAGAAGCCATCGGCACCGCTCGACGCAATCTGCTCCAGCACCCACGCCAGATCCGGATTCCTGAGCGTGTCTCCGGCGACGAGGGGCTGCCCGTGACGGAAGAAGAGTGCCCGACTCCCTTCGTACTTCGCGAAGTGCTCCCGTTCGGTGGCGAGCGTCGTGGCCAGCCCTTCGCTCACGATGTAGCCGCCGCGCGCCGCGCGAATGGCCGGAGCGAGCAATTCCTTCCACGCGAGTTTGCCGCTGCCGTACCTCGTGAACGCCGTGTGCATCCCGGCCACGGTACCGGGCACGTTCACCAGTACGGGACCATCGTTGGGGTAGCGGCCGTTCTGCAGCAACGATGTGTTGGAAAGTCCGGCCTCTTCCGGCACGCGACTCATGAACTCGATTGCCGTCGGTTTGGCCATCCCCCTGAGCGCGATCAGCATCTCGCCGTAACCCGCGATACCACTTGCATCCGGCTCGACGACGCCCAGCGCAAAGCTCACGGCCACCGCCGCATCGACCACATTGCCACCGGCGCGCAGAATTTCGAGGCCGGCCTCGGTGGAGACGGGATGCGCGCTCGACACACCGGCACGACCCGTGGCCGCGTTGCGCAGCGTCGGACGGTCGCGCAGCATGGCATGAATGGCTCGCTGCAACTCCATGTCGTTCGTCGCGGCGATTGCCGCTGCGCGATATTTGGACTTCACCGCCTCCCAGCTGGCCCGGCGCTGCGCGGCGTCCGGCTGCGAAAAGTACAACTGCGCGGAGCGATCCCAGACGCGGTCGTAGGCATCGGCGTTGCGCGATGCGCGACCCACCGGCGTCGCGATCGTCGGCGAGGCAACCAGCTGGTCGGGAATCGTGGGCGCGGCGATCAACAGCAGAGCGTCCTTGCTGTCAAACCTCTCCGTGTTGCTGCGGTCGCCCAACCGGTCCGGATCGCCGTTGTAACTGACCGCCACTTCAGCGTATTCGGCTATCGCCAGCGTGCCGCCCACGGGCGACCACGCAATGTCGCCGTGATGCGACGATGCGTAGCTGCTCCAGCGTCCGTCGGTGGGAACGACCCAGACACCGGTGCGGGTGGAAAGAGCGATGCGATTATCCGGCGACCAAGCGACTCGCTCGGCGTTGCGATCACTGTTGGCCGTCTGCTCCGCGTTCGTCGCCATCGTACGCACGATCACGCGACGGCCCGCTTCGTTCGACACGATGTACGCGAGCCGCGCGCCGTCCGCCGAGAACCGTGGTGACGATTCCGTCTGCTCGATGCTGTTCAAACGCGTCTCCGTGCCGTCGGTGCCTCGCAGCCAGATGCGTGTCGCGTTGCCGGTGCCGCGCATAAACGCGATGCGCCCGTCTGCCGCGACAGCTGGCGACGTTTCCGTGGCATCCGTCGACTGCAAGCGCTCGGCAGGTCCCGCCGTTCCATCCGGTCCGACACCGAGCTGCCATAGATCGAACGTTCCGCCGCGATCGGAGGCGAAGACGATCCGCATACCGTCGCCGCTCCACGCCGGATCGCGGTCCCAGGCCTTTCCCGACGTGATACGCCGCAGACTCCCGCCCTCGGCGATACGTACGTAGAGATCGCCCTCGATCGCCAGCGCCAGCGCGCCCCTGGGCGAGAACGCCGGCGACCGCGCGCCCCGGATTGGCGGCGCGTCGATCGACACGACCGCTTGCAACAACAGTGCGCCAACCAGAGCGAGACTCATCAGAACCTCTCAGGAAATTGCACGTTCACGCGTCGTCGGGCGGAATGTTCAGCGGCACCAGCACGACTTCGGCCTGTCGATTGTGGATATACAATCGCGCGACACAGGGCTGCAGCTTGAAGCGACGCGGACCCGCCGCACCGGGATTCACCACGACGCGTCGCGCCGCCTTGGTGACCAGTTGCAGATGCGTGTGTCCATACACGATGATGTCGGCGGTCATGTGCGCCGAAACGAGCTTGGGCGGCGTGGGGCTGCCGAGTTCGTGGCCGTGCGTCACCACGATGCGCAGTCCGCCGATGGTCTCCTCGATGCGCTCCACGAGATCGGGTCGGCCCGCCGCATCGGTGTTGCCCCACACCGCCTGCACGGGCGCGATCGTCGCCAGTTCCGTAAGAATATCCGGCGGCCCGACATCGCCCGCGTGGAAGATGCGCGAGACGCCGGCGAACGCCTCGAATACTTCCGGTCGCAGCAGTCCGTGCGTGTCCGAAATGAGTCCGATGATGATAGGTCCTGTCATTCTGAATCTCCGTTGGGGCCCTGCATTCGGCCAACTACGAAACCGTTGCAGCAGCACTGCCGCCCGCTGCGCATCGCCGGAGGGACGCGCGAAGCAGAAGCGATCGTTTGGATGCGTATGGTGCGACGGGCCTGTTGCAACATGGCATCATCGGGAAGATCATGCATGCCCGGCCGATCCGGATCAGGATTCAGTCGAGCGGGCGTCGCCCCAACGATGTCCAAGTGTGTGTTCCACCTGCAGGTGATCGAGTACACGCGCGACCACGAAGTCGATCAATTCGGCGATCGTGGTGGGACGGTGATAGAAGCCGGGCGCCGCGGGAATGACGATGGCACCGGCGCGCGTGACCTGCGTCAGGTTCTCGAGATGAATGAGCGACAGCGGTGTTTCGCGCGGCACCAGCAGGAGCGGGCGACGTTCCTTGAGCGCGACATCGGCCGCACGTTCGACGAGCGAGCGGGAGGTGCCATGCGCGATCGCGCTCACGGTCCCCATTGAACAGGGGCAGATGACCATGCCACTGCTTCGCGCGGAGCCTGACGCTGGCGCCGCCCCGCGATCGTTGTCGTCGAAGACCGTGACATGGCGATCGAATGCCTCGGCACCGACCTGCGCGCGAAGAGCGGGAAGATCGGCGATGTCAGACTCCGTGTGCAGCAGTCGAAAGCCGTGGGTTGAAACGATCAGCCACGTGGGGATCGCGTGTTCGACCAGTTGCTGCACCAGTCGCACGGCGTACGGCGCACCCGACGCTCCCGTGATTGCGACCACCACCGGATGGCGCGGCGGCGTGCTCACGCGGTGCCCCACCCGGACAGACTGATCGCCAAGTCGCCGACGGTGAGCAGGCGCGCCACGAATACGGCGCCAAGAAACACGATCGAGATGATGCCGTTCACCGTAAAGAATGCGGCATCGAGTTTCGACAGGTCGTCGGCCTTCACCATCCGATGCTCATACACCAGCATGGCAGTCACGAACGCCACTGCGCCCCACAGCACCATCGACGCCGCATCATTCAGCGCATTTGCCTCAAGTGCCAGCGGATTCGCGCGCATAACCAGCACCAGGCAAAGCACCGACACCACGTGCAGCGCACGCGACAGCGCGATTGCGTTCGGCACACCTATCGTAGACGGGATACTGTGCAGACCATGCACGCGATCGAACTCGGCGTCCTGCAGCGCGTACAGGATGTCGAACCCGCCCGACCAGGTGACCACCACCAGTGCCAGCACACACAACAGCCACCACGGATCGCTCCACGCACCGGTCACGGCGAGATAGCCGCCCACCGGCGCAATCGACAAGCCGAGCCCGAGCCACAGATGCGACCAACGCGTGAAGCGCTTCGTGTAGCTGTACCCCAGCACCCAGAGCAGCGCGACGGGAGAGAGATAGAGACACAGCGGATTCAGCTTCCACGACGCGAACACGAACAACATCGCGGCGGCGACCACAGACGCTTTCGCCTGCCCGATCGTCAGTGCGCCGCGCGGCAACTCGCGCATCGCCGTGCGCGGATTCACGGCATCGACGTCACGATCCACGATACGATTGAACCCCATCGCCGCGAAACGCGCCGCCGTGAACGCAAGCAGCACCCACCCGATCGTGGGGCCGGTGATTGTGTGCTCCACACTCGCGAAGATCACACCGACCAGCGCGAATGGCATCGCGAAGACCGTGTGCGGCAACTTCACGAAGTTGGCCAGACGCACGAGCAGCGAGCCGCCATCGATCAGCTGGCCGTCGCGGGCGCCCTTAGGCGGCACGACGCTCGTCATGCGCGCACCAAACGGATGGCGCTCACTTGATGCCCAGCGTTGGCCACAGCGCATCGACCCGCTGCTTCGTCGCGTCGTCCATGTGAATCACCTTGGGCCACGACCGGGTGAAGCCTTCCTCTGGCCATTTGCGCGTGGCATCGATCCCCATCTTGCTGCCGTACGTGAATGCGCGGCTGGCATGGTCGAGCACATCGACGGGCCCCATGGTGAAACGCACATCACGCTCCGGGTCCATGTTGTTGAGCGCCACCCACCACGCCTCGACGGGATTGCGCACATTCACCTCTTTGTCCACCACCACCAGCACCTTGGCCAGTGACATGAGTCCCTGGCCCCATAACGCGTGCATCACCTTGTCGGCATGCCCGGGGTATTTCTTGTCGATGGAGACGAACACGAGGTTGTGAAACCCACCTTCCGCCGGCATGTGGTAGTCCACCACCTCCGGCGTGGTCAGCTTAAGCAGGGGCAAAAAGATGCGCTCCGTGGCGTGCCCAAGATAGAAGTCCTCCATCGGCGGTCGCCCCACAATGGTCGTGGAGTAGATGGCATTCTTGCGCATGGTCACGGCGGTCACGTGGACCTTGGGATACAGGTCCGCCTCGGAATAAAAGCCGGTGTGGTCGCCAAACGGCCCTTCCACCACGAGCGCTTCCGCCGGGTCGATGTACCCTTCGATGACGAAATCCGCGTCAGCCGGCACTTCCAGATCGCAGGTGACCGCTTTGGCCAACTTCACCGGATCCCGGCGCAAAAAACCGGCAAACAGGAACTCGTCGATGTTCGGCGGCAGCGGGGCCGACGCCGAGTACATGCTCGCGGGGTCCGCACCCACCGCGATGCACACGGGCATCTTCTCGCCACGCTCGGCCATCTGTCGCATGTGCTCCGCACCGGTCTTGTGTCGCTGCCAGTGCATCGCCACGCTGCGCTTGTCCAGCTGCTGCACGCGATACATGCCCACGTTGCGAATGCCGCGCGCGGGATCCCTGGAAATCACCATCGTGAGTGTGACGTACGGCCCGCCGTCTTCTGGCCAGCAGGTCAGCACGGGAATCTTGTCGAGATCGATCTCGTCGCCCTGCCACACCACGTCCTGACACGACGGTGTCCCGGACTTCACACGTGGCGGGAACTTCGAGATCTCGAGCAATCGCGGCAACAGCGACAGCTTGCCGAGAAATCCCTCGGGCACTTTGAGATCGAGCAGTTGCGTGATGCGCGCTCCGATCGCGTCCATGTCGTCTACGCCAAGGGCCATCGACATGCGGCGCATGGACCCGAACAGGTTGATCGCCACCGGATAGGCGGAGCGCGTGCCGTCGCGCAGGATCGGATGGTCGAAGAGCAGCGCCTTGCCGCCGCCGGGCATCTTCGAGACGCGATCCGCGATCTCGGTGAGTTCGAGATGCACGCGCACCGGCTGCGCAATGCGCTGCAGCTCGCCGGCGCGGTCGATCGCGTCAATGAAGTCCGAAAGTGTGTCGAGAGACATCAGGATACGTTTGGGCAGCGAGACTGAATTGGTGCGCGGAACGGGGCACCGCCAGGGGCGGCGGATCGCCAACAGCAACGGCGGATCGCGACTGAAGCGCGAAAGGTGCGAAGGGAACCGAGCGGGGACAGATGACTGTGCGAGGAGCGGGCGTAGCTCATTTTCTTTGGCTGGTTCGGGCGCGGCGGCATGAAGCCCCGTTCCTGCAGCAATGAATGACGGCCCTTCCCCGTCGCGACGTCCCCGTCAAATGCTCGGTTCCGTTCGCGCCCTTCGCAGTCATCCTGCGATCCGCCGTCCACCGCGTCCCAACGCGCCACTCACGCGACCGTTCCCACATGAATCGCCGCGATCCCCAACGTAAGCCGTTCCCACGTGACGGTCGCGAAGCCGACCCGGCGCATGTGCTCCGCGAGCCGCTCCTCCGTGGGAAAATGCGAGACGGACATGGGCAGATACGTGTATGCCGAGTTGTGTCCGCTCAGACGACGCCCCACGAACGGGAGCACGTGGTGGAAATACGCGTGATAGGCAGCGCGTACCAGCGCGACCGGTGGCGTCGAGAACTCGAGAATCACAAAGCGTGCGCCCGGTTTGAGCACGCGACGGACTTCGCGCAGCCCGGCGTCCAGATCGGCAACGTTGCGAATCCCGAAGGCCACAATGGCACCGTCCATGCTCGCCGACGCGAAGGGCAGCGCGAGCGCGTCAGCGCCAACCGGCGCGAGCACCGTCTGCGCCGCCTTGCCTCGACCATGCTGCAGCATCGGCACGGCGAAGTCGGCGCCAGCCACAAACCCGGCAAAGCCCGCCTGACGCGTGAGCGTGGCGCCGACATCGAGCGTGCCGGCGCACAGGTCGAGATAGGTGCCGGTCGGTTGTTTCGTCCACCCCAGCGCACGCAGCGCCCGTTTGCGCCACGCTTTGTCAATGTTCAGCGACAGCACGTGATTGAGCAGATCGTAGCGAGGCGCGATGTCCGAGAACATCTGCTGCACGTATTCGCGCTTCCCGTCGCCGCGCGCCGCATTCGCGGCGACCGCATTGGCGGCGGCCGCGGTCGTGTCGCGTGATGTACGCGGCGGATCGTGCGGTGCGTCGAGCATGGGCGGAACTGGAGGTGACACCATTCTTCAAAGATCGCTAGTCCGCACGCCGCCGAACAACTAGCTTCTGCACGTTCCCGCGGCCGATGCATGTGGTTTGTCGCCATTCGCCGCACGCCGGGTTGACATCAGCAGACTGAATGCCGAATCCCGACGAACTGGCCACTCTCCCCGATGCCGACGTCGTTCGACTCGCCCAGCAGGGGCGCGAGCTCGCCTTCCGCGAACTCGTGCGCCGCTATGAGCGACCGGTGTTTTCGCTCGTCTTCCGTATGGTACGAGACCGGGAACTGGCCGAGGATCTGGCACAGGACGCGTTCGTGAAGGTCCTGAACCACATCGATCGCTACAGCCCCGAGTTCAAGTTTTCGAGCTGGTTGTTCAAGATCGCCAACAACGTGGCCATCGATCACCTGCGCCGCCGGCGGATCGAGACCATCAGCATGGACGGCTCGCCCCACGCCTCCACCGCGTCGGAGATCGAAGCCACTGCCATTGAACTCGGCTCCGAGCAGGAAAGTGCCCTCGACGAGATGGAAGCCAAGGAATTGGGCTCGGCCATTGAACAGGCCATCGCCCGACTGCGCCCGGAGTATCGGGCCTGCATCATGCTTCGTCATGTCGAAGGGCGCTCGTACGAGGAGATCGCGGCCACCTTGGACCTCCCGCTCGGCACGGTGAAAACGTATATCCACCGTGCCCGGCACGAGCTGCGAAAGGCCCTCGAGCCGCTGCGGGAATGACATCGATCGTGCTATCTCCCATATCCGTGCAACTTCCCTGAAACCCGCCCGAGAGCGGCCGCGTAGGCCCCCTTGGAGGCTCGTATGCAAGACAGACACCTGAGACCAGACGAACTCGAACTCCTCCTCGATGGTGAGGAAGGCTTCGGCGTGGCCCCCCTGCGGGCACACGTCCGAAGTTGTGCGTCCTGCCAGCTCGAGCTCGAAGAGGCGCGCGAACTCATGCTCGCCCTCGACGCCCTCCCCGATTTTACACCCTCCGCCGGCTTCTCCGACCGGGTCATGAGTCAGGTGCAAGTCTTTGAGCCCTGGCATGCCGCCGCGCTCACCACCGCCCGCCAGTTCGTTCCCGCCACCCGCCCTGCCCGTCTCGTCGCCGGCCTTGGCGCCGCAGTTGGCGCTGGCGTGCTGACGGCGGGCGCCACGTGGGCCGTTGCGCGCGCCGATATCGCGTTTCTGCTGGCGCAGGTGGGACTGGACCGGGTCCGGGAGCAGGCCGGCGCGGCAATGAGCGATCTCGCCACGACGGTGCTCGGTCAGCCGGGGCTCGATGCCATGCGCAGCGGATCGCCGGAAATCACAGCCGTCGCGGTGGGCGGATTCGTCGCCGTGGTCGGCATGGGTGTGGTGGGACTGCGCGCCATGGCCACCTCGTCGCGCCGGGCGCGCTGAGGCGAGTCGGATGCTCTCCGCCGGACTCCTCACCGTCGCCGGCGTCTTTGGCGTGACGATGCTCGTCGGTTGGGTCGTCTTGATGACCGCCGAAACGTCCGTCACCGCCGTTGCCCGTGCCGCCGCCCGTGACATCTCCGGGAGTTTCTGGGTTGGCCTGCTGGCTCAATTGGCCGCCGTGCCGCTGCTGGTGGTCTTGGTGCTGGCCTGCGCGATCACCATTATCGGCATTCTCGCCATTCCCGTCGTCGTGCTGGCGTGGGCGTTGGCCTACACCGGCGCCTTCACGCTCGGACTGCTCGCCATTGCGATCGTCGCCGGCCGCGCCATCGCCGGAAAAGGTGGCGCCGACAACGCGCGTGCGGTCGCGCTGCGCAGTCTGACCGTCGGACTGGTGGCGCTGAGCGTGCTGTGGTTCGGCGCTGCGGCGCTCACGAGTGTGCCAGTGGTCGGATTGCTGGCGCGTCTCGTCGCCGTGGCCTTTACTTGGGCCGCGGCGACGGTCGGTCTGGGTGCCGTGGTCAAGTCGCGCGGCGGCGTGGTCAGGTTCCGCTTCGAGACCACCACCGAGAGCACCATCCCGTCGTGGCAGACCCCCACGCCTGTACAGGGCGTCGTGGCGGCTCCGCGGCCGGTCACCACCACTCCGGCGTCGCCAGCGAGTACGCCGGAAGCGTAAACGCGCCAGCTGGCTGCGCGCGCGAAGGGGGACAGTAGGTCGTGAGGCACGACGTGCAAACCGTGGATGAGCGCACGGCGCAGTTGGTGGCCATTCAGCGATTGCACGAGGAAGCGAAGCGCGCCGGCACGAGCGAGCAGCCCACCTTGGTGACGCGTCACGTTGGTGACGACAGCGCTGTTACACCCGAAGCGGATTCACCCAGCGCAATGACCTGAAGCGCGAGAAGTCGCCGTCGGCCGAGTGCAGGGTCGCACCGCGCTCGATGCACAGTGCGGCGAGGTGCGCATCCGTGGTGAGATTGCCTCCGCGCCCGCCATCGGACAGCAGCGTCCGCAGCACTCGCCAATGCGCGTCTCCTGGTTCGGCGATCGTCACGACCGGCTGCGCCAACCACTGATCGACCAGCGCGAGCGCGTCGTCGACTCGCCACGGTGCGGGCATGACCAAGCGGTTGGTGGTCACGCGCACGAACCCGAGCACCACCACCCACGGAAGGCCAACGGGTTCGTCGCCCGTAAGCAGTTCGTCCAGCCAGCGACGCGCGCGCTGATGCTCCGGGCTTTCCTGGTGAACGGCGTAGACCAGCAGATTCGTATCGGGTACGATCACCGGCTATCGGCCCTCGGTCAACTTGCGAATGAGCTCCTCGTCTTCCAACGCGGCCGACAACTGCAGCGCCTTCACGAGGTTCACGCCCTCGCGAACCTGGCCCAGCGAGATGGACGGCGTGCGGTACGTTGTCGCGGCCGCCGACGTGGGCGCCTCCAATCCGCGCAGGATCACGCGATGAAGCATGGCGCGAAACGGCACCCCTTCCCGATGCGCCTCATCGCGCAGCCTGGCAAGCAGTGATTCGTCGAGATCGATGGTCGTGCGCATTGGCATATGCTAACGCATCATCGCTCTGATGTCAACGCATCACATCGTACTCTCGAAGCGCGCCACGGCCGTGCCAAGCCCGCCTCGCGCGACACCTTGTCCTCCGCGCTGCTCGCTGGAAGTCCGCGCGCCTTTACAGAAAGAGTCAATCAACGAGGCGTCAGTCAGCAATGTACGATTCCTTGAACGCGGCGCTGGCGAGGCTATCGGCGCCGCTAGTCGTCTCATCGCGACATGCGAATCGCAAGCCCGTTCGTCGCGGCCAGGCACCACCGCCGCCGTCAGTCGAGCCGCGCGCCGCTCTGCACCAGCATCACCTTCTGTCCCCGCACCAGTCGTAATCGCGACGCCGCATGGCCGTCGCGCACCGCAATCTCCAGCAACCCGCTGGACCCGGTCAGCGCGATCAGCTCGCCCTCGGCGGCATCCGCGTAGGTGCGCACCACACGCACTGCCTGATTGGCAATGAAGACCGTGCTGATGTCGCGCGCCAGCAGGTTGGTGATGGCGTTGCCGAAGCGATCGATGGTCAACACCTCGCCCTCCATCGTGCCCTCGGCATTGCGCAGGGGCTGCGGCGTGCGACGGCGCACCGGATCGATGCACCGCTCGCCGATACTGAACATCGATTCGCCCCTCGCGAGACGCGCGGCCACCGGCGCAAACACATCCCGCCCGTGAAAGGTGGGCGAGGCACCGGCATCAACTGCCAGAGTGACCACCACCGCATCGAGCGCGAACAGCGACGGCGAGAGCACACCGTTGTCCGGCCCAACCAGAAACCGCCCCTCGCTCTCGACGGCAATCGCTGCGCGTGACGACCCCACGCCAGGGTCCACGACCACGAGATGCACAGTGCTTGCGGGAAAGCGCTTCCAATACCGCGCCAACGTCAACCGCGCGAACTCGATGTCGTGACTCGGCACCTCATGCGACATGTCGAGAATGGCTACACCGGGCGCGAGTGTAGTCAGCACGCCCTTCACCTCGGCCACGTAACCATCAGCGGTGCCGAAATCGGTGAGCAGTGTGATCGCAGGGGCAGGCATGGCTGGAAACTAGGGCGGCGAGAGACGCGGTGTACAGCGTGCGCGGGACAGTTTCGAGTTGAACAGGCTTGAACTGCCGATGACGCGTATCACCGGGAAACGGGGATTCGCTGCAACAGCACGGTCTGCATTGAGCTCGCCCGCGCGATGGCCCCATCCCGCAGTTTCCCTCAAATACGCGTCATCGGCTGTTGCGAGTCTGTTGACTGGCCCGCACCAACACCGGAGCCGCCAGCGACGCCCGCATTCTGCTACACACGCACCCGGCGCCATCGCCCGCTCCCCCACAGGACCGACATCACGATGCCACGCGCCGCGGCCGTGAGCGCGAGCGTCCACCACAAGCCCGCCGTGCCGTACTGCGCCGCGGCCCACGCGCCGATCGGGATACGCAACGCCGTGATCGCCGTCGACGACAGCATCGGCGGCAACGTCCACCCTGCACCGCCCATGGCACTCTCGAGCACGACTTCTGCACCGAGGAAGAGCTGCGAGAATGCGGCGATGCGCAGGTAGTGCGCGGCCTCGGCGATCACCGCGGCGTCGGTGGTAAAAATGCCGGCGAACCACTCCGGCGCGAGGACGGTGATCGTCGCCATCACGAAGCCCAGCATGCTCACGATACCGGCACCACTCCAACCCGCCTTGCGCGCCCGCTCCACGTCGCCCGCCCCCAGACTCTGCCCCACAATCGCCGCCACGGCCGCACCGAATCCCACGGCCACGACGTACACGATCCCTTCCACGCGAAACCCAAGTCCGAGTGCTGCTAACGCGGGCGTTCCGAACTGCGTCGTGGTGCGCGTGAGCACGACGTAGATTGCGCTGAACGCGACGCCGGTGGTGGCCGCCGGCGCGCCGATGCGTGCAATCGCCGCCATCACCTCGCGGCGCGGCATGGCAAAGGACACCATCCCTCGCGTACGCAGCAGCATGATGCCGATCACACATCCCAGTGCGCGTGGGACGATCGTCGCCAGTGCCGCACCGGAAACGTCCATCGCGGCCACCGGTCCCCATCCGAGCATGAGAATCGGATCGAGTACCAGACCAAGCACCGTCGTGAACGCGAGGATATACAGCGGCGTGCGCGTGTCACCGCGGGCGCGAAAGGCGGCATCGACGGCAAAGAAGCCGAAAATGAGCGGCATGCCAAGCAGATACACGCCGAGATACCGACTGCCGATGGCGGTCACGCTTTCGCTCGTCTGCATCAGCGAGAACAGCGTCGGGAGCAGCACTGGCGAAAGCAGCGCGATCACGCACCCCAGCGCGACGCCGAAGACGATCCCTTCGCCCACGGAACGTGCGGCTTCCCTCGGCCGTCGCTCGCCGTGGCGTCGCGCAGCAATGGCATCGACACCAATACTCACCATCTCACCGATCGAGATGACGAGCCAGATCCAGAACACACTCGCGGTCGCGGCAGCGAGTGCATCGGCGCCGAGATAGCGGCCGATCCAGAACGTGTCGACCGTGTGAAACATCGTCATCAGCAGATTGGCGATGACGGCGGGCACCGCGACCCGTCGAATGGTGCGCCCCAGCGGTTCGCCGACGAGGGCGCCCGCCGGGGCATCAGCTTCGTAGACTGCGTGAGCGGACGTATCGCCTTCGGGGACGATACCGTCGGGCGAGTCCGCAAACGGACCGAGACGCGTCACACGCGCAGGATCTGCGCGCCGTACCGTTCGTTCAACCGTTCGACAGCCTTGAGTGCGACCGACTCGAGCACCTTGGCCGCCTTGCTGTTCGGCTCCGCGACAACAATGGGGCGACCGGTATCACCGCCTTCCTGCACGCGTGGATCGAGCGGCACCTGCCCGAGCAGTGGCAGGTCGCACTCCTTGGCCAACCGCTCACCACCACCCGAGCCGAATACCGCGATAGGCTTACCCGTCTCCGGGTTCTCGAACCACGACATGTTCTCGACGATGCCGAGCACCGGCACACCGGTGCGCTCGAACATCTTTACGCCGCGCAGTGCGTCGCCGACCGACACCTGCTGCGGCGTGGTGACGATGATCGCGCCGTGGATCTGCGTAGCTTGCACGAGCGAGAGTTGTGCGTCGCCCGTGCCCGGCGGCATATCCACGAAGAAGTAGTCGAGCTGCCCCCAGTTCACGTCGCGCAAAAACTGCGTGATGATCTTCATGACGATCGGGCCGCGCCAGATCGCCGGCTGTTCCTTTTCGATCAGGAAGCCGAGCGAGATGACCTTCACGCCGTACGCTTCGAGCGGAATGATTTTGTCGTCGCGCACGGCGGGTGCCGCGTCGACGCCGAGCATGAGTGGCAGGTTGGGGCCGTAAATGTCGGCGTCCATGATGCCGACGCGCTTGCCTTGCGCCGCGAGAACGAGCGCGAGGTTGACCGCGACCGTGCTTTTGCCCACGCCGCCCTTGCCGGATGACACGGCGATGATCCGTCCAAGCTGCGGATAGATGACCGGCTCCGGCACGTTCGGCCGCGCCTTGGCGGCAGGCCCGGCGTCCATGACGGGGAGTGCGCGTCCCATGCCGCCTTTCGCCGGCGCCATGGCCGGCTCCGGTGCTGCGGTCGGAGTCGCGGTCGGTGCCGACGGGCTCGGATTCTGGCGTGCGGGGGTGGACTCCGCCTGGGCGGGATCGCGCACGTCGACGCGCACGTCGGTCACGCCTTCGAGTTGTTCAACGGCTTGGCGCACGTCGCGCACGAGGGTCGCGTCGTCGGTGGCGCCAAGGAGCAGCGTGAAGCGCACCATGCCGTTGGTGGTGGTGGCGATATCGCGCACCATGTCGGCGGCCATGACATTGGCGCCGGTGCGCGGGTTACGCACGTTGGCGAGGGCGCCAGCGATACGCTCCTGAAGGGTCTGCATGTCGGATTGGTGGTTCGGGGAACTCGGCGATCTGCCCAGCCGCTGGGAGACTGCAGGAGAAAGGTAGGGGCGTCGGCAGGTCGTTCCAACCCGACAAGGCTTGCATCGCTGAGCAGGCGACGAATTGCCACCACCAGCGCGGAATGGGTGACGGCGCACTGACGCCGCGGGTGCATGATGTCTGTGCGAGTCCGCAGGACGATCCGGGCGTCCAGCGGAGGAGCATCGCGACCGGGGGCGTGGGCCAATCCCCACGCTCCATGGCGCGGACTTCTCATCAACGCTGGTTTACCGATCAATCCCGAGGTTCAGAATGTCCCGAATTTCTCCGCTTCATTTCGTGAATGCATCGCTGGTGTTTGGCCTCCTGCTCGCGGTCACCGATGCGGTGGCGCAGACACAGAGCCCTGCCGGCGGCGGCGGCGGTGGCGGTGGCACCACGTCCCAACTCGTCAATACCGCCTGCGAACAGGGCCACATCAACAAGTGCGGTCAGCGCTCGCTGGGGGAGACGTGCACGTGGACGATGCACGTGGATTTGAGTGCCGTGCAGCGGTCAGGCGGCTTCACCTTCGGAACGCAGACGTGCGTTTCCAAGGGATACATCGACCTGTACAAGGACTTCGAATCCGAGAACCGCACGGGTGGCTGCTATGTGCTCCCGCGTACCCCGTGGGACGGCAGTGGCTGGGGACGGCGCGGTGACGAGGACGGAGACGACAGCGAAGAGTCATGCTGACATCGTTCGCCCGGAGAGTGCGCAGCACTCTCCGGGCACGACCCGGCCGCTGGCGATCGGTGCTACCGTTCGTCGGCGTCTGGGTCGCCGCAACGGTGGCAGTTGCCGCGAATCCTGAGCCGCCGACCGCACGTCCGACTGCGACCGGGATCCCCTTCTCCCGACTGTTCCACATGATGCCCGTCGCGGACAGCGCGTACGGAATGCGGGCCATCATTGTCGCCCAGCGACGGGACTGCGATGGCAACCTTGGCATCGCGGGAGTGTTGTCACGCACTGCCATCGCCCGCGCCGTGCCGCTTCGGGCAGTGCTCATCGAGGGCATGGCGTCGGACACGATCCAGCTCCGGTCGCGACTGCCGAAGGGGCTGCGCAGTGCGACGATGAGCCTGCTGCAGCACGACGAACGTCGTGCGCTGCAAGCGATGGGGCACTACGCCACACCGTTGCTGCTCCTTTTCGACGAGCGCGGGCGACTGCGGCTCTCCGCGCCGGTGTCCTCCGATCCGGTGCACGTGGTGGCGATCAGGCGCGCGATCGCGCACCTCGCGACCAACGACCCTCTACCGTAGGCTATTGTCATGCCAACCTTGCCGCAGGTTCTCCGCGCACGATCGCTGCGTCACGCTGCCGCCTCGCTCGCGACCACCACCTCGTTGCTGATCGGCGGCGCTGTATCAGTTGGCGCCCAGTCCACTCCGCTTCACTCGCCGCCTCGGAAGTTCGTCGACCGATCCTGGGTTGCGCTCTGGCACACGAGCGGCGACCCGGACGATGCGCTGTTCGGACTGCCTCGCGAGATCGTAGCAACCGAAGAAGGTTTGATCGTACTTGACGTCGGTACGCGACAGCTCAGCAGCTTCGGACGCGATGCGAGAAAGCATTGGACCGTGGGGAAGCACGGTCGTGGGCCCGGCGAGTTCGTTCGCCCGGTCGATGTGACGCTCATGCCGGGAGGCGATATCGGTGTGCTCGATCCTGGCAGCGGTCGCATCACCGTCTACAGCCAGACCGGACAGTTCCGCGCGACCTTTCTATCCGGTTCTGCCGCGATCGCGTCGAGTGTTTGCAGTACGACCGACGGTCGCCTTCACTTCATCGCGTCGGGCGCGAAGGCGTTCGTCGTCACCGGCGATACAGCGGGCAAGCAGCTCCGCACACACCGGTTTCCCTGGACCATACCGACGAATTCGCCGAGCATGCTGACGTCGGCGAGCTTTGCACGCGGAGTGCCTGGTGACGATTGTACGCTCGCGAGCACATTCGGCTTCGGAATCGCATCGCTCCGAACCGATGGGCCACTGCGGGCGAGTCCATTCATCGAAACGATTCGCCCTCCTGCGATCAAGCAGCAGCGAATTGGCAAAATCACCCAACAAACTCTGACCAGCGGCGAAAACGCCGCACGCGCAGCATTTCACTGGCGCGACACGCTCTTCGTGAACTTCGCCGGTGCGTCCAGGAATCCACATCTCCTCGATCTGTACCACGCTGATGGGCGGTACATGGAGAGTTGGACACCGCCCGCGGGGACGTGGTTCGCGTACGCCAACGGTATTCTCTACAGTATCGTGAACAGCTCGGAGTCGCCCGAGATCGTCGCGTTCGCTGCAGCGTCCGATACCGCACGCATTCTCCGGGAGCTTCGCGCCACGCGACCCGCGGCGCCGTCCACGAAGAAACGTCAGCTCGGCAGCTGACCTGTCTGCAGGTACGCTCGCGCCTCGTCAACCAGGCGCGTGCGGACATCGGCCAGCGACCCGGTCAACAGAGCGCCCGACGCCTTGGCGTGCCCACCGCCATCGTAACGTCGCGCCAGTTGCTGCACGTCCACCTGACCCGTACTCCGGAACGACACCTTCACCTTGCCGTGCCCGAGGTCGCGGAAGAACAGTGCCAGCTTGGTGCCGGTAATGGAGCGTGGATGCTCGACGATGCCGTCGAGTTCTTCGCTGGTCACATCGTACTTGTCCATGACACCGGCTTCCACCGAGATCCACGACAAGCCGAGGGCGCCGTCCACCTCCAGCGAGCCCAGTGCATCACGAAGCAGCTGCAAACGGCCGACGCTCACCTGCGCGTAGATCCGACGGTACATCTCCTCCGGATTGACACCCGCTGTGAGCAGTGCCGACGCCACGGCATGCGCGCGGGGCGACGTATTGCTGAAACGGAAGCTTCCAGTGTCCGTGAGGATCGCGCAGTACAACGACTGCGCGACGGCCGGCGTCATGTCGAGTCCCAGCGTGACGCACAGGTCGAACACCAACTCCCCCGTCGCGCATGCGGCGGTGTCGGCAACGGCGAGCTGTCCCACAGGTTCATCGCCGGCGACATGATGATCGATCACGCCAATCGGGACGTGCAGCGACCTGACCTTGTCGGCCAGAACGCCCAGACGACGGACGTCGTTGATATCGAGTACCACCAGCGCATCGATGCCGTCCAGTCCTTTGGCGCCGCGCGCACTCGCCTCTTCCACATCCGAGCCAAGCAGGAACTCGAACATGCTGGGCCACGGGGTCGGGTTGACGATGCGCGTCCGGACGCCGCGCTGCGCGAGCAAACGGGCTAGTGCCGCTTCGCTGCCACACCCATCGCCGTCCGCGTTGATGTGCGTCGAGAGCGCAACGGTCATGCCGGGCGTAAACATCGCGCTGAACTCACGGATCGCCTGCGCCCTGGCGTCCGTGACCGCGAAGAGATCGTGGCTGTGCGGATAGGCGGAGGGGGAGCCGGAAGCGGGGACGCTCATGTGGAACGCCCCAATGCGAAACCGCCGCTCGTCGACAATATCTCGACGAGCGACAGGTCGCGATCACCCCAACAGGCGTCGGGCAATGATCAGCCCTTGTTGAGCAAGCTGTGCTTCTGGCCGTACGCGAAGTAGAACACCAGCCCGAGCGCAAGCCATGCGCCGAGTCGGAGCCAGTTCGTCCATCCCAATCCGTAGATCATCGCGCCGCAGACCACGATACCGAGCACCGAGACCACTGGCACCAACGGAACGCGGAACGCGCGCGGCAGATCCGGACGCTTCACCCGCAGAATCCACACACCGGCGCAGACGAGCATGAACGCGAACAGCGTGCCGATGCTGGTCATTTCACCCACGACGTCACCCGGCACGAAACCGGCAAACGCCGCGGTGACGAAGAAGAACAGAATGTTGGACTTGTACGGCGTCTTGTACTTCGGGTGCGTGGCTGAGAAAATCGGCGGCACGAGGCCGTCCTTGCTCATCGAATAGAACACGCGCGACTGACCAAGGAGCATGACCAGGATGACCGAGGAGAAGCCGGCCAGAATGGCAACGGTCACAAAGTTCGCGAGCCAGCCGTAGCCGGTCATGTACTTTTCGATCGCGAACGCCACCGATGCTTCGCGGCCCGTGCTGCGAAAGTCTTCGACCGTGGCCACGCCGCTGAGCACGTGGGCGAACAACACGTACAGAATGGTGCACACGACGAGTGAGCCGAGGATGCCGATTGGCATGTCACGAGACGGATTCTTCGCTTCCTGCGCCGCGGTGGACACGGCATCGAATCCGATAAAGGCGAAGAAGACGACACCGGCTGCGCCGAGGATACCCATGATGCCGCCGTACTTGTGCACGATGCCGGTCGGCGCGGTGTACGTGGTCGCTTCCGGGATGTACGGCGTGTGGTTGGCCGGGTTGATGAAGCCCCAGCCGATCGCGATGACGACGATGACGATCGCGACCTTGGTGATCACGATGAGACTGTTCACGAACGCCGATTCCTGCGTACCGCGAATGAGCAGCATGGACAACGCGAACAGTACGACAACGGCCGGAATGTTCATGATGCCGGTGACACCGCCACCCGCCATCGTTTCGAAGGGCGAGTGGCTCCATTGATAGGGTATTGGACTGACGCCTATGATCTTCAGGAAGTTGTTCAGGTACTCACTCCACGCGATGGCCACCGTGGCGGCACCGACCGCGTACTCGAGCACGAGGTCCCACCCGATGATCCAGGCGACCAGCTCGCCCATCGTCGTGTAGGAATAGGTGTACGCGCTGCCCGCGATCGGAATCATCGACGCAAACTCTGCGTAGCACAGGCCCGCAAAGGCGCAACCGATACCGGCGACGATGAAGGCGAGCGTGACGGACGGGCCGGCGCGATCAGCGATCGCGGCGGCCGTCCGCACAAACAGTCCTGCGCCGATGATTGCACCGATTCCAAGTCCGACAAGCGACCACGCGCCGAGCGTGCGTTTAAGGCCGTTCTCACTGTCGGCCCCGCTGTCCTGCATCAGGCGGTCAATCGACTTCGTTCGGTTCAAACGACTGGCCAAGAAAACCCTCTCGAGAGTGCAACGGTGGGGACCGCAAGGGCAGCGCGTGCCTCGTGCGCGGTACACGGCGCGCTCTGGTCGCCGCTGTGCTGCAGCGGGCGAAGATGATCGGCGGTGCGGGCAGAGTCAAGCAGCAGGGAGGTCGCCCGACTTCCGCCCACGCGCGGTCCGATCGCGCTGCTACAGCGAGTAGTTCGGAGCTTCGCGCGTGATCGTCACATCGTGCGGATGTGACTCGCGAAGGCCGGCCGTGGTGATCCGCACAAACTCGGCATCGGTCCGCAATACGTCGATCGTGCCGCACCCCACGTAGCCCATGCCGCTGCGCAGTCCTCCGATCATCTGGAAGAGCACGTCGCCGACGGGACCCTTGTATGGCACGCGTCCCTCGATCCCCTCGGGTACGAGTTTCTTGGGGGACATCTCACCGTCCTGGAAATAGCGGTCGGCGCTGCCGTCCTGCATCGCGGACAGTGACCCCATGCCGCGAATCATCTTGAAGCGACGCCCCTCGAGCAGGAACGACTCGCCCGGGCTCTCCTCGGTACCGGCCAGCATGGAGCCCATCATCACACTGGAGGCACCGGCCGCCAGCGCCTTCACGATGTCTCCGGAGTACTTGACGCCACCGTCCGCAATGACCGGCACGTCCCCCGCCCCTTCCACCGCGTCCATCACGGCGGTCAGCTGCGGCACGCCGACACCGGTGACTACGCGTGTGGTGCAGATCGAGCCCGGACCCACGCCGACCTTCACCGCGTCGACCCCACGCTCCACGAGCGCCGCCGCGCCCGCACGCGTGGCGACATTCCCCGCCACCAGTTGCACGTCCGGAAACGCGTCGCGCACCTTCGCCGTGGCCTGCAGCACCCCCTCGCTGTGCCCGTGCGCCGTGTCGATGACAATCACGTCCACGCCGGCCTGGATCAGCGCGCGGGCGCGGTCGAGGTAGTCGCCGCCTGCTCCGATCGCCGCCGCCACACGCAACCGTCCGTGCCGGTCCTTGTTGGCGTCCGGATGCTGCCGCCGCTTGTGGATGTCCTTGACGGTGATGAGCCCTTTCAACACGCCCGCGTCGTCCACCACGGGCAGCTTCTCGATGCGATGCTTGCCGAGAATCTTTTCCGCTTCGTCGAGCGTCGTGCCGACCGGGGCGATGATCAGATCGTCCGCCGTCATCACGTCGCGAAGCGGTCGGTCGAGGTCACGCTCGAACTGCAGATCGCGATTGGTGAGAATGCCGACCAACTGTCCCTGCTCGTTGACGATCGGCACTCCGGAGATTTTGAAGCGCATCATCAACGAGACGGCTTCGCGCAGGGAGGCGGTCGGCGACAGCGTGATCGGATTGAGGATCATACCGCTCTCGGAGCGCTTGACCCGATCGACCTCGGCTGCCTGCCGGTCAATCGACATGTTCTTATGCAGCACGCCGATCGCGCCGGAGCGGGCCATCGCAATGGCCATTTCGCTCTCCGTAACAGTATCCATGGCCGCGGACACCAGCGGCACGTTGAGCGGAATTCCGCGCGTGAACCGCGACTGGAGGCTGACGTCCTTTGGATGCGTGAGCGAATGCCTCGGCGCCAACAGCACATCGTCGAAGGTGAGCGCCGGATCGTCGCGCACCCGCGAGGGACGGCTGCTGGACGGGGCGCCATTGCGCGAAAGCCCGCTGCCGGCGAGATCGCCGGGCGCGGGCTTGATGAATGCGGTGCTGATTTCAGAAGTCGAGGGTGCCATTATGAAGCTTAGACGTTCGGCCGACCGGTGTCCAGCGGCCGGCGGCCGTCTCGCAGGCTACGCGGCACACTAGTCGCGCCGACGCACCATTTTACGCAAACGGCGCCTGAGATGCGGCGGCAGGAAGAAGCTCGCCGCGCCCACCACGCGCGTGACGTTGAGTCGGGAAATCTCCTCGATCGGGCCGCGCCAATGATCCAGCAGCACACGCCGACCCGCCTGATCCATCAGGCGCTGCACCGCGAGCATGACGAGAAACACATCGTCCACTTGCCCGAAAAAGGGTATCACGTCGGGTACGAAATCGAGGGGCGAAATCAGGTAGGCCAGGGCGCCTACTACCAGCAGCCGGTCGAGCCGCGAGACACGCGAGTCGCGCATGAGACCAAACAGCAGCCGGATGTACGACGGGATGTGCCTGATGGCCCCGGCGACGGTCCGCTTTGCCCCGGTGCGCGGACGTACGGCGTCGGCGATCATGCGGCCGCTCCTGGCGGCGAGATAGGCCCTGAAGGCGACTGCTGCGGCGTCGCTGCGGCCGGCACGGCACCGCCCGGCGGCGACATCACCGTGGCGCCGGCAGTGGCCGGTGACGGTGCCCCGACCTGATCCGCCGCATTCTTCGCGGCGTTGACTACGTCGGAAGCCACCGACATGGTAGTCTGTGCCACGCCGTTCAGCACGCCGACGGCGCGATTGAGCAGCCCCATGGTCTCGGAGATCGTGCCCACGGCAACACCACCGGCGCGCAGCTTGTCCTCGACGCCCTCGGCGAACCGCTGGAAGACATTGACGACCGCAGCGGGCTTTTCGGCGTATTTCGTTTCAACGAACTCGACATAGTCGAGCACCTGATAGAGGCGCTCGTCGGTGAGTGTGTCGAGCTTGCGATTGATGCGCTCGCGAACATACGGGTTCATCGCACTTCTCCCGCGTCACGGGCGGACGCGAATACGGATGACACAGCACTGACGACCACCTGCCGTACGAGCCTCGCAAGCCGATCGATTCACCCGCGCCAGCGCTTCCGTTCGCCGCGCGCGTCAATGTGACAATAAGGCTTGGAAAAGCGGCTGCTGGAGTAGACCCCGAGCCCGCCCGCCAGTTCCGGATGTGTGCGCTCGACCCATTCAACCGCGCTTTCGACCCGGTATGCATCAAAAATCGTCATACGCCCGTCGCCGTCCGCGTCGATCACGACATCGGCCGCGTCGCCGTAGAGATGACGCGAGTCGCGCGCCGAGCCCTCGACGACCGAGTTGTGCAACGGGGTGCGAAAGCCGGAGTGCACTTCGATCTTGAAGTCGATGCTCTTCTCCCCGCGACGGCGCGCCAGCTCCACCATGACCAGCTCGATCTTGTCCAGCACGCGCGGATCGATGGCGACGTACCTCGGCCACATCGTTTGCGCATCGTGCGTGATGAAGTCGCGCACCTTGAGGTGACGCGTGAGCGGCAGATCGAGTTGCGCCTCATACACCTCCGCAAAACCATCCGGTCGTTCGGCCTGATCGCGCGACCACTCGGCGGGATACCGACCGATCTGGTAGCCGTTGAGTGTGCTGCCGAGCTTGAGTTCGAAGGGCACCAGCACCGCCAGGCGCGGCGACACAAGTCGCTGCTGCATGCCCGAGCGCGTGACGACAAGTTCGTAGAAGCCGGCCTCGAGCGGCGCGAGCAGGGTGTCACTGTCGATCGGACGCGCGACATCGCCAGGCTCGTCGCTTCCGACCCGCACCCATTGGTACGTGAAGCCGACGGATGACCCGCGCACCTGCAGCGGGAAATGCAAACGCTCGCCAGCGCGCACAAACTGCATTTGCACTTCGCCGCTGAGCCCACGCGCGGCCTCCGCGGCTTCCACCACCGGCACGCTGCGCTTGGCGCTTTCGGATGACGAACCGGCCAGCAGTTCAGTGGGCGGCTGATAGAGCTCCACGGCAGCGATGGCGGCGAGTCCGCTCAGCGCGATGGCGATGCGGCGCTTCATCACAGCGAACCCCAGCGCGCGCGGGTGCCACGCACATCGATGTGCACGAACGGACCGTGCGCCGACGTTGCCTTGTAAATCCCGACGCCGCCCACGAGATCCGGATGCGCCTTCTCCACGCGCTCGGCGGCGTCGGCGAGCACTTTCGCGTCACGCGTATCGACACGGCCATCGCGATTCAGATCGCTCATCCAGTCTCGCGCACCGTTGGCCACATACACGTCCGCCGCGTCGCCGTACTGATGACGGCTGTCCTGCACGCGACCGCCAGCGCCAACACCCTGCTCGTTGTACTGCGGCGTGCGAAAGCCGGACATCACGCGCATACGGTCAACCGCCACGCCGGCGTTCTGCAACTCCTCGATGACAAGCTCGAGCTTGTCCAGCAGCGGTTCGCGGACTACGAGGTACTTGGGCCACACACTCTGCTGATCGTGCGTGAGAAAATCGGCGAGACGGAAATGGTCGGAGACCGCCGTCTGACTGTTAGCGGCCGTGACTTCAATGAAGCCTTCGGGATTGCCATACGTCGCATGGGCCGCCGCGCGCCGCTCACTCGGGAAGAACCCAATGCGATAGGTGCCGATGCGTCCGCGGATCTTGTCCGCGAAGGGGCGCATCGTGATGAAGTGGAACGCGCTGCGGTCGTCGGCGGCGGCGTATACACCGGGACGCGTGGCCGCCTCTCCGCCAAACAGTTCGGTGAGCACGGGGAGCGATGCCGCACGCGCCGGACTGACGAAGCGCGCACGCAACTTGCGGCTACGACCTCGCAGCGAATCGAGGAACGTGAGCGAAGTACGCGACGCCGAGTCGGCGCGTATACCAGCGCGACCAGCCGACGCTGTAATCGCCGACGGCTCGACGCGCGCGCCCGCGCTGCTCGGCAACACGAGCGTAAGCGCCCATGCAGCCGCCGACATGCCGACTGCCGCCGCGAGGCGCCGTCTCATGCCAATCGGCCGGGCGCGCGCAGCGGCATTGCGGGTGGAGTGCGCGCCGGAACGCGCATCGTCCTTGGGTGACTTGACAGAAGAAATCGGACCGTGGGGTCAAAGTACGCTACATCAGCCATCATGCCTTGTAGACGATCAAAGACACGACGGGGAAATATAGCCCGCGCAGGCCGGCTCGGTGTCAGTAAATGAACACGGGCGTGCCGATCGTCACGCGGTCGTACAACTCGCGGATGTCTTCGTTCCGCATGCGCACACATCCGTGACTCACGGCCTGCCCAATCGAGCTGGGCTGGTTCGTTCCATGGATGGCATACCCGTCGCCCAGATACAGCCGACGGTCTCCCAGCACCCCCGGGTACTTCCGCTGGTTTGTTCCAAATGGTGGAATGACAATGCGTCCGTCGGCCGCGATTTCACGCCCGTCCTCCGCGGTCAACGGGACAACGTTCCCGTCGCGGGAACGGCGGACGACGTCGTTTCCGACCACGGTGATCTGGCTGCCGTCTTTGAGCTTGATGGGGGTGCCGCGCTCGAGCTGCACGAGCCCGAGCTTGCGCTTGTTGGCCTGTTCCTGATAGTGCCACTCGGGGGGGATCCAGAACGGCATGGAGTCCAGCCGCTGCACGACGAGCCGGCCCCGCGGCGTTTCGAATCGCAGAGTTTTGGTGCTCCCCTTCACCACCAGAGTCTTGCCGCTTCCGGTGGCGACTGGCGCGGTGAACAGGGTGCTGTCCCCCTGCTTGTACCAGAGCCGCCGGTCGGCGATGGACACGACCAGATACGGCGCCCCGTCGGCGACGGCCGGCGTGCCGGCCAGTCGGGACCGGAGGCTGTCGACACCGAGCCCTGCCTGCAAACGCGCCTGCTCGAGCGCTTCGAGATTATCGTTGAAGACCAGGCGGGCGACATCGCGGGCGAAGCGCACCTTGGCAGTGTGCACACCCAGTGCGATGGTTCCGGCCACTGAGAGGACCAGGAGCGTGGGCAGCAGCCAGCGGGTGGTCGAGCGGTCGGTCGGGGCCGGCAAAGTGGGCGCGGTCAAAAGAAGTAGACCTTCATGCCGAGGGTGAGATTGGCGCGGATTGCGGCGAGATCCGCGGGGTCCGCGCGGATGGCGCCCGGCAGCACGTAGCTGCTGTCCGCCAGCGGACCTTTCGTGGGCAACGCGTAGATGAGCGTTCCCCCGCTGGTGACGATCGCGTCAGGTCCGGTCCACGCTGAGGCGGCGCGTTCAGCCGGGATCGGGAGTCCGCGATCCGCCCAGAGCCACGAAGGCAGGTCGAGGCGGTCTGCAGCGCTGAGGAGTTGCTCGATCGTGCGCGTGCCACGCGGGACGGACACTTGGAGCGTGTCCGGGGGTACGCCCACGCGACGTGCAGCGCCAACGCGGACCGGGAAGCGACGCAACTCCGCCGCGCCGCGTTCAAGAATGACGAGGGCGGAGTCGGTATCGACCGACAGGTGCAGCGCTCCGTCGCCTTCGGCCTGGCGACGCATCAATTCGAGCATGAGTCCTGACTGTGCAGCCGACGACGCGACAATCGCGTCGGCCGTTTCCCGTTCGATATGCGTCATGCCCGCGCGCAGTCGCGCGGTTTCATCGACGTAACGTCGGCCGCGCCAGAGGAGCACGCCGTCGACGGCAATGGTGACGAGCAAGAGCAGCGACAGCACGGTGGTACGACGTTGCATGCGCGATCCTGGTGATCGTTCCCGTTGGTGGCGTCCCCCGTTGGTGGCGTCCAATGAGCGCGAGTAGATTGTCGGACAGTTTGACGCAGGGCGCGGCTGCACCTTCACCGACCTACACCATACACCATACACCGGATGCCGATTCGCTCCGCGCGACCCGTGGCTCTGATCATCCTCGACGGGTGGGGTTACCGGGAAAACCGCACGGCCAACGCGATTCAGTTGGCCAACACGCCGAACTGGCACCGCATCTGGGCGAATCCCTCCCGCACGTTGCTGACGGCGTCCGGTCACGCCGTTGGACTGCCCGCCGGCCAGATGGGCAACAGCGAGGTCGGACACCTGAACCTCGGTGCCGGACGGATCGTCATGCAGGATCTGGTGCGCATCACGGCGTCCATCGAGGATGAGTCGTTCTTTGCCAATCCCGCCCTGCTCGCCGCCTGCCGGCACGCAAAGGCGCACAACGGGACGCTTCATCTGATTGGCCTGATCGGCGACGGCGGGGTGCACGCGTATGACGAGCATCTGCTGGCACTGGTCGACCTGGCCACGCGCGAGCGGGTGTCACGCATCGTCATACACGCCCTGCTCGACGGCCGCGATACGCCGCCCTCGTCGGGGATGGCGTTTCTGCGCGAGCTGGTCGCGCGAACGGCCGGGCGCGCCGAACTGGCCTCGGTGTGCGGACGCTACTACGGCATGGATCGCGACCACCGCTGGGAGCGCACAGAGCGCTGGTATCGCGCGGCTGTACTGGGTGATGCCGTCACGGTGCGCGATGCGTTCGAATCGCTGCAGCGTGCGTACGACGCGGGCACGACCGACGAATTTGTGCTGCCATTCGTGCTGCAGGGCGCCGACGGTCAGGCCGCGGCACCGATGCGCGATGGCGACTCGGTGATCTGCTTTAACTACCGCTCGGATCGCATGCGGCAGTCGTTGCGAGCGTTGGCGATGCCCGGCTTCAGCGGCTTCGAGACCGGTATGCGCCCTGCGGTGTCGATCACCACGATGACGCGCTACGAAGAGGACTTCCCCTTCCCCATCGCGTTCGCCCCGCAGTCGATGCAGCATCTCGTGGGGGAGGTCATCTCCGATGCCGGTCTGATGCAACTGCGCACCGCAGAGACCGAGAAGTATCCGCACGTGACGTTCTTCTTCAACGGCGGGCGCGACGCGCCGTTTCCGGGCGAAGACCGGCAGATGGTGCCGAGCCCCCAGGTCGCCACCTACGATCTGCAGCCGGAGATGAGTGCCGCCGGGGTGAGCGACATTCTCTGCCATGCGCTGGCTTATCGCACGCACGATTTCGTGCTGTGCAACTTCGCCAACAGCGACATGGTCGGGCACACCGGTTCGCTCCCCGCCGCGATCGCGGCGGTGGAGGCGGTGGACGCGTGTCTCGGTCGTATTCTCGACGCCGCCGCCTTGGGCGGCGCACGACTGATCATCACCGCCGACCATGGCAACGCCGACGTGATGGTGGACCCCACCACGGGTCAGCCGCACACGGCGCACACGACGAATCCGGTGCCCCTCGTGCTGCTCGATCCGGACGGCGACGTTCCGTTGCGCGCCGGTGGTGCGCTGTGCGATGTCGGCCCCACCGCGCTCGCACTGCTCGGCCTCACACGTCCGACCGACATGACCGGTTGCGACCTGCGATCTTTCGCATCCTAAAACGATCTGACGACGACCTGATGACCTTTTCCTTTCCGGCGCCGCGTCGCGCTGTGCGACGCCTCGTCCCGCTTGCCGCACTGCTGCTGCAGGCGGGCGCCGTCACCTCCCTGCAGGCGCAGGTCGGCCATCTCCCGAGCCAGAGTCCCTACGAGGACGTCAAGCCGTCGCAGTTGCTCTCGGCGAGCGTCGGTTGGCTGAGCGCCAAGCGCGATCCTGCCAATGTCGCACCAGATGGGTCGCCATTTCTCGGCCTGCGTTACGACCTGCCGGTTGGCGGTCCGGCCGCGCTGTTCGTGCGCTACGCGTTCGCGCCGTCCCAGCGCAACCTCGTCGATCCGTCCAAGCCGCGCGCCACACGCCTCGTCGGCACGCCCAGCGTGACCACGCATCTGGCGGATATCGGTCTCGATGTGGCCTTGACCGGCAGGAAGACGTGGCGTCACCTCATTCCGTCGGTGAACGGCGCGGTGGGTTTGGTGAGCGATTTCGCCGCTGCGGACACGGGCGCGTACAAGTTCGGGACGAAGTTCAGCTTTTCGTACGGCGCCACGCTGCGATACATGCTGCGTTCGGGTTGGTCGGTGCGTGCTGACGTAACCAACCAGATCTGGCAGTACCAGTACCCCGACCGGTACTTCGTGCTCACCTCCGACACGACGTCCGTGCTCACCGATACACGTTCGCGTTCCGCGTGGCGTGGCAATTGGGCGCTGTCGGCCGGACTCTCCATGCCGCTCTTCCGGTAGCCGCCGTGGCTCGCCGCACTGGTGCGCCTTCCGGCGCGCGTGATCTGCGTGCATACGGGGGAAGATGCCACATGGAGCAGCAACGACGAGGTGGCCGAATGCATCGAATCGGTTCCAGTGTCAGGCGCGCTGCGCCGCTGCTGTTGCTGGCGGTTGCCGGCGCGTGCACGCGGACGGTCGCGGCGCCGGTGGGGCCACGACGCCCCGAGCCCGTCGCACCGACCATGATGCCGGTGGCGGAGGTGCGCACGCCACGGTCGCTGCGCGAGATCGTGCAGCACATCGGCGACTCGACCACGCGCGCGCCCATGTGGAGCAATGCCCGCTGGGGGCTGCTGATCGTGGACGCCACCAGCGGCGATACGCTCCTGTCGCACGATGCGGACCGATTGTTCATGCCGGCCTCGAATCAGAAGCTGCTGACCGCAGCGGTGTCCGTGACGCAGCTGGGCCCCGATCACCGCTGGCGCACGCCGGTGTTGTTGCGTGGACGGCAGCGCGGCGATCGCTGGATCGGCGATGTGCTTGTCGCCGGCAGTGGGGACCCGAGTATCAGTGACACGTTGCAGGGTGGTCGCGCGACGCGCGTGTTCGACCCGGTGGTGGCGGCGTTGCAGGCGAGAGGGATCCGCCGGATTCAGGGTGACGTGATCACCGAAGGCGACGCGTTCACTGGCCCGCCGTTCGGTTACGGATGGGAAGTGGACGACTTCGATGCACCCTACGGGGCGGCGGTGGACGAACTGCTTTTCAACGAGGGCATGCTCATTGTACGCGTGTATGGTGGCGCGATCGCCGGTGCGCCGGTACGTGTGGTGCGGGCGCCCACGACCACCTATCCGACGCTCGTGGTCGCTGTCGAGACCCGGGATACGGTCGCGCGCAGTGATCGTGTTCGCGCCGCGTACGATTCCTCCGGCCTTGCGCTGGTGCTGTCCGGCACCATCGGCGTGGGCGACAGCACGCTGTTGTCTGTGTCGTACCGGCATCCAGCCGATGCGTACCGCGCTGCGTTGCGAGAGCACCTGGCCGCGAGCGGCATCAGCGTGTCCACACTGCCCATGCGCCGTCGGGTTGCGACAACCCAGGCCGCAACGCCCACGACGAAAGCGAGCGCGATTCCGCTGGACACGCTCGTGGTGCTGCAGTCGCTGCCGCTGCGCGACGTGCTGCCGCGCATGCAGAAGCCGTCGCAGAACCAGATCGCGGAGCTGCTGTTCCGGACCAACGGCTTGGTCGTCAGCGGCGTCGGCTCGGCGGACAGCGCGCGGGCGGTTGGCACGCGCACGCTGGTCGGACTTGGCGTGTTGCCCGATCACATCGCGTATCGTGATGGCAGCGGCATGTCGCGCCACGACTACGTCACACCGCGCGCGCTGGTCCAGGTGCTCGACGCGATGCGGCGCTCTCCGCATTTCGATCTCTACCGCAACGCGCTGCCGCTGGCCGGTGTCGACGGCACGCTCGCGAATCGGATGAAGTTCACCTCAGCCGCTGGCAACGCGCAGGCCAAGACCGGCACCGTGGACAAGGCGCGCGCACTGTCCGGGTATGTGACGACCGCCGACGGCCACCTGATCCTCTTCTCGCTGCTGTGCAACAACTTCACGGTCGCCAATCGTGAAGTCGAACGTGTGCAGGACTTGCTGGTGACGACGTTGGCCGGCGCACGGGTCGGCGGTGGCGGCGATGCCCGTGCCCGCTGACGCGTCGACGCCGAGCGCGCTTGCGTATCAGGATGCGTTACAGGCGGTGATGCGCGGTGTGCTCGCGCTCCCCGCCGAAACCGTTCCGTTGGCGGATGCCCTTGGACGCGCGCTGGCCGCACCCGTGACCAGTCCGGTCGCGCTGCCGCTGTGGAACAATGCCGGCATGGACGGCTACGCCGTGCGCGGTGATGATGTGCGCGGGGCACGCTCCGACGCGCCGGTGACGCTGCGTGTCATGACGTCGATCGCTGCTGGCGCGGATGCGACGTCGTTGCCAACGGTGCAGTCGGGGACCGCCGTCCGCATCATGACGGGAGCGCCCGTACCTCCAGGGGCGGACGCGGTTGTGCGCATCGAAGACACGGACCGCGGCACGTCGCAGGTACGGATCGTGTCCGATCGTGATCTGGCGGGACGTGCCAACATCCGGCCGCGCGGCGAAGACATCGAAGCGGGTGCCGTCGTCTTCGACGCGGCGACGACCATCGGCGCGTCGCATCTGGGGGCACTGGCCAGTGTCGGCGCGGCGCATGTGCGCGTGCACCGTCGGCCGCGTGTAGCCGTGCTCTCGAGCGGCGACGAGCTGGTCCTGCTCGACCGGTTCGACGACGTACTCGCCGGACGACGCATCGTCTCGTCCAGTACGTACGCACTGCCCGCGCTGCTCCGGCAGGCGGGTGCCGAGGTGCGCATGATTCCGTTGCTCCCGGATGATCTGGATTCGGTCGTCGCGGCCGTGCGCGATGCGGTGGCGGACGGCTGCGATCTGCTGCTCACGACGGGTGGCGTGTCGGTGGGCGCGCACGATTACACACGCGACGCGCTGCGCGCATTGGGCGGCACGCTCGGCTTCTGGCGTGCACGCATTCGGCCGGGCGGCCCAATCGGCACGGGTCGCGTGCTCGATGTGCCGTGGCTTGGCTTGCCCGGCAATCCCGTCTCGACGATGGTGACCGCTGCGCTCTTCGCATGGCCGCTGGTGCGCGCACTGGCCGGACATCGCGATGTGCATCATGTGCCGCTGCGCGTCCGCGTGACGGACGCGATGGAGACGCCGGCGCCGCTGACATACTTCGTACGCGTCCGACTCGCGGCCGGTGCCGATGGTGCGCTCGAGTCCACACTGGCGGGCCCGCAGGGATCCAATCTGTTGCGCACCATGGCCGTCGCCAACGCACTGCTGATCGTGCCGGACAACGTGCAGCGTGTACAACCGGGCATGACGCTGTACGCGTTGCTCATGCCCGGGCAGGACTTTCTTGGCACGGATTTTCCCGGGGCGGCGTTGGCGGGGCAGGGGGCCGACGCCGACTCGATTCCGGGAGGCGCCCATGTCTGACCAGTGGAGCGACATCGTACGCGACGGCATCACTACGCTGCACGGCGCGGCGCTCGACGAGGCGCTTGCGCGACGATTCCAGCTGGCCGATGAGACGGTCGTACTGGGCGACGTCACGTTCACGTTACGCAAGCCGGCGAACGCGGATCATCTGATCAGCGAAGCGGATTACGTCATGGACGAACGGCTGCCGTACTGGGCCGATCTCTGGCCATCGTCACGCATGCTCGCCACGGCGTTACTCGCAGAAGACGGTCGCGGACGCACGTTGCTGGAGCTCGGCTGCGGCCTCGGATTACCCACCGTTGCGGCGATGCACGCCGGCTTCGACGTCACGGCCACCGACTATTACGAAGACGCCCTGCAGGTCACGCGCGCGAACGCGGGGCGAAATCTGGGCCGGGAGCCCGCCGTGCGCATGGTCAACTGGCGCGACTGGCCCGGAGACTTCGGATCGTTCGACATGATTGTCGCGGCCGACGTGATCTATGAGCAGGAGTATGCCGTGCTCGTGGCGGCGTGCATCGCGCGCGCGCTGGCCCCCGATGGCGTCGCGATCATAGCCGACCCGGGGCGTGTGGCGCTCGCAACATTTCACGAACAACTGCCGCGCGTGGGACTCGCGGTGGTCGACTCGGCCACCACGCCGTACCACGAGGGGAAGATCAACCAGCAGATTCAGGTAATGCGGCTGCGCCACGTTCGCGCCTGAGCATCGCCGCGCGCAGGGCGGTCGCGAGAGTCAGTCTGCTGAACGGTTTCTGCAGGTACTCCACATTGTCGATCTCGCTCGCATCACGCTGATCGACCACGTCATAGCCCGAGAAGAAAACGATCGGGAAGCCGGGGCTGATTTCGCGAATACGGTTGGCGAGCGTGATGCCGTCCAGTCTGGGCATGCGTACGTCGGAGAGCACCACATCGACGTCGTGCTGCACCGCTTCAAATCGGGTCCAGCCCTCTTCGCCATCGCGGGCTTCGATCACCAGCCAGCCGTCACGCTGCAGCATGCGTCGCGTGGTGCTTCTTACGGCATCGTCGTCGTCCACCAGCAGCACAGTGCGGGACAGCGCGCTGTCGTTGCCGGCCGGCACGTCGTTCGAGGTGAAACGCACCGGGCTCATCGGCAACATGACCGTGAAGGTGCTGCCGTGGCCAAGCGTACTGTCCGCGCGCACCGTGCCACCAGCGTGCGTGACGGCGCCGTACACGGCGGCGAGGCCGAGTCCCGTGCCGGATCCAACCGGCCTGGTGGTGAAAAACGGCTCGAAGATGCGCGAGAGCGTGTAGCTGTCCATGCCGACGCCGGTGTCTCGTACGGCGAGCGTCACCTGACGCAGCGCGGCGTCACTGGTCAGCGAGAGGTGAAGCTCGCCGCCATGGACCATGGCATCGCGCGCGTTGAAGATCAGGTTGATCAACACCTGTTCCAGCTGACTGCGATCCGCGTCGACGACGACTGCTTCGTCCGGCGCGGAAAGGATCACGTTCACGGACGCCGGCAGGGTGCTGCGAATCAGCGGTACGCTGTCGCGAACGAGCGCGGCGAGGTCCACCCGCTCGATGGCGGTCGCCTGTCGCTTGCTGAAGGCAAGCAGTTGACGCGTGAGTCCAGCGGCGCGCGCCGTCGTTTCGCGCGCGAGCGTCAGATCATCGCGCGCGGTTCCCGTCAGCGCAATGTCATCGAGCGCGAGATCGACGGCGTTGCGTATGGTGGTGAGCAAATTGTTGAAGTCGTGCGCCAGACCGCCCGCCAGTTGCCCGACCATTTCCATCTTCTGCGCGACGTCCAGTCTTCGCTGCACCTCGTCGCGCTCCTGCTCGAGCGCGCGGCGCGCGGTGAGATCACGCCACACGACCACCGATACCCGACGATTGTTCATCATGGTGTGCTGCACACTGATCGACGTCGGGACGGGTGTGCCGTCGCGTCGTTGATGCACCCACTCGAAGCTGAGCTCACCCTGTTCCTTGGTGAGGCGGCCGAGGGAGCGGGACTTCTCGAGCGAGGGCGTGCCGTCGGGTTGCAGCAGGGGCGAGAACTCGGCTGGCCGCCGGCCGAGCAGCTCGGACTTGTCGGCGAGCCCGAGCAACTCCAAGGCGGCCGGATTGCAATCCACGACGCCCGTGTCGTCGGTGATGAGGAGACCGTCGGGTGCATGCTCGAAGATCAGCCTGAACCGCTCCTCCGCCTGCTTCCGCTCGCTGATATCCTGCCCCACCGCGATGATGCCGAACGGCTGCGCACCGGTCGTCAGCACCGCCGTCACATTCCAGATGAGCGTGCGACGTGTCCCGTCGGGGAGGATCGAATCGTCCTCGAAGTTGCGGGTGCGCTTGCCGGCCAGTACTTCGCGAATGTCCGCCGCCACCACGTCGCGATGTTCGGGCGCGATAAAGTGCGCGACGTAGTCCATGCCGATCGCTTTCTCGCGCGTCGTCTGGTACAGCAGCTCCGCCGCGCGATTCCAGGCGAAGATCCGGTGATCGGGGCGCAAGCCGAGGATCACACTTCCGTCGCAATCGATCACCGCGCGCAGGAAGAGCGAATCGTCGTTGAAGCTGTCGGTTGCGATCGGTGTAGTTGGCATTGCAAGTGGCGCAGCAGCAGCGCGGCATCGCCGATCTTCAGCGGCTGACGGTCACCGAGTTCGGCGCTGCGAGACGTTGTGTGTACGAATCGAGGTCCCTCCAGCACGCCTGCGGCGGCGTGATTCCACCGGTGGCCGTCCCCACCATCCCTGTATATTGGACGACGGACTGCCCTTGCGCGACACTGCCGCTCCTTCCGGGAGTGTCAATCGCCCGCCCGTTCATGCCAGCGCGCGGACTCGAAGTCGCGGCGGCCGTCGGTGCGGCGTCGAGGGCCCACCCCCCGCCGCCAATGCGTGCGGCGGGGGCATCTGGAGCGATTGCTCGGTCGAGCCGATATGGCCCGGTGCTCTGCTACGACAGAGTGCTGCCGTCGTGCGACCGGCTGATGATCTCGTCGTAATGCTGCTTGCCGCGCTTGGCGTTGTAGCTGCGCTGCATCTGGTACTTCGCGTCGAGTTCGGAATGCCGTCGTGTGCGGTAGCGATCGCCGAGTGAGGTAAGGTCGGTGGCATGCGCGAGGAGTTCCTCGGCGTACTCCGGGACGAGCGAGAGTGGGCTCGACGCGATGACCGCGGCGGCGAGGTCCATTTCGGCGGCGGCGCCGTCCACGTCGCCATCGCGCTGACGCTGCGCGGCGACTTCGCGCGCCTTCGCGATGCGGGCGAGCACTACGGCCCGTTCGATGTCGGGATGCATCGTCGACTGCGCCGCGAGCGACGCCGCCAGCGGGAGCACCATGACGCGATGCTCGACCCCACCGTCTGGCGTCAGCACGTCGGCAGCGATGCGGAGCGACGCGATCTGGAGTGCGGCGCTCGGCAGGGCGTCCGGCGTCGCGTCCGCAGCAGCCAGCCCGTCAAGGCGTGCATGCGGCACGAACAGTTCGAGCAACAGCGGCTTGGGTTCGGACGCGTACAAATCGCCAAGATCGAACTGCATGCCGGAGACGCTCTGTGTCACCGGCCAGTCGGAGTGCACCGTGAGCATCTGTACAGACGCGTGGGTGAGCAGCGTGACCGTCACGCCCTGGGCAGCAATGGAGAGCAGGTTCCCGAGCTCTTCGGCGAGCACATCCTGCGCTTGCTCGGCCCGTTCGACGTACCACGCATTGCCACCGCCAGCGTCGGCCATCGCGCGCAACAAACCGTCGTCGTACCCCTCGCCGATGCCGACCGTGGTGGTGGTGATGCCGTGCGCACGCGCCGTCCGCGCCAATTCCACCAGCGTGGCGGGATTGGTGATGCCCGCGTTGGCATGTCCGTCAGTGAGCACGACAATGCGACGTGACGCGCCCTTGCTGTCCGGAAGCAGCTCGATGGCCTCTTCCATGTGACGCCGACCGCGCAGCCATCCGCCGCTGAGGTTCGTGGCGCCGCGTGCCTCCACGTCACGCAACCGCGACGCGAGCTGGTGTTGCCGGGCGCGCGGTGCCGGTTCGGCCAGCACAGACACCCGCCCGTCGAAGACCACGGCGGAAACCACGTCGGTCGGGTGCAGTCGCGCCACGGCGTTTACAGCCGCCCGGCGCGCGGCGTCCAATCGGTCACCGTCCATTGACCCACTGCGATCGAGCACTAACGCGAGAGCAAGCGGCGCGCGCGCACGGTCGGCTGCCGCGTGGGCAGAGAGTGTGAGCAAAACACGCACGGTGACGCCCGCGTTCTCGGTCGCGTGGGACGGCGGGGTGTGCAGATGATCGACCAGCAGGGCAGCATCCATTGGCAACTCCGGAAAAGGGAATACGCAGAGAGTACCGGTGGGGTCTGACAAGCCGGCCGTACGGGTTCCTGGTACGACGGCGGATGTAGACGCGATCGCAGCGTGCGCTTCAGCACGGTTGCGGTCGTCGGACGATATTGCGCGGGAGTGTCAGATCCTCTCTCCATCGTGACGGCATGGCCGAACTTCGACTTTCCCTTGCGCTCGACCCCGCCCGATTGATGGAACGCGCGACGGCGGATCTGTTTCCGCTCGCCGCGCCATCGCCAACGCGCCCGTGGCCGACGCTCGCCTCGTGGCTCGTGCTGCGGCAGGGCGGGTTGCGTGACGATCTGCACCGGCGAGCAGCAGCAGCACAGGTGCCTGGATGGTTCGATCCACCGGTGTGTCTGTTCGCCGAACTCGCCACGAGGTGGGGCGCGGACCGTTTCCCACCGCTCTCGCCGGAAGAGCGCGTGGCCCTTCTGACCGCGATCGTGTCACGGCACGCCGAGGGCGTCTTCGACCGCAGTGGCAGCGCAGATGCGTGGATACCTGCGATCGACCGACTGCACGGCGAGTTACTGGGCGAAGGGGTGACGGCTGATGCGTTTTCGCAGGCCATGTCGACACGTGCGGACCGCGATGATTTCGAACGCGACCGCGATGCGCGCCTCTCCGCGATCTACGCCGACTGGATCTTCGCGCTCCGGCAGAACTTCCGCAGCGATGGCCGCGATGCCCTGGTGCGGCTGGCACAAAGCATTCAACGCGATCCGGACACGTTGCTCGCCACGCTCGGCGGACGTCGTGACGTACGCATCGTCGGGCTCGCCGATCTGCGCGGCGGCTGGCGTCCGCTCCTGTCCGCGCTGGCCGCGTGTCCGCATCTCGATCGCGTGACCGTCTTCGCGTCGCATGCGATGGAGCTGCCCGGTGCGACCGGCGCGATCGTCGAACCGGACGACGCTCCGCCTGCCTTGGCGCACGCACTGTTCACCGCGAGCATCCCCGTTTCGCTGGGAACATTACACCTGCTGGAGGCGCCCGACGCCGCTCGTGAAATCGAACACGTGGCGGTGCGCGTGCGCCGTCTGCTGGACGAGGGCACGTCTGAACCTGCGCGCATTGCGATCGTGTTGCGACAGGCGCGGCCCGGCATCGATCGCATGGCGGAGGCACTGGACGCGCTCGGCGTGCCGGTGACCGCCCGACGGCGGACGGCGCTCGCGCAAACGGGTCCGGCCAGAGCGGTGCGCGCGCTGTTGCATGCAGCCGCTGAAGGCTTCACGCGTCACGCGGTGGTGGAGATCGCCGAGCATCCGATGTTGTCGCTCAGACTCGACGCGGATGTGCTGCAGGCGGCCGGGCAGAGCGCCCCCATCGCCTCGCTCGACGCGTGGGAGCCTGCGCTGGCGCAGTTGCACACCCGGTGTGTTCAGCGGGACGCCACGCCGGCCGACTGGCGTAGTCATCGCAGTCTTCCAAGTACAACCCGTGCGGAACGCACCCTGTCGGCGTGGCGGTCGTGGCTGCCGCTCGCGCGCGCGCTGACGGAATCGCGCACGGACTCGGAGTGGTTCGCGTGGGTGCACGAGGTGCTCGAGCATGACGCGTGGGGGGTGGCAACGCAGCTGCACACCGCGCCGGGTGGTGACGATCGCGTGTGGCGCGCGGAGGCCAAGGCGCGCGAGCAGATCATGCGGGTGGCCAACGAATGGACGCGTGCCTTGCGCGAACTCCAGGTGCAGGAGAGCGCATCGGATGCCGAGTCGTTTGCGCGACGTCTGGCGCTGGTGCTCGACGCGGATGTGATCACGCAGCCGGAGACAGGATTCGGCGTGGTGGTCGCGGAAGCATTAAGCGCGGGATGGCGGAGTTTCGATCATGTGTTTCTGGTGGGCTTGTCGTCGGGAGAATTTCCGAGACGCCCGCCGCCATCGGCGCTGCTCCCCGAGCGAGACCGCCGCTCGCTGATTGCCGGCGGACTCGCGCTCGACGCACCCGATGCGTGGCGCGTGCGCGAGCAGGAGCTCTTTCGTGTGCTCTGCGCGGCACCGCGCGCCTCGCTCACGCTTTCGTGGCCCGCGATGGATGGTGATGGGCGGGAGGTGGCTCGGTCGGCATATGTGGACGATGTGGTGGACCTGGCGCTGCGGGTGATGCAGCTGCCCGACGAAGCGGCGCTGGAGCAGTCGGGTGCCCTGATGCGGGTGGTCACGCAGCAGGTGCTCACGCCCGGCTTCCCTTCGCTTGCCCGCAGCGAGGAGCCGCAGGCGGTGGCGGACATGATTGGTCACGCGCAGCGCATCGCGGCGATCGAGCGCGCGCGCAGCACGGAGCTCTCCCCGTGGAACGGGTCCATCGAGAATCCCGTGCTCGCGTCGTATCTCGCGGAGCGATTTGCTGAACCGTACAACTGGTCGGCCACGCAACTCGAAGAGCTGGCGAAGTGCGGCTGGTCGTGGCTGGCGAGTCGGGTGCTCAAGCTCGAGCATCGCGGCGATCTGGACGACGGCATGGAAGCGACCACGCGGGGCATCCTGCTGCACGACGCGCTGGACCGCTTCTTCGAGGCGGCACGCACGACATTCGGCGCGCCGGCGCTGCTCTTCGCGGCGCATACCGAACGTGCGCTTGCCATGATGGACAGCGCGCTGGAGGATGCGTGGACTGCGCTCGCGGCGACGACTTGGCTCGGCAATCCTGCACTGCACGATTTCGTCCGGGCGGAACTCCGTCGCCAGTTGCGCATGTATCTCGAGTTCGAGATCTCGCGTGTCGAAGATACGGCCAACAATCGCAAGAAGCCCGCGAAGCAGGTTCGCATGGGCGCGCTCGAAGGCGAGCGTGTCTTCGAGAATGTGTCGCTGGAGGGGGATGGCGTACGCTTCCGCTTGCGCGGTGTGATCGATCGCATTGATCAGGGCGCGGACGACCGATTGCCCGACTCGGCGCGCTACATCGCGGCGATCGACTACAAGTCGTCCAGGTACTCCACCCCCGCCGGGGGCAAGGCGGGGGGTTGGACGGACGGCGTCGTGCTCCAGGTGCCGTTGTACGCCAAGGCGCTCGAAACGCTGTACCCGGAGCACACGCTTGCGCGTCTCGAGTATCGCACGCTCAAGAAGCCGGAATCGATTCACACACTGGAGTTCGTAAAGGTTGCCACCGTTGGCAAGGGTAAGAGTGCAGCGAAGGTCGCGATCGACGTCCCGGACGCGGTGGAGAGACTGACGGAGGCCTTGTCCCACGCCGGACAACGGGTGCGACAGGCGCGAGCGGGCACGCTTCCCGCAAGTCCGGCCTCGTCGTGCGGATGTTCACCCTACTGCGTCGCGCGCGACATCTGTCGCATCCCAGGCGGACCCGTGGAGGCCCCGCGATGAACGCGACCGGTGAAAGCGCCCCGACGGGCCTCAAGCCACTGACTATTGCGCAGCGCGACGTGGTGTTGGCCGACGACATGCGACTGCTGGTCGGCGCCGGCGCCGGATCGGGGAAGACATCGACCGTCGTGCAGAAATTGTGTTACCTGCTCGGGGGGCGCGTTTCGGATGTGACGGGCGCGCAGCACGAACAGGCGACACCGCTTGCGCTCAGCGACATCGCGGCGATCACGTTCACCAACGAAGCGGCCGCAGATCTCAAGCGGAAGTTGCGCGCTGCGCTCGTCGCGTCCGGGCTTCGGCATCTGGCGCCGGATGTGGACACAGCGCGCATCGGCACCATTCACGGATTCTGCGGCGATCTCCTCCGCGAGTTCGCTCTGCGCGCGGGCTTGCCCCCGTCACTGCTGGTCCTCGCCGATGGCGAGGCTGCCGCACTGGCGTACGAGTGCGCACAGCGGGCCGTACACCGCGCCGCCACGGAGCAGCACGTGCCGGAGTTCGCGCACCTGCTCGCCGACCGTAGTCTGGCCGACATCGTTTCGCACGTTGCGACCGTGGCATCCGACAGCGATCGACTGGCCGCATGGTCCGGGCGTGGCAGCGCGGTGAACTCCGGGGGGTTGCGCGATCATGAGCGGGCGCTGTTGCGACTTGCACAAGATGCGCGCCTGGTGCGGGAGGAAGAGCTGACGCGATTGGGGGCGATGGATTTCGATCGCATGATCGTGTCGGTGCGTGACCTGCTGCGCGTCGACGCGCGCGTGCGACGCGCCGTGCAACGACAGATCCGCCTGCTGATCGTGGATGAATTTCAGGATGTCGACCCCGCGCAACGTGATCTGGCGTTCCTGCTGGGCGGGCTCGAGTTCGACGATCCATCACCGACGCGTATCATGCTCGTGGGCGATCCGAAGCAGAGCATCTACAAGTTCCGCCGAGCGGATGTGTCGCTGTGGAATGCCGTCGCGGCGCAGTTCAGTGCCCAGCAGCTTGGGCGGCAGCTGGAGTTGAGCGACAACTTCCGCAGTCGGGCGGGCATGCTGGCGTTGGTCGATCTGTCCGTTGGTGTGAGGCTGGACACGCCGGTGCGGGCCGATGGCGGGCGGCAATCGTTCGAGGTGGACTACCGGGCGCTCGTGGCCAAAGGATCCGAGGCGGCTGGTGACCGCTGCGTCGAGATGATTGCCATCGCTGCACCAGCCGACGGCTCTACACACAAGGCCGATGCGCTGCGCGCCATCGAGGCGGTCGCCGTCGCGGAGCGCATGCATGCGTTGCACGAGGGCGGCGAACGCTATGGTGACATGGCAATGCTGCTGTCGAGTTTCACGGCGGTGCACCTCTATCGCGATGCGCTGCGGGCACGTGGCATCCCGGTCTATGTGTTGCGCGGTGAGGGATACTGGGAAACGCGGGAAGTGGTCGACTGTCTGCTTGCGCTGCGCGCCATCCGCGATCCCGCGGATGATGTGGCACTGGTCGGCTTTCTGCGCGGTCCGTTCGTTGGCGTGCGCGACGAAACGCTGCTCGCGCTGCGTAGCGCGCAACATCCGGGCGGACTGCGCGGCGCGCTCGCGGGATCGGCGTATGAGTCCGCGTTGTGCCAGCGTGCGGATGCGCTGTTGACGCGCTTCGCTGCGCTGCGCGATCGGGTCGCGGTGCACGAGTTGCTGTCACGGTTGGTGCGGGAGACGGGATTCCTTGCGGTGCTGGTGCAGGACGATGATCGCGGCACGCAGGCGCTGGCCAACATGCGGAAGCTGCTCCGCGTCACCGGCGCGTCACCGGAACTCTCCCTCGGCGAGTTCCTTCGCCAGGTGCGTGAGGCACGCGAGCGCTGCGACCGCGTCGGCGAGGAGCGACTCTATCGGGAGCGCGCCGATGTCGTGACCATCACCACGGTGCACAGCGCCAAAGGGCTGGAGTGGCCGGTGGTGTTCTGGTGCGATCTGGCGCGCGAGGCAACCGCGAACCACGACAAGCTCCAAATGGGTCGTGACCTGTTCCGTCTCCGGCTGGAGAGTGGCGAGGAGGACGAGGAGGGCAAGGTCGTCGACCTCGCACACGACGCGCTCAAGGCCGAGCTGCGCGAAGAACAGCTCGCGGAGCAGTTTCGTCTGTGGTACGTGGCAACCACGCGTTCACAACGGTTGCTGGTGCTGAGCGGCGTGCCGCTGGGAGAGAAGTGGAGGCAGTCGGTGAGCATGGCCAATGAGCTGCGAGAGCGATTTCCGCTTCTGTGCAGCGCGACGGACGCATGCGCGATCTCGTACGCGCACGCGTCGGGCAGCGCGTACGAACTCATGCTACGCGTCGTCACCGGGGAGATGGAGTTTGCGAAGACTGCAGCGGAGGGCAAGACGGTCGGCATCGATCTGCACGTCCTGCGCCCACCGACAGCGATCGGCGCACCGCGTGGACGCACGCGTTTGTCGGCGACGCAGCTGATGACCTTTGCATCCGACGATGCGATCTGGTGGAGACGTTACGTCTTCGGGTTCGAGCCGGATGGTACGTACGCGCAGCGGCGTGGCGCCGGCTCGACTTCGGCACGCGGACTCGTGGTGCACGATGTGCTGGAGCGTTTCAACTACGAGCTGGCGGACATCGACGAGCTGATCGAATCGGCCATCGAGCGCCACGATCCGGACGCACCGGCGCCGTTCAGCGCAGCCGGACACGGGTACCGACAGCGGATTCGCGCCATGGTCGAAAGCGCGACCGCCAACCCGGAGTGGCAGGCGGTATCACAGGGGCCGACCGCGAGACGCGAACTGACCTTTGCGCGTGTGCTGCCGGACGGCTCCGTCATCGACGGTGCGCTCGATCTCATCGCCATGCGCGGCGGTGCCGCGCGGATTCTCGATCTGAAGACTGGCGCGACCACCGACGGGGACGTGCTGGCCGAACGCTATCGCGTGCAGGCGGCCGTCTACAGCGAGGCTGTGCGCGCCATTGCCGGCGTGGACACGCGCTTGGCGCTGCTCAGTACCAGCGATGGACGCACGATCGAGGTAGATGCGAGCGGCGTGGATCTCGCTGAGCTGCTGGCCAAACTTCGTGGTGGAGCGTCCTGACGCGCGCACTTGCGGGATACGCGCGACCGCAGCCTATGCAACAGCGCTCGTTCGCAACAGACGGCTGGCCACCACTTCCGAGATGTCGAGCACCGGCACGTCGCTGCCGGCTCCGGTCACGCCGTCCGTGATCATGGTCATGCAAAACGGACAGGCCACGGCGATCTGATCAGCACCGGTGGCCAACAGTTCCTCACTGCGCTCGACGTTCACGCGCTTACCCACGTTCTCTTCCATCCACATGCGACCGCCTCCGGCGCCGCAGCACAAGCCGCGGCTCTTGGTTCGCGCCGGCTCCACGAGCTCGACAATCGGCAGTGCTTTGCGCAGCGTGTTGCGGGGCGCGTCGTAGATTTCGTTGTAGCGGCCGAGATAGCACGAGTCGTGATAGGCGACCTTGAGTCGCTGCCCGTGCTCGGTCTCGAGCGGCACGCGACCTGCGGTCAGCAACCGCTCGATGTATTCGGTGTGATGAATGACGTCGTAGTGCCCGCCGAGGTCGGGAAACTCCTTCCCCATCTGATGGAAGCAGTGCGGGCAGAAGGTGACGATGGTGCTGATGGCGTAGCCGTTCAGCGTTTCGATCACGCCCTTGGCGAGCATCTGGTAGAGGTACTCGTTGCCCATGCGTCGTGCGGGGTCGCCATGACACGACTCTTCCTGGCCCAGAATGGCGAATTTTACATTCGCCGCCTGCAGGATGCGCGCGAACGCCACCGTGATCTTCTTGGCGCGATCGTCGAACGAGCCCATGCAGCCGACCCAGAACAGGATGTCGGCCTTCTCGTCGCGCGCGGCCAGTTCGGCCATCGTGGGAATGTCCATCCCTTCCGACCACTTCTCGCGATCGGCCGGGCTGAAGGCCCACGGGCTCCCATTCCGCTCGAGCGACTGGAGCGCCGGTTGCAGCTCATCGGGAAAACGCGACTCCATCAGCACGAGGTCGCGACGCAGCTCGTTGATGATGTCGAGCTGGTCGATCGAGACCGGGCACTCCACCACGCAGGCGCGACAGCTTGTGCACGCCCACAATTCTTCTTCGGTGATCCAGCCGTCCAGCAACTTACGATCGAGCACCGCCACCTGTTCGGCGTTGGGCTCCGCCCCGGCCAGCGAATCGAGCAGCGTGGCCTTTTCGGTGAGACGGGCTCGGGTCTTCACCACGATCATGCGCGGCGAGAGCATCTTGCCGGTTATGTTCGCCGGGCAGGACGCGGTGCATCGTCCGCACTCCGTGCAGGAGTAGCCGTCCAGCAGATTCTTCCACGACAGATGCTCCACGTCCGACGCGCCAAACTGTTCGGCATCTTCTGCTTCGAGATCCATCGGACGCATGGCCCCGACGGTGCCGGGGCCGCTCGTGTTGGAGAACCACACGTTGATCAGCGACGTGAGCACGTGCAGGTGCTTGGAGCCCGGCAGGTGATTCAGAAAGTACAGGATCAGGATGGCATGGAACCACCACGACACCCGCCCGATCGTGTGCGCCGTGTCGGTGGACATGCCGCCGAACCAGCCGGCGATCATGCCCGAGATGATGCGGCCGTCGGTGGGTGCGCCGGTGCGCAACTCCATCGCGAAGAGCAGCAGGAGCGAGACCATCAGTGCCGCGATCATGCTCAGGATGAACACCGCGTCGCCGCCGTGCACCGGGTCGCCGCTGAAGCGCGCCGGTTTGATCACCAACCGGCGATAGAGCAGGAACGCGACGGGAATGAGCACGAACACTGCAAACAGTTCCTGCGAGATCACGTACGGCAGGTACAGGAAGCGCGGCAGCATCCAGTCGTACGTGAATCCCGTGAGGAGTCCCTGGATGATGATCTCGAGCGTACCCAGCCCCAGCACGCAGAAGCCCCAGAAAACCAGCGCATGCATCATACCACCGATCGGGTCGCGCAGGATTTTCGTCTGCGCGATACCGATGGCGAGAAAATTCTTCGTGCGCACGTCGGGGTGATCCGTGCGCACGTCGGGCTTGCCGATCTGCAGCCAACGGACCAATCGCTTCGCGCTGCGGGCAAAGAACCCGAGCGCGACGACGAGAATAAGTGCGAAGATTCCGTTGGACAGCGTCATGCGATGAATTAGTCCTGCGCCCTGGCGGCCTTGACGGCGGCGGTCAGCGCCGGCATAACCTCGAACACATCGCCGACAATCCCGTAGTCGGCGATCTTGAAGATCGGGGCGTCCTTGTCCTTGTTGATTGCCACGATCGTCTTGGCCGTTCGCATGCCGGCAAGATGCTGAATAGCACCGGAAATGCCCACGGCGATGTACAGGTTGGGGCTCACGTTGCGTCCCGTCTGTCCGATCTGATCTGAATGCGGACGCCACCCTTCATCGGTCACGGCGCGCGTTGCACCGACGGCGGCGTTGCCGAAGGCATCAGCGAGGTCGTCACACAACTTGAAATTCTCGGGCGACTTGAGGCCGCGCCCGCCGGCCACGATCACCGGCGCATCGCCCAGATCGAGCTTGCCCGTTCCACCCGCGCGCAACTCGGTGACTTTCACGCGAGAGGCGCCCGGATCGGTTGCCGGGGAAATCGATTCCGTCACCAGCGGCTTGGCGTCGACTGCGGGCTGGAAGGCCGACGGACGCACCGACACGATCGCCGGTGCCTCGCCTAACGCGAGCGTGACGATGACCTTCCCGTTGTTGATCGGATGCTGTGCGACGATGGCACCGCCGTCCACTACAAAACCCGTGGCATCGGCGATGAGTCCGGTACGCAACTTGGCCGCCACGCGCGGCGACAAATCGCGCCCCTGCGCAGTCGCGCTGAAGAGCGCGAACGCGTACGTACCGCCTCCCAGGCGCTGCGCGAGTGTGGCCGCGAGGGCCTCGGGGTTGTATTGCGCAAATCCGGCATGCTCGAGCAGCAACACACTGTCCGCGCCATGCTCGGCAAGCGCACCGGCTTTGTCGGAGATACCCGCGGCACCCGCCAGCACGGCGTGCACGCCGCCACCACCGGACAGCTCCGCCAAGTTGCGTGCCGCCGTGACCGCCTCGAGGGCGACCTTGCGCAGCTCTCCGCCACGCGTTTCTGCAAATACGAGGACGTTGGCCATGGCTTAGAGCACCTTCGCTTCAGTCTGGAGAAGTCGGACGAGTTCGGGCACGGCGGCGGAGCTGTCGCCGAGAATGCGACCGGCTGCGCGTTCAGCCGGAAGTTCATATTTGCGAACGACGACGTGCACCGCGCCGAGCTGCGCCGGCTTTACGTCGAGCGGCTTCTTCTTCGCCGCCATGATTCCCTTCAGCGACGGCAGCCGCTCCTTGTTCATGCCATCGTCGATCGTGAGCAACGCGGGAAGCGGAAACTCGGCCACTTCGATCGCGCCGTCGAGCGCCCGTTCGGCCACGCCGCGCCCGTTGGCGATGTCGAGCTTGAAGACGTTGGTCACGCACGGCAGGTCCAGCAGCTCGGCGACCATCGGCCCCGTCATCTGGTTCATCGTGTCGATGGAGATCCGGCCGAAGAGCACCAGATCGTAGCCGCCCGCCTTCAGCTCCGCCGCCAGCGCGTGCGCCACGGCAAACCCGTCGTGGGTGGGCGCATCGCTCGTGAGCAGGACGCCCTTGTCGGCGCCCATAGCCAGCGTCTTGCGGATCTGTTCCTGCGCAGAGTCCGGACCGAGCGAGATGACCGTCACTTCGCCGGCTCCCGCCTTCTCCTTCAACTGCAGCGCGGCTTCCACCGCCCACAGGTCGAAATCGTTGACGTCGTACTTGAGGCCCGCGTCTTCAACGCGGGTGCCGTCAGCAGCGATGGCAAACTTCACTTCCATCACCGGGACGCGCTTGATGCACACGGCAATCTTCACCGCGGTCGCTCCATCAGAAGGGCTGAAAACAAGGGTGGGAACGACGGGAAGCTAGGTCCGCGCAGGAGCGTGGGCAATGCGACGCGCGCGTCGCAATACCACGTTACTTGAATGCGCTCAGCCCGGTGATTGCCTGCCCCAGGATCAGCGAGTGGACGTCGTGCGTGCCCTCATACGTATAGACGCTCTCGAGGTTGGCCATGTGCCGGAGCGCGCCGTACTCGGCGAGGATGCCGTTGCCGCCCAGCAATCGCCGTGTTTCCCGCGCGATGTTGGTCGCGATATCCACGTTGTTGCGCTTGGCCAGCGAGACCTGCGTGGGCGTGAAATTGCCGGCGTCCTTGAGGCGTCCGAGGTGCAATGCCACGAGTTGACCCTTGACGATTTCGCTGAGCATGTCGGCCAGACGCACCTGCTGGATCTGGAAACCGCCGATCGGGCGGTCGAACATGACGCGCGACTTGGCGTACGAAACCGCCTCTTCGAAGCAGGCGAGCGCGGCGCCCAACACACCCCACGAAATGCCGAAACGCGCCTGCGTGAGGCACAGGAGCGGGCTCTTGAGCCCCTTGGACTCGGGGAGCAGCGCATCGGCCGGGACATGCACGTCGACCAAGACCAGTTCGGACGTGTCGCTGGCACGGAGCGAAAGTTTGCCCTTCTGATCGCGCGCCGTGAAGCCCGGCGTCTTGGTGTCGACGATAAAGCCGCGGATGGACGTGTCTTCGGTGCTGTCCCCCGTCTTGGCCCAGATGATCGCCACGTCGGCCATGGAACCGTTGGTGATCCACATCTTGGCACCGTTGATGATCCAGCTGCCATCCGCCTGCTGGCGCGCGCGGGTGATCATCCCCGAGGGGTTCGAGCCGAAGTCCGGCTCCGTGAGGCCGAAGCAGCCGATCAGCTCCGCCGTGGCCAGCCTGGGGAGGTAGTGCCGCTTCTGCGCCTCCGAGCCGAAGGCGAAGATCGGGTACATGACCAGCGCGCCCTGCACCGAGGCGAAGGAGCGGATGCCGGAGTCGTCGCGCTCGAGCTCCTGCATGATCAGGCCGTACGCGACGCTGGACAGCCCGGCGCATCCATACTCTTCCGGCAGTGAGGCGCCAAGTACGCCGAGTTCCGCAAGTTCGGGGATGAGTTCTTTCGGGAACCGCCCCTGCACGTAGCAGTCGCCGATGATCGGCAGGACTTTTTCGTCGACGAAGGCGCGAATGGTGTCGCGAATGGCGCGCTCTTCTTCCGTGAGCGCGGCGTCGATGTTGAAGAGGTCGGCCGGGTGCGCCGTCAGCTCGACGGAAGGCAGCGCCGACGGAATGGACGTGAGCAGTTCATTGGCCATGACGGCGATCCGAATCGGGAAAGGTGGAGGCAGCGTATCTGCGCATGGCAAGATAGCGAATCGGGGGCGCGGGCGTGATACTCCGGTCTGGTTGCAGATTGATGCGCTCCAGCCGGAGTTTCTGCGAGCAAAACGCCGGCCGGCCGCTGAGTGGTCCCGCCGTCACCCATTGGGTTCACACTTGAGTTCACTCTGTCGACGAGGACTGTGATGCGCCGTCTGTTGATGTCTGTAGCCGCTCTCACCCTGCTTACCGCCTGATCCGGTGGAGGCGACGACGGAGGTGGTGTGACGCCGCCGACCGCGCAAAGCATCAGTCTCCAGCTTGGCGCCAGTGCCGCGACCGCAACTCGCAGCAGCGCGACGCAGGTTGCCGTCACACTCAATCGGGTCGGATCGTACACCGGCACCGTGGCGCTTCGTGCGGAGAATCTTCCGACCGGCGTCACGGCCACGTTCACGTCGCCGCAGCTGGTCGGCACCGGCACGACGTCCACGCTCATCCTCGACGCGTCCGCGACGGCGGCGGCGGGCACGACGGCCATTCTCGTGCGGGCAACCGGCCCCGGTGTCCCCGATGCCACCACCACGTTTACCCTGACGATTTCCCCACCGCCGCCCGCCGCGATCACGCTCGTGGCGGGGAGCAGCACTGCGACGGCCGCGCAGGGAGCGTCGGCGACGGTGCCGTTGGCCATCTCGCGCAGCGGCGGCTTCACCGGCTCCGTGGACCTGACAGTCGAAGGATTGCCCTCGGGGGTGACGTCCGCGTTCGCGCCGACATCGATCGGCTCGACAGCGATCGCGAGCACGCTCACGTTGACTGCCTCGGCGTCGGCCACGCCGGGCACGAACTCCATCGTAGTGCGCGCCAGCGGGACGGGCGTCACGGCACAGACGGCGACGATCGTTTTCACGGTGACGTCCGGTGCGGTCGCGGACTTTGCACTGACGGCTACGCCGGCTTCCATCAGCGTGATGGCGGGTCAGAACGGGACGAGCGCGATCGCCGTCACGCGCTCCGGCGGCTTCACGGGGAACGTGCAGTTCTCCCTCGTCGGCGCGCCGGTTGGCGTGGCCGCTGTGTTCACCCCGAATCCGACAAACGCGAACGCAGCCACGCTGATCATCAGCACGACGACCGCGGTAACCCCGGGCACATATAATCTGTCCGTGCGCGGTCAGGGTACGCTTACCGGCTTCACGGCGCTCACGGATCGCACGACTTCGATCACGCTCACGGTCGCGGCACCGCCGGGCCTCACGCTCGCATTCGGCACGTCCAGCGTCACTGCGGCGGCGGGAACCAGCGTGACGAACAGCATCGGCATCACGCGCGTCGGCGGGTTCACGGGTGATGTCACGCTGGCCCTCGAGAATGCGCCGAGTGGCGTGACAGCGGTCTTCGCGCCGACGACGGTCGGTGCGTCGGCCAGCGCGTCGACGCTCACGTTGACGATCGCGGCGAATACGGTCGTGGGTTCGTATCCGATTACTGTCCGCGCGACGGGCACTGGGGTCAGCGCCCAGTCGGTGTCATTCACGCTTAGTGTCACTGCTGCGCCGGCGCAGAACTACACGCTGTCGGCATCCACCGTGAGCGCGCAACAGGGCACAACGGGCACCAGCACCGTGTCGATCACGCGTACGGGCAATTTCGCGGGCACGGTGAACCTTGCTGTCACGGGATTGCCGAACGGTGTGTCGGCATCGTTCAATCCGACGGCCGCGACGGGCACTTCGTCGACGTTGTCTCTGGTGGTTGGCGGCGGCGCCGCCGTGGGTTCGTACAGCCTCACGGTGACGGGTACGGCGACGGGGCTGACGAACGTCACGACGACGGTGCCGCTCACGATCACCGCCGGCAACACCGGCGGCGGCAACATTGCCTTCCGCTTCTGCGAGACGAACACCGTGCCCACATTCTTCGCGTTCCGCAACGGGACGAGCGGGGCGTGGACCACACTCTCGCCGTCCAACAACACGTTCAGCTTCTCGCTCTCGGCGTCGGTGGGTCAGGTGGCGTACGCACAGCCGAACCCGGGTGGCGGTTCGCAGGTCACGGTGCTCAACTACGCGGCATCGGAGTTCCCGAGTGTCGCGAGCGCGCAGTGCCTGGCCAATCCAGCGACGAAGACGGTGACCGGTGTCGTGGCGGGATTGGCCGCGGGGCAGACGGCAACGATCTCGGTCGGCAGCGGCAGCGCGACCGTTCAGACCAACGGCCCGTTCACCATCACGAACGCGACCGACGGCACCACGGACCTGATCGCGACGCGCTCCGTGTTGAACATCATGGCGTTCACGCAGGGCGTCGACCGGGTGATTATCCGTCGCAACATCAACCCGAGCGCGGGCGGGTCGGTGGGCGCGACGATCGATTTTGGCGCGACGGAAGCGGTGGCTCCCGCGTCGGCTTTGGTCGCGGTCAACAACCTTGCCGGCGAGACGCTCACCGCGTTCACCTCGCTCCAGACTGCCAACGGTGCATCCGGCACCTTCTTCAACCTGAACCTGACCGGCGCACAAGCCAGCCCGCTCACCTTGCTGGGCGCGCCGAGTGCGCTGACACAGAGCGGCGACTTCCATCTGCAAACGGTGGTGGCGTCGTCGCCGCAGGGCGGAACGAACATCAACTCGCGTACGGTCATCCAGTAGAATCGCGACCTGTCGCCGCGCACGGTCACGCTGGGCGCAGCGGCGACCGTACCGACCTACACCACTGTGGCCACGTCACCGTACGCACGTATTCGCGTGCAGGGTCCGTGGCAGGCAGAGTACGGCGACTTCATGGCTGTGGTCTATGGACAGGGCAATCAGCGCTCGTGGTCGATCACGACGTCACGTGCGTTTGCGGGCGCCGGTGCGGCCTCGTACGACGCCGAGATTCCAGACCTGAGCGGCGTCAGCGGCTTCAACAACAGCTGGGGCCTCGTCGCCGGCGTGTCCTCGCTGTATTCGGTGAACGTATACGCCGGCTTCAGCGGACTGACGGCGATCGCGGAGGGTTCCATTTTCCGCGTTGCGACGCGGAGCACGACGCAGACGCCGTAACGCAAGCGGCCACGGTCGGCGACGCGGGTTTGCGTGTCGCCGGCGGTGTGGTCAGTGCGGCGGAGAACACGAACGCCCCGGATCGCGTGTGCGGTCCGGGGCGTTGTCCGAGGTCGGGGAACGGCAGGGTCGAGTGGAAACACGTTGCGAGTGTCAACTGAACGACCGTTGCGGGCATCGAGTGGACGGCCGTTGCGAGTCGCGAGTTTGCTGTGGTGCGACGCGGGTGGGAATGGCGTAGGGGCGGAGTCAGCCGACCGCGCGGCGACGCTTCTCAATCGGCGCGACCTCGCGTCTCGCGGCGGGCGTGATGCCCACTTCCCGACACTTGGCCCGGAAGCCGGGGCCGTGGTCCAGTGTGGCTCCGGTTTCGTGCTGCCACTGGTGCACCATCTCGTGCAGCAGTGTGTGCATGGCCTCGCGCCAGCCGTGTCGAACGACGTGGGTACGCGACATCACGATCTCGCTTGGCGTGTGTCGCGAGCCCGGATCGAAGTGACCGAGCCGGGTGGCCATGCGGCCTGATAGCCGGATGGGGAGCGCCGTCAGTGTCCCGTCGAACCACTGCACGTTCAAGGCGCGATGCGCCTCGCGCAGTTGGGCAATAATCGCCAGATCACCCGGACGCGCCGGCTCGATGCGACGTGCGGCTGGCGCGCGCTCGACATCGTGACTTAGGATCGCATCCCTGGCGACTGTGCGGGCCGCCTTCGTGCGCGCCATGGCGAAGCTGACGATCGCCCGCAACACCGGCTCGGGCGCATCGGCATAGCCTTCGTGCACGCGCAGTGTACGTCCGATGAGCGAGACCATGACACGCCGCGTACGCATGAGCACCAATGCGTCGACACCACGCAACCCGAGTTCCTGCAGCCGCGAGAAGAGCACGGCCGTTCGTGCGCGCGTCGCGGCGCGTCCGCGCGACGGTTTGTCGCGTGTTCCATCGCTTGGCCGCTGGTCCGTCGTCTCGGGGACGGACTCCGTCCAGAGCATCGGCAGCGTGGCAACCACGGCCGGCGACTGTGGCTGCCATGCGACCGGCGCTGCGGCTGCGGCCGGCGGAGTCGGCGCGTTCGCAACGGGTTCCGCGACATGCGACGTGATCGACAGCACCGTCGGTGACGGCGTGCCGAAATCAAAACCCAGTTGCGTAAGCCAGGAAAATCGCATCGCCACGAACATTGGCCCGCGACGTGCCAAATGGGGAGTGGCACGCGGCAAACGTCAGGCAGTCGCGTCGAGCTACAGCGACGCCGCCAGTCTCACCTGTGCGAGCATCGCGCGCAACGCATCGAGCTGATCTTCCACGACGGTGTGCCCGAGATCGGGATAGATGCGCATGTCTACGACAGCGCCGGCGGTCGCGAACGCGGCAGCGGCGCTCCGCACGCGCGCCTCGGGGATATGCGCGTCCGCATCGCCGCATGCCAGCAATACGGGAATGCCGGCCAGCGCGCCGTCGAGCGGCTGTCCCCTCGGCTCTGCGCCAATGAGCGCGCCCGCGAGCGCGGCCACGCCGCCGTACCGCGCCGGATGGCGTGCCGCGTACTCCAGCGCGAGACAGGCGCCCTGCGAGAACCCGGTGAGCATGATGCGCTCACGAGCGATCCCCGTCGCGATGGCACGTTGCACCGCGGCGTCCACCGACTCCAGCGCCGACGTGAGCCACGGCTCGTTGCGCTCGACCGGCGCCAGAAATCGGTCGGGGTACCACGACAGGTCCGCAGCGCGCGGCGCGATCACGGCCGCCGTCGTGTGCGCGTCGAGTGCCCCCGCCGCCTTGAGCAGCGGGAGCATCGATTCGGGGGTGCCGCCACGTCCGTGCACGAGCACGATGGCGTGGTCGGCGCGGTCGAGGGGCGCACCGGCGAACAGCGCCGGCACGCCCGCATGCGGATGTCCTGCGGTCGCAGGACCGGTCATGACGACACCTTCGAGAGCTGCGCTTCGAGCGAAGCCCCGTCGTTTGGCCACGGGATGCGTTCGATTGGTGTGAGGTGCGCGTCGATCTGCTCCCGATGCGTCTCGAGCCAGGGCGGCAGGCGGAGCGAGGTGCCCGCCGTCTCGTACGGTTCGTCCACCAGAAAACCGGGTCCCATGGTCGCCAGCTCGACGATGTGCCCGTCCGGATCCCGCGTGTAGATGCTCTTGAAGTAGGTCCGGTCCATGACCTCCGACACGGGGAGCCCCGCATCGAGCAGCCGCTGACGGAATTCGAGCTGCGACGCCTCGTCGGCCACGGCCAGCGCGTAATGATGTCCCTGCCCCGTGCCCATGGTGGAACGATGCTCGCGCGCTGGATCTTGCTCGAGATAGGTGACGAGCGTGCCGGGACGCGCATCGGTACTGCCCCACGACCAGTGCCGCGAGCCCGGGTCGTCGAAGTTCTCCGTCCGTTTCACCAGTGACAGGCCAAGCACGCCGCGCAGGAACTCGTCGGTCCGCTCGACATTGGCGGTCATTGCCGTGAGGTGATGCACGCCGCGTTCGAGCGTCATCGCGTCGTCGATCACCGTGACTGGCTCCGGCCACGTTTCCGCGGCAATCGCTGCCTCATCACGAAAGCCCCGCACCAGCTCGCTGGGCGGCGTGCGCTGTGGACGGTCGTCGCCCGTTTCGTTGACGAGCATACCGGGCCCCTCCGTCGCGATCTCGAGGATCACGCCGTCCGGATCGCGGAAGTAGATGGAGGTGAAGTACTGGCGATGATACGGACCACGCACGCGCACTCCCGCGTCGGTCAGGCGGCGCTTCCAGCGCAGCAGTGCCTCACGGTCCGACACGCGCAGCGCCACATGGTGTGTGCCACCGATGCCGGTCCGTCCCCGGGGCGCCCGGGGCCACTCGAAGAAAGTGATGACGGTGCCAGCGTTCCCTGCCCCGTCGGCGAAGTACAGGTGGTAGCTCCCCGGATCGTCGAAATTCACGGTGGTCTTGATCAGCCGCAGGCCGAGGACGCGGGTGTAGAAGTCGGCCGTCCGCTGCGCATTGCTCGCAACCAAGGTGACATGGTGAAGGCCGAGGATGCCGTTGGAATCGGTCATATGCTGCTCCTGCCTCACTGGGGAGGCTTTACTCTCTTAGCACTAAGATATTGATCGCTTTCGCGGCGTCAAGAGTGCAGATCGTCCCCGCCTCTCGCCAGCGGTTGCGCGGACCTTTATGCATTCCCGATGCCTGCCAAATTCCAATGAGTGCCTCCACGTGAGTGCATCCACGTAAGTGAATCCACGTAAGTGCATCCACGCCGATCGACCTCGTCGAAGCCGCGGCCGAGACCGCGGCGCGACCGTCCGCGTCGCCGGCCTCGACCGTGCCGCCGCTCCCGAGCGCGTTGAGCGAGATGTTCGATGTGATCCGGCCGTTGGGCGTGGGCGGGAAGGGTGCAGTGTGGCTGGTGCGGGACCGGTTTCTCGACCGTGCCGTGGCGCTCAACGTTTTGCTGGCCGAGCACGACAGCACGGCGCAGCGTGAGCGGTTTTTGCGCGAGGCGCGGACCAGTGCGCGGCTCGAGCATCCGCACATCATCGATGTCTATCGGGCCGACGAGACGGCGGGCACGGTCTGGTTCACCATACGCTTCGTCAATGGCGAGTCGATGGGCGACCGGCTGCGCGAACGTGGCCCGTTCCCGCTGACGGAAGCGGTGTAGTTCATGAGCCCGGAGCCGGCGGCGGGTGAACCGCTGGACGGACGAAGCGATCTGTACGCACTGGGTGTGTTGGGCTTTCTGGCGCTCTCGGGTGCCCTACCCTTCGACGGTCCGGTGCAGGGCGTGTTGGTGGCGCACGTGATCAAACCTGCCCCGTCGCTCCGATCGGTGGCGCCGAGCGTCCCGGTCAGTGTGGCCGAGGTGATCGACCGCGGTCTCAGCAAGCTTCCGGGCGACCACTACCAGACCGCCGATGCGCTGGCCACGGCGCTCGATACGGCGTTGCGTGATGCCGAAGCCGCCGAGCGATCGGCAGCCGACGCGGCGCCGGGCGACGTGCTCTCCGAACAGGGTGCGTTGGCGATCTGGCAGCGTGCCGCACAACTGCAGGCGGAGGCCGCGCATCGCATGGAGCGAACGGCCAAACTCGGCGCGCCGGCCGTGGACGGCGACTCGGCTGCGAGCGCGGACGTGGAGAGCAACAGCTATCGCATCCGCGACGTCGAGGCGGCGGCGGTGGAGGCCGGGATCTCGCGGCAGTACGTGGCGCTGCCCGAGCGTCGGACACAGCGTGCCGGGCGCGTGGTGCCGGCGGTGGTGAGCGACAGACAGGATCAACAGTTCACGACGATGCTCGGCACCACCGATCGTGCGATCAGCGTCTCGCGCGTATTGCCGCGTCGCCCAAGGTCACGCTGGCCGCGATCGGTGACGTGTTCCCGAAAGCGCCGTATCACCTACCCTTCAACGATACGGTCAATGGTCACCCACTCGACGGTGGGATTCTGCGTTTCACCGTCCCGCGTTTGGGGGAGATGGTGGGCGGCATGTCCTTCGCGCTCCTGTCACGCAACCAGCTCGTCCACCGTCTGGAGCAGATCGAGTTGTTCGATCTGCACGTCACGTTGCACGCGCGGGGCACGGGGCAAACCCCGTCCTGCGAAGTCGTCATCACCGGCGACCTGCGCAGCGGGTTGCGCCGCAATCTCCAAGGCTGACTGGCGCTTCATTGGCGCGGGCGGCGCGCTGGCGACGGCGGGGGGAACGGCAGCGTTCGCCGGCCTGCTCGGGTCCGTCGGACTTGCCGCACTTCCGGGAGTGGAACTCGGTGCCGTCGCCGCGGGTGCCACCATGCTCTGGTACCGCTGGCTGTATCGTCAGGCGTTGGAGAAGGCCCTTGCGGAACTCGGCGAAATGCTCGCGGCGATCGATCGGCATGTGACGCGCGAGCAGGTCTTCAGTTTTGGCGACCTGCTCGCGCCGCGCGTGGGCCGAGCGCAGTAGAGAGTGGCGCAGTTGTGCTCCACCGCGAACTGAGTTCCGAGTACCGGGCACCCAAAACCCCCAACTCGCGATATAGAGACCGGCGAGAAAGACTTGCAGTTCGGTCCGTCTCGGGCGGCGAGTGGTGCGGGTCCTGCGAGCGGATCCGCGGATGGTGGGGACGCCTACATCACTTTTTGACTCGTCGCGGGCCCCGGCGCGAACGACTGAGACTGCGCGTCGAACGTGTGTACGGCGACCGTCACGTTCTTGCCCGAGGCCTCGATCACATTCACCGCGCTCGGCCGGTGCCCGCGCATGCGTCCGGACAGCGTGTTCGCCGTGCTGACCACAACCGCGCGTCCCCCACGCGTGACGACTTCCACGCGCTCTTCGTGATCATGTCCCGAGCAGACCACATGTGCCCCGCTCGCGGCGATCAGGTCGAGACTGTGCTCCGGCCGTGCCAGGCCCCACCGATTCGACAGGCGGCCGCGCACAACGTTGTGATGCAGCACCAGCACTTTCAGATCGCCGGAAGGACTGGCCTCCAGTCGCGCCGTCGCGTGGGCGAACTGCGCGTCGGTCACGCCGCCCTTCACGCGCCAATCGCGCGCATACCACGTCAATGTCTGTGGCAACATACCGTTGGACGAATTGACACCGATCAACGACACGCCGGGCACACGCAGCGTGGGCTCCGTCTCTTCCTGGATGACATCGCGCCATCGTTCGTGCAAGCGCGTGGCGACTCCCATGCCGAAGGGCGCGTGCCACCACGCCGTATCGTGATTGCCGGGCACGGTGATGAGCGGTGCGATCGCCGCGAAGCGATCCAGTACAACGCGAGCTTCATGAAACTCGTGCTCCCGCGCCCGCTGCGACAGATCGCCCGAAACGACAATGGCATCCAACGACAGCGCCGCCGCCAGACGTTCGGCGGCGGCGACATGTTGCGGGACGAAGGGGTGCCCGCAGTGGATATCGGAAATGTGCAGAACGCGGACTGCGCGTCCGATCATCCGAGACGGGCGATCACGGCGTTGGTGAACTCGTCGGTGGATGCGCTTCCGCCCAGATCGCGCGTGAGCACCAGGCCATCGCGCAACGTGCCCTCGAGCGCCTCGCGAATGCGCTGCGCGCGCGCGTCGTCACCGATGTGCTCGAGCATCATGCACGCGGCCAATACGAGTGCGCCCGGGTTGGCGATGTTTTTGCCGGCGATATCCGGCGCCGTGCCGTGCACCGCTTCAAAGATCGCCGCCGTCGTGCCGATGTTGGCGCCGGGTGCGAGCCCCAGTCCACCCACCAGTCCCGAAATCTCGTCCGACAGGATGTCACCGAAAAGATTCGTCGTCACGACCACGTCGAACGTCTCGGGGCGCATGACCAGATGCATGGCCATCGCATCGATAATGCGCTCCTCGAACTGCACCCGTCCCTCGTAGTCGCGCGCGACCATGCGGCCCACATCCAGGAAGAGCCCCTGCGAAAACTTGAGAATGTTCGCCTTGTGGACGAGCGTGACCTTCTTGCGGTTGTGCTTGAGCGCGTATTCGAACGCATAGCGCACGATGCGCTCGGAGCCCACACGGGTGATGATCGCCACCGACTCCGCGGCCGCTCTCGGGTCGTCCCCGATCTTCACATAGTGCTCCACGCCGATGTAGAGCCCTTCCGTGTTCTCGCGCACCAGCACGATGTCCACGTTGTCGAAGCGGCCCGGGATGATCGTGTGCGCGGGCCGGACGTTGGCGTACAGGTCGAATGTCTTTCGTAACGCCACGTTGATGGATCTGAACCCATCACCCACCGGTGTCTCCAGTGGTCCCTTGAGTGCGAGTCGCGTACGCTTGATGGAATCGAGGGTCACGTCCGGAATGGGGTCGTTCCAACGGGCGACGCCGGCCATGCCGGCAACCTGTCGGTCCCACTCGATGTCGGCACCAGCGGCGGCCAGAATGCGTACGGTCGCGTCGGCAATGGACGGCCCGATGCCGTCACCGGGAATCAGCGTTACAGGAATGGACATGCAGTAAAGATCGTCGCGTGAGGCGTCCGGGTGAAGCGCCGCGTCTGGAGTTGCCGGAATTCGCTATTGACAGACGCCCGCCCGTGAGCGAAAAACCCTGCGACCGCGACCTCCCGCCCGCTCTCCCGCCCTCCGTGACCTCACGCTTTCTCAAACTCCTGCCGTGGCTTGCCGTTGCCCTCATCGGGGCCGGTTCCATCGCCACCGTCGCCTTCACCCGCGGCGAGAAGATCAGCGCTGCATGGCTCCTGACCGCGGCCGTCTGCAGCTATCTCATCGCCTACCGCTTCTACAGCCGGATCATCTCCCACAAGATCTTCGAGCTCGACGCGACGCGCGCCACGCCCGCCGAGCGCATGGACGATGGGCGTGACTATGTGCCGACGAACAAATGGATCGTCTTCGGCCATCACTTCGCCGCCATTGCCGGCCCCGGCCCGCTCGTCGGCCCCACGCTGGCCGCACAGTTCGGATTTCTGCCCGGCGCACTCTGGATCATCGTCGGCGTCGCACTCGGTGGGGCGGTGCAGGACTTCGTGATTCTCGCGTCGTCCATTCGACGTGATGGCAAGTCGCTGGGGCAGATGGCCAAAGAAGAGATCGGAACCGTCGCCGGCGCCGTCGCGCTCGTGTCCATTCTCGGCATCATGATCATCCTGATCTCGGTGCTCGCGCTGATCGTGGTCAACGCGTTGCGTGACAGTGCGTGGGGCGTGGTGACGATCGGTCTCACGATTCCCATCGCCATGCTGATGGGTGTGTATTTGCGATGGATCCGGCCGCATCGCGTGATCGAGGCCACGGCGCTCGGCCTCGTGCTGCTGCTGCTCGCGCTGTATGCCGGCAAGTGGGTGTCAGAAGATCCGAATCTCGCGCCCATGTTTACGCTCAGCGGCACCACGCTCGCCTGGTCGATCATGGGCTATGGCTTTGCGGCGTCGGTGCTGCCGGTGTGGTTGTTGCTGGCGCCGCGCGACTACCTGAGTGCCTTCGTCAAGATCGGCGTGGTGGTGGCGCTCGGTGTCGGCATTCTCGCGGTGCTGCCGCCTATGGAAATGCCGCCGATAACGCCGTTCATCGATGGGACCGGTCCGGTGTTCGCGGGCAAGCTGTTCCCGTTCGTCTTCGTGACGATCGCCTGCGGTGCCATCTCCGGCTTCCACGCACTGATCTCGTCGGGCACGACGCCCAAGCTGTTGCGCCGGGAATCGGACGCGCGCCTCATCGGGTACGGCTCCATGCTCACCGAATCGCTGGTCGCGACGATGGCGCTCATTGCCGCCTGCGTGCTCACGCCGGGCGTGTACTTCGCGATCAATTCGCCGGTGGCGGTGATCGGCACCACCGCGGCAAGCGCAGCCGACGTGATCAACAACTGGGGCTTCTTCACCGCCATCTCGGCGACTGAACTCGAGACGTTGGCCAAGCAGGTTGGGGAGACGTCGCTGCTGTCGCGCACCGGCGGCGCACCCAGTCTCGCGGTGGGCATGGCGCATCTGTTCTCACAGGCGCTGGGTGGCACGGGCGCCATGTCGCTCTGGTACCACTTCGCGATCATGTTCGAGGCGCTCTTCATTCTCACCACGCTCGATGCCGGCACGCGCGTCGGTCGCTTCATGCTGCAGGACCTGCTCGGCAACATCTACAAGCCGCTCGGCCGTGTGTCATGGTATCCCGCGGTATTCATCACCAGCGCGCTGTTCGTGTCGATGTGGGGATACTTCCTGTATCAGGGCGTGACCGATCCGCTGGGCGGCATCAATTCACTGTGGCCGCTGTTCGGCATCTCGAATCAGTTGCTGGCGACGGTGGCGCTGTGCGTGGGTACGACCGTGATCATCAAAATGGGCAAGGGGAAGTACTCCTTTGTCACCATCATCCCGCTGGTCTGGCTGGTCATCGTCACTTCGACGGCCGGCTTGACGAAGGTGTTTTCGTCAGACCCGAAACTGGGATTCCTTTCGCACGCGACGCTGGTCGAATCACAGATTGCCAGCGGCACGCTGCCGGCGGCGATCAAGTCGGTGGAGGCCGCACAGCGCATCATCTTCAACGATCGTCTCGATGCGGTGGTCGCAGGATTCTTTCTGCTGTCCGTCGTGGTGATTCTTGTCGCCTCGTCGCTCGAGTGGTTCGCGGTCCTGAGCGGGCGCAAGAAACCGGTCAGCAGTGAAGTCGAATACTCGCGTACGCAGTTGCTGGACGAAGCGGCGTAACGGCTTCGGGAATGGGCCGGACATGTAATCTCTTCAGGAGCTATCCGTGATGATTCGACGTCCATGGAGTGAACGCCTGCAGCGCGTGTCTGCGTCCACCGCTGTCGCCGTCGTCCTGCTGTGTTCGTTGCACGCCGCGCCCGCTTCAGCACAAACGTCAACCGGCTCGGTGCGCGGATTCGTGACGACAAAGGACGGCACGCCTGCGCCGGGCGCGACGGTCTTGGCTCGCCATCTCGAATCCGGACTGCAGCGCTCGTCCATCGCCAACGATCGCGGCGCGTACGCACTGCTGGGCATGGTCGCCGGCGAGTATCAGATCACGGCGCGCCGAGTCGGGTTGCAGCCGGTCACCAAGCGACAGCGGGTCGCGATTGGCCAGACCATCATCCTCGATTTTCAGCTGGACGATGCGTCCGCGCAACTGGCCGCCGTGACCATCTCAGCCAGCGCGATCGAAACGCGCACGTCGGAAGTCGCGACCAATGTCAGTCGCGAACAGATCGAGAATCTGCCCTCGGTGGATCGTAACTTTCTTGCGCTGGCCGCGCTTGCGCCGGGTGTGCGGATCAGTGGCAGCAACAACAACGCGACCACCAAGACTTTCTCGGCCGGTGCACAGCCCGCGCAGTACGTGAACGTGTTCATCGACGGCGCATCGCTCAAGAGCGACATCCTGCCGTCGGGATTGGCTGGACAGAATGCGAGCCGCGGCAATCCGTTTCCGCAGAACGCGGTACAGGAATTCCGCGTGATCACGCAGAATTACAAGGCCGAATATCAGAAGGCTACCAGCGCGATCATCACGGCCACCACAAAGTCGGGCTCCAACCAATGGCGTGGTGGCGCGTTCGCGTACGGTCAGGGCACCAACTTCACCGCGCTTGATACGTTCCAGCTCATTCAGAAGGGCGCGCCCAACTCGAGATTCCGCAAAGCCTCGCTCGATCGCTACATCGGCGGCGTGTCGCTGGGCGGTCCGCTGGTGAAGGACAAGTTGTTTTTGTTCACGTCGTACGAAACGAACATTCAGGATCGGCAGAACACCGTGACCTTCGGCACGGTACCGGCGAACCTGCCTGCATCGGTGGCACAGGAGTTTCAGACCGCGGCCGGGACGTTCACGTCGCCATTCCGTTCGCACCTGCTCTTCACCAAGCTCACGCTCGCGCAATCGGATCGCACGACATACGAGTTGTCGTATTCGCTGCGCAAGGAAACAGACATCCGAAGCTTCGGCGGTCAGACCAGCTTCGGCGCGGCAGAGAACGTGCGCAACGGGTTGAACAACATCAACGCGAACCTACTCGAGCGGCGACAATCTGCATGAGACGCTGATCAATTTCTCGAACGCGGATTGGAATCCGTCGCCGGAAGACGATGGCACCGTAGGGCGCCAGTATAGCGGCGTGGGGCGGCTCGGCGGCCGAGATACCTATCAGAAGTTCGTGCAGGACCGCTACTCGCTGCGGCACGACTATACCTACACGGGACTCAACGCGGGTGGATCGCACGTCATCAAGATGGGCGGCAATCTCGACTACCTGAATTACAGCGCGACCAAGTTCTTCAACGGCAACCCGATCTACACGTTCCGCACGGACGAGAACTTTGCGTTTCCCTTTCAGGCGTCGTACGGCAAGGGGAACCCGACGATCGCGCGACCGAACACCCAGCTCGGTCTCTATGCGCAGGATGACTACACGCCGTTTCCGCGCCTCACGCTGAATCTGGGTGTGCGTTGGGACTACGAGTCGAACATGTTCGACAACGAGTACGTCACACCGACCAGCTTGCGTACGGAAGCAGCACCGTTCAATCTGCCGTCGAGCTATTTCTCCGACGGTACGCAGCGTTCGCCGTTTCTCGGTGCAATCCAGCCGCGTGTGGGCTTCTCTTACGCGATCACGGAATCGCAGCAGACCACGCTCTTCGGTGGTTGGGGCGTCTTCTATGATCGCAACAACTTCAACAACGCGCTCGACGAGCGATTCCGCCTGCAGTTTGCCGTGGGAACATTCCGCTTCTCCACCAACGGCGCGCCGCGCGACGGACAGCCAACAGTGATCTGGCAACCGAAGTATCTGACCAGGGCCGGACTCGACGAACTCCTTGCGCAAGGGACCACCGGTCGTCCGGAAGCGTTCCTGATCAACAACGACACTCGCCCGCCCAGTGCACAGCACTTCAACCTTGGCGTCAGTCAGGTGCTCGGCTCGTGGCTCGTGTCCGCCACCTACATGGGCAATCGCAGCGAGGACGGCTTCACGTTCATTCGCGGCAACCGTCGTCCGGATGGTTCCTGCTGCGCCGCCCTGCCCACGTACGCGGCGCTGCTCGTCTCGTCGAACGCCACCAGGACGTGGTATGACGCTCTCGCGCTGCGTGTCGACCGCGCCTATCGCTCGAACGGTCCGGACAAATGGAACTGGGGCGTCGGACTCACCTACACGCTGCAGGAAGCGCAGCGCGTTGGCGGCGACCTCTGCTCGCTCGACTACCGTACAGTCGACGACTACCCGCGCACGCCGTCCGCGAACGACCAGCAGAACACCGTCGTGAGCAACTGGATTCTCAACATTCCGTACTTTGGCGGAATCCAGTGGTCCGGCCTGCTGAATCTCAGCTCGGGCGCGCGCTACACCATCAACGATCAGTCGAGAGGGAGCACGATCGATCTGCAGCGATTTTAACTCGCGGCGGGCCGACCACCGGTGCAGAGCGTTTTCGGCATCAACGCGTTCGGCTTCCGCAACGTGGACATGCGCTTCCGCAAGGACATCCCCATCGGCGCCAGCCGTGTGGGAATCGTCAGCGACCTCTTCAACATCTTCAACTTCCAGAACCTCGGCTGCTTCAACGGCTTCATCCCGACCTTGCCGGCCACCAATGCGAACTTCGGACGGGCGGGATGCGTCGTCTCCGATCCTCGTCGCGTCCAGGTCGGGCTGGTGTACGACTTCTAAGCATGCGCCCAGGCATGTGCCGGACCGCACGTTGCTCCGTCTGGCTCGTCTGCGGCGCGCTCTGGGGCGGCCTGTCGGCGTGCGGTTCGCGGCCCGCCGTGTGGGCACCGGCGCCAGCGGCGACGTTCTCGCCCTCCGTACGCCAGGCGGCACTGCTGGACACGTTGGGCGAGCGCACCTTCCGCTGGTTCTGGGACGTGACCGATGCGCGCACGGGGCTGACCCCGGATCGCTGGCCGCGGAGGGATTTCTCGTCGGTGGCAGCGATCGGCTTCGCGCTCACGGCCTATCCGATCGGTGTGGAGCGCGGATGGATCACGCGCGACGAGGCCGTCGAGCGCACGTCGTCCACGCTGCGTTACCTTTGGTCGTTGCCGCAGGGACCCGCGCCGCGCGGAACGGCCGGTCACGAAGGGTTCTTCTATCATTTTCTCGAGTTCGATACCGGGCTTCGCTTTGGCACGGTTGAACTCTCTACGATCGACACCGCGCTGCTGCTTGGCGGCGCGCTGTTCTGTCAGTCGTATTTCACCGGCGCGAAAGGTGGTGAGCGGGCCATTCGCGCGTACGCGGATTCGCTCTATCGCCGAACCAATTGGCCGTGGGCGATCGCACGGGCACCGGCACTCGCCATGGGCTGGGATCCGGAGCGTGGCTTCATCCGTTCCGACTGGAAAGGCTACAACGAGGCGATCATCGCGCTCGTACTCGGACTCGGCTCGCCGACGCATCCGCTTCCTGATGACTCGTGGGACGCGTGGACAAGCACGTATGCGTGGCACGAGTTCATGGGACAGCCGCATCTCGGCTTCGCGCCGCTGTTCGGTCACCAGTATGCGCACGTATGGATTGATTTCCGTGGCATCCGCGACAGCTACATGCGCAACAAGGGGACCGACTACTTCGAGAACTCGCGTCGCGCCACGATCGCACAGCGGCAATATGCGATCACGAACCCGTTGGGCTGGCGCGGCTACGGCGAGAATGTATGGGGGCTCACGGCATCCGACGGGCCGCTGGACAGCACCCTGACCATCAATGGCACGCCGCGCCGCTTTCACTCGTACTGGGCGCGCGGGGTGTCGGCCACCGAACAGCGCGACGACGGCACCATTGCTCCAACGGCCGCCGTGTCGAGCATCGTCTTCGCGCCTGAATTGACCGTGCCCGCCACGGTAGCGATGCGTGAGGGGTTTGGCGGCATCGCGTTCAGCACGTACGGTTTTCTCGAGGCATTCAATCCGACGCTGCGCGATCCGACGCTTCCACTCCGGCACGGACGCGTCGATCCGCAGCACGGGTGGGTGGACGTTGACTACCTCGGGATCGATCAGGGGCCGATCATCGCCATGCTCGAGAACTGGCGCTCGGAGCTCGTGTGGAAGACGATGCGCACGAATCCGTACATCGTGCGGGGACTGCGTCGCGCAGGATTCACCGGTGGCTGGTTGAACACGGCACCGTCAACGCCGTAGCCAGACCCGCAGGCACACGCGCCATCAGCGGTGCGAGCGCATGTGCCGTGTTTGTTACGAATGACATATCGCTACGGACGCGTCGGGTCGTTCACTTACCGTATCATGAGAGTCGCCGTCTTCTGCTTCGGCATCCGCCGTGCACTGCTTTGTGCTGCGCTCTGCGCCTTCTCCACGGGCGCCGATGCGCAGCGCGTCACGATCATCGGTCATCGCGGCGCCGCCGGGCTTGCACCGGAGAATACGCTCGCCGCATTCCGACGCGCCTGCGAGATCGGCGTCGATGGCATCGAACTCGACGTGCATCTGACCGCCGACAACGTGCTCGTGGTGCACCACGACTACGCGCTGCATCCGGATCTTGCGCGCGAGCGTACCGGTGCGTACATCGCCGACGCCAGCCGTCCCCTGCTGCGCGCGCTCACCCTGGCACAGCTGCAACAGTACGACGTGGGTCGCCTGCGCCCGGGCTCGGACTACGCCAGAAAGCATCCGGAGCAGGTCGCCGCCGACGGAGCGCGCATTCCCACGCTCGATGCGGTGATCTCGTTGTTCGAGCAACGGTGCCAACCGCCCACGCGGCTGGTCGTCGAGATCAAGACGGATCCAACGCAACCGACCGCCTCGGCGCACCCCGCCGAGGTTGCCGACTCGACCGTGGCGCACCTGCGCCGCCGCGGGGTCGCTGCGCGCGCACAGGTCATCTCCTTCGATTGGCGTGCGCTCCGCCGCATCCAGTCGATCGCGCCGGAAATATCGACCAGCTACCTCACCTTCGAGGGGACGGACTGGAACACCATCGAGGTCGGCCAGCCGGGCGCCTCTGCGTGGATGGCCGGGCTGGATATCGACGAGCATGGTGGCTCGGTACCGCGCGCGATTGTTGCCGCAGGAGGTCGCAACTGGTCACCGCACGCCGGAAACGTGAACGCGACCAAGCTCGCGGAGGCGCACCGCCTCGGACTTCGGGTTTACGTCTGGACGGTGAATGCCATGGCCGACATGAAGCAGCTCGTCGAGCTCGGCGTAGACGGCATCACGACAGACCGCCCGGACCTCGTGCGCGAATTGCTCAACGAGCTGGCTCGCCCACGCTGAACCACTGCAGTCGGCGACTGGCGTAACGAGGCGCACCGGGTGCAGGTGCTTACGCGTCGAGCACTTCGCGTACGCGGCTGGTCAGCTCCTTGGCGGTGTATGGCTTCCCAATGAAGGGCGTCGTCCGGTCGCGCACCTGGTCGTGCAATTTCGCTTCGTCGGTGTAACCGGAGAGGAAGATCACCTTCGTGCGCGGGTGCAGTTCATGCAGCGCGGCCGCCAATTCCAGTCCACCCATCTCCGGCATCACGACATCCGTGACGACGAGATCCACGGTGTCGCGCTGCTCGCTGAGGCGCTGGATCGCCTCCCGTCCATTACTCGCCGAAATAACGGTGTAGCCGACATGACGCAGCACCCGCTCCGCGACGCGACGGACCGCGTCATCGTCCTCGACGACCAGCACCGTTTCGGAGCCGCGATCGTGCGGGACCGTGGACACGACCGCGGGCGTCACCGATCCAGAGGCGACGCGTGGGAGGTAGATCGAGAACACCGTGCCTACACCGACGTCGCTTTGCACGAGGATGCTGCCGCCGCTCTGCGTGATGATGCCGTAGACCATGCTCAGACCCAGACCGGTGCCCTCGCCGAGTCCCTTGGTCGTGTAGAACGGCTCGAACGCGCGTTCACGAACGGAATCTGTCATGCCATCACCGGTATCGGTGACGACGAGCCGCACATACGCGCCCGGCGGCACCGACGAGTGCGCTTCGCCGCCATCCGCGGTCACGGTGTAGTTCTCAATGGAGACGGTGAGCGTACCGCCAAGCGGCATCGCGTCGCGCGCATTGACCGCGAGATTCAGAATCACCTGCTCGATGTGGATCGGGTCCGCACGCACCAGTCCGAGATCGTCCCCCGGCACAACCTTCAGGGTGATGCGCTTGCCTAGCAGTCGGTGGAGCATATCCTGCAGCCCGACCACGAGCGTACTGAGGTTGAGTGCGTCGTAGCGCATGATCTGCTTGCGACTGAACGCCAGCAACTGTCCCGTGAGCATGGCCGCGCGCTGCCCTGCCGCCTTGACTTCCTCCAGATCGCGGCGGAGTGGCAAATCCGGCAGCATTCCCATCATCGCGAATTCGACGGTGCCGTTGATGACCGTGAGGAGATTGTTGAAGTCGTGCGCAATGCCGCCCGCCAGTCGCCCCACCGTTTCCATCTTGTGCGACTGCAGCAATTGCGCTTCCATCTGACGCTGCTCCGTGAGGTCGCGGCCCATGGAGATGAAATGGACCGGTGTCCCATGCGCGTTCACAAACGGCGTGATCGTCCGCTCCTCGAGGTAGTGCGACCCGTCCTTGCGCCGGTTGGTCAGTTCCCCGCGCCAGACGCGACCGGCCAGGATCGTTTCCCACAAGTCGGTGAAAGTGGCGCGATCGTGCACCTGCGCATTGAGGAGCGTGGAGACTTTACGGCCAACGGCGTCATCCAGCGCGTAGCCGGTCAGCACAGCGAATCCCTGATTCACCCACTCCACCGTGCCGGCGACGTCGGTGATCATGATCGCGCTTGCCGCCGCCTCCAGCGCCGCGCTGTGCAACCGCAGCGCCTCCGTGGCATTGCGCGCTGCGGTGACATCGAGCAACACGATGCGGCATTCGGCGCCGTCCAGTGAGCGCGCGCCCTCGACGCGCAGGATCATCGTCCCCGTCGAGTGCTGCAGCGGCGACACTTCGCACGTGGCCCTCTCGTCGCCGCCGAGCACGCGTGCCACGAAATCCGCGAGTTCGCGTCGATGCTCTGCCTTGAGAAAGTGCGACAGGCGTCGCCGCTGCAACATCGATCGCTCCACCTGGAGCAAACGCGAGGCAGTGAGATTGACGCTGACGATCAACCCGTCCGCATCTACACTCAAATAGCCCGTCGGCGCGAATTCGTAAAGATCCGTATAGCGTGTGAGCAGCGTCTCCACTTGATCGCGCACGTAGCGCAACTCGTCGTTCTGCATCTCGAGTTCGATCTGATGCACCTGCAGTTCGTGCAGCAGGCGCTCCACCTCGAGCGGCGAGCGGAGCGCATCCATCGCCGGTTCGAGGGCGCGCAGCCGCATCTCGGCTCTTCGGCGGAGCTCCAGCGGATCAGGATAGTCCGCCATCAGCTTCTTATCTCAGCGCCGGGCGATTGCTTGGCACGCTCCAGCAGCACGTCCTGATCGTCGATGTGCCGCTCCAGGCCCGCCTGCGTGTCGCGCAGCTTCTGCTCCAGTGCTTTGGCTGTTGAGATGTCGGTGAAGGTGATGGCCACCCCCTCCACCGTGTTGGATAGCGTGCGGTACGGCATGATCCGGACGAGATACCAGCGTCCGTCGCGCGTGCGCGCCTCCTGCTGGTGCGAGATCAGTCGCCGGAGCACTTCGTGCGCGTCGTTCACCAGTGCCGCGTAGTCGAGGTCGGAAGCGAAGTCGGCGATGGGACGCCCAACGTCGCTGGGCAACAGCCTGAAGATGCGAATGGTGCCGGCCGTGAAGAGCCGAAGCTGCAGCTTCATATCGAGAAACAGCGTCACGATCTCGGTGCTCTCGAGCAGGTTCTTGACGTCGTTGCTCGCCTGCGCCAGTTCGTCGAGTCGTGTCTGCAACTCATGATTGAGGGTTTGCAACTCCTCGTTCATCGACTGCATCTCTTCCTTCGAGGTGAGGAGCTCCTCGTTGGTGGACTGCAGTTCCTCGTTGGTGGACTGCAACTCTTCGTTCGTTGAACTGAGCTCTTCCGCTGAGGTGCGCGCATCCTGACGCGTGGACGTGAGCTCAGCCGTCAGCTGCGAAAGTTCCTGCGTAAGCGAGGCAGATCGCGCGTCCACACCTGCCGGATCGAGCTCCCCATCCGGTCCCGGGCTCGCGATGAGTGGCGGTTCGATATCCACAAACACAATGAGTACCAGGCCGTCCAGCGCGCCCGGCTGTCGGATCGACTGCACCCGCAGTTCGATCGACTGCCCGAGTCCATTCTCCGCGAGATGAACCGGGCGGCGCACCACCGCCTCTTTTTGGTCGAGGGACAGCGCAAAAGCGTCGCGCAGCACCTGTCGCAGCCCTTCCCGCGCCATCGAGAAGATGTTCCAGTTCGTTTTGCCGGCAGCCGGTTCGAGATAGCGACCGGTGCGCCCGTTGATGTACACGATGTCGCCTGCACGGTCCACGATCACGGCCGGCGGCGCGCACTGCTTCAGGATCAGTTGCTCTGCAGCCGTGGGGAGCAGTTCGTCGGAAGCTTGCTTTTGCTGCACGGATGCTCCGGTGCGGAGTGGCTCGGTTGACGTCGGAAACAAACCCAGATTCGGTCGAACCACTTTCGCGGAGCGTCGGTAGAGTCGCACCTTCGCGTCGATCGGCTCAAAGAGGTCGGTCGCCGTACCGATCGTCTCCGCGTGGCCGAGAAAGAGCACACCGCCGGGATTGAGCGTGTAGTGCAAGAGCGGAACGATCTTCTGCTGCAACGCGGGCATGAGGTAGATGAGCAGATTCCGGCAGCTCGCGAAGTCGAGCTTCGTGAACGGTGGATCCATGATCAGATTATGCGGCGCGAATGTCACGGTCTCGCGAATGGCAGCCGTCACCTGAAAGCCGCGGTCACACGGAACGAAGTAGCGCTCCAGCCGTTCCGGCGTCATCGCCGTCGCGATGCTTGCCGAGTAGACGCCCGCACGCGCGCGGGCGATGGCATCGGCATCGAGATCGGTTGCAAAGATGCGAATCGAGAGGCCCCCTGACGGCCCGTGTTCGTCGAGCACTTCGCGAAACACGATCGCCAGCGAGTACGCCTCCTCTCCGGACGCGCATGCGGCAACCCAGGCGCGCATCACGTCGCCCCTCGTGTGCGCGCGCACGAGTTCCGGAACCACGCGGTCGCGCAGCAGTTGCCACGCGTCGGCATCGCGAAAGAAGCTCGACACGCCAATCAGCAGCTCCTTGAACAGGAGCGCCAACTCCTGCGGGTTGCCCTGCAGGAAGCGCACGTAGCCACTCATCGCGTCGATTTTGTGGATGCTCATGCGCCGCTCGACGCGCCGGATCACCGAATCGCGCTTGTATTCCGAGAAGTCGTGTCCGGTGTGCCCGCGTAACAGCATCAACGCCTTGTCGATTATCAGACTCTCATCGACCGCTGCTGCTGGCACCTGTATACGCGCGGGCGCCGCCAGCAGCGCGACGATCTGCGCGGGCAACGTTTCGACCGGTGCGGTCACATCGGCGCTTCCCGACTTGACGGCACTCGCCGGCATCCCATCGAACTTGGCCGACGCGGGCTCCTGCACGAGCGTTCGCCCGCCCGCGGCCTTGATCGCCTTGAGCCCGAGCGTCCCGTCGGTGCCCATGCCTGACAGAATGACGCCGACGCTTCCGTTCCCGCCGTCGGCCGCAAGCGCACGGAAGAACGAGTCAATCGGCCGTCGATGCCCCCGTGCCTCCACTGGCGCGAGCAGTTGAAGCACGCCGCCAAAAATCGACAATTCCTTATTAGGGGGGATTACGTACACATGATCTGGCACAACGCGTGTCCCATCCACGATCTCCGCGACCGGCATCGGCGTAACCCGCTGCAACAGCTCGGCGAGCAGCGCCACGTGGGTCGGATCGAGATGCTGCACGATCACAAACGCCATGCCGCTCTGCTCCGGCACATTCCGGAAGAACAGCTCGAGCGCTTCGAGGCCGCCCGCAGACGCACCGATCCCGATGATCGGGAAGGCGGACTTCGAAGTGGCTGGCACCATCCCTGCCCCCTGAGAAGTCGGCGGACGTGCCGATCACTGCGCCGATCTGGCGCCGCTGGTCGTTCGCACCGGTGGAGACTGCTCTGCGCAAGGTAGCGCCCATGACAGGCCCAAGCGAGTCGCGCGCGAGCTTGCGACTGAGGCGCGGGCGCGTGGCAGGCTCGACCATCATTCGCGCCGGCATTCTATGCAACTTGGTTTCCTAGGCGTGCAGCTGATTGATGGAAAGCCCACGCCTTGCCAATCGTCGTCGGCGCGTGCCAATTGGACGCGTCCCTGCCTACCCCACCCCAGCTGGAGGAATGCGCATGTCCTCGACGATCGAGCCGACACCCGCCCGCGCCACCCTTCCGGAAGCCGCCCGATCGTACGCGATCGGCATTCCGATCAAGGCCCGCTATGACAACTTCATCGGCGGCCAGTTCGTACCGCCGGTGCGCGGACAGTACTTCTCCAATCCGACGCCGATCACCGGCCAGCATCTGTGCGACGTCGCGCGATCGACGTTTGAAGATGTGGAACTCGCCCTCGATGCGGCGCACGCGGCAGCACCGGCCTGGGGCCGCATGTCCGCCACGCAGCGCTCGATCATCCTGAACAAAATTGCCGACCGGGTCGAGGAGAATCTGGAATCGATCGCCGTGATCGAAACGATCGATAACGGCAAGCCGATCCGCGAATCGATGGCGGCCGACCTTCCGCTGATTGTGGACCATTTCCGCTACTTCGCCGGCGTCATCCGCGCGCAGGAAGGCTCCGCGGGTGAAATCGATGCGGACACCGTCGCATACCACTTCCACGAACCGCTTGGCGTCGTGGCGCAGATCATTCCGTGGAACTTCCCGTTGCTCATGGCGGCGTGGAAGCTTGCCCCGGCACTCGCGGCCGGTAACGCGGTCGTGCTCAAGCCGGCCGAGCAGACGCCGGTGTCGATCATGGCGTTCGCGGAGTTGATCGGCGATCTGCTGCCGCCGGGCGTGCTGAACATCGTGCAGGGCTTTGGCGTCGAGGCGGGCAAGCCGCTGGCGTCGAGCCCGCGCGTACGCAAAGTCGCCTTCACCGGCGAAACGACCACGGGCCGGTTGGTCATGCAGTACGCATCGGAGAACCTGACCACGGTGACGCTGGAACTGGGCGGCAAGTCGCCGAACATCTTCTTCCCCGACGTGATGGAGGCCGACGACGACTTCTTCGACAAGGCGCTCGAAGGTTTCGCCATGTTCGCGCTGAATCAGGGCGAGGTGTGCACCTGTCCGTCGCGTGCGCTCATTCACGAATCCATTTACGATGCCTTCATGGAGCGCGCCATCGCACGGGTGCATGCGATCAAACTCGGTCATCCGCTGGATTCCAGCACGATGCTCGGTGCGCAGGCGTCCAACGATCAGCTGGAGAAGATTCTCAGCTACTTCGACATCGCGCGGGCGGAAGGCGCCAAGGTACTCACGGGCGGCGCACGCGCCATGCACGACGGCGAGTTGAAGGACGGCTACTACGTGCAGCCGACGATTCTCGAAGGACACAACAAGATGCGCGTCTTCCAGGAAGAGATCTTTGGTCCGGTCGTGTCGGTGACGCGCTTCAGGGACTTCGACGACGCGATGGCCCTCGCCAACGATACGTTGTACGGCTTGGGCGCCGGCGTGTGGTCGCGCGATGCGAACACCTGCTATCGCGCGGGTCGCGCCATTCAGGCTGGTCGAGTGTGGACCAACTGCTACCATCACTATCCGGCGCACGCCGCGTTCGGCGGGTACAAGCAGAGCGGCATCGGTCGCGAGAACCACAAGATGATGCTCAGCCACTACCAGCAGACCAAGAATTTGCTGGTCAGCTACAGCCCGAAGGCGCTGGGCTTCTTTTGACCGTGCGACGCGTTGACGTGACACCTGACGCGGCGGCGCTGTTGCGCACGCTGCAGGCCCGGCATGGCGATCTGGTGTTTCATCAGTCGGGGGGCTGCTGCGATGGCAGCTCCCCGATGTGTTACCCCCGTCGCGAGTTTCGCATCGGGGCGGGCGACGTGTACCTGGGTACCATCACCGATGTGCCCTTCTACATCGGGGCGCAGCAGTTCGAGTACTGGCAGCACACGCATCTCACGATCGACGTAGTGCCGGGACGCGGCGCCGGATTCTCGCTGGAGACACCGGAGGGTTTTCGCTTCCTCACGCGGTCGCGACTGTTCGACGACGCGGAATACGAGGCGATGAGTGCCGAAGGACCACCACCACGCGGTGATCAGCACGACGTGAACGCCGTGACGCGTTAACAACGGCGCCGTCGCGTTGTGCGTACGGCGACCGGGCGTGCGCGGACTGTCACCCGCGCACGCCCGCCTTGCCTCCAGCGTGTGCCCAAAGTGCACGTTCCACATGGACCGGTGTCCAGTCGGCACTTAGCGCGGCGGCCCGTGCACGCAGGGCGGTCGCGTAGCGCGCGTAGTACCCCAGAGTCCACGCGACCTTGCCGAGGGCCGGGATCTGCGCGGCGACGATCTCGTCGAAGAACGGATAGACGGCGGGTGCGACGGCGGCGAGTGCGGCGGACGCGGTAGCCGGTCCGACGCCCGCGAGTGTGGCCAACCCCGCGATCGGTTGCGTCGCATGCGGCGCTTTCGCGAATGCGTCGCCGCTCACCGCGATCACGTCAGCGGGCGCATTGCCCCGCACCAGTACCAGGTTGGGTGCGCGCCAGACACCGCGCGCCATTTTCCACTCGGTCAGTGCGACCAGATCCGCGTGGAGCAGGTGCGTGGGCGTTCGCGATGCACTGAGTGCAGGCAGCGTCTTCCGGTACCACGTGTCGAGTGCTGGCAACCGCGTCACGCCCTGCGCTGCGACTACCTGCACATAGCGGTCGAGCGCGAGCTGCCATGCAGCGAGATGGGTGCTGCTCCAGAGATCAGGGCGTTCGGTGGGCATGTGTATGCTCTCGACGAGCGGGGGAAGCCGTGGGTGGCGAGGTGCCGGATGCCGACACGCCAACGCCGTGCATGCAACCGTTTCGTACCCGTGCGTGTCCAATCCACGCAGCGCGCTTCGTCCCGTCCCGCGTCGGCACGGAACCAAACATTAGGTGTTGGTGAAGTACGCTGCGGAAATCTCGAATAGATGGCATGATGGCGCAGTCCGGTATTCCTCCCTCAATGGGTTCAGCAATGCGCCGACTCCTCACGTCCCGCTCCGGTGTCATCGCCTCCGTGACCGTCCTGTTGCTCGCATCATCCGCCGCGTGGCTGTACGCGCGTGATCGCGGAGGTACCGAGTTGGAAACGGGCATCGTGTCCGCGAAGCGCGGACCGTTCACAGTGGCCGTCACGACATCGGGCGAACTGCGCGCCAAGAAGTTCGTGCAGATCACCGCGCCCACCAACGCGCAGCAGGCCGGCGCCTACCAGATGAAGATCCAGTCGATCGTCGCCGAGGGCACCGTCGTGAAGGAAGGCGATGTGGTCGCCGAGCTCGATCGATCGAGTCTCGCGTCGTCGCTGCAGGACGTCTCGCTCAGTGTACAGAAATCGCAGGCGCAGTTCCAGTCGGCGCAGCTCGACACGACGCTCACCCTCTCCAAAGCCCGCGAGGAGATGCGCTCGATGGAGCTCGCGCTCGAAGAGAAGCGCATCGCCAGGGAGCAGGCGGTCTACGAAGCACCGAGCATCCGGCGGCAGGCTGAAATCGACTTCGAGAAAGCGACCCGTGCACTGGCGCAGGCCAAGGTCGACTACAAGACCAAGAGCGAACAGGCGGTCGCCAAGATGAGCGAGGTCGCGTCCGATCTGTCGCGCTTCGAGGGGCGGCTGCAGGTCGTGAAGGACGTCATGGGCTCGTTCACCATCCGCGCGCCGGCCGGCGGCGGTATGGTCATCTACATCAAGGAATGGAACGGGCGGAAGAAGACCTCCGGTTCGCAGATCACGCCGTGGGACCCGGCCGTGGCGACACTGCCGGACCTGTCGCAGATGGAATCGATTACGTATGTGAACGAGATCGACGTGCGGAAGCTGGCGGTCAACCAGAAGGTCGACATCATGCTCGACGCAGATCCAAGCAAAAAGCTGCCCGGCAAGATCTCGGAGGTCGCCAATGTCGGCGAGCAGCGTCCGAACTCGGACGCCAAGGTGTTCGAGGTGGTGGTCACGGTCGAAAAGGCTGATACGACACTTCGCCCCGGCATGACGACCTCGAACGCCGTCGAAACACAGGTCATCCCCGACGCGGTGTTCGTACCGATCGAAGCGGTGCAGAGCGACAGCGGACGCGCGTACGTGTTCAAGCGCGAAGGCAGTCGCACGGTCAGGCAGGAAGTGACCACCGGTGCCATGAACGACAACGAAATCGTGATCACGCGGGGCCTCGCCGCGGATGATCGTGTGCTCCTGGCGGTGCCCGCGGATGCTGCGAAGTTAGCGATGAGAACGCTACCCGATGCGTCCAAGCCAATCGATCCGCAACGCGTGCCCGGCGACACACCGATCAAGTCGACGGTGAAGCCAACGATCAAGTCCGCCGCGCCCACGCCCTGACCGTGCCCGCGCGCTGGAGGCTAATCCTTACCGAAGCAGCGTTCGCGCTGCGCACTGCCGTCGAAGCGCTCACGCACAATACGCTGCGCGCCGCGCTCACCTCGCTCGGCATCCTCTTTGGCGTCGCCTCGGTCATCGCCATGCTCGCGATCGGCAAAGGCGCCGAGCAGGAGATTCTGGAGCAAATGCGTTTGCTCGGCTCGAACAACATCATCATCAAGCCGATCATCGAACAAAAGGAGGAAGCGGCCAAAGCGGCCGGCGAGCGACAGCCGCGTCGCTACACCCCGGGGCTGTCAATTCAGGACGTGAGCAGCATCCGCGACATCATTCCGGATGTCGAGACCGTGACCGGGGAGACCGTGCTCAACGCGCTCATCACCCGCGAAGGCAATCGCCGGAGCGGCAAGGTGGTCGGCGTCGATACGTCATATTTTCGACTGCTCAATCTCGATATCGCCAGCGGCAGCCACTTTTCCGCGGCGCAAGTGGCGCTCGGCCGACCGGTGGCGATCATCGGCAACGGGGTGAAGGCGCGCTTCTTCACGAAGGAGGACCCCATTGGTCAATCGATCAAGGTCGGTGACACGTGGCTTACCGTGGTCGGCGTACTGCGCGACCGCGCCCTCTCCCAGTCGAGTGCGCAGAATCTGGGCATCCGCGACGCAAACATGGATGTGTACGTGCCACTGTCCACGATGCTGCTGCGCTATCGCAATCGCGCGTTGCTGAGTCAGCGGGACGTGCAGTCCGCATCCGGATCCAACTTCGTGGAAGCCAACACAAACGAAGACCAGGAGAAGGTCGCCGAGCGCACGAACTACCATCAGCTCGATCGCGTTATCGTGCGTGTGCGTGAGGCGACCGCGGTATCCGATGTCGCCGCCATCGTCCGGCGTATGCTCGAGCGGCGGCACAACAGTGTGGTGGACTTCGAGATCACGGTGCCGGAGGAGTTGCTGCGCCAGGAGCAGCGCACGAAGGCCATCTTCAACGTCGTCCTCGGCGCCATCGCTTCGATCTCGTTGATCGTGGGCGGTATTGGCATCATGAACATCATGCTCGCGTCCATTCTCGAGCGTACGCGGGAGATCGGTGTACGTCGCGCCATGGGTGCGACGCAGCGCGAGATTCTTGCGCAGTTTCTCGCGGAGGCCGTGCTCATCAGTCTTGCCGGCGGACTGGCCGGCATCGCGCTTGGCGGCGCGCTGAGTATCGGGATCGAGCGCGCCGCGAACATTCAGACCATCGTGTCTGGAATGTCGGTCGCCGTCGCTTTTGGCGTGTCGATTTCCGTTGGCCTGGTCTTCGGGATCATCCCTGCGTGGCGCGCCGCGCGACAGGACCCCGTGGTCTGCCTGCGTTACGAGTAGTCGTCCACCGCGCGAGCACCGCGCTCCCTTCCGCACTGCCCCGTTCATGCCAATTCCGATTGCCCGCTCCCTGCGTCGCGCACTGCTGATGGCGTTTGCCGTCTCCGCGCTGCCTCCGACTCTGTCCAGGCGCGCAGACGCACAGAGCATTGCGACCGCCGCGGCCGGCCAGACACTCAGCCTCGATGATGCGATCCGGCTGGCGCTCACACGCGGACCCGCGGCGCGTTCGGCAGGCTTCGAACGCGAAGCGGCGCGCTTGCGCGACCGTTCCTTCAACGCACGCCTGTTGCCACAGGTCTCGCTGGCGGGCGATCTCCCCGTCTACTCGCGCGCCATCATTCCCGTCGTGCAGCCGGACGGGTCCACGCGGTTTGTACCACAGCAACAGCGTTCGTCCTCGCTGGCCATGACGGTCGCACAACGCCTGCCCTTCAGCGGTGGCGATATGTTTCTGTCCACTGGCGTCAGCAACGTGAACATTCTGGGACAGCAGACCACCAATCTCTGGCGTGGCACGCCCTTTCAGGTCGGCGTGCGGCAGCCACTGTTCCGCGCGAATGCACTGTCATGGGATTCCCGCGAGCAGGATCTGCGCACCGATGTCGCGGAACGCCAGTATCTCGAAGCGCGTGAGGATATCGCGCAGCGCACCTCGAATCTCTTCTTCGATCTGTACGCCGCGCGCGCGACGCTGGCGAATGCGGAGGCAAATGCGTCGGCCAACGATACACTGTTCCGGCTCAACAAGGGTCGGTTCGAGGTGGGCCGTATCGGCGAGAACGATCTGCTGCAGAGCGAGCTGTCGCTGCTGCGGGCGCGTGCAGCGCTCGATGGAGCGAAGCTGGCGGCGGATCGGGCGGCGGCCTCGTTGCGCGTGCAACTCGGCCTCGCGCCCGATGTGCCATTCGACCTGCAGGTCACGAATAGCGTCCCGCGGGTGATCATCGACACTCTCGCCGTGGTGCAGCGCGCGCTGGACAACGCCTCGCAAACGCGCGGGCGCGAGTTGCAGGACGTGCAGCAGCGTCGCCGTGTAAATGAAGCAAAGCGCAACACCGGATTCGGTGCGAGCGTGAATGCGTCGGTCGGCTTCAATCAGACCGCGCCGACATTCAACGAATCGTTCCGTTCGCCGCTCCAGAGCCAGCAGTTCTCCGTGGGCGTGGAGATGCCCGTGCTGCAGTGGGGCGCGCGCAGCGCACAGATCGAGGCGGCGCGCGCCGACCTGCAACGGGTGCAGACCGACGCACGCACCGCGCGCGAGAATCAGGTGCAGGAAGCGCTATATGCCGCGCTTGGTTTGTCGCAGGCCGAACGACAGCTCGAGATCTCGGCGAAAGCGGACAGTGTAGGTGCGAAGCGCTTCGAGGTGGCGCGCAATCGCTATTCGATCGGACGCATCGACTTCGGCAATCTCGCCATTGCGCAGACCGAGAAGGATCAGGCGCTCCAGGACTACCTGCGCTCGCTGCGCGGCTACTGGGATGCATACTACCGACTGCGCCGCCTGACGCTCTGGGACTTCGTGCGCGACGAGCCGTTGCGATAGCGCGATGAAGCGGACGTGCCGTCGCTGTACGTCCGCGACAGTTTCACGTCTGCCCTACGCGCGTTCGTCGCCCAGCCTGTGGTCGTGCATGAGGTAGCCCCGCACGTAGTCGGCCACCGCATCGGCAAGCGGCATGGGCGCCGTGGAGTACCCGGTCGCACGCACGCGCCCCACATCGGCGCAGGTGTAGTACTGATAGCGATCGCGCATCGACTCGGGCATCTCGACAAACTCGATCACGGGTGTGCGATCCATCGCCGCGAACAGCGCGCCGGTGAGGGCGAGCCAGCTGTGTGCGATGCCAGCTCCCACGTTGAACAACCCGGACGCCGTGGCGTGCTGCGCCAGATGCAGCGTGACACCGACCACGTCCTTCACGTAGACGAAGTCGCGCAATTGTTCGCCGTCGCCATACTCGGGCTTGTAACTCTTGAACAGCGTCACCCGCCCGGTGTCGCGCACCTGTTCGTACGCTTTCTGCACCAGACTGCGCATCTCACCTTTGTGTCCTTCGTTGGGCCCGTACACGTTGAAGAACTTGAGGCCAACGATGTGATCGAGCAGCGCATGAGACAGTGCGTACTGGTCGAAGATCTGCTTCGAGTAGCCGTACGCGTTCAACGGACGAAGTCGAGACAAGTCCGCGCGCGTCGTCAGCACGTCGTCCATCCCCGCCGAGCCGTCACCGTACGTCGCCGCTGACGACGCATACACCAAGCGCGCTCCGTGCAACACCGACCAGTGCGCCACCCGTTTGGTAAACACGAAGTTGTTGTGCATGAGATACGTCGCATCACGTTCGAGCGTAGACGAACACGCGCCCATGTGCAGCACCGTGTCGAAGGTGCCGAGTGCGCCGCCTTCCAGTCGTTCCAGCAGATCGTCCGCCTCGAGGTAGTCCTCGAACCGGAGCGGCGCGAGGTTGCGCCACTTCTCGCTCGTGCCGAGCCGATCCGCGATGACGATGCGATCGTGTCCGCGTGCGTTGAGCCCCCACACCAGCGCACTGCCGATGAAACCGGCGCCGCCGGTGACAAGCAGTCGACCGAGGTCGCGCGATGCAGGGCTGGCGGGTTCCATGGCGGTCATCAATCGTCATCCGTGGCAGTGAGAAGGCGTGCCACGAATGCTATTGAGCGGACGACAGCGCTTCCAGTGCGCAGGAGACCCGCCGCTGCCGCACCGCGTCCGCTGCGAGCGGGTGACCGTCTGCTAAATCACACTGCGGCAGAAGGCGTAGCGGTGCCGCACACCCGCGGGCACGAGCCACTGCATCGGCGTCTCGACGCGATTGGTAGCGCGGCCGCCGTCTGGACGGTGCAACGCGTTCAGGTGACTCGCCAGTCCCTCGATGTCGAACGCATCAAGCGCGCGACGGTAGACCGGCACGAGTTCACCGGCTCGCGGAATGTCGGCCACGCCGACTCCCATTTGTGCGAGGAGCTTGCGTCGGTCTTCGGTGGCGCCGAGCAACACCTCGCGCGTGCGCAGGCACGCACCAACCACCACTGCATCAAGCGCGGCAAGGCGCCACGCGTGGGGCAGCGATCGATCGGCGGCGATCTGCTCCAGACGGCCGTCCGCTGGATCCACGGCCATGGCATTGAGGCTTGCGCGTTCTGGCTGGGCCAGTGCGTAGTTGGCCTGGGCCAGTTGTGAGAGACGCCTCGCCTGAGAGACGATCGTCGGCGCGTCCCCCTGGCGTGCGGCGCGGGCGAGCAGGTCGGCGCCGTCCATCAGCAGGGCGCGTCCCACCAGCATGTCCGCTGCGGTGGGCTGATCGGCGAAATGTCGCGCGGCTGCGATCGTCTCGCGCGCCCGCTCCATGGCCGCCTCCGGCGCGCCGTGCACCAGCGCGGAATCGGCCTCCTGCGTGTTATGCTTGGCGTAGCGCATCAGCAGCGGCCACGCCCGGCCGGGAATGACCCACGGGTTGGCCGGGTCACCCAATCCTTCCCGGTAGCCCCAGAGCGCCTCCAGGGGCGCGCTGCGAGCCCAGCGACGGAGCATGACGTACGCGGCCGATGACAACGAATCGGAGGCTGCCGTGGGTGGGACCGTCCACACCGCCGCCGCCGGCGTTTCGCCCGGCCGGCCCGCGTGCTGGGTCAGCGCCACGACCGATCGGAGCGTGGCGGCGTCGAGCGCTGGTAGTGGTCCCAGCGGCAGCAGCAGCGAATCCTGCAAGGCGTGGATGGCCGCTGTCCGCCGATGCGCGTCGAGCGACAGCTCGGGCGGAAGTCCTCCCTGCGCGCTGCGACGGGCCGAGTCGCTGGCCACAAACACCGAGGCGGCCGTGCCCGTGGTCAGCGCGGCCGCGACGACAAGCACGGTCGAAAGCAGTAACTTGAACCGCAGGGTCCCTGTGGACGTCATGTCGTTGGACAATTGGTGAGGGGCCGGTTTCGCGACCCATGGCCGGTCCGCACATTGCCAACGCACCATGCGGTTCAGCGTCACGCCGGCGTCACCGCCTCGCGCACCATCGTCACCGGAGCTGTCATTCCATGTCCCGCCTCGCCACCCTGCTCGCGAAATCGCTCGGATCCACGCGCCGCTGCGCCGCCGTCGTCCGACGCATCATCGGCGCGCCGGACTACGACACCTACCTCGCGTACATGGTGGCGAATCATCCCGACGCCATGCCGCTGACCATGCGCGAGTTCGAGGCGAGCCGCCTGAATTCCCGCTACACACAGCCTGGATCACGCTGCTGCTGATCACCGGTACCGCTCGGTCCTTCCCACTCGTCCCGCCCGCTCATGATGCAGTCCACCCTCCGCACCCGTCTTCCGGGTGCGTTCGTCGTCGTACTCGTTGCGTCCGCACCGGTGGCCGCGCCCACGACCGCTTCGGCGCAGACGGCCCCCGGATTTGCACTGACGATCCCCAACATCATGCGCGGACCGGAGCATTTCGGTCGCGAGCCCGGCAACGTGCAATGGAGCGCGGACGGACAGTGGCTGTACTTCCAGTGGAACCCACCAGGCACCGCATGGGATGCGCCGTCGCAGACGTATCGCGTGCGTGCAATGGCGGGGGCGACGCCGGAGGCGGTCACCGACGCGCAGCTGGACAGTATCGTACCGTTGCTGGCCAGCGGACCGGGCACGCGTGACGGCCGGCGCCGGGTCGTGTCCGCGCGCGGCGATCTGTATCTCTTCGAGACGCGTGCCAATGGCAGGAACGCGACGATGCGGCAACTCACCGAGACCGTGGCAGCCGAATCCGATCCGCGCTTTTCCGCCGATGGGCGCCACGTGCTGTTCCTCCGGGACGGCAATGCCTTCGCGATCGAACTTGCCGCCGGCAGCCTGCGCCAGCTCACCGATGTGCGCAGCGGCCCCGCGCCACGCGACTCGGCGCGCGCCATCGGCATGCGCGGCGCGCTCGACCGGCAACAGCGTGAACTGCTCGAGGTGGTACGCGACCGTCAGCGCGACGACTCACTCGCCAAGGCGCGGCGCGACCGGGCGGCAGCACGGGCACTGCCGGCCGTGTATCTCCCCAACGGCGAGCGACTCGCCGCACTGAGCGTCTCCCCGAATTTCCGTTCCGCCGTCCTGCTCACCGCGGCCGCAGCGCCGGGCGCGGCACGTAACACGATCGTTCCAAACTACGTGACCGGCAGCGGCTTCACCGAAGATCTTCCGTCGCGGTCCAAGGTGGGCGATGCGGTCGCTCGGTTCCGCAGCTATCGTCTGGATCTTGCCACGGGCAAGCTCACGGCACTTCACCCGATTGCCGGCGACAGCACCCGCGCCATTTCGCAGGCGCGCTTCGTCGGCTGGTCGGCCGATGGCTCGAGCGGACTCATGACCGCGTTCACTCCCGACTTCAAGTGGCGCTACCTCGCCACGGTCACCGACAGTGGCCCAGTGCGCAGTGTGGAGGCGCTGAACGACAGCGCGTGGGTTGGCGGACCGTGCGGCGGCTGCATGGGCTGGCTCCCCGACGGGCGTGTATGGTATGCCTCCGAGGCGAGCGGGTTCGCCCACCTGTACGCGGCGAACGCCGACGGCAGCGGCCGCACCACACTCACCAGCGGCAACTGGGAAGTGGAGAACGCCGAACTGTCGCCCGATGGGCGCTGGTTCTGGCTGCACACGAGCGAGGAGTCGCCATTCGTGCGACACTTCTATCGCATGGCGGTCAGCGGCGGCCCGCGCGAGAAGCTCACGCGCGACCATGGCGGGCACGCCGTGGCAGTGAGCCCGGATGGCAAACGCATCGCCGACGTGTTCTCGCAGTCGAACGTGCCACCTGAGCTCTTCGTCGCGTCATTCAACGACGGCGCGCGCGCTCGGCTCACCACCTCCAGCGGCGCAGCATTTCGTGCCGGTACGTGGATCAAGCCCGCGATTGTGCAAGTGCGCGACGGCGACGGCGTTGACGTCCCGTCGCGCATCTACCGTCCGCAGGATGTCGGTGCCACGCCGAACGGCGCCGCGGTGATCTTCGTGCACGGCGCCGGCTATCTGCACAACGTGCACGATTTCTGGTCCAGCTATGCTCGCGAGTACATGTTCCACCACTTCCTCGCGTCCAGGGGCTACGTGGTGCTCGACATGGACTACCGCGCGTCGGCTGGCTACGGGCGCGTCTGGCGGACGGCGATCTACCGCTGGATGGGTGGGCGCGATTTGCAGGACCACGTGGACGGCTCGCGGTACCTGCAGAAGGAGTTCGGGATCGCGCCGGAACGCGCTGGTATCTACGGCGGCAGCTACGGTGGCTTCATGACGCTCATGGCCCTGTTCAATGCGCCCAGGGACTTCGGCGCCGGTGCCGCGTTGCGCTCGGTCACCGACTGGTCGCACTACAACCACGGCTATACCGGCGGCATTCTCAACCTGCCGCAGAACGACACGCTGGCGTATCGTCGCTCATCGCCGATCTACTTCGCCGAGCATCTCGAGGATCCGCTGCTCATGGCGCACGGCATGGTGGATACCAACGTGCACTACCAGGACATCGTCCGACTCACGCAGCGGCTCATCGAACTCGGCAAAACGGGCTGGGAGCTGGCGTCGTATCCCGTCGAGAATCACGGCTTCGTGCGACCGTCGTCGTGGACCGACGAGTATCAGCGCATTTTCGACTTGTACGAGCGCACCATCGGCCCCAACGGCAGCAAAGCCAAGCGCTAGTCACGCACGCGTGGACGCTGGGCTCAGTCGGTGCGCGCGACGGACTGACGCGCACCGACGGTCATCAGGACTGCCGCCGCCGCCGAAAGCACCGCACCGGTCAGAAACGCCGTCGGCGCGCCATAGCGGTCCCAGAGCACGCCAAACAGCACCGACGCGGGCAACGCCGCTACGCCCACGGTCGCATGATACCAGCCGAAGGCGGTTCCACGACGCGCCGCACCCACGAGATCGGCCACCAGTGCCTTCTCGCTCCCTTCGGTCAGTCCGAAGACCAACCCGTACACGCCAAAAAGCAGCCAAGCATGTAGCGGCGTGCTCGCACGGGCCAATCCGAGATACACCAGCGCGTACAGCAGCCAACCGGCCACGATCAGTGGACGGCGGCCCCACCGATCCGACAGCGCCCCCCCTGGCGTGCTGGATGCACTCTTCACCAGGTGCAGAACCACCCACAGTAGCGGAATGAGCGCGGTCGGCACCCCCAACTCCGAGGCGCGCAGCAACAGGAACGCGTCGGTGGAATTGCCAAGCGTGAAGAGGAGAATTGGCGCCATCGTGCGCCAGAAGACGCGGGGGAGCTTCGGCGCAGGCGTGGCTGACGCCATGACCGGTGGCGGCTCCGCACCCGCCAGCTCCGCACCCGGCTTCACGAGCGCGGCCGGCGATGCTCGTGGAGCGCGCACTTCCCGCACCATGAACACGGCCACCGCCACCGCCAACGCGCCAGGGATGGCGGCGACCCAGAATACCTGCCGCACCGGCATACCGAGCCACTGCAGGCAGAACAGGGCCACGAGCGGCCCCACGACCGCGCCGGCGTGGTCTGCGGCCCGATGGAAGCCGAACGCGCGTCCGCGATGTACCGCAGGCGTGGATGCGGCCAGCAGCGCGTCCCGCGGCGCACCCCGAATCCCTTTGCCGACCCGATCGACCAGCCGGATCATCAATACCTGCGTCGCCGACTGCGCCACGGCTACCAGCGGCCGGACGAGCGACGCGATCGTGTAGCCCGCCACGATCAGCGGCTTGCGGTGCATCGTTCGGTCCGACCACCATCCGCTGAGTAGTTTCAGCAGAGCCGCCACCGACTCCGCGCCGCCCTCGATCACTCCGACCATGCTGACCGACGCGCCCAGTGTACCCACCAGAAAGAGCGGCAACAGCGGAGCGATGATCTCGCTCGCCGCATCGGTCAGAAAGCTCACCAGTGCGAGCGCGAGCACGTTGCGCCCCGGCTTCCACGCACCGGGTGTCGCATGCTGATCGCCCTCCTCCGGCGCGACTGATGTCGCCACGACGCTCACTCCGTGCGATGGTGAATGCATCCCGCGGCGCATCGGGTGCGGACCTGCACTGGAAGTCGGCGGTGCTCGACCCGTGGCGCTCCCGACGCGCCTGGTTGCTCGATCGGCAGATCGCCATCGCCGAGATCGCGGCCCCGACCGGACACGAAAGCGCACGGGCCGCCTCGCTGCAACAGGAACTGCGCGCGGCCGGGTGCACGGCGTTCCGCACGGATCATGTCGGCAACCTCATCGTGCGTGTCGAACCCGCCGGCCGCGTCCGCGATCCGTCGCCGGTGGTGTGTATGGCGCACCTCGACACGGTCTTTGCGCACGATGCCCCGCTGCGCGCCATGCGCCGCGGATCTGCGGTGTACTGTCCGGGCATCGGCGACAACAGCCGCGGACTTGCCGCCATGCTGGCACTCGCGCATACGTTGCACACGCGCGAGGTCGCCGAACGCATGCAGCGCGCCGTGGAGATCGTTGCAACGGTAGGCGAAGAGGGCGAGGGGAATCTGCGCGGGGCCCGTGCCTACTTCGATGCGCTCCCCGCCGATCGGCGCACCTTCGCCGCCATAGCGGTGGATGGTCCCGGCGATAGCGGCATTGTGCATCACGCGGTCGGTTCGCACCGGCTGCGCATCCTCGTGTGTGGACACGGCGGCCACAGTTGGGCCAACGCCGGCACGCCCAACCCGGCCTACGCACTCGGCGTGCTCATTGCCGGCATCGCGCGACTTGCCGAGCGCGAGCGTCCGTATGCCGCCGTCACGGTCAGTCGTATGGGCGGCGGCCAAACGCTCACCAGCATTCCGCGGGAGGCATGGCTCGACGTGGACATCCGCGCGATCGAGTCCGATCGCATCAGCGTCCTCACCAGTCAGATCCTGCGACTCGCACATCGCGCCGCCGCCGACGAATCACGCCCGCGCCCCGCGCTCGCGCTGCACGTCCGCACCGAGTTGCTTGGCGATCGCCCGGGCGGAGCTCTCGATGGCGAGCATCCGCTCGTACGTCTCGCTGCGCAGGCCACCGAGCGTGTGGGTCGGGTCCCGTATGCCGCGTCCGCCTCGACCGACGCCAACGTGCCACTCGCGCTCGGCATTCCCGCCATCGCCGTCGGCGCCGGTGGCACCGGCGGTGATGCGCACACACTCGGCGAGTGGTTCGACGACCACGACAGCGAGCGCGGACTCGTGCGCCTGCTCGACTTGGTGACCACCCTGGCGTGTGCGCTGGAGTCCGACGAGCTGCCGGTGTGAGACGGCGGCGCACGGGTCCGCATCGCGCCGCGCGCCCCGCGCGCTATCCCCGCGTGACGATCTCGAACGCGGGTACACTCGGTGCGCTCGCAAAGAACAACGTGCGTGCGCTGTGCCCGGTGCGACTGCGCAGATACCGCTCGCGCCAGCGTGCCAGAAAGCGCTCCGACTCGTCCTGCCGCACCATCGCCCAGACACTGCCGCCAAACCCTGCGCCGAACGCGCTGGACGCGACGGCACCGATCTCGCGCGCCAACGCCACCAATCCAACGGTCGCCGCGATCTGATTGCCGAGTGCGCGCTCGGCTCCGGCCTGCGACTGCGCCACCAGTCGTCCGAACATGTCGAGGTCGAGGGCGGCGAGCGCATCGGCCGCGCCGGGCACGATGTGGAACGTCTCTTCGAAGAACTGGTGCAATCGTGCTTCGAGTGCGTCCGCGGTGAACTCGTCGGTGGCGGATGCGCGCGCGGCGTCGATCATGATGCGTGGCACCTCCGTCATCGCCGCACCGCCGGCGGCCTGCAGCAACGCGTCGGACAGCGTCCGCGGCACCGGCGCATCCGCCCGCGTTGATGCGTCGCCGCGCGCGTCGTTCCACGCCTGCATCAGATGACGCGCCATACGCGCCACGCGATTGTACTGATCTCGCGCGGCACCGGTCTTCGCGGCGACCACGCCGCTGACGCCGATGACGAACGTGTAGTCCGAGGGCCATGGCACGGAGCGCTCGTGCCGCACCGGCGCCCAGCGAAATACCTCGAGTTGGTCGGGCACACTGCACAGAATGGCCGTTTGATCCTGGGCGCCGCCCATGGTCCCCACGCCGCGTTCGCCACCCAGCACACCAAAGTCCGCGCCGTTCTCCAGTGCGCCCACGTAGCCTGCCAGCGACACGCGATCCGGAATCCCCTCGCGCCACAACGGCGTGGACGGCAGCCCCGAGAGGGCCGACATGACCAGCGTCAGTCCGACGGTCAGCGCACTTGAACTCGAGACGCCGGCGGCCGCGGGAAGATTGCTGGCCAGCGCGACATCGCACCCCTGGACCGCATTGCCGAAGTTGCGCACCAGTCGACGCACGACAGTGCGGGGATACACCGCCCACGGCATCGTGCCGTACGGCACCTCGTCGAACGGCACCGCGACAGCCTCCCGACGCCGCGCGTCACGTACCACCAGCGTCCGCTCCGGGCGCGGGCGCCCAACCAACGCGAGCCCGCGCTCCACCGTGCACAGCAGCGAACGGCCACCGGCGTAGTCCACATGTTTACCCAGCACTTCGATGCGCCCCGGCACAATCCACTCGCGCCGTCCGTCGCGCGGCACATTGCCATCGTCGAGCGCTCGGTGCGCGTCGCGCAGGAGACGTTCGTACTGATCGCGCACCCGCTCGGGGATTGCTGGATCGTCGAGCGACAGCGCGACCAGCGCGGTGGAGAGCGTCGGCATGCTCATGTCACAGCACCGGGTCCACATCGGCGAGCCGCGCCGTGACCGAGGCGATGTCACCGCGGGTGGAGAGATCGAGCACGGCCGCAGACATTCGAACGGCGCGCACCGGCACGCCTTCGCGAATGGCCAGCGCCACCGCCTCGGGCAGCTCATACTCGCCACGCGACGACATGGGCACGCGCGCACACGCATCCACCAACGCCGGCGTCACCGCCCAGCAGTTCATCCCCACCCACCGCGCCGCGGGCGACGTGAGATCGAGTGCGTCCCCCGGTTTCTCGATGATGCCGCGCAGCAATGCATCGTCGCTCACGTCGAGCACAGCGAATGAACGCACGCGTTCCGCGTCGATATTGCCGTCACGCACCAGCGCGTCGCGATCAAACGCGATCGTGCCGGCCGAAGCATCTGCCGCCAGCGCGCCCAACGCGTCCACCGGATAGTAGTTGTCGGCGTTGACTACCAGGAACGGCTCGTCGCCGATGGTGTGCGCCGCGGCCACGACCGCGTTGGCGGTGCCGATGGGCCGCTCCTGCGTCGCGAACCGGATACGCACTCGCGCGGAAGCGACATCGCGCGTGAAATGCGCGCGCGCCGCATCGTGCTCCGGACCCAGCACCAGCACCACGCCCGTGATACCGGCGTCCGCCAGCGCGGAGATGATGTACTCGAGAAACGGACGGCGCAGCGGAATCATCCCCTTCATCCCCGTCTCGGCCACCGCCACCTGCGCGTCGTCGATCCGCGCGGTCGGATCGACCTGTCGCATGCGCGTTCCGAGTCCGCGCGCGAGGATGGCCGCGGCCGTGATCCTCACCTCTCCCTCACCTGTTCCTCACCTGATCCTCACGCGCCCGTTTTCGCTCCGACGGCGGCATCGGCCGAACGCCAGGCACCGCGCGTGAAATCCGGGAACTTGACCGGCGCACTGCCCTTCCGCGCCGACTCCTCACTAAGGGGAAACGGCGCACTCCACGCCACCGCATCGTAGACGTCGAAATCGGGCGCGATGCCCTCGCGCATGCACTGCACGAGTCGGTACGCCATGACGAAGTCCATCCCGCCATGGCCACCGTTCTTGCGCGCCAGGTCGCCCACCGCCGTCCAGAGCGGATGCTCGTACTTCTTATTCAAATCGGCGAGCGGTGTCCAGCGTTCACCACCGGCCGCGCCGTCGATATACAGTCGCGGCGGATAGTCGTTGAAGATGGCCTTGGAGCCCTGCAGGTTGTTGAGCCGCGAATACGGACGCGGATTGACCACGTCATGTTGCAGCAGAATCGTGCGACCCAGCGCCGTCTTCACGAGCGACGAGTTCACGTCGCCCGCCTTGTAACGCTCGGCCCACTTGACACTGTCCCTGGGCACCTGCTGCTCGCGCCACTGCGTCAACCCGGCTTCGGGCGATGCCATCGAGACGATGTAGTCGAACCGGTCGCCGCGGTGAATGCCGAGATACTGCGCGACAGGGCCGAGTCCGTGCGTCGGGTAGAAATTCGCGTTACGCTCGGTATGCGGGGCGCGACGCCAGAGCCCTTCGTCCTTATCTTCGAAGAGAATCGCGCGCAGGTCGTGCAGATACGCGGCCTCGGCGTGCAGCAACGTGCCGAACACACCCTGCCGCACCATCTGCAACACGGTCAGCTCGCTGTTGCCGTAGCAGCAGTTCTCCATCATCAGACAATGCCGTCGCGTTTTCTCCGACGTCTCCACCAATGCCCAGCAATCCTCGATCGTCATCGCGATCGCGACTTCGCTTCCCACATGCTTGCCGGCGCGCATGGCCGCCAGCGCGACGGGCGTATGCCAGCGCCACGGCGTGGCCGTGTAGACGAAGTCGATATCGTTGCGCTGCACCAGTCGCTCGTAGTCGCGCTCGCCATTCGTGTAGAGCGCAGGCTCCGGCTGGCCCGCCTTGATCACCATCGCGGCGCCACGCCTGGCCTTGTCCTCGACGACATCGCACAGCGCCGTGATCTGTACGCCCTCGATGGCGAGGAACTCACTCAGCACCGACCGCCCCCGCAAACCGGTGCCTACGATGGCGATGCGCACCGTGTCACGCTTCTCGAATGGCACGCCCAGCATGCGATCCGCGCTGCCCAGTCCAGGCGGCGTCAGGTCGACGCGCCAATCGTCGGTTGCCGCGAGCAGACGCGCCGGCGTAAATGTGATGGCACCCGCCGCGAGCGCGGCGGCACCGGTGAGCAACTCACGACGCGACATGCCGTCGCCTGCGCGCTGCGTCATGCGCTGCTCCGAATCTCCGAATGATCGCCTATGGACAACGAGCCCTTCACCCCTTCCACCGTTACCGCATCGCCGAGAAACGCGTGGTGCAGCGCGCACTTGCTGATCTGTCCCTGCTCGCCGATCACCGAATCGGAGATCGTGGAATGGCGCACGATGCTGCCGGCGCCCAGCGAGACGTTCGGTCCGACGGTCGAGTATTCGATCGTCACACCATCCTCTATGTACACGGGCTCCACGATTGTGGCGCCTTCGCCCAGCTGCGTCGGTCGACGCGCACGACCGCGTTCGAGCATCGTGCGGTTGGTGTCGAGCAGCGTTTCCAACTGGCCGGCATCGTACCACCCGGCGACATCCACGACCTTGATCTTGGCGCCATGGTCGATCATGTACTGGAACGCGTCGGTCAGATACCACTCGCCCTTGTTCTGCGGCTGCGACAGCACATGCGCGATCCCTTCGTACAAGAGCTGGTAGTTTCTGATGTAGTACAGGCCGATGTTGGCGCGCTTGGAGATCGGCGTCTGCGGCTTCTCGATGATCTTCGTCATGAAGCCGTCGGCGTCGGTCACCACGACGCCGAAGCGTTGGTAGTCCTCGACTTCCTTCGTCCAGATGATGCCGTCCGCATCGCTGTCCTTCACGATGCTCAGGTCGGCGTCAAAGATCGTGTCGACGAAGATGATCAGCACCGGCTGGTCGGCATACTCGCGCGCCAGCGCAATCGCGCCCGCCGTACCGTCCTGCACCTTCTGCTCGATGAACACGCTGGGGATGTCGTATGCGTCGCGCACGAACCGCTCCACCTTTTCCTTCAGGTGTCCCGTGATGTAGACCACCTGCTCCACGTTCCCCAGTTTGAGCACATCGTCCATGACGTAGCTCATGACCGGTCGGCCGGCGACCTTGAGCATGGGCTTGGGAACGACGTGGGTGTGTGGGCGAAGGCGCGTCCCTTTGCCGGCGAGCGGAATGATGACTTTCATGAGCGATATCGGAGCTTGACTCAGGCGGCGCGCGGAGCGCGCGAGGGCAGTACCGAAAAATGCAGCGCGGCGACGTCCCTGGGGAGGGGAACGTCGCCGCGAAAGTGCTGTGAAGGCGCCTCACCTTGTGACAGCGCACAAGTGACTACGGTGCGCTCGTCCCTTCGCGACCATAGCGATCCTTGATACGCACGACATCGTCGAGCTCCGGTGTCGAGGCTTCGAGCACGTCACAGTCGGTCACCGCTTCCATGTAATGGATGGTGCCCGGCATGATCCTGAACGACTGTCCCGTCGTCAGACGCTGATCCTGCAACTCGGTCTCACCCGGCAGTTGCACCCAATACTTCATCTCGCCATTGAGGAGATACACGGTCTCGTCCTTGCGCTCGTGATACTGCACCGACAACGCCTGCCCGGCGTTGATGTGCAGAATCTTCCCCACATACCGATCGGTGTGTGCCCAGATCGTTTCGTGCCCCCACGGTTTGGGGACATGCGTCACGTCAACGCGACCGCTCATGTCTGCTCCTGCGAGTAGTTGATGCCAAGACGATCATGTCGATCAGACTCAACGGGACGACAACGACAGACGGTAGTACGACGCAAACGGAGCGTCGGTGCTGCCGAACGGGTCGAGCCACAGGGCGTCCGGCGCCTCGCGCACCCGGAGCTGGACCGTCTGCACATCTCGCGACGCATCGCCACGAATCACCGTCCACCCTGCAGCGGTGCGCACCCCCACCGGCATCGGATGCCGGTATCCGCCGGCCACACGTGACAGCTGCGCCGTCACCACCCACTCGGTACCATCACGACGCACCGTGGCATTGCGCAGCGTGTAGTCGATCACGCCGGTGCGGTTCACCCACTGGTCGAAGAACCAGCCCAACGGCCGCTTCCCGATGCGCTCCGCCGAGCCCTGTATGGCCCAGCGGTCCACATGCCGGAACTGCCACCGCGCGTAGTAGTCGCGCAGGAACCGCTGGAAGTCCTCCTCGCCCATCACATCGTGCAGCGCCTGATACATGGCCTGCGCACGATCGTACACCATTGCGTTGTACACGCCGAAGTTGCGGAACAGGTCCGCACGCGTTCCGATCGGTTCAGCGATGCCTTCGCGCACCATCCGCGCCTGCGCCATCGTCGTCCCGTCCAACCGGCGTCGCAGCGCGGCCACCGCACTGTTGGCGGGTTTGGACGGATCGCGATCGTTGGCCTGCGCCAGTCGTGCGGCCAGCAGCACGCGGGCGTCCCCTTCCTGCAACGCGGTCTGGTACGAGGTGAGCCCTTCGTCCATCCATCCCGACTGCCACTCGTTATTGGCCAGAATACCGAACGAGTAAATGTGTCCCACCTCATGCAGCGTCAACTCCAGCGACGCCGATCCGTTTTCGACGAGCATCGGGAACTCGGTGCCGCCACCATCCACCCGTTTGAGAATCGTCAGTTGCGGATACGGGTAGTCGCCGTACAGCGCCTCGAGCCAGCGCAGCGACTGCAGCGCATAGCGCAACGCTTTGCCGCCCTCCCACTGCGTGCGCGACACGTCCACGCACTCGCGCACGGCTCGGCTATATCTTACGCTATCGCCGAAGAACGCGTTGTTGGCACGCGAGCAGTCGTCCGTCGCATCGGCGCGATACAGGATGTGTACTGACACGGTATCCCAGATCGGGAACCGCCACGCGCTGGATGGCGGGCGCACGTAGGACGCCCCCTCGTAGCGAAAGCCTGGCGACGTGCTCCACGCGAAATGATGCACGTCACGCGCGATGAAGCGCACGGCGCGATAACCATTGCCGGGCACGACACGCGGACCGGCCGGCACATTGGCGTACGCACTCGCCGCGAGTCGTGGAGCAGCACTGCCGGGCGCCGCGACGCGCGTGTACCCCGGATCGCCACTCACCGGTACGCCGGTGGCGCCAACCACTTCGTCGTTGGGTAACACGAGCGTGACGTCGAACGAGCCGAACTCGCCATAGAACTCCCCCGCCGGCACGAGCGCGTTCGGATGCCACCCCCCCCTGTCATACACAGCGACCTTCGGGTACCACTGCGAAAAATCGAAGCTCCGGCCGCGTCGCCCCTGTCGCCGCGCCACGGTGGCCGGGCGCGCATCCCAGGCAAAGTCTACGCGCACCGAATCACCCGGGGCCAGCGGAGACGGCAACGCCAAACGCACCACGGAGCTGTCCGGCGCCAGCGGGTACTCCGCCACCAGCGCCGTGCTCCCGATGCGCGGCGCCGACGTGAGGCGCTCGTAGGCGAAATCGGGATCGTTCAACTTCTGAAACCGCTGACGACCTTCACGCTCGTCGGTGGCGGACCAGCGGGAACCCGGACGAAACGCATTGAGGTGCTGATGCACCCAGAGTTCGCGCAGGGTGTCGGGACTTTTGTTGACGTAGTGCAGTGTACCGGTGGCGCGAATGCCGCCCATCCGCTCATCGAGCGTGGCGACGATGGTGTAGTCGGCGCGTTGCTGCCAGTAGCCGGTGGTATCGTTGCCGCGCGGGGTTGTTGGCGGCGCCGTGGGAATGCGCGGGGACGCGGCGTTCTGGCCGGGGAGCACCCCACGCTGCGCGCCGGCCGTTGCCGATGTCAGGAGCACGAGCAGCGGCACGAGCCGCGGCAGGAGCAGCGGCGGGAGCAGCGGCGGGAGCGCAAAAGGCGCGGCCACCAGCCGGCAGCCGCGCCCCGTGATGCGCGCGCAAAGAGACTGGGCGCCGCTCAACCGACCGGCCGCACCATCATGCGACGTCGCAGCGTGCCCAGTCGCCGACGGAGCGATCCATCCATGACCGTGTCGCCCATGCGCACGACCACACCGCCGAGAATCGACGCATCGATCGCGATGTGCGGAACCACCGTCTTGCCGACCACCTTCGACAGTTGCGTCGCGATGGCGTCGCGCTCCTCGTCGGCGATTTCGCGCGCCACCGTCACGCGCGCATGCACGATGCCGTTGGAGGCATCGAGCAACGTGTCGTACTCGTCGGCGATCGCGGGAATGAGCATCTGCCTGCGGTTGTGCACCAGAATCAGCACGAAACGGAGGAACAGGCGCGGGACACGATCGCTGAGCGCCTTCGTGATCACATCCGCCTTGGCAGATGCCGCGATGCGCGGCGACTCGAGAAACAGTTCGAGCGTGTGATCCGTCGAAATTGCCTGCGCGATCTGCCGCAACATGCCACCCCACCCGGCGGCATCCTGAGCGCGACGGCCGAGTGTCAGCAGCGTTTCCGCGTAATTGCGGGCGACCGTTTCACCCTGACCGATGCTCATCCGCGCACACCCTTGGCGCCGTCCAGCGAGGAGAGAAACGTCTCGACGATGCGACGGTTGGTGCTGGAATCGAGATTCTGCTCGATCACGCGCGAGGCCCCGGCGATCGCGAGATCGACCGCTTCGTTGCGCAAGCTGGCGATGGCAGCACTCTTCTCGCCGTCGATCGCGCGACGCGCCTGTTCGATCATCTCTTCCTGCTGCTGCTTGGTCTGCGCCATCATGTCCGAGCGCATCTTTTCCGCGATGGCTCGGCTGTCGGCGATGATCTTCTGCGCGTCGGTGCGCGCCGCCTCGAGCTGTGCACGCTGCTGGGCGAGCAGCTGCTCGCTCTCGGCGCGGTCACGCCTGGCCCCCTCGATCGCGTCTTCGAGCGCCTTCTCGCGCGCCTGGACCGCGGCGAAGAGGGGCTTGAAGGCGAACCTGGAGAGCACGAACAGGAGGAGCAGAAAGATGATGAGCGTCCAGAACATCAACCCGGCCTTCGGCTCGAGCATGTTCATCGAACCGCCTTCGGCCGGTTCGGCGGCGAGCGCCGGCGCGGCCGACAACGTGATCGCCGTGCCAAGCGCAAGAACGCGGGCCAGGGAAGCGCCAAAGCGCATGAAGCGGACGCGTGAGAGAAGGTCGAGCATGAGTGGATCCGCTGGAAGAAAGTGTGGCGGGGCGCCCGGAAGCGGACGCCCCACGCGCACGATTAGAACGTGATCTTGCCCTGAATCTGGAAGCCAATCACGACGCCGAACAGCGCGGCGCCTTCGACAAGGGCCGCGAGGATGAGGGCCGCGGTCTGGATGCGTCCGGCCGCTTCGGGCTGACGCGCCATGCCTTCAACGGCGGATCCACCGATCTGGCCGATGCCGATACCGGCGCCGATCACGGCACCACCGGCGGCGATGCCCGCGCCGATCATGGCCAGCCCCTTTTCCGAGCTCGCTACGGCCGTGGCGGCCTGCAGAAGACCCATTACTTCGATCATGGAAAACTCCAAACTGGTCGTTGAGTCATGCCGCTCCGCACGTTGCCGTGCTGCCCGTCCGCGAATGAAATGCATCATCCAACGGGCTTCGCCGGTCGCTCGACCGGTTACAATCTGACGCTCAGGAGCAACGAGCCTCAGCCCTGCATGTGCGCCTAGTGGTGCGCTTCCCGCATCTGACCGATGAACACGCAGGCGAGCAGCGTGAAAATGAACGCCTGCAGGAAGGACACGAACAGTTCGAGCATGCTGATCGCCGTGGCCATCAGTACCGGCACACCGGCCATGGCCCAGCTCTGGAACGCGAAGATGAGACCGATCAGCGCGAGCAGTACGATATGACCGGCCGTCATGTTGGCGAACAGGCGGATCGTCAGGGCGAACGGCTTGGCGATCTTGCCGACCATTTCGATGGGACTCAGGAGCACGAACATGAACACGCGCATCACGATCGGCAGATCCTTGTTCCAGTAGAAGATCGTGCTGAGGTATCCCAGGCCGTTCGCGCGGATGCCGGCGAACTCGACGACGATCGCGGTAATGATCGCCAGCGTGGCCGTCACCGAGATGTTGCCCGTCGCGGTGGCACCGTACGGAATCATGCCCAGCAGATTGCAGCAGAGAATGAAGAAGAACAGTGTCAACGCGAATGGCACATAGCCTTCGCCGTGGTGCCCCACATTCGGCAGCACCACTTCGTTGCGCAGGTAGAGTGCCATCGCTTCCATGCCGCTGGCGAAGCCGGATGGTCGCCCCTTGCTGGCGTGCTGTTGCTTGCTGGCCGACGCGGCCGACAGCAGGAGCACGGAGGCCAGCACCGCCGCCAGCAGCATGAAGACCACATGCTTGGTGGGCGACAGGTCGAAGGCGATGCCACCGATCATGATCGGCGCCCAGTGGGGCAGCTCGACTTCCGTGTAGAAGGGCGGCTTCCAGTACGGCAGCTCGAGGTGTGAGCCATCCGTGATGTGCGGCGTGATGATGTCCACCGGCCCTTCGGCAGCCGCGTGCCCGCCCTCGGCTTGCGCGACAGCTTCTACGGTGCCAACGCCGGTCACCAACGGCTCGGCCGGTGCGGTGACTGGCACGAGGGTCGTATCGGTCTGCGCGCTCACGAACGACGGCGTGGCGGCCAGCAGTAGTGCAAACGACAACGAACGGAGCATCCCGAGAGTCCGGGTCAGGCGTTCAAGAAGAGCGGCTCGACGAGTGTCGAGACGAAGTAAAACGTCACGAGCGACATCAGCGCGGGCGCCGACGGCAGCCCCATCGCCTTCACACCAAGGAACGCCCAGCAGGCGACCGTGGCGAACCGCAGCACCACACCCAATCCCCAGCCCGCGATGACATTCTCCCGCGCCACCAACCTGGCGATGGCAAACGTCACGATCTGCACCCCGAACGCGAGCCATGCGCTGACCTGCACCGCACGCGCACCCGCTGGATCGGTGAACACGAACTGCTGCAGCAGCACGCACACCAGCAGCACCAACACGCCCTGCGCGGCCGTGAATCGCACCAACGCCCGCACGAATCCGTGCATCATCCCGGTCGCCATCCCACCCGTTGCCGTACCGGTCATCCCGTTTTCCCGTCCGTGCGCGCTGAAGTGCTGGCTGCGACCGATACTCGGGTCAGGCGCCGATAATTGAAAACGAACGACCCACCTCCACCCAGAAAAACGCCAAGCAACAGGAAGAGCGGAGATGTGTCGAACCGCGCATCCATCCAGTTGCCGACGTAAGCGAACAATATGAGTGCCACGAAGAACTGCATCCCCAAGCCAGCCAGCGCCCAGGGGGATACTTCCGCAGGCGGAGCTCCGTCCGACGGCACGCGGTCGGATGTGCCCGAGTTCGGCGGCGCTGACTGCGGGTCATCGTCCATGCGTGGCGGGAAACTAGGCGCTTGTGAAATTTTTCGCAAGCGAACACGGAAGGTCATTCCGAACAAAAACCGGCAGCACGCTCAGCGATGGAAAATGTGTCTGCACACGCACTTAGCTCAATTATCCACACTTGACACTCCCGCTCGCATCCGGTATGCTAGCGATGTGCTGATTTGTGACGCCCCGCCTGAGGGACGTTCGTTGGCACCGGGGGCGTCTGCCACCGCCCGCCACCTCAGCTTTTGATGCCTCTGATGCTCCCGCGCATCATCGTCCCGCTCCTTGCCACCGCCGTGCTCGCCTTCGCGTGCGGCCCGCGTGCGCCCAAACGGAGTGTCGATGGGAGCAGCCCGTCTGCTGCCGGCAAGGGCGTGACGTCCCACGTCATGGTCGACACGGCGCGTGGCGATGTGCGTTTCGCCATCGAAGTGGCCAACGACTCACGCAAGCGCGTGGAGCTCAACTTTCCCGATGGTCGCACGCACGACTTCGTCGTGCTCGATGCCGCCGGTCGCGAAGTGTGGCGCTGGAGCAAGGGCAAGCTGTTCACGCAGACCATGCAGAATCGACTGCTGGATGCACAGGATGCCGTCATCTATGGCGCGCGCTGGACGCCGCCCGCGCCGGGTCAGTACACCCTCGTCGCCCAGCTGCACAGCGAGAACTTTCCGGTGCAGCAACGCGTGGAGTTTGCGCTGCACTAGCGTCTGATCGTCGTTTGACGCCGGCGCGCGTGCGGCGCTGCCCATATCAATACGAATCCCGTGTTTCGCTTCGCCAGGCTTTTCAACGGACGTCCTCGGACGTCCGTCCGTGTTTTTCGCCCCATGCTGTGTGTGGTCCCGCGCCGTACGTTCCCGCCGTACGTTCCCGCCGTACGTTCCCGCCGTACGTTCCCGCCGTACGTTCCCGCGGTACGTTCCCGCCGTACGTTCCCGCCGTACGTTCCCGCCGTACGTTCCCGCGGTATCTTCCGCAGGCAGGGTACGGCTCCGCCGCATGAGCCGTAGTGCTTGTCGTACGGGTCGTCGTACGGGTCGTCGTACGGGTCGTCGTACGGGTCGTCGTACGGGTCGTCGTACGGGTCGTCGTACGGGTCGTCGTACGGCTCGTCGTACGGCTCGTCGTACGGCTCGTCGTACAGGTCGCCGTGCTGCTCGCTCTGTTCCTCTCCGCGCTCCTTTCCGTCTCCGTCTTCCACGTCTGCCGTGAACGCACCCGACGACTCGAACGACCTCGCGCTGCTCGACCGCCTTGCGGCGGCACGTCGTGAACTGGCGCATCAGATCTCGCAACGCATCGTTGGTCAGACGCATGTCGTCGATGATCTGGTGGCCGCGCTGCTGTCCGGCGGTCACGTCGTGCTGGTGGGCGTGCCGGGTCTCGCCAAGACGCTGCTGGTGCAGACCGTTTCGCGCGCGCTCGATCTCACGTTCTCGCGTGTGCAGTTCACGCCGGACCTGATGCCCAGCGACATCACCGGCACCGAGTTGATGGAGGAGGAGCCTGGCACCGGCAAGCGTTCGTTTCGTTTTGCACCGGGCCCGGTGTTCGGCAACATGGTACTGGCCGACGAAATCAACCGCGCCCCCCCCAAGACGCAGGCGGCGCTGCTGCAGGCGATGCAGGAGCGCACCGTCACCGTGGCCGGCCGCACGTACGATTTGCCGCGTCCGTTCTTCGTGTTGGCCACGCAGAACCCGATCGAGCAGGAGGGCACGTATCCGCTGCCCGAAGCGCAGTTGGACCGCTTCATGTTCGAACTGAAGGTGGGCTATCCCACCAAGGCCGAAGAGGAGCAGATCGTGATGTCGACCACCGGCGACAAGGTGGGCGAAGTGAAGCCCGTGCTTGGTGGCGAGGAGTTGCTGGCGATGCAGCGGTTGGTGCGCCGGTTGCCGGCGCCGCCGAGTCTGGTGCAATACGCCGTGAAGTTGGCGCGCAGCACGCGGCCGGACGATCCTGATGCGACGGCGATGGTGAAGAAGTATGTGAGCTGGGGTGCCGGTCCGCGTGCGTCGCAGTATCTCGTGCTGGGTGCGAAGGCGCGGGCGGCGATGGATGGTCGTGCGATGCCGGATCTGGACGACGTGCGGTCGGTGGCGCCGGCGGTGTTGCGGCATCGCCTGGTGATGAACTTCCAGGCGGAAGCGGACGGGGTACCGATCGAGCAGTTGATCGAGTTGCCGCGATGATGCGCTGTACAAAGCAGCTGTGCTGACGCGATAGTGCGCTGACGATTGGGCGCGCTATCGCGGCGGAGATTGGCCTACGTTGGTTGTGCTTTCATTTGAGGGAGTGCCCGGAACTCGCAAACGATTGCGGGCGCTCGTTTGCGCTGACGCTGCGGTGACGGCGCCGCAATAGATCGGGGGTGTCCCCTGCCCCGAGGATTTCATCAATGGCTCGTCCCCGTCTGCAGTCCGTGCATCCAGTGCCGTGGGCGAGCGACTTGCATGTCGCCGCTACGCGAGACGCCGAGGGGCGTCCGCTCATTCGTTTGCAGACGCTGGGCGCCGCGGTGATTCAATGCGGCGAGTCGCGTGTAGGTCCCTCAGCGGGCGTGCTGTTTGCGTTGCTGCTGCGGCTGACGCACGCGGCCGGCATGCAGTTGTCACGCGACGCGCTCTTAGATACGCTGTGGCCCGAGCAACCGGAGGGGCGGCGCCGTGGCAGTCTGCGTCAGGCGCTTTACAAGTTGCGCGGGACCGGCGTGCGGGTGGCGTTGGATGGCGATGCGGTGCGTCTCGACCACGCGCAGGTGGTGCGGACGTTTTCGATTGCGCGCACCTTGGAGCATTTCGACCGCGACGTGACGCGCGGGAACGAGCCGTTTGGTCCGTTCCTCCCCGGCTATCTGCCTCCCTTTGCATCGCTCGATGAGTGGCTCACACAGGAGCGCGAGGCGGTGCACGCCGATGTGCGCCGCGTGCTGGTGGCGCAGCTGCGTGGGCGTCGTGAGCGCGCGGACTGGACCGGCGCCGAGGCATTTGCGCGGTGGCTGCTGCAGTTCGATGTGTTGCACGAGGATGCCACGCTGACCATCGCCGAGTGCACCATGATGGCCGGTGCCAAGACCGAGGCGATTGCGATCATCGATCGCTATCTGGCCGAAGTCGGTCCATCGGCGGGCGGTATCCGTCTGCCGGCGGAGAAGTTGCGGCGCCGGTTCGTGGAGGCGACGCGGGGCCGGTTGTCGTTTGCGCCGACGGAGCGGCACTTCGTCGGTCGTGAGGAGGAGGTTGCGGCGTTGACGATTGCGATGCGCCGCGCGCGGTGGCACGACGGGAGTGCGGTGTTGTTGTACGGTCCTCCTGGCATCGGCAAGACGCGGTTGACCCACGAGATGTCGAAGGTGGCGACGATCGAGGGGGTCCGAGAGTTGCGGGTGGGGTGTCGGGAGAGTGATCGCGAGCGAACGCTCTCGATGATGCTCGACCTGCTGCCGGAGCTACTCGCCTCGCCCGGTGCGCTGGGATGCGCCCCCGAAAGCATGGTCACGCTTCGTCGACTGGTTCCGTCGGTCTCGGCGGACACGGTGGAGACTGACGTGGCGATTGACGCTCCCGTTGACGGGGCAGCGGCCGGCGTCTCGATGGACGTGGCTGGTGGATCGACACCAATCGGGCCAGCAGATCCATCCACCTCAGAATCGTGCATTCGGAAGCCCGTAACAATGGCGGCATCGATTCGGCGAGCGATCGTCGACTTGGTGTCCGCGGTTTGCGATGAGCGACCCGTGCTTCTCGTGGTCGACGATGTGAATTGGATCGATGCCGACTCATGGGACGTGCTGGCGGACATTATCGATCGCGTTCAGTCCACGCGGCTCGTGCTTTTCATCACCAGCCGTGAGCCGCACGCCCGCGCGACGCGGCCGGAGCGCGTCCCGACATTGTTGGTCGTGCGCGAACTGAAGCCACTCTCCCTTGCGAGCGGAAAGAAGCTCGCTCGATTGATCGGCGACGACCTATCCGCGCCCATCTCGGAGGATCTGTGTCAATGGTTCATCGAAGCGTCGGAGGGAAGTCCGCTGTTCCTGCGATCGCTGGTGAATCATTGGATCGAGACAGGAGAAGCAGGCGGCGTACCGCCAACGCTTGCGCAGGCGATCGAGCGGCGGCTGGCGAAGCTGAGTCCCGACGCATTGCGGATGTTGCAAGCGATTTCGTTGCTCGGGGAGAATGCGAGTGTTGAGCGGCTCATTCGAATTCTTGATCTTCGGACGAACGAGGCGATGAATGCAATCGAACAACTCGAGCGGTCTGGAGCCCTCGCGAAGTCGACGACTTCCTATATTGTCGCACACGACTTGATCGGCGTTAGCGCGTCCCGCAGACTTTCGGTGCTCACCGGAGGAGTACTTCACGAACGTATCGCTGACGTGCTCACGGCCGACATCGTGGGAGGTGAGCCAGCCGCCTTTCTGTTCCAGATCGCAGATCATCTTCGATCAAGCTCAAGCTCCAGCCGATTCGCTGATTTCATTCAAGCGCATATCAACTCGTTTACTCACGGCGGCAGTCCAGCACGCAGTCTCGCCCTCTTGGACGAAGCGATAAGCAGTCGGTCAGAACTGCGATTGTCGCCTACGATTGCGCATGCTCGATCAAGACTGAACCTAGAGTGTGGCGAGTACACGCAATCACTAAGGGATCGGCCTGGCCGAGTGGAGCTTCCTCCACTGAGATCAATTACTTCCAACGAGGCGGCTGATGATGCTCTCACCGTCATCGATTCCGCGTACCGAGCAGATGATCTAGCCGATCGAGACGAGCTTTTAAAATATGCGTTCGAGCTGACAAAGGACGGTTCGCTCGCGAGTAACGTCCGACTTCGTGCTGCTGAGATTGCACTTGTGATCGCGGCCAACACGTGCAACGAGTCCATAGCTAAAGGATGCTTCGATGCTACCCGGATCACTGTGACTGTAGAAAGCTCGGATACGAGAGCACAGCGGATTGCGTTGCTATATCATGCCGTATTCGGAGACAGGTCCTTGGCGCGAGAGATCGCTTGTTCGCTCGTGGAACATGCGACCTCGCAACCGGCTTCCACACAAAAATATCACGATCTTTGCAGAGCGGGATACGCATTGCGGTGCGGAGGGACGCGGGACGAAGTCCTCGATGCGCTCGGGCGAGGCTTCGAAACGGCTCTCGAGCTCAATCTGCCTAGGCTTGCGCAGTACCCAGCGTGGCAAATCGCGGCTGTACACATGGACGCTGGTGCCACGGCAGAAGCCTCAAGGTGGAACTCAGCACTAGAGCAGCTGTTCGAATCGGATAATGACGGCGTTTCGACGAATTTTGTCCCGGCACACTTTTGCCGTGTAGCCATCGCGTCAGGGGATGCAGTCGGCGCGCGTCGGTTCCACGCCGAGGCGACTAAGCGTCTACCCCGCTCGCCCGTGGCCGTCGCAGCCGCTTTCGCAACAGCACTTGATATCGGCGTTCTGTTGATGGATGAGGAGTGGCGACCAGATCCCGATCAGCTCCACATCGCCGGGCTTCGGCACGCGGCCACCTGCGAGCGAGTGATCAGTGACTTCTTCACATCGGTTCTCGCGAGAGCGCATCTCCGTCGCGGTGAAGTCGACAGCGCACGAGGCATTCTTCACAGGTTCGTTAACGGGCAGCGGCGGGAAACTTTGCCACACTCCGTAGAGCTCACCATAGCGCTTGAGCTTGTCTAACGAGCATGTCAGCTGAAACTCTATTGATGAGTCGACGAGCTCCCAACTACGCCGACGGATCTACGGGACATTCATCACAGAATCACTCGCGCATGCAAGCGTTCAGGCAGTCAGGCGACGGCTTGGGACTTCGGCCCTTTCGCCCGTTCAATGATCTGGGTGAACGACAACGTGTTGCTCTTCGAATCTGAGGGCAGGAAAATCTGGTGGTAAAGCGGGCTCTCAAGCAATGCATCACATATTCTCGGATCGAACTGCAGGCCGCGGTATTTGATCAGCTCTGATCGCACTTCAATCTCGGTCATCGCCTTCCTGTACGATCGGTCGCTAGTCATCGCGTCAATTGTATCGGCGAACATGATTATCCGGGACGCTAACGGTATTGCTTCGCCAACGATTTGGTCCGGATAACCGGTGCCGTCCCAGTTCTCATGATGGTGCCTGACAGCAGGCACTATATCGTGGAACTCCGACAACTTCGCTACGAGTTCCGCACTTTTGATGGGGTGGAGTTCCATGATCGCGCGCTCCTCCGGAGTAAGGCGACCCGGGTTTGACAAAATCGGACGAAAAATCTCGTGAATCTTCCCGACGTCATGGAGCAACGCTGCAATAGAGATGCGCTCTACTTCTGAACCAGAAAGCCCAATCGCTCGCGCGATGATTCGAGAATATCTCGACACACGTTGAGAGTGCCCTGAAGTATAAGGGTCTCCGTACTCGACCGTGTGAACAAAGAGTTCAAGCAACTCGCGATTCGTGGTCGAGAGCTGTTGGCGCACTTGGTACAATATGCGGAAGCCGAACGCAAGCACCGACATCGAAGCGAAGCCCCAGAGTCCCCAATCAACGTACGCTCTTGCGAAAAGGTAGACTATCGGAATTGCGACCAAGTCGAAAAGCAGGCTTGCCGAGTTTCCAGCGTGCCAGACCTTAAAGAAGCTCTTATTCTCAGCGAGGCCAATTGCCGCGGCAACCGCAATCGTGTTTATGAGAAGGAACGAAAGCACAGCCGCCGAATGCGGCACCAGCGCAAACTGCACGGTCTCTTGGAGCGGCTGCCCGCCGAGCGTGAGGTAAAGAAGCGTCGCAACGGACGCGGAGAGCACAATCTGCGCGACGTTAAAGAATCGCTTGACCGCCGGCTTGGGTCGTCGAAGCTCACCTAGCGCAGTGCCGAAGCCCACGAGCGCCACCGTCGACCACGATGGATACAGCAAAAGCGAGGTCAAATACGGAATGAACGACACCTCGCCGAGGGTATTTCCCTGAACGCGATAGCGAAATCGCGACCCTGCGAACCCAAGCAGGACATACAATAGCGCGCCTAAAAGCAACCCACTATCGGGTCGCCGGGTTACTGCCCATAGCACGACAAGCGCGACAGCGGCAGCCGTCGCGATCGCATACACATACGCGATCACTCTTGTCTTCATGTGGCAGTGTATGTGGCGTCCCCGCCTGACAGCTTAGATCAACCCCAGATCTTCGTCTCTACCAAAGCGAACGACATAATGGCGTTCACGAGCTGGGCCAGAAGTTGCATGTTGCTTCACCTCCCGTCGGGATAAGTCACGCACGCCCCACGGGGACGATACGTGCTCTGTCGAGGTTGGCTCCGCTCCTACTGCTTG
>JBBQTA010000014.1:0-128919 GCA_038213465.1 Gemmatimonadales bacterium | reverse complement strand
CCCGCCACCTCGCCAAGCGCTGTATCGCGAGACGGCATCACACGCTCGCGAATGAGCGTGGCCGACATTTCGGGAATTTCGATGGGCGTCGCCCACCGCCGCTGTTCGGCGGCGCCGCTGTCGATCACGCGGAAGGCGACGCCGCCGAAGGCCAGTGTGTCGCCCACCCGCACAAAACCGGTGGAGACCCGCTGTCCGTTGATCCACGTGCCGTTGCGCGAGCCGAGATCGGTTACCTCGATGCCCGTGGCTCCGGCGCGCAGTTCGGCGTGCCGGCGCGACACGCGCGGATCGAGAATGGGAAGCGCGCAGGTGAGTTCGCGGCCCGCCACCAGCTCGGCCTCCGTCGCGAGCGCGAAACGGCGGTCCCCTTCGGGCGACAGCAGCACGAACGACGGTGTCACGTCGGCGCCTGGAGTGGAGCGTGCGCGTCCTCCACGACGCCTATGCCCGGAACCGACGACGAGGCTTGCGCGACGTTCACCCGCACGCGTCCGATCGCCGTGAGGAGCGCGCGCGCTTTGTTCTCCGTCTCCGCCCACTCCATTTCCGGGATGGAGTCGTGCACGATGCCGCCGCCGCTCTGCACCGAGGCCACCCCATCGGCGATCACGCATGTGCGGATCGTGATGGCCAGGTCCATCCGCGTGTCCCCCGCGCCGATCAGCCCGATCGCGCCGGCATAGGCACCGCGTCGCTCGGGTTCCAACTCGTCGATGATCTCCATCGCCCGCACCTTGGGTGCGCCGGTCATCGTGCCCGCCGGGAATACGGCGCGGAACGCATCGAGCGCGCTGGTATCGTCCGCCAGCTCTCCTTCCACCTGACTGACGATGTGAAACACGTGCGAGTACCGCTCGACCGTCATGAGATCGGTGACGCGCACGGTGCCGTATTTCGCCAGCCGCCCGACATCGTTGCGACCGAGGTCCACGAGCATCACGTGCTCGGCACGTTCCTTCTCGTCCGCCAGCAGTTCGGCGGCCAGCGACGCGTCTTCTTCAGCGGTGCGCCCGCGCGGCCGTGTACCCGCGATCGGTCGCACCGTCAGCATGCCGTCCGCCACACGCACCAGCAATTCGGGTGAGCTCCCCACCAGCTCGAGCCCGTCGAGCACGAGATGATACATGTACGGCGACGGGTTCAGCGCGCGCAGCGACCGATAGAGCGCCGTCGGTTCGAAGTCGAGTGGCAGCTGCATGCGTCGCGCGAGCAGCACCTGAAACGCATCGCCGGCCAGAATGTACTCCTTGATGCGTGCGACATCGTTCATGTACTTCTCGCGCGTGTAGTTCGACTGCGCGACGGCCGCCGGAGCGCTGGCGTTGAGCTCGAGCGGCGTGAGCACGTCGCCTCCGTGCAATCGCGCGATGGTGTCGTCGAGCGTGGTGTCCGCCACGGCAAACAGCGACTCGAAATCCGACTCGCTCGCCCCGGCGGGTACCGGCACCGATACGATGACGCGCGCCTGGCCGCGCCAGTTGTCGATCACGACAAGCGCGTCGGTGAAGACGAAGCAGGCGTCGGGGTAGTCGAGTGTGCGCGGCGGCGCATCGGGCAGGTGCTCGATGTGCCGGACCACATCATAGGCGAAGAAGCCGACCGCGCCGCTCCAGAAGGGCCCCAGATGCGGCGCGTCCACCGGCTTCATGTCGCGGACGATATCGCGCAGGTCGGCGATGGGGTCGGCCGGCGTTCGCGCACCGTGCCAGGCGCGCTCAGCGGTCCAATCCTCGACCACACCGTCCTTGAGCCGCCACGCACCGCGCGGCTCCGTGCCCAGATATGTGTACCGCGCCCACGTTTCTCCGCCGGCCGGCGCGGACTCGAGCAGAAATGCAAATGGGCCACGGCGCAGCTTGGCGAACGCGGCCACCGGCGTGCACTGGTCGAGCAGGCAGTCGCGCCACACGGGCACGAGTCCGCCGTCGGTCAGGCACTGCTGGGCGAGCGAACGAAATTCTGCAAATGTGGTCACGAGCGCGATCTCTGACGTGTGCGAATGAGGCGGCGAGTAGTCCCCGCACCGGCGCGAACGCGCCAGCTGAACCGGAACTTCGCCGCCACGCTCGCTGTGAAGCAAGCGACGGGGTAGCATTCAGCCATGAACGGCAGCGATCAGGGGGCATGACGTTGAGGTTGGAATCGATTTCGGAGCCGCTCGTCACGCGCACGACGCGCATGGATGTGGGCGTGGTGGATGTCGTAGTGCTGGCACCGGCGCCGCGCGCGGGTCGCGACCATTGGCGGGTGCTGACGATGCGTCGTGCCGCAGGCGTGCGCTGCACCGGAGCGTGGGAAGTGATCCACGGCCGCATCGAGCCGGACGAACGCCCTGCCGACGCCGCCCGCCGCGAAGTCCGGGAAGAGACCGGACTGGAGGTGCTCAAGCTGTACAGCATTACCGTCAACCCGTTCTACCTGCATCAGACAGACACGATTCAGATGGCCATCGTGTTCGCCGCTGTCGTCGCGCCGGCCGCCAACGTACAACTGGGCGTCGAGCACGATGCCGCCATTTGGCGATCACCGCAGGCGGCTGTGAGGTCGGTGGCCTGGCCGAGGGAGCAGGAAGCCGTGCGCCACTCCATCGCGCTGCTACGCGCGGGCGACGCCGGCCCCGTGAACGATGTGCTGCGTGTGCCCAACCCGACGGGCTGACCGCGATCCAGCAGCCGCCCTCAACGTCTCCTTTCACGTTCACCTCCCGCCCACCGACCCATGCCTCGGCTTTTCGTCTCCCGACTGCAGACCGCGGCGCTCGCCGCAGCATTGGCCCTGCCTGCCACGTTGCGGGCCCAACAGCCTGCGGGCGACCCCAAGGCCACGGAAGTCTGGTCGCCGGTGCCCAAGGTCATCACATCGGGCGTCACGTCCGCCGCGCCCCCCAGCGACGCGATCGTCCTCTTCGACGGCCACTCGCTGGGCGAGTGGGTCAACGCCAAGGACAAAAAGGCGGCGGGTTGGACCATCGCCAACGGCGTGCTCACAGTGAACAAGTCCGCGGGCGACATCCAGACCAAGCGGGCCTTTGGCGACTACCAGATCCACCTCGAATGGCGCGTGCCACCCGGTCTGGCGTTCAAGGGACAGGAGAAGGGGAACAGCGGTCTCTATCTCGCCTACAACGGCGACGATGGATACGAGCTGCAGATCCTCGACTCGTACGAAAACAGCACCTATTCGAACGGGCAGGCGGCCAGTCTGTACAAGCAGGCGATTCCCCTGGCGAATGCGATGCGCAAGCCGGGGGAATGGCAAACGTATGACGTGATCTGGACCGCGCCCCGCTTTAAGGCCGACGGCTCACTGGCCTCGCCTGCCTACGTCACCGCCATCCACAACGGTGTGCTGGTGCAGAACCACGTCGCGCTCAAGGGCTTCACGCGATACATCGGCGCGCCCACGTACGCCAGGCACGGCGCGTTACCGATTCTCCTGCAGTCGCACGGCGATCCGAGTCCGCCGATCAGCTTCCGCAACATCTGGCTGCGGGACCTGGGGAAGTAGGCTCTGGGGTGTACCGCGTGCCGTTCGGCGTGCTCGAACGACTACAGACCAGTCTCCGCGCCACCCCTGGGCGCGCTCAACATGCCACACCGTCGCGCATTCCGCTGATGCTCACGAACAGTGAATCGCCCGCTCGATCATCCTTCGTGCGTTGCAGTGGAACAGCGACCTGCACGCCGCAACGTGACGGTGCGCTCGCGGGATTGCGGCCGCCCGCACTCACACCAAGCGTGTAGGCCGTGGCCGGCTCGACCGGACCGAATGTCAAGCGTGCCTGGGCGAGCTCGTCATCGGTCACGCCAAGCATCACCACCGTGACCGGAAGCGTGGCACCGCTGTCGAGCGGCATTTCGCCTGACATGAGAAACGGGTGGTAGCTCGACAGCTCGATGCCACGCAGGCTGTGCAGCTGCTTGCCGGATCCGACCGACACTCGCAAAGGCGCCGCATCGGCGAAGGCCGAGTCCTGCGAGTAGTATGAGACCTTGAGCGTGGAGCCGCGCGGACTCGGCTTGGCGCACGCGGTGCACGCGATCACGATGCTCAGGACGGCACACGCACGAATCATTCGAGTGGCACAGAAGTGTGATTGAATATCGACGTGGCACGCGGCAGCAAGTTGCTGCCTCGCAAAGTAATCGCACGCGCGCAGATCCTGCGCGCGCGCGCGGTCATCGGATTTTCCTGAAGGACGACAGCTCCGGCCGTGTTGTTTTCGCGACGCGCCCGCTCCCTGGCTTCCGGGAGAACGATGCCCGCGATCGCAGGCCAGGGAACCCGGCGGGCTCACCTTCCATTTTTTTATCCCGGGATTCCGACATCAAAATGGCCGTGCGTCCGATTACGTGCTACCGCCGCCTCACCCACCGCAACCCGGCCCCGAATGTCGAGATGCCGACCGCGCGTCCACGCTGGCTGCCGAGCATGGAACGTGTGAGGAATAGCGTTGGCGTGGGGCCGTTGAGGCGCGGCGCGGCGTAGTCGAGACGAATCTGTGTACCCACGCGCAGGCCGCTGCCCTGCACGTCGTATAGTGCGGGCCCGACCATCGCGCGAAGGATGGTTGACCGGATGTCGAAGGCGCCGCCCGTCAGGAGCGCGGCTCGTTCGGTGAATCGCCGATCCTGGCAGCCCGGCGTGCCGACCTCCACGATGCATTGATCGGAGTTCCCCAGCGACAGCACGGTACCGCGCACCCCGGCGATCCACGCGCTCTTGCGTCGCTGGACCAACCGTGTGGTCAGCACTCCCGACACGGCGACCGACGGCGCCTCGGCAAACTCCGTCGTCGAGTTCACGGACCCCGCTTCGATCTCGCCGGTCAGAAGACCGGTCGTCGTATAGAACCCGAAGTTCTGGCCCGGACGCCGCTGCGCATCGGCCCCCTGCGGCGGCACGGCGAGCAACAGGACGGCGAGGGCGGAGCAAGCAGCGAATGCCCGAGTCATTGCGGCTTCTTCGCGGCGGCTGCAGCCCGCGAGCGGACCAGCGCGCGCTCGCGCTCGACCCGGTCCAGGACCTGACTCCAGTTGGTCACGCTCTGCGTTGCTTCCATCTGTCCGCTAAGTGGCTGGTTGAGGTCGATCTGTCCGTCGAAGATGAGCAGCGCCGACTGCACTTCGCGCTGCTTCAGGCGGTATTGGCCAAAGCCAGGTGTCAGCGGCAGCATATCGATGGGGCGGAAGTCTCGACCCACGTTGCTGATGATGAACTCCTGCGGCGAGAAGCGTGTCTCGCCCTGCTCAAGCGCGAAGAAGCTTACGTACCAGATCGAGTACGACGGCAATCTGAGTCGATCCTTCACGCGATTCACCTCCTGCTGCTTGCTCGCCACCAGATCGCGCAACGACCGGTACGAGTCGGGGCTGAGCAGGCGGAGGAACCGCTCGTCCAGCGGAATCGCGCGAACCTGCAGTCCACCCGAAGGCGAGACCTTTACCGCGATGTCATCCTGTCGCAACGAGCCGAACCCGGCCGGGACATAGTTCGGGTCGAGCGTGTCCGCGACGGCCGTGGCACCACCGGCCGGCGGTACCTGCGCCGGCACGCCGTGCGCGGGCACACAGGCGGCCAGCACTGCAAGCGCAGTCAGGCCCAGCGAGCGTACGACGAGATGGGTCATCCTTCGATCGCCCTCCACTCCGGCGTTGCCAGCAACTCCACGACGGCCGACGCCAGTTCATCCCGCCCCTGACCGGTCTTCGCGGAGAACGGCACGATCTGGTCCGGGTCGAGCCCCACGTGTTCGGCCAGTGCTTGTACCCGCTCGACCGCCTCAAGTGTCTTGAGCTTGTCCACTTTGGTCGCCGCGACAATCGTGGGTGCGCCGACCTCTGCGAGAAAATCGAGCATCGTCCGATCATCATCGGTCGGATCGTGCCGCACGTCCAACAGCAGCACGACGCCGCTCAGCACGGGACTTTCCGACAGGTACCCTTCGATCAGTGGACGCCACTCCGCCTTGCGCGCCTTCGAGATGCGCGCGTAGCCGTAGCCCGGCAGGTCGGCCAGCACGAACGTGTCGTTGACCTTGAAGAAGTTGATCTCGCGCGTGCGTCCCGGCGTGTTGCTCACGCGCGCAAACGACTTGCGGCGCATCAGCCGGTTGAGCAGCGACGACTTGCCCACGTTCGAGCGTCCCGCAAAGGCGATTTCCGGCAGGTCCACCGGCGGACGCCAGCCGCCCTTCGTCGCCATCGGTCCGAGAAAGTCGATCGACTTGATGACCAGCGGATCGACCGCGGTCACGTGGGCCGCTCCATCGCATCCAGCACGGTCACCGATTCGGCAAATGGCTGCGGCAGCGGATCGCGCAGCGCGATGGCCAGCACTTCGTCCATGGTGCGCACCGGATGCCACGTCACCTGCGTGCGCACATCCTCCGGCAAGTCCGTCAGGTCCTTCGCATTGCCCTGTGGCACGATCACATGCGCCACGCGATGACGATGTGCCGCCACCGCCTTCTCGCGAATGCCGCCGATCGGGAGCACACGACCGCGCAGCGTCACTTCCCCGGTCATCGCCACATCGCCGCGCACGGGAATGCCGGTCAGCGCACTGGTCAGTGCCGTCGCCAGCGCGATGCCGGCCGACGGACCGTCCTTGGGCGTCGCACCGGCGGGAAGATGCACGTGAATATCACGCGTGCGATAGAAATCCGCCGACAGCCCGAACGCATTCGCGCGCGAGCGCACGTAGCTGAGCGCCGCGGCCGCCGACTCCTTGATGACATCGCCGAGGGTGCCGGTGAGTTGCAGTCGGCCGCGACCCGGCACGATGCTCACTTCGATTTCCAGCAGATCGCCACCCACGCTCGTGTACGCGAGCCCGGATGCCACGCCCACCCGATCATGCAGCCCCGGATCTTCGTGATCGTGCGGCGCGGGGCCAAGCATCGCCGTCAGCTCGTCGAGGGCGACGATCATGGGTACGTCGTCCGCGACATCGCGGCGCGCCAGCTTGCGCGCCACACGCGCCAACCGTCGGTCGAGATCGCGCACGCCCGCTTCGCGCGTCCAGCCGCGGATGATCGCCTGCAGTACATCGGTTTCGATCGTCACGCGAGCCGGCCCGATGCCGTGCGACTCGAGTTGGCGCGGAACGAGAAAGCGCCGCGCAATCGAGAGCTTCTCCGGCTCGAGGTAACCCGGCAACCGAATGATCTCCATGCGATCACGCAGCGCTTCCGGAATGGACTGCAACGAGTTCGCCGTGGTGATGAACAGCACCTGCGACAGGTCGTAGTCCACTTCCAGAAAGTGGTCGTTGAAGGCGTGATGCTGTTCCGGGTCGAGCACCTCCAGCAGCGCCGCCGCCGGATCGCCTCGCCAGTCGCTGCCCAGCTTGTCCACTTCGTCCAGCAGGATGACGGGGTTGACCGTCTCTGCGCGCCGCATCGCCTGGATGATGCGGCCGGGCAGGGCCCCGATGTACGTGCGGCGATGCCCGCGAATTTCCGCCTCATCACGCACGCCGCCCAACGCCATGCGCACGAACCTGCGACCGAGCGCGTTGGCGATGGAGCGACCGAGCGACGTCTTGCCGACACCGGGCGGTCCCACAAGGCAGAGCAAGGGACCGGGCAACTTGCCGACGCGACCAAGCACGGCGATGTGATCGAGAATGCGCTCCTTCACCTCTTCGAGGCCGAAGTGGTCGCCGTCGAGCACTGTGCGAGCGTGCGCAAGATCGATCGTGTCATCGGTGCGCGCGGTCCACGGCAGCGATGTCGCCCAGTCCAGCCACCCGCGTGCCACGGCGGCATCGGGGGACATGGGGGCGCTGCGTTTCAGCTTGCGCAATTCGCGCTGTGCACGCGTGGCGACGGCCTCGGGGAGTCCGCGCAGCGCCATCTGCCTGGTGAACTCCTCCACTTCATCGCCATCTTCCTGCCCCAGCTCCTTGTGAATGACACGGAGCTGCTCCTGCAAGAAAAACTCGCGCTGGTTCTGGAAGAGCGAGCCGCGCACCTGCTCGTCGATTTTTTTCTCGAGCCTGAGCAGTTCGAGCTCGCTGCCGAGCAACTGCACCAGATGGTCGGCGAGTTCGTGCAATGTCGTCGCTTCGAGCAGACGTTGGCGCTGCTCGATCGGGATCTGCAGATGTGCGGCAATGCCAAAGGCCACACGCTGCTCATCGTCGAGCCCTTGCAGCAGCCCGACCACCTCGGTCGGCAGACGGCGCTGCAGTCCTGCGTAGTCTTCGAACAGTGTCAGCGCATGCCGCACCGCGGCGCGCGATTGCTCTGCCTCATGGTCGCGTACGCTCCGGCGACCAGCCGTCTTTTCCAGTTCGAGTGGAAACGGGGCGACGCGCGCTTCGAGCAACGGGCCGCGCTTGGACGCCGAGTAGCGCTGCACGCGCACACGGCGAAGTCCCTCGACGAGGATCTTGGTCGTGCCACCCGTGAGCCGCGTGACCTGCTGTAGCCGCGCGATGACACCGACACGATGCAGGTCGGCCGCGCCGGGTGAATGGGTTTCGGCGTTGCGCTGCGTGACGAGCAACAGCTCCTTGGATCCTTCGGCGGCGTCGGCAACTGCGGCCAACGACGCGGCGCGACCCACCAGGAGCGGCATGGCGACATGGGGGAACAACACCACATCGCGAAGCGGAAGGACCGGCAGCCGTTCCGTGCCGGTCGCCGAGGCGGGACGGTCGATCAGGCTTCCTTCTTCTGTCGCTTAGGTGCGATTTCGAGGAGTGGGGAGATGCCGGTGTTGACCGAGGCTTCGGTCACTTTCACCTCCACCACATCATCGCGAGCGGGCAGGTCGAACATGGTGTCGAGCAGCGTCTCTTCGAGGATGGCGCGCAGTCCTCGCGCCCCCGTGCCGCGCTTGAGCGCCTTGCTGGCCACCGCGCGCAGGGCCGACTCCTCAAACGTGATCTTGACGTCCTCGAGGTCGAACAAGCGCTGATACTGCTTGGTCAGTGCGTTCTTGGGCTCCTTGAGGATCTGTACCAGCGAATCCTCATCGAGCGCCTCGAGCGACACGCACACCGGCAGTCGACCCACGAGCTCGGGAATGATGCCGTAGCGCAGCAGGTCATCCGGTTCGACTTCGGCAAACGGCGTCTTGGGCGTGGTCTTGGCGATGGCCGTGACCTTGGACTGATCGCCCTTTTCGCCCGCGTATCCGATCTGTCGACGGCCCGTACGCGACTCGATGATCTTCTCGAGTCCGTCGAACGCTCCACCGCAGATGAACAGAATGTCCTTCGTGTTGATCTGGATGTATTCCTGCTGCGGATGCTTGCGACCACCCTGCGGCGGGACCGAGGCGACAGTGCCCTCGAGAATCTTGAGCAGCGCCTGCTGCACGCCTTCGCCAGACACGTCACGCGTGATGCTCGGGTTCTCCGACTTACGGGCGATCTTGTCGATCTCGTCGATGTACACGATGCCCCGTTCGCACTCAGCGACATTGAAGTCGCCGGCCTGGAGTAGTCGCACGAGAATGTTCTCGACATCCTCGCCAACGTAGCCGGCCTCGGTCAGCGTAGTGGCGTCGGCAATCGTGAACGGCACGTCGAGAATCCGTGCCAGCGTCTGCGCGAGCAGCGTCTTGCCGGTACCGGTCGGACCAATAAGCAGAATGTTCGACTTGTCCAGCTCGACGTCGTCTTCACGCGCGTTGCTGGTGGCGTTGATGCGCTTGTAGTGATTGTACACCGCCACGGACAGCGCCTTCTTCGCCTTCTCCTGCCCGATCACGTACTGGTCGAGAATCCCCTTGATCTCACGAGGGGTGGGGACCTGCGTGATCGCTTCGGCAACTTCGCGCTCTTCGTCCTCGGCCAGAATCTCATTGCAAAGCGCGATGCACTCGTTGCAAATGTAGACCGACGGGCCCGAGATGAACTTTCGGACGGCGTCCTTGGACTTGCCGCAGAAGGAGCAGCGGAGATGCTTGTCGTGGGACATTTCGGTCCGGATGGGAAGGCGACGCGCAGGAGCAGCCTGGAACGGTCAACCTGAACCGTTACCTACAGTTAAGCCGCTTTCGCGCATAGAATCAAGCGAAATTACCCCTCGGACGACGCCGTGGTCGAGCCGGGGGATCATGAGAAGTATCGGTCGCACCCCCGAGAAAACGAAACGGCGGGACCACGTTGGCCCCGCCGCACGTTCGTCTGTGCCAGCCCTGTGCCCGTTTATCGGGGGGCGGCGACCAGTTCGGCCTGATGCGAGACCACAAAGTCCACAAGTCCGTAGACCTTGGCGTCTTCGGCCGACATGAAGCGATCGCGGTCCGTGTCGCGCTCGACCTGTTCGACGGGACGGCCAGTGTGTTTGGCCATCAGTTCGTTCATCTTCGAGCGGAGATAGAGGATTTCGCGCGCCTGAATTTCGATGTCCGACGCCGATCCGCCGCCGCCATTCTGTGACGGCTGATGGATCATGATGCGCGAGTGCGGCAGGGCGCTCCGCTTGCCCGCTTCACCGGCGCAGAGCAGGAACGCGCCCATGCTGGCCGCCATGCCCATGCACGTGGTGTGCACCGGCGCCTTGATGAACTGCATGGTGTCGTACATCGCCAGACCGGCCGACACGCTGCCGCCCGGTGAGTTGATGTAGAGGTGGATCGCCTTTTCCGGGTTGTCCGCGTCCAGGAACAGCATCTGCGCAATGATGACGTTGGCGACGTCGTCGTTGATCGCCGAGCCAAGGAACACGATGCGATCCATGAGCAGACGCGAGAAGATGTCATACGTCCGCTCGCCTCGACTGGACCGCTCGATGATGTACGGCATGTACAGCGCCATGATACTCCTCGCTATGCGGGTGAAACAGGGAAAGACGGTCGGCTCAGGACGAGCTGACGGGATTGCGTTCCAGCAGCCACGTGAAGACGCGCGTTTCAGTCAACTCGCGCTCGATCTCCTGCAGGCGTCCGGCCTTCTGAAGCTGCGCGTACACTTGCCCGGGATCGGCGTTCCGGGCCTTGGCCAGTTCCTCGATGCGTGCATCCACATCGGACGCGCTCGCGGTAAGCGACTCGCGTTCAGCCAGCGTGTCGACAATCAGGTCGCGACGGACCTGACGTTCGGCCATCGGGCGGAATTCCTGCGCGAAGCGCTGCTGCTCGGTATCCGGCACGCCGTATATTTGCATGTAGCTGTCCACGAGCTGGCTGACCCAGCTCTGCGGCACGTCGAACGGGTTGGCTTCGACGATCTTCTCGACGATCTGGCCGCGCACGTCCGCTTCCGCTTCGCGCCTGGCCTGTTCGGACATGTCGGTCCGCACGGCGTCTCGCAGCAGGTCGACCGTATCGAAATCGCCGACCTCGCGTGCGAACGCGTCGTCGAGCGCCGGCATCGACTTGCGCTTCACATCCGTGAGCGTGACGCGCGCGAGCTTAGACACACCACGCTGCGACTCGTCGGGGAAATCGTCGGGCCACTTCACCGCGCGCTCGACGGTTTCGCCTTCGCTCGCTTCCATGATCAGCTCTTCGATGCCCGGCACGGCCTGACCGCCGCCGAGGACGAGGCGATACTCCTTCGACTCGGGGAGCGTGCCGGTGCCATCGGCGGTGGAGAGCATCACGGTCACCATGTCACCAGGTGCGGGCTTCTCCACGACCGGCATCCAGTCGGCCTTCTGCTCGCGCAGACGTTCCAGCTGTTCTTCGATCCGCTCGTCGGTCACTGCCGCATCGCGGCGGGTGATCGTGAAGCCGTCGAGCTGAGCAAGCGCGAGTTCCGGGCGCAACTCACAATGCAGCTCGAACTCGAGCGACTGGCCGGGCTCGAACTTGAGATCATGCACGTGTGGCTGCGACGCGAGTTTGAGGCTCTCACGCTCGACGGCCTCCTTGAAGGCCTCGTTGACGACAAGTTCGATGGCTTCCTGCCGGATTTGCTCGGCGAAGCGCTTGCGGACCATCGACGGCGGTGCCTTGCCGACGCGGAAGCCGGGGAGGCGTACCTGCGTCGCGTACTTCCGCGCCGCCTGGTCCTCGTATTCGGCCACCGTTTCGGGGGGGACCGAGATCTGCAGGCGGCGCGAGATGCCAGTCTGCTCGGAAGGAGTGATCGAGATGTTCATGCGGGGTAAGCTAATGGAGTGCGGTAGGCCGTCACACAGCGCCGGCGCTACAAGCATCGCGACGGCAAACCACGCGACGTACCGCGTGGATTGCAGTGCGGGATTCAGTCGCCCGCGACGGCGATGTCACCCATGCCACGCTGACGACCGGCGAGGACAGGCGCGCGTCGGTCGGCGCGGATGGCGGCGATGAGCGGAATCGCCATGGCAACCAGCCCGAGCACACCGGCCAGCACCATGTCCTGACGCAGGCAAATGGCAATCGGGAGCAGCCCATTCACTCCATATAGCACAAGCGGGAGCCTGGACGGTGACACCTTGGCGGCCCAAACGGAGGGTGGCACGAGCGCCAGCATCGCACGCGCCACGAGGACGCCGGTCAACAGCCAGCCCAGCCAATTAGTCAGCGGCATGCCGAAGAAAAACGGTGTGCCGATGAACCGGGAGAAGGCGGACTCGTTCGAGAGATCCGGAACGGACCAGATCCAGTGGTTGGTCTTCACCATCGCGGGGTCCATGGACACGTCCCACGCGGTCAATACGAGGCCGGCCACGAGCGCCCACCACCAGCGGGACTTGCCGTCATCCGTCGCTGGCAGGAGGCGGCCACAGATCGCCAGCGAGGCCACCAGCATGTAGAACCACGAGGTCGGTATGTTGAACGGTACCAATGCACCAATCTTGTAGCCCAGCAGCTCGGAGTAACCGTAGACGCCAAACGGCAAGCCGGTCCCCGTGCCCAGCAGTTCGCTCGAGAGTGACAGCGTGAAGCTGACCGCGAACACGAGCGCGGCCCGTTTGAGGCCCACGGACGACCCCAGGAAGAGCAGCCCCGCCAGCGCTCCAAGCACGACGGTCACCTGTCCACCGAAATGCATACCGATGGAGTACACCTTCAGGTTGAGCGGCGTGTTGAGCCACGCCGGCATCGGCGGCGCCAGAAAGGTCGCAAACGCGAACGCCGAAAACGCGCTCAGGCAGGCGTGGCCAATCAGCGCGAAGGTCGCCAGTCGCAACAACGTGGCGCGAGTCGACGATTCGGAATCGTCCGAGGACGGGATCGAAAACATGGGCGTACTCAGGCGAGGCGTACGAGTGTCTCGGGATTGACCGGCTGATTCGGCTCCCACACGATGCGAGGGCCATGCTCGATGGACTCGAGATCAAGCGGCGCGGCGCGATACCGCCACGCGTCCCACAGAATGCCGACGCGAGCCAGCCGTCCCAGCCGGGCGCGGGTGGAAATCGTGTCGTACTGCTGTAGTTCGATGGCGGTGAGAATTCCTGCATAGCCCGTTGCGCACGCGGCTGCACACCGCTGCGCGTCGGGCGCCAGCATGGCGATTCCCGGCGTGGCTGCGTCGTACAAGGCACGCGCGCGACTCACCTCATAGGCCATCATGGGCGCCCAGCGCGGATCCTGAGCCAGACGCGGATTGGTCAACACCTCCCGCGCCATGAGGCCGAAGCGCGCCAGATCCTCGGCGGGCAAATAACAGCGTCCGCGTTTGGCGTCTTCGCCGACATCACGCAAGATGTTCGTGAGCTGCATCGCCACGCCGAGGGTGCGGGCATACTTGACCGCGCGCTCGCGCATGGGCGGACCGCCCGGCACGCCAAAGACATGCGTGCACATCTCCCCCACCGAACTGGCGACCCCTTCGCAATAGGTCTCGAGGGCGCTCCAGGTCTCGTACTCCTTGGCCTCGAGATCCCGGGCTACGCCACCCAGCAATTCAAACAGCGGAGCCGGCGGCACGTTGTATGCACGGGAAACCCACGCCACCTCGCGGAAAATCGGACCGCTCGGCTGTCCCGCGATCGCCGCCTGCAGTTGCTGCTCATACTCCTTAAGCTGTGTGGCAAGCGCTTGCACGTTGTCATGGTCCGCCTGATCGACGAGATCGTCGGCGATCCGGCAGAATGCGTACAGGGCGAATGCCGCCCGGCGCTTCTCGGCAGGCAGCAATCTGCTGGCCAGAGAAAATGTCCGGGCATGCGCCCGGGTAATCCGCTCGCACTGGAGTGCGTCATCACTATGATCACGCTGGATCATGCGACAGCTGGCATCCGCGTCAACGGAAAGATCATGCAGGGCACTCGATCAGGACGGAGGGCTCGCTCGACGAGCGACGCCGAAAGTATTGAAGCAGCTGACACTACGCGTTACGCGACGCATGTGGCAACCTCCACCGCATGCTGCCTGAAAGATTGAGTGCAGTCAAGAGTTCCAATGCGTCGCCGCGCTCTGGTCTTTTGCTCCCACTCACTGACTGTGAAGCTGCCGCTCAACCGTCCAACTGTCAATCAGGGTTGACAGCTTAAGGCGATGAAACGGAGGCCGGCCGTTGCGGCCGTCGCCCGCCCCGGCACGGCCGGAAAACGGAATGACGAGGGCCGCACGCGTCAGCGCCCCAGCAGCTTCAGTATCAGCGGCGTGACGTCCAACTGCGAAGGATTATCTCCGATCGCGGCGTGCATCCTCGCACGTAACTCCGCGCCCGTCGAGGAGGGCCGCGCAAGGGCGAAGATGATCTCGCTGTCTTGCCGGCTGGGGCTTCCGTGCCAAGAGCGATATCTGGCAGCGAAGTAGAATCGCTCCTTCTCGGGGTCCTGCTCCCGGTAGCGAGAGAGGAGCATGACGTCGCCACTCCGGTGCCCGTACGGGCCGACGCCGAGCCCTTCGAGACGATGCTCGAGGTCCAATAGGTCGGGGCGAGGGTTGGCGGCGAGATAGTCGCCCACAGGTACGAGTGAGTCGCCGTCCCACACTCTGAACGGCCCGGCAGGTTTGACGCCCCTCGGCTCTCGCGCAAAGATCAGGTCAATCGCGCCCCTGAGCCCTCCCGCAGCCCGACCGGAGCGTCCGGCCGCATCAAAGCCGCGTACCACCTCGAGCACGTCCTCCTCGAAGCGAGGCGGAGCGATCCAGTCGCAACGCTCCCGGGCCTTGGGACACGTGGTGCGGTCGGCCAGATGCACATACGCAAATGCCCCTTGGTAGGAAAGCACGGCTTGGTAGGCCTCGTCGTCCGTTTCAAGTTCGAACGGTCGCACCCGGAAGCCGACGGCCTCCAGCACGTCCTCCGGTTCGCCATCCTCCCCGGCGCCGAGGGCGTGCCGTTCGTCGGCGATGGTCGGGGTATGACCATGGTCCGACACGAGCAGCACGTATGTCGAGTCGAGTACGCCGCGGCTCCGGTACGCGCCGAGCAGTCGACCGATGGCTGAGTCAACGACGTTCGTGAGGTAGCGTTGCTGCGCGTACATCGCAGAGTCGGCCACATGCGTGAAGAGATCGACGCCGGGAAAGTAGACCACCTGGAGGTCTGCGAGTCCGTGTGCTTCGATGGCGTTCAACGTTTGCTCGATGGCCGCCTGGTCGAGAGCACTGAACATCTCCCACTTCGAGTCCCCATCCGCAACGCCAGCCGCAAAGGACGCCGCGAGTTTGGCGAAGGACGCGGCATCAGGGCGCACAAGCAAGTCGGCCCCGCGGTACTGGGCAGCGAGCGTGACGTACGAGCGAACATTGGCCCGTTCGAACAGCGTCGGCACGGCGATCCATCGGTGCATCAGGCTGTCGGAGTACACCCGTACGGCATCGCCATGCTCTTTCACCGACACGGGCGCCGGCGCCACAAAGGTCATGGTCTCCCGGTCAAACCACTCATTTCCCGCGACCCCGCTCTCGGCAACCGTTGCGCCGGTAAAGACGGCCGTCCACGCGGCATAGGTGGTCGAGGGGAGGATGCTCAATACGCCCTCCGGCGCCGACCCATGCGCGTAGAGTCCCGTTCCTGCGTCGAGCTCCGCCCCCAGCAGCGATGACACCTGCGGCATGCCGCCGCTTCGCACCGCGTCGCGAAACTCGTCTGCACCCACCCCGTCCAGCGCCACAACGAGCACCCGCGGGCCGTTGCGTCGAGCCGGTCGCATCTCCTTCCGCAGCTGCACCACGGCGTCCGAGGCGAAGAGGCTCATGACTTCCAGCGGGGGAATCCCCGTGGAGAGAAAGAGTCCGCCGAGTCCGAGGAGGGCCACGACGAGCAGCGCGATGAGGACGAGCAGCCAGCGTGGCATTCGTGGTGTCCGGGGTCAGGCGGGGCGTGCCGTATGACGCGTTCGTGCAAACGCCGGGCCACCCGATCCGTACCCGCCAGCAACCACTCGTGCCAGAGTGGCCTGAAGCGCGTTCACAGCCCCAGCACCGCCTTGGCGCGGAAGAGGTTCTGCATGCGGTCGTCCAGTCCGTTGAAGCCGCCGTTGATACGCTTGGTCACGGCACGCACGTCGTCGCGTTCGGCCAAGGCCGGCAGCTTACGGTCCACCCAGAACCAGGCGGCCGCTTCGGCGGAGATTACGGGGTTCTCACCCACCGGCCTGGGATTGTTGACGTAGTCCACGCCCGTGTACTTGCTGAAGCCGACGTAGTTGGCCCGGCCGGTGAGCTGAATGAGCCCGCGGCCCTTGAAGCGCATGCCGTCGCCAGGCTGGGTGTTACCCAGGTCCGTACGGCCTTCGTAGGCCGCACCGCTGGCGATTTCTTCGTTGTACAGCAGCGAGCCCGACTCATGCCCCACCTGGGCGATGAAGTGCGCCATTTGCAAGGGCGTGGAGATGCCGTACTTGACCATCGCCACCTTCAGCGGCTCGAAGTAGAGGTCAATGCGGCTCTTGGCCGCGCGCGGCAGAACAACAGTGAGCTTCTCCGTCGTCGCGCCCTCGGGCAAGCCCTTGAGCAGCGTCTGGATGGTCGCGTCGCCCGGGGCCACGATGCGGTCCGACTCGGGCATACCCATGACGCCGGTCTCGAAGGCCGCCAGCGCGTCCAGCGTCTTGCCGCCGATGCGGCCATCGGTGCTCAGGGGGGCGGGCCGCTGCCCTGGAATGCGAGACAGATTGGCATTGAGCAATATCTGCACGACGGCAACATCGGCCAGGTCGTTGCGGCCGGCCAAGCCGACGGATGCGGTAATGGGCATGGGACAGTCTCCTGTAGGGGCGTGGGTGGATGGTGTTGCGAAGCAAGGGCCGCGCGCGCTCGGCGGCGTCCCGTCGAACGATCACGTGCGAGACGTACGGCGCCCCCACGCCCGTCAGCATCGGGCGATACACCAGGTTGGCCGCGAGCAGCGGGACGTTGCTCGGGGTGATCGGCACGAACCCGAGCCCCGCCGATATGATCGCCTGTACCAATGTGCCGTACTCCTCCTCGAGCAGCTTTCCGCGCCAGCCGTTCTTGCGCAACAGCGCGTAGTACGACCCACCGGCGGCCACGCCAGGTCTTTGTCCGTTTAGAATGTGGCTTTATGAAGCCAAACTTGCGTCGGGCGTCTTTGCGCGTGAAGCTCTGCTGGGCCGGCGTCGCGTCCGTGGCAGCGCTGTTGTGGGTGACCGTGCGCCGAGAGAACGTGCTCGCCGGGCAGGGCACCGCGTAATGAGATCATTCGTGGTGCGGCGCCTCCTCAAACGGAGCGGAGCGGATGAGGCCGATAGATCCCAGTCCTGCCAGAAATGCTGCGCGAGATCCGGGCATCGCGCGTGCCTGCTCCTTCATTGACTCGACCAAATGCTTCTTCAATTCCAGGCGAGGATACTCTTGCAACACGGCGCTTACTGCTTTTGACCCGATGTCTCGTAGCCGAGCCCCGTTCACGTCAAGCGCCGCCCCTTCGTGAAGCAGGTGAGCTTCCGGCCCGTGTCTCAACCCGACCTGAACATTCAAATGCAGCGAGATCGCCTCTGCCAGGCGATCGCAGCGTTCGTCGTTCCAGCCAATGGTGGCAGCAAAGCGGTGCGCGGCCCGTGCGCCTTCAACGGCGAAGCAAGAGCACGTCGTGTCTCTGGGTCGTGTGAATCCGTGAGACCGAGAACGTGGAGTGCGCTGGCAACGAACAGCAGTTCGTGGTCGAAGCTGATCTGATGACGTTGGGCGATCATCGCTCCCCATGTATAGGTGCGCAAACAATGACTGAAGAGCCATGGTTCGCTGAGCGCCTTGGCATGTTCGAACGCGCGAACGGCGGCGACGGAGTCCGGCAGCCAAATCGCCCCGGCGTCGATTCGGGCGGTCGCCGCATCGCTGAATCCGAGACGGAGTCGGAGACTTTTGGGGAGTGCCCCAAGTCGGAGGAGCAATGCTTGCCCAGCGAGCCGAATGCGATCCTGACGGCGCAACGCGCCGCCGGCCGTGGCCCATCCAATCGTGCCCACCGGGTGCTTCATCTGCGCACTCCAATCGGGGTGATGGCGAGGTTCGCCGAGCCGAGTCGACGCCGAGCAGGCGTTGGCTCACGCGGCCCCTTGGAGCCACGCGGCTTCGCGTGCCGAATACGTCAAGGCGCGCGCGCGTATTCGAGTTGCAACGCCACAAGCGATGCCGTGCGGTCGCCGTACCGTACGCCAGTCCCTGTCAGTGCACGGTCCAGTGCCGCCGCAGCCGGCACGTTGCCCGGCAGAACCCTCACCGGCGCCGATGATCGGCGCGCGTCTGTCACAATGACGAGGCCACCTCGTGTCGCGATGTCATGTTTATCGGCCTGATCACTGTCTCCCTCGGCACGAACGGCCATCGCATGGAATCGATAGGTGCGCGACGAGCCATCCGCCGTGAATGCGAGCGCAACCTCGTCCACGCCATCGGACACCGGCAGCTCGATCCGCTCGCGCCGCCAACACTGCATGGCCGTCAAGGCCATCGATCGGTAGAGGAATCCCTTGCGCTGGAACGAGGCGCTGGGGTGTGCCTGATCCCAGCGCGAGACACCCAGTTCGCGCGCGAGCGCACGAGCCGAGTCGGCGTCGCCGATGGCCTCGACGAGGGCGAGAGAAACCGGTAGAGATGCGCTCACTCCGGTCGTGGTCACGCCACATATCGGCGGTCCCGCTGGTAGCGCATACCGGGGTTCTGCTGCTGCAGTGTGTTGAAATCGTACCAATGGCCCGTCGCGGCGCGATCGAGCAGTAGTCCGGCACGCGACAGCACGCGACAGCACGCGCGCACCGCTGCACACGCCTACAATCGTGGCGCCATTGGTATGCTGCGACACGATCCACGCCAGCACGGCAGGATCGTCGTCACGATGCATCGCGGGCACGATCACGTAGTCCGCGCTTTCGTCCGCTGCCCCCGCCGCGCACCGTTGCGCTACTCGCGCTGCCCGGTGTCGTGCCCTTCGATCTCGTCATCGCGGCGCAGATCTTCGGCGACCCTGCACCCGTGCTGGGCGCGAGGCGCTGCAGTGTAAGCCTTTGCGGTCTCGAGGCGGGCCTTGTGACCATGGCCGGTGGCATACCCATTGGAGCGCCTCGCGGAATCGACGCACTCGACAACGTCGAGACCATCGTCGTGCCCGGGCTGGCGGACGTCGAGGCGCCGGTGGCATCGGCGGCGCTCGAGGCGCTGCGAAAGGCGGACGCACGCGGTGCACGCATCGTGTCGATCTGCACCGGCGCATGCATTCTGGCCGCGGCTGGTCTGCTGCATGGTCGTCGTGCGGCCACGCACTGGGCGCACGCAGACCGACTCGCGGCGCGATATCCGTCGGTGCTCGTGGACCCGCGCGTGTTATACGTGGATGATGGCCGCATCCTCACGTCGGCGGGCATGGCAGCGGGCATCGATCTCTGCCTGCACATCGTTCGCACCGACTGGGGCATGGACGTTGCGAATGTCATCGCCCGCGCAATGGTCGTCGCGCCGCATCGCGAGGGAGGGCAGGCGCAGTTCATAACGCGCGCAATACCGGCCGACGACACCCGCGGCCTGGCGGACACGCGCGCCTGGGCGTTGACGCACCTGACGGAGGCACTGACGATCCCGATGCTCGCGACGCATGCCAACATCAGCGTTCGGCATTTCGTGCGCCGCTTCCGCGACGAGACGGGGGCGGCACCATTGCGCTGGCTGCAGGCGCAACGCGTGCGATTCGCGCAACAATTGCCGCACGCGACAGACTTATCGATCTCGCGCCTCGCCGAGCAGAGTGGACTCGGGTCCGCGGCAACGCTGCGAACGCACTTTCAGCGGGTGGTCGGCACCACGCCGCTCGCGTACCGCCGGACATTCCGCGCTGGCTGGACGGAACGGTCGACGCCTCGCGCACTCGAGCGCGGCCGAGCCAGCTGTCACACGACGCGGAACGTTCCGTTTGGTGATGACACGACTCGGCGGTGATGCTCACGCGGTAGGCTGGCGCACGCCGAGCGCATCCAGCACTGCGGCCAGCGTTGTGGTGATTGCATCGGCCGGCTGATGCGGCGGCGGCAGCATCCCGCGTGCCAGCACGCCACTCAGTCCGTGGACGGCGCTCCACGCAACGATCGCTGCGCCGTCGCGACGAGAAACAGGCATCGCGCCGGCCCGGACCAGCGCATCGAGCGCGTTGTTCAGCACGCCCCACGCGGACGGATCGTCGGTGCAGGATGGCGCGGCGCCGGCGGCCATGAACGCCGTGTCGAAGAGGTGCGGCTCGCTGACGGCGAACTCGATGTAGGCGCGGCCGATGGCCTGCATCCGCCGGATCGCACCCTCGCCCGGATCGTTCGTGACCTCGGGCACCGCGGCGGCCGCGCTCAGCATCCGATTGGCCAGCGCCTCCCGCGCCATCCGGGAGACCTCGGCACTGAGGTGCGCCATGTCCGGGAAGTGGCGATACACGGCCGATGGCGAGACACCGACGGCGGATGCCAGCTCCCGGAGCTGCAGACTCGCGGGCCCCCGTGCTTGCGAGGCCGTCAGCCCCGCCGCAAGGAGGGCGGCGTGGAGGTTCCCATGGTGATAACGCGGACTGGTCATGCCTAAATGTTGACAACGAACACATGATATGCAATTATGTATACAGTGTTCACATAACAGCATCCTTCCGGTCCGATCATCCACACCTCGAGGCACCTCAGATGCGCGTTCGCCCGACGCTTCACGTCGCGTCACTTGTTTCCAACCTGGTTGCTGGCCCGTCCGTCGCCCGACCAGTCCAAACGACACCGCAACCGTCCGACGTCACGCTGACCGTCGTCGTCATTGGCGCCACGAACCAGGGCGGGACGATTGGAACAGCACTGTACGCGACGGCCGAGGGCTTCCCCAGCGAGATCGCGAAGGCCGCGACGCTCACCGTGCATCCGCGAACGGCGCCGGTCGACAGTGTTGTCTTTCGCGGTCTCGCGCCTGGGCGGTACGCGGTGTCGGTGTACCACGACCTCAACGGCAACGGCAAGCTCGACACCAATCTCTTCCGCGTGCCGAAGGAGCCGTGGGGCACCAGCGCCAGTGTCAGGCCCCGCCTGCGCGCGCCACGATTCGAGGAAGGCACGCTGAACCTCACCGGGCCGACGCGGATTGAAATCCGCGTGGAGCGCTAGGCTCATGCCACTCCACACCATCCTCGGCGCCAACGGCGCCGTCGGTCGCGAGCTGTCTCGGGCGCTGAACGCCAAGGGGCTCCGGCTGCGCCAGGTCAGTCGTCACCCACAGCGCGAGTTCCCCGGCGACGACGTCGTCGTTACGGATCTCACCAATGCCGCGGGTACTGCCGCCGCAATCGCCGGCAGCGACGTCGTCTATCTGGTGGCGGGCGTGTCATACAGCACGGCAGTTTGGCAGGCCGACTGGCCACGCATCATGGCGAACGTCATCGACGGCTGCGAGCGCAGCGGTGCCGCACTGGTCTTCTTCGACAACGTCTATGCGTACGGCGCCGTCTCCGGGGCCATGACGGAAGACACGCCGTTCAATCCATGCAGTCGCAAAGGGGAAGTGCGTGCCCGGATCGCGACGACGCTCCTCGATGCGATACGTTCGCAGCGCGTGACCGCGATGATCGTCCGATCCCCCGACTTCTACTACCCGAGTGAACCAGGACGCACGACGGGGATGCTCAACGCCATCGTGTTCGACAGGCTGCGCGCCGGCAAGGCACCGCAATGGCTTGGGAATCCGGATGTGCAACACAGCTTCAGCTACACGCCTGATCTCGGACGTTCGCTCGCGTTGCTTGGTCCCAGCGCCGCGGCGTTCGGGCAGACGTGGCATGCGCTCACCAGCCCTGAACTGCACAGCGGGCGCGACCTCGTACGCCTCGCGGCGGAGACAGCCAACGTGCAAGCGAAACTGCAAAACGCGCCGCGCTGGATGGTTCGTGCGATGGGCCTGTTCCAACCGACAATGCGTGAACAGGTCGAGATGCTCTACCAGTTTGAACGTCCATACACGTTCAACAGCACTAAGCTGGCGGACGCCTTCGGTGTGTCGGCTACACCTTATCGCGACGCATTCCGTGAGGTGTGGTCGAGTGGTGTGGGCCGCACCGCATCGGCGGCGTGAGCGTTGGCCTTCGGTGGCGCCACGCAGGTCTCATCGCCATGCTGCAGGCGAAATGCTGACCTGGACCCAGCATCATGACCGTGACCACGCGCAAGCGCCACGCCATCAGAGGCGCCGCCCGCTTCCTCGCTCTCGTCTGCGCATGTGCATGTGCATATGCATGTGCAGGTGACCGCAGCGCCTCACCAGCGCGAACCGGCGACAATGCCGCGCAGCCGGGAGTTGCGTCCACGTCCGCGACGCCCGCCAATCCTTCCGACGCATCCGCATCGTCCTGGTGCGCGGCCATACCACGCCGCGAGAACAAGGCGTTCGAGCGCGTCAGGGTGCCGGGCGACTGGTATACGGTCTATCGGGTGGAACCGGGCGTGATCGCCATCGTCGAAGCCAAGCAGTGTCAGGAAGCGATTTCGTACTTGGTTATCGGCACTGAGCGCGCCCTGCTATTCGACAGCGGCATCGGCCTGGTGCCACTCAAGCCGGTGATCGACGCGCTGACCACCCTCCCGGTCATGGTTGTCAACTCGCACACGCGCTTCGACCATGTCGGAGGGAATCATGAGTTCCGCGATGTGGTGGGCATGGACACGCCGTTCTCACGCGCCAACGATCGGGGCCGTCCACATGCCGCTGTGGCCAACGAGGTCGCGCCCGAGGCGTTCTGCGGTACGCCACCCGCCGTGTTGACACCGTGGCCTTTCGCGCACGCCCGTGGACGGTCGCACGTCGCATGGCCGGGGGCGATAGCATCGACCTCGGCGGTCGCACGCTGACCATCGGGCGGCCCCCGGACATACGCCAGACGCCATAACGCTGCCGGATCGCGCCAACGGTCTCCTCTGGACCGGCGATTCGTTCTATGCGTCGACGCTCTGGCTCTTCACGCCCGGGACAGACCTCGCCGCCTACGAACGGTCGATGGCGCAGCTCGCCACTCTCGCGCCGTCCCTGCGTCGCCTGCTCCCGGCCCACAACACCGTCTCGGCGGACCCCGCGCGTCTGATCGCGGTCGCCAAGGCGGCGACGGTGCTTCGGACGGGCGGCGGGGTGCGCACCGGGCAGGGGAGCGATCAAGAGCTCGTCACGGTTGGCAGCGTGACGTTGATGGTGCGCCGGGAGTAGCGCGTCGCCCTGCGCGCTGCCATGCCCGTGCTATCACCGTCCAATGCCGCGTCGAAGCGATCTACTATCGCTGTTGCCGGTGACTTGCGGCGTGTTGCTCACGGCGACGCGTTCCGCTCGGCGACCCCGCGTCGTTTGATCGCGCCATCAGTCTACCCCAGCTTCACGAGCGCATCGCGCGAACCCGTTCTACGACTGCGGCGAATCGCCGACGACTCACCGGTACGGTCAGGCCGCCCGACAGTTCGACGGCTCGTCCGTCAGCGTCGCGGTCACGCAACCGCACCACGTGACGCACGTTGATCAGATGTGACCGGTGCGCACGCACAAACCCCGTCGCGAGCTGACCCTTCAATTCGTCCAGTGTTGCGTCATGCAGGGTCCGACGGCCATCGCGCAGGTACAGTTCGACATAGTCGTCGGCCCCCGACGCACACAGCACCTGCTCCAGTCGCACCAGCTCAACACTCCCCGGTCGCCGCACCACCAACGAGGTGGCACTCTCGCTCAGCGGCTCGCGCCGGAGTCGGCTCAGCGCCTGCGCGAGTCGTGATGCCGACACGGGCTGCGCACAAAGTCCACGACCGCGTGCTCGAACGCTTCGATGGCGCGCTGCGGATGCGCCGATACCACGATGATCTGCATCGGGCTCGAGGACGAGAACCGACCCACCAGCTCAAAACCGTTTCGTCCGGAAAGGTCGAGGTCGAGCAGCACCACATCCCACTCCGTTCCCTCAAGAAGCCGTTGCGCGTCGCGCAGCGATTCCGCTACCTCAATGGTGGCCTGTTCGTAGCCCGCCGTGTTGTGAATCAGCCGACACAGTCGCCTGTGCGCAGGCGCCTCGTCCTCCACGACAAGAATACGAATCACGACGTGGCCCGCAGCAGTAGCTGCGTTCGCCAGCCGCCCATGGCCGTCGGGCCATCCACCAGTGTCGCCATGTCACCGAACGCCTGCCGCAACGGCGCGCGGACATATTCCAACCCCTCTCCGTGGTGCCGCACCGTAGTCGCCCCGGCGCCATCCTGCGGCGCGGGCGTCGTGAGCTCGAGCTGCGTGCCGCTGACGTGCGGTAACTGCCGAAGCTCGAACGTTGCGCCGGTGACATACCGGCCATGCCTGAAGGCGTTCTCGATCAATGTCTGTACGATGCCCGGAGGCACGTGCATGTGTGTATCGACGTCGAGGCATTCGAGATGAAAGGCCCGGTCCACGCGCAGCGACATCACTTCGAGGTGCTTCCTGCACAGCGTGATTTCGTCGCCGAGCGGTACCAACTGTTTGCCTGACATCTCGACGACCATTTGGTACTCTTCGCCGAGTGCTTCAATCAGCCGGACGGCGGTTGGCGGATCTGCCTCGATCCACTCCGTGAGTGCGTTGAGCGTGTTGAGTAGCCAGTGCGGGGCAAAGCGGCGGCGCAGCAACTGCGCCTCGAGCTGTCCGACACGATGTCGCGCGTCGCGTTCGCGTACCTGCGTCTGCAGCCCGACTCGCCATTGGTCACGCAGCAGCACGATCGCCAGCGCCGCGGTGCCGACGTAGAATCCGCGGTCGAGAAATCCCCACGTATCGACGGCGGCGAGCCCCAGGAAGAACAGGAATGCCGCCGCCATCCCTCTGGCGCCATCGTCTCGGCGGCGTGCGGCCGGCAGCACGAGTGTCAGCGCCAGTATGATCGGCAGCGAGAGCGTGAGCAGCGTCCACAGGTCATAGCCCGGCACCTGCGAGGTTACGATCGGCACCAGCAGCGTGCACCAGAGCGCGCGCGTGCGCCAGCGCGGCGCAAATCGGCCGGCAACATACGCCACCAAGGCAAGGGCGAATCCCGTTAGAATAATTTCGATGGCGAGTAACCGCACGGCGTGCCACGGGTAGGGAAGGGGCCACATGAACCGCAGGAGCTCCGCGACCAGTTGCCCCAACGCAGTCGCCGCCATCAGCACCATCCATAGTGCCTGCGTATCGCGCGTGCCAAACAACCATGCGCCGCCGAAGTAGGTCAAGGCGACCAGCAGTGCACCGGCCATCATGATCGCAGGCACGCAGTGTGGCGTGAGCTCGCGATAGGCCGAACCGTATTCCTCCACGAGTATGGAGTGAACCGGCGTCGTCAGTCGCAGGCGATTGTGGAATCCGGACATGTGGACGAGCACCTCGTTGCGTCCGGTTTGAACTCGGTCGGGTGGCAGGTACAGCATCGCATCGAGCGCACCCGGTTGTTCCGTCGTACGCGAGCTGCCCGGCACGCCGTTGCTGCCAATCCGTGTTCCGTTCCAGAACACGTCGCTGGCGGCTACGGCGCCAATCATCACTGCCAACGGCGCACGTCGCAGATCGGCCGCGCTGTCGATCATTACCGTCGCGTCCGCTAAGGCCTCGATTGACGTAGGCGGTGACGTACGTTAGCTCAAACCCACAGTGATGAGACACGCTGACGACGCGCCCTGCGGACGGAGCGATGAATGAGCATTGAGATCGAGTCGATCGCGTTCAACCATACGGCGGGCAGCCAGAGCGCTGACGCGATGAACGCGCGACGTAACGGAAGTCAGGCACTCCTGACTCCGGAGTGGCAGCGCGGCGTGTCCAGCACGGCGCAGGACGCGCCTGCGGTCTATTCGATCGCTGACACGGCCGGTCAGACGATCACGATTCACGTCACGCTGCGACGTCTGCGACGCGACATGGAAAAGGTCGAAGTGCGTGCGGTGGACATGAACGCCGGTGGGGGATGCCTGTACAGCATCATCGTTGCGCTCGGTCTGGGCGACTGGATTCAACCGCGCGACAGAGGGCTGTTGGGCAGCGTCCATGCACGGCACGTGCAGTTTGGCGCCAATGGCGTGACAGGGCCGTTGCCGTTTACGCTCTCGAACCACCGCCTGCAGACGAGTGGCGTGGACACGGACATCGTACTCTGGCGCTGGCAGTATCGCGAGGGCCACGGAGCCTGGACGGACATGGGCGTGACGCAGCACGAGGCGTTCAGCGTGCTGGCGTCACCGACGGCGCCGTGGGTCGCGCAGCCGCTCGCCAGCGCTGACGTGTTGTGGACCGATCTGCTGCGGTACGCCTGCGACTGGGCACGCGGCGCGCAGAACGCGAACGAGGCGGCGGCGGCGGTGACCCGTGCGGTGTACGCTCTCGGCGCGGGCACAGTCACCTACGACTGCCCCGGCGGCGGATCGTCGCACTACTCGTGGGGCGCGTTCGATCTCTCCGCCTTCCTCGATCGCCTGAGCGGCGGCGTGGGCAACGGGGTCTACGTGAACTGCTCCGACTGTGCCACGTTCGTCTCGTCCGTCGCGAATGCACTCGGTGCGGACCTCTGGCAGTCGCGGATGGGCTACGGCTTCGCGCTCAACCCGCTCCTGGCGATCGGGTCGAACGTCTGGCAGACGGCCTGCGGCTGGGGGAGCTTCAGCTACCACGAGGTGGCCTGGAAGGGCACGTGCACGGCGACCGAACGGATATACGATGCCTGTCTGCAGGTTGACAACGACAGTAATCCGGCCGCGCTACCGCAGTCGCCGCTGCTCCCGCAGGACATGCGCTTCGGCAATGCCGGCGACGGCGACTATCGCGACAAATTGTCGCCGAGCGGGAACTGCTCGCCGCAGCCCACGACGCGCCAGCGGCGCGCACTCGTTTAGCGGGGGACCACGATCATGGACATGCAACCGGAGCGCGCCGAGCAGCTCCAGGCGATCTATCGCTACGCAGAGTGGCCGCCGGGGGAGGAAGGCGCCGCGATTGCGCAGGATTTCGAGCTCCCGGTGAATGCGCTCGACGGATGGGTGCGCACACGTGCGACGCGCGAGCTCGCCCGGGACGGACGCACGCGACAACGCAGTGCGTGGATTCGCTCGCCCGATGACTTGGATCCGGCGCTCATGGTCGAACTGTGGAGCTGCGCGAGCCCTGACGACGCGAGGGCCTTGCTGCTCGCGCTGCTCGGCGACATGCAATCGCCGGTACCGGCCAATCGTCTTGCCGACCCGGCAGTCGGCGATGTGGCCTTTGCGCTGGGAGGCAATTCTGCCGTGCTCTTTGCGCGCGGCCGCATCGTCGTGCGCCTTCGCAACGGCGGGCGTACCGTCGTCGATGCGCTTCCCGCGGCGCGGGATATCGACCGAGTGATCGTGGGTGGGAAGCGGTAGGGCGGTGGCGTAGGTCGCCGCGCATCCCGTCATGCCATCGCACTGGCGAGAAAATCCGCCTGCTCCGAAAACGCGCCTCGCATGTGCGGCCGACGCCCGACTCCATAGATTTTCATGCATGGAAGCCGAACCCCTCGATGCTTTGTCACGCGCCGCGACCGTCAATTTGACCGTCGCCATGGAGTTGCGGGCGACGGCGTGGGCGTTGTCCGAGGCGGGGCTTCGCGCCTTTCGGCCTGAGATAAGCGAGGCCGAGGTGCAGGCAGAAGTCCGTGCTCTGTTCCGCCGTGCGGCCGGGTAGCCGCTGACATGGTTGGTGACCTGCTGTCGCGCTTTGCGTTGCCCTTCGAACGCCTCGGGCTTCCCTATATGATCACCGGGGGCGCGGCGGCGATTGTGTACGGCGAACCGCGGCTCACCAACGATCTGGATCTCGTCGTGCGGATGCAGCCGGGCGATGCCGGACGTCTTGCCGGGGCTCTCACCGCCGAGGATACGTACGTGCCCCCGGTGGAGGTGCTCGAGATCGAGGCGGGCCGTCGACTGCATGGTCATTTCAACGTGGTGCACGGTCCTACCTCGCTGCGCGCTGACGTCTACCTGGCTGGAGACGATCCGCTGCACGCGTGGGGGCTCGCCGGCCGGAAGCTGATTCGCGTCGGTGACACAATCGTGCACCTTGCGCCACCCGAGTACGTCATCGTGCGAAAACTGCAGTACGCGGGCCAGGGCGGCGGGGACCGGCACCTGCGCGACATCCGCCGAATGCTTGATCGTGCGCTCGTGGCGATTGACGTGGCCGAAGTGGGCGCCCGCGCACGCGCCCTTGGCATCGAGCGCGTGTGGGAGCGAGCGACAGAGTGGTCCGAGCCGGTGTGAAGCTGGCACCGCGGCCGGCGGTGAGCCTTCAGCCTACGCCGCCGCCGCCCGCAACGTCATTCCCGCGTCCCGCAGCACGGCCGATGCCTCGTCCCCCGTGAGCGTCTCGTGCTCGAGCAACGCGTCGGCCAGCGCCTCCAGCGCCGGACGACGGTCGCGGAACAGCTGCAGCACGACGTCGTACGCTGACGCCAGGATCGCGCGCACGTCGGTGTCCATGGTCGAATGCGTTGTGCCGCTCACCGGCCCGGAGTCGGGGTCGAAGGTCATCAACCCCGTCGATTCCCCCATCCCCAACTTGTAGACCATCTGCTTGGCGATGCGCGTGGCCTGCTGCAGGTCGCTGCTGGCCCCGCTCGTCACCGCGGCGCTGCCGTACACCAACTCCTCTGCGGCGCGCCCGCCGAGCAGCTTGCGGATCTGCCCCTCGAGATAGTGACGCGCATGCAGGTGCAACTCGGCGTCGGGCTGGAAGAAGGCGACCCCCATCGCGGCGCCGCGCGGCTGGATCGTCACCTTGTGCAGCGGGTCGGTGGGACAATAGACCAGGCCGGCCAGCGCGTGCCCCGCCTCGTGCAACGCGATCAGACGCTGTTCGACGCGTGTGACGACGAAGCCTTCGCGCGGACGCCCGAGGAGGACGCGGTCCCGCGCTTCCTCCATGTGCGACCAAGCGACCGAGCTTGCCCCGGTTTTCACGGCCAGCAGCGCGGCCTCGTTGAGCAACCCTTCCAGATCGGCACCGCTCGCGCCCGGCATGAGGCGCGCCATGCGCCCCATCTCGACGTCGGCGGCGAGCGGCATCTGCCGCTTGGAGGCGTGCAGCGACAGGATCTCGGCGCGCTCCCCCACACTGGGCAGCGCCACCGTGACCGACCGGTCGAAGCGTCCCTTGCGGAGCAGTGCCGGGTCGAGGTCGGCGGCGCGATTCGTCGCCGCCACCACGACGATCCCCGACGACGCGCTGAAGCCGTCCAGCTCGACGAGGAACTGGTTGAGCGTGCGGTCGTCCTCCGGGTGCCCGCCGGTGCGCCCGCGTCGGCCGCCCAGCGAATCGATCTCGTCGATGAAGATCACCCCGCCCCCCGCCTTGCGTGCCTTGCGGAAGAGCGCCTTCACCCGCATGGTCCCCAACCCGACGAACATGCCCGAGAAGTCCGGCCCCGACATGGCGAAGAAGTTCGTGCCGGCCTCACCCGCCAGCGCCCGCGCCATCAGCGTCTTCCCTGTGCCCGGCGGTCCCTCGAGCAGGATCCCCTTCGGCACCTTCGCCCCCATCCCCACAAAACGCTTCGAGTCGCGCAGGAAGTCGACGACCTCGCGCAGGTCGGCGAGCGCGGCTGCGTTGCCCGCCACGTCGGCGAAGGTCGTGCGGGTGCCGGAGAACTTGCCGGAGCCGACGTCGAAATCGCCGCCGCTGCCCGGCGACTGCCGCCCGTATTGCGCGTAGAGGACAAAGCCGACGCCCGACGCGACAAGCAGCATGACGACGAGTGAGATCAGCTGCGAGCGATCCGGCGGGGGGGCAGAAAACGCCACGGCGACCTTCGCATCCGTCGCCGCCGTTACCAACGCACTGCCCGCTCCGGGCGCGTATTCGACGCGGATCTCGCGCGTCCCCGATGCGTTCGGCGTCGCCAGCCACCCGCGCAATGCCGCACCGGGCTGGATGACGATCGAATCGACTTGGTGCGCGGACATCGCCGACAGCAGCTCGCTGTAGCGCATGGCGATCGGCGGCGGCGCCTGCGACGCACGCGAGGGCTGCGCGCGGATGGCGATGGCCAGGACAGCAACGACGACGAGCGCGCCGGCGACGGTCCAGCGTGCGACGGGGGAGCGGAACGGAGCGAAACGCATCGGCAACCGGCAGCGGGGAGAAGAGGGTCCGTTGAACGACTCTCTCAGGGCCGCTGGCGTAACGGCTCCATCCCGCTCCTCCGAGTCTCCGCTCCGGCGACCGGAAGCGCATTGAACCAGAGCTGGCGGCGGACATCGGTGCTCCGGCCGGACGAGGCATCACTCGGTGCGACCAACGCGCGCGCCAATCTGCGTCAGCGCCTCCGCCATCTTTGCCGGCGGCAGGACGAAGTCGACATAATTCGATGCTTGCGCACTGGTCGGCATACTGTCCACTTCCGCGGAAGCGTCCTGCGCGAACGTCCTGCCCCCCTTGTCCTTGATCGAGCGCACTCCAAGGGTGCCGTCGCCATCGTAGCCCGAGAGGACGATCCCGATGGCGTACTCCCCCATCGCCGCGGCCAATGAGGCAAAAAACAAGTCGATCTGCGCATTTCGTTTGCTTCGCGGCGAGATCACCTTGAACGTGAACTGCTCAATTTCAAGATCGGCATTGGCCGGGATCACATAGACATGATTGGCCCGTATCGGCATCCCGTGAGCCGCTACGATGGTTGGCATGGTCGAGCACCGTGACAAAATCAACGCCAGCTGACTGTACGCCTCTGGGCTCATGTGCGAAACGATGACGAATGCCATGCCGGTGTCGACCGCCAGGGATCCCAACAGCGCCTTGTAGGCGTTGAGTGCACCGGCCGAGCCGCCGACCCCCACAATGTAGCTCGGGCGTATCGTGTTCATGCCCACTGTGCGTTCAGAATCGGGGGGGGGGGGCGTCCCGCATTGGATCAGGCCTCCGGATTAGCGGTCGGCTTGCCGATCTTGCGCTTTTGCTTCGCGCCCGCGGTGGCGCGGCCACCCATCGCCATCACCTTCAGCCCCCCATCACTCATCACGAGCTTGTGCACATCGCTGGAATGCCCCATGCCACGGGATTTGACGATGTACAGTCCCCGAATGCGCTTGCGTCCCTCACTTTCTTCCAGCTCTCGAACCACGATCCAGGTGTCGATCACCGATGAGACGCCGATCTCGCCGCTGGTGTCATTCTGTTCGGTCGACGAAACGAGGCTGGTGAAGAGTGCCGTGATACCTTGGGATTTGAGCGCATCGACCAAACGCGTCAGCATGGATTGAATTTCCTGAGGATTTCCTTGGCCAATCAGACTGGACAGCGGGTCGATGACCACGGCCTGCGGCTTGAATTCGGCGAGCATTTTATACAGATCGAGCAAATGCATTTCCAGGCCGAAGAACGACGGCCTGGTGGATACGATCGACAGCAGCCCACTCTCGATCAGCGGCGCCAGATCGAATCCGATCGATGTCATGTTCTGAACGAGTTGCCCCGGGGACTCTTCGTACGACACCAAGAGGCATCGCTCCCCGCGCTTGCAGCTTTCCACGGCAAACGCCACCCCCATGCTTGTCTTACCGGTGCCCGCCGTCCCGGACACGAGCGCTGTACTGCCTCTGATATATCCGCCGCCGTTGAAGAGTGCATTCAACGACGGGATGCCAGTCGACACTCGCTCGGATGATCCGGGTGCATCGAGTCCCGCGGAGGTGATGGGAATGACCGAGAGCCCGTTTTCGTCGATGACGAACGGGTACTCATTGGTCCCGTGCTTCGAACCGCGGTACTTGATGACACGCATGCGACGGGTGGATATCTGGTCGCGCACCCGATTGTCCACGAAGATGATGCAATCGGAAATAAACGCTTCCAATCCGTGCCGGGTATACGTACCCTGCGTGGTCTCGCCGGTAATGATGGTGGTCACTTTTTTGTCCTTGAGCCATCGGAATAGTCGCTTGATTTCCAGGCGGAGTATCCCGAAGTCGGTCACGCCGGCAAACAGTGAATCGATCGAATCCATTACGACGCGTTTGGCACCGATAGAATCAATGGCCAACTCGAGACGTACGAAGATTCCTTCAAGATTGAACTCGCCGTCAGCCTGAAGATCGCGCCGTTCCAGTACGACATATTCGAGCAGAAGCTTCTTATCGGCAACGAGGCTTCGTAAATCGAAGCTGAGCGACGCGACATCTTCGAACAGCTCATGCTCGTTTTCTTCGAACGACATGAAGACGCCGGGCTCGTCGAGTTTCGTCGCTCCGTTGATCAGAAAATCGATGCCGAGCAATGTCTTGCCGGCCCCGGTTCCTCCGCTGAGCAGCGTGATCCGGTTCCGTGGAAGCCCACCCTCGGTAATTTCGTCAAACCCCTTGATGCCGGTCAGACATTTTTCCAGCCCGCGGTTCTTTGCGGCGACGGGCGTGGACGAGCGTTTGGTCATCGCCGGAGTCCTTGATGCGGTTGTGAGCGTCCGCGCGCACCACTCGCCGCGCCGGACACGTGGAAACGTATTCGCCGTTTGATGAATACTGTCGCGCTTGCCGGGTCACGGCGCTACGGGCGAGCCATCCACAACGCTTTGCGGGCAGGTGCGGGCACGCCGGGCGGTACGCTTACCCAGCCGCCGCGATCGCCTGGTCGTCCCACGAGAAATCCGGCGTCTGGCGTTGCTGCGCTGCATACCAGCGAAACGTCTCCTGTAGCCCGACGTCGAGTGGCGTCAGCTCGAGCGCGAGGTCGGTGCGAAGGCGGTCGTTGCGCACCGTGATCGGTGGGATATCGAGATATGCGCCGAAGTACAACGGCGGCTCCATGATGCCACCGCCGAGCGCGGCAATGGTTTCCCTCGGCACGTGCACCACTTTGACATCTTTGTCTGCCACGCGTGCCAGCAGGCGAACGAAGTCGAGCTGCGTAATGGCGGGTACATTGGCCACGTTGTAGCCCCGACCGATCGCAGCGTCGTGCTCGGTCGCCGCGATCGCGGCGCGTGCGACGTCGCGGGAATAGATCCACTGCATCGTCGAAAGTCCGTCACCGGGAACGATCACCGGACGCCCGGCGACGATCCGGTCCCAGAAAAAGGCTTCGCGGTCGAAGGCGTTGTGCGGCCCGAAAATGAAGGCTGGCCGGATCGTCGTAATCGGAACGCCCTGTGCGCGGCCGAGCGCGAACAGCGCGCGCTCACTGTCGGCCTTTTGCGCGCCATACGCGTTGGGGTAGTCCGACGGGACGAGCGCGTCATCTTCGTCGTACGTCCCGTCTGGCGCAAAGACTGCGACGGACGATGTGAAGACATAGCGACGAAGTCTCTTCGCCGAGGCGATCGCCGCTGCGCACACCTGCTCGGCGCTCGTGCCGCGCTGCCAGTCGTAGACGTTGTCGTAAACGACGTCGAACTGCTCCAGTGCGAGCGCTGCTCCCACGGCGTCCACGTCGTTCCGATCGCAGTGAATCTCGCGCACGCGGGTTCCGAACGGCGTGCCGTGGCCGCGGTGCATGATGACCACCTCATCGCCGCGCGCGAGGAGCTGTTCGACGAGAGTGCGGCCAATGAGCAGGGTGCCGCCGATGACGAGCGCGCGTGCCATGAAATCTCCGGGGGTTGGGTGTGACAGGCATTCTACATCCGATTGCAGCACTGTGCTTTCCTCCGTCCGTCCCGGCGTTGGGGCAGGCCGCAGTATCGGAGCAGAACGTCAGGGCCATGGCGCTACGACACCGATCGGCGGGCAGTGGTCATGGCCGTTAACCGAGTGGCAACCTGTCCCGGTAGGTCCTCATGACCTCGAGTGTCTTGCCGTCTGTCAGCACCACCTGGTAATCGCCGGGCGCGAGCATCACGAGCTCACGAACCCGATCGAGCTGCACGATGATGGACCGATGGATCCGCACGAACCGCGTTGCATCCAGCTGCTGTTCGAGCCGCTGCATGGTCGTGCGCACGAGGTGCTGTTCTCGCCCAACGTGCAGGCGCACGTAGTTCCCCTCCGCCTGCAGCCAATCCACCGTCTCGGGTTTTATAAACCGTGTTCGACGTCCAACCGTGACCGCAAAGTGCGTGAGCGGCGGTTCGTCATCGCCTGGCACGGGAGCGCCGCCAACGGCGGCCGCACGCAGCAGGCGGGCAAGTTGGGCGCGGATCTCGTCATCGTATGCGCGCTGCATCGGTGCCTGAGCGGCCACCGCCTTGCGCGCGCGCGCGACCGCCTCAGCAAGACGTTCCGGGCGGACGGGTTTGACGAGAAAGTCGGTGGCACGCGCATCGAACGCGCGCACCGCCGCATCCGCATGCGCCGTGACGAAGACGACGAACGGTCGCAGTTCGCGTGGCAGGTCGGTCAGCAACGCGAACCCGTCCTCTTCAGGCATGGACACATCGAGAAAGAGCAGCGACGGTTTGAGCACCGCCAACTGTGAGCGCGCGGTGCGCACGTCGGCTGCTTCCCCGACCAGGTCAACGTCGGCGTGCACGCTGAGCAGCCGCTTGAGCCGCTGGCGGGCCAACGACTCGTCGTCGACAATAATGGTGCGCAACCCGCCGCTGCTCATGCACCCTCCACGGGCAGCCGAATGGTCACCCGCGATCCGCCTGCGGGTCCCGCGTCCAGATGGGCCGTGGCGTGCCCACCGTACAGCGTCACCAAACGGGACCGCACGTTGCGCAGCCCCGTACCCGTGCCCGTGTGCGTGGAGCGATGCGGACCGGGCCCATCGTCGTCGACAGTGATGACCAGCTGCCCGGCCAACCGCGCGGTCGCGAGCCGTAGCTGCGACGCACCGCGTCGTCCTTCAATGCCATGCACGATGGCGTTCTCGACGATGGGTTGCAGCAGCATCGGCGGCACTGCCACCCGCAAGGTCTCCGGCGCCACGTCCCGCGTGATGTGCAGTCCGTCGCCAAACCGCAGCTGCTGCAGCGCGAGGTAGTCGTCGAGATGCGCAAGCTCCTCGCTCAACGGCACGGTGCGCGTCTGGCCGGCCGCGAGCGTGGCCCGCAACAGCGACGACAGGTGCAGCAGCATGGCTTCTGTACGGGGCGGATCGTGATGGACCAGTTCCGCGAGGCTGTTGATCGCGTTGAACAAAAAGTGCGGTCGTAATTCTGCAGCGAGCGCGGACAAGGTTGCTTCTACGGCCGCCGCGCGCAGTTCCGCGTTGCGCACCTCCAACTCCCGCGCCGCACGGAGCCGGCGCAGCACCAGATACGCGAGAGAGGCGCCGATCACGCTGAGCGTCGCCCAGGCCAGCATGGTCCAGCGCGAGAAAATGCTGTAGCCCATCATGATGACACCCGCAGCCGCTACCCGGCCGATCAACGCGAGCCAGCGATGACCAGTGTCCAGCGGCAGCCGGTCGTACGCCGCGAACAGCGGGATCGGGATCGCCGCCAGCACGACGAAGTCGGTGATGGCCAGGCCCAGCGCCTGCCCGATGGTCGCCCGGCCGTCGCCGACGCCAAGCGCGGATGCAATCCAACCGACGGACAGCAATTCGGCGAACAGTCCGATGGCCGCGAGGATGAGCGCCTCTTCGCGCGTGAAACGGTTCAGCAAAGCGCGACGTGGGAGAACATCGGTGGCTACGATGGTCGGCATCGGTGTACTCGTCACTTGGACGCCTCGAGCACACCGGGCATCGAGTCGCCGACGACGGACAACCTCCTGGAGCGCACGGAGGCCATCGCCTGCAGGCGCGCGCGCACCGCATCGAGCCCCGCATACACCACAGGAATCACCAGCAGCGTGAGCACGGTGGAGGTGATCGTCCCACCAATGACGGCCACGCCGAGCGGCGCGCGAAACTGGGCGCCCTCGCCATTGCCCAATGCGACCGGTACCATGCCGGCAACCAGTGCGACGGTGGTCATGACGATGGGACGCAGTCGCGTCGCGCCGGATTCGATCAGCGCATCCCGCAACGAACGCCCTTGCTCCCGCAGCTGCTTGGCGTACTCCAGCAGCAGGATGGCGTTCTTGGCCACCACGCCGGCCAACAGGATGACGCCGATCATCGACATGATGTTGATCGTCATGTCAGCCATCCAGAGTGCGCCGACGACTCCGACGGCTGACAGGGGCAACGAGGCGAGAATAGCCATCGGTTCGATCCACGAGTTGAACTGCAGGACCAGCACGAAGTACATCCCCACCACGGCGACCGCGAGCGCGAGAATAATATTGTTGAACACCTCGCGTTGATCCTTCACGTCGCCCGCATACGCCACGGTGATGCCAGGAGCCAGCGGTTGCTCGGCGAGAAGACGATCTATCGCGGCAGAGACTTCACCCAACGGACGTCCCAGCACGTTGGCGGCAATCGTCACCGAGGGGGAGCCATTGTCGTGCTCGATCTTCGTCGGGGCCGTCGCGGACTCGGCTGACGCAACTTGGGCGAACGGCACCGTGACGGCGGCTCCGCCACTCTCACCCACCAGCAACGGGACCGCATCAAGGTCGCGCACGTTCTCGCGGTGCAGGGCAGAGAACCGGACCATGACCTTTCGCTGATCGCCTTCGTCATCGACCCAGTGACCCGCCTCGACGCCGGCAAACGCCGCGCGCAGTGCTACGGCGACATCGAGGGGCGACACACCCACCGTTGCCGCGAGATCGCGTTGCATCCGGACGTCGACGGCCGAATGCCCGCGTCGGCTCGACACAGCGACGTCCACCGCACCCGGCACGGCGCGCAACCGCGTCACCAGCGTGTCGGCGATCGCCAGGAGTTGCGTGGCCTCTCCGCCCTTCAACTGCAGCTGAATGGGTTTGACGATCCCACTGATCGACGCGTCCGCATACGCGTAGGTAGCCCCCTGAAGCAGGTGGGCTTCGGCTCGAAGCACCTGCGCCATCTGCCGAGCCGACTGTGCACGTGCCGCGCGCGGGGTGAGCAGCACCGTGACCTGGGCTTTCGACACCTCACCGTCGCCGCTGCCCACCGTGGTGTATGTGGTGCGCACCGCAGCATGTCCACGCGCAAGTGTTGCGGCGGCTTCGGCGCGTGCGATCGTATAGGCCATCGACGCGCCCGGCGGCGATTCGACGAGTATCCCGATCTCGCCGCGATCGTCCTCCGGCATGAATTCTCCGCCGACAACGCCAGTCGCCGGCAACACCACCGCGACAATCAAACTGCCGACGGCCATGCCCAGTGTGAGCGCGGGATGATCGAGCGCCCACGCCACGACGCGCCGATAGCGCCCCGCCGCTTCGTCCACCCAGCCGTTGAAGCGACCGAGCTGCCGACTGATCCAGGATCGGTCCGCCATGTCCACATGGCGATCAGGCCAGTACGCGGAGAGCATCGGGTCGAGAGTAAACGAAATGAACAGCGAAACCAGCACTGCACACGCAATCGTCAGCGCGAAGGGTTTGAAGTACTGCCCCGCCAGTCCGCTCATGAAGCCGACGGGGAGAAAGACCACCACAATCGCGGCCGTGGTGGCGAGCACGGCGAGACCGATCTCGTTCGTGCCATCGCGCGCGGCCGTGATGTGATCCTTTCCCATCTCCACGTGGCGCACGATGTTCTCCCGCACCACGATGGCATCGTCAATCAGGATGCCGATCGCCAGCGACAAGCCCATGAGCGACATCGTCTCCAGCTTGAAGCCGAAGGCCCACACGGCCATGAAGCTGGCAAGGACCGACACCGGCAGCGCCAAGCCGGTGATCACCGTACTGCGCCAGCTGTTCAGAAATACGAACACTACGAGCACCGTCAGCAGCGCACCCTCGATCAGCGTCTTTTGTACATCCCAGATGGCGTTCGCGGTGCGCCGCCCCGCATCCTGCACGATGCGCACGGTCCGATCTGGCGGTAGCGTCGCCTGCGCCTCCGCCAATCGCTCGCGCAGCGCGTCGGCAACCGTGGTCGCACTGGCCCGCGCCGCTTCCGGATCTCGAGCGTCACGGCTGGAGCGCCATCGACGCGCGCCGCCGAGCGCTGTTCGGCCGGCGCCACGACAACATCCGCAACATCACCGAGCCGCAGCAGTCGCCCATCGTCGGCCCGCAACGGCAACGCCGCAAAATCTGCGACGGCCGCAGGACGCCCCTGAAAACGCAGAGCCGACTCCTGTTCCGTGCGCTCGAGCCGACCGATCGGCACGGCGACGTTCTGTGCCTCGAGCGCTTGCGTGAGGGCTGAGAGAGACAGCCCTGCCGCCTTGAGCGCCTCCGGGCGCACGCGCACGGACAGCTCCGCGACCGCATCACCGACGACACGCACGTTCGCCACACCCGACACGGTACGCAGCGCGCGCGCGATGCGACGCGCATCGGCGCCGAGTGTGAGCGGGTCGCCGGGCCCGCCGATCGCGATGCTCAGCACCGGCAGGTCCGTCTCGCCGAAGCGTTCGATCACGGGCTCTTTCGATTCGCTCGGCAATTCTCCACGCACCGCCCCAACGGCGTCGCGCACTTCCTGCACGGCCTCGGCGACCGGCTTGCTGAAGGTGAACTCGGCAAACAGCAGAGCGTAGCCGTCGCCCGCGGTTCCAGACAGTCGCTTCATGCCGGCCACGCCGCGCACCCGCTCCTCGAGCGGACGGAGCAGCTCCCGCTCCACCTGCTCAGGTGTCGCCCCGGGATAGGGCACCGTGACCGTAACCATTGGCGCTTGGACATCGGGATACTCATCGGTTTCGAGCGAACGCATCGCCACGAGCCCTGCAAGCGAGAGCACCAGCATGGCGACGATGGCAACGATCGGCCGTCGAATGGCGAGGTTGGAGATCCACATGTGTCAGCGCTCGTTGGTGATGATGAATCCTTCGGCGAACGCGCCAACCGGGATGCGTCCATCGGCGTTGGCCAGCGCGATCGTCACGCGCAACTGCCGGGTGACGCGATCCAGTGTCGGCGCGATACGCACCACGTGTCCGGTGAGTGATCGCTCGCTCCAACCGCTGACGCGAAGGGACACGCGGGCGCCAACTTTCAAAGCCGCGGCATGCGTCATGGCGACCCCGCCTTCCATCTCGAGCGTCCGGGGATCGACCACGGTGACCAGTTCATCTCCAATTTGAATGATCGATCCCGTCGTGGCCGCCTGGCGCTCGACAATGCCGCCAAATGGCGCCCGCACGATGCGGCGCGCCAGATCGGCCTCGGCGACCGCCAGCGTGACCTGCGCCGCCGCCACTGAGGCTTCGACCGCACGGACACGCGCGCCGAGTTCGTCCAACTCCGCGCGACTCGCCCCACCGACCGCCAATAGCTGTGCAACGCGCTCGCGCTCATGCGTCACTTGCTGACGGGAGGCCTCGGCGGCGGCCACGTGCGCCGTCGCGGCGGAATGGGCGGCTTGCACCCCCGGAACATGCAGTACGGCGAGTACCTTGCCGACGGCGACGCGATCGCCAACGCGGACGTCGAGTCGCTGCACCGGGCCGGAGAGCTCCGCGCGCAGCACCGCCCGAGTCGTGGCTTCCAGCGTGCCGCTGATCGACGCGCTTCTCTGGACGTCTACCTCCGGCGTGCGCGCGCCGAAGCCGGATGAGTCGGTCGTGTCGCGTGCAACGACGACGGCAGGCACCTTGGCGGTGGGTGTCGATGGCGTGTCGTCTATTGCTTGGCGGCATGCAGCGATGGGAATGAGCAACGCAACCGATAATGGGGCCACACGCCAAAGGCCGCGGGCCGCTGCGTCGCGGAGCGAGCGGTGGACGACGGCCGGGAAAAAACGCCGGGACATGGCTGAGTGGCTCACGGTGAGGAGTCGGCAAGGGGGAGGTGTGCGAATCGCGCCGCACGCGCTTCCGCGATGGTGCGATTCCGCGCCCCGAGTGCCCGGGTGGCCATCGCCTGTTGCCACGCCAGGCGGGCGTCATGCAGCTCGAGGAGCGACGAACGCCCGACCTCGTAGCGCATGACCGCGATGCGATAGGCGTGTTCGGCGCTACGAGCGCCGGCAACGGCAGCGCGCCACATGTCGCGGCTCGCGGTCAGCGTGAGCATGAGCTCGGAGGCCTCGAGATCGTGCGCGTGCTCGGCCTCTCGCCGCTGCGCCTCTGCGACGCGCTCGGCGGCCTTCGCCGCGTCGATGCGCGCGTTGATCGCCCCGGGCAAGTCCAGCGGCAACGACACCGAAATCCCGACCGTGGTGTTCTGGAAGTACGGGCCGCCCCAGTTCGAGCCACGCAGCGGATACGCGAAGCGTTGGTGATTGACCGTCACGTCGACGACAGGAAGCACCGCACGCCTGCTCGCCTTCCACAGATCCGTCGCTTCGCGAGCTCGCTCGTCCCGCTCTTGCACCGCCAGACGCGACTCCCGCCCGATGTTCACGGCAGATGAGCGCGCGTCGCGCTCGTTGTGTGTGGCCACGCTGTCGCTCCAGTGCTCCAGCGGCGAGGTCAGTCGCAGCTCGACGCCCGTTGGCGCATCGATGAGCTGTCGCAGCGCGAGATCCGCCACCCGCGCGAGTCGTTGGGCGTCGATTCGGACGGGATTCTGCGCGGCCGCTGCCGCTTCGGCGCGCCAGACGTCGAACTCGGCGACGCGGCCGGCGGCAAACGACTGACGAGTGATGTCAGGGTCCGATTGGCCTGCGCCAGGGCAGAGTCGGCGACGGCGAGCAGCCGCTGCTGGAGTTGCAGATCTGCGTAGCGCTGAATGACGGCGACCTCGAGCACGGCGCGGGTCTGCACTTCCGCCAGCGAGGCCGCACGGATGCCGTGTGTGGCGGCGGCGACCCGGGCATCAGCCACACCGCCATCGAAGGGTCGGACCGACGCCGACAGCGTCGCGATGCGCGTGTTGGGGGATGCGAACACCTGCGTGAACGGGTCCGCCTGCTCGATCGGCACAGGCGTGAGGCCCGCACTGCGTGCGATGGCCGCGAACTGGTTCTGCGCAAGGCGCTGGGTGCCATACGAGACGTTCGTACTGGGCAGCAGCCGGTTGGCGCGGGCACTGCGGGCGTCAGTGCGCGTCGCCTCCACAACCTGGCGCGAGGCTGCCGCGAGGGCCTGTCGCGGGTGCCGAGACGACAATAGTCGGAGCGCGTCGTCCAGCGAGATGGTGAGCGAGTCGGTGGCGGTGAACGCGGCAGCCTGACTCGAAAGTATCCGTGGCGCGACGACCAGCACGACCAGCGCGGCCGCGATCCTGAAGCAGAAGTGGAGTGGTAGCATGCCCAACCATCGGCTGCGCCATTCGTTGAACGCAGGGGTGATGGGACGGCGGGGCGATCTGCCGGGTTGGGGACGGCATCGTGCGGGGTGAGTGCAACAGGCAGTCCGTGCGATCACCGCGTACAGGACGGTGCTGCAGAACTACTCGCGACCACTGTTGGCGCGCAGCCAGTGGCGGCCTACTGACACCGGAAACGGGCGGTTCGCGTATGGTAGGATTCGTCGCCCCTCACCCCGAGCAGGAAGTCAACGTCGCGCGGCGCGCGGTTTTCCGCCTTCGCCCGGCGGCGCTCCGCTCGTCATTGCAGCGTCTGTCCCCATCGATCTGGAGCCGCTCCGCCTATGGCTCCGAACATTCGTCGGCTCCCCGACGTAGCGCAGCCCACGCGAGACCGTCAGAGCGGGTTCAAGCGAGAAGCGTTCGGCCCAATCAATCCACTCGGCGTCGTACCGAACGGTGGCGGTCTCCCGACCCCGATGTGCCGTAATGTAAAAGCGGCCGACGAGACGCGTCGTTTACGTGGCTGTGCATCTCATGCGAACGCCCGGACTCGAACCGGGATAGGTTGCCCCGCCAGCTCCTAAGGCTGGTGCGTCTACCAATTTCGCCACGTCCGCGCACTACGGCGTCCAACCTAACCGCCAAGCGCATCGATGGCAGCTACACCCGTACGGAACGGCGCCTACGCAAGCGCGCGGCGTCGTGTGAGACGATGCCGCGCGTTGCCACTATGGCCTGCTACCCACTGCGACGAACGCCGCCTACGCTCAGCTGCCGATGCGAATATTCACCACGCGCGTGCCGCCACCCGGCCGGAGCGACTGCACCAGCAAGCTCACGTAATCCCCATCCTTGAGCCCGGCGACCACGGTCTGCAGGTCGCTCACGCTCTTCATGGTGCGCTTGGGTGTCGGATACAGGACCTCGAGAATCAGGTCGTAGCCGCTTTCCAGCTTCTCCGCGGAGGCGCCGTCCTGCGTCACGTCCACCACGCGCACACCGCGATCCGACGTCAGCCGGAGCTGTCGCACCAGTTCCGCCGACACCGGCTCGACCGTGATGCCAAGCTTTCCGGCTGCGGGGGAGTCCAGCGGGCGCACGGTGGCCGGCGCGGCGGCGAGTCCGCTCACTTCCTCTGCTTCGACCAACTTGACCTTGAATGATTTCTTCTGGCCATAGCGCAGGACTTCGACCGGCACGGTCTCGCCCACTTTGCGCGAGCGCACCACCCGCTGAAGCGCGCTCACACGATCGACCGGCTTGCCGTCCACGGACACGATAACGTCTCCCGGCTCGATACCCGCCGCCTTGGCCGGGCTGCGTTCGCCGAGCGAGTAGCCGCCCACCTTGACGCCGGTCGCGCGCTCGAGCCCGTTGATGCCGGCATCGTCGGCATTGAGCGCCTGAATCTGGATTCCCATCACGGGCAGACGGACGCGCCCATCCTTGATCAGGGCGTCGGTGACGGACTTGACCAGCGTGATCGGAATGGCGAAGCCATACCCCGAGTAAAAGCCGGTCTGGCTGGCGATGGCCGAGTTGAGGCCGATCACCTCGCCGCGCAGGTTGATCAGCGGGCCGCCCGAATTGCCCGGGTTGATCGCAGCATCCGTCTGGATGAAGTCGGAAATCGCCATGCCGCCGGCGTTGGGCAGCTGGATTTCCTGACCGCGTCCCTTGGCTGACACGATGCCGGCGGTGACAGTGAAGTCGAGACCGAGCGGGTTCCCGATGGCCAGCACCCAATCGCCGATGCGCGCACTTTCATCGTTGCCGATCGGGAGTGTGGGGAGCGACTTGGCGTCGATTTTCACCACGGCCACGTCGGTGGTGGAGTCGGTGCCGATCACTCTGGCCTTGAAGATCCGGCCGTCCGCGAGCGTCACGTTGACCTGATCCGCGTCGGCGACGACGTGGTTGTTGGTGACGATATAGCCGTCGGTGGTGAGGATAAATCCCGAACCTTCCCCGCGCTGCACGCGTGGCTGCTGCTGCTGGCCGAACTGCTCCAGAAAGTCTTCCATGCCCTGTGGCGCGCGCCCGCGCGTCCGATTCTGGGACGGACGGGCGTTGCGCGTCGTGTTGACCGCGACGACCGTCGGCGTGACCCGTTCCGCGACATCGGCGAACGATCCGGTACCCTCCGGCGCGCTCGGACCTCGAGCGGCGACCTGCCGTACGGAGGCGGCGTTCTGCGCCCACGCGAACTGTGTGAAGTCCAGGGCCGAGGCAAAGTACACGCCGCCCGCGAAGCTGAGGACAGCGACCGTTGCAAATCGGAACCGTGAGAATCGTGCGGGCATGTCAGTCTACCGTGCGAAAGTCGAGTAAAACGAGAGGTTCGAGGTATAAGACACCAGAATGCCCCGGACTGTTTCCGCCCGGGGCATGCCAGTCCGTCGCTACGTCCAGACCGTTGTCACTTCTTGTCGTCGACGATTTCGTAGTCGGCTTCGACGACTTCGTCCGCTTTGGCGCGGTCCGCGCCGTCAGCGGATGCTCCTTCAGGGGCCGGTGCTGCGCCCTCGTTGGAGGCCGCCTGCTGCTGATAGAATGCCTGGCCGGCCTCGCTGTAGGCCTTCGTCAGCTCTTCCTGCGCAGCGCGGATCTCGTTGACGTCATCGCCACGGAGCGCCTTGCGGGCCCGCTCAATCGACGCGTCGATCCGTTCCTTAAGCGGCGCGGACACCTTGTCGCCCCACTCCTTGACGTTCTTTTCCACTTCGTAGGTCTGCGAGTCGAGACGGTTGCGGATCTCGATCTCCTCGCGACGTTTCTTGTCTTCCGCCGCATTCTTTTCGGCGTCCTTCACCATCTTGTCGATATCGCCATCGGAGAGCCCGCTGGACGCTTCGATGCGGATCTTCTGCTCCTTGCCGCTGGCCTTGTCGCGCGCCGTCACGTGCAGAATGCCATTGGCATCGATGTCGAACGTCACCTCGACCTGCGGCATGCCGCGCGGGGCGGGCGGAATACCCGTCAGCTGGAACTTGCCGATCGTGCGGTTGTAGACCGCGAGATCGCGCTCGCCCTGCAGCACGTGGATCTCGACGGTGGTCTGGTTGTCGTCGGCGGTGGAGAACGTTTCCGCCTTTTTGGTGGGGATCGTGGTGTTGCGCGGAATGAGCACGGTCATCACGCCGCCGAGCGTCTCGATGCCGAGGGACAGAGGCGTGACGTCGAGCAGCAGAACGTCCTTCTGCTCGCCCGTGAGGACTGCACCCTGAATGGCGGCACCAACGGCGACGACTTCGTCCGGGTTCACGCCCTTGTTGGGCTCTTTGCCGAAGAACTCCTTGACGACCTGCTGGATTTTCGGAATGCGCGTCGAGCCACCCACGAGAATGATCTCGTCCACTTCACTCGGCTGCATGCCGGCGTCTTTCAGCGCCTGCTTCATCGGCTCGAGGGTGCGCTGAATCAGGTCATCCACGAGCTGCTCGAACTTGGCGCGCGTGAGCGAGTAGTTGAGATGCTTGGGGCCCGACTGGTCGGCCGTGATGAAGGGCAGGTTGATGTCGGTGCTGTTGGCGCTCGACAGCTCCATCTTGGCCTTTTCCGCGGCTTCCTTGAGACGCTGAATGGCCATCGGGTCCTTGGACAGGTCGATCGCCTGGTCGCGCTTGAACTCCGCCACCAGCCAATCCATCACCCGCTGGTCAAAGTCATCGCCGCCCAGATGCGTGTCGCCGTTGGTGGACTTCACTTCGAACTGCCGGGTACCGTCCACGTCGTACAGTTCCAGCACGGAAATGTCGTAGGTGCCGCCGCCCAGATCGAACACGGCAACCTTCTCGTCCTTCTTTTTGTTCTTATCCAGACCATAGGCGAGCGCGGCCGCCGTGGGCTCGTTGATGATGCGGAGCACGTCGAGACCAGCAATCTTGCCGGCGTCCTTGGTAGCCTGCCGCTGCGCATCGTTGAAGTATGCGGGGACCGTGATGACGGCCTTGGTGACCGGGTGGCCCAGATAGTCTTCGGCGGTCTGCTTCATCTTTTGCAGGATCATCGCGGAGACTTCGGGCGGCGTGTAGCGCTTGCCCCCCACTTCAACCGAGGCCACGTCGTTCGGGCCGGCGACGATCTTGTAGGGCACACGCGACTGCTCGGCCTGGGCTTCCGTGGTGCGGCGGCCCATGAAGCGCTTGATCGAGAAGATGGTGTTCTGCGGGTTGGTGACGGCCTGGCGCTTGGCGATCTGCCCAACGAGGCGCTCGCCATCCTTCGTGAAGCCAACGACCGACGGGGTGGTCCGTCCGCCTTCGGCGTTCGGAATCACGACCGGATCTCCACCTTCGAGCACGCTGACGACCGAGTTGGTGGTGCCGAGGTCGATACCGATAACTTTCTCTGCCATTGCTTCCTCTGTTGTGGCGATAAGACGTCGAAGACGACCGGTAGGCCGTCGTGCAACGGCTTACATGGCAAGTGATGGGCCGAAATTACGCTGCCGTCGCGGCGGTATTCCGGCGAAGTCCATTGAAAAGGGTGTGCCTGTCTGGCAGTCTGCCTTTTCGACACGTTTTAGAGGAGCCCCATGTTCCCGATCAGCGACGAGAACCCGACTTTGCGAACGCCCGTCATGACCATCGCGCTGCTGGTCTTCATCTGGGTGACGTGGCTTTTTGTGCAGGGGGCGGGGCTCGAACTGGGGGCGCTCGCGGCCAGCACGTGCAACTTCGGCATGGTCCCCGGCGAACTGACGCGCCTGTCGCCTCTCGGCACGGCGATCCCGCTGGGACGCGGGATGGCGTGTGTAGTGGACGACTTGCCGATCAATTACTTCACGCCGCTCACCTCGATGTTTCTGCATGGCAGCTGGGCGCACATTATCGGCAACTCGCTCTATCTCTGGGTCTTTGGCAACAACATCGAGGACAGCATGGGGCGCGGGCGCTTTCTGGCGTTCTACCTGCTCACCGGGCTCATTGCGGCCGCCTCGCACGTGGCCATCGATCCGACCTCTCCGGTGCCGACGGTTGGCGCATCGGGAGCGATTTCCGGCGTCATGGGCGCCTACCTGCTGCTCTATCCGTCGGTGCGCGTGCGCACGTTTATTCCGCCCATCTTTTTCCTGCGGTTTCCGGCTTGGGCGGTGCTCCTCCTGTGGTTCGGCAGCCAGCTGCTGAGCGGTCTGCCGGAGCTCTCGATGCTGCGGCGTGACGTGAGCGGGGGCGTGGCCGTGTGGGCGCACATCGGCGGCTTTGTGGCGGGGCTCGTACTGGTGCGCTGGTTCGAAAATCCGAACCTTGTGCGTCGGCGCGTCGTCGGCGGTGATGCCAAAGTCGTTTGGTCGTGAACCATTCGCGGCGAATGCGCATGTAAAGCCATGCTGGTGCCAGTGGCGCGAAGTGCTCCGGTGACGCAATCGTTACGCGTGTCACCGTTCCTGACTGCCGTCGGGTGACGCTTCATTCCCGATCGCTGCGCGACGCCGAGTCCGGTCCCCGCGCGCTGTGATCACGCGATCCTTCAGCCACTGGTTCACCGTGAAGCTTTTCTCCAAAGACGAAACGTTCTTCGATCACTTTCGTCAGCTTGCCGTCCATATTGGTACGTCGGCCACGCTGCTGCGGACATTGCTCGAGCGCCCCTCCGAGTCGGCGCGCATTGCGACCGAAATCAAGAAGGTCGAGACGGACGGCGACGCAATCGTGCACCTGATCAACCTGCGCATCGACACGAGCTTCGTGACGCCGCTGGACCGCGAGGACATTCATGTGCTCGCCAAGCGGTTGGACAACGTGATCGACATCATTAACGGTGCGGCGCGCCGGGTCGTGATGTTCCGCGTAACCGAATCGCGGCCGGGCGCCGTGAAGATGGCCGACGTGATCGTGCGCGCGAGCAAGGAGATTCTGGCGTCGGTCTCGGACGTGACGAAACGCCAGCGCATGGTGGAGCACAGTCGCGCCATCAAGCTGCTCGAAGAGGAAGGGGACGTGCTGTACGGGGAGAACGTCGGTGCGCTGTTCCTGCACGACGAACCGGCGATCGAAGTGCTCAAGTGGAAGGAGATCTTTGAGGCGCTCGAGCACGCGATCGATGAATGCGACGACGTGTCGAACGTGCTCGAAAGTATCGCACTCAAGAACAGCTGATCGCCCGTGGTCTACTTCGTTCTGTTCATCGTTCTGGTGGCGTTGGCGTTCGACTTCATCAATGGCTTCCACGATTCGGCCAACTCGATCGCGACGATCGTCGGGACGCGTGTCCTGAGCCCGGTGGCGGCGGTCATCTGGGCGGCGTGCTTCAATTTTTCGGCGTTGTTCTTCGTGGGGACTGCCGTCGCCAAGGCCTTCGGCGGCGGCTTCATCGATATGAGCATCGTCGACCCGGGCGTCATCCTCGGCGGACTGCTGGGCGCGATCATCTGGAACTTGATTACCTGGTACTTTGGCATTCCCTCCAGTTCTTCGCACGCACTGATCGGCGGCTATGCTGGCGCGGCGGTGGCCAAGGCTGGCTGGGCGGCGCTGCTGTGGGGACCCAAGTGGATCGAAACGCTGTCCGCCATCGTCCTGTCGCCGGCGTTGGGCATGCTGATGGGCTTCCTGCTCATGGTGTTCGTCCTCAACGCCTTCCGGAACGCGAGCAATGCGAGGGTCGACAAGTTCTTCCGCGTCGCACAGCTCACCAGCTCCGCGTTGCTCTCGATCGCACACGGCGGTAACGACGCACAAAAGACGATGGGGATCATCGTGGCGCTTCTCGTTTCGTCCAGCGCACTGTTCGAGGCGCAGACCGGCTGGCTGCGACTGTTCTACGTGCCCGACATGACCACGATCCCCCTGTGGGTGGAGCTGTCGGCGTACACCATGATCTCGCTTGGAACGTTGTCGGGCGGTTGGCGTATCGTGCACACGATGGGTACGCGTATCACGAAACTCAAACCTGTCGGCGGCTTCTGCGCGGAGACGGGTGGCGCGCTGGTCATTCTGGCGGCGACGAAGTTCGGCATTCCCGTAAGTACCACACACACCATCACCGGCGCGATCGTCGGCGTGGGCGCCACCAATCGCCTGTCGGCGGTTCGGTGGGGCCTGGCCAGTCGTATCGTGTGGGCGTGGGTGGTGACCATTCCCGCGTCGGCGCTCATGGCCGGCCTGTCGTACAAGCTGCTTGCCGCGATGATCACCCTCTGACCGGTGGCCGGGCGCGGCGCGCCTCGTTGCCCGGAATCCGCATGGCTCCGCTGTCGTCGCTGTCGCTGCCCTATCTCAACCGCGAGCTGAGTTGGCTCGAATTCAATGCACGCGTGCTCGAGGAGGCCCTCGACCCACGCGTGCCGCTGCTCGAGCGACTGAAGTTTCTGGCGATCTTCAGCACGAATCTCGACGAGTTCTACATGGTCCGGCTGGCCGGACTGCGTCGAAAGGTCGCCTCGGGCGCGCTGCAGTATCAGCCGGACCCACTCGCTCCCGCCGATCAGCTCATCGCGGCGCGAGCGCGCGTCGAAGAGTTGCTGGAACGCCGTCGTGTGGCACTGCACGATCAATTGCTCCCCGCCCTCCAGGAGCATGGCATCAAGCTGGTGCGCATGGACGAACTCACGCCGGAGGAAGCCGCGCACCTCTTGGCTTTCTTCGAGGCGGAGGTTTTTCCGGTCCTGACGCCGCTTGCCGTCGATCCGGGACATCCCTTTCCGTATATCTCCAACCTGTCGCTTTCGCTGGCGGTGGAGATTCGCGATCCGGTGACGGGGCAGGAGCACTTCGCACGCGTGAAAGTGCCGCGCTCCTTGCCGCGCTGGGTGCCGATCGGACGCCCCAACTGCTTCGTGCCGCTGGAGCAACTGATCGGGGCCAATCTTCGCGCGCTGTTTGGCGGCATGGAGGTCGAGCGATGGTTCACCTTCCGCATCACGCGCTACTCCGATCTCGATCTCGGCCAGATGGACCAACCGGAGGACCTGCTGGAGACCATCGAGCAGCAGGTGTTCCAGCGGCGTTTCGGGGAAGTCGTGCGGCTGGAGATTCAATGCGGCATGCCGGACTCCATCCGCGAACTGTTGCTCGAAGAGTTGGGCGAGGGCGAGTCGCAGGAGATCGCGCCGCTGGTGGACGGCGATGTACACGAGATAGACGAACTGCTGGAGCTCGGCGATCTGATGACGCTGGCGTCGATCGACATGCCGGAATTGCGCGATCCGCCGTTCATCCCGGTGGTTCCGCCGGCGCTGCGCGACGGCTCGCGCAGCATTTTCGATGCGATCCGCGAGCATGACATTCTCGTGCATCACCCGTACGAGTCGTTCTCGTCATCCGTGGAAGCGTTTCTGGAGATGGCGGCGCACGATCCGCATGTGCTGGCGATCAAGATGACGTTGTATCGCACCTCCGGCGACACGGCGCTTGTCCGCGCACTCACCGAAGCGGCGGAGCAGGGGAAGCAGGTCGCGGTGCTCATCGAACTGCAGGCCCGCTTCGACGAGCAGAACAACATCACGTTCGCTCGCACGATGGAAAGCTTCGGCATTCACGTCGCGTACGGTCTGCCCGGGCTCAAGACGCACGCCAAGACGGCGCTGGTGGTCCGCCGCGATCCCGATGGTATCCGTCGCTACATGCATATCGGCACGGGCAACTACAACTCCAAGACGGCGCGGCACTACACCGATCTCGGCCTGCTTACCTGCAGCAGGGAGATCGGTGCCGATCTCACCGACCTGTTCAACTCGCTGACCGGTGTGTCCCGTCAGAAGTTTTATCGTAAGCTGCTGGTTGCACCGGGCAACATGCGCGATCGCACACTCGAGCTGATCGAACGCGAGGCCGAGCACGCGCGCGCCGGCCGTGGCGGTCGCATCATCGCGAAGATGAATGCGCTGGTCGATCCCGGTGTCATCGGTGCGTTGTACCGCGCGTCGAAAGACGGCGTGGAGATCGATCTCATTGTGCGCGGCATCTGCTGCCTGCTGCCCGGCGTGCCGGGCGTGAGCGAGCGCATCCGCGTCGTCTCGATCATCGGTCGCTTTCTCGAACACTCGCGCGTGTTCTTTGTCGCCAACGGCGGTGTGCCCGAGTATTACATCGGCTCGGCGGACTGGATGCCGCGCAATCTCGACCGGCGTGTGGAAGTGATGGTGCCCATCGAGGACGTGCGACTGCACCAGCAACTGCATTCGGTGCTGGAGACCTGTCTGGCCGACAATCGCCAGGCGTGGGAACTGGGCGGCGATGGCGTCTATCGCCGTCGGCAGCCGGGCGACCAGCCGGAACGCGCCACGCAGCGCCTGCTCATGAAGGACGCGTGGGGGATGGCCTCACTCAACAAGAAGCTCTCCGCCGCGTCTGCCAAGCGTGCGCCGCGCGCCAAGGGCAATGCGCGCACGGAAGGGAAAGGACGCACCGAACCCGCACGGGACGGCTGACGCGCCGCCGCTGCAGGACGCGCTACTCCCCGTCCCCGGCGTCGAAGTTGACGACCGCGCCATCCGGCCCCATCACTTCGATGGTTCGGCCGAGCACCTGCTCGAGCAGGCCGCGCTTGCGGCTGGCCCCCCAGCATTCGAGACGCAGGCTGGTGGCGCCCTCCGCCAGCAGCGCGGTAACGCGCACGGCGTCCTGCGACCAGCGCACCTTGAGGCGACCAACGGCGCTGACATGTCCGCGATCGAAGCCGTCGGCAAAGCGCAACAGGGCGGACAACTTCACAATGCGTTCGCGCAGGACACGGTCGAGCTGCGAGAAGCGCCGGTGTTTTCGCTTGGGTGCCGAGCCACGATGGTATCGTGCGACATGCGCGATCGCGACCTGTTCGGCGGGTGTTATGCCGAGCAGGTCGGCATGCGAAATGAGATGAAACGAATGCTTGTTGTGATTCTCGTAATTGATGTGGTAGCCCACATCGTGCAACAAGGCCGCGTCGGCGAGCATGCGGCGATCGACCGCACCCAATCCCATGCGGGCGGCCAGCGCATCGAACAGCTGCAACGCGAGCGTTTGCACTTGACGCGAATGCGGCTCCTCGTAGTGACAGCGCTCGGCGAACTCACGCACGGAGCGATCACGCGCTGCCCCGGGGTCGGCCACGACGGGCGTGACGCGCGCCGACTCGAGCAGGAGCCCTTCTCGGATGCCGTATGAGGACGTCAGCAGATCGCGCGGATCGAAGCGGGCAAGCACTTCGGCCGCGGTGGCCAGCCCGGCGACGATGATGTCTGCGCGCGCCGGATTGAGGCCGGGCACGCGGGTGCGCTCGTCCGGGTCGAGACGCTGCAACCAGTCGAGCACGTGCTCCAGCTCAACGCGCGTGACGCGCGTGCCATGCGCCGAGCGCACCGAGACGTTCTGACGGTGCAACACGATGCCGGCGAGGTTCGTGAAGGTGCCGCCTGACCCGATCACGCGCGTGCCGCGCCAGTCCTTGACCGGAACCGACCGGCGGAGTCCGTCGCGCACATATTCGCGGAGTTCGCGCACACCTTTCGGGCGCAGGACGGGCGACAGGAAGCGCTCGGTGAGTCGCACCGCGCCGAACGGCAGCGACGCGACGCGCTCGATCAGTCCGTCCTTGGCGAGCACGAGTTCGAGCGAGCCGCCGCCGATGTCCATGACCAGCGAGCGACCGGCGCCGAGTTCGAAGTGGGCCAGTGCACTGCGAAAGCAGAGCAGCGCTTCCTGCGCGCCGGAGAGCACGCGCACTTCGATACCGGTGGACTCGAGCACGCGCGATGTGAACAGCGCCGCATTGCTGGCATCACGCACCGCGCTCGTGGCTACGATCTCGATGCGCGCGGCGTCGAGTTGGCGCGCGAGCATGACCATGCGCTGAATCGCAGCGACGGCCGCGTCGAGTGCGGTCTGCCCGAGTGCACCGGTGAGCTCCAGCCCCTCGCCGAGACGCGGCATGGTCTTCATTTCGTCGACGACGCGGATCTGTCCCGTCGGTGAGACATCGGCGATGATCTGCCGCACCGAGTTGGAGCCGACGTCGATCGCGGCGATGCGGATGTCCTGCGGATGCGACGCGTTGACGACCAGACGCGGAGCAGCGGTCATGCGCTCGTCTCGTCGGGGTGGAGCGGATTCACCGTCGAGGCGTCGGCGTCCTGCTCCTCATCGTAGCGGTGACGGATCTGCTTGCCTTCGGCGAGATACACGGCGTCCTCGCCGATGTTGGTGGCCAGATCGGCGACACGTTCGAGATTGCGGCTCACGAGCAGTAGCTCCAGCGACGGCGCGATGGTGCGGGGATCGGCCATCATATGCGTCAGGAGCGTGCGGAAAATCCCTTCATGCAGCGCGTCCACTTGATCGTCCGCCTTGCCTACCGCGCGCCCCAGCATGCCATCGCCGCGAATGAAGGCGTCGAGCGCGTCGCTGAGCATGGCGCGGGCGCGGCGTGCCATGTCGGTGATGGCCGGAATCTGGGGCAGTGACGCGCGACTGTCTGCCAGTCGTACCGCACTCTGCGCAATGTTCACCGCATGGTCGCCCACGCGCTCCAGATCGCTCGATACCTTGATGGCGCCGATGAGAAAGCGCAAGTCGCGCGCCATGGGTTGCTGCAATGCCAGCAGGGAGATAGCGAGATTCTCCGCTTCCACCTCGATGCGATCCAGTTCGCTGTCGGCTTCGATGACGGCTTCCGCCTTTTCGCGGTCGCGCTCGAGCAACGCTTCGACAGAGAGATCCACCAGCGATTCCGCCCGCTCCGACATGTCAAGCAGTTTCTGCTTGAGTACCCCGAGCTCGTCGTGGAAATGTCTGTAGCCGCCGCCGTCCGCCATCAACCGAGCCTCCCCGTGATGAATGCCTCCGTGCGCTCTTCCCGCGGACTGGTGAACAGTCCCTTTGTGGCATCGGTTTCGACAACGCGACCGTCGAAGAGGACGACGGTATGATCGGAGACGCGCGCCGCCTGATGCAAGTTATGCGTGACCAGCACGATCGTCAGGTCCCGGCGCAACTCGTACAGCAGTTCCTCGATGCGCTGCGTGGCGAGCGGATCGAGCGCGCTGGTCGGTTCATCGAGGAGCAGTACCTCCGGATCGTTGGCCAGCGCGCGGGCGATGCAGAGGCGCTGTTGCTGCCCCCCGGAGAGACGCAGCGCGCTCTCCCGCAAGCGGTCCTTGACCTCGTCCCACAGTGCGGCGCGGCGCAGCGCTTCCTCTACCACGTCGTCCAGCTCGCGGCCGCGCGCGATGCCGTTGAGGTGGGGACCGTAGGCGACGTTGTCGAACACCGACCTGGGAAACGGGTTCGAGCGCTGAAACACCATGCCGACGCGTTGCCGCAGCAGGCTCGCGTCCATCTCGTCGCCGTTGATATCCTCGCCGTCGAGCAGCACCCGGCCCTCGTGACGCGCGCCCGGGATTCCGTCGTTCAGCCGGTTGATGGCGCGCAAGAGGGTGGACTTGCCGCAGCCGGAGGGGCCAATCAACGCGGTGACGCGATGCGGATCGAATGCCAGATCGATATCCACAAGGGCCGGCGTGTTGCCGTACCACACCGAAAACCGTTCGAGCACGATGCGGCTGGCGCGCACGCGCTCCGCCTGAGAGACGCTCATCCGAATCGACCGGTCACATACGCCTCGGTACGTTCGTCGCGCGGCGTCGTAAAAATGGCACGCGTGGGAGCACGCTCCACGAGTTCGCCGCTGAGCATGAACGCAGTCACGTCGGAGACGCGCGCCGCCTGCTGCATGTTGTGCGTGACGACAATCAGCGTGACGCTGCCGCGGAGCTCGTACACCAACTCCTCAATTCGCAGCGTGCCCAGCGGATCGAGTGAGGCGGTCGGTTCATCGAGCAGCAGCACCGTCGGTTCGACGGCCAGCGCTCGCGCGATGCACAGCCGCTGCTGCTGTCCGCCGGACAATGCAAGTGCACTCTGTTTCAGACGATCCTTGACCTCGTTCCACAGGCCGGCGCGCTGCAGCGCGCGCTCCACACGATCGGCCAGTGGCGCCGCACGCGTGCCCTCGGTCGCGGCTTCGCCCGCTGCACGTATGCCGGCGGCGACGTTGTCGAATACCGTATGCGTCGGGAACGGCGTCGGACGCTGAAAGACCATGCCGACGCGGCGTCGCAGTGCGATCGGATCGACCCCGCGTGCATACACCTCGTGGCCGTCGATGCGCACACTGCCACGCGCGGTTGCGCCGGGAACGCTCTCGTGCAAACGGTTGATGCAACGCAGCAGCGTGGACTTGCCGCACCCGGACGGTCCGATGATCGCGGTCACCAAACCCGCCTGACATTCGAGCGACACCTTGCGCACCGCCGTCCGGCTGCCGTACGCGGCGACCAGATCGTGCAGCACCACACTGGGCGCGGAGTCGCCAGCGTGCGCCTTGCCCGGCTCAGTCATCGATCACGTCTGCACGCAACGCCACGCCCTGCATCAGCGCCTGTCGTGCGCGAATCACCGCGCGCGCGAGCACACTCATGAGCGTGATGAGGAGCAATAACACGAGCGCGCCGGCCCATGCCTGCGCACGCCAGTCGTCATACGGACTGAGCGCGTACGCGTAGATCTGCAGTGGCAGCGCAGCGATCGGGCGTGATGGATCGAGCGACCAGTACGCGTTCCCGAACGCGGTGAAGAGCAGCGGTGCCGTTTCGCCGGCGGCGCGCGCAATGGCCACCAGCGCGGCGGTGACGATGCCTGGCATGGCCGTGCGCAGGACAATCATCAACGACGTGCGCCATCGGGAAAAGCCGAGCGCCAGTGCAGACTCCTCGAGCGCGACCGGGACCAGCTTGACCATCTCTTCCGTCGCACGGGTGACGATCGGGATGATGAGCAATCCGAGCGCAAAACCTCCGGACAGCGCCGAAAAATGTCCACTCGGCCTGACGATCAGCTCCCACGCGAAGATGCCCAGCACGATCGACGGCAGTCCGCTCAGCACGTCGGCGACGAAGCGAATGACCTCAGCCAGTCGTGTCTCGCGTCGCTCGGCGAGAAACAGCCCGGCACCAAGCCCGACCGGCAATCCAAAGGCCGAGGCGATGCCGATGAGCATCAAGGTGCCGGCAATGGCGTTCGCCATACCGCCACCGGGAATTCCGGCTGGCGCGGGCATGTTGGTGAAAAAGTCGAGCGAGAGTGCGCTGGCGCCGCCGATGACCAGATGCGCAAGGATCGCGATCAGTGGGAGCACGGCCAGCGAAGCCGCGCCCCACGTGAGCACGGTCATGACCGATCCCACGCGACGCCGCGAACGGACGGAACGCCGACGCATGGCATCGCGCGGATCGCTGCGACGCGCGGTCACGCGCCGCTCTCGAGTCGTCGCACGCGCCAGACGAGCCAGCGCGCGAGAATATTCACAATCAGTGTGACAACGAGGAGCAAGCCGGCCACGGCCATCAGCGCCGAGAGATGACTCCCGTTCGAGGCTTCACTGAACTCGTTGGCCAGCAACGCGGCCATCGTATACGCGGGATCGAGGAGCGAATCGGGGATGGCGTGCCTGTTGCCGATGACCATCGTGACCGCCATCGTCTCCCCGAGCGCGCGTCCAAGTCCGAGCATCACGCCGCCGACGAGTCCCGAGCGCGCGTACGGCAGTACGGCGTCTCGAATGACCTCGAATCGGGTCGCGCCGAGCGCGAGCGCCGCCTCACGCTGTGCACGCGGCACCGCCGTCAGCACTTCGCGCGCGACCGATGCGATGTACGGCAGAATCATGATGGCCAGTACGAGACCGGCAGCAAGCAGACTTGGGCCGTAGGCCGGTCCGCGAAACCAGGGGAACACGCCGAGCGTGCCCTCCAGGGCAGGCATGACAGTACTGCGGAGCAGTGGAATGAGCACAAAGATACCCCACAATCCGTACACGACGCTTGGAATGGCGGCGAGCAGATCTACAAGGAACGCAACTGGTGCGCGCAGCCGCTGCGGCGCGAACTCGGTGCTGAAGATGGCGGTGCCGATCGCCAGCGGCGTGGCGATTGCGAGTGCCAGCAGCGAGGAGAGCAGGGTGCCGACGACGGCCGGAAGCGCTCCGTAGCGACCGTGTGCCACGTCCCACGTTCGGCCAACGAGAAGATCGCCGCCGCTTGCGAGTACGGCCGGCCAGGCAGCGCGACCGATGATCAGCGCGAGGAGCACGAGCAGCAACGGGATGCTGAGCGCACACGCCGTGATCACCGTCCGATAGACGCGGTCGCCCCACGGGCCGGCACCGCCGGTGCTTTCCGTCCAGCCATACGCGTCGGAGCGTCCTGCAGGCGACGGTGACGGGGTGGAGGACGGGGCCAGGACAGCAGGAGGGGCGCTCATGAGCGAAAGCTAGAAATGGCGGTACAACCCTCGCCCTGCATTGCGTAACAGCCTTGTCACGGAGCGCGGGCAGACGTTGGCGCGGCCTCTGAAGCGCGGGTTTCTGGCGTCGGAATGTCGAGCGCCTCGAGCTGATCGAGCACCGTGTTCGCCGTCTCCGTCGGCAGCGCGACGTAGCCGAGGGACGAGGCCATCTCGCCCCCATCGACCAGTGCCCAGCGAAGAAAGTCGATCAACTGTCTGGTCTTGACCGGACCGATCGCGTCGGGCGAGAGCAGCATCCAGGTAAACGATGAGATCGGATACGCGTACGTGCCCGGTGCATTGACGAGCGACACGCGAAAGTCACGCCGCATACTGTCGGCGACCATGCCCGCTGCGGCGGACGCGACTTCGAAGGGCATGGGTGAGACAAACCGACCAGCCCTGTTCTGCACATGTACCACGGGCAGTCTATTCTGACGCGCATAGACGACCTCGAGATACCCGATCGATCCGACCATCTGCTTGACCTGACCCGCGACCCCCTCGTTCCCCTTGCCGCCAATCCCGACCGGCCAGCGCACGTCTTTTCCCCGGCCTGGTCCGCTCGCCCAGCTGCTGCTGACCACGGTGAGATAATCACTGAAGATGTACGAGGTCCCGCTGCCATCTGCCCGGTGCACGACCAGAATGTCCGACGCGGGGAGCGCTGCGGTGGAGTTGAGCGCCGAGATGCGCGCATCGTTCCATTTGGTCACGGTGCCGAGGAAAATGTCGGCGATGAGCTCGCCGGAGAGATTCAGCGGCCGCTTCAGTCCCGGCACATTGTAGGTGATGGCGACCGCACCGAGGACAGTGGGGATGTGCAGGATCCGTTGTGCGCTCTGAGCGAGTTCCGCGTCGGACATTGGCACATCGGTGGCGCCGAAATCCACCGTGCGCGCAAGGACCTGACGAATGCCACCGCCGGAGCCGATCGATTGGTAGTTGATGCGCACGTTGGTGCGCAGCGCGTAATCATTGAACCAGCGCGAGTAGAGCGGATAGGGGAAGGTCGCGCCAGCACCCGTAAGGTCCACCCGCGTGCCGCTTGGTGGCGCGAGCGCCGCGCTGTCGGGCTGTGCAGCGGTCGTGTCGCGCGGCGCGCAGGCCGCGGCCCAGAGTGGGGCGCCGATGGCGAGGAACGCGCATGTCAGGTGCGCGCGGCGCGACCGGGTGCGACGGGACGCGTGCGAGTGGCGGGTGCAGCGTGTCATAAAGCCCCTGTCAGCGTGCATCGGCGCGTCGAAGCGAGTTGGCGCGTCACAACAAGCGGGTGCGTCAGAGCGTGTTGGCGTAGCCGATGAACTTGAACCGTCCGTCGCGCTCGATGATTGTCCCGAACAGACGCCCCTGCGTTGGTGGCGCGCTGCCGGACCTGAGCGTGACTACGCACTTGTCATAGAGGCGATTGGCACCTTCCTCCTGCACCGGTTCATCGCAGCGGAGACCGGTCATGCGCAGCGGCTGGCCGCCCAAGAGGCGCAGCAGCGCGGTTGCGCCCTTGTTCGAACTGGCCAGCAACTGCCCCCAGAGGAGTTCCGGCGGTGCCTCGTAAGGCGGCTGACTCATGTGCGAGGTGGGGTAGTATAGCCACGCGAATTCCGCACGGTCGAGCAACATCGCGTTGAGTGCGACGGTGTCGGACGAGGCAACCGCGCGTATCCAACGCTCCACCAGCGCCTCGCGTGACGCACTCGCGTGTCGTAACGTGTCCGGCTGCACGTCGACGGTGGCGCGGAAACGGCGCACGTGTTCGTCGATGGGGAGAATGGAATCGACGACGCCGCCCGCGGCGACCACGTCCTGCACATGCGCCGCCTGTGAATCGGCAGCAGTGCGGGGCAAGGATTCGCCGCAGCCGGCGGTGGCGACGACGACGATAGCGGAAAAGAAAATACGGAAACGCATGCGCGACTGAATCCTGCAGTTAGACGTGTCGAATGTGCGGTGAACCCGTCAGGACATGTCCTGACGGGACATGTACAGAAACGGTCGGCGTCACCGTAGCGACGCCGACCGCTCGAGCACTTTTCGAAAACCTGTCGAAAGCACGACCACCACTGGACGGCGCCGCGGCAATTCTACACCGCAGCGCCCGAACCGGTTAGTTGCGTGCGTAGTTCGTCCAGCCTTCCCACCACTTGGTGCCACCAGGTGCTGCGGCGCCACGGTAGGCGGTCGGCGTGATGAACGTGCCCACGCGCGCCACGATCCGCGGATCGCTGGTGAAGGTGCTCAAGCCGCCGGTGGCGATCGGCGAACCCGTGGCTGGAGACCAATCGAACATGGAGGCCGTGGTCGTACCAGACACGGTGGGCAGCGCCGTGAACAGGCTGGCCGCCGTGACTGTGCTCGCGCCCACCACGATGTTGGAGTTGCGCGCCGCGAAGGCCGCTTCGGTGCCAAAAGTCGTCGCCGTCACTGCAGCGTCGAAGTTGGCGCCGCTGGACAGGGTACCGTTCTCCGCGAAGTACAGGTTGCGCACGATGAGCGAGTCCACGACGAAGCGGTTGTTCGACGTCGAGTCGCGAAGTGAGATGCCGCCGCGCGGCCAACGTGCCACCACACCGTTCAGGTAATAGCCACCCGTGCCGCGACGCAGTACCGCGCCCACACCGCCGCTGCCCGGAACCGTCACACCCGTCGGCGTGCCGATCATCGTGAAGTTGGCGAAGACGTTCATGTTGTAGAGCCCGTCGTCGCGACCGGCGCTCTGTCCGTTCGCGCCGCTCGGTGCGACGCAACCACCGCCGTTGCAACCATCGACCTCGAAGCCCTGCGGGTCCGTCGAAACGGCACCGGCGCCTGGACGCGGCGTGAGGTACGTGGTTTGCATGCCGATCATGAACTGGTTCAGACCGCGATAGCCCTCCGATCCGTCGAAGTGATCATCGCCGGACTCGTATGAAACGAGATACCTTCCGTTCACCGCGCCACCGAACCACTCGAAGTTGTCATCCAGACCGGCCAGCGCCTGCACGTACTCGACCGTCGTGCCGCTGCCGACTGCCGCGAACGTGAACGAGTTCAGCTCGGCGTCGGTGAGCGTCGCATAGCCCGCGAACTCCACGCGCACGTAACGCAGCGTGCCAGAGTTGTCGGCGTCATTGGTGCCGCCCGTGTAGATCACGCCCGCGGGATCGGCGTTAAGAACCGAACCGTTGGAACCTTCAACGATGATGTTGCCCGTGCGGTTCGCGCGGCCGTTGCCAACGATGACCAGACCGCCCCAGTCGCCCGGAGAGCGGTTGCCGACGGAGCGCTGCGACGTGAAGACGATCGGTTCGGCGGCGGTGCCCTGCGCGTTGATCTGCGCGCCGCGCAGCACGAACAGCGCGGAACCGAGCGCCGTGCTATCACCGACGATACGCGTACCGGCGTCGATCGTCAGCGTGGCACCACTGTTCACGTATACGAAGCCGCGGAGTACGTAACTGGTATCAGCCCTGAGACGGCGATTGGCCGCGATGGAGCCGGTCAGGGTGACGATCGGATTCGGCGCGATGGCGTAGGCCACCGTAACCGTCGCCGTCGCGTTCGAGGCAACCGTGGCCGGCGAGCCCGTGACCGTGCCGTTGTAGCGCACCGTGCCCGCCGTTACCTGCGCGGCAGCGACGGTATACGCGCCGGGCGGAACGGAAATCGTGCCGGTTGCGGTGCGGGTCTGGGAGAAGTTGTTCGGACCGGTGACTGTGACGGCGGCGTTGGTGCCCGTCGGCAAGCCGGTGATCGTCACGGCGAGGGAACCATTCACCGGCGCGACGGCCGAGTAGGTGACCGTAACCGTGGCGGTGGCGTTGGATGCGACCGTCGCAGGCGAGCCGCTGACCGTGGCGGTGTACTGTACGGTGTTGGCCGTCACGGAAGCGGCGGCGACCGTGTAGCTGCCGGGCGCAACGGAGATAGTCGTCGTCCCGGTCGGTGCCTGGGAGAAGCTGTTCGGGCCCGTCACGGTGAGCGAAGCGTTGGTGCCGGCGGGCAGGCCTGACACGTTGACGGCGAGTGACCCGTTCGCCGGCGGCTGCGGCGTGACTGGATCGTCGTCGCCGCACGCGGCGAAGGCGAACACGGCCAGTGCTGTCGTGGCGAATGCGCGAAAGCGCATGAGCGTCGTCATTTAGCGGTCCTGTCGTTGTGGTGAAGGAGTGCACGCAGGTGGTGCAGTCCGAAATAGCAAGTCTCAAAGTACGCCGCAGCGTGTGGCGGATACGTCATGACCCGGTCACGGTTGTGTCACCGAGTCCGGGTCATGATGCATGAATCACGATGGAACAAATAACGCGTGCGTGCTCAGCCGCGCGTCATCGATGAGCTCACTGCTTCCAGGAAAAACCCATCGAGAAGGTGCGTCCGGCGTTGAAGCCTTCGCGCTCGAGGTTGCCCTGCATGAAGCGGTAGCGCGCATCGAGCAGGTTCCGCGCATCGATACGTCCGGAGAGCGCGCCCAACACCGGGAAACGCAGCGAGAGATCGATCACGTTGCGCGACTTCTCCACGATGTTCGGCAACGGTACAACGCCTGCCGCCGTGATGCGATCGCCCACGACATTGTACAACAGCGTGGCGTTGGTCCGACCTGACAGTGACGAGTACGTGAGTCCCGCGTTGATCACAAACGGCGCCTGGCCGACGAGACGACGTGACTGGTCCGTCACCGTCAGTCCGCCCAGCGTATCGAGATCGACGGTCGAGCTCATCAGCGTGACGTTGCCGAAGCCGGTCAGCGATTCGGCCCAACGACCGAGGAAGCCAAGCTGCTTACGCGCTTCGAGCTCGACGCCGGCGTTGACCGCGCTCAGCGCGTTCTGAAAGCGCGCCTGATACGCACCGGACGTGGCCTGTTCGATGCGCTCGACGGGGCGATCGAAGCGCTTGGCGAACACGCCGATGCTCAGCACTTCGCCGGGATTCGGGAACGCCTCATAGCGCAGATCGAAATTGTCGATGAGGGCGCGCACCAGTTTGTCGTTGCCGGTGACGCTGACACCACCTAGCACATCACGGAACGTGACCGGGGCGAGCTCACGATACTCCGGACGCGCCAACGTGCGTGTGATGCCGAATCGGAGATTCTGCGTCTCGGTGAGCTTGGTGTTGATAAGGAGCGATGGCAGCACGTCCGTGTTGTTGAGCTGCGCCGTGGTGGTGAAGCCGCCCTGCGTCGCCGCGTTCACGGTGATGTCGGCCTGCTCCACCCGCGCGCCGGCAATCACGCGGACCCGGCTGCCCAACCCCCAATCCGTCATGAGGTAGCCAGCCACCGTGCGATCATCGGCGTTGTACGAGCCGGCCTGGCCAATCGGCTGCACGTTGATCAGGCTGCACGTTTCGCACGCCTGCGTCGGACCAAAGATCACGTCCGGCGTTTGTGCCCGGATGTCATCCGGTGCCCGGCTGAGGAAGGCGAAGATCGGTGCGTCGGCCCGGCGATCGGTCGAGCGGGCATACGCGCCGAACTTGAGCGTGTTCTGCTTCGCGACCTCGCCGATGTTGATGCTGTGGTCCACCTGCGCGGTCAGGTTGTTCTCTTCGAGATCGAAGTACAGGCGGCGCGCGCCATCGAGCGAGCTGAGGATGGTGTATCGACCGGTGCTGTTGCGCGCGTACACAACGTCGGAACGATCCGGCTCACGACGCGACGTGTTGCCGTAGGTCACGGCCCACGACGACTTGTTGCGCTCGCTCAACTGGTGCTCGCCCTGACCGGTCACGGTTGCGACGCCGCGCTCGACGTAGCGAAGCGTGGTGCGCGCAATGCTGTCGCCCAGATTCTCATCGAAGCCGAGATCGCTGCGCGCCTCGTTGTCTGCGCTGCGAGTGGCCGTGGTATTCAGCGACACCCGCGAGTTCTTGCCGAGCAGCGTGGAGAAGTTGGCGATACCGCCCCACTGCGCACTGCTGCGTCCCGTGCTGCCGGAGAGCGACGTGAGCGGAACGACGGTGTTGTTCGCGCCCTGATTGCCGACCGCATAGCGCTCGTCGGCACGCACTTCTTCGGTATAGGCGTAGCTGGCGCTCAGCACGTACCCGAGACGCTTGCCCAAGATGGTATTGCCGCCGGTCGACGCACCAAACGAGCCGTTCAGTCCACCGTTGCGCGGCTGTGCACTCCAGACGTTGCGCTGCTGCAGCGCCATCTGATTGAACTGCGACTGATTCACGTTGCCGAGAAAGTTCGCCTGCGAGATCGCGTTCGGAATCTGTCGGGCCGAGTTCGCGAAGCCGATCAACTCACCGCCGGCGCGCGGGGCGAACGGCAGCGAATTGCCGAGCACGCGGGAGTTGGCGCCAAAGCTCGTCGTGTAATTGATCTGACGCGCAGCGGGAAACTCCTTCGTGCGAATGTTCACATTCGCGCCCGCGAAGTCGCCCGGCTGATCGGGGGTGAACGTCTTGCTGGTCGTGACGTCCTGCAGCAGGCTGGCGGGAAACAGGTCGAGTGGCACGACCTTGCGTTCCGGCTCGGGACTCGGAATGCGTGCGCCATTGAGTGACGCGGTGGTGTAGCGCTCGCTCAGTCCGCGCACCTGCAAATACTTGCCGTCTTGCACCGTGACGCCGCTGACGCGCTGCGCGGCCTGCGCGGCGTCGTTGTCCGGGCTGCGTGCGATCTGCTCCGCCGTAATGGCGTTGACCACGTTGGTCGCATTGCGCTGCCGGTCGAGTGCGTCGTTGACGGTCCCCTTTTCCTTGGTCGCCGTGACGCTCACCGCGGTAAGCTGCACCTCCGCCGTCTTGAGCGAGACGTCCTGTTCGACGGTGCCATCCGCTGCGAGAATGATGCCTGTGATCGTCTTGGGTCCGTACCCGATGCGGCGCACCTGCAGCGTGACCGTGCCCGCAGGTACGCGCACAATGATGTACCGACCGTCCACGCCGGACTGCGCGCCGATGGTCGTACCGACCACCTGCACGCCCGCGCCCGAAATTCCCTGTCCACTGGTCGCGTCGACAATGCGTCCGATTATCTTGCCGGTCGGTGCGGTTTGTGCTGTTTGCGCCGACGCGAGGGATGCGGTACCAAAAAGCACTGCCAGAACTGTCAGCGCCATCGCGCCAGCGCGAAAGCGCGCAGGCAGGCGTAATTGCACATTGGCCGGATCACGGTGCATCACGGGTACGTGGGTCCGCATGGATGTCTTGAATAAGGAAGCTGTTCGCTGCGACGAAGTCCGGACGGACCGTCAGCAGTTGTTATCCAGCGAAACTTCCGTGACCCAGGTTGCGATCTGCACACGGTTGTGCAACGAAACTGTCACAGGGCGTGACAGGGCCGTTGGGGCACGATCTGGTTCAGATATCACAGAAGTCTGGCTGGACCCGTTGCCTCCGGCGCGTCCGGGGCATATTGTCGCCCGAAATGGCACTGATCGATCCAACCCTCGAGCGGCGCGTTGCCTCCACGCCCGCAACCGACCCGCAGACGCGCGCGGAGTCGCTGTCTATTGCTGCCCGGGCGCTTCGCGCGGCGGAGTACGTCTGTGTGCTCACCGGCGCGGGGACCTCCGCCGAGAGTGGCATTCCGACGTTCCGTGACGCGCTCACCGGACATTGGGTCAACCTCTCGCCGCAGGAGCTGGCCACTCCTGAGGCGTTCGCGGCGAAACCGCGTCGGGTCTGGGCGTGGTACGCCGCACGGCGGGCAGCGGTTCGCCTCGCACAGCCGAATGCGGCGCATACCGCGCTCAGTATGCTCTCGTCGCGCGTGTCCCATTTTTCCATCGTCACGCAGAACGTGGACGATCTGCATCAGCGTGCCGGCAGCCGCGACGTGATTGCGCTGCACGGATCGCTGATGCGCGCAAGGTGCAGCGCCGGCTGTCCGGGGGTCGTGGAGCTGGCGGACGCACTGGCCCCGCCGCACGCCGTTCCGGCGGAGATGGAAGTCCCGACCTGTGAGTCGTGCGGCCATCTGCTCCGCCCGGATGTCGTCTGGTTTGGCGAGCCCCTCCCCATCTCGCAGTTCGAGCAGGCGCGCAACGCGGCCGTGGCCTGTGACGTGTTCCTCTCGGTTGGCACCTCGAACGTGGTCGAGCCGGCCGCCTCGTTGCCGTGGCTGGCCGCGTCGCACGGCGCCACGGTAATCCTGGTGAATGCGTCGATGCAGGGGCAGCGAAAGGGGCCAAGCATCCTGCCGATCGAGGGGCCGGCCGCAATCATGCTGCCGCGGCTGATGGACGAGGCGTTCGCCGGCCGTCGTTCCAGGCAACGCGGGCCGGCGGCGGACTAGAAACCAGTCGGCGGCGGGTCACAACGCGGGCGTCCGTCCGCTCGCGTCAAGGCCGGGTCGTCAGACGTCAATCGGTGCCGCGGCCGCAGGAAACCACGCCGCGATGTTGGTCCCGACACCCGGCGCGCTCTCCGCTTTGACCCGTCCTCCATGTGCCTCCGCGAGGTGGCGCACGATCGCCAGTCCGAGCCCCGTCCCGCCGGCCTCGCGCGAACGCCCGGGATCGGCGCGGTAGAATCGCTCGAAAATACGGGGTAGGTGGGCGGCGCTGATTCCGATGCCGGTGTCTCGCACGCCAAGCCACGTTCCGCCGTCGTCGGCCAGACTGTACAGCACGACCTCGCCGGTCAGGGTGTGGCGCAAGGCATTCTCGGCAAGGTTGCTGAGGATCTGACGCGCCGCGGTCGAATCCGCGTACACCACGCGTGCGTCAGCGGCCACCTCGACGCGCAGCCCGACCCCCTTGCCTGCGGCGGCCTGGAGCATCGGCGACACGACCTCATTCGTCAGACTCGCGATATCGAGTTCCGTGGGGTTGGGGAGCCATCCGCCCGACTCGATGCGCGAGAGGTCGAGCAGGTCGTCCACGATCCGCTGCATGCGGCGCACGTTGCCGGCGACCATCCCGAGGAACTGCCGACGCAGCTCCGGTGGCACGTCGTCGTCTTCCATGGTCTCCACGAACCCGCTGATGACGGTCAGCGGCGTGCGCAGCTCGTGCGACACATTGGCCACGAAATCGCGCCGCACCGCTTCGAGTCGTCGGAAGGGCGTCAGGTCGTACAGCGCGAGAATGGCGCCGCCCGCAGGCAGCGGGCGCGCGGTGAGCGTCAGGGTCCGGTCGTCCACGCGCACTTCTCCAGGCGCCGCGTCGGCGCCGGCCAGCACCGACGCCAGCGCCTCGCGCAGCGCGCGATCACGTGGCAGATAGTCCGCGGGGAAGGGCACCGGCTCGCGGATGCGCAGCAGCTGTCTCGCCGTTTCGTTCATGCGCACCACACGCTGGCGTGCGTCCACCGCGATCACGCCCTCGTTGAGCGAGTCGGTCAGCGCAATGAGCAGCGCCTCCTCCCCCTTGAGCGCCTGCACCCGGGCGTCCAGTTGCTCGGCCAGACGGCGCAGCGCGTCGGCAAGCTCGCCCACCTCTCCGGCTGCGACCATGGTGGGGCGACGAGACAGGTCTCCCGCAGCGAGGGCCCGCGCGACATCGCGCAGCTCTTCGATCGGACGCACGACCGGCTGCGCCAGCGCCCGTGCGAGTACCGCGCCGAGTGCGATCGCGACCATGCCGCCGAGAAAGAGGTCGCGTCGAACGCGCGCCAGGAGCGCGTTGCTCGCTGCGGCCGTGATGACGGCACCATCGGCGCGCACCGCCGCAGCGACGCGTCGCTCGACGAGTACGAGGATGATCGCCACCAGCACTGCTGCGACGACGACGCTATGAAGGACGATCCGTTGGGTCAGTCGCACGAACGCGCGGGCCGCGTACGCGCGTCAGACGCTGCGCGGAGCGGCCGCGCGGAGGCGATAGCCGAAGCCGCGAACCGTCTCGATCATGTCACCGGCGGCGCCCAGTTTCGTACGCAGGCGCTGGATGTGCATGTCCACAGTTCGCGTCTGGATGTCAGGGGCCGCCTCCCACACAGTCTCGAGCAGATGGCCGCGGCCCTGCACGCGGCCGCGGCGCTCGGCGAGCGTGAGCAGCAGCTTGAACTCGGTAGGCGTCAACTCCACCGGACGGTCGTCCACGACGACCGTCATGGCCGAGCGATCGATACGCAGTGGCCCGATGGCAAAGCTGTCTGCATTGCCGGTGGCTGCGGCGCCCGAACGTCGCAGGATGGCGCCGACGCGAAGGACGAGTTCCTGCGGACTGAACGGCTTCGTGAGGTAGTCGTCCGCACCAAGCGACAGGCCGCGAATGCGATCCGGCTCCTCGCGACGGGCGGTGAGCATGAGCACGGCGACGTCGCGCGTGGATTCGTCGCTGCGCAGCTGTTCCAGCACATCGAAGCCCGACATCCCCGGCAGCATGAGATCGAGCACGATGAGCGATGGACGCTCGCGCCGTGCGATATCGAGCGCATCCTGTCCCGCCGCTGCGGTCGAGATCCGGTATCCCGTCTTGGCGAGATGGTAGGTCACGAGCGCGACGATTTCTGGTTCGTCATCGACCACGAGAATGCGATCGGCGGACGGCGGTGCGGGATTCATGCAGGGCTGATGTCGGCAGCGGATGGAATGAAGACGGGTGCTCGCATCTCGGCGCGCACGCTCACCCGTCGCTGAATTTTTGCTACGATCATCTCGATGGCGACCATGTTGCTGCCACCCCGCGGGACGATCACATCGGCATAACGTTTGCTCGGTTCGACGAACTGCAGATGCATCGGTTGCACCGTGGTGAGGTATTGCTCGAGCACCGACTCCAACGTCCGTCCCCGCACGCACATGTCCCGGCGGATACGCCGGATGAGACGAATATCGGGATCGGCGTCCACGAACACCTTCACGTCGCACAAGTCGCGCACATTCTCGTCGGACAACAACAGGATGCCGTCCACCACGACCACGTCCGCCGACTCGATGCGTCGTGTCCGCTCACTGCGGGAGTGCGTGGAGAACTCGTACACCGGCATGTCCACCGCTTCGCTCCGACCCAGCGCTCCCAGATGTGCGGTGAGCAACGCCACATCGAAGGCGTCGGGGTGATCCCAGTTCACGCGCTGCAGTTGCGAAAGCGAGAGATGCCGGAAGTCTCGGTAGTACGCATCCATCTCGAGAAACGCGACCGACGAATCCGGCAGCGATTCGGCGACTTTGCGTGCCACCGTGGACTTTCCGGAACCGGTGCCGCCCGCGATTCCAATGATGAGTGGCTTCATGAACGAACGTTCCGGTTCGAACACAACACGATGAGTAGGCTGGCAGTGTGTCGTGTCCGGCATGCCACGACGGTGTAACGGATGCGTATCGGCCACCGGCCCGCCGATGGCGGAATGTCCCCGGGAAGTTGGCCACCGCCGCAGGGCGGGGCAACCAAGGCGATCAGGGGCGAGGCCCGCACTGGGCGCGAGCGCGCCGGAGCGCCAGCCCTCCACCCCGCTCCGGACGAGCGCTAGCATTCGGCGCATGAGAGACTGTGTCCGACAACTCCACGTTGCGCTCCTGATCGCCATGCCGTTTATGGCGATGGTCGTTTCCGCTGCTGCCGGTGCGCAATCGGTGGACCTTGTCGTTGCGGCGACGACCGATGTGCACGGTCGGATCCGTGGGTGGGACTATTATGCTAACGTGGCCGATACCCGTCGCAGTCTGGCAGGCGCCGCGACCATCGTGGATTCGCTGCGCCGCGCGCACCCGGATCGGGTGGTGCTGGTGGACGGCGGCGACCTGCTGCAGGGGAATCCGCTCACGTACGTGGCGGCGAAGGTCTCCAATCCAGTGGTCCATCCCGTCATCGCAGCGATGAACGTCATGCGCTACGACGCGGCGGTGCTCGGCAATCACGAGTTCAACTACGGCGTGCCGGCGCTTCGGGTGGCCATCGCCCGGGCCGCCTTCCCTTTTCTCGCCGCCAATGTGCGGGAGACGTCAGGCGCAGCCTTCGTCGCACCGATGACCATGGTCGAACGTCGGGGGATTCGCGTGGCGATCATTGGCGGAACCACGCCCGGCAGCATGGTGTGGGACCGCGACAACCTGCAGCAGGCAGGGCTCACCGTCAGCGACATCATTCCGGCGGTCCGGCGGTCCGTGGCCGATGCGCGCCGCCGCCGCGCCGATGTGGTGGTCGTGCTGGTGCATTCCGGCCTGGATGAGCGCGCGACGTACGATACGGTCGCCACCGGTCTGCCGTCGGAGAACGTGGCGGCGCGCATCCCGCGCGAAATCGACGGGGTGGATCTCGTGGTGCTGGGGCATTCGCACCGCGAACTGGTGGACACCACCATCAACGGCGTGCTGGTGGTGCAACCGCGCAACTGGGCGGGGTCAGTGGCGGTCGCCAAGTTGACACTCGAAAAGTCGCGCGGTCGCTGGCGCGTGATCGCGCGCCGCGGCCAGTCGGTGCGCGTCGAAGGGCACCGGGAGTCGCGCGAGGTGCTGGCCGCCAGCGAAGGCACTCATCGCGCCACGGTGGCGTGGGCGACTGCGCCGGTCGGTCGGACCACGGTCGCCTGGCGCTCGGACAGCGCGCGCGTGAGCGACCAGCCAATCACCGATCTCGTCAACGAGATCATGCGACGTGAGTCCGGCGCCGACCTGTCGGCCACCGCCGTTTTTTCGCTCGATGCCGTCCTCGACAGCGGCCTGATCACGCGCGCCACACTCTCGAGCGTGTATCCGTACGACAACACGCTCCGAGCGGTGCGCATCACCGGTGCCCAGCTGCGCGCGTTCCTCGAACATTCCAGCCGCTACTACCGCACGCTGGCGTCGGACGGATCGGCGCCCCCCGGCGGCCTGATCGACGTCACCATTCCCGGCTACAACTTCGACGTCGTCTCAGGGGCGGACTACACGATCGATCTGACGCGTCCGATCGGCTCACGCATTGTGTCGCTGACCTACCGTGGACGTGCGGTCACCGACGCCGACAGCTTCACGCTCGCACTCAACAATTATCGCCAGTCGGGTGGCGGCGGATATGCCATGCTGGCCACGGCGCCGGTGGTTTATGAGAAGGAGGTGGATATCCGCCAGCTGCTCATCGACGAAGTGCAACGCACCCCGACGCTCGATCCGTCACGATACGCCACGCGCAACTGGACGCTGCTGCCGGCCGCCGCCGTGGCGATGGCCTACGCCGAGCAGCGGAGTGGCCGTGGGGAGGACGGAGGAGGTGGCACGCCTGCCTCTTCGGCAACGAGTGTGTCGGTCGCGCGCACTGCCGGGCCACCCGCCGGTCGGCCACGCGCCAATCAGCCCCGCATCCGCGTGATCGCGATGAGCGACTTTCATGCGGCGTTGCGCGCGCGACCCGATGACAACGGGCGTCCGGTTGGGGGAGCCGTCGCGCTTTCGGCCGCGATCACCCGCGCGCAGCGTGAATGCATGGACAGCTGCCAGAGCATCATCATCGATGCCGGTGATCTTTTCACCGGTACGCCGGCGTCGGACTGGGATGCCGGACGGCCCACGGTGCAAGTCGTCAACCGTTTTCAGGTCGCGGCTGGTGCCCTCGGCAACCACGAGTTCGATTTCGGACAGGACACGCTGCGCATGCGCGCCGCGGAGTTGCGCCACGCGCTGCTCGGCGTGAACGTGCGCGACGCCGACGGACGAATGCCGGACTTTCTGCGCGCAGATACGGTGGTGGTGCGGGGCGGTATCCGCATCGGTATTGTCGGGGCGGCGGGCGATCACACGCCATCCACGACGAAATTCCGCAACGTGCGCGGCTTGTCGTTTCTCGATCCGGCGCCCCTGATCAGTGAACGGGTGCGTGCACTGCGCGCGGAGGGGGCGCAGGTCGTCGTTGCGGTCATTCACGACGGAGCGCGCTGCAACCGCGACGCGCCGCCGAGGTGCAGCGGCGGTGGACTGGACGTTGCCAACCGACTGACCGATCGCCCCGATGCGCTCGTGCTCGGCCACGCCCATGTGAATCTCGACCTCCGTGTGGGAACCATGCCGGTGCTCGAGCCCACGTCGAACGGTCGCGCGATCGCCATTGTCGACATCCCGCTGGATGGCAGCGCGGCGTGGTCGGAATTACGGCCGGTATACGGCGACTCGCTCGAGGGGGCCGATCCAGTCGTCGATTCCATCGTCAGCTCAGCGGTGGCGCGCGTGCAGGTGCGCCTTCGGCAGCAAGTGGCGACGATAGCCGACCCGCTGATGCGGCGCGGCAACCAGTATGCCTTGGGCAATCTGCTGGTGGACGGTGCCAGGGTCGCAGCCAGGGCGGACTTCGGCATCTGGAACAATGGCGGGATTCGCGCCGACATTCCCGCGGGCGTTCTCACGTACGGCGGCGTGCATGAAGTCACGCCATTCGGTAACGTTCTGGTCCGGTTGCGAATGTCCGGTCGGCAGGTGGCTCAGTTTGCGGAGCGGTTGGTGATTGGCGGTCACGCGCAGGGACATATCAGTGGCATGACGGTGGAGTTCGATTCCACCCGCGCCGCCGGAGACGGTGCGCGCGTCCGGCGCATCAGCACGTCCGCCGGTCGCGCGATCGATCCCTACGGCCTGTACACGCTCGTCATCAATGACTTCATGCTCGATGCACCGGACAGCGCCAAGTATCTCATGTTTCAGTCACTGGAGGTGCTTCCGGTGCGCGATATCGAGGCCTTCTCGGAGTATCTCATGAACCTGCCACAACCTGTGCGCGCCGCCGACGAATCGCGGGTGCGCGCCCTCGCGCCGGGTGCAACGGCGGGAGCGTGGCCATGATCGACCACGGCGACGTGCGTGTGTACGTGAACGAATGCGGCGTGTCGGTTCCGGCCGGCAGCCTGGCGCTCGACGCCGTGCGTGAACTGTTTCCGGAGCAGGCGGACGAGATCACTGCGGGGCGCGCGCGCATGACCGACAGCCGCGGATTGCCGATCGCGTCGGACACCCCATTGCACGGCGGCGCGATCTTTCGGGTGGTCCCGGTGCGCGAGCGTTTGGCGGAGGCCGAATGACAGCGCCATTTCCAGGGTTGTCGCCGGCCTTCGTCGAAATCGTGCAGCGTATGCCCAAGGCGGAACTCCACTGCCACCTCGACGGATCGCTGCGACCGCGCACCTTGCACGAGCTTTCGTTGGCGCAGGGAGCGGCCCTCCCCGTGCCCACTGTGCAGGAACTCGCCGACTGGATGCGCGCGGATGACGCGCGTGATCTGTCGGACTATCTGGCCCGGTTCGAGATCACGCTGGCGGTGATGCAGGATGCCGCGTCGCTCGAGCGCATCGCGCACGAACTGGTGCTCGATGCCGCACTGGATGGTGTGCGCTACATCGAGGCCCGGTTCTGCCCGACGCTTAATACGCGTGGCGGGCTGCTGCCCGACGAGGCTGTGACCGCCGTGCTGCGAGGGCTCGCGCGCGGAGAGCGTGAGACGGGCACGATCGCCCGCGTGATCATTTGTGCGCTCCGTAGCTTTCCTGCGCCGCACTCGATGGAGATGGCGGAACTGGCCGTCGCATTCAAGGGTCGCGGCGTTGTCGCTTTCGATCTCGCCGGTGGCGAAGCCGGAAACCCGGCGCATCACCACGCACCCGCCTTCGACTTCGCACGCTGGCACGATCTTGCTGTTACTGTGCACGCCGGCGAGGGCGACGGACCACACTCGATTCGCGATGCGATTCATCGCTGCGGCGCCGACCGGATCGGACACGGCACCCGGTTGTTCGAGGATCCGTCGCTCGAAGCGTACGTGGTGGACCGGCAGATTCCGTTGGAAGTGTGCCCCACCAGCAACGTGCAGACGCGCGTGTCGACCACGTTTGTCGAACACAAGCTGGCGCACTACCTGTCGCTCGGTGCGATCGTCACGATCAACACGGACAACCGGCTCATGAGCGGCGTCTCGCTCACCGATGAGTATCTGGCCTGCGCCTCGCATCTGGGCTTCGACCTGCCCACGCTCTCGCGCCTGTCGCTCGCCGCATTCGATGCGGCGTTCCTGCCCCATGCCGACCGTCGCAGACTGCATGACGCGGTAGCGCGCGAGATGGCGCAGTTGATCGATGCTTTCGCACAGTTGCCGGAAGTCGAGGCGACGCCGTGAGGTCCGGTCCCTTCGCGACCACGAGCTTCGAAGCACGGCCGGCCATGATGGGTGGGGCGCAGGCGCGGCTGGCCGCGGAGTACATCCGCAATCGTGTCGCCAACGCCTCGGGCACCGGCGCCATGCCGACGCCGGTCTGCGGGATCGTACTCGGCTCGGGACTCGGCGGGCTCGCGGAACGCATCGTCGATCCGGTACGGATTCCGTTTTCGCATGTGCCGGGCTTTCCGAACGTCACCGTCGCCGGACACGCCGGTCAGCTAATCGTGGGCACGCTGGGGGATCGTCCCGTCGTCGCGCTGGCCGGTCGCTTCCACCTGTACGAGGGGCATGATCCCGCACTCGCCGCGTTTCCTGTCCGTCTGTTGCACGCGCTGGGCGTGCCGGTGTACTTCGCCTCGAACGCAGCGGGTGGTGTACGCCGTACGTTCGCCACCGGCGATCTGATGGTCATCGCCGACCACATCAATCTCATGTTCCGCAATCCGCTGGCCGGACCGGTGCAGCAGGGGGACGAGCGATTCCCCGACATGTCGGAGCCGTACGACCGCGTTCTGCGCACATTGCTCCACGACTCTGCACGCGCCGTCGGCCTCACACTGCACGATGGCGTTTATTGCGCCCTACTCGGCCCCACCTACGAAACACCGGCTGAAGTGCGCATGCTTGAGAAGCTCGGCGTCGATGCCGTTGGCATGAGCACCGTGCCGGAAGTGATCGTGGCGCGCGCACTTGGCATGCGCGTGGCGGCGATTTCGTGCATCACAAACAAAGCGGCCGGACTTTCGACGGCTCCCCTCAATCACATGGAAGTCATGGAAGCCGGGCGCGCCGTCGGCGAGAGTTTTGCAGAACTGGTCACCGAGTTCGTGCGTCGATTGCCCTGATCAGGTGCGTTTGGTTTCCGCGCGACTCGACGCTCAGCGCGTGGCGCGCGGTGCCGGTGACTTTGGGAGCGACGCGAGCCGAGACTTGAAACGCTGAAACGCCGGTGTGTCGCGCGTCAGCGTCTTGAGGATGACCGGATCGATTGCGACGATTTCGGCTTCGGTGCTGGCCACGCGCGCCTCCTCGAGCGGATGCGATGAGAACCACGCTTCCAGGCCGCTCGGATTCGATTTGCGTTCGGCGAGCAAGGTGCGAAACATGGAAGGCATGCCGCGCGGATCGATGCCTGCCCGCGTGACGTACTTCACGCCGAACTTGTCCGCTTCCGACTCGTCGTCACGGCTGAACTTGGCAAACGCCGCGCCACCGCCGTACTGAATGGCCGCGTTCCCCAAACCGCTGTTGCAAAACGACGGGAAGGCGATGCACAGTCCCAGCGTGCCGATCTGCGCCTTCTGTCCTTTGGCCATCTGTTCCATGCTGTGCCGCTGTGTGACGTGGGCGATCTCGTGGCCGAGCACGCCGGCGAGTTCGGACATGTTGGCGGCTCGTGCGATCAGGCCGCGGTTGATGTAGATGAACCCACCCGGCACCGCGAACGCGTTGATCTCCATCTGGTCCACGACGCTGAACGTCCACTGCAGCGACCGGTCGTCCGAAACACGGGCGATCGAGTCGCCGAGCACGTTGATGTAGCGCACGATCTCCGGATCGCGTACGATCGGCAGCTGCTGATCGATCTGCGCCGCGTAGTCGGCCCCCATCTGCACTTCCTGCTGCGTGGACGCGATGCACCCCGTCGCGGTGAGCGCGAACAGTGCGGCGGCAAGGAAATGGCATGTGCTGCGGCAGGGGCGCATCGCGCCCAGGGTGTGGAGTCGCATATTGCTGGGCATATTCCTGATGTGATCAACGTGCATCGTTCGTTCCGCCTGTGAGGTCAATGTTCGTGAAGCTACTCACCCTTGTCCGAGACCTGCAGCGCCGGAAGGCGCGTGAACGGCATCAGCGATTCGTTGCCGAAGGGGTACGCACCGTTGAGGCGCTGTTCGCCTCGCCGCTGCCAGTGATCGGGTTGCTGGTGACCGCCGCGCTCGCGGATGAAGAACGGGGGCGTGCGCTGCTCCACCTCGCGGCGCAACGCGGCGTCGCGGTGCACAACGTGTCGGACACGGAACTCGAAAGTGCTGCGGACACCGACACACCGCAGGGCGTGCTGGCCGTCGCCGACATCCCTCATCGCGTTCTTTGTACCCCGCCGGCCGTCGCACGATTCCTGGTGCTCGACGCGCTCCAGGATCCCGGCAATGTGGGCACGGTCATTCGGACCGCCGCCGCGCTGGGGGTGACCGCCACACTGGCTTTGCCCGGGACGGTTGACCTCTGGAACGCGAAAGTCGTCCGCAGCTCGATGGGGGCGCTATTCACCCACCTGGTAGTCGCCGCCACCTGGGAGACGGTCTCGTCATTTCTGGGTGCGGAAGGCATCCCGCTCTGGGCCGCGGATACCGATGGGCGTCCGCTGGACGGGACGATCCTGCTGCCGGATCGTCTGGCATTGGCGGTGAGTAACGAAGGGGCGGGACTGTCCTCGCACGTGGCCGAAGCGGCTGCGGAGCGCGTGGCGATCCGGATGTCGCCCGGCATCGAATCACTCAACGTCGCGGTCGCCACCGGCATCCTGCTGCACGCGCTTCGTCCAACCTGACGGAGTCGCGGTCTCGATACGTCGCTCCTCCACTCCACCCAATGCCGCCACTCACCGCCGAACTGACTGCTCTGGTGCTGGCCTCCGTCTTCGTTCTTGGCGCGTCGATGGGCTCGTTCCTGAACGTATGCATCTCGCGCTGGCCGGCGGAACTCAGCGTGGTCAGCCCGCGCTCGCGTTGCCCGCAGTGTGAGCGGCCGATCGCCTGGCACGAGAACATCCCCGTGCTCAGCTGGCTGCTGCTGCGCGGGAAATGCCGAGGCTGCGGGCTGCCCATCTCCATACAGTATCCGGTTGTGGAGCTGCTGGTGGCACTGGGGTGGGTGGCCGCCGTGCAGTACTTCGGCGTGACGTTCGAGGCGCTGCGTGTGGCGGTGTTCGGGACCATCCTGTTCGGTATCGCCGTCACCGACGCCAAGCACTATCTGATCCCGGACGGATTCACGCTCTCCGGGCTGGTGCTCGTCCTCGCCGCGTCGATCGGCGGCCTGTTTCTGAATGAGACCTCCCTTTTCGCGACGCCCTGGAACGCGTTCCTTGGCGCCTGCGTAGGCGCCGGCGCGATCACGATCATCGGCTGGCTGGCTGAAGTGGCAATGAAGCGGGAGGCGATGGGGTTTGGTGACACCACGCTGATGGCCGTGGTGGGTGCCGCACTGGGTGCCGAGCGGTCGCTCCTGACGATCATCGGTGGAGCCTTTGTCGGTGCGACGTTCTTCCTGTTCGTGGTCGGTCCCATTCTCTGGGTGCGCAGCAAGCGTAACGGAGAGGAGTTCGCATTTCCCGACGTGCCGTTCGGTGTGTTCCTTGCGCCTGCTGCGATGCTTGCCTTGCTTTGGGGTGACCGCCTCATTGCCTGGTACATGCAGCAAGCCTTCCCGACGACGTGACCGTACCCACCCGACACACCGCCGATACTCGCACACCGCTCGCGCGAAGCACCACGAACCATGCCATCGTGACACGCACTCCTATGTACCGAGGCCGTGCGCGCGTCGCGGTGCTCGCGCTGCTTTGGGCGGTCGGCTGCGGCGATCGGACGGCGAAGGCGGGAGACGAACCGTACGCCGATATCGTCAACGAGTCGGTGCCGCGGATCGAAAAGCAGCTCGGACTGACGTTCAAGACGCCGCCCAGGCTCGAGGAGAAATCGAGGGCTGACGTGGCGACGTTTCTGATGAAGCAGCTGTCGAGTGAGCGCGCCAAACAGCAGATCAGCGGGCAGGAGCGGGTGTATCGCGTGCTGGGGCTGATGCCCGATACGCTCGACCTGGGGGCATTGCTGCAGCGACTTCTGGAAGAGCAGGTCATCGGCTACTACGACCCGTCCACCAAGGTGCTCTATGTTGTGGACGGCGCGCCCAAGGCGTTACGCGATCAGACCATCGCGCACGAACTGGTGCATGCACTGCAAGACCAATATGTGAACATCGACAGCATTCAGGGCGCGACCGACAACGCCGATCGGCAGGCGGCGGCGCAGGCCATCCTGGAAGGGCAGGCGGTGTTCAATCAGTTCCGCCTCGACCCGAACGTCGGCCCCATACTGAACATGCCCGGCGGGTGGGACCGCATCCGCGACGTGATTCGCGATGGGCAAGGCGGCATGCCTGTCTTTGCGAGTGCACCGCGTGCCGTGCGTGAAGGCTTGCTCTTTCCGTATCTGGGCGGCGCCGACTTCGTGCGGCGGTTCATCGAAAAGCGCAACGAGATCGAACTGCTCACCGACCTCCCGATCTCCACCAAGCAGATCCTCAACGACGACGCCTACTTTACGGCAGACAAGGCGTCGCGCGACACGCCCACCGACGTCACGCTGCCGGCGCCGAGCATCGGCACGGTCGCGTTCAGTAACAGCTTCGGCGAGTTCGAAACGCGGCTCATCGTTGTTCAGCACCTCAAGGACGAAGCCCTCGCCCGTCGCGCCGCCGGTGGGTTGGACGGTGATCGCTATGCCGTCATCGACACGCCGCAGGGCGACGCGGTGGCGTGGGCGTCGGTGTGGGACTCGCCGGTGGACGCGGCCGATTTTCTGGACCTGATGGGGGACGCCGCCCGCCGCCGTTACGAGCTGGGGCGGCGCGATCCGGAGCCCGGCTCGACGACGCGCCGCTACGACATTGACGCCAAGGGCACCAGGGGCGCACGCACCGTGACGCTTCGCATGGAGCAGTTGCAGGGGCGCCCGATGGTCTATCTCCTCGACGCACCGGCTGCGCTCGCTGACCGCGTATTCGACTTCAGCCGCACGACGATCAGCCGCTGACGTCGATGGATGAGTCAAACTCTGGCGCCCCTGTAGCCGTAGGGGCTGCCCTGAACGCGTCAGCCGCTGCGCCGCCGTCTGGCTCCGAGTCCGCGTCGCCAGCCGTGCCCCCGAGCTCGCCGAAGAGCAGCCCGCCGAGCCCTGCGCCGATTCCGGCGCCATTGCCGCCGGGGTTGGCACTGACGGCGGACGACGAGATCAAGCGGGTGCGCCTGCTGCGCATGAAGCGCGTGGCAACGCTCATGCTGGTGGTCGTGGCCATACTGTTTATCGTCGCACGCTGGTACGAGGGGCGCTTCCCGTGGCTGGGGTACGTGCGCGCGTTCGCCGAAGCCGCCATGGTCGGCGGTATCGCGGACTGGTTCGCTGTCACCGCGCTCTTTCGCCATCCGATGGGCATTCCGATCCCGCACACCGCGATCGTGCCGTCGCGTAAGGATCGCATCGGGACGGCGCTTGGCAATTTCGTGCAGCGCAACTTCCTCACGCGCGAGGTCGTGGCCAGCAAGCTCCACGGCATGAAGCTGGGCGAGCGTGCGGCGGCGTGGCTGACCGAACCGGCGCACAGTCGGCAACTGGCGCAAGTCGTGGCGCGCGGACTCTCCGGCGCGACCGCGATGCTCAAGGATGAGGACGTGCAATCCATGGTCGATCGCGGAATCGTATCGCGGTTGCGCACCATGCAAGCGGCGCCCGTGGCTGCGCGCGTCTTCGATACGCTCACCTCCGGCGGCCGCCATCAGGCACTGCTCGATGATGCCCTGCGACTTGCCGCGCGGTTCCTCGCGGAGAACGAGGAGATGATCCGCGAGCGCATCACTGCCGAAAGCCCGTGGTGGGTGCCCGGCGCGGTGGACAATAAGCTCGGCGACAAGATCCTCAGCGGCGTCGAGAAGACGCTCGTGGCTGTGGCGGCCGACCCGGATCATCCCTTACGTGTGCGTTACGACGAGGCCGTGGACCGCTTCGTGCTCTCGCTGCGCAACAATCCCGAGGTGATCGCCAAGGCCGAGCAGATCAAGCTCGACGTGCTCGATCATCCGTCCGTGGCGGACTTTTCCCGGTCGGTGTGGTCGGACGTGAAGGATCGACTCACCGGGTACGCGGAGCGATTGGCGCAGAATGCCGACGACGAGCCGGATCAGATCGAACGGTGGCTCACCGGACTCGGTACCAAAGTGCTCGAGGATCCCGAGCTGGCGACCAAGGTGAACGGCTGGATTGTGGAGCTTGTCACGTACGCCGTGGAGCAGGCGCGCGAAGAAGTGGCCAAGCTCATCGCCAGCACCGTTGCTGCGTGGGACGCGAATGCGACCTCACGCAAGATCGAACTGCAGATCGGTCGCGACCTGCAGTTCATCCGGATCAATGGCACGCTGGTGGGCGGGCTGGTTGGCGTAATTCTCTACGTGTTTGGCAGGATGCTTTAGACTCATTCAGTGCGAGCGGCCCACCACGCTGCACGAGCTGTTACCTACTCCGCGTCCACCGCCTCGACGACTTCCGCGCCGGCCCGTTCCCGATCCGTGCGTGCGCGTGGCACGAGATCGGCGGGATGCGAGTCGGCGGGGTGGGCATCCACGTGATGCGCGCCGTCGCCCGATCCCCCGACCTGCGGTGGCGCATCGGCCGGATGCGGATCGGGCAAGGGGAGCAGCGCGAGTCGGAGCACCTCGTCCATCGTGCTCGCAAACGTGAAAGCCATCTTGTCGCGCACTTCCTGCGGGACGTCCTTCACATCCTTTTCATTTCCCTTCGGGATGATGACTTCGCGCAGTCCGGCGCGGTATGCGGCCAGCACCTTCTCCTTCACACCGCCAATCTCCAGCACGCGCCCGCGCAGCGTCACTTCGCCAGTGAGTGCGAGATCGCGGCGTACCGGTCGGCGCGAGAGCGCGCTGGCCAGCGCGAGCGTCACGGCGATACCGGCGGACGGACCATCTTTCGGAATCGAACCGGCGGGGAAGTGCAAATGCAGATCGGCCTCGCTGAACTCGCGTTCGGCGATGCCCAGCAAACTCGCCCGCGAACGCACGAACGAGTACGCCGCGTCCACCGATTCGCGCATGACATCGCCGAGTTGTCCGGTGACCGTGAGCTTTCCGCTGCCGGCCATCCGCAGCGCCTCGATCGTCAGCAAGTCGCCACCGGTCGATGTCCATGCCAGACCGGTGACGGTGCCGATCTCCGGCTCCATCTCCGCTGCTTCCATGGAAAAGCGCGGCGTGCCCAGCATGTCCTCCACGCGCTCCGCGGTCATCTCCCAGTGACTGTCGTCGCCGTCGGCCTTGGCGCGCGCGCGCTTGCGCAGCAGAGCCGCCAGCGAACGCTCGAAGGTGCGCAGTCCGGCTTCTCGCGAGTAGCGGCTGGTGATGAAGCCCAGCACCGACTCCGGCACATGGATGTCGTCGGCGCTCAGCCCATGATCGTCGAGCAGGCGCGGCATGAGATAGCGCTGCGCAATCTCGACCTTCTCCTCGATCGTGTAGCCCGCAATGCGGATCACCTCGAGCCGGTCACGCAGCGCGTTCGGAATGTCGTACAGATTGTTGGCCGTACAGATGAACAAGATGCTCGACAGATCGAACGGCAGGTTCAGATAGTGATCGACAAAGCTCGAGTTCTGCGACGGGTCGAGCACTTCCAGCATGGCGGCGGTTGGATCGCCGCTGGAGCCCGATGTCATCTTGTCGATCTCGTCGATCATGATCACGGGATCGCGCACCGCCACGCGACGCAGCGCCTGAATGAGCAGCCCCGGCATTGCGCCCACGTAAGTGCGCCGGTGTCCGCGAATCTCTGCTTCATCGCGCACGCCACCAACCGAGATGCGATAGAATTCGCGGCCGATGGCCGTGGCGATAGCCTCGCCGAGTGAGGTTTTGCCGGTGCCCGGTGGTCCGACAAAGCAGAGGATCGGGCCCGTTGGATCGCCGCCACGCAGCTTGCGCACGGCGAGATACTCGATGATGCGTTCCTTCGCCTCGTCGAGGCCGTAGTGCCGGTCGTCAAGTGCCGCTTCAACCGTGGACAACGTGATGCTGCCGTCGTCCGCACTGCGCTCGTTCCACGGCAGCGCCAACACCCAGTCGAGATACGTGCGCAGCACCTGATACTCACTCGACGCCGGCGAGAGCATGCGCAGCCGCTCCGTTTCGCGTCGCGCTTCCTGCGCCACTTTTTCGGGGAGCTGCGCCTCCTCGATGCGGCGCATCAGATCCACCGATTCCTTCTCGTTCGGATCGGCTTCGCCCAACTCGGATTGGATCGCGCGAAGCTGCTGACGCAGATAGAAGTCGCGCTGATGCTGCTCGATCTTGATCTCGGTCTGCTTCTTCACATCATCCATCACCCGCGCACGCGCGACTTCACGCTCGAGTCTGGACAGGATGAAGCGGATGCGCTGTCCAATGTCGAGACGCTGGAGTACTTCCTCCTTGTCGGCGATGCGCAGATTCATGTTCGTCGCCGCCAGGTCGGCAAAGCGCCCCGGGTCGGAGACGTTCATTTTGAGGATCTGCGGCACCTCGTTCGGGATGCGATCGACCAGATCAGCCAGCGTTTCGGCCGCGGCGACCGTGCGCGCCACCAACTCGTCGAGCTCGTTCGGGTCGGCCGGCGTTTCCTTGGCGCCCTGGATCTGCGCGATCGCGAATGGCGTGACCTGATCCACCGCATCGATCGTGATGCGCCGCAACCCCTGGAGGGTGATCTGCACCGTCTCGCCCGGCAGGTTGATACGCTCGTGGACGCGCGCCGCCACGCCCACGCGCCCGACGAACGCATTCGGGTCGACTGCATCGTCGTTCTCCGCCGCTGCCACCACCAGCGCCACAATCAACCCCGATTCCTCGTGTGCCCGCAGGAGCGCCAGATTCTCCGGTGCCCCCATTTGCACGGCGATGGTTCCAAGCGGGAACACGATCGTGGACCGCAGCGCCATCAACGGCAGTGTCGGCGGCAGCTCGGCGCGAAGAATTTCTTCCTTGCGTTGGCCGCGAGGCATCGAGATAGTCGGAAAACGGGCGGGCGACTTCGACACGGGAGTCTGGCGAGAGGAACACTGGACCGGGACGCAAGGGCACGGAACGTCAGGACCCACGGCGCATACCAAGTCTCGGACAGGTGAACGCGTCAGCTGACCGCTCGTGTCAATCTAGTGACGGTGGACCCCTCGGCAACTTCGATCAGGGGACGTGGTTGTGACCGCCGTCGCCTGCCGTTAGCGTTAAAGGTCTATGTTCGACGAGCTCTCAGACAAACTCGGCAACGTCTTCGCGAAGCTTCGCGGGCGTGGCGTTCTCACCGACGCTGACATCAAGGATGGCCTGCGCGAGGTTCGGCGCGTGCTCCTTGAGGCGGACGTCAACTTTTCGCTCACGCGCGAGTTCCTTGAGCGTGTCGAGAAGAAGGCCGTCGGCATGCTGCAGGTCAAGACGATCCAACCGGCGCAGCAGCTGGTGAAGATCGTGCACGACGAACTCACCGCCATGCTCGGTGAACGTCGTGAAGGGCTCAAGGTCAGCACCGTCCCGCCGACGATCGTGATGATGGTCGGTCTACAGGGCTCCGGCAAAACGACCACGGCCGCCAAGCTGGCGCGACGTCTGGTGGCGGAGTCCAAGAGCACACGTCTGGTCGCGGCCGACGTCTATCGCCCCGCCGCCATCGACCAGCTGGAGACGCTCGGCCAACAGCTCAACGTTCCCGTTTATGCCGATCGGACCACGCAGGATGTGGTGAAGATTGCCAAGGCCGGTATCGATCAGGGCATGCGCGCGCGCGACCGCGTCGTGATTGTTGATACGGCGGGCCGTCTGCAGATCGACGCCGACATGATGGACGAGCTCAAGCGGCTCAAGGCGGCGATCAAGCCCGACGAAATTCTGTTCGTGGCCGACGGCATGACCGGTCAGGAAGCGGTCAAGATTGCGCAGGGCTTTGACGAAGCGCTGAACATCACCGGCGTGATTCTCACCAAGCTCGATGGCGATGCGCGCGGTGGCGCGGCGCTGTCGATCTATGGCGTGCTGAAGAAGCCGATCAAGTACATCGGCGTGGGCGAAAAGGTCGATGCGCTCGAGGAGTTCCATCCCGAGCGCATGGCCGGTCGCATTCTCCAGATGGGCGACATCGTGTCGCTCGTGGAGAAGGCGCAGGAGTCGTTCGACGCCGTCGAAGCCAAGAAGCTCGAGAAGAAGGTCCGCAAGGACGGCATGGACCTCGAAGACTTCCTCTCGGCGATGCGTCAGATGCAGAAGCTTGGTCCGTTCGAGAATCTGCTCAAGCTGTTGCCGGGTGTGAACAGCAAGATGCTCAAAGATGTGAAGATGGACCCCAAGCGTCTCAAGCACATCGAAGCGATCGTGCTGTCGATGACGCCGCAGGAGCGCAAGAAGCCGGAGATCCTGAACGGCTCGCGACGGGCCCGTATTGCCAAGGGGTGCGGACGGCCGGTGAGCGAGGTGAACAAGTTGCTGGAGCAGTTCCGCGAGATGCAGAAGATGATGAAGAAGATGAGCGGCGGCGCGGGCGGAAAGGGCGGTGGTGGCATGCCGCGAATGCCGTTCGGCGGCGGCGGCATGTTCGGGATGCGCTGAGCCGTAGTTCGGAGACCGTCATGAGACAGCGCGCAGCGATTCACGCTTTGGCGCGCACGCCCGCAGTGAGAAATCGCGGACTCGTCCAACGCGTACCTCTTCGCCCGGAGCCGGTTCCTCTCGCGGCACCGCCCGCGTCATTCGCGATTCGCCTGTTCAAAACGGCGTGGATCGCGGGAACAGCGTGGGCGGCGCCGCGAGCGGAACCGAGCGGAGACCGGCCACCTCGCGCGATCCCCACATCAAGTTTTTAAGGGGGCGCGCTGAGTCGCGATCGTCGCAGCGCTTCCCACGAGCGATTACAGACTCGCCCACCGCCTTGCCTCGGTTCTGCTCGCGGCACCGCCCGCGTCATCCGCGATGCAACCTGTTCGGAACAGCGTGGATCGCGGGAACTGCGCGGGCGGTGACGCGAACGGAACCGAGCGGAGACCGGCCACCTCGCGCAACCCCCACATCAAGTTTTCGGAGGGCGCTCGGTCGCGGTCGTCGCAGCGCTTCCCGCGAGCGATTACAGACTCCCCCACCGCGATGCCGACCGCCTTGGGCCGGTTCCGCTCGCGGCATCGCCCGCGTCATTCGCGATGCACCCTGTTCGGAACGGCGCGGATCGCGGGAACTGCGCTGCCGCGACTCTACCGCGTCCAGAGCAGGATGACGCACCGCGCCTCACGAAACGCCGCGCGATATTCGTTGGGGATTTGCGCGGGACTGGCGTACACCTCCATTCCCTCGATCCAGTGCTGCGGGACCTGATCGAGCGGCGAGGGCAGCGGCATCGCCGAACCGTTCTGCGCCGCCTCCTGCGCGGCCCGCGCCGCGGCCGCATTGGCCACGCCCGGCACCTTGCTCTGCAGTTCGAGGACGGTACTTCTCTGTGGCGTCGGGGGCCCCTCAGTCGGCTGCCTGGCCATGAGCACGCCATCAAGAAATATCACGCCGTCCGAGCAACGGGCCGCACGGCTGCTCATGCGCCGCAGCATCTGCCCCAGGTCGATGACATTGGCCCGCTCCAGTTCGCCGCGGGTGAGGAACTGGCCGTCGGGCGCGCCTGAGTGGAGTTTACGGTCAGCGAATCCGGTCGCCGCCAGCCGGGGCGAGATGCCGTCCGCCTTCACGATCACGGGCGCCAGCGAGACCAGACTCCCGCGCAGCTCGATGGCCAGCGGCGAGTCCGCGGCGAGCGGGAGTTCCACCGGAACGATCAGCGGCTCGAACCCAAGCCGCCGCAGTCGCAGCAAATACGAACCAGAGCGAAAGGCGTCAAAGCGGAAACGCCCCCGCGCATCGGTAGTGGTCTGCTCCCCCGTGCCCAGCGCCTGTACCACCACGTCGGGTACCGGCACCCCGAGACTGTCTTCGACGGTGCCGGCGAGCGCGGGCACGTCCGGCCCCTGCTCCGAAAGGGTGGTGGACTTCAGCGCCTCGGCCGCGACGGGGACCGTGAGCAGGAGGAAGAGCGCACTCACTACCCGGAGAGCGTACATACGACCAATTCTCACCGTGTTCGTCAGGCTCGCAAGAGATACGCACTCAGGTATACGGCGCCAGTAGCGTCCACCCACCCGCCTTGAGTACTTTGTAAGGCTGTACTGCGGCGGCATGGGTGCGACTCGTTCACGTGAGACCATCCCCAGCCTCCGCCCCGAGTGCGGACCGGAATCGCCGGCCCCGCGAGGAGCTTGGGAACGTACTCCACCCCCGTCATGGGATGTCCAGATGGCCGTCAAGATCCGTCTCCGCCGCGAAGGCCGGAAGAAGACCCCGATGTATCGTATCGTCGTTGCCGACTCGCAGAGCCCCCGTGACGGACGTTTCATCGAGATCATTGGTCAGTATCAGCCGCGCTTCGGCGGCGAGAACGCCATCAACTTGCAGCTCGATCGCGTCAGCTACTGGTTGAACGTCGGCGCGCAGCCCACGGACACCGTGCGCTCGCTGCTCCGCCGTGCCGGCGTGCTCAAGGAGCGCCATGAGGCGCGTCTCGAGGCCAAGGGCGTGTCGTTCAAGAAGGTTGCCGCGGCCAACGCCGAGTCCAACGCCTCCACAGGTGCGGCGCCCAAGGTCGAAGAGCTGACGCCGCCGCCGGGGCCGGTCGTGATGCTCGCCGACGACGCCGATCGCGCGGAGTCCTGAGCTGGACAAACTGGTCGTCGTCGGGCAGGTGCGTCGCGCACACGGTGTGCGCGGCGCGCTCGCTGTCGAGCCGATGGTCGATGCGCCGGATGCGATCTTCGCGTCCGGCGCTGTCCTTATTGCCGGTGACCGCCATGGCAAGCCGGCGCCCGAGGGCGAGCTGCACATCGAAGACGGCCGCCCCATGAATCGCGACTGGTTGGTCAAGTTGCGAGAGATCGGCGATCGCGATGCCGCGGATGTGTGGCGGGGTCGCTATCTGCTCGTGCCGCAGTCGCAGTTGCCGGAGCCCACCGAGGATGAGGTGTACATCCACGCCCTCATCGGCATGCGTGTCGAAGTCGAGGGGCAGGGGCTGGTCGGCCACGTGCGCGATGTCTACGATGCGCCGCAGGGGTTGCTCATTGAAGTCGAGACCGCTGCCGGCAAGCCGCTGGTGCCGTGGCGTCCCGAAATTGTCTCGCGCGTGGACGAAGCCTCCCGCACCATCATCCTCAAGCCGCTCGACGGGCTGCTGGAGTAGCGTCTCGTTCACCGAGACTCCCCGCGATCATGCTGCGCATCAACGTCATCACGATCTTTCCGGGTTTCTTCACCGGACCGCTGTCACTGAGTATTCCAGCGCGCGCTGCGGGCGTAGGCGGCGTGTCGTACAACGTTGTGGATCTGCGCACGTTCACGCACGACCGGCATCGCACGGTGGACGACTACCCCTATGGCGGCGGTCCCGGCATGGTCATGAAGCCCGCGCCGTTCTTCGAAGCGGTCGAGGCGGTCGGTGCGGTGTCACCTATCGTCCTGCTCTCACCGCGTGGCCGGAAGTTCGTGCACGCCGACGCCGTGCGCTTTGCGGCCGGCACCGAGCTGACGCTGCTCTGCGGGCATTACAAAGACGTGGACGAGCGCGTCGCGCAGCACCTCGCCACCGAAGAACTTTCACTCGGCGATTTTGTACTCAGCGGCGGCGAACCGGCGGCGCTGGCGATCATCGACGCCACGGTGCGGCTGCTGCCCGGCGCGATGAGTGATCTTGATAGCGCACGCACGGACTCCTTCTACGACCGCGGCATCAGCGCGCCCAGCTACTCACGGCCCGCCGAGTACCGCGGCCTGAAGGTGCCGGAGGTGCTGGTGGGCGGCGACCATGCCAAGGTCGCGGCGTGGAAAGAGGCGGAGTGTCTCCGGCGCTCGCGTGAGGCCGAGGCGCGCGATCGCGTGGAGTGGATCCAACGGGAGCGCGTGATCGCCGAGCGTGAGGAGGCTATCGCTGCCGCGGAGCGCGCTTTCGCGGAGAAGTCCGCGAAGAAGGCGCGGCGGAAGAGCGCGCAGCCGCGAGCTCGGCAGGTGCCACCGGCGGAGCCTCACGCATAGTCGGAATCTGGTCACGGTGATATACCGTGATCGCGGTATCCTCGAACAGTCGACGCGTGCCGCCGGTCGGCAGGGGATGATCGGCCGCGTGCTCCACCGCAAAGATTCGCGCGAAGGGCACTGCACGCCACGAGTCGAGCAGCCGGTCCAGCATTTTGGAGTGATACGGAGGATCGACGAAGACAATGTCGTACCGATCGGCTTCGAGTGCCGCTGCAAACGGCAGCGCGTCTTTCTTGAAAATGCGTGACTTCTTCTGCACACCGAGCGCGGCGATGTTGGCCTTGAGCGCGTGTAGGCTGGACGGCCGGAACTCCACGAAGTCCACGTACTTGGCGCCGCGCGAGACGGCTTCGAGGCCGAGTGCGCCGGTACCGGCGAACAGATCGAGAATGCGCGCGTCCTGCAAGTCGGCGCCGAGCATACCCACCAACGCAGCGCGCACCTGTTCACCGGTGGGACGCACGCGAAAGTCGTTAGGGGACGTCAGAGTGCGTCCTGCGAATTTTCCGCCGACGATGCGCATGGGGTGCGTGGTGTTCGGGTCGGGGACCGCTCGAAGTCGGGTCCCGCTCAGGTCGTGTTCAGGTTGTACCGCATAATAGCGGCATGACGCCCGCCCTTGGCGCGTTCGAGCGTATAGACGTCGCCGGTTGGACCGGGCGCTGCGGTAACGAGAGCGCCGATCGCGTCGCGTTCAGGCGCGGACAAGACCAACGCCGGAGCCGCTAACGTCGCCGCGAGATGCCGTGCGTCGCGCGCGCCGACGATCCCCGCGGCCACTACTGGTTCGCCGAGCACGGCCGCCAACGCCACGGTGCCGAGAGTGCAGTGATGGGTGCGCGCGATAGCATCGAGTACGCCGAGCAGCCGTTGCAATGCATCCCAGCCGCCGAATTCGTCGATGATGAGTTTGTACTTGACCAGCGACCGGTTCTCCAGCGGCGTCGCGGGTTCAGCGGCGCCGAGCCAGCGTTCGTGAAAGAAGCCGCCGGCCAGCGCGCCGTACGTGAGCACGCCGATCCGATGTGCGCGACAGAGGTTGGCCATGGAGCCCAGTGCACGGCGGTCAAGCAGCGACAGCTGCACCTGATGCGAGACTACGGGAACGCCCGCGTCGAGCAGCGCGCGCAGATGTGGCGTATCGAAGTTGGTGACGCCGATATGACGAATCTTCCCCTCACGTTGCAGCGATTGCAGATGCAACGCCGCGTCAACGACGCCAGGAATGCCAAAGTCCCACCAGTGCAACTGCACGAGATCGAGCGTGTCCACGCCAAGGCGCGCCAACGACCGGTCCACCAGACGTGCAAGGTCGGCTCTGGTGAGTGCGGGGAGCGCGTCGAGATCGGGCACGCACTTGGTATGCACGCGAATGACGGGCGCGTCGGCACCGTGCCGTGCGCGCCACGCAACCAGAAACTGCCCGATAAGCGATTCCACGCCGGTGTAGATGTCGGCGCAATCGAACGCCGTGATCCCCGAGTCGGCGAACAGACACATGTCGTCGATGGCTCGTGCCGTGTCCACCGCACCATGCCCGCCCGCGAGTTGCCATCCACCTTTGATGAGTCGCGGAATGACGTAGCCCGGTGCGAGTTCGTACGTGGCCAGCGGTGTCGGGTGGCTCATGGTGCCTCGGACGACGCATCGGGAAGTGGCACCCGTGTCACGTCACCGTGATGAAACGTGGACGTGCCGGTGCGGGTGATGCGAAAACGTGCGCCGCAATGCGGGTCGGGGCAGGCGATCTCCGCGTCGGTGGTCATCCAGTCGTTCGGGTGCGTGGGCCTTTGCTTCGCGGGGAGCAGCGGCAACAGCGCGGCCAACGGGTAGAGCGGGAACGTCTGCCCGTCCGGAAAGGACAGGTTCTCGCCCTGCAGGGTGAACGAGTCGCCTTCGCGGTGGTTGCAGACCATGGGGCGATCGGTCGCGATCACGTCCACGCGCAGGTCGAAGAGCGTGAAGCGGTCCGCCGGCGTTGGCTCGGTGTGCGATGAGGCGGTGTGTGAGACGGCGGCTGGCGATTGTTCGGAGTTCGACATGGCGCGAACGATAGCGCGACACGAGCTTCCACGGCCATATGCCGAGCGAGATGGAAGGGGACGCACGCCAGGATGCGCACGCTGCGCCGCACCTGACGTTTCATGGTGGACTGGCCGGCGCACTGTTGCCGTTCGTGTCATTTCTGCTGGGCGTGGCGGTGCTGGCGCTCAATGGCGCGCCGGACGAAAAGGGATTCTGGCCCGTGCTGCTGGCCGCGCTCACCCTCGGTCTGCTGCTGGCGAAGGATCGTGCGCGCTATGCGGAGGCGATGTTGGATGGGATGAGTCAGCGTGTAGTGATGGTGATGATCTGCGCCTGGCTGTTCGCCGGCGTGCTGGGAGCGGTGTTGAGCGGGGCGGGCTTTGTGGCGGCGCTGGCGTGGGGCGCGCGTGCGTTGCAGCTGGAGGGCGGTGGCTACGTGGCGGCGGCATTTCTCGCCTGCGTGCTCGTCTCCACGGCAACCGGCACCAGCTTCGGCACCATTTTGCTGTGCGGGCCGCTGTTGTATCCGGCGGGTGGGGCCGCGGGTGCGTCACCCGCGGTGCTGATGGGCGCGATCCTCGCGGGCGCGACCTTCGGCGACTCCATCTCGCCCGTGTCCGACACCACGATCGCATCCAGTGGCTCGCAGCATATGGACATTGGCGGGACGGTGCGCAGTCGTCTGGTGTATGTGTTGCCGGCCGGACTGGCCGCGCTGGTCGTCTCGTTCGTGATGGGTGGCGCGGCGCCCGACGGTTCGCTGGTCGCGCAGGTCGGTACGGCTCCGGACAACGCGGCGCGACCGATGGCGCTGCTGTTGGCGCTGTCACCCGCACTGGTGATCGGCCTGTTGCTGACCAAGCGCCATCTGATAGAGGCGCTGCTCTTTGGCGTCGCGAGTGCGGTGGCACTGGCGATCCTCGCCAGATTGCTCACCCCGTACGATTTGCTGCACATCGCCCCGGGCACATTCGGTGCGACGGGCATTCTGGTGGACGGGATGCAGCGCGCGGTGGGTGTGATCGTCTTCACGCTGTTGCTGGTGGCGCTCGTGGGGACGCTGCTGGCGACCGACGCGATGGAGCGCCTCGTTGCCGCGGCGCGCGGCCGTGCCACCTCGGCGCGCGGTGCCGAAGTGTGGATCGTGGGCGTGGTGTCGGGGGCGGTGCTGCTTACCACGCACAGTGTCGTCGCGATTCTCGCAGTGGGCGACTTCACGAGGCAAACGGGGGAGCGGTTTGAAATCTCCGGGTACCGTCGGGCCAATCTGCTCGACCTCACCGTGTGCACGTGGCCGTTTTTGCTGCCGTATTTTCTGCCGACGATTCTCGCCGCGGGGGTGAGCAACAGCGGAGCGGAGTACGGGATGCCTCCGCTGAGCGCCGCCACGATTGGCATGCACAACAGCTATGCGTGGGCGCTGATGGTGGTGGTGCTCGTTGTCGTGGTGACCGGCGCAGGGCGACGTCGGGGAACTTCCGGGCGGGCAAACGGATAGGGCAACAGGCGGGAGTGTTGCGGGGGCGAGCGGTTGCGCGCGCTTCAAGTCACTGAGCTCACTGAACAGCAAGGAGCAAACGATGTTTCGTGCGATGATCGCGGTGGGTACGGCGGCGGTCCTGGGAATGGCAGTTGTCAGCGCCACGGGGACGGCCGCCACCGTGCCGGGGACGGTACGTGCGACGGAGACGGCGTATTTCGCGGGGGGCTGCTTCTGGGGGGTGGAGGCGGTGTTCGAACATGTGAAGGGGGTCACCTCCTCCGTGTCCGGGTACGCGGGTGGTAAGTCGGCGAATCCCGACTACGAGTCGGTGAGCAGCGGCAGCTCCGGGCATGCCGAAGCGGTGATGGTGACCTTCGATCCGAGCATCGTGTCGTACGCGACCCTGCTCAAGGTCTTCTTCACGGTGGCGCACGATCCGACTGAGCTGAATCGGCAGGGCCCCGACGTCGGCACGCAATATCGCTCGGCCGTCTTCACGGCGAATGCGGAGCAGGACAAGGTGGTGAAGGCCGTCGTCGCCGAGCTGACCAAGGCGCGGACGTTTGATGGGGCAATCGTCACGCAGGTTGCGCCGCTGACGCGCTTCTACGATGCCGAAGCGTATCATCAGGACTATCTGCCCCGACACCTGACACAGCCGTACATCGTCTACAACGATCTGCCGAAGCTCGATGCGCTGAAGAAGCAGTATCCCTCGCTCTGGGTTACGACGGTCGCCAGGCGGTAAGCGATTCCCGATGGCCGTCGGCGCGCTGGTGACGCTGACGCTTCGCGCGCCCGCGACCGGAATTCCGGCGCGGGCGCAGTCGGTCGGATCGTGGAGCAGTCTCCCCCATCCGACACCGCACCGGCGATCGCGCGCGCGTTCCGCGGCGCGTGGGTGGCCAGCGTGGCCAACATCGATTGGCCGACCAAGCCTGGGCTGACGTCCTTCGAGCAGCAAGCGGAATTACTGGCGATCCTCGATCGCGCCCCCGCGCTGAACCTGAACGCGGTGCTGCTGCAGGTCCGACCGGCCGCCGATGCGCTGTACGCGTCACCGTACGAGCCATGGTCGGCGTATCTCACCGGACGCGAAGGACGTCCGCCGGAGCCATACTACGATCCGCTCGCCTTCGCCATCGAAGCGGCGCATGCGTTCGGACTCGAACTGCACGCCTGGTTTAATCCGTATGGCGCGCGTCATGCCAGTGCCGTCAGCCCCTCGGCGCGCACGCACATCAGCGTGACGCATCCCGAGCTGGTGCGGCGTTACGGCAAGTATCCCTGGATGGATCCCGGCGAACCGCGTGTGCAGGCGCACACTCTGCGCGTGATGCTCGACGGGGTGCGGTATGACGTCGACGCCATTCGCATCGACGCCTGCTTCTACCCCTATCCCGAACGCGGCGCGGACAGTGCCGACGTTCCGTTTCCCGACTCCGTGAGCTACGCGGCGCACCGTGCACGCGGGGGCGCCCTCGCGCGCGATGATTGCCGCCGTCAGAGCGTGGACACGCGCGTGCAGCAACTCTCTCACCGCACCAAGGCGATCAAGCCACGGGTCAAGGTAGGGAAGGCTCGGTGGACTACTTCACACCGCAACTCTATTGGCCCGTAACGCAAACCGCGCAAAGTGATCCCGTGTTGCTGGACTGGTGGCTCGGCGAGAACGTTCCGGCTCGTCACCTCTGGCCCGGGCACAACGCCAGTCGTGCCGCCGGGGGCGCGGGCGCCGGACGAACTGAACGCACAAGTGCGCGCCACGCGGGCCACGCGCGCCACGGGGACGTGCACTTCTCCATGCGCGCGCTGATGCCCGCGGAGACCGTGCGCCGCGATTCGGTGCTGGTGGGCGTTGCGACACCGCCGCCCCGAGACAGTGCGGCAGCGGCGCTGGCCGATCGGTTGCGAGGCGAACCCTATCCTGCACCGTCGTCGGTGCCGGCGTCGCCGTGGTTGTCGGGCAAGACGCCGCGGGTACCGCACGCAGCCGTGCGCACAGCGCCGGCGAGCGGCGAGCTGACGTTGCACCTGACCCCTGCGGGGCCGGAGCGCGTTCAGTGGTGGACCGTGCGATTGGAGACGGACCTGGGATGGCGCAGCTGGCTGCTGCCGGGCACGCAGCGCGCGCTGGTGCTGGCGCCGGTCGACGGGCAGCGGACCGACAGTCGGGTAGTGCGAGTTCTTGTAATGGCGGTGGATCGGGTCGGGAGCGAATCGGGCACGCAGATCCTGCGGCCGGGCCCGGAGTGAAACAGCGTCCGGCGCCAGCCGCAAAACTCTGACGGCGCCGTCACGTTTCATTCTTGACGGTCGCAGTGATTCGGGTCACCTTTGGGTGTCCAGTTTCGTAGTCGAGACCAACCTTTGGTGCAGCGACGTGGCTCCCTCGGTCCGTACGAAGACGATGTTATTCGGTGGCATGGCCGGGTCAGTATGCTGCAGCGTGCGACCAACGATGGTCCTGCTGCTGGGCGGCGTATTTGCGGGCACCGCCTGCGCAGGCGGCATGGCCGGAAGTGCGTCGCGCGCGACGTCATCAAAGGTGGACGGCGATTCTGCGGCGATTCGCGCGGTGGCGCAGGAGCGCACCGGCGACGGCCTCACACGCGGCGCACTCGGCGTCACGCCATTCCGCGTTGTGACCGCCGATCAGCGCTTGTCCGCCCTCGGCTTCGCGCTGGCAGACTTGCTCGTGACCGACCTGTCGCGCAGTGCGCAGCTGCAGCTGGTGGAACGCGCGCGGCTCGGTGACGTGCTGCGTGAACTCGACCTGGGCAAGACCGGTCGCGTGGACTCCACGTCCGCGCCGCGCGTTGGTCGTCTCGTGCGCGCGCGCCGGTTGGTGCTGGGCTCGGTCGATACGATGCCCAATGGCGACGTGCGGATGTCCGCGCGTATCGCCGATGTGGAGAGTGGTTTGCTGGAGCAGGCTCTCGACGGACGTGCGCCGCTGGCCAACATCCTCGCGGCCGAAAAGACCGTTGCGTTTCGCCTATTCGATGCGCTGGGCGTGACACTGACGCCGGCCGAACGCGCTCGTGTGGCGGCGGTGCCGCAAACCAGTCTGGAATCGCTCACCGCGTACGGGCGTGGTGTGCAGGCTGAATTGGCCGGCGACCGTCGCCGTGCGCTCGAGGAGTTTGAACGATCGTTGCGCTTCTCGCCCGGCTTCGAGGCGGCCAGCCAGCGCGTCGCCGACCTGAACGCGGCGACGAGAGCGAGTGCGAATGCGCCGTCGCTGCTTCCGGGGGTGCGTGAGATCAACGCGCCGGAACTGGGCACCATCGATCGCCTCAACCGGCCGCTCGACTTCGTCACGTCACTGACGCGCCCGTCTGGTGGTGCGAGCGATCCGTCGTTTCCGAGTACCGTCGTCACGGTCGTCGTGACCGTGCGTCGTCCATGATTTATGCGCCGCCGCGTAGCGCGCCATCCAAGTCGGTGGGGGAGCGAGTCGCACGCGGCGTGGTGCTCGGCAGCGGGCTCGTGCTCATGAGCGCGCAGCGGGCCGTGGCGCAAGACCGCCTCGTCGGCAGTCGTGTGGTTGGTGCCGCGGTGTCCTTCGAATCCATCGGCTTTTCGGGACGCGGCTTGCCACAATCGGCCTTCGCGGGGCTTGACTCCACGCGCTTGCGCGCTGCGCAGCAGTTCACGCTGCCGGTGTCGGCCGCCACTTCGCTCGGCACGCGCTGGCGACTGGACCTCACGACTCTTGTCTCTCGCGGCAGCGTGACGTACACCGATCCGTCCGCGCCCGGCGGGGAGCGCACCTCGACGCTGGCCGGGGTGAGCGACGTGCGGGTGCGGTTGACGGGACGCGTCATCGGCGACGGGCTGCTCGTCACCATTGGCGCCAACGCGCCCACTGGTCGGACCGCTCTGACGACGGAGGAATTCAGCACACTCCGGGTACTGGCAGCACCGGCACTCGGACTGGGGAGCACGCCGGTCGGGTCGGGGCCGAGTGGTACCGTCGGCGTGGTATTTCCACAGGTGGTCGGGGCGTGGACCATGGCGTACGGCGCGTCATACGAGTTTCGCGGTCGCTATCAGCCGATCGCAGCGTTGACCGCGGGCTCCGCGTCGGCGGACTTCACGCCGGGTGGTGTGGCGCGCGTCTCGGTGAGTGCGGACCGCAGTGTCGGTCCGCACCGATTGATCATGGCCTTGGCCGCTGATGTCTTCACGGAAGACCGGTTGCGGAGCGATTTACCGCCGGATGCCGCGGGGAACGGTGGAGGTCCCAGCGTGGCCACTGTGTTGCTCGGGCCGGTACTCAGTGCCGACGCACAAATGCAGCTGGCGGCGCCGCGGCTGCGCGAACTGCTCGTCTACGCTGCGTACCGCTGGCGGGCGCCTTTCTCACGTGACGGGGTGACCGTCGGGTCATCGAGCGGGCAGTACCTCGACTTGGGCGCGCGCACCGTCAAGTCGCTGGGTGTGGGTCGCGATCTCGTTGCGTCGGCCGATGCACGATGGCACTCGGGGCTTGGCGTGGACCTTGGGCTGCCGACGGCCGGCGTGACCAGCGGGACCGTGACCCTCGGCGTGAACGTTCGACGCGGTCTGGTAGCGGTGCAGCCTTATCTCCGCGCGCAGGGTGGATCGCTGGTACAGCGAACGGCCAGCGGACGCTTACCGGCGCAAGGGTTCTCCGGCGCCGCGCTTGGTCTTGTAATCACCACCCGCTTCTGAGGCGCACGCGCATGTGCACGCCCGGTTCTCGAAAGGTATCACCAGTTGGCGCAGCGGCCCCTAGCCGTCGCCCAGACGCGCCATGGCGCATGGCCCTGCTCGCGCCCGTGCTTCTGCTCGTCTCGGCCTGCAGCGGGCTGGCGGACTTGGTCACACCCGGACGCCGCGCGCCGGCCGCGCCGGCGACGATCGCGTTCAGCGCAAATGTGCCCCGCACCGTTGCCACCGCCAGCGATGTAGTCACGCTGAGCGTGACGGCGTCATACCTGCGACTCGATGGAACGCGTGTGCGGATTGGCGCGCAGGTGCTCACGCTGACTGCGGCAGCGCTGCAGAGTGTGCCGATTCCGGTGGACGTGGCGACCTGCCTGGCCGATCCATCGCGCGATGGTGGCAACTCCTCGCCGACCGCGTCGTGCGCTGTAGTGCTCAACCTGGCGCTCATGGTCAACGGCGGGGTGGTGGACGAACAGGAAGTGGGCCCGCTACGGCTGTCACCCGGCGGTACGACGACCGTGCAGGAGCCGGTCACGCTCATCGACCTGGCGTCGGTCGAGCTTGTCGATGGCGGCGGGGCGATCGTTCCTCCGGCGGGCACGCTGCAGACCGTCCTTGGCGGCGCGCTGACCGTGTCGGCACGCGTTCGAGACACGCGCGGGCAGCCGGTGACGGATCGATCGGTCACGTGGAGCTCCGACGCACCGGCCGTGGCCACGGTGGACGCGACCACGGGTGCGGTCACGGCGGTATCCGTCGGCACTGCCCGATTGACGGCGCGTATCGGCGTGCTGTCGGCGGCGGCGGCGCTGCGCGTGCTCAAGGCGCCGTCGGCGCTGACGATCAATGTGGGCACTGGCAGCGGCACGGGGCGCATCCGTTCCACGCCGACCGGAATCGATTGCCAAGTGGCGGGCGCATCGCTCAGCGGCGCCTGCAGCTTTGACTTCCCCGGCGACGAAGCGGTCACGCTGGCGTCGGTGGCAGAGCAGGGCAGCGTCTTTGCCGCATGGGGTGGCGCCTGTCAGTCCTCGGGCATCGGCGCGAGTTGTGAGGTGCGCATGTCAGAGGCGCGCGTGGCCACCGTGCGGTTCAGCGCGCTGCGTCGCGTGTCGGTGACGGCGGCGTCGGGGAGCGACGGCAGTGGCCGTGTGACGGGCGCGGGCGGACTGGATTGCCGTCTGACACAGGGGAGCGTGTCGGGGAGTTGCACCGTGGACGTGCCAGAGGGTGCGCCCTATCAGCTTCGCGCGGCGGGCGAGCCGCTGCCGACCGGCGGGACGCGGCAGTTGTTTGCGGGATGGGGCGGCGCCTGCGCAGAAGCGACGGGCGACAGTTGCGTCGTCACGCCGGCCGGTGTCGCCCTGTCGACCTCGGCGAAATTTCTGGACGTGCGCGCTATGGCGGTGACGCTGGCCGGCCCCGGCGGTGGACTCGTCACCGGCGGGTCTTCCATCGCCTGCACCCGTTCCGCCGGCAACACCAGCGGAACGTGCAGTGAATCGGCCACATTCGGCACGTCGGTGACATTGACGGCGCTGCCGAATGCGCAATCGTCGTTCGGCGGCTGGACCGGCGACTGTACCGGCCAGTCGGCCACCTGCACGACCACGATGTCGCAGGCGCGTGCCGTGCAGGCCACGTTTGTGCGTCGTCAGGTGGTGTTCAGCGTGACGATGGAAGGCCCGGGCGGCGGCAGCGTTTCGCTCGATGGCGCCCCGGTGTGCACGCGCGCCAACAATCAGCCACCGGCCAGTTGCGCGCGCAGCTTCGACGCCGGGTCGCTTGTCGTGATCACTGCAACGGCAGCTGGCGGTTCCCGGTTCGCGGGCTTTGCGGGCGCCTGCTCGGGCACTGGTGCATGCACGCTCACGATCAACGAGGACGCGACGGTCAAGGCCGCATTCACCGTGACCCAGTACCCGCTCACGATCACGCTCACCGGCACGGGCGCTGGTTCGGTGGTCGCTTCCGACGGCGACGTATGTACGTCATCGCTGTCGCAGAGGTCGCTCACCTGCACTCGACTGGTGGACCATGGCACGATTGTCCGGCTGATCGCGACGCCGACGGTCGAGTCGAACTTCGACGGCTTCAGCGGCGATTGCGAGCGCGGTGGGGCGTGCTCGGTAACGATGACCGCGCCACGCGCGGTAACGGCCAACTACTCCCGCAAGCAGGTACAGATCACGCTGCGGCTCGGTGGCACCGGTGCCGGGGCGGTCACATCGAACGGCAACACGCTCTGCTCACTCTCGCTGACTCAGGGGACGAATACCTGTGCACGCTTGCTGGATTACGGGACTACGCTGACGCTGCTGGGCAATCCCACGCCGGAATCCACATTCGAAGTCTTCGGAGGCGATTGCAGCGGCGGCAGGACTTGCACGCTGACGGTCACCACACCCGTGTCCATATCGGCCGGTTTCAGTCGTCGGCAGTATCCCCTGTCAGTGGCGTTGAGCGGTACCGGGGCGGGCGCGGTGTCAATCGACGGCGCGGCGGCCTGCACGCTGTCGATCGGGCAGACCACCGTTGCGTGCTTACGCCTCGTTGACGCTGGCGCCACCCTCTCGATTGTTGGGGGCGCGGTGTCCGGGTCGTCGTTCGACGGATTCGCCGGAGACTGCATGGGCAAGGCCACGTGCAATCTCGTGGTTAGCGGCCCTTCGCTGATCAGTGCGGGATTCACGAGGCAGCAGGTTCAGCTAACGATGCAGTTGACGGGAACGGGGGGCGGTACCGTCAGTGGCAACGGCGCGGCATGGTGCACGATTGCCCGCGGGCAAAGCAGCGCCACCTGCACGCGCCTCGTGGCGGTGGGCGTGCCCATCGTGCTCGTCGGCACACCGACCATCGAATCCGCGTTTACCGGGTTCAGTGGTAGCTGCAGTCCTTCCACGGACTGCATGATCGTACCGAACATTCCGCTCGTCGTCGGGGCGCAATTCGACGAGAAGACCGTGCCGCTTTCGATGGCGCTGACCGGGACGGGCGCTGGATCCGTAAGCGTGAACGGGACCGTGGTCTGTGCGCTCGGCCTCGGCCAGTCGACGGCATCGTGCACCAAGGCGTACGCCTACGGCACTACAGTCAATGTCACGGCCACGCCGTCTCCGGAATCGTCGACGGACGGGCTGCACGGCGACTGTTTCAACACGATCTCCTGTTCGTTGACCATGACGTCGTCGCGGTCGGTCGCTGCTGCCTTCTCGCGGACGAAGGTACTACTCACGATCACGATGACGGGCAACGGCGGCGGTGTGCTCACTGTGAATTCGACCGCCGCATGCACGTTGCCTGCCGGGCAGGCACCGGCCACCTGCACACGCTGGCTCGACATCGGTTCCACAGCGCATCTCGCCGTGGTTCCGACCGGTGGCTCGTCGCTTGAAAGGTTAGACGGCGACTGCACGGGTGTCATAGGCCTTCCCACATGTACGCTGAGCATGACATCGGCACGTACGGTGAGGGCGGTCATTGCGCGCCCCCCCCAAAATTTGTCGCGCTGAGATAAGCTCGGCGAGTTGCGGCACACAAAAAACGTCGCGCGCCGAGTCCTTCGGCGCGCGACGTTCTGTCTTGTGTCGTCAGGGAAGATCAGCGCGCGGTGTTGCCGCGCTCCAGTACAGCCAATCGCGTTTTGGCACGATCAAAGTCGGGGTTGAGCGCGACGGCATTCTTGTAAAGCGTCGTGGCCTCGGCAACGTTATGCCTGTCTTCCGCCTCGAGCGCCTGGCTCATCGCCATAAGCGCCTTGAACTGGTTCGGGCTCTTGGCTGCCGGGATGGTGACGCTCGCGGTCTTCAGGGCGGGGAGCTTGAGACCCGCGTTGACCTTGGCGCCGAGCTGGATGACGAGTTCGAGCAACTTGTCCGACTTGCCGGTTACGGACTCGGTGTACTCGATCGCCGACGTTTCCGTATTCACGGCGCGCACATCAATGCGAACCGTCTTGCTCGGATCGATGACGAAGCTACCCATCAATATGTGACGTGCGCCGAGCGTCTTGCCGAGTCGCACGGCCGTCTCCTTGTCCACTCGGTCGCTGTTCTGCAAATTCTGCTCTTCGATCAGCGACTGCAGCCGGTCTCGCTCGACCACGCGTACGGCGCTGTTTTGCGCGAGTTCGCTGATCAGCATCTCCGCCATGCCTTTACTTAACGGAGCATATGACGCGAAGTCGACCAGTGCGCTGTTGGTGAAATACGACACGGCGACAGTGGGTCGCGTGTCCGCGGCCGTGGATTGCGCAGACAGGGGAAGCGTCGCGGCCGCGAGTGTCGCGGTGAGCAGCATGCCGCGCCGGAACGTTTGCTTCATGGTCATGCAGGCACCTCGTCAAGTGGAATTTTCAGACTACCAAACAAACGTCGTGCCTCCTGCGGTATGGCGTCAATAGGAAAGCACACTCTCGTATGCCAAAGACCTGTCCCATTTGCAACACGACCTACCCGGACACCAGTGCATTTTGCCCGACCGACGGCACGACGTTGCGTTCCGATGGAACCGACGCCGATCTCATCGGGAGCGTCATTGCCGATCGTTACCTGATCAGTAAGCTGCTCGGGGAAGGCGGGATGGGGCGGGTGTACCTCGCCGGCCATGTTCGCCTGCCGCAGCAGGCGGCGATCAAAGTGTTGCATCCGAGCATGGTGCAGGATTCGGCGGCCGTGGCGCGCTTCAACCGCGAGGCCGCCAACGCGGCGCGCATCGAACACGACCGGGTGGCGCGCGTCTTCGATTTCGGGGAGACGAGCAACGGTCTGGTGTATCTGGCGATGGAGTTCGTGCCGGGACGGACGCTGCGGGCGATTCTTGAAGAGCAGCCGAGACTTCCACCCGCCCGTGCGGCGCATCTGATCTATCAGGTCGCCGAGGGGCTCGATGCCGCGCATCGCATGAGCATCGTGCACCGCGACCTCAAGCCCGACAATATCATGGTCATCACCGACGAGTCGGGGATCGATCGGGCGAAGGTCGTGGATTTCGGTATCGCCAAGGTGGTGGACGGCAAGACGGGACAGGCGACACAGCTCACGCAGGCCGGGTCGGTGATCGGCACGCCCGAATTCATGAGCCCCGAGCAGGTCTTTGGCGAGCAGCTGGACGCGCGGAGCGACGTGTACGCGCTGGCGCTGGTGGGCTACCAGATGCTCACCGGAGTATTGCCCTTCGATTCGAGCACCCCGGAGCGCAGTCTGACGGCACGCATTGTGTCCGATCCGCGTACGCTGGCGCAAGGACTGCCTGAAGTAAGCTGGCCGTCCGCGTTGCAGGAGGCGTTCGATCGCGCGCTGGCACGCGAGCCAGACGCACGGACGGCGTCGGCTCTCGATTTCGCCGACGCCGTCGTGGTCGCGACGGAAGCGTGGATCGGCACGCCAGTGCTGCGGACGCGGACCCCGTTGTCCAGCGCGGCGCTGAATGCGAGTGGTGGCATGCGCGCGGTGTCGCCCACGCCGACGGTGACGCCCGCCGTGCCATCGCCGACGTCGTCGACGGCCCGGAGCGCCCCGCCCTCAGTGTCAGCGGCGGCGGCTCCGTCATCGATGGCCGCTCCGTCGTCGGCGACGCCATTGGCACCGGCCCCGGCCACGCCGGCCGCCGGCGGGAGTGCGCGCGGCGCGGTGCTGAGCGGACTGGGACTCGCACTGATCGCGGCCGTGACGTTCCTCGTCATGAACCGCGGAGCGAACAGCGACACGGCGGCCGATTCGGTGTCACGCGCAACCGCAGACTCGACCATCCGCGCAGGCGATCGCACCCAGCCGGACACTTTCGCACCCGATCGCGGCGGCGGTCGACGGAGCGGCGGCGCCAACGCAAAAGGGAACGCCTCATCGACCTCTGACGCGCCAACCTTCGGGCGGGCAGCGGGGATGTCGGGCGCGGATGGCGCCGCAACCGTCCAAGTGGTGCAGGCTCCGGCGACCGACGTCGGCGCAACGTCCGCAGGTCCGCCGCCCGCAGCCGCAACGGTCGCAGGTGCCGACGCGCTGCGCGCGCTCGAGGGAGTGAACAAGGCGTTGTTAGGTGCAGACGAGACTGATCAGGTGGCGACCGCGACGCAGGCCATTCCCGAACTCCAGCGACTCCTCACGCGTCTGCCCACCGCGATCGACAGCACATGGGCGTACATCTACCTCGTGAACGCGTACGGCATGGCCAATGAGGTTACGCGCGCGTGTGTGCCGTTGCGCGCCGCGCGTCGCCTCGCAACCAGCGATGCACAGTTGCGCGCCGTGACCATGCTCGAGAACAATCTGACTTGCGCACGCTGACATGCGCACGTTGACATGCGCACGTCGATATGCGCACGCTGAGATGCCACCGTTGAGCACGGCGTGCCATGGCGTCGGAGCGCCTTGGCGGTGAGCGACGCGGTGGGCGGAGTGGACATTGTCGGTGGCGGCGCGGTGGTGCTGCGAACGCCCCGTCTCGCGCTGCGTCGTCTGACCGTCGCCGATGCGGCATTCATGCTTATGCTGCTGAACGATCGGTCGTTCGTGCAATTCATCGGCGATCGGGGGGTGCGGTCGCTTGCTGATGCGGATCGGTATCTGCGCAACGGCGCGCTGGCCAGCTATACGACCCATGGCTTCGGGCTGTATCTCGTCGCAGGCGCGGCGGACGGAACGTCCATGGGAATTTGTGGGTTGATTCGGCGGGATGGGCTCGACGACGCCGATATCGGTTTCGCGTTCCTGCCCGAATTCTGGAGTCAGGGGTACGCAGTGGAGGCGGCCGGCGCCGTCGTCGTCCATGCGCGTGACGATCTCGGTCTTCCGAGACTGGCGGCAATCTGCAGCCCCGGGAACAGTCGGTCGATTCATCTGCTGGTCAAGCTCGGGTTGCGATTTTCCCGGTCGCTGCAATTCTCGGCCGACGCGTCCGTCGTGCACTTGTATATGCGGGATCTGTAGCGAAAGTGTCGTCGCATCAAGCAAGCGGTCGCTTCCCATTTTGCGTCTTTCACACCGTCCCGCTCAGACACCAGATGCGTCAACCAAACCGCTCTGCATGCAGCGCACGCCCGTCTTCGGCACGCCCGTCTTCGGCACGCGCGCTTGTGGTCGGCGCTCTGGTCGCAATGACCGCCGCGCCTCTCGCGGCCCAACGCACGCAACCCGACTACGCGAACGCCATGCGCCATGCGCACGGTGTGGAAGTACCCGCGGCGTCGCCCGCAGCGAAGATCGCGCCACGTGCCGCTGTCGTTGGAGAGACGGTCACTTACACGACCATCGACGGGAAAGCGATCAGGGGATATCTCGCAAAACCCGCCAAAGTGGGGAGCTCCAAGCCGACCATCGTCATGGTGCACGAATGGTGGGGACTCAACGCCAACATCAAGGCCGTCGCCGATCGCTACGCCGGTGAAGGATACACCGTGCTGGCCGTGGACCTCTTCGGCAGCGTGGCCACCACGCCGGACGCCGCGATGAAGTTGTATCAGAGCGCGATGGCCAACGTACCGGCCGGCGAGAAGAACATCTTCGACGCGATCGCGTTCCTGAAACAGAATGGCGCGACATCGATAGGCGCCGTTGGCTACTGCTTCGGTGGACACTGGTCGTTGCGGACCGGGCTGGTCGGTGGCAAGGACATCCAGGCCGTCGTGATGTACTATGGTGCGCCGATCAGCGATCCGTCGCAGTTGGCGCGCCTGAGCGCACCCGTGCTCGGATTGTTCGGCGGCAAGGATACCGGCATTCCAGTAGACAGCGTGCGCGGCATGGAGACCAGGCTGAAGGCGATTGGTCGCAGCGTGGTCATCAACGTGTATCCGAATGCCAACCACGCATTTGCCAATCCGTCCGGACAGGCGTACGACAAGGCGACTGCCGAGGATGCGTGGACCAGGTCGCTGGCATTTTTCAGAAAGCACCTGAAATAGCAACGACCGTGCGTCGCCGTTGACGGCGTGTCCTCTTTCCTCACCCCATGTCCGCGTTGTCCCCCGTCATCGTCTGGCTGCGAAATGACCTGCGCCTCGACGACCACGAACCGCTCCGGCGTGCTGCGGCCACTGGCGCGTCGGTGCTGCCGATCTTCTGCGTCGACCCGCGGCAATTCGGGCAGCTGCCGTCGGGTGTGCCCAAGACCGGCGCCTTCCGGGCCCGCTTCCTCATCGAATCACTGACCGCGCTGCGCAGTGCGTATCGCGGCATCGGCGGCGATCTCATCGTGCGCGTCGGCACGCCGGAAAGCATCCTGCCGGCGCTGGCGCGCGCGGTCGGTGCAACGCGGGTCTGTTTCCACCAGGAAGTCGCCTCGGAGGAGACGACGGTGGAGGCGAAAGTCGAGGCGGCACTGCGGGCGATCGGTGTTCGTGCGGAAGGGTGCTGGCGCCATACGCTGTATCATCCCGACGATCTGCCCTTCGATCTGCACGCGCTGCCGGCTGTGTTCACGCAGTTTCGTCAACGGGTGGAACGGGACGCGGTCGTGCGCGCGCCGATCGATTCCCCTGCGCGAGTATCCACGCCGTCAATCGACGCGGGCGGGCTGCCGACGCTTCAGTCGCTTGGACTGAGTGAACCGTTCGATGATCCGCGCGTGCGTTTCCGCGCGACTGGTGGCGAGGCTCCGGCGCGCGACAGGTTGCGGCACTACGTGTGGGACGCAGACCGCTTGCGGGTCTACAAGGACTCGCGCAACGGCATGCTGCACGTGGACGACTCGACGAAGCTGTCGCCCTGGCTCGCCATGGGCTGTATTTCGCCCCGGCGCGTGTGGAGCGAGGTGCGACGATATGAACGCGAGCGTGTGACGAACGACAGCACCTACTGGTTGGTGTTCGAACTGCTCTGGCGCGACTACTTCCGCTTTGTGGTGGCCAGGCATGGCGATGCGATATTTTCCGCGCGCGGGCTGCAGCATCTCGATCTCCCGTGGCGGTCGCTGAATGAACGGAATGCGCGCGAGGAGTTTGACAGATGGTCCGCCGGCACCACGGGATTCCCACTGGTGGATGCGTGCATGCGCGAACTGGCCGCGTCGGGGTTCATGAGCAATCGCGGTCGGCAGAACGTGGTCAGTTTTCTGACCAAGAACCTGCGCATCGATTGGCGCGTGGGCGCCGAGTGGTTCGAATCGTTGCTGATCGACTATGACGTGGCGAGCAACTGGGGGAACTGGGCGTACGGCGCGGGTGTCGGCAACGACGCGCGCGGCTATCGCTACTTCAACCTGCACAAGCAGGCCAACGACTACGATCCGCACGGCGACTTCGTGCGCCACTGGCTTCCTGAGCTCGCGCAGATTCCCGGTGGCGGCGTGCATCGCCCGGACCTGCTCTCACGCGGCGATCTGCAACGGGTTGGAGTTACCATCGGTGTCGACTATCCCGCACCGATGCTCGACCTGTACACCTCAGCCAAGGCAAACGAAGCACAGTATCGCCGCGCGGCGCAGCATCGTACCGCTACGGGGCTGCGTCCGAACTGACGCCGTTTTACACGTGACCGATAGCGATGTCCCGGACGCTCGTACCGTCCGTGTGCACCAACCGACGCAGCGTCACGTTGTCGGAGACGCCGATGACTGCGCCTCCGGCACCGACGGGCGCGTCTCCCTCGACCGTCAGCGCGCGCAGCAACTGCGTGAGTCCACCGCAGTTGTAGCGATTGCACGTGGTCGAACGCAGCACGCGGGGAAGCGTACATCCGCGCGCGCCATGGTACACGCAACTGTCGAGGTAGTGCTCCTGCGGGAGATGCGCCACGTATGCACCGTACAGCGCAGCTTGCGACTGCGCGCTGTTCTCCTCGCGAACGCGCGACAGGCTCTCCACGCCGAGAAACGCATGATCGCTTCCGCGGGTGCAGCATGCGCCGCCACACACGCTACACGCCGTGCCCGCGATGTTCGCTACGTTCGCGAGGGCACCGGCTTCAGGCTCCACGGAGCGGTCGGCACCCGGGACCTGGCGCGGAGACGCAAACGCCTCCGCCAACCTGCCCCGCAGTCGCGAGAGAAAGCGCTCACGCATGTCTGCGGGAAGCGCGGTGACGGGGCGCTCGTGCATGGGTACGACGCCAAGTGCCACGTGCGCCACCACTGCGGCAGCCGCCGCCCGCCGCGCGTGGGCGAGGATGGCCTCATTACGCTCCCGCTGCCGACGCAATGTCGGCGCAACCTCGTTGCGACGATCGCCCGGCGAAGGCTCGCCCGGCAAAGGCTCGCCCGGCGCGGTGGCGCTCCCGGTCGCGCGCGTTGCGGACGGCGCCGGGGGACGGATCGGAGAGGGGCGGGCGCGCATGTCGCGGAAAGTGCGCCACGGCTCGCCGCGCAGGCAAGGGCGGGTCGCAGCTCGCGTTGACGGCGCGGCGGACGCAGCATGTCATGTGCGGTATGCAGCGGCCGGCCCTGCGCACGGGACCTGCCATCGCGAACGTCGCGCCTGCCTGGTGCATTCGTCTCGCGTTCGCCCGGCACCCGGCGCGTGGAAGGCGACCACTGCGCACGTCGAGCGCGCCATGAGCGCGTCGCAGTGTGCTGCGCGGCGGTCCGGCGCGGCGAAGCGAGGCTGCGCGCAGGTAGTCGGGATGTCCGCTCGTGCCACGCATCGTCGGAGATCCCGTTCAAGATTCCGTCGGTGGATAGCTCGGCGTGACTCCGAGCTGCTGCAGGAGGAATGCGAACACGTCGGCGGTTTCGTCGAGGTTCTTGCTCAGCGACGAAGCGCCGTGTCCGGACTGCGTCTCTACTCGGATGAGCACTGGATTCGGTCCGCGATGCGCCGCCTGCAAACGCGCCGCGAACTTGAACGAGTGCGCCGGCACTACGCGGTCATCGTGATCCGCGGTGCAGATCATCGTGGCGGGATAGGCCGTCCCATCGGTGAGCCGATGCAGCGGCGAATAGCGATACAGATATGCGAACCCTTCCGGCTCATCGCTGGAGCCGTAGTCGGCGATCCAGTTCCAGCCGATGGTGAACTTGTGAAAGCGCAGCATATCCAGCACGCCCACGGCGGGGAGTGCGACCTTGAACAATTCCGGACGCTGTGTCATCACCGCGCCAACGAGCAGGCCACCGTTGGACCCGCCCTGCATGGCCATCATGTCGCTCGACGAATACCGCTCGGCAATGAGCCACTCGGCGATCGCGATGAAGTCATCGAACACGTTTTGCTTGTGTGATTTCATGCCGGCGCGGTGCCATGTTTCGCCGTATTCGCCGCCGCCGCGCAGGTTAGTCTGCACATACACGCCGCCCTGCTCCAGGAACGCGATCCGCAGCGCACTGAATGCTGGCGTGAGTGAGATGTTGAAGCCGCCGTAACCATACACCAGCGTCGGGTTGCGACCGTCGCGCGGCAGTCCCTTGCGCGCCGTGATGAACGCGGGAATGCGCGTGCCGTCGGCGCTGGGCACGAGGACTTGCGTGGTCGCGAACTGCGACGGATCGAACGGCAACGAGTGCTCGCGAAAGAGCGTGCTGACGCCCCCGGCGATGTCGTACCGATAAACCGTAGGCGGCGCGGTGAAGGACGTGAACGTGTAGAACACGTCGGTGGCGTTGCGTTCACCGGAGAAGCCGACGGCCGTGCCGACTCCCGGAAGGGTGATCTCACGCTCGAGTGCCCCGGTGAGATCATGCACGAATGCGCGCGTCGTCACGTCCCTGAGATACGTCGCGAAAATCCGTCCCCCCGCGGCCGATGCGCCATCGAGCGGTTCGGGGCGTTCCGGGATCACCGACACCCAGTGGGATTCGTCGGGACGCGCCGGATCGATGAGCACGACGCGGCGATTGGGTGCATTCCGGTTGGTCACCACCAGCAGCCTGTCGCCCACGTTATGGAGGACGGCCATCTCATCGTCGAACTCCGTCCAGATCGGTCGGAACTCCGTGTCCCCGGTTGCCAGATCGCAGACGAGAATCGCGTTGCCGTCCTTGCCGTTGCCGCGATCGGAGACGTAGAGCACGGCGAAGCGCTCGTCTTCCGTGGTGGCCAGATTGTGAAACCGCTGTGCGTGTTCGGTGTCGCGGTACACCAGCCGGTCGGCCGACTGCGGTGAGCCGAGGGCGTGGTAGAACACCTGATGATCGTCGTTCCTCGAGCTGAACGCGGCCGCGGTGACTTCGGGCTCCGGATAGCGGCTGTAGAAGAAGCCGCTGCCATGCCACGCGATGTCCGACACCTTCACCCAGTCGATCCGGTCGGAGCGATCGGTGCGGGTGCGCGGGTCCATGACGCGGATCTGTTGCCAGTCCGACCCTGCCTCGCTCACCAGGTAGGCGATGTGATCGCCCGCGTGATCGATCGTCACACCCATGATACGCGTGGTGCCGTCGTCTGACATGGTGTTCGGATCGAGCAGAACCTGCGGCTCACCCGTTTCTTCATGCTGCAGGTAATACACCGCTTGATTCTGCAGTCCGTCGTTTTTGGTGAACACGACCCACTGTTGCTTGCGGAAGGGCGCAGAGATGCGGGGGTAATTCACCAGCGCGGTCAGCCGGTCGCGGATCGCGTCACGAAAGGGGATTCGCTGGAGAAAGCCGTGTGTCACCGCGTTTTGCGCCTGCACCCAGGCGCTGGTCTCTGACGAGGTGTCGTCCTCGAGCCAGCGGTAGGGGTCGGCGACGACGGTGCCGTGGTAGTCGTCCGACTGTGCGTCGGTCCGCGTGGTCGGGTAGACCACGGCGTCGGCGGGAGCGGAGGCGTCAGTGTTGGTCACCCCCATAGGTTAGCGCGGGGGGAGACGCCCGCCACCGTCGGCCGGACCGGAAGCGTGCCGGCAGCATGCCGGAAGCGTGCCCGGGGTAGCGAATCGGCGGGGTGGCCGTCTATCTTCTAAAGCTCTCCGGCAACCGGCGCTGGCCTTCGTGGCGCTCGCGCGGGACTGAAGATCGCACAAAGTACCAGAACACGTACCAGAAAAATGTCCTGTCGCGACGTGCCTACGGGCACCCCGACGGTGGCGATGCCAAGTCGACTATGGGCGGGGGACTTCGCTCCCGCACCACGCCTTGGCCTCTCGCAACGGTCCTCTGTTTCCGCATGCAGCGTGCGCCACGCAGACACCGAATCCGCAGCACCCTGACCGGGCCAAGTCGGCGGCCCCGGAGTTGAGATATGCATCCGTTTGTTGAGACGCAGAAAGAATGGCTCAAGGACAACATCCCGCCGTTCCGCCCGGGTGACACAGTGCGCGTCAATGTGCGCGTCAAGGAAGGCGAGAAGGAGCGCATCCAGGCGTTCGAAGGGATCTGCATCGCGCGCAAGCATGGCGGTGTCAGCGAGACGTTCACCGTCCGCAAGATCTCCAACGGCGTCGGTGTCGAGCGCATCTTCCCGCTGCACAGCCCGATGATCGGCGAGATCGTCGTCGTGCGTCGCGGTGTCGTGCGTCGCGCGAAGCTGTACTACCTGCGCGATGTGACGGGCAAGGCCGCCCGCATCAAGGAGCGCAAGGTCGTCCGCACACCCAAGCCGACATCGTAAACAGACGCCACGAATCGCCGCACCGGCAGCCACCACGTGGCGCGTTGGAGCGCGATCGAGCGGACGGCCCGGGCGCAGTTTGGGCCGCTGCTCGCCGGTGTCGATGAAGTCGGACGGGGCCCCCTCGCGGGCCCCGTTGTCGCATGCGCCATTGTCATGCCGCCCGGCCAACGCGCCATCGCCGGCGTAGACGATTCCAAGAAGCTCGACCCGGCCACGCGCGAAACGCTCGCTGCCCGCATTCTGGACCATGCACTGGCGGTGTCGCTGGGTGCCGCCTCCGCGCGCGAAGTCGATCGCGTCAACGTCTACCACGCCACGGTGCTGGCCATGCGTCGTGCGCTGGTGCGCGTCGAAACGCGACTTGGTCGCCTGCCGGACCACGTCCTCATCGACGGCAATCCGCTGCGCACGCTCGGCGTGCCGCACACAGCGGTCGTGAAGGGCGATGCCAAGTGCTACGCGATCGCCTGTGCGTCCATCGTCGCCAAGGTCACGCGGGACCGTCTCATGCGCTCGCTGGCCACGCGGTATGGCTCGTACGGGTGGGAACGCAATTCAGGATACGGAACTCCCGTGCATCTGTCCGCTCTGGCGGCGCACGGACTCACGCCACATCATCGGCGACGGTTCTGCCTCGGCATACAGGTCGCGCTCGATCTGGACGCGGCAATTGTCGATGTCTCCCCTTCACGCGACCAACTCGAATGACCTCGCCCATCATGTCGTCAGTCCAGCCGTCCGTCTTCGCGCCCGGCCTGCTGTCCGGTCAGGTTGCCCTCATTACCGGCGGCGGGACGGGCATCGGTTACGGCGTCGCCGCATTGCTGGCGGAGCTGGGGGCGCACGTCGTACTGGCCAGTCGCAAGCCGGAGCACCTGAATGCGGCCTGCGCGAAGATCGTGGCGTCCGGTGGCAAGGCCACGGCGGTCCCGCTGGACGTGCGCGATCCGGAACAGGTGAAAGCGGCGGTGGACGGTGTGGTCCAAGCGCATGGCAGGTTGGACGTGCTGGTGAACAACGCGGCGGGCAACTTCTACGCGCCCAGCGCGACGCTGTCGCCCAATGCGTGGCGCAGCGTGGTGGAGATCGATCTGTTCGGCACCTTTTATTGCTCGCAGGCTGTGTATCCGATCATGGCGCAACAGGGCGGGGGCCGCATCGTGAGCATCTCCATGACGTTGCACTATCGTGGGTGGCCATTGATGGCGCATGCGACGGCGGCCAAGGCCGGGGTGGACGCCCTTACGAGAACGCTCGCGGTGGAGTGGGCGCCGCAGCGAATCCGTCTGAATGCGATTGCCCCGGGACCGATTCCGACAGAGGGCGTGAAGAAGGCGTTTACTCCGCCCGCCAACAGCGGAGTGGCCGACGTGTTCGCCGTGGCTGACCAAAGGATGGCAGAGTATGCCGCGAAGAGCATTCCGCTGGGTCGCTGGGGCTCGCCGCGCGACATCGCGAACATGGTCGCCTTCCTCGCGTCCCCCGCAGGAGACTGGATTACCGGCTCGATCTTTGTCATCGATGGCGGCGAGTGGTTGGCCAAGCCGCCAATGTGAGGTGGGATACAGTTCGTGGTCGACAGTTGGCACGTTGCGCGATGGCATTCATCGTCTCGTGACAGTGGTCACGGAGTCGTGCGAGATATTTTCGTACGCGTGACACCAGTCACGCCGTCACCCGGCGAGCATTGACAGCTTCATGGCAGGCAGCATCCCGTGCATGGTCACGTGCACGTCAACACCATGACTCACCGGGGGAACTCATGAACAACACACGGTTTTTGGCACGCGCGGCGCTCACCATCGTCGCCGTTTCCACGCTGGGCGCGTGCGCGACCAAGGGCTTTGTGCGCCGCGGTCTGGACGAGCAACGCGTGACACTGAGCCAGGAGCGCGGCGAGCGCATCGCAGGTGACAGCAGCAGTCGCGCTGAAATTGGCGTGCTGCGTACCGACCTGGCGATGTTGCGCAGCGACCTTGGGACGTTACGCACCGACTTTGGCACGCGGATCACCGCGATGGAAGGCATGGTGTCGTTCGCAATGCCGGTGCACTTCGATTTCGACGCAGCCAATGTGCGGCAGCAGGATCAAGCAGCACTGGCCAAGTTCGCTCAGGTGGCCCAGTCGCACTACAAGGGCTCGACCATCACGGTTGAAGGCTTCTCCGATCCTGCCGGCAGCGTCGCCTACAACAAGCAGCTGTCGCAGAACCGTGCCAACGCCGTGCGCGAGTACCTCGTGTCCAAGGGTATCGACGGTACCCTCATCCGCTCCATCGGTTATGGCAAGGCGCGACTGGTTCGTCCGGGCGCCGAGAAGGACGCACCGGGCGCAGAGCTGAACCGTCGGGTGGTGTTCGTGATCGAGAGCCCCGTGGAGGCTACCGTGGCCGCATTGTCGATGCGTTGAGTCCGTCCATGCCGATGCGGTTCGCCGGACTGTAGCATTGCGGTAAATCGAGGGCCGTTCCCGTTCGGGAACGGCCATCTTTGCTACCGGTCCGGTTAGTATTGCGCATATGCACACAACGCAGAGGTTTGTTGATCGGCTTGTTCGAGCCGAGACGAGCACATCGCGGGTGGATATGGGGCGCGACCCGCTGCCGCCAATGCTGCGGCCGGATGCCCAGCTCGGCGTGCTCGACATCACGGAGTGGTTTGGCAGCACCAGCGGCGGCATTCGCACGTACCTGATGCAGAAGGCCCAGTATGTCGCTGCCCGGCCATGGTTGCGGCAGGCACTGGTGGTGCCCGGCGCGCGAGATGCCATCACGGAAGAGGACGGCATACGCATGTACCGGCTGCAGGGGCCGCCAATTCCGCGGCAGAAGCCCTATCGGTTCATGTTGGCGACGCGCAGTGTGGCGCGGATCGTTCGGCACGAGCGCCCCGATGTGATCGAGATCGGCAGTCCGTTCATCGTACCGTGGATCGTGCGCCACGTGACCAAGGCAATGGACGTGCCGCTCATCTGCTTTTACCACACGAACCTGCCAGGGATGTTCTCGCCGCGCGCGGGACACAACAGCGCGATGCGCCGCGCGGTCTACAACGTGTCGTGGCACTATATGCGGCGGCTCGATCGCATGTTCCCGCTCACGGTCGTCACGTCGTCGTTCTCGGCCAACGAGCTGGCGCGCGAGGGGATCACACGCATTGCCAAGGTGCCGCTTGGCGTGGATCTCGAACTATTCCGTCCGGCGCGCAGGAGCAGTGCACAGGCGACACGTGCGCGTCACGGCATGCCGGACGGGTTGCTGGCGGCCTTTGTCGGCCGCTTTGCAAGCGAGAAGGAGCTGGACGTTGTGTTGGACGCCTGGACCGCGGTGGAACGCGCCACTGGCGCGCGGCTGGCGCTCGTTGGCGCAGGGCCAATGGAGGCCATGTTGCGTGCGCATCCGTACGGCAAGCGCGTGACGTTCCTGCCGTTCGAGTCGAATCGCGAGCGGCTGGCGGATATGCTGTCCGCGCTCGATGTGTATGTCGCCCCCGGCAGTATCGAAACGTTCGGATTGTCTGCTCTCGAAGCACTGGCCAGCGGGACGCCGGTCCTGACGGCGGATCAAGGCGGTGTGTCCGAGCAGGTCGCGAACAGCGGTGCCGGTCGTGCGTTCGTGTCGGGGAACGCCGAGTCGCTGGCTGCCGAGGCGATTGCGCTCTTCGCTGAGGATCTGCCTGCGCTGGGGAGTCGCGGCCGTGCGTATGCGGAGTCGGAGCACGCGTGGGACACGGTCTTCGCTCGGCTCTTTGCGGTGTATCGCGACGTGCTGGCCCGCTGACGATGACCGCGTGAACGGTGCGCCGTCTGGACTGCTCGTGTCCATTCACGATGTCACGCCGGCCCTTGAGGCCCCCGTGCAGGCGCTGTGGGATTTGTGTCAGGCGCACGGCGTCACCCCGGCGCTGTTGGTGGTGCCGCAGTGGCATGGCGCGTGGGCACTGGAGGACGCGCCGGTGTTTATGGACTGGGTGCGTCGCTGTGCGGCGCAGGGCGCGGAGATCCTGCTGCATGGTGAACGGCACGACGAGGTCGGCCTGCCGCGCGATTGGCGGGATATGGCACGCGCGATCGGTCGCACGGCGCGGGAGGGAGAGTTCCTCACCCTCGAGCGGGACGCGGCGCGCGAGCGGATCGCGCGCGGGCTTACGCGACTCCGCGCGCTGGGGCTCGCGCCTATGGGCTTCGTGCCGCCGGCCTGGTTGGCGCGCGAGGCTACTTATGATGTGGTGCGCGAGTCGGGGCTGGCGGTGAGTGAGGATGCAGTCGGCGTGCGGTTGCATGTGCGCGGTGTGCGACGTGACGCGCCGGCCGTGCGCTGGAGCGGACGTACGCCGATGCGCGCGCGCGCATCGCAGCTCATGGCCACCGCGCGGTGGCAGTTGCAACGCGGCGTACCGCTGGTGCGACTGGCGTTGCATCCGCAGGATCTCTCGCATCCGGTCACGGCGGCGTCTGTTCGCGTGGAAACCGGACGGTGGGTGCGCGAACGGACCGTGCTCCGGTACGCCGAGCTATGAGCGAACACGTGGCGGAGGGCGGGTCATTTGCGAACGCCACGGCGGTGGACGCATCGACCGCGGACGCGTTGGAGGTGGACGCCTCGACACTGCGTCTGGCCATCTTCTCCGACACGTATGCGCCGCAGGTGAACGGGGTCGCGCGCACGCTCGAGCGACTGGTGCGTGCGGTCGAAGCGCGCGGCGGCACGGTACGCGTGTTCACCGTCGACGATCCCGACGCCACGCCATTGCCGCAGGTGGAACGCTATCCGAGCGCGCCGTTTTGGGCGTATAAACAACTGCGTCTCAGCCTGCCGCCGCACCGTCGGGTGATGACCGCGCTGGAGTCGTTCGCGCCCACGCTGGTGCACGCGGCCACGGAATTCGGGGTCGGCATGGCGGGCCGTCGCGCCGCGCGTGCGCTCGGCGTGCCGTTCGTGTCATCGTATCACACCAGCTTCACGGCGTACGCGCGCTTCTATCGACTTGGGCTGTTGGCGCAGCCCGGGTGGACGTTTCTGCGCTGGTTTCATAATGCGGGGCTGCGCACCTACTGCCCGACGCCAAGCATTGTGGAGGACGTGAATGCGGAGGGCTTTACGAACACGCGGGTGTGGTCGCGCGGTGTGGATCGTGCGCGTTTCTCGCCGCGCTTTCGTTCGAACGCTCTGCGCGAACGCATCGGGGCGACGGACGACACGCTGGTGGTGAGCTACGTCGGCCGCATCGCGGCGGAGAAGGGGCTCGATGTGGCGCTGGAGGCCATCCGGTTGGCGGTTTCCGCACGCCCTGGCAGGCTCCGCTTCATGGCGGTCGGCGACGGGCCGTTCGAGGCGGAGCTGCATCGACTGGCGCCGCCCGACAGCTGGCTGCCGGGCAAGTTGCTGGGCGATGCGCTGAGCGAAGCCTACGCGTCGAGCGATGTGTTCCTCTTTCCGTCGGTCACGGACACCTTCGGCAACGTGCTGCTGGAAGCGATGGCCTCCGGCGTGCCGGTGGTGGGTGCGGATGTTGGGCCGACGCGCGAGCAACTGGCGCCGGACCGCGGATGGTTGGTGACGCCGGGCGATGCCGGGGGATTTGCGGCCGCGCTGGTCGCGCTGGTCGACGATCGCGCGGCGCTGGCGACGGCGCGCCAGCAGGCGCTGGCCTTTGCGGCATCGAAGAGTTGGCGGTCGGTGTGGAACACGCTCATTGCCGACTACCTCACCGTGCACCGCTTTGGCTAGATTGTCTGTCGGCCGCATGGGTACGCGGCTGCTCCGATAGCTCAGTTGGTAGAGCAGCGGCCTTTTAAGCCGTAGGTCCTGGGTTCGAGTCCCAGTCGGGGCACTACACAGCGGCACCCGTGCCGTGCGCGGTGTGCACAGTTGGCCGCGGCTATGTGTGCCGCGCGGTTGATGGCTAGGTTGCGTGCATGCGTCGCCGTCCATGCTCCCCCAGTCGTCAGTGGCTGCAGTCCCTGGCCGCATTCGCGCTTTTCCTCCCGCTCGTTGCGCGAGCGCAGTTGCTGCCAAAGCTGTCGTCAGTCGCGGGAGACACCGCCCCATCCACTGTCTCCAACGGGTCACCGCGGGCGTCGCTTGCGGAGTTCCTGCGCCTCGCCAAGGCCAGTGACTGGGAGGACGCGGCCGGTTTTCTCTCCATCGCGCCGGCCATGCGGGACAACGCCGCGTTGCTCGCACGTCGGCTCAAAGTCGTGCTGGACCAGCGGCTGGCCATCGACCTCAATGCCGTCTCAGCGCTGGCGGTGGGCGACACCGCCGATGGCGATCCAGCGGGCGACCGCATCGGCGTGATCGTGGGCCCGGGTGGCCGCGAGGATCCGGTGCGCATGGTGCGCGTTTCGAGCGCTCCCTCCCGCTGGGTCTTCTCCACCGCAACCGTCGCCCTGATCGACCAGTGGTACGAGAACCTCGGCACCCCCTGGATTCGCGATCGCGTGCCCCCCGCCCTCATGCGCGAAGGGCCGTGGCATTTGTTCTACTGGCAGTGGATCGGTCTCGCACTGGCGATCCCCGTGCTCGCGCTGTTGGCATGGCTGATGGGCACGATGCTGCGCAGCATTCTTCTTCGAGTTGCTTCGCGCACGGCGACCGAATGGGATGATCTGCTGGTGGTGCATCTCCGCGGCCCGTTCCGTCTCTGGGTCGCAGCCGTCGCGGCCACGCCGCTGCTGAACGTACTGTCGCTCAACGCGCGCGTCGGAGGCTTTTTGGAAGCCGCCACGCGCGGATTGGTGCTGCTGTCGCTCTTTTGGGGCGTCTTGCGCGTCATCCGGCTGGTGCAGGAGAAAGTCGCCAACGCCGTCTGGCAGAGCGGCGACGGTCAGCAGGCGCGGACCCTCGTGCCACTGCTTGGCAACATCCTGCGCGTGACGCTCGGCTTTGTGGCGATCCTCGTCACGCTGTCGCAGTTCGGGTATCCCGTGGGTACGTTGCTCGCCGGACTGGGTATCGGCGGCATCGCCGTGGCGCTCGCCGGCCAGAAGACCGTGGAGCATCTGTTCGGCAGCGTGTCGCTCGCGGCGGATAAGGCCTTCCGCGTCGGCGACTGGGTGCGCGCCGGCGCTACCGAAGGCAGCATTGAACGAATCGGTCTCCGGTCGACGAGTTTCCGTACCAACGACCGCACCGTCGTGCGTATTCCGAACGGCCGGCTCGCCGATGAGCGCATCGAAACGTTCGGCGAACGCGATCGCATGTATCTGCGCTCCGATGTCGATGTCACGTATGGGACGACCGCTGAACAGGTTGACGCCATTCGCGACAATCTCGAAGCGCTCTTGCGTGCGCACCCGAAGATCTGGCCCGATGCCGTGCGCGTTCACGTCGTCGCGCTCACCGAATCGTCCATCCGCCTGCGCGTGATGGCCTGGTTCGAGACACGCGACTTCGGCGAGTTTCAGGAAATCCGGCATCATATGCTCCTCGGCTTCATCCGTATCGTCGAGGCGCACGGCTCGAGCATGGCATTCCCGTCGCGCACGGTCTATCACGTCACGGCAGACGGCGAACCGGTGCCCGCGGTCCCCGCGGTGCCGCACGTCGATGCCGACTAGCATCCGGTCATGATGCAAGCCGCGCTCGACAACGCGTCCACGCTGCTCACGCGGTCGCCACTGGTGGCGACGGAGCTGGCGGCGACGTTGCTGCAGGGCGCGATCACGGCGGGACTCGCGGCGCTCTGCGCGCATCTCTACACGCGCTACCATCGGCCCTGGTTCGGCTGGTTCGCGATCGCGTGGAGCATCTACGTCGCACGACTGCTGTGCATTCTGAGCTTCCTGCTCACCACCGATCGCATCTGGCTGTATTGGCATCAGGTGACCACTGGCTGGACCGCACTCGTGTTGCTCTGGGCATCGCTGGTGTTCCTGCGACAACCCAAGGCTCGCCCGATCTATCTGTTGCTGGCGCTCTTCCCGCCGCTCTGGTCGTTCATCGCCATTTACCAGCTGGAGAACTTTCTTTGGGCGGCGCTTCCCGCGGTGCTCTTTCTCAGCGGTGCCACGGCGTGGACGGGCTGGGTGTTCTGGCGGCATCACCGCCTGGTCGGATCGCCTGGTGCGCGACTGCTTGCCGTCAGTTTCGCGGCGTGGGGACTGCACCATCTGGACTATCCATTCCTGCGCGCGCAGGGCGCGTGGACACCGTGGGGCTACTATCTCGACATCTCGTTCGAGTTGCTCGTAGGTGCGGGACTGGTGTTGCTCGTGCTGGACGATCTGGGTCGCGGCGTACGGGCGCTCACCGCGCTCTCGGGCGACCTGCAGCGACATGACGCGAGTGCCGACCCGCTCGATCTGCTGCTTTCACGTCCGCTCACGCTCCCGGGTGTGCGTGGCAGTGCGATGTATCTCATCGACGTCGACGCACTGCCGGAAGGGATCCCGTCGTCCGACGTCGCCGTGCCCGGCCGATTCGTGCGCGGCGCCGGAAGCTGCGCCGAGTGGGCGGACACGCAGCCGCAAGGGCCGGTGCAGCAAGCCTTGCTGCGCATGCGACTCACGCGGCGCCCGCAACTCGTGGCCACCAGCGGTGCACAACCGTTCGTCGCGGCGCTGCCGGTCAGTGTGGGCAACCGCTTCGCCGGTGCACTGGTGATGACCGGTGACATCCGCAATCCGTTCACCGCGCTCGACGACGACTTCCTTATGGCGCTCGGCCAACAAGTGGGGGCCGCACTCGAGCAGTCGGCGCTCGATCGACAGCTTGCCACACGCACCGCTGCGCTGGAACGTCTGTCCACGCGCATGGTGCGCCAGCACGAGGACGAGCGCCGCCGCCTGTCGCGCGAGTTGCACGACGAAACCGCACAAGTGTTCTCTGCCGTGAAGATGCAGTTGGAAGGGCTGCGCCCGGTGCTCGCGCCGAACACGGGGCCGCGCCTGGATCGGTTGCTGTCGCTCGTGGACACGGGGATCGCCAGCATTCGTCAGGTGACCAGCGACTTGCGACCGTCGCTGCTGGACGACCTCGGGCTGCTGCCCGCGTTGCGCTCCCTGGTGAGCGAGTTCGCCGAGCGGAGTGGTTTACGCACCGCACTGGAGGCGCCGCCGACGTTGCCCGAGCTCAGTGTCGACGCGGATCTCGCACTCTTCCGCGCGTTGCAGGAAGCGCTCTCGAACGTCGCGCGCCACGCCGAGGCGCGCAGCATCACCGTGTCGTTGACCGTGCGCGACGGCGCGCTGGTGATGATCGTGCGCGATGACGGACGCGGCTTCCCCGTCTCGCGCGACGGACGTGTGCGCGAACCTGAAGGTCGCATGGGGCTCACCGGGATGCGCGAGCGTATGCTTGCCGTCGGCGGGCAGGTCGTGATCAGCAACGCGAAGGACGCGCGCGGCGCCGAGGTTCGCATCAGAATTCCTCTCGCCCGCACCGATGTCTCCGAACCAACGGTGAGGATCTCATGAGTACCGCCATCCGTGTGCTTGTGGCCGACGATCATGCGCTCGTGCGCGAAGGCATCCGGCACGTGCTCGACGCCGACCCGGGGATCGAGGTGGTGGCGGAAGCAGCCAACGGTCGCGAGGCGGTCGATCTCGCCGTGCTGCACACGCCGGATGTCGTCGTGCTCGACATAACGATGCCGGAAGAGACGGGTCTGCGTGCAGCGGCGCGACTGCGCACGCTGCTGCCCGGTGCGCGGGTGCTGCTGCTCAGCATGCACGATCACGTGGAATACGTGCGCGAGGGGATGCGCATCGGCACGCACGGCTATCTGCTCAAGGACAGCGCGGGCGAAGAGCTGCGCGCGGCCATTCGCGCGGTGTACGCTGGCGGCACGTTCTTCAGTCCCGCCGTAGTGAGGCGACTCTCCGCGGGCGAAAACAGCGGCGCGGCGACTCCCGGATCGTTGCTCGAACTGCTGACACCCCGCGAGCGGGACGTGCTGGACGGCGTGGCGCGCGGTTTGACCAACAAGGCGATTGCAGCGGAGCTGGGCATCAGTCGTCGCACCGTAGAAGCCCATCGCGAGAGTCTCATGCGCAAGCTCGCGATTCACAATGTGGCGGGCCTCACACGTTTCGCCCTCGAAACCGGGGTCGCTCGCGAAAGCAGCACGTAACCGTTACGCCGCCGTTTCGGCGCTGACGTGTTCCTGTGGCGGAGCGGACTGAGACTTATAGTCAATGACTCCGCCACTGCTCGAACGCCTCGATGCGCGCGACCGCGCACTCTTCGTTCGTTTCGCGCTCGACGCGCGATGCACCACGTCGCGACGCAGTTTCTGGACGACGATCACGCATCTTGGCGGTGCACGCGGCAGCATCGGCGCGTGCCTCCTCTCGCTGCTCTTCCCCTCGGTCACCGTTTTGATCGCCTTCCAGGCGCTGCTGCTGCTGGGCGCGTCGCATCTGGCCGTGCAGGTGGTCAAGCGTTTCGCCGGTCGTCAGCGACCGAGCACGCGTCTGTCGTACCAGGCGCTGATCGCCGTGCCGGATCGCTTCTCGTTTCCAAGCGGACATGCCTGCGCGGCGATGGCGGTCGCGGTGGCATATGCGTGGGCATTTCCCGCGCTGGCGGTGCCGTTGCTGGTGCTCGCGTCGCTGGTTGGATTCTCGCGCGTCATGTTGGGTGTGCATTACCCCGGCGACGTGGTCGTCGGCCAGGCGATCGCCCTTGTCAGCGCGTACGTGATGTTCGCCCTCGGGCGATAGGGGCCCACGCAGGCCGTCGGTGTGACGGTGAAGGCTGTGGAATCGTCAACGGATTGGAGATTCGTGATCCCTCCTGTCCCCCTTGCGCATGACCCTCCCCGAGCTGTCCACGATGAGTGCCTTCGACACCGGCCTGTCCGTAGCTTCGGAACCGGTGCGCTTGCGATTGCTCTCCTGCCGACTCGATCGCTCGGCCGGCGCTCGATCGCGCGTGAGCGTCGAGTTTGCGCAGCCCTTCGGCGGCGAGACGGTCGTGTACAAGCAGGAAGGCCCGACCTGCATCGGCGGTGATCTGCGATTGGCCGCGCTGGCCACGCTGGATGCCGTCGCCCACGCGGCGCAGGGATCGATGGAGCTTGAGTTGGTGGGTGTGAAGCCGATGCGCGCCTTCGATACGAACCTCATGGTCGTCGCGTTGCTCACCCACGGCGACGGGCTCACTCGACGGGTTATCGGTACGGCGATCGCCGAAGACGATGCGCTGGCCGGGGTCGCGCGCGCCACATTGCATGCGGTCAATCGGCTGCTCGCGCCACATCTCACGCGACTCGACCCGTTCGTCTGAAGAAAATGTCGGTTGGCGCCCACGTGGGTCACCAACACTGGTGTCGGGGCGCCCACGGACGCGGTAGGTTGGGGAGGTGATTCCCCTCCTTCTGCCCAAGCACCCGCACGGCACGCGGGCCTATCGCCGGCCGCACCGGGGCCCTGGTGCCGCGCTCTCGATCGCGGGCATGGCGTTACTGCTCGCCGTTGCTGCGTGTCGCCCTTCGCGAGCGGTCAACGAAACCATCCCGGCGCCCGGCGGCGTGCCGTTGCCCGCGTCGCATGTGGCAGCGCCGGCTCCGACCAGTGCGAACGCGGCCGGGACGAATTCGCCGCGCGCGGTGTTCACCAGCGTCGAGGACCTCACACGCACCGTTGTCTCGGTGTTCGGCGACAGTGCTGCGTTGCATCACTCCGACGTGCCGGTTGAGGACGAGGCGCCGAGCTGGGACATCGACGTGCGCTCGTACGAGGCGCATGAGCGGGTGGCCCATTATGTGAAGCTCTTCTCGACCGGTTCGCGGGAACGGTTCAGCGAACGGTTGTCCCGCGGCACGCGCTACGAGCCGATGATCCGCGCGAAGTTGCGCGCTGGCGGGATGCCGGAGGATCTCACGTATCTGGCGCTCATCGAGAGCGGCTACGATCCGCATGCGTACTCGCGCGCTGCCGCCGTGGGGATGTGGCAGTTCATGAGTACGACGGCGCGTGCGGTGGGGCTGCGCGTGGATTGGTGGGTGGACGAGCGTCGCGATCCGGTGCGCGCGACCGAGGGTGCCATTCGATTCCTGCGAGATCTGCAGTCGCAATTCGGGTCGCTCTATCTGGCAGCGGCTGCGTACAACGGAGGCCCTGGTCGCGTGGCGCGCGGACTGACCCGCTACGCTGGCGCACTGGATGGCACGGCCGGGGAGGATGTCTTTTTCGCGCTGGCCGAACAGGATTACCTGCGCGATGAGACCAAGAACTACGTCCCGCAGATCATCGCGGCCGCGCTGGTGGCGAAGCAGCCGGCCCAATATGGCCTCCAGGTGGACACCCTCACGGTCTTTGCATACGACTCCGTGCTGGTCGATGCGGGGACCAGTCTCGCGGCAGTCGTGGCGGCCAGCGGCGGCATCGTCGCCGACGTGCGGGACCTCAATCCTGCGCTGTTGCGCGGCATGGTTCCGCCCACCACCAGCATGTGGCTTCATGTGCCCGTGGGAGCGGCGGCGCGCACTGGCGCCGGGTTGGCGACGATGCCGGATTCGTTGCGGGCGGGGGCTCGCAGCGTGACCGTCACTGGGGCCACGACCACGTTGGCATCGCTGGCCAGCCGTCACGGTGTCCTGCTGCGACAGTTGGCCTGGTTCAACCCGGGCCTGAAAACCCGCAGCAAGGGTCGCCTCGTCTCCGGGCAAACCGTGCGCATCCCGAGCGCGGGGACGATCGCCATGGCGCGCTCGGTCCCCGATCCATCAATCGAACGGTATGGCGGATCGACCACCGCGTCACTCTCCCGTCGCGGCGTTCACATCGTCCGTCGCGGCGAGTCGCTGGGTGCGATCGCGCGGAAGTACGGTCTGACCTTGGCTCGGCTGAAGTCGCTGAACGGCGTGCGGACGGATCGGATTATCGCCGGGCAGGCGCTGCGTGTCTCGGATGCCGCGCGTACTGTCTCGTCCACGCGAACGACGGGGAAGGCCACCGTGAAACCGTCGGTGGCCAGGAAGTCCACCGCCACGCTGGTGAAGAAGACACGCAGGAAGTCGGCGAAAGCGTTTAGCATCAAACCCTGAGACGGGGAGCGCCTTTTCCCGCGCGGTCGGGCTATCCCTTTGCTCGCCGTTTGGCGGCGAGTCGTCGGCGCGCGGAATCGGCGATCGCGAGCACGGCGGGGTGTCGTAGCTTCCGCTCGGCGCTCAGCGCATAGAAGCGCTCCCGTACGCCGCGGAGACGTCCCACGACCTGTACATCGAAGGTGCGCTGCACTTCGGCCTCGACGACACTCGGGGCGCAGAACGCGCCAACGCCGTCATGGCCGAGCAGTTGCAGCATCGCCATGTCATCGACTTCGGCGACGATATCCGGCGTGATTCCGCTGTCGGCGCACCACTGTGTGACGTGGCGTCGCAGCAAGGACCCTTCGCCGGGGAGTAGCATCGGCGCACCGTCGAGCGATCGTGGAAAATCGGGTGTCAGTTTTGCCGCGAGTGCCGAGGATGCGAAGACGGTGATGCCGCTGTCACCGAGCAGGTGTGAATAGGCACGCACCCGGGTGCCACTTGGCATCGGCGCATCCGCAATCACCAGGTCCAACGTGTCGGACGCCAGATCGTGTATGAGGCGATCGGTTTTGTCGCTCCGGATAGTCACCCGCCAGAGCGGGCCAAGCGAGAAGACCGATTCGATGAGGCGCCACGCCGTGAGTTTGGGGAGCGAATCGGCCACGCCGATGCTGAATCTCAACGGCCGCCCCTCGGTACGCGTGCGCGTGGCGGTGAGCAGTTCGCGCCCGAGCGTGAAGATTTCGTCTGCATATCTGAGCACGAGGTGGCCCTGCTCGGTCAACGTCCGGTTGCGGCCACGTCGCATGAACAGGGGCGTACCGAGGGCGGCTTCGAGGGCCTGCAGCTGTTCAGTGATCGTGGGCTGTGAGACGCCAAGGAGCGCGACGGCGGCGGCGATGCTCCCCTCGTGGGCGACCGTCCAGAAATAGCGAAGGTGCTGGTAATTGAGGGCGTTCAGGTCTTGAGACAGCACGGGTCGCGTCATGGATTGAACATCGGTAATTCCGATGTATTTGCCAATAGCATCGGCCTCTGGGATCTTGGACTCGTTGACCGTCACCCCCCTCGCCGGAGCCTCCATGTGCACTGACCCGACCGCCACGCCCGCTGCTGCTCTCTCGCGTCGCCGCTTTCTCGCCAGCAGTACGGCCACCATGGCCGGCGTCGCCGCGCTGGGGGCGCTGCCCCAATCGCTCTCCGGTGCAGACCTCAGCGATGCCGATCGTGCGGCGATCTTTGCGCCCGCGCCCACCACACCCGCCGAAGCGCTCGCCGCTCTGAACGAAGGCAACCGCCGTTTCGTCGACAACAAGACGATCGCTCCCCACCGCGACTTCGCCCGCTTGCGCGAGATCGCACCGAAGCAGGCACCGTTCGCCGCCTTCCTCGGCTGTGCCGATTCACGCGTACCGATCGAGATTGTGTTCGATCAGGGATTCGGTGACGTGTTCGTCTCGCGCATCGCCGGGAACATCGCGGTGGCCGAACAGATCGCCTCGCTCGAGTTCGGAACGGCCGTCCTTGGTGCCAAGGTGCTCTATGTGCTCGGACACACCGCGTGTGGCGCGGTGTCGGCCACCATGTCTGGCGCCGAAGTCCCGGGGCAGATCAGTGCATTGTACTTCCACATTCGCCCCGCAGTGCGCGTGGCCAACGGCAACCTCGACAAGGCCATCATCGAGAACGTGCGCAATCAGGCCACGGCGCTGCGTGACGGCTCCACGGTGATCAGCAAGTTGGTGAAGGAAGGGAAGCTGCTGGTGGTGGGCGGCGTGTATGATCTCAACACCGGGAAAGTGACCCCGGTGGAGCTCAGCGTCTGATCCAGTCTGTGTTGCCGCAAATTCTCTTCACCTACTTCGCTTCGCGGACACCGACTACATGAACGAAATTCTTCGCGTCAACCTGCTGTCACCCATCGCGCTCGCCTTTGTGCTCGGCGTCATTGCGCGCGTGATTCGCAGCGAGTTCTCGCTGCCAAAGGAGATCTATCAGGGACTTTCGATCTACCTGCTGTGGAGTCTCGGGCTGCACGGTGGCGTCGAGTTGGCACACGCGACGTTGAGCGAGATTGCGCGACCGGCGGGCGTCACGTTGCTCATCGGCTGTTTCACGCCGATCAGCGCTTATCTCACGCTGCGTTACCTCGGACGATTTGGTGAGGCGGACAGTGCTGGTATCGCGGCGCACTACGGCTCGGTCTCGGCCGTGACCTTCATCGCCGCCTCCACGTTCGTAAAGGGGATGGGCGCCGAGCCGGAGGGCTTCATGCCGACGCTGCTCACCCTGCTCGAAAGCCCCGGCATACACATTGCGCTCGCCATCGGTGTCATGCGCAGCGGCCAGAAGTCGCGGCCCACGTCCGAACTGCTGCACGAAGTGCTGACCGGACGCACGATGGTGTTGCTGGTGGGTGGATTGATCGTGGGCGTCCTGATCGGTGACAAGAATTGGAAGGTGATCGAGCCGTTCTACGATACGAAGGGTGCGATCTTCCGGGGTGCCTTGTGCATCTTCATGCTCGAGATGGGCCTCCTGGCCGGCGCCCGACTGGGTGACCTGAAGAAGGTCGGCCCGTTTCTGCTGGCCTTCGGGATGATCATGCCGCTCGTGCACGGCGCGCTCGGTGCCTGGCTTGGGAGCCTGGCCGGCCTCTCGGTCGGCGGTGCCACGATGCTTGGCGCCATGGCCGCCAGCGCCAGCTACATCGCGGCGCCGCCTGCGGTGCGCATGACGTTGCCCGATGCCAATCCGACGTATTACCTCACCCTCGCACTCGCCATCACGTTCCCGTTCAACGTGCTGGTTGGCATCCCGATTTACTTCAAGCTCGCGCAGATGGCGCATGGGGTCGTATGAACAGCACGCCGCTCAAGATGGTCGTCCTCGTCGCTGAACCGGTGCTCGAGACGCGACTGGTTACGGAACTCCGTGGCCTCGGTGCCACGGGGTTCAGTATCGTCGAGGGACGCGGCGAAGGCTCGCGCCACGCCCACGCGACCGATCTGCCCGGCAGCAATGTGCGGATCGAGACGATCGTGCGCGATGACGTCGCGAATCGCATCATGGAGCACGTGTCGGAGCACTACTTCGCGAACTATTCGTTCATCGCGTACGTGACGGACGTTGCGGTCGCGCGGGGCGAGAAGTACATCTGACACGGAACTCATGAACGTCTTTTCCGGACGTAGCGCGATCCTCGGTACACAGCACGGCAAACAGGAGGTCATTGCGCCGCTGTTAGAGTCGTCCCTTGGCCTGCAGGTCGAGGTGCTCGACGCCTTCGACACCGACCGCTTCGGCACCTTCAGCGGCGAGGTGGCGCGCGTCCGGAACGCCAGAGACACGGTTCGCGCGAAGGCACTCGCCGCGTTGGCCGAAGCGCCGCACGCCGCCTTCGGTGCGGCCAGTGAGGGGAGCTTTGGTCCCCACCCGGCGATTCCGTTCGCAACCTGCGGCCTCGAACTCGTGATGCTTACCACGCACGACGGCGCCGTCGAACTGATCGGAACCGACCTCACATTGGAGACGAACTTCTCCAGCGTGGATGTGCGTTCGCTCGACGACGTGGCCGCGTTTGCACAGCGCGCGAGGTTTCCATCGCACGCGCTCCTGGTGAAGGCGTGTGGCCCGCGTACCAGCAGCGCTACATCGATCAGGAAGGGGATCCGGGAGTGGAGTTCGTTGGAGAGCGCGGTGAACGCGCTGCTCATGCACGACGGCTGCGCCACGCTCGAGACAGATATGCGCGCGCATCTGAATCCAACGCGGATGCAGAGCATCGCGCGTGCGGCCGCGTCGCTGGTGCGGGCCGCGAACAGTCTGTGTCCGCGCTGCGGCGCGCCCGGCTTTGTGGTGACCGGTGTGGAACGTGGACTTGCCTGTGAAGCGTGTGCGCGGCCGACGCAGCGACCCGTGGCCGAAGTCCTGGTGTGTGCGACGTGCGCTTACCGGCTGACGCGCACGATCGACGGGCCGACCGTGGTGCCGCCTGGTCAGTGTGACTGGTGCAACCCGTAGCGACGATTGCGGCGCATTCGGCCAGCGGTTTGCAACTCGCTCGTCTAGCGACTGCTCGACAATGCGAGAGTGCGTGGCGTGCTCACCGCGACCCGCGCCTACCTAATGATCCGACTTTCAGTCCAGAATCCCGCGACCGCGGTAGCCGCGCGTCACGATGCTCTCATATCCGTTGGTCGGATTGACACCCATGCTGATCGCGTTCTGGACCGCTCCCGGGCCGCGATTGTAGACAAGCAGCGCCAACTTGAGGTCCTTGTACTCCCGGATCAGTCCACGCAGGTAGCGAAAGCCGATGCGCAGGTTGATGTCCGGATCGAGCAGATCCTCCCTCGTCACGCTCGGCTCGAAGGCGCGCGCCGTGCCGAGCATGAGTTGCGTCAGGCCCACGGCACCAGCGGGGCTCTGCGCCTGCGGCTTGAAGACGCTTTCAACGCGGACGAGGCGAAATCCAAGCTCCGGTTCGATGCCGGCCACGATCGCGGCGTCGTAAATCCGACGCGCGAGGTCGGGCTTGATCCGGTAACGCGTGGAATACGTATAGATGCGATGCCAGCGACTGAGCGACTCGCGCGGCATTACGGCGGCGGGTTGCGTGGCCGACCCGGCGTATGGTGCGAGCGGGCGAGGCGCCAATCCGAACGGCAAGGCCGCTACTTTCGTCGTGCGAGGCGATTCGCGGTGACCGAGCTCGGACCGGCGCTGAAGCACCGAACCTGCCGGACGCCACGCGGGCTGGATCGACAGTGTTCCCGCCGCAGCCGGGTTATCCACGGCGACCTTGGTGCTGCGGACCGGCGGCGCCGGGGTCAACGCGAGCGCCAACATGAGTACGACCGTGGACGCGACCCCGACCTTGGTCAGACGACGCTTGGCGAACCGACGGTGCATCCGCCGCCGCCGCGCACGTGCATCGAGACTGCGGGTACCGACTCCGTCCATCTCACCATCACCTGCGGTATTGCGGGCGAGCAACCCCTCCTCGCCGTCCTGCGATGCGTCTAAATGCTGCATGGTACCTCTCGATCTTCGGGACACTCACGGATCGATGGCGAAATCTCCTTTCGTGCCGCCGCGCTTTTCGCGCAGCACGATGTCGGTGATCACCATCGAACGGTCAACTGCTTTCGCCATGTCATAAATCGCGAGCAACGACACAGAGACTGCAGTCAACGCTTCCATTTCCACCCCGGTCTGGGCGGTGGTACGGACGGAACCCTCCACCCGGAGACCGGGCAGGGATGGATCAACGCTAACCCGGACTTCTACCCCGGACAACGGAAGAGGGTGACACAAGGGGATCAGGTCGGCGGTCCGCTTAGCCGCTTGCAGCCCTGCCAGTCGCGCAACCGGAATCACATCTCCTTTTGCTAACGTGTTTTCCTGTATGGCTTTCAGCGTCGCCATCTGCATTCGAATGGCGCCCGTGGCCACGGCCGTCCGAACGGAAAACGGCTTCTCGCTGACGTCGACCATCCGGAAACTTCCGTCCCGGTCGAGGTGCGAAAATTCGCGCGCGGGGTCGTTGGGGGTGGTGGCGGTCATGGCCGGAGGGTGTCGTGGAGAGCGCCGATCAGGGAAGCGCCAAGGAGTTGCGGACTGACATTGCCGTGCGCGCGAAGCTTCGCCGCTTCGACCAGCACCATCGCCGTCGCCGTGCGACGTGCATCGGATTCGTGTCCCGATGCCACGAGTCGTCGCGTGCGATCGTGCAGTAGTACGGTCAGCGCGTCGAGCATGTCGGAGAACGCGCCGCGCGCACCGGTCACGCCTTGGCGCGCCGCCGCCTTGATGCGTTCTGCCGTACCCGCCGGCGCGGACGGTTGCAGCGCGGCATCCAGAAGCTTGCGCGCGGCGGCGTACGACGCAGCCGCGGATTCCGCACCGAACAGTGCACCGGGAGCGCCACCGGCGCGTGCGAGGGACTCTTCGCGTACGGAGCCAGTCAGACGGCGCGCCACCGTCGGGTCGTCGAGAAACTCCTCTACATCGGCGCGAGCCATGGTCGGCACACGGATGGACACCACGCGTGACCTGATCGTCGGGAGCAGCGACCCCGCTTCGCTGGACGTGAGAATCAGGGTCGTGCCCGGCGGCGGCTCTTCGAGCAGCTTGAGCAGCGCGTTCGCCGCGTACTCGGAGCCTTCCTGCGCCACCATGCGCTCCGCGTCGCCCACGAGGAACACGGCCCGCTTGGCCATCGCCGGTCGGGACGAGGCCGCATGCACGAGCGCACGAATGGTTGCCACGTGGATGCCGTCCGCACCCGGCGGCGACGCCCACAGACCGTCCGCCTCCATGCGGTCGGCGATTGCTTCGCCCAGATCGCTGCGCACCTCGTCGAGGGAGGTGTCGCCTTCCTTGATACGCGGACGGGGAAAAAACCAATGCAGATCGGGATGCACGAGACGCGCCGAATAGCGGCACTGCTGGCAGTCACCGCAGGGATCGGCGCGTTGTTCGGCGAGTGCCCGTTCGCAGAGCAGCAGTTGACCCAGCCAGATCGCGAGACGCTGCTTTCCCACGCCGCGCGCTCCTTGCAGCAACAAGCTGGCGGGAAGGCGACCGGACGCCGCCGCGACGGCGAGTCGGGCGCGGAGCGCGTGATGTCCGTAGAGCGGGCGGAGCGTCATATCCGGAATATGCCGGCCCCCGCAGATCGAATGAAGGCGGGAGCTGTCGAAGACGGCGCGACGGCGGCATCGAATTCCGTTTCGGACGCCGCGGACCCCCTGACGCCTCGCGCAACGGCTCGCGCTGTGCCATCATGGCGGCATGCGTACATTCGGCGTGCTCGTCCCGATGGTTCTGCTCGCGACCCCGGTTGCCACTCCTCTGTCCGTCGTATTGGCGCAACAGCCGGTGCGCGCACGGTCGATTGGCCTCGCGCCGGGGATCTTTGCGCCGGGCGCGCACAACGCGATCACCGATGTCGCCGGTGTGCGCGTGGGACACGCAACCGTCAGCGAGGGAGACTCGCTCCGCACCGGAGTGACGGCCCTCATCCCGCACGGCGGCGATCTATTTCGTGATCGCGTGCCCGCCGCGCTGCATGTCGGCAACGGATTCGGCAAACTGCTGGGCGTGACGCAGCTGCGCGAGCTTGGCGAAATCGAAACGCCGATCGTGCTCACCTGCACGCTCTGCATCTGGCAGGCGGGGGATGCGCTGGCGCGGTGGATGCTGCGGAAGCCGGAAAATGCGACGGTCCGGTCGATCAATCCGGTCGTTGGCGAAACGAACGACGGCGGGCTGAACACCACGCGGAGCCGCGTTGGGATTGGCGCGGCCGTTGATGGCGCGTTGGCGGTGGCCGACAGCGGCCCCGTGGCCGAGGGGAGTGTGGGCGCGGGGCACGGCACGATCATGTTCGGCTGGAAGGGTGGCATTGGCACGTCGTCGCGCAAACTGCCCGCGTCGTTGGGCGGGTATACCATCGGCGTGCTGGTGCAGGGGAACTACGGCGGCGTGCTGCAGATGGCCGGCGTGCCCATTGGGCCGTTGCTGGGGCGCTACGCGTTTCAGCGGGATGTCGGAGCGCCGCGTCCGCCCGGGGGGGCGGGGGGCGGGGGCGGGGGCGGGGGCGGGGGCGGGGGCGGGGGCGGCGCCGGCGGACACGGGAGCCAAC
>JBBQTA010000013.1:0-140555 GCA_038213465.1 Gemmatimonadales bacterium | reverse complement strand
GACCAACCGCCGCAGCATCCGGCTCTTGAACCCCGCACTATAGACTGGCACCGAACTACCCACCTTTGACCCCCAGGGACTGTGATCGTGTGACCGCTTAAGCTACTGCGGTCGTACGACAACTATCCTGACACCGGGGGGAGATGTTCAACCGCAGAACGAAAGCAGCGGGTGGTTCGAGGGCGCCGCACGTTTATGCGGTTCAACTGGCGCAGGAGATTGAACCGCCAAGCGCGCCAGGAAGGCCAGCAAAGGCAGATCGGGTGATGAGTGGTGAGGGAGGAGGATGGTGTCGCCTGAACGAACGCATTGCTCGATTCCCTGGACGCGTCATTACGGCGCGAAGGTAACCCGAACCGAGTCCGCCATGATGAGACCCATCGTGTCCACGAGCGCCACGCCCATCGCACGCGCCCAGGACACCGGCGCCCATGCGAACGTGAACGGCCTCCGCGTGTATTACGAGACGCACGGCACCACCGGTCGCCCGCTAGCTAGTGCTCATCCACGGCGGCGGCTCGACGATCGGCACGACATTCGGTACCGTGCTGCCGATGCTCGCGAAGACGCATCGCGTCATCGCCGTGGAGCTCCAGGCGCACGGGCACACGTCCGACCGCGACGCGCCCGAGACCTTCACACAGGATGCGGACGACGTGGCCGAGTTGCTCCGGCAACTGAATGTCACCGATGCCGATATCCTCGGCTTCAGCAACGGCGGCCAGACGGCGATGGAACTCGCGATGCGCCATCCCGCTCGCGTGCGCCGTCTGGTGCTCGCATCCGTGTTCTACAAGCGCAGCGGCGTGGACGCCGGCTTCTGGGACATGATGAAGAACGCGACGCTCGGCGACATGCCGCAGTCAATGAAGGACGCCTTTACGCGCATCAACCCCGATCCCGCGGCGCTGATGAACATGTTCCGGAAGGACGCGCAGCGCATGCGGACTATTACCGGCTGGACCGACGCGGAGATTCGGACGATCACGGCGCCGTCATTCGTCATCGCCGCGGATCAGGATGTCGCGCGGCCCGAGCACGCGGTGGAGATGTTTCGCATCCTGCCGCACGCGCGCCTCGCGATCTTCCCCGGCGGGCACGGGGCGTACCTGGGCGAGTCCTCGTTCACCAACGTCGACCCCGCCATCCCGGCGGCCTTCGTGAGTATGATGATCGACTTCCGCGCCGCGCCGCTCGACGGCCAGCGCCAGGCGCTCCGCCACGCGCAGGTCTTCGGCGCTTCGCCCGCGTGCCCGATGGCGCCGGTCACGCGCCTCACTTGTTCACTTTCGTCCAGCTATCGCGCAGCGTCACGGTGCGATTGAACACGGGCCGCTCCGGCGTCGAGTCGGAGTCCTTCACGAAGTAACCAGTCCGCTCGAACTGGTACCGCGACACCATGTTCCCCTCGGCCACGAGGCTGGGCTCGACCTTCGCGCCATGCACGACAACGAGTGACGCGGGATTGAGCAACGTCGTGAAGTCCGCGTCGTCCGCATCGGGGTCCGGCACGGTGAACAGCTTGTCGTAGAGTCGGATTTCCGCGTCGACACCGCGCGCCACCGACACCCAGTGGATCGTCCCCTGCACGCGACGGCCATCCGGCGCATCGCCGCCCCGCGTGGCGGGGTCGTACGTGCAGTGGATCTCGACGATCTCGCCGGCGTCATTCTTCACGACGCTCTGGCAGGTGATGAGGTACGCATAACGCAACCGCACCTCGCGCCCCGGTGCGAGCCGGAAGAACTTCTTCGGCGGATTGTCCATGAAGTCGTCGCGCTCGATCCACACCTCGCGCGAGAAGGGCACCTTCCGCGATCCCTCCAGCGGCACGTCGTGCGGATAGTACGGCGCGTCGAGCTCCTCGACCTGCCCTTCCGGATAATTCGTGAGCACCACCTTCACCGGGTTGAGCACCGCCATCACGCGCGGCACGCGCATGTTGAGGTCGTCGCGCACCGCGTGCTCGAACGTCGGCAGCTCGGTGCGCGCCGGCTTCCGCGCCACGCCGATGGTGTCGCAGAACGTGCGGATCGCCTCGGGCGTCACGCCGCGCCGCCGCAGGCCGGCGATCGTCGGCATGCGCGGGTCGTCCCACCCCGAGACGAAGCCCTCGTTCACGAGACGCAGCAGCTTCCGCTTGCTCAGCACCGTATAGTCGATCTCCAGCCGCGCGAACTCCGTCTGCTGCGGTGGATGCTCGTACCCGGCCTCGCGCACGAGCCAGTCGTAGATCTCGCGGCTGTCCTTGAACTCCAGCGTGCACAACGACCGCGTAATGCCCTCGATGGCGTCCGAGAGCCCGTGCGCGAAGTCGTAGAGCGGGTAGATGCACCACGCATCACCGCGCCGATAGTGATGCGCGTGCCGGATGCGCAGCAGCAACGGGTCGCGCATGATCATGTTCGGATGCGCGAGATCGATCTTGGCGCGCAATACATGCGCACCGTCGGGGAACTCGCCCGCGCGCATGCGGCGCAGGAGGTCGAGGTTGTCTTCCACGGACCTGTTGCGAAACGGGCCGGGTATTCCCGGGGTGGAGACGGTGCCGCGGCCCTCGCGGATCTGTTCCTCGTTTTGCGAGTCGACATATGCCCTGTCGAGCAGCACCAGCCGCTCGGCGATCTCGTAGAGCTGCTCGAAGTAGTCGCTCGCGTAAAACTCGCCGTCCCAGTCGAAGCCCAGCCAATGCACGTCGTTCCGGATCGCCTCGACGTACTGCACGTCCTCGGTGGCCGGATTGGTATCGTCGAACCGCAGGTTGCAGGTGCCGCCGAATTCCTTCGCGATCCCGAAGTTCAGGCAGATCGACTTCGCGTGCCCCATATGCAGAAAGCCGTTGGGCTCGGGGGGGAAGCGTGTCGCAGGGGCGCGACCAAAGCGGCCAACCGCCACGTCGTCGGCGACCATTTCGCGGATAAAGTCGCGACGCGGGGCATGCGTCGGAGAAGCAGATTCGGTGACGGAAGTCTCGGACACGGCTGGGCTGAAAAATGGTGAGTCGCTAAAGTTAACCCGGCTCGACCGACTTTCGGCACGGGGCCATCACCACGGTGTATTTCCCACCATGCCATCCGTCACGCGTTCAACACCCGCATCGTCTGCCAGGCGCATCATCGCCAAGGCATCGCGGGGTGTGTTTGTCGCGGTCGTGCTGCTGGCCAGCGGCGGCTGCAAGGCGGTCACGCTCGCCTATGGTCCGGATCTGGCAACGGCGCGCAGCTACGCGGACTCATTCGCCGCGGCGGTCCAGGCGCGCTTCACCAACGTCGTGCGCACCCCGCGGTTCAACCACGCCCGTGTCCGTATCGCCCGCTACGCACTCGCCCCATCCAAACTGGCTTCTGACACCTCGCTCTGGACCTCCATGCGTACCACCGCGGCCGGCCCCGCGCGTGACGTGGAGTTGGTGGCTGGACTGGTTAACGGGCAGTTCCGCTTTGCCGAACGCCCGAGCGCACCGTTGCCGGCGCGAACGGGAGACGAACGCCATCGGATGCGCCTCGAGAAGCTGACCACCGACGAGAACGACTGGATCTGGCGGACGGAGGTGGATCACGCCATCGGGGCGATGCCACCCGCACGGCTGACCGATGTCTTCCGCGCCCTTTTTGCCTCCGCCGAACGGCCCGCCAACACCATCCGCGACGACTATCGCACTGCGTTCCCGCGCACTTCGCGCGCCGTGGGCCGGATGTTCTCGATCGACTCGATCGATTCGGACACGCAGTCCGACGGGTCGACGCTGGTGGCGCTACACATTCTGGTCAGCGATGACCGGCTGAAGGCCACATTCCCGGCCTTCGCCACCTTTGTGCGCAAGTACGTGGAACCCGCCCGCTACCGGTATCGACTGACCGACCGGAGCGGCGCGGAGTGGTTCGACGCGAAGGCGGCGGACAGGCGGCTGGTACTGCGGTTCCGCTCACACCGCGGCGAGTTGCAGCCTATCTTCGGCGCAACCCGCCGCATGCCCGACTCGCTCCAGCTGCATGTGGACGCGATGGCGAAGCTCGGGCTCTTCACTGTCGGCGTGACAAAGATGCAGGGAGAATTCGTGCATGTGCACGCGGCGACGGAGCGCGGGTGGGCGATGCGATTCACGAAGGAACCCGAATGGCATCTACCACTCTTCACCGAGCGCATGTTGAACACCCCGCTCAAGCGCCCGTTCGAGGGCGGCGGGATCGTGTTCCGGCTTGGGCTTCGATCGGGGCCGCAGGGGCAGACGATGCTCTCGCGTACTTTCGACGTGGCGATCCGCGAAAGCGCGATCGTGCGCTTTCTGGGGAATCTCGGATTCACCGCGATGAACGACTACGCAGGGCCTGTGGAGCTGGAGGAGCACCGGTTCATCGCGGAGGCCATGGCGGCACTGCGGGCGGATATCAGTGGGATTGGCGGGCCGTAGAGCTGCTACCACCCAGCGTTGCGTCGTGAGTGGGAATGGTGAGCGGTGCGTCACGCAGCACGCACCACCTGCACTCACTGCCCTATGTTGGGCGGTTCAGGCTTCGACACCTGCCCCGACGGCCAAAACAAATGGCCCCCGCAGACCTGAGTCTACGGGGGCGTCAGAAGTGCCACGCGCGCTGTCATTGGAACTCTCCGTCCTACCGAACAGCGGCGGGCCAAATCCTTCTACACACTACTACGATTCGGGTTCCCGGTGGGTCACAAACCCGTGGATGACCGTCACAAGCAGGTGTCTGTTTCGTTACCGATCTATGGAGCTGAGGGGGCTCGAACCCCTGACCTCTGCAATGCGAATGCAGCGCTCTCCCAGCTGAGCTACAGCCCCGATGTATGCGGAACATCCTCAGTTCCGATGAAACGGAAAGCCCCGCACCTGAAGCGCGGGGCCGTTCGGTCACGACGGGAAGGTATCCGGCGGCGTTCCTAAGTCAAGGCGAACATCAGTCTCCCGCCACGTACTCCGTCGGGAACGCAAGGGCCGTCGTCACGCGCTTACCGGTGCGCGGCAACAGATGCTGTTGGCCGTCTCCCTCGCTATCGTCCCGGCACTGTGCCCCATCCGCTCGCATCCGACTACGTCCGCGACCAGCTCGTCCCGCGCACGGTGGACCTCAACGGCAAGACGTACCACGCCGACGGAGAGTACGTGCTGTACTGGATGCAGTGCACGCATCGCCTGGTTGAGAACTGGGGGCTTCGTGCCGCGATCCGCACGGCCAATCGTGTCAACCGGCCGCTGGTGATCCATCAGGGGCTCGACCCCACGTATCCCTACGCCGCCGACCGACATCACACGTTCATCCTGCAAGGTGCCCGGGAGACGGCGCGGCGGGCCGACCGGCTGGGACTGCACTATCAGTTCGTACTGCGTCGTCGGCGTGAGGACGATCGCCGCGTCCTCGATCGACTCGCGGCGCGGGCGTATGTGGTCTTCACCGATCTCTTTCCAACGGCGGGCATTCGCGCGCGTAGTGAGCGTTTTGCCGAGCGCGTGTCCTGTCGGGTACTGGCGGTGGATAGCGTGTGTACCGTGCCGAGCGGACTGTTCACAAAAGCAGAGTACGCGGCGCGCACGATCCGCCCGAAGATCGGACGTCTCATCGATGCGGCGATCGAACCGGTGGAGGAGGCACTGCCTGCGGTGCCGGTGAGCGAGGCGTTGCGTCACTCGCTGCTGGAGACGCTGCAAACGATACCGCTGCCGCTGCGCGACATGACGGATGCGGATATCGCGCGCGAGGTGGCCGCCTGCGGGATCGACCACACGGTGCCAGCGGTCACGCTGCGCGGCGGCGCGGACGAGGCGGAGGCGCGATTCGACCGATTTCTGCGCGACACGTTGCCCCGGTATGGCGAACGCCGCAACGACGCCAGCGATGTGGAGGGCACGAGCGGACTCTCGCCGTATCTCCACTACGGACAGATCCCGTCGGCGCGCGTGGTACGCGAAGCGCGTGCGAGCGGTGCACCGGCGGAGAGCGTGGACGCCTTCGTGCAGCAGGCGACGACGTGGCGCGAGCTGTCGTACAACTGGTGCCTCCGCACGCGCGCCTACGATCAGTTGTCGTCGCTCCCGGACTGGATTCAGCGCACGATGGCGGAGCATGTCCGCGATGCGCGGCCGGCCTCCTACGACTTCGAGACGCTGGAGGCGGGCGAAACGGGCGACGCACTCTGGAATGCATCGCAACGGCAGTTGGTGCGCACGGGGATTATTCACAACTATCCGCGCATGCTCTGGGGCAAGACGATGCTGCTGTGGACGCAGGACTACGAGCAGGCGCGGTCGTGGCTCTTCCATCTCAACGACAAGTGGGCGCTGGACGGTCGCGACCCCAACAGCGTGGGCGGCATTCTGTGGTGCATGGGATTATGGGATCGGCCCTGGGGAAACAAGCCGGTGTGGGGTGGCATCCGGCCCATGGTCACGTCGCGGGCGAAGCTCAAGTTCGATGTGAAAAAGTATGTGTCGATGTATCCGCGCGAGGGAGAGTCGGTTGGTGAGCTTGGGTTGGGGATATGAACGAATGCACCGCTCGGCCAAGGATACCAGCAGATACGAACGGAAACGGCGCGCGGATACGGCGTTCTGCATGAAAAGGTCGATGTTGTATCCGTGTGCTGCTGCAGTTGCTATCGGTTTCTATCCGTGGCCGAGCAATGCATCCATCCATAATCCGCGCCGATCCCGCCGTTGCGCGCATGATGCCTTGCGTGCAATGATGTCCCCATGACGAGACCCGAACGAGATCCGCGTGTCCTTCCCGACGTGGCCGCGGTGCGCGCCGCGGCCGAGCGCCTGCGTGGCGTGCTGCAGCCTTCGCGACTGATGCGTGCCTCCGCGCTATCCGATGCGTTCGGCATCGACGTGTACTACAAGTGCGAGTTCGAGAATCCGACGGGCTCGTTCAAGGTGCGCGGCGCGTACAACGTATTCGCGGCCATGTCGCCCGACGAACGTGCACAAGGCGTGGTAGCTTCCAGTGCGGGCAATCACGGCCTTGGCGTGGCCTACGCGGCGCACGCGTTCGGCGCGCCGGCCATGCTCTACGTGCCCCGCACGGCGCCGCAGGTCAAGAAGGATGGCATTCGTGCGCTGGGTGCCACGGTCAACGACGACCAGCCCGACTACGACGCGGCGATGGTGGTGGCCAAGGCACACGCCGAGCAATTCGGCATCCGCTACATCAATCCGTGCCTTGGCGTGGACTTGCTGGCGGGCCAGGGGACGGTCGCGCTGGAGCTGCTGGAACAACTGCCTTCCATGAAAACGGTGGTCATCTGCACGGGCGGCGGCGGATTGCTGGGCGGCATGGGGGCGGTCCTGCGCGAACTGGAGCCGGACGTGCGCATCGTTGGCGCGCAGAGTGTGGAGACGGCGGCCATGAGCAAGAGTGTCGCCGCGGGGCACGTCGTACCGATTCCGTCAACGCCGACACTGGCCGACGGATTGGCGGGACTGATCGACGAGGACGGATTGCACATTGGCCAGTACTGCGCGGATGACATGGTGTTGGTCACCGAGGAAGAGCTGGGCGAGACGATAGCGTGGCTCTGGCGCACAGACGGCTTCTGCATCGAGGGCGCGGGCGCGGTGACGGTTGCGGCGCTGCGGCATGGCAAGATCGCGCGGCTCGAAGGACCGATCGTGTTGCTGGTCAGCGGACGGAACATCGACACAGGCAAGCATACGGCGCTGCTGGAGAAATACCCGGCGCAGTGATTCCCCTCATCCGCGTCATCGGCAGTTCAGAAGCTGTTCAGCCGTTCAGCAGCCGCGAGCAGTCCTGGACCCCGCCGCATCCGACGCCCAACCAGCAGTGCCGGCAGTACGAACAGCACGCCAAGCGTTCCTGCGACAGTGCCCCCGGCAGTGGCCAGCGCGATGGCGCCGAACAATCGGTTGGCATCGGTACCGATCGACAGCGGCGCCAGCGACGCCAGTGACGCGAGCGTTACGAAGACGATCATGCCGGCGCGGTCCAGCATGGCACGGAGCACGTCGCCTGCATCAAGTGCGACGGAGTCTGCGTGGCGCGACGGATCGTCTCGTTTGGCCCGCCGCTTGAGCAGCGCCGCGTCGACCATGAGAATGGCGTGATTGACCGCGAGTCCGACCACGAGAATCACGCCCACCGCCGCCTCGCGCGTGAAGGCCGTGCCCGTGGCCCAGAACGCTGCGGCCACACCGGCCAATGACAGCGGCAGACTCAGAAAGACCATTGCCGAGCCCCACACCGAGTCGAACACCAGCGCGACCGCGAGCAACACCAGCGTCACGCCGAGCGCAAACACGAGCCACAGCCCGCGATCGCTCTCGTCGTTGCCGAACCCATAGGCGTTGCTCATGTCGGTGATGGTGTAGCCCGCAGGCGCCGCCACCGACTTCACGAAGGCGTTGTGCGTTCGGTTGGCCAGTCGCGTGGGGCCGCGAAAGTCGTACGCCACCTGCAGCACGTATTGCTGATCTTCCCGAAGAATCGTGCTCAGTGCCTCGCGCTCGCTGACCACGGCCATGTCGCCCACACGCACCGGCGCACCGGCGACGTTCGGCACCAACGCCTCCTGCAGTTCGTCCAGCGACCGGTCACGTGCGCCGGCCGCCTTGATTGTCACGGGTCGCTCGTCGCCATCGATTTCGATCAGCTGACGACCGGCCGATCCGCGCACCTCGCGCCCCACGGCGAATGCCAACCGCTGTGCGCTCACACCGTACCGAGCCAGCGCCGCGCGATCCGGATCGATGGTGACTTGCACGCCACGCTCGCCGCCAAAGTAGCCGCCCGACGTGACGCGCACATCGCGGACGCGCGGAATGCGCTCCAGCCGCGCCTTGAGGTCGTTGGCGAGACTCCCTACGCCGTTGTACGCGAAGCCCTGCACGCGCAGCCGAAAGGTGGACATGCTGCCACCCATGCCGCCCGACGAAAAGCCCGGCCCTTCCCCGATCACGCTGATGCTCGCGCCGCCGACCAGCACCGCGCGCTGCGTGAGCAGTTCCTGCAACTCCATCGGAACCGTCGTGTAGCCACCCTGCCGCGTGAACGTGACCAGCATCTGTGCCGAGGCCGTGCCGCGCGACGAGGCACGCACCTGCTCCACGTCCGGCCGGCCGACCACCAACTGTTCGAACTCGCGAATCCCCGCGTCCAACGCTTGCGGGTCGGAGCCGCGCGGAAAGGTCAGCCCGACCGACAGCGTCGTGCGCCGTGCGCCGAACCCGCCAAACGATGACCGTGGCACCTTGGTGACGAACCCCCACGCCAGCACCCCAAGCGTCGCCGCCGTCAGCAGCAACGTCACCGCGCGCCAGCGCAGCGCGCGCGCCAGCACCGCCGCATACGCACGTCGCATGCGGGGCCAACCCGGCGCGCTGTTTTCCGCTCGGTGCGTATGAATGGTCGCGTTAGTACGCACGCGTGTAGTCGAGCCGATGCCGAGCGCGGGCACGACGAGCAAGGCCGTGATCACGCTCCAGAACAGTGCCAGTGCAAACGCCGCTGCGAATGGTACAAACGCCGCGCGCGCGCTCCCCTGCAGATACAGAAACGGCACCAGCACCACCGCCGTGGCCAACGTGCTGCCGATAACGGCCGGTGCGATCTGTTGCGCCGCGCCCGATCGCCCTGCTGTGGTCGCAGGAGATCGGCTGAGCCGCTGTACCACCACAAGCCCATTCTGCACCAGTACGCCCACGCCCATCCCGAGCCCGGCCAGCGTGAGGAGGTTGGCCGGAATATTCAGCAGATAGAGCGACAGTGCCGTCGCCGCGACGGCGACCAGTGTTGACCCCATCACCACGGCCACAGGTCGCCATCGTCGCAGCATGACGGCCAGCACCAGCAGCACGGCCACGAAGGCCACCGCGCCGCGCTGGGTGAGGTCGCGTAACTCGCGCGCCAGCTCCTCACTCTCGTCATCGGTGACGCGGAGCTGAATCGCCGCCGGGAGCCCCGGGGTCAACTCGGCGATCACCTCGCGCAGCGACTGCGCCGTGCGAATGGCATCCGCGCCTGGATGACGGGTGACGTCCACCGAGACGGCCGGTCGGCCGTCCACCCGATAGAACATGCCACGCGCGTCCTCATCTGCACGAATCGTCGTTAATTCAGCCAGACGAAAGACGCGGCCGCCGGGACTGCGCACCGGTAACGCGGCAAGGTCGCTCAGCGCATTGGGTTGATCGCGCAGCACGACGTTGCGTACCGTTGCTGCCCCGGATCGCTGCGGGTCTGCCGATGTATCCGCACGCGCAAATGCACGCGCATCCGCAGGCGCAGATTCGCCTCTCTCTGTCTGCACGCCGAGCGCCTGCACCACGCGCGCGCCGTTGAGCGCATCGCTCAGGAGTTGCGGCGCCACGCCGATCCGTCGCAGCAGGACCGGATCGTAGGTGATGGCAACGCCAAGTGCCGCGCCGCCACGTACCTGCACGCCGGCGACGCCCGGCACTGCGCTCAGTCGTGGACTGACCTGATCGGTCAGCAGCGTTTGAAGTGCGCCCGCGGTGAACGGTCCGGAGATGGTGAGCGACAGCAGCGGCGCTTCTTCCAGCCCTTCGGGTACGTAGTTGGCCACGGTGGGGCCGGATACGCCCGGCGGCAGATCCGCGCGCAGCAGTTCGATGCGTTCGAGAATGGCGAGGCGCGTCATCTGCACATCGGCCCTCTCGTCCAGCTCCACCGTGAGCAGCGCGTAGTCGTCGTAGGAATTGCTGTTTACGCGCCGAACACCACGTACGCCCTGTGCCGCGGCCTCGAGCGGCGAGGTGAGATACGTCTCGATCACCTCGGGTGCCGCACCGGGCAAGCCCGCGTAGATCTGCAATCGCGGCAGTGCGACCGTGGTGCGCGTGGCCAGAGGGAGTCGCGCAAACGCGAGCGCGCCTGCCACCAGCAGGGCCACGCACGCCGCCCAGATGACGGCCGGCCGTCGGGTGGCGAAGTCAATCACGGCCGATCGACACGGTCAGGCGTTCTCGAGCGAGATGCGCGCCGTTGAGCGGATGGTGCGCCGTGCCTCGGAGCGGCGCTCCAGCACGGCGTAGGCCGCGGGCAGCAGAAAGAACGTGACCGCCAGCGCACTCACCGACCCGCCAATGATTCCCGCCGCCAGCGGCCGGTACAAGGCGCCGCCGCTCCCCCAACCGAAGACCAGTGGTAACACACCCGTGACCGTGGTGATACTGGTCATCGCAATCGCACGAAGACGTTGCGCACCACCCAGCCGCACGGCGTCGTCCACCGAATGACCGGCGTCGCGGAATTTGCGGATGGCATCGAGCTTGACCACCGCTTCGTTGTCCGCCATGCCGATCATCACGACAATGCCGATGAGCGACACGGCATTCAGCGATTGTCCTGTGAGCCAGAGCAGGATCACCGCGCCGGCACCGGCCAGCGGCACGGTGAGCATGACCACGAACGGAATCGTGAAGCTGGCGAACTCGCCCGCGAGCACCAGAAACATCAGCGACGCGGCCAGCATCAGCACGAGCGTCAGTTCATTGCTGGTACGCACGCGTTCCGCATCTGCGCCAGCCACGCGCCACGTCACGCCCGCTGGCAATGTCATCGCCGTCATGCGCGCCGTGACATCGGTGTTGGCACGCGCAGTACCGCCCGACTCCACGATTCCTTCCACGATCGTGACCGGACGCTGCCCCACGCGCACCACTTCCAACGGCGCGCGCGTCTCGTTCATACGCACCAACTGACCGAGCGGCACACCGCGGATGGGCGTGCGCAGCGCGGTTTCCAGCTCTTCGTTGCGCGCGCCGGCGTAGCGCACCGTGATGGGCGTGCGGCGATCGGTCTCGCGCAGCTCACTCGCGCTGACGCCACCCAGCGCACCCGCCAGCGCACTCGCCACCTGCTGCGGCGCGATACCGCGTTCGGCCATGCGCACGCGCTCGAGCCCGATTTCCACGATCGGCTGCGTTTCGGCGTACGCGCTGCGTACACCGGACAGGGACGGCAACGCACGCATGGCCACGCGCACCGAATCGGCCCAACGCGCCGACTCCGCACTGCTCGGCGCCGACAGCTCCACCCGGACCAGTCGCCCTTCGCGTCCAATCAGCGAACCGAACTCCGACTGCCCCGCGAGATCGATCGCCAGCGCACCACTGGCCAGATCGGGCACCAGTCCGCGCAATTGCTGCGCAAACGATGCCGCGTGCTTCCCGTCCGGCACGGGGACGATCAACTGCGCCGTTGCACTCGATCCCGGCGCGGCGCCCGCGAGCATTTCTTCGTCGGTGGCCTTGCCCACTCGCGCGTAGATACCGCGCGCGCCCAGTCCGCGCGCCGCTTGCGACAATCGCGCGGCTTGCTGCGTGGTGGCTTCGATGCTGGTCCCCTCCGGCAACTGCAGCTGCGCCACCAGCACGCCTTCGTCCACCCGCGGCAGGATCTCCTTGGGAAGCGTCCACACCAGCGCCACCGTGATGATCAGTACCGCGGTCGCGATACTGAACACCGCACCGGTATGCGCCAGCGACCAAGTGACACCGCGTTCGTACGCGTGCGTGAGGGCAACGCCCCACCGGTCGAGCATCTGGCCAAGCGCGCTGCTGCTGGCTGTGTTGTCACAGCTGGCGTGCGATGGCACAGGCTCACTTGCCCGTCGACATCGCCCGACAATGAGCACCGGCATGAGCGTGAGCGACAGCAGCAGCGAGGCGGCCACCGTCGTCACCACGCTCAACGACAAATCGCGAAAGAGTGCTGCGGCCAGCCCGCGCACGAAGATGATGGGCCCGAACACGAGCACCGTGGTGAGGGTGCCCGCAAAGAGCGGCGCCGCGACCTCCTCCGTCCCGACAATCGCCGCTTCACGCAGCGGCATGCCTTCCGCCCGTCGTCGTCCCACCGACTCGGCGACCACAATGGCCGTGTCCACCAGCAAGCCGGTGCCGAGCGCAAGCCCGCCGAGTGAGAGGACATTGATGGAGACGTCGAGCGCCTGGAGCGCGACAAGTGCCACCAGCACCGAGAGCGGCACGACAGCGGCAATGGCCAGCGACGTGCGCCAGTCGCGCAGGAAAACCAGGATGACCAGCAACGACAGCAGGCCGCCGGCCACGATTTCCTGACCGAGATTGCTGAGCGCGTCCACCACGAAGTCCGCCTGCGCGGCCACGACGGCGATACGGACGCCGGTGAACTCTTGCTCCAGTTGCGCGATGGCGTCGGTCATGCGTCGCGTGACGGCGACGGTGTTGGCGCCGGCATCCTTGTACACCACCAGTCCGATCGCCTGCGCGCCGTCGAGCTTCGTGAGCGTGAGCGGATCGGCGAGGGCGAGGGTGACTGTCCCGACGTCGCGCAGCGTGATCCCGGAGCCGGGGCGCCCGAGCGGGGTGGCGAGAATTTCGTTGGGCGACCGGAACTCCGTGAGCGCCCGCACGGAGAAGCGGAACTGACCTTTGCGGATCGTGCCGCTGATGCCGGTCGCGTTCTCACTGCGGATGGCGGCCGCGACGTCTTCCGGGGTGAGATCCAGTGCGCGCAGTCGGTCCGGGTCGAGGTCTACGCGCACTTCGTCGTGCGGCGCGCCCACGACCGCGACGCTCGCGACTCCTTCGATCTGTTTAAGCCGACGCGCGTGCACCTCGCTGGCCGTGCGGGCCAGCGATCGCAGGTCGCCGCCCGTGAGCGAGTCACCGCGCAAGGCAAGAACAGCGATGGGCCGTTCGCCCGGATCGCTGGTGAGGAGCGTGGGGCGTTGTGCGCGTTCGGGGAGTTGTCCGCGTGCGGCGTCGAGTCGTTCGCGCACCGAGAGCACGGTGCCGCGCATGTCGGTGCCCCAGCCAAAGCGCGCCGTGGTGGTGACCTCGCCATTCCGACTGACGGATCGCAACTCCACCAGCCCAGGCGTGGCCGCAATCGCCGCCTCGATCGGCTCCGCGACAAAGCGCGAGGCCTCGGGGGACGCCGCACCCGGGTACAGGGTGCGGATGGTGAGGACCGGGAGCGACACGTCGGGGAGTAGCGCGACCGGGAGGCGTGCGAGCGAAACCGCGCCGAGCAGGACCACGGCGAGGATGGCGGCGACCGTGGCAACCGGCCGTCGGACCGCGAACGAGGGGAGAGACACGTGACGGCGTGGCCTCAGGGGCGACGCGGCGGCAGCGTCTTTACCGGCGCATCGTGCGTGAGTGTGAGATGGCCCTCCACGATCACCGCATCGCCGGGGCGCACGGGGATTTCGCCCGTGGTGGAGTCGGGGAGCAGCTCCGTTTCCACGCCGTTGGTGCGTCCGGGGAAGACATACGTCCACTGGGCGCGCCCGTCCTTCACCACGAACACCAGCGGGCGTCCGTCGCGTTCGATGACCGCGCGGGCGGGGACGAGACGTCGGGACGGGAGTCGTGCCGCTTCCAGCTGCACGTCTGCGTACATGCCGGGTCGCAGGGTGCCATCGCCGCTGACGCGGATGATGGCCCGACCGGCGCGCGTGATGGAATCGACCAGCGGCAGCACCGCGTCGATGCGGCCGAGAATGACGCGGCCGGGGGCACCGGCACTCGTAATGCGTGCGTCACCACCCACGCGCACCAGCGGCAGGTCGTGTTCGAGGACCTGGGCTTCGATGCGGAGGTGGCGTGTGTCCACCACCGTCACAAGTTGCTGGCCGCCGGTGATGCGTTCGCCGGGCGCGACGTGGATGCCGTCCACCATGCCGTCGATCGGGCTGGTGACTGCGGAGCGTCGCTGCTCGAACTGCGCGCGTTCGAGTTTCAGGCGTGCGCCCGTGAGTCCCGCTTTGTTCATGAGCGCCTTGCGTTGCTCCGGTGTGGGGGCGCGTCCGGTGACCAGTGATTCGGGGACGTAGCTTTCGAGGAAGCGTTGTTCCGCTTCGTCGGCGGTGGCTTTGGCTTCGCGTACCGCGAGGTCGAACGGATACTGATCCAGCGAGAGGAGCAATTCGCCTTTTGCCACGCGGGCGCCCTGTCTGGCGCGGATGGCGTCGACCGTGCCGGGGACATCGGCGCGGAGGGTGACGACCGCATCGGAGCGGACCTGTCCTGTGGTGGTGACGCGCAGGATGAGGTCGGCGTCGCGCGCCTCTTCCGCCACGACCGGGAGGGCGAGGGTGGAAGCGGGTGCGGAGTCGGCGAGTGCGGCGACGGTGGAGTCGGCGGAGGAGGTGCCGGTGTCTTCCGCCGAGCCGGTCTTGCTGCAGGCAGAGGCCAAGATGGACGCGAGGCCGACCGCAACGACCAGCTGGCTGCGGAACGCGCGCCGAGCAGCAGGAGTGCGGAGGCCTGTCATTGTGTGGTGTGCATCAGACCCACGCTCCAATCGCGAGGTGTTTCGTGCGGGAGGCGAGTGTGTTCGTTCATCTGACGCACATCCCGAAGCACTTTCCGCTGCAGAAGCATACTGCGCAGAGCGAAGCGGGTGCAATCAAAATCGCGCGGGCGGGATCTTTCGGATGCGATCACGTCCCGCGACCGAAGCGGGGCCTCAAGTCGCGCGCCGACGAATTCAGTTAACGGCCATTCGCACGCATATCATTCCCGAGTCTCAGGGCATCTCCGAACAAGCGGAGGCTCACCTACGCTGCTCTCACCGATGCCTACTCCACAGCCCGTCCGGTTACATGCGAGCGGGAACGTGGGCAGCGTGTCCACGCGAAACGCTCGCGACTGCAAGTTGTAGCGCCACGTCTCCACGTTGGGAGCGAGCCCCGCCGCAGGAACCGTTGGCCGCAACCAGACCCACCCCGATGGGTCCACCACCACGGCAAGTACGCGCGACGGGCGGAACGGACGTGGTATGTCATTGCTCCCCCGGCCCGGTCCAAGCAGTAGGGAATACGACTCATCCTCGCCACTGCGAAAGCGAGCAGGAAGCGGAACGCCGATCGTAGACGATGTTGCCATTGAAAGGTCGAGCACAGTCAACGAATCGGAATGGCCATCGCTCAGCACGATGCAGTTCCCGACCACATCCCATGATGGCCTGGCTTCGGCGAGTCCATCGAACGGTTCACCCGATGAAGAACGCGGCAGCGCGGGAAGCGGAAGTCGCGCAACGACGGTCGCATCATCCGCACGGACGCTGAATATTCGCCACTCGCGCGCGCGTCCCATCATGCCGCTGTCGTAGGACCCAAACAGGATCCTGTCGCGCCAGATTCTTATCGTGGCGATTGTGACATGTTCACGAATCACGGCGGTTGGAAGCGCGAACGTGCCCGACTTGGCAGGGACATTCCCCTGTCCCGCTCCAACTCACGGCGCCTTGTCGACCGCCGCCAGCGCCACCCACGCACACCGCTCACCACGCAGCACGTATCGCCGCACCGTGGTCACCGCGCAGTCGCCCACGCCGACATCCTGCTCGATCGACAGGACCGTATCGCCGACGATCGCCAGGCGCGCCGGCGGATCTTCCGGCGCGGGCAACGCTATGTCTACGCAGGCGCGTTGCTGCGCGAGGTCGATGAGCGTGATGTAGAAGCGCCCCTTGAATGCGTCACGTACCAGCTCCACGTCGTACAGCACCGCCGCCAGATGGCCCGAGGCCGTGCGCTCCAGCAGCATGGGCACGGAATGGTTGTAGGCGATCGCTGCAGCCTTGGCCGGATCCTTGAGCATGATGCGGTAGTCGTCTTCACTGACACCGCGGCGACGGACCTTGGGGAGCGCAACGCCTTGCAGGTCGCGCGTGCCGCGCCTCCACGAGAGCAACGGTGCGGACAGTTCGTTGAGCGTGTACACTGTCGAGTCAACGAACACGAACACCTCGCCCGGAAACGGTCCGAGCAACATGGGCGATTCGCGCACAAACGCCTTCAGCGCCCCCTCGAGCCGCTCCGTTCCATCCGCCGCGCGTATGGCCACGCCGATGGGCGTGAGCCGCGCGATCGCCGGAGAAATGGTCAGGGTGCATGTTGGGTTTCATTACGTTCGCGTTACGGTCAAGCTACGTTCGGTATCCAGTGGCCCGCAGATCTCCCGTTACCAGAGCCGCCGAATACCGAACGCATCGAACAGTGTCTCCTTCAAAACCAACGCCATTTTTTCCTCGCGAGCCTGCGCAATCAACATACGATCGAACGGGTCGCGGTGATCGCCCACGAGCGCACCGGCGACCTGACCGTGCTCGAGGGAGATCGGCGGCGCCACAAAGCCTTGTTGACGCACCTCACGGGCGAAATCCAGCGCAAGCGGCCCGGCGCCAGGCAACTTTCCGATCCGGTGCCTGGTGGTGATCTCCCAAGCCGACGCGGCGCTGACAAAGACTTCGTTCTCGTCGCTCGCGATTGCCGTCCGCGCCAACTCCGACACGCTCTCGTTACCCGCAAGCCACCAGCGGAGCGCGTGCGTATCCAGTAGCAGCCGCATCGCTCAGCCCTCAAACGCTGTCAGTTCCACGTCCGGCAGCGGATCGAAAAACCCGCGCGCCGTGGCACGAGTCGCTACGCACCGGCCACCGCCAACTGCCCGCACCCCGCCGCAATATCGATTCCGCGCCGCTGCCGCACGGTGCTCGGAATGTCGTACTCGTTGGCCAGAATCTGCTGAAAGCGTCGCGCCGCCTCGCTGGGCGTGGGGATACCGTCGTAGCCGATTGTAGGATTGAGCGGAATGAGATTGACCTGCGCCGGCAACCCGCGCAGCAACGCACCGACGGCGTGCGCATGCATAACGCTGTCGTTCTTCCCGTCGATCAACGTCCACTCGTAGAAAATGTGACGGCCGGTCGTCTCGCTGTACGTGCGACAGGCGACCATCAACTCGTCGAGCTTCCATTTGCGCGCCGCCGGCACGAGCGCGGCGCGTTCCTCTTGCGTGGCCGCGTGCAACGAGACAGCCAGATGAATGTCGCGACGCTCCTGCGCCATGCGCAGAATGCCGGGCACAACGCCCACGGTACTCAGCGTGATCCGATCGGCGGCCAACGCGGGACCATGCGGATCGCGCAGGATATCGATCGCGTGCATGACAGCGTCGTAGTTGTGCATCGGCTCACCCATCCCCATCAGCACCACGTTGCGCAGTCGCGTGCCCAGCGGGCGCTCGGCGTAGCTCACGATCGGGCGCGACGGCGCGGAGCGACTGGAGGGCGGGCGAACAGGCGCTTCGCGTCGCAACACACGCGCGACATGCACCACCTGTGCGACGATTTCGCCTGGGGTGAGGTGGCGCGTGAAGCCCATCTGGCCGGTCGCGCAGAACACACAGCCCATCGCACAGCCCACCTGCGAGCTCACGCACGCCGTCACGCGGCCCGTGTAGCGCATGAGCACCGTCTCGATGCGCGCAGCGTCACGCAGCGACAGCAGGTACTTGCGCGTGAAGCCGTCGCTCGAGGCAGTGTCGAGTGCTGTGGGCAACACGCCGAGGCTGGTCTCGCTCGCCAATCGCTCCGCGAGCCTGGGCAACAGCTCCGGCATCGCGTCGAGCGAATCGACCAGGTCGATGTACAGGTACTTCCACAGCCGCGCCGTGTGAATCGGCTTGAGGCCCCACGCCGTCACCTGTCCGGTGAGTTGCGCGCGGGTGAGGTCGTAAAGGTTGAGACGGGGGGTGGACATTACGAATAAATATCAGACGGTGCGCGCATCTAGCGACGCCCCGCTCTGTGGCCACGCAGTACGGATGCAAAAACGGCCACTCCCCTGCGGGAGTGGCCGTCCGGGCAACACCGCGACACACCGTGAGGCGCGCCGCCATGGAGCTGCCTAGCGTGTTGCGTCCGGCGAGTTCGGGCTGCTTGTCCGACCGGAATCGGTGCGCAGCGCGGGACGACCAGTGTCGGCCGCACCGTCACGTGAAACGGACAACGGAACTTCACGCTCGGACGCCCGAAGCTGACGCGCTTCGCGGGCCGCCGCGCTCCGAGACTCGCCACCTTCGCGTCCGATCGCGGCCATGTGCGCCCGATCCTGACTCACGGTGACACCACCTTTACGTCCTGCGTTTCGAGCTTCATCCGACGACCACTCGTGGGCCGTTCCCTTCTCGTGCGCCGCGCGTCCACCCTTGCTTGCAATTTCTTTCTGCCGCGCTGGATCCATTGACGCGAACCCGCGTCTGCTCTTTCCGGTCATACGCCCCCCGGCTCCGGAAGTGTTCGTACATTATGCGCCCACGGGGACTGACTCGGGCATCCTACCCTTTCCAGTCCGCGAGAAGCGCGCCGTTACACCACGGGAACTGTGCAAAGATCGGGCCGCCAGCAGCGACGATTCCGTAGCACGCGCTTTTCGTACGCAAAGCGCGGGGCCAGCGACGCCGCGCCGTTCTATATTCCGCCTGATGCCGCTCCTCATCCGCTTCCTCGGGACCGCTGCCTCCCGCCCGACTGTAGAACGGGCGGTCAGCGCCGTGGCACTCATTCGCGAAGGCGAGACTTTTCTCATCGACTGCGGCGAGGGAACTCAGCGGCAGATGATGCGCTACGGGATCTCCTTTTCCGTCCAAGACATCCTTTTTACGCACACCCACGCGGATCACGTTCTGGGACTGACCGGGCTGCTCCGCACGCTTCAGTTGCAGGGCCGGACCGAGCCATTGCGCCTGTGGGGGCCGCCGGACGCTGGCAGGACGTTGCGTCAATGCATCAGTCTGGGTGGCGAACGTTCGACGTTCGAGATCACAATTTCCGAACTCGAGCCGGGCGCCACCATTCCACGTGATCAATTTCGCTTCGATACCTTCGCCGTGGAGCACCGCGGAAGCCCATCCATCGGATACGCCCTCGTCGAAGAGGAACGGCTCGGCCGATTCAATCCGGAGCTCGCCCGCGAACTGGGGATCCCCGAAGGACCGCTCTGGGGGCGCATTCACAAGGGAGAATCGATCACACTCGACGACGGGCGCGTCGTCGCACCGTCAGCGCTGGTCGGCGAACGGCGACGCGGCCGACGCGTCGTGATCACCGGCGACACCCGCCCATGCGCCAATACGATCGAGGCCAGTCGCGACGCGGATCTGCTCATTCACGAGGCAACGTTCGCGGACGATGAAGCCGCGCGCGCGCTCGAGACCGGACACAGCACCGCGCGTGAAGCAGCTCAGGTGGCGCATGCAGCCGGCGTGCGACGCCTCGTGCTCACGCACATTTCGGCCCGGTATTCGCGCGACGCCCACGAACTCGAACGTGAAGCGCGCCAAGTCTTTGCGCGCACCACGGTCGCACGCGACGGAACCGAAATCGAACTCGGGCTCACGGAAGAGATCGCCATCGCGCTCGAACCTGCCTGACGCTGTCGCGTCGTCGCGATACGGTCCGTACCGAGAATCACCAATCGACATGCATCTCCGTCAGGCGCGGGCAAACATGGTCGAGACCGTCGGGCCAGAGCGGTAGCTGGCCGGCGTCGGCAAACACAATGGCGAAGTCGGCGGCGGTGAATGCCGTGGACAGGCGCGTGGCGAACGTCCGCGGCAACCGCGCGACGTAATACGACGCATCGTAGTCCCGCGGGTCGGAGGGCGCGCCGCTTACAGCCTCGTCGTTGTGATCGGCCACGAGGCCGCCTCCGGCAGCAGTGCGATACACGCGGATCCGTTCGCCAACACGCCATCCGTCCCGCCCACTGGCCAGCATGGCCTCGTACGCGAACTCGCGCCGCGACGCACGCATCTCGGCGTAGCGCGCCGGACTGCGCGTGAGGCGCACCAGCGTTGACACTTCGCGCGTCGGCAGCGCCCGGGCATGCAGTGCACGCACACTGTCCAGGTAGGCGTCGCGCACACCCACGACATCGCCGCGCAGCAGGCATACGAGCGCGCGACGGAGAAACGCTTCGCCAAACGGTTCGGCGCGACTCGACCGGAACGCCACCCCGCGCAGCACCAGCGAACCATCGTAGCCAAGCAGGGCGTAGTTCTTGGGCTGATGCGACAGCATGGCCGCATATCGACCGTCGAACTCGAGGGTGACCAACTCTGGCAGCAGCGCGTTGACCTCGCTCACTACGCGTCGTTCATCGGCCTCCGTCCAGGCCGCCGGCACGGCGAAATACACACCGTCTGTATCCGCCTCCAGCAACGTCACCCCGCGCGCTGCCAGCTCGCGACACATCCGGTGCAACGTCTCACGACCGCGACGCGTCACCTCGTTCGCGGCGTGCACATCCGAGAATCGCGTAAGTCCATCGCCTGCGGCCAGATACCCATACGCAGAGTTCACGAGCAACTTCATGGCCGCCGACATTGCCTCATGCGTGTTGCGCTCCGCAGAGCCAGCAGGCATCGCGCGCGCCGCCGATTTGGCATGCAACCGTTGCGTCACAAGCCGATCGACCAAGGCCAGCAGCGCGCCGAGTGCATCGCGCGTCGGCCCGATGCGATACTCGCGCATCAGTGACGGATACAGACTGGCCACATCGGCCTTCACCACGCGCTGCGCGACGCCACTCGCAAACAAGTGCAGCGCCGCACCCGTGTGCGTGGTGCCATCGCCACTCTCATGCGCCGGCAGCGCGACGCCTGCACGCAGGTAGGCACGTACCAGCAGCGGATCGATCACGCCGGTTGCCGGTCCCGCGTCAGCCAACCGTTCATACCGACGCGGTGCCATGCGCGCCAGCACGAAGGCAGCGCCGCCAAGAATGCGGGACAGTGCCGCGACTTCCTCCACATCCGCCGTGGCATAGCGTCGCACTCGCGCAGGATCGGTGCGGTACACAGTGTAGATCTGGTCGCTGCGGATGAGCTCGCGTTCCGGACCCGTGATGCCGAAATGCCGCGCCACGGCCTTGAGCCCGTGACTCGGCAGGTCACGCGCGGAAAAGTCATAGCGTCGCACAGCATCGAGCGTGTCGATCAGCTCACGCCCCGGCGCCATGAAGCGGATGCGGCGACTGGCATCGTGTGTATTGGCTACACCGCGGCGCGCCGCACGCTGCGACAGCGCCGCGCCGGGCACGCGTCCCAGCACCAGCGGCACGCGGTGCCGGCGTGCACGCCCTTCAAGAAAGGGCAGATCAAAGCCGTGCAGATTGTGATTCTCGATGACATCCGGATCGGCGTCGCTTACGGTCTCGATCAGTCGCCGAATCAGATTCGCCTCGGCGGCCGGTGTGTCGTCCGCCGCCGCCAGCACGCACGTCGTGCCGTCGGGCGCACGCACGGCAATCATGAACACGCGATCCCGCGCAGGGTCGAGCCCCGTGGTCTCGAGGTCGAACTGCAGTCGGTGCAGGCGGTCGAAGGTGAGATCGCGAAAGTAAGTGCGGCCGGTCGCCACGAGATACTGCTCCTCTGGCGGCAGTTGCAGCACCGACGCGCTGTCCAGCTCTCGCAGATGCCCCACGCGCGCGCCCAAGCGTTCCGTCGCGCCGCGCAACACGGCATTGCCCAGTGTCGATGCACGGTCCGCACTCACCAAAAATCGCAGCGCGCCGGGGCCTTCGAGTTCGCGGTATGTCACGCTGGCGTCTGCGCTGCCCGCGGCACCGAGTCGCGCGCCGAGGTGCTCCAGATCGGCCGGGGAGTCGAGCAGCAACCACGGACGAAAACGCTCCTGCTCGCGCACCAGTTGCCCGTTGTGCAGCCGTCGCCAGACGACCACCTCACCGTCGCCCGTCGCCCACACGGAGACGATGCCGGGCGTGGGGTCCCACCCCCATAGCCATTGGTCTTCGCACGCTTCGCGGGTCAGGGTCAGGCCGCCTGATGATCCTGCTGCAACTGCCGCAGCCGGCGCAGCGCCGGATTGCGCCACGCGACGAGGCCCACGACTCCAAGCGTTGCCATCCCACCCAGCACCACGCTCGGCACGGTACCAAACGCACGCGCCGCCACGCCCGATTCAAAGGCGCCGATCTCGTTGGACGAGCCGATGAAGATCTGATTGACCGCCGACACGCGCCCCAGGAGCTTCTCCGGCGTGCGCGACTGCAGCATCACACTGCGAATGACGACGCTGACCATGTCGAATGCGCCGCCGAGCGCGAGCAGCACCACGGATAGCCAGAGTGTTGTGCTGACACCGAAGCCGATCATGCTCACCCCATAGCCTGAAACCGCCAGCAGCAGATTCCGCCCGGTGCGTGCAAACGGTGGAAAGCGCGTGAGCGCAATGCTGGTGCACACCGCGCCCACCGCCGGTGCCGCGCGCAGGATGCCAAGTCCGCCGGGTCCCACGTGCAGAATTTCTGCCGCGAACACGGGCAGCAACGCCGTGGCACCACCAAAGAGCACCGAGAACAGATCGAGTGTGAGTGCGCTGAGCAGCATGGGGTCACCAAATACGTAGCGCAACCCGCCGGTGAGTGCGGTGGCCATGGGCTCGCTGCGCTCCTCACGCACGGGAGACGTGTGCCGCACCGCGAACATGACCAGCGTGGCTACCACCATGAAGCCCACGTCGGCCGCGTAGCCGAGCGCGGTACCCCCGATCGCGTACAGGACACCGCCGAGTGCGGGGCCGAGCACGGCCGCCATCTGCCAACTGCCGCTGCGCCACGTGACCGAGTTCGTGAACAACTCGCGCGGCACCAGCTCGGCGCTGAGGGCCTGGCGCGCGGGCTGTAGAAACGCCCGTGCGACACCGCTCGCGACAATCACACCATAGATCGCGTTCACCCGCTGGCGAACGGACAACCCTGCGCCAAGCGGCGTGTCGTGTGCGAGCAACCAGAGTCCCAGAGAGCAGAGCACCAATGCGGCGAGGGCCCAGAGTGCGATGCGTCGACGGTCGTGCGTGTCAGCCACGTGTCCGGACACGAGCGACATGCTGATGGCCGGCAGCGCCTCGGCGAGTCCGACAAGACCGAGGGCCAGCGGATCCTTCGTGAGGTCGTAGACCTGCCACCCCACGACGGTGCCTTGGATCTGCAGGCCGAGCGTGAGGGTGAACAGCGCGACGATGTAACGACGGAAGTTCGGAATGCGGAGCGCGGCGTAGGCGTCCGGCGCGTCCGACGCGTCCGACGCAGGCGTCGTGGTCTGCTCGGCCATGCCTGCGGCTACTGGCGGAGCGCACGCCGGCCTCGACGCACGCGGGCCGGCTTCGAGAAGATGTTGGGCGATGTGTTTGACGATGTGCCTGGCGATATGTACATCGCGCGCTGCACGAGGCCGTCCAGCGCCGAGGATGCGTCGAACGCGCGCGACAGCGCCGCGCGCACCGTCGCCGTCACGGGCGGTGCGTCCAGCGCGATCAGCTGATACGCCGGCGCCGCGACCGTGGCCACGGGCCATTCCGACTTGTTGGCGCGCGTGCGCCCCGCCAGCACCAGCGCCAGCGACTCACCATCGGGCGACGGACGCGCGGCGACTTCATACGACGCGCGCATCCAGCTCACGCGACTCGAGTCGGCCGTCCACTGGGGCAGCGTATTCCGCACCGCTCCCCACCAGTCGGGCGCGGTGACGACGATCGGGGGCAGATAGATCGCGAGCGCCTCACCATCGGCGCCGGTGCCTGGCACGAGGAATGCGACCGCCGGCTCACGATCCACATCGGTGATGCCGAAGCTGGTCGGATCGAACCGGAAGCTCTCGAGCGTTTCGCGCGCGAGCTCTGCCCGCTCATCTCCAACGCTCTGGATGGAATCGAGCAACTCGGTCAGCGACGTCTGGCCGTCCATCGCGACGCGTACCGCTGCGGTTGTCCCGAACAGTGTCTCCATCGGAGCCGCGCGGCCGGTGCGCACATCGACGACTGCACGACGTCCGACATGACGGTGCGGCGCGCCGTCGACGACGTCGACATCCAGGAGATGGCGGAACGTCAGCCACGGGCCATGCACGTCCACAATCTCGATCTCGTCGTGCACCACCGTACCTGGATCACTCGCCAGGTCTTCGTCGTCGATGTCGATCGGTTCGACGTCGGGATGACGCTTCTTCCACTGCGCCGCCTCGGACCTGACCGTACTGTCGCTGAACAGCAGCAGCGAGTCGGTGCCGGTCAGCTCGCGTGACCAGATGCGCGACGACGAGAAGGACGCGTCCTCGTACTCCACGCCGTCCTCGGCGATGTACACCTCGTAGAATTTTCCGTCCACCTGCGTAAGGAGAATCGGTGCGCTGCGCACACGCATCCCTTGCGCGCTGCTGCGCACCCAGTACGTGGAGTCACCCGCGGCAACGAGGAATTCCGCTGCGGGCGGCACGCGTCCCGAGCCACTGCCGCTCCCGCCATTCGTCTCCTGCGATGTACAGGCTGCCAGCAGCACGCCAAGCGACACGGCGCGAGCGACCGTCGTGACGTGTCGTGTTCGAGAATCATCCGAATTGCGCACCAAGTTTCTCAGTGTGCGGCGCGGCGGAGCGACTTCACGCCGTCGACGAGCCGTTCGATTTCATCGGCCGAGGTGTAGCAGGCGCATCCGGCGCGTACGAATCCCTCGTCGGCGAAGCCCAGCTTGCGTGCGACGGTGGTCGCATAGAAGTCGCCGTGCGACACGTACACGCCACGCGGCGCCAGTGCGCGGGAGACGGTCTCGGCGTCCATACCCGCCACGCGGAAGGACAAGGTGGGTGTGCGCGGCGTATGCGGCTGCGGGCCGTACAGAGTCACACCGTCTATTGCAGAGAGCCCTTCCCACAGATGACCGAAGAGGTCTTCGCCGCGCTCGTGCAACGCCGCGAACGCGACGCCCAACCGCTCACGGCGCGACGCCTGTGCGTCTTCGGTGAGGGAGGCGAGAAAGTTCACCGCCGCGGCCGCACCAACAATGCCCTCATGATTCTGCGTGCCGGTTTCGAGGCATTCGGGTACGTAGTCCGGTGCGGGCTCGAGTCGTGGCAGATCGAGCGCCGCCGTTGCCTCATGTCGTCCGTAACACACGCCGATGTGCGGGCCGTAGAACTTGTACGCACTGCACAGCAGGAAGTCGGCGCCGAGTGCCGTGGCGTCCACGAGCATGTGCGGGGCATAGTGCACGGCGTCCACCACCGTGACGGCACCAACCGCGCGGGCCATGGCCACCAGCGGTGCGACGTCGGTGATGGTACCCAGGATATTGGAGCCCGCGCCGAGGGCGACGACCTTCGTGCGCGGCGAGAGCAGCTCGGCGAAAGCGCCTTCTTCATGCCGGAATGTCGTCGTGTCGAGCGGCAACCAACGCAGCACGGCACCGCGCTCACGCGCGAGGGCCTGCCACGGTGCCACGTTCGCGTGATGATCCAGTTCGGTGACGACGATCTCGTCGCCCGGTTGCAATGTGCGACCGATGGCGCGCGCGATGTGAAAGAGGATCGTCGTCATGTTCGCGCCGAACGAGATCTCCCCTGCCGTCGCGCCGAGAAAATCGGCCAGCGCTTCGCGAGAGGCGCCGAGCATGACGTCGGTTTCGGCGCTGGTCGGGTACGCCCAGTGCGTATTGGCGTTGTGGTGCAGCAGATAGTCGGTCATGGCGTTGGCCACCGCACGCGGCACCTGCGTCCCGCCCGGTCCATCGAAGAAGGCAACGGGCTGCGTGCCTTCACGCCTGCCGAGTGCGGGAAACTGCGCGCGAATGTCGTCGGTGGACGCCACGTGCACGCGTGCGATGGACGCGCTCCGGGCAACGATCATGCCTGTGCTCCGGCGCCTGCCGCGGCGCCTGCCGCTGCGCGCGGACGCATTTCCGCGCCACCCAGCCGTTCGACAACGCGTGCGGCTTCGACGTGATCGGCCGCGTCGCCGAGTTCAAGATGTGCCATGCGGAACAGCTCCGATGTGATTTGCAGCAGCGGCGACGGGACTTTCTGTTCGCGCGCGAGATCGGCGGCGATGGCTACGTCCTTGTCGAGCAGTGCGAGCCGGAAGGTGCGTGGAAACGCGCGCGTGAGGACACGTTCGGGGAAGAGATTCATGCTGGCGTTGGAGCGGCCGCTGGAGGCGTTGATCACGTCCAACGCCACGTCGGAGTGCACCCCGGCTCGCTCGAGCGCGACCAATCCTTCGGCCGTGCCCCAGATGTGCATGGCCAGCAGTGCGTTGTTGACCGCCTTGAGCGCATCGCCGGTTCCGACCGCGCCGCAGTGCACGATGCGTTTGCCGAAGCATTCGAGCACCGGACGCACGCGCTCCAGCAGCGCGCCATCGCCGCCGACCATCACCGTGAGTACGCCCTGCTCCGCCCCGACCACGCCGCCGGACACCGGTGCATCGAGAAAGCCGATCCCGCGTTCGGCGAGGCGTGCGGCCATGCGCCGCGAGGTGGCCGGATCGCCCGACGTGCAGTCGACCAGCGCAGAGCCGCTGGCCATCGTCGCCAGCAGCCCGTCCGGGCCGTCAAGGAGTGACTCGACGTCGCGCGATACCGGCAGACAGGTGATGACGATGTCCGCGTCACGTGCAGCGTCCGCGGGGGAGGTTGCGGCGCGCGCCCCCGTGTCGGCGGCGAACGCTTCGGCGCGCGTCGTCGTGCGATTCCAGACACCGAGTGCGAACTCCGGCCGGGCGAGATGTCTGGCCATGGGGGTTCCAATGGCACCCAGTCCGAGAAAGGCGACGCGTGGCATAGAGCGGGTCAAAGGCGAATCAAAGACGGCACCGGAAGTGCGCCTGAAGGTGAGTGGAACGGAACAAAGATGGCGGGTCGGTGGTGTGCGGAGGAGGTGAGCGGGTGAAGATTCCTGTGATGGACATTCCGGCCGACACTGCGCGCACGCCACCGACGGCGAGAACGCGCATCCGCGTAGGAATCGACGGGTTGACCGGGGTGCACGCGCTACGTGCGGTGTGGACCGCACTGGGGGCGGTCCCCGGAATCGTCTCGGCGGACGTGACCATGCAGGGCGCCGTGCTGGAGATCGAGGGCGCACTGGACGAGGCACTGCTGGCGTCGGCGCTGGACGCGGCCGGTGTTCGTCTCAGTGCCGTGACGATCGAACAGGCGCGGGTGCTGCCGTTGGCGTAGGCGCTTCTTGTCCTTGGGCGCGTCGGCTAACTTGCGCCCCGAAATCGACGCTGTGCACTGACCTTTCGATCGCCGCGCGGCGGTGGGCGTTCACGCCCGCCCCGGGGGGGGACCCCGATGACGCCACCCCGTTCGAACGAAACACGACCGCTCGCGGCGTTGCTCGTACCCGATCTCCTCGAACTGCTCGAGGAGTCGCCGCAGAGCGTCGGCCCGCAAACGGAGGAGATGCACCCGGCCGACCTCGCCGATCTGGCGGAGGCGCTGCCGGAGGCATCGGTGCGTGCGTTCCTTTTTGCGCTCCCCAAAGAGCGGGCCGCCGCGGTGCTGGAATACCTCGACGAAGACCTGCGCACGCAGGTGCTCGAGGAGCTGACGGCGGGCGAGGCGGCGTCGATCGTGGCCGAGATGACGCCGGACGAGCGCGCGGACGCGCTCGAAGAACTCGACGATGAGACCGCGGACGACATTCTCTCCGAGCTTGGCGCCGAAGCGCAGGCGGAAACGGAGCGACTGCTCGAGTACGATCCGTACACGGCCGGTGGCCTGATGACGACCGAGTTCGTGTCGGTGGCCGAAGACCTGACCGTGGAACAGGCACTGCGTTCGGTGCGCACGATGGCACGCGCCGGTCGCCGCGAGGCGATGTACACGATCTACACGACCGACCAGAACGGCCGGTTGCGGGGCGTCCTGTCGTTGCGCGAGCTGCTCGCCGCGCCGGAAGGTGGTCGCATGAGCGACTTGGCGTGGAGCGAAGTGGTCAGCGTGCGGCCGGACATGCCGCAGGAAGAAGTCTCGCAGGTCACCTCCAACTACGACCTCGTCGCGCTGCCGGTGGTGGACACCGACGGCCGCCTGCTTGGCGTGGTCACCGTGGACGACGTCATCGACGTCATTCAGGAAGAGCAGACGGAAGACGTGCAGAAGATGGGCGGCATGGAAGCGCTCGAAGAGCCGTACATGCAGATCGGACTTGTGCAGAACGTGCGCAAGCGGGCCGGCTGGTTGTCGGTGCTGGCCGTGAGCGAAATGCTGACCGCGTCGGCGATGGCGCATTACGAGGGGGAGATCGCCAAAGCCGCGTTGTTGGCGCAGTTCATTCCGCTGATCATGAGCTCCGGCGGCAACTCCGGGTCGCAGGCCACGTCGCTCATCATCCGCGCCATGGCGCTGGGAGAAGTGCGGGTGCGCGACTGGTACAAGGTCGTGATGCGGGAGTTGCCCGCCGGAATCATTCTCGGACTCATCCTCGGCGCGCTCGCCATGGCGCGCATTCTGACCTGGCAGGGTCTCGGCCTGTACGACTACGGACCGCATGTGGTGCGACTGGCCGCGACCATCGGGATCGCGCTCGTCGGGATCGTCACCTTCGGGTCGCTGACCGGCTCCATGCTGCCGTTCGTGCTCAAGCGACTCGGCTTCGACCCGGCGAGCGCGTCGGCGCCGTTCGTCGCCACGCTGGTGGACGTCACCGGCATCAGCATCTACTTCAGCGTGGCGTACCTCATGCTCAGCGGCACGTTGCTCAAATGACGATCGCGGCGATCGAGCAGGACCGGCGCGAGACCGTGCGCGCCACCCTGCTCGTGGTCTTTGCCGCGTGCTGCTTCGGATCGGTGTCGCCCCTCACGGTGATCGCGCTGAAAAGCGGTGCGTCGCTCGAGGGGATTCAGACGTGGCGCTACGCGACGACCGCCGTTTTGTTGATCGGATGGGCCGCGTGGCGCGGGTCGCCGACACCGGACAAGGTGGCAATGCGCTGGTGGCAGCCCAGAATGCTCCTCATTGCCGGTGGCGGGCAGGCGCTCATCGCCACGCTGGCGTTGTCCGCGATCGCGTGGATTCCGGCCGCGACCGAGGCGTTTCTTTTCTATACGTTTCCGGCGTGGGTCGCGGTTATCACAGCCGTTCGTGGGATCGAGCGGCTGGACCGGAATCGCGTAGTGGCGCTGTCGCTGGCACTGGGCGGGATCGCGTTCATGGTCGGCGCGCCCAGCGCGGGATCGTTGCAGCCCATCGGGGTGACGCTCGCGCTGTCGGCTGCGCTGGTTTATGCCTTCTACATTCCCGTACTCGGTGCATTGCAGGCGACCCGACCGCCGCTGGACGTCTCGCGGGCCATCGCGGTGGGCGGGACGGTAGTATTCCTCGTCTGGGCGCTGGTCACCGGGACGCTCGTCGCGCGGTTCACGCCGATGGTCTTCTTGTCCAGTATCCTGCAAGGAGTGCTGTCGACCGGTGCGTTTCTTGGCTTTCTGGCCGGCCTGTCGAAACTCGGTCCGGTGCGGACGTCCATCACTTCCACCGTCGAGCCGTTTTGGACCTCCCTGCTGGGCGTGCTGGTGCTGGCCCAGCCCCTCGGGGCCGGGACACTGACCGGAGGTGCCGCGATCATGGCCGCCGTGCTGTTGCTGCAGCGTCCGGCTGTGTCCTTGACACCGTTACATTCGTCCACAGCGCAAGAGGATGACCTGTCGGTCGTCCGTCCACCTGAGGAATAGCATGGCAAAGATTCTGGTCACGGGAGCTGCGGGCTTCATTGGGTATCACACGAGCGAGCGGTTGCTGGCGCGTGGCGATGAGGTCGTGGGCCTCGACAACGTAAACGATTACTACGATCCGACCCTCAAGGAAGCGCGGCTGGCGCGTCTGGCGCCGCATCCGGAATTTCGACTGTTCCGCATGGAGCTCGGCGACCGGGCGGGCGTGGAGACGTTGTTCAAGATGGAGCGCTTCGACCGGGTGATCCATCTCGCGGCGCAGGCCGGTGTGCGCTACTCGCTGACGCATCCGCATACGTACATCGACAGCAACGTCGTCGGATTTCTGCACATTCTCGAAGGGTGCCGCCATCACGGCGTACAGCATTTGACCTACGCCTCGTCGTCGAGCGTGTACGGCGCGAACACGGCCATGCCGTTTTCGGTGCACCAGAACGTGGATCACCCAGTGTCGTTGTACGCGGCGACGAAGAAGGCCAACGAGTTGATGGCGCACACGTACAGCCACCTGTACGGCCTGCCGACGACCGGCCTGCGCTTCTTTACGGTCTACGGACCGTGGGGCCGACCGGACATGGCCATGTTCCTCTTCACCAAGGCGATTCTCGAGGGACGGCCGATCGACGTCTTCAACCACGGCCGCATGCAGCGTGACTTCACGTACATCGACGACATCGTCGAAGGCGTGATCCGCACCAGCGATCACACCGCACCGTCGAACGCGTCGTGGAATTCCGACCGCCCCGATCCGGCGACCAGCAAGGCGCCCTATCGTCTGTACAACATCGGCAACAACAATCCGGTGGAATTGATGCACCTGATCGGCACGATCGAGCAACAGCTGGGGCGCGTGGCGGACAAGAACATGCTCGACCTGCAGCCGGGCGATGTGCCGGCGACCTACGCGGACGTGGAAGCGCTGGTCTCGGATGTGGGCTTTGCACCGCAGACGCCGATTGAAACAGGCGTCCGGAACTTCGTCGCATGGTATCGCGACTACTACGGCATCGGAGACTGAGCGCGTCATGAAGATTGCGATGATTGGTACGGGCTATGTGGGACTCGTGTCGGGCGCGTGTTTTGCCGAGTTCGGCTCGGACGTCGTATGCGTGGACATCGATCAGTCGAAGATCGATCGGCTGCGCAACGGACAGATTCCCATCTACGAGCCGGGGCTGGACGATCTGGTGGCGAAGGGGATCAAGACGGGTCGCCTTGATTTCACGACCGACCTGACGACCGCGGTATGCGATGCGGAAGCCGTCTTCATTGCGGTCGGCACGCCATCACGTCGCGGCGACGGTCACGCCGACCTGCGCTTCGTCGAAGCCGCAGCGGCGGAGATTGCGCGCGCGATGACCGGGTACACCGTGGTCGTCACCAAGAGCACGGTGCCAGTGGGGACGGGACGCCGCGTGGCGAAGATCATTCGCGAAACGAATCCGACAGCGGAATTCGATGTCGCGTCCAACCCCGAATTCCTTCGCGAGGGCTCGGCCATTGGTGACTTCATGCGTCCGGATCGCGTGGTCATCGGCGCGGAGTCGGAACGTGCGCAGCAGGTGATGCAGTCGCTGTATCGTCCGCTCTACCTCACGGAAACGCCGATCGTCATGACGACGCTCGAGACGGCCGAGCTGACGAAGTACGCCGCGAACGCCTTCCTCGCCACCAAGATCACGTTCATCAACGAGATCGCGGACCTGTGCGAGAAGGTGGGGGCGAATGTGCAGGACGTGGCGCGCGGCATGGGCCTCGATGGCCGCATCGGGAAGAAGTTCCTGCACGCGGGTCCCGGCTACGGCGGCTCCTGCTTCCCCAAGGATACGATCGCGCTCGTACGCACGGCGCAGGAGTACGGATCGCCGGCGCGTATTGTCGAGACGGTGGTGCAGGTCAACGACACGCGTAAGGGCGCGATGGCGTCGCGCGTGATCGCGGCCAGCGGTGGTTCGTTGCGTGGCAAGACGGTGGGTGTGCTGGGCGTGGCGTTCAAGCCGAACACGGACGACATGCGCGATGCGCCGAGTCTGGCGATCGTGCCCGCACTGCAGGATGCGGGTGCGACGGTGCGTGCGTTCGATCCGGCGGCCATGCACGAAGCGAAGTCGTTGCTGCCGGGCGTCACCTGGTGCGAGGACGCTTACGATGTGGCGACGGGCGCGGATGTGTTGGTGCTGATCACCGAGTGGAACGAGTTCCGCGCCCTCGATCTGGTGCGCATCGCGTCGGTGATGAAGGAGTCCGTGCTCGTGGACCTGCGCAACGTCTATCGGCCGGACGAAGTGCGCGCCGCTGGTTTCCAGTACCTCAGCATTGGGCGGGTCTAGGAGGAGGCGCCCTTCACCAACGTAGTCCCGACGCTCTGGTTCGCTCAGGTCAACTGGGCGTAAGCGATTTTTCGGTTTGCGCGCCCGGTGCTGACTGTTCCGGGGTACAGACTCACCGCAGCGCGGAGTGCGGTCCTCACGCCACGGCGCGCGAGCGTGAGACTTGCACAGCGCGTGCTTAGCGTAATCGCACCGGTCCTCGGGCGATGCCAAGTCCCCACGGTGCCGCGATCCCTGCGCGAAAGCCGCCACCGCGCAGCGCGGCGCTCCAAAGGCCGAATGGAAACCGTGATCCGAGGAGTGCACCTGGATACACGTTCAACGTCGCGATGGACTCGTAGCCATTGCGCGCGACCAGAGCTACCAGCAGCGAACCGTGTCGATCGAGAAACACGCCGGCGTTTGGCTTGAAGATGACGGAACGCGTATCGGTTGCCGTGTCCACCACGGTCGTGGTGACGGCGTCCGCGCCCAGCGCGACGGAGATGCTCCGCCCTGCCCCGATGTCGCGCGACACGCCGAGCAGCGTGGATACGCCAAACATGTAGAGCCCCCGCCAGCGGCGCGTGGCCGGCAGCGGCACGCGAAGGACGAATTGCTGTCCAACGTTTTCGATGGTCTGGCCCGGGAGCGTCCACGACGGCTGCAGCGGCCAGTTCGTGAGCTGCAACGGTCCGCTGAACAGACGTTGCACCCGGTCGCGACGAAAGAGGAGAAACCCTGCGGTGTCGAAGAGCAGCAGGTCCGTCGCGGCATCGACACTTCGTGGTCCCGGGTTCTCGGTCATCTCGTTCAGCAGATGCGATGCGGTCATCGTGACCGCCGACCACGCGACCGGATGCGCGACACCGTGCTGTTCAAACCACTCCGTCATGCGGGCGGATACCATGCCACTGCCGAGCAGATGGAACTGATAGTTTGGTACCCACTGCCCGCCTCCGCCTTTCTTGGTGCTGAGCGGCAGGACCTCGTGCCTGATGGCGCGCCACCAGCCATAGCGCGCGTATGCGTCGCCGACGTTCAGGATGGAACTGCGGACGTTTCGCGCGTTCCGAGCATGGGGAAGCTTCAACAGGCGCCGATCTGCATCGTCGCTGCGCAGGAGATCGAAGCCCTCGTTGACGACCTGCGTCAATGGATTGAACTGTCGCTCACTGCCATAGCGCCGTGCATCGTAGAATCGGTGTTGACCGCCTGGTGCGGTGGCGCATCCGGCCAGCGTGAGCATGGAGAGCCCGCGCGCCGCGCGCGTTACGAACGTCAACGGCCCGCCTCGATGTGGCGCACGTCGCCCCCACGCAGCTCAAGATCGCGTGTGTACCACAACACGGCAGCCGCGATCACCGCGCCGGCGCCCGCTCCGACGAGCACATCCAGCATGTAGTGAAAGCCGCCGTACACCGCTCCGGCCGATAGTCCCACGGTGAGCACGCTGAGCAACGCGGCCATCCGGCGTTCGGTGCGCCAGGCGAGAATAGTTTGCACGACGGATACGAGCACGTGTGAGGAGGGAAACGCCGCGCCGCGCGATGCGAATCGTTCAAGGATCGCGGTGGCCGCCAGGCGCATAGCGTCGAGCGAACGGTCGGACTCGGCACTGACGCGATAGCGCGGTCCTTCGACCGGCCAGAGAATGAAAAAGGTGAATGCGGGAAGGAATGCACAGGTCAGTCCGAGCACCGTCACAGCGAGCGCCGACTGGCGGCCCTTCCAGGCGAGGTAGAGCGGCGGCATATAGATGATGCCGTAGTACGCGATGTAACACGCATGGAGGATCATGCTGAGCGCAGGAGCATTCCACCGTTGCGCCCACTCGCTCGACGGGTTGCCGAACCACCGCTGCTCGAGTGCGAGAATGGTCGCGTCGTGCATCGGAACAGTCGCGACCAGCGGCGCGATCTGCGCATAGAGCAGCGGCACGAGCAGGAGCGGCACCAGCGTCCAGGTGATGTCGGCCACGGGAGTGTCATTGAACGCGCGTGGCACGGGTCGCTGTGTCCACCATCGCTCCAGGCCCAGGACCGCGAGAACCACCAGCGCCGGCCCCCACCCTGCCGCGCCGCTGTTGCGCTGCAGCGCCATGGCCACGGTGTACAGCGCATATGCGGCGAGCAGGCTGCGTACCACCGCACGCGGATCAGGTGTTGCCCGCCCAGCCTGCACGCGCGCGCGCGTCACGCCGCGGCGCGCGCCATCGCGAGACGGTATGTCTCGAGCACACGCGTCGCGATCGATGCCCACTGAAACAGCGGCCAACGCCGCGCGGCCCACTCCTGCATGTCGGTGCGCCACATCGCGTCGTGCTGCACGCGTTGCAAGCGGGCCGCCAGCGCCGCCGCATCGCCCGCAGCAAACTGCAGCGACTCACCGCCACTCGCCAGAACGCCGCGGTAACCCGGGTTGTCGGCAGCGATCGGCAGCACGCCCGCGACCATGGCCTCGAGCAACACGATACCGAAACTCTCACCAGATCGAGACGGCGCTACAACGCACTGCGATTCGCGCATCAGCGTCCATTTCTCCTGCTCGCTCACCTCGCCGAGAAAGTGTACCCGGGCGAGGTGCAGCGTATCCCGCAGTGCTTCGAGCGCTGCTCGACTCGGCCCCTCTCCCGCGACGAGCAGCGGTGGCGCCGCCGCGCCAAGCAGCGAGAGCGCCTGGAGTAAGGTCGCGACGTCCTTGCGCGGCTCCAGTCGACCAACGTACAGCACCGGCGCGGTCGGCGAGAAGCGCGCAGCTGTTAATCGCAGCGTTTTGTCATGCGGCGGCGCGACGCCATTGGGAATCACGTGGTGCGTGCCGCGACCGAGGTGCGCCGACACGGCTGGTGAGACGGCGATCGTGGCATGCAGCAGACTCCGCCGAATGAGCGCACTGGCGACGGGCATGAGCGCACGCGCCCACGCTGGCGTCATCTCGCCAGCCACATCGTGAAACGTGGCGACCCGGACTCCGCGAAAGCGCGTGGCCAGTTGAAGCGGCATCGCGGGTGACCAAGGCGTATGCAGGTGCAGCACATCGTAGTCGCGCGCGCAAACCAACCGCAGCGCCCGCGACGATGCCCACGCCACGTCGAACTGGGTTCCACCAAATTCGTGCGTGCGCGCACGTCCGCAGCCTATCACCGGAAGGGTTCCGAGCTGTCCGTCCGCACCGGGTGCCACCACTTCGACCGTGTGTCCGAAGGATTGCAGCGCTTCGCCGAGTCCGAGAATATGGCTTCGCACTCCGCCGAATCGCGCCATGCCATAGGGGCTCACCAAGGCGATACGAAGCGACGACGTTGTCATGCCACATTCTAACACGCGTGGGCTAAGTTGATGCGATGCTGATCGTATTCCGTCCCGGCACCGCGAGATTAGCATCGTTCCGCATGCTCCGTGCGGTCACGATGGTGCTGAGCGCCGCGATCGGGTCGGCCAATGCCCAGCCGTCCCCCCGACTCCCGCTCAGCGACCCAGCGTACGCCGAGTTGGATCAGCTCGTGGGGAGTGGTCTCGTCCGCACGGTGATATATGGGCAGCGACCCTTCACGCGTCGCGAGGTCACGCGCATTGTGGGCGACGCGTCGCGGGCGGCCGGACAGCGCGCGGTGAGTGATGCCACGAGCCGCGTGCTCGACCGTCTTCGCCGCCGGTTTGAAGTGCGGCCGGACCCGGACAGCGCACCGGCGGCGTCCCGCTATGCCCGCGTGGAGATTGTCCAGCTGGAGAGCCCAGCGCGCGCGCTTGCCAAGGCACCGGTCGGTGACGTTGCGGCCGACCTCAATCCGCTGCTGAACGGTCGTGGCGGCCGCTGGTACTCTCAGGGGATGACGGTTGCGGCGGAGGTGGGCGGCGCATGGAATCTGGGCCGTCGGGTCACCCTGCAGGTCGCCCCAAGGATTGCTGCCGGAAGCGGAGCTGGCGCGGCGAATCGCCTTGCACCGTTCTCGCTGCAGGATGCGAGCGTGTCCATCGCCGGCGCGAACTTGATCCTGGATGTCGGTCGACAGCCGCTCGTCTGGGGACAGGGTATGGACGGAGGGCTGATGCTCTCGTCGAGCGGCCGTCCGCTGGACATGATTCGCGTGAGTACGGCTCGTCCCTGGCGGGCCCCATGGGTGTTCAAGTGGCTGGGGCTGTTACGCGGGACCGCGTTCATCGCCGACCTCGGACCGCGACAGAACTTTCCGCACGCCAAAGTCGCGGCCTACAAACTCAGCGGCCAGGTCACCTCGTATTTCGAATTGTCGGCGCAGGTGCTCGCCCACGAAGGCGGGCGCGGCGCACCACAAGCGAGTCTGGTCGATCGGTTCGTCGACCTGGTTCCCGTGCTGCAATACTCCTTGCCGCGAAAGAACAGGACGCAGTTCTCGAACAAGCTGGCCGGGTGGGAGGAGCGGGTGCGCATTCCGCAGCTCCACGGCCTACAGCTTTACGCCGAGCACGCGTTTGACGACATGGACCCGCGCCGCTGGCGGAGTACCCTCTGGGAAGACGCTGGGCATATCGTTGGTGCAACGCTGGCGCAGATCGGGCCCGAGGGCGCGTATTCGCTGGCCACGGAGTTTCACCACACCGGTCTACGGTTTTACCGGCACACGCCATTCGTCTCGGGGCTCGCGTTCGATGGCGTACTGCTTGGCGATCCGCTTGGACCACAAGGCGATGGCGGCACGATGCGACTCCGCTACGATGCCGGGCGTCGGCAGAGCTGGCAGGTCGATGCCACTGTGGAGCGTCGAGGCGGCGACGTGTGGGGCACAACGTCGGATTCACCTGCCGATGAGCGATTCCGTTTCGTGCTGGTACGCGCGCAGCCGGCGGAGTGGCGCACGCGCGCCATGCTCCGGTGGGCGTTCCTTGCGACGCCAACACAGCGGATCTCTCTCGATGGCGGCGTTGAACGCGTGCGTGACGCGGGTTTTGTGGGTGGTGCGCGTCGAACGAACACCATCGCCACCGCGCAGTGGTCCTGGTCGGCGTGGTGACGGCATGGTAACTGGACGGTGAGGTGGTGGCTTGCGGCAGCGGCCACCGCGCTGGTCGTGTTCGCGGCGCGCCATGTGGATCTCGATCTGCTGCGCCGAGGCGTCCAAGCGGCCAGCGGCCCCTGGCTGCTCGCGGCGGTTGGTGCCTATGGGTCCATCCAGCTATTGGGCGCCGCACAGTGGCGCGCACTGCTGGCCGAGTCGGTGCCGCTGGCCTGGACGCGTCTGTTGCGGCTCTTCGCGCTGACATCCGTGGCGAACAACACAACCAACAGTGTGATCGGACACGTCGCCGGCGTTGCGCTGGTCGCGGCTGAGCCGGCAGTCGGCAAGCGTACGGCCGTCTCGCTGCTGGTCCTCGATCAACTCTGCGTGGGGATAGCCAAGCTCGTCGTGCTGCTGCTCGCGGCGTCGGCGGCACCACTCCCAACGTGGATCCAACGTGGCGTCGCGTGGCTCGCACTCGCTCCTGTATTGATTGTTGGTGGCGCGCTGGTGCTGCGCAAATGGCCTACGGTATTGCAGGGGTACACGATCCAGTCGGTAGCGCCAACGCGCGTTGCCGTCGCCATTGCCTGTGCGCTCGGCGTTCGCTGCGCCGAGGCGGGTGCGATCCTCGCGGTGCATCTCTCGCTCGGTATCCCGCTATCGTTGGCAACGGTGGTGTCCGTGCTGGCGGCGTTGAGCGTGGCCACATTGATCCCGGTGGTGCCCGCAAACCTCGGCGTCTACGAAGGGGCGGTTTTTCTGACGTTGCGCCATGTCGGGATCTCCCCGGAGCTCGCACTGTTGGCCGCTGCGGTTCAGCACGCCTGTCAGTGGCTCGTCGCAGTGGCTCCAGGCGCGATGTTGTTGTGGATTCCCTCGCGACGGCTTGCATGATCGCCGTTGTCACGGGGGCGACGGGATTCATCGGGACCCATCTGGTCCGTGCGTTGCTGCAGGCGAACGCGGAGGTCCGCGTGCTGCGGCGGCCGACGTCCGGCGCTGGAGAATCAGCAGTGCCTGCACGCTCGACCAAGCCGGCAGTTACTGACGAGCGGGGACACACGGCGTCGCCGAAGGCCTGGACCATCGACGTGCTCGATCGCGAGGCCGTGCTGCGCAGTGACATCTGGGCGGGCGCCAGCCACGTGTTTCACTTGGCGGGTGCGACTCGGGCGGTACGCCCGGTGGATTTCACGAACGCCAATGTATTTCCCACCGCGCACATTGCCGAGTCGCTGGCGCGGCGTTCCGAGCCTCCCCGTCTGATCGTGCTCTCGTCGCTGGCTGCGGCCGGCGAGACACCGTTGGGTGTCCGCGCGCGAACGGAGACAATGACGGATTCGCCCATCGAACCGTATGGGCGCAGCAAGCTCGCCGGCGAACGCGCGGCGTGGCGGTGGCAGCGTGAAGTTCCGGTAACCGTCCTGCGGCCGTGCGCGGTGTACGGGCCTGGCGATCGCGATTTCCTTGCGGCATTTGCGCAAGTGCATCGCCGCATTGCGTGGATGGCCGGGGCGCCGGAGCAGGCGATCTCCATGGTCTACGTCGCCGACCTGATTCGCTGTCTGCAAGTCATTGCCGTGGATCCACGATCGCGCGGGGCTACCTGGTTCGCGTCGCACGAGACCCCCGTCACGTGGCGGGGGTTGTATCAGGCGATGGCCACCGTCGCCCAGTGCGTTCCGAGACTGGCGACCATCCCTCCGGGGGTACTGCGTATCGGTGCAAAGGTTGGCGACTTGTTCGGGCGCCTCACGGGCAGCGCGCCGCTGCTCACGTCAAACAAACTGGCGCTCGCCCTGGCTCGCGGGTGGGTGTGCTCGTCCGAGGCGATCGCCGAGGGAACGGGGTGGCGGGCGGAGACGCCGTTGGTCACCGGTCTCGCAACAACGTTCGACGCTTATGTTGCCGATGGCTGGCTGTCGATGCCATCCTCCGCCACGACGAGAATTTCTCATCGCGATTCATCGGTCCGTCATCCATGAGCACCTCGTGATATCCTCCGCCTCATCGCGGTTGCGACCGGACGACGTCCGCGCGGCGGGCTTGCAGACATTCGGGGAGGTGCTCGACTACCGCGCGGCGACCTCGCCCGAGGTGGTGGCATTCCGGATGCTTGGCAGTGACGGCGTGGAGCGCGGCTCGCTCACGTTTGCGGCGTTGCGCGATCGCGCACGCGCCATCGCCGAACGCCTCTCCCTCGTTGCAGCGCCAGGCGACCGAGTGGCCGTGCTCGTCGCGCCCGGCTTGGACTACGTCGCCGCGTTTTTTGGCTGCCTGTATGCGCAAATGGTGGCTGTGCCCGCTTATCCGCCCAACCCGCGTCGCGACGACCAGCGTGTCGCGGGGATGTTGCAGGATTCTGGTGCCCGGGTTGCGATCATCACTGCCGCGCTGCGCGATCGGCTGGCGCCGTTGCTGGCGACTTCGCGCGAACTCGCATCGGCGATCTGGGTTACGGCTGACGCGGAGGAGGATGGACCGCGGTCGTCGTGGAGCGGGTCCGTGGCCGCCGCCCATGATCTGGCGATGCTGCAGTACACATCGGGATCCACCACGGAGCCGCGCGGCGTCCGGCTCACGCACGCCAATCTGTTCAGCAATGCGCGGGTGATTCATCGGGTGACGGCACATCGCTGGAACGAGGTGGCGGTCTTCTGGCTGCCTCCGTTCCACGATATGGGGCTGATGGGAGCGATTCTCCACCCGGTGTATATCGGCATCACCTCGATCCTTATGTCGCCGGCCACCTTTCTGCAGCGTCCGTTCGTCTGGCTTGAGGCGATGTCTCGATATCGCGGCACCACCACGGGCGCGCCCAACTTCGCGTACGATCTCTGCGTGCAACGCGTCACCCCCGCAGAACGCGCGACGCTCGATCTCGGGTCCTGGCGCGTTGCGTTCAACGGCGCCGAACCGGTGCGCGCGGAGACGCAGCGCCGCTTCATCGATGCGTTCGCACCGTGCGGTCTGCGTCCGTCGGTCATGGTGCCCTGCTACGGTCTCGCGGAGGCCACGTTGCTGGTGTCGGGCGGCGCAGTGACAGCATCGCGCGTGGAGATCGAGCCTTCTGTGGTGGCGGGTGCATCGGCCACTGCGGCCGCCGGTGAGTCGGGAGACGAAGCGGCAGCCGCAACCGAAGCACAAGCCGCGACCGAACCCGAAGCGGCAGTCCACGCGGAGATACCGACCAACGCGAAGCTCGGATGCGGCGCGCCCGACGGCGCGCACACGCTGGTCATCGCGACGCCGCCGCCTTGCGACGGCGCACTCGCGTCCCGCTGTGCCAACGGCTCCGTCGGGGAGATCTGGGTGCGCGGGCCCAGCGTGGCCGCAGGCTACTGGAACCGTCCGGCCGAGAATGTACGTACCTTCGGGGGCGCGCTGGCCGACGACCCGGAACCGTACTTGCGTACCGGTGACCTTGGCTTTCTGCGCGACGGTCAGCTGCATGTCATCGGTCGGATCAGCGACGTCATCAACCTGCAGGGACGCAACGTTTTTCCGCAGGACATTGAGCGCGCCGCCGAGTCGGCGCACGCCGCGTTGCGCCCGGGATACTGCGTCGCGTTCGGTGTGCCGGGCGCCGGGCAGGAACGCGTGGTGATTGTTGCAGAGGTCGCGCGCACCGCCGCTTCGACCCTTCAGCACGGGATCCGCGCTGCGGTCTGTGCGGCGACGGTCGCAGCGACCGGCGTGTTGCCCGACGAGGTGTGCTTCGTTCGTGCGCACGCCCTGCCGCGCACGTCGAGCGGCAAGGTGCAACGCCGTGCCACGAGAGCAGCGTGGCTCGACGGCCAAGTCGCCGAGGTGTGGCAACGGGATGCAGTAGTCCCGGCCACCTCGGCGAACGCCCACGCACCGGTGGCCTCCCTGCGCAGCGAGCTGCTCGCGTTGATCGCGTCAGAACTTTCGGTGCAACCATCGGCCATCGACGCGTCGCTTGCATGGAGCGAACTCGGACTCGAATCGCTCTCGGTGCTGCGGTTGCAACTGATGCTCGAAGAGCGACTCGGCCACGCCATCGATCCGCGTATGCTGTGGGAAGCCGCGAGCGTCGACGGCCTCGTCGCCCGTCTCGCCACGTCGGCTTCCAGTCGCGGCAACGCAGAGGAGCGCGTGCCGAGCTTCGTCCTGGAGGGTGACACACCACGCGACACGTGCGACGTGACCACCTGGCCGGAGTATCGTGCGTTGCAGTCGAGAAGACAGCTTCTCGCGGCCGCCGAGATCGTGGAGCCTTTTTTTGGACTGCAGGATGCGGTGGCTGGGGCGACCACACTGATCGGCGGGCGACGGATGACGAATTTCGCCAGCTACGACTATCTCGGCCTGTCGGGACACCCGCTGGTTGTGCAGGCGGCGCAGGACGCGATCGCACGTTGGGGCACTTCTGTATCGGCCAGCCGACTCGTGTCCGGAGAACGCGCGATACACCAGACGCTGGAAACGTCACTCGCCGAGTTCCTTGGTGTCGATGCCGCGCTGACGTTCGTGGGAGGGCACGCCACCAACGTCTCGACGATCACTCACCTCGTCACAGCGGGAGATCTCGTCTGTTGCGATGAGCGGCTGCACAACAGTGGCATGCAGGGAGCGCAGTTCTCCGGCGCATATCGTCTCGTGTTTGCTCACAACGACTGGCACTCGCTCGACGAGCAACTGGCTCGGCTTCGACACCGGTACCGACGCGTCCTCATTCTGATCGAGAGCGTGTATAGCGCAGACGGCGACGTGCCCGATCTGGAAGCGTTCGTCCGGGTGAAACGCGCGCACCAAGCCATGCTCATGGTGGACGAAGCGCATGGTCTCGGAGTACTCGGCAACACTGGGCGCGGCATTGCGGAATGTGCGGGTGTAGGCGCGCGCGACGTCGATGTGTGGATGGGGACGTTCAGCAAGGCGCTCGCGAGCTGCGGTGGCTACATCGCCGGGCCGGCGGCGCTGATCGAGTACCTCCGCTACACCTGTCCAGGGTTCGTCTTCAGCGTAGGGATGCCGCCTGCATCGGCGGCCGCCGCGCTTGCTGCGCTCGAGGTGCTGAAGCGCGAGCCCCAACGTGTGGAACGACTCCGTGGCCTCGCGGCACGTTTTCGCGCGCGGGCAGGTGAGGCCGGACTCGCGATCAGCGACGATGCGCCCACGCCGGTTGTGCCACTCATCGTTGGTGACACCGCCCGTGCGATCCAGCTTTCCTGGTCACTGCTGGCCCAGAACATTCACGTGCAGCCCATGATTGCGCCCGCGGTGCCGGAGGACGGGGCGCGATTGCGTTTCTTTCTCTCCAGCGAGCATACGACGGCGCAGGTGGATGACGCAGTGGCGGCGCTGGAGTCGGCACTATCGCCGTTGGCTCAGCGTCCGTAACCAAGCCCCATACCGAGCGCCTGTCGATGTACTACGCCCACGCGCCACTCGGTACGGCGCGTGAACACGACCCATGCGCCTAGGTCCCGCGCAATGCCCGGAAGCACACGCGGGAACACGTTGACCGCCACGAGGTTTTCGGCGGGACTTGTGGTGAGCGACCAGAGCAGCGCGTTGTTGCGGTCGTAGTATACGCCGGCTCCCGGCGCAAAGCGGACGGTCTCGTGCCCGGTCGCGTCGATCTCGCGCACTTCCGTGTCGCCGCCGACGCCGACGGCGAGATGGTGCTCGTCGCCGATCTTGCGACTGATGCCAAACTGTGCCCCCATGCCGCCACGGATGAACAGTCGTGTGCGGTCGAGGCCGATCGGCACCTTGATCGTGATGTACTGCCCGTTGTTCTGCAGCTGACGATTGGGGAGCGTCACGGTCGCCAGGTTGGACCAATCTGCCGCCTGCAGCGTGCGCGCGAGAAACCTGGTGGGTTGCGACCAGTGAAACAGCAGCACCGCGCCAGTGTCGAAAAAAAGCAGATCGGCCACGCCACCCGGACTCGCGACGAGAACCCCCGGCTGCTCCGAGATCTCATTCAGGACGCTTGCGGCGTAGGTGTTCGCGACCGCCCAGAGGCGCGGCAGGGGAAACCCGCGCTCGCGATACCATTCATCGAGCATCCGCATCGTGAGCCCACCACCGACCAGGTGTTCGGTGTAGTTCACGAACCAGTTCAGCTCATCGCGCTTCAGCGACAGTGGCAGTAGTTCGATGCGTGCAAAGCGATTCCATCCACCGAATCGCTGCACCGCCGGCCCCGGGCGCTGGAACACGTCCCTGATGCCGTATTTCCACGCGTTCGAATAGGGAAACGTGATGATGTTTCTGGGACTGTGGCGCAGCTGGAAGATGTCGTAGCCCTTGTTCAGCAGGACAGTCAGCGGTCCGTTGTACGCGTCGCTGCCGTAGCCGTAGCCCTTGTAGAGCAGCCGCGTACTGTCCGCGTGCGATGGCTTCGACCACGACGTCCCTCGTCGCACGGGGCGTGCGGTGGATGCATTGGGTGCCCGAAGTGTGTCTCCACCGATCACTCCGAGTTGCGCGTCCAGCGGTCGTAGCGCGATCGACAGGAGCATCAGCAGAGCGCACCATCGGTTGATGATGGCTCGACTCGGCAACGTGATTCGTCGCTGGGGATTCATCGTATCGTGCCGTGTCCGACGCCAAGTCTCAGGGCGCGTCGATGTGCCACGCCGTAAATGAATCGTCCGTCGCACGATGCCGCACCCCATCCACCAACGTCGCGCAACACGCCCGCCAACACGCCCGACAATACGCCGGGATATACGTTCACCGTCACACGCTGTGCGGTTGGTCCCATAGCCAGGCTCGCGAGCAACGAATTGCGTCGATCGAAGAAGCTGCCACCACCAAACTGCATTTTGTTGGACTCGGCGTTGGTTGAGGAATCGACGTTCCGCACTTCGGCGTCGGCACCAAGGGATGCACTCAACGCGAACTCTCGGCCGATCGATCGGGTGAAGCCACCCTGTGCATCCATGCCTCCACGCTCGAAAAGGCGCCAGCGGTTGGCGGGCAGCGGGATTTTCTCAGCTCCGCCACGGACGCCGCGGTTCCACGCTCCGCGGTCGTGTACTCTGCCGCTTCGTTGAGCATGGCGGCCGTGAACGTTGTTGCCGCGGCGAAGACACGAGGAGACGGTACGCCTTGCGCGGTGAACGACTCCCCCGGCATGCGGTACGTCAGTCCGCCGGACAGCCTGTGCTCCGTGTCATTCACCACCCGGCTCGCCTCGGAGAACCGGCAGGACCATGGCAGGATCTCCGTGCGGAGCCATTTGGACATTCCCGGATCGCGGTCGATCGTGGCCCGTGGATTCCGCAAGGCATCGAACACCGCCCGCGAGAGTGCATTGCGGCACGTCCCTACGCGCATTACGCACCTGGAAGGTTCGACGCCTGCCTGCGCACGCAGCAGCGACGCCTGCAGGCTGCAGACGATCGCGACGAGGATGCCCGCCGCTTGACGGAACAGTCTCGACATGGGTTCTGCGTGTCCGGTCAGATGCTGCCGAATGTTCGTCGCAGTGGCATCGAGGCAGTATCACACCGTGCGCTCCTCGCGGCCAGCCGATAGCATTAACGGCTGCACCGGTTCGGAATCGTTCTGACCGGACCATCATTGTCGCGCTCCCCCGCTACGCTGTGTCGATCACTATTTCGCGTGTTACCTCGCGACGCGATCTGTCGCGGTTCATCGATCTCCCGTGGGCCATCTACGATCCGGTCACGCATCCCCAGTGGGTGCCGCCGCTGAAGCTCGTGGTGCGCGACGCCGTTGATGATCAGCGCAACCCGTTCTACCGGCGCGCCAGTCGCTCACTGTTTCTGGCGTGGCGAGGCGACAAGGTCGTCGGGCGCATTGCAGCGATTCACAATCGGGCGCACAACGAGTTTCACGCGGATCGCACGGGCTTTTTCGGATTCTTCGAAGCGTTCGATGATCGCGAGGCGGCCGACGCGCTGTTCGCCGCGGCAGCAGACGAATTGCGATCGCTTGGTCAGGACACAATGCGCGGTCCGGTCAGCCCGTCGACCAATCACGAGACCGGCCTGCTGGTGCGCGGCTTTCGGTTCGCACCGTCCATCATGACACCGTGGAACCCGCGCTACTACCTGCCGCTGTTCGAGGGCGCCGGGCTGGTGAAGGCGAAGGACTTGCTGGCCTATTTTCTGCCCATGAGCGACGAGCGGTTTGCCCTGCCCCCGCAGTTTCAGGCGCATGCGGATCGTGCACGCGCGAAAGGCATGTTTACGTTCCGCGACATCAACCTGCGCGATTTCGTTAACGAGATGGATCGCTGTTGGCAGATCTACAACGGCGCGTGGGAGAAGAACTGGGGCTTCGTGCCGATGACGCGCGAAGAGTTTGTGCACATGGCCAGGGAGTTGAAGTTCCTGCTCATCCCGCAGTTTGCCTTCATGGCAGAAGCGCAGGGCCAACCCGCGGGGTTCATGATTGTGCTTCCGGACTTCAATCCGTTATTCAAGCGAATCGGCACGGGTCGCCTGCTCCCAACCGGCGTGTTCACGCTGCTGTTTGGCAAGTCGAAACTGCGCTCTGGCCGAATCATCTTGCTCGGCGTGACGCCGGAGTTTCGCTCGCGCAGTCTCCTCCAGCTTTTTGCGGATGAACTGTATCGTCGCGGAAAGGCCTTTGGGGCCATCGGTGCCGAGGCATCGTGGATTCTCGAGGACAACGACCTCATGATCAGGCCATTGGAAGTGATGGGAGCAAAAGAGTATCGTCGGTGGCGCGTCTTCGAGAAGGCGCTCTGATGCGCAACGCCGAACCTCGGCGTCGCGTCGTCGTGACTGGCCTGGGCTTGCTCACTCCATGCGGCATTGGTGCCGAGGCGAGCTGGGCTGAGGTGCGCAGGGGCGCGTCCGGCATTGCGCCCATCACGCTGTTCGATGCGAGCATGTTGCAGACGCGCTTCGCCGGAGAGGTGAAGGGATTTGCTCCGGAGGAGTTCATGGACCGGAAGCAGGCGCGACGATTGTACCGGTACCAGCAATTCGCGCTCGCTGCCGCAGAGATGGCAATGAAGGATGGTGCGCTGACCATCGACCGCACGGCGGCGGAGCGCGCGGCGGTAATCGTCGGTTCGTGTGTGGGTGGCCTGGCGGGTGCCGAAGATGCGACGATCGCCGCACGCCCATCCTCGCCGGAACGTGTCAGTCCATTCTTTATTCTGAACGTGCTGATCAACATGGCGGCGAGCCACATCTCGATCCGCTTTGGGTTCAAGGGTCCCGCGCTGGCCACCAACAGCGCATGCGCGACGAGCGCGCACGCACTGGGAGAAGCGATGCGGCTCATCCAGCGTGGCGAGATCGACGTGGCACTGGCGGGCGGGGCCGAGGCGCCGATCGGGTTCATGTGCATCGCGGGGTTCAACGCCATTCGTGCGTTGTCGACGCGCAACGACGACCCGGCGGCGGCCAGTCGACCATTCGATGCGGATCGCGACGGCTTCGTGCTCGGTGAGGGCGCCGGGATCCTGTTGCTGGAAGAGCTGGAGCATGCCCGCCGTCGCGGGGCGCGCATCTACGCCGAGCTCGCCGGTTACGGTGCGAGTGCGGATGCGTTTCACATGACCGCGCCCGCTCCCGGTCACGAGGGGGCCCAGCGGTGCATGCAGTCGGCGCTGGCCGACGCGTCGCTCGGGCCGTCCGACATCGATTACATCAATGCGCACGCCACCGCAACGCCCCAGGGTGATGTCGCCGAGGCGGCCGCCATTTGCGCCGTCTTTGGTGCCGCCGCGCACCGCATTCCGGTGTCGTCTACGAAGTCGATGACCGGGCACTTGACCGGCGCGGCGGGGGCGGCCGAGGCGATTCTCAGTATTCTGGCCATACGCGACCACATCGTGCCACCGACGAGCAACCTCGACCGACTCGATACCGCGATCGACCTCGACTGCGTCGCGCACGTCGCGAGACCCGTCCCGCTGCACGCGGTGATGTCGAATTCGTTCGGGTTCGGGGGTACTAACGCGGCCCTTGTGATCCGGCGGGTTGAGGAGCCGGGCTAACGCGACAGAGCACTTCCATCACTCACGGCCCAGCTGACCCTGCGGCAGCACCTTTGAGCAACACGCCGTACGCGACAGTTACGGAGGAGCTGGGCATTGGCCTCGCGCCCTACTCCGTTACCGGAACGCCTCCCCGATTCTTTCGCACCAGCCGCGAGTACAGCGACAGCTCCTGATCGAAGAGAAAGCGCAGCAACAGCTTGGTCCACGACGAATGAGCGTGCAACGTGTCGTACGCCTCCGGCGCCGCCTGCCGCACGGCCGGGAGCCGATTCCACGGCACCGACGGAAAATCGTGGTGCTCGTTATGGAAGCCGACATTGAGCGCCAGCACATTCATCGGACCGTAGTAGCTGTGCGTCTCCTGTTCGCCGTTGGTGAGGAAGTGCTCCTGGATCCAGCGGGCGCCGAGCGGGTGCAGCCCGACGGAGAAGAACAGCGACGCGATCAGGTAGCCAAGCGCGCGAGGGCCAGCCAAGTAATAGACGAGCCCGTTACATGCAATCTGCGTCATCCAGTTCGCGACCACCCAGCGGTCGACGAGCGCGATCTCTTTTGTACGCGCTGTCCGGGTGATCTGAAAGAGCGGAAAGAACAGCAACCAGAGCGCCTTGCCGACCGCGTACGAGCGGATGAGTCGCGCCTCCCAGTGCCCCGGCAGATCGGCATCGAGTTCGTAGACCCCCTGAAACGTGTGGTGCTTCAGGTGATAGCGCCGGAACGATACCGCCGATGGGAAGAACTGCGGCAGGTTGGCGATGAGACTCGCCACAAGGTTCGTCCACTTTCGCCGGAACACGAGGTTGTGCGCGCACTCGTGCACCATGACAAACAGCGCGTGGTCGAGGAACGCGCCGATGCCGTATGCGACACCGAGCACCAGCCACCATGGGGCTTGACGGAGTGCCACGGCCAAGCCGAGCTGAGCCACCACCGCGATGAGAATCAGCCCGAACGTGGCCGGATTGCGCCCGACCAGGCGTCGGATTTCCGGATGTCGCCCGAGAATGGCCTTGGTGCGCGCGTGATGCGGTTCCGGCTCGGTGGTGCGCGCGAAGTCGGCGCGTGGCGGAGACGTATTCACTTCGTCATCGGCGGTTGGACTGCTGCATGGTACTCAGGCACATAGTTTGCTGTCAAAGTGACGGCCTTAACGTCATCCATGCGCGCGCGTCACCTGACGAGCGTCTTCTCGGCACAGGTTGTTTTCCGTTTTCGAGTAACCCACGCCCAGGAATATATGGCTAAGTGCTGTCCGCATATATTGGCTGCGTTCGGCGCCGACGATGAGCACTCGGAATAGCTCGCCTTACTTAACTCTTCGAACACGCAGGCCTTCTGACTTCCGCACCCACGCGTCTCACCCCAGTCGATCCGCGCCCCGTCATCGTGGGAAATGTGACGGTGCGACTGCGCAACCGGCATCTGTTCGCACTGGACGTGGTGATGCTGGGAATGGCATGCGTACTCGCGTACCTGATCCGGTTCGAAGGCCTCTCCTGGCTGGCCGGCGATCAGCGGAAGGTGTTCCTCACGTATCTGTGCGTCACGATCCCCGTGCGGCTGGTGATTTACCAGCTTGCCGGTCTGTATCGTCGGTATTGGGTATCCGCGAGTATTGCCGAGTTGGAGCGCGTAATGGCTGCCGCGCTCGTCGCGGGGGTGTTCTCGATACTGGCAGGCACGCTCGCCCTCCCGGGGTTTGGATTGACTCGCGTGCGAATGCCGCTCACGGTCGCCGTCGTCGATGCCTTGTTCGCTGCCGTGTTCGTCAGTGTGCCGCGACTTACCGCGCGGCTCGCCCAGCGGCGGCGTGATCGTCGACGCGTGGTGCGAACGCTGCCTCCGGCACTCATCGTCGGCGCGGGGGCGGCAGGACAAAACGCCGCCCACGAGCTCTTGGCGCAGCCTCGCTCCGGGCTCCGACCCATCGGATTCCTCGACGATGAGCCCGGCAAGCGCGGACTGGTGCTGGGGGATCTGCCCGTCCTCGGACGCATCGACGAACTGCCGCAGACGGCGAGCGCGCTTGGCGTGCGCCACGTGGTGATCGCCATGCCATCGGCCCCCGGCACTATGATCCGATACGTTGTGCAGCTTGCCCGGAGTGCCGGCCTTGAGGCGCGCATTATCCCGTCATTGTACGATATGATGTCGCGGTCCGATGTAGCCGCGCAGCTGCGCGAAGTGCGCATCGAGGATCTGCTCCAGCGCGCGCCGATCAATACGGATACGGGTGCGGTGCGGACCATGCTGCGCGGCGAGACGGTGCTCGTGACGGGGGCAGGCGGATCCATCGGTTCCGAGCTGTGCCGCCAGCTCGCCACAATACAGCCGGCACGGATTGTTCTCGTCGGGCGCGGCGAAAACTCGATCTTCGAGATCCAGCAGGAACTCCGGGGCAGATTTCCCAGCTTGCACACCGAACCGGTCATCATCGATGTGCGGGATCGTGCCGCGGTGGCCGCGGTAGTGCAGCGCTATATGCCCACCGCGATCTTTCATGCGGCGGCGCACAAGCACGTGCCGCTCATGGAGCAGAACATTCTCGAAGCGCTGCGGAACAACGTGTTGGGCACGCAGAGTGTCGTGGATGCCGCTCTCGCTGCCGGTGTGCGGCATCTGGTGCTGATTTCGACGGACAAGGCCGTTCGCCCCACCAGTGTGATGGGCGCCTCCAAGCGAATCGCGGAACAGGTGGTCCAGATCGCGGCTCGTGACAGCGGACTCGCCTATGTTTCCGTACGCTTCGGAAACGTGCTCGGCAGCCGCGGATCGGTTGTGCCGACGTTCCTGCGACAGATTCGCGCCGGCGGGCCTGTGTTGGTGACCCATCCCGAGATGCGCCGGTACTTCATGACGATCCCGGAGGCCGTGCAGCTGGTGCTACAGGCCTTTGTGCTCGGCTCGGGGGGTGAAGTCTTTTGTCTCGATATGGGTGAACCGATACCCATCGTGAATCTCGCGCGCGACTTGATCCTGCTCTCCGGACTGGAACCCGACGTGGATGTGGAGATTCGCTTCATCGGCGCTCGGCCGGGCGAGAAGCTGTACGAAGAGATGTTCTTTGGCAGCGAGGAAGCCGCCCCGACAGAGCATGCCAAAGTGCTGCGCGCTCGAAACACCAACGTGCCATTGCTGGCGCAGAAACGCATGAAGCAGTTGCTACGGGACCTCGAGCGTGGTATCGATGACGCCGCGCTGAGATCGGCGATGCACGGCCTGGTCGAGGATTTCGGCACGGATTACGCGTCGATGCCGCTGCCCGAATACCCGGGCGTCGTTGCGCCCGCACCACCGCCCCGAACGATTCCGGATAGTGGTGCGGCATCCGCGGGCGCATGATCTTCAGTCCACTCGCTTACGTCATGACGCTGCGTCCGCCTATCGCACTACTGGCTGCTTCCCTTCTCTCGTTCGGAATGCCGTCGCGCGGTGCGGCCCAGGTCACGCCGGGCGCGCGCCCGTCCGCGACCGACGCCGCAGCACTGCTGCAGGCGCGCCCCGAGTTGCTGGCGCAGCTGAGAGATCGACTGGGCACGAGCGGGCTGACGCCGGCGCAGGTCCGCGCACGGCTCCGGGCGGAGGGGTATCCGGAGAATCTGCTCGACGCATATCTGGAGGGGGGCAATGCGGCCGCAGCCACGGGTTCGACGAGCTCGGTTTTCTCCGCCATTCGTGCGCTTGGGATTGCCGACGATCGGGACATCGAAGAGATGCAGGCGATGTTCGGCGATCGCCCCCGCCGTGCCCCGGCCCCGTTGGCAGTCGACACGCTGACCTCTCGCGACAGAACCCTCTCGGCGGCCAGCGCGGAGTTGTTTGGACTCGCCTTGTTTCGCGAAGCTACGACGCGCTTTCAACCGAACCTTGATGGACCGGTGGATGCAGGGTATCGCATCGGGCCCGGCGACGAGCTGGTGCTGATCCTGACAGGGGACGTGGAGGAGGCGCACACACTCAACGTGACGCGCGGCGGATTTGTGGTCATTCCTCAAGTCGGCCAGATCGGCGTTGCGAACCTGACGCTTGGTCAGCTCGAAGATCTGCTCTACGCACGGCTCGGTCGCGTGTACAGCGGCGTGCAACGTGGTGCCGGCGCGACCACGCAGTTCTCGGTGAACGTGTCGAAACTTCGCTCCAATCAGGTGTTCGTCGTCGGTGACGTAGTCACACCCGGCGCGTATCGCGTGTCCTCTGCCGGAACGGCGTTGACCGCGTTATATGCGGCCGGCGGGCCGAGCGAGCGCGGCTCGTTGCGCCGCGTTGAAATTCGGCGCGGTGGCAAGGCTGTGGCGAACCTCGACGTGTACGACTATCTGCTGCGCGGAGACGCATCGCAGGATGTGCGGCTGCAGCAGGGTGACGTGCTGTTCGTGCCCGTGCGTGGACCACGAGTGCGGATCGACGGGGAGGTCACGCGTCCTGGGACCTACGAACTCACAGTGGCCGAAACGCTGGCCGACGCCCTCACTGCCGCCGGTGGCCTGCGAGTCACGGCGAATGGACGTCGCGTACTCGTCGACCGCATTCTGCCGCGGACAGCGCGGGCAGCGGGCGGTGCCGATCGCGCGTCCATCGATATTCCGCTCGGCCCCGACGGCGGCGCTCCCCCGTTCGCGCTGGAGGATGGCGACGTGCTGCGCGTTCCAGGGATCGCGGACCGCGTCCGCAATCGCATCGTCGTGAGCGGACACGTCTGGAGCCCCGGACCGCAAGGATTCTCCGCTGGACTCACGCTCACCGATGCGCTCCGTCGAGCGGGTGGCGTGAAGCCGGACGCGTACCTTGGTCGTGTCCTCGTTTCGCGTTTGCTGGCCGACTCCACGCGTATTCAGTTGCGCGCCATGTTGCGCGACAGCACAGGCTTCACGGTCGAACCGTTGCTGCTTCAGGAAGACGATGAGATCATTGCCTACAGCCGCACCGCGTTCCGACCGGATCGCTATGTCGCTATCGGTGGTGCGGTGTTGAACGGCGGTCGGTTCGCGTGGCGGGCGGAAATGACGCTGCGCGACCTGGTCCTGCTGGCTGGTGGCCTGAAAGAGAGTGCGTACCTCCGTGAGGCGGAGATCGCACGGCTGCCGGAAGTGTGGGACGCGAACACGCTGGCCACGACGATTCGAGTGCCGCTCGACTCGGGCTACTTGTTCGCCGACGGACGCGTCGCGCCTGCAGGCGCGCAGGAGCAGGTGCTTCAGCCGTACGACAACGTGCTGATCTTGCGAAATCCGGATTGGCGTTTGCCGATCTCGGTTCAACTGCTGGGCGAAGTACGCTTCCCTGGCGAGTACACGTTGCGGAATCGGAACGAGCGACTGAGTGACCTGATCGACCGCGCCGGTGGCATCACCTCGCAGGGCGACGCGAGCGCTGCCTACTTCACGCGCCGCATCAAGGAATCGCGCAACGTCGAGAATAGCGTGCGAGTGGCGACATCCAGATCAGATGCGATCCGACCCGATTCGCTGGGAGATTCGACGCGCGTGCGATCAAGCGCTGGCGACTCATTGCGCCTCGACGGCGACGGGAACCGCATTCGCGTCGGGGTGGATCTCGCCGTGGCGCTCCGCAAACGTAATGGTCTCGACAATCTCTTTCTTGAAGAGGGTGATTCGCTGTTCGTGCCTCTGCGTCAACAGACGGTCGCCGTGCGCGGCGAAGTCAACGCGCCTACCGCCCTTGTCGCGACCGGCAAATCGCTTGGCGCGTATCTCGGCGCCGCAGGCGGCGCAACCGAACGCGGGAACACGAATCGCGCGTACGTGATTCAGCCGAACGGAAAGATCGAGAGCAGGCACAAACTCTTCTGGCTCATTACGATCGACCCGACACCGAAGCCGGGAGCCACGGTCGTCGTGCCATCGAAGGGCGACCGAACGCCGGGCTCGCTGCTCTCCACGTTCACCGTGGTGGTGCAAACGCTCACCGCGCTGGCCACCGTGGTCGTGCTGTCGCGCCGGTAGCGTAGCCCGACCCACGGGTTTGGCGGTCACTTCAGCCGAAGAGCGCGCCCTGCCCGCCATCCTTGATGAGCGCGCGCAGATAGTCGCCATAGCCGCTCTTTCCGAGCGGCCGTGCCAGCGCTTCGAGTTGCGCGTCGTCGATGTATCCCAATCGCCACGCAATCTCCTCGGGTGAGGAGATCTTCAGTCCCTGACGCCGTTCGACCGCCTGCACAAAACTCGACGCCTCGTGCAGCGATTCCTGCGTTCCCGTGTCCAGCCACGCCGTACCACGGCTCATGACCTCAAGCTGCAGTGCGCCCTGTTTGAGATACTCGAGATTGAGATCGGTGATCTCATATTCACCTCGCGCCGATGGCTCGAGCTGCGCCGCGAGTTCGGCGACGCGTTCGTCGTAGAAGTACAAACCGGTGACCGCGTAGTTCGACCGCGGCTTCGTCGGCTTCTCCTCGAGCGACACCACCCGGAACTGGTCATCGAACTCGGCGACGCCGTATCGCTCCGGGTCGCGTACCCGATAGCCGAACACCGTCGCGCCGGTGGGCCGCGCCGCGGCACGGCGCAGTTGGTCGATGAGCCCCGCGCCGTAGAAAATGTTGTCGCCGAGTACGAGCGTGGAATGCCGTGTGCCAATGAACTCGCGTCCGATGACGAACGCCTGGGCGAGCCCGTTCGGCTGCGCCTGCTCGGCGTAGCGAAAGGTGAGTCCCCACTGCGAACCGTCGCCGAGTAGTTGGCGAAATCGCGGCAGGTCCTGCGGTGTAGAGATGAGCAGAATGTCCCGTATACCGGCGAGCATCAGTGTGGACAGCGGATAGTAGATCATCGGCTTGTCGTATACGGGCAGCAACTGTTTGCTGACGACCAGCGTGGTGGGGTGCAGTCGCGTGCCCGCCCCGCCGGCGAGGATGATGCCGCAGCGCTCACTCACGATGTTGCCCCAAGTCCGAGACGTTCGCCACGATACGCGCCACTCTGCACGCGTTGACACCAGCGTTGGTTGTCGAGATACCACTGCACCGTTTTGCGCAGCCCCGACTCGAACGATTCGAGCGGTCGCCATCCGAGCTCCTGCTGGATGCGCGACGCGTCGATGGCATAGCGCAGGTCGTGTCCAGGCCGGTCGGTGACGAACTCGATGAGATGGCGCCGCTGGCCGATCGCGGCGTCGGGCACCAGCTCGTCGAGGACGTCGCAGATGGCCTGCACCACGTCGATGTTACGCCACTCGTTCGAGCCACCGATGTTGTACGTGCGCCCCACCGTACCACGTTCCATCACCAACCGCAATGCGCGACAGTGATCGTCCACATACAGCCAGTCGCGCACGTTCTCGCCACGACCGTACACCGGCAAGCGCTTGCCACGGAGTGCGTGCTGAATGGTCAACGGAATGAGCTTCTCCGGAAACTGACAGGGGCCGTAATTGTTGGAGCAGTTCGTCGTCACGGTCGGCAACCCGTACGTGTGGTGCCACGCGCGCACGAAGTGGTCGGCGCTGGCCTTGCTTGCCGCGTACGGTGAATTGGGTGCATGCGGTGATGATTCGGTGAAGAGCCCCTGTGCACCAAGCGAGCCGTACACCTCATCGGTGGACACGTGCACAAAGCGGAATTCCGCTTGCACGACCGACGGAAGTCCGCGCCAGTAGTACAACGCCTGTTGCAGCAGCGTGAACGTGCCCAGCACGTTCGTCCGCAGAAACGCCGCCGGACCATCGATCGAACGATCCACGTGCGACTCGGCGGCGAAGTGCACGATCGCATCCGGGCGCGATTCCACAAGCAGCGCCAATAACGGTTCACCGTCGCAGATATCCAGTTGATGAAACGCGTAGCGCGGATTGGCCTCGACATCCGACAGCGAATCGAGATTGCCGGCGTACGTCAGCAGATCGACGTTGATGATGGAAAGCGCAGGATCCTCGAGGCACAGGCGAACGAACGCCGAGCCGATAAATCCTGCGCCGCCGGTAACGAGAATGGTGGTCATGAGGGGGCATGGTTGGATACGGCAGCACATGCGCTGCGAGCACATCGATCGAGACGGACATCGCGGCCGGGGGCGCAGACTACTTTCGACATTGAAGCATATCGTCGATCGGCCTGGCCAGCACGAGTCCGTTGCGCAAGGCGAGGAGTGCCGTGCGTCCGACCAGCGTCGGTCCGGCACGATCGCTCGCTGCCGGCAGCGTCTGACGGCACCGCTCGTTACCCGTCGCGGCGTCGAGCACCACCAACGACGCATCGGACGTGGCGCTGACCACGGCGCCGTGCGTAACGAGTACCGAGCCGCGCACGGCCTTGATTGGGGTAGACCAGAGCACTGTTCCGCTCTCGGCGCGAATGGCAGTGACGTGCCCATTGAGCGGTGATGGCACATAGGCCACGCCATCTACAACAACGGGCGTGCCCGCGATGTGTCCTTGCACGTCCGCTCCGCTGATACCACCCAGTGGAACACGCCAGTGCTCGCGACCCGATGACAGCTCGATGGCGACGGCATACTGCTGCCCCGCCGCGCCTTCGATGCCGAGCAGTCGAGTGAAGAGAAACTTCCAGAGTCCCGCACGGACGGCCTGCGCGACCGGGATATCCTCGTCGTACACGATCAGGGCGAGTTTGTCGGCCAGCGTAACCGAGGCGTGCCCTGCACCCCAGCCGTTGCCAGCGAACTCCGTGCAATAGTCGACAGCGCCCGTGACCAAGGACAGCACGCAAAGGCGCGTCTTCTCAAGTCCGATGATCATTCGATCTCCGACGACCATCGGATTGCCCATCCACGACTGCGATGGCAGCGCGGTGCGCCACAGCTCCGCGCCATCCGTCACGCGCCACGCCACTGCCTCGTTGTCGGTGGTGATTACCGCGACGAGCGAATCTCCGATCACGGGACTCGTCATTACACTCGCGTTGAGATAGTGATGCCATCGCTCGCGCCCGGTGCGACGATCGAACGTGGAGATGCCACCAGACCCGTTTGCAACAGCGGAGAAGGCGCCGAAGTTGTCGTTGCTGCCGAATGTCACGATCACCAGATCGGACGTGACCACCGGTTCATGATGTACCCAGTTGGCCAGGCGAATACGCCAGTCCACATGCCCTGAATCGAGCGACAGCGAGACGAACTCACCATTGCCGTGCGCCCCGATGAACAGCTGCGAGCCAGCGGCCGCGACCGACGCTCGCAGCTCTCCATCCACCTGTGTGGTCCACCGGTACCCAACGTCACCCAGCTCCGAAGCAACGCTGCCGGTTCGCCGTTCGTCGGCGCGGTGCTGGAGCCACGTACCGGTGAGTGGCCGGACGATGCCTCCAGCAACCTCCTGGGCCGGCGCTGTCGCACGCGACATCATCTGCATGCGAGGGTTGGCCGCGCTACGTCCTGCGCAGTACGGCACACCCTCGTGCGCACGCGGGTCGATGCGAAGCGAGCTGTCACGCACCCAGATCACGCACTCTGCCGCACCACGCGTCGCCCGCCCCGCCCAACCCTTCGCGCCGTTCGTGCGCAGCACACTCTCCACCTCGGGAAATGGCGTGAGAAGAGACGACATCGAGTCAATGGAGCTCGCGTAGTGCCCCGTTTGCAAACGATACTGCTCCTGCGCCGACGTAAGCTCGCGGAGTTGCTGCACTAAGGGCGTCGCGCCATCCGATGGCCGGTACATATTCCGCTGCAGGACATACTGCGGGACGTGCATTCGCGCCGCGAAGAGCAGCACCAGCGCCACTGCCCCCCATCGCACGGCGGCTCGTGCCGGTCGCCGCCACAACAGTCCCGTGATGGCCGTCGCCGAGATTGTCAGCAAGACAATAACGATCGCGAAGCGTCCTGCCGAGGCTGCCGAGAAGCGTCCGCCAACCAGCACTGTGAACGCGAACCACGCCGCGTGGCACACGATCAGGAAGGCGAGCAAGACTCGCCACCAACTCCACTGCGCACGCAGTGCTGTCGAGCGTGACATCAGCGTGATGCTCCGCGTTCAGCGTCACGGCGGCGCCTGGTGGTTCGATGCACGACCAACGCGAGCGTGCACAATACCGACAGCGCGACCATCAGCGATAACGCGGCAACGGTGTCGGTTCCGTGGAGAAAAGCGAATCCGCACCCGGCGGACAGCACGGCCAGCGCCAGATACAGCATCGTCACGGGACGATGCATCGCCTTGGTTGGCGTGAGTTGCTGATAGAGATGGCTGCGGTGTGCGTCGAAAACGCGTTCGCCATTCCTTAGTCGTCTCGCAAAGGTGAGAGAGGCGTCACCCACGAAGACACCGACAAAGAGCGCGCCGCCGATCAGCAGACGATCGCTGTAGGCATCCCCGGCCATTCGAGGCAACATGAGCACCGCGAATGTGAATCCGAGAAATCCGCTCGCCACGTCACCCATGAAGAGCCGCGCCGGTGGCCAATTGTGAATCAGAAATCCAAGCGACGCGGCAGCCACCAGCAAACCGATCGCGCCGGATGGTGCACGCTGATGCCCCCACGACACGAGCAACCAGCAGAGTCCGGCAATCACCGCCTGTCCCGCGGCCAGTCCATCGATACCGTCCATGAAGTTGTAGGCGTTGGTCAGCCCGACAATCCAGAGCAGCGTCAACCCGATTCCGAATCGCCCGATGTGCATCGGGCCTGCGAACGGCAGCCAGATGGATTCGATGGATCCGAAGGCACCGATCGCCGCGATGGCAGCGGCGAGCTGAACGAGCAGACGGATGCGCGCCGACAGCGGACGTCGGTCGTCGATCCAGCCCAGCGTGGCGATCCCCCCGCCGAGTATCGCGAATGCACCAACGACCCCGAGCGGCAGCTGCGCGGACTTCCACGTCCAGAGCACCACGCCACTGAGCACGGCGGTCACGATCGCCAATCCGCCACCACGCGGAGTGGGCGTGCTGTGAGAACTGCGCGCATTGGGTCGATCGATCATGTCCCAACGCTCCAACTGTTGCCGAAGCGGGAAGATCGCGGCCCACACCACGGCGACCACGAGCGCGCCGAGCAGCAGAAGCTGGGTGGTCACCGCGCACCCGTGGGCGCATTCGCCCGATGCCACGCCACCTCACGCGCGAGTCCGTCACGCAAGGCGACGCTGGCCCGAAAGTCGAACGTGTGATCGAACCGCGACCCATCGTACACATCGTCGGTCAACCATTTCCGCACCGTGTCGTGCAAGCGCGCAGCACGCGCGACATGCAGCCTATCGCCAACGAAGCGCGTCAGCTGCGACACCAGCGATCCCGGCACACGCCACGACGGCACGCGACGATCGAGTGCGTCGGCGAGTCCACTCACCACCTGCTGCATTGTGACCGGTGGTGCCGACACGTTGAACACCGACACCGCCGCTGGCGCCGCTCGCAAGGCGGCGTGCACACACGCGCGGGCCGCATCGTCGCGATGAATGAGACTCTTGCGGGTGGAGCCGTCACCAAGCCACACGAAACGACCGCGGTCGATCGCGCGCATGAGGCGCGCAACATTGCCGGGGTCCTCTTCGCCGTACAACGTGGCGAGTCGCAGGATGGTGAGCGCGGTCCCGGTTCCCTGCACCGCGGCGCGCGCCCGCTGCTCAGCGTCGAATTTGCTCGTGGCATATGGGCCCGCAGGGCGACACGGCGTGTCTTCCGTGCAGTCGGCGTTGCCATGTGGACCGTACACGGACACGGAACTCACGTGCACGACATGTTGTACACCGGCAAGAACAGCCGCACGGAGCACGTTCTCCGTGCCCACCGCATTGACCTTCGCGAACCGATCGCTCGACGCGTCTGCATGGCCGAAAATGTGCGCCAGTCCGGCCGCGTGCACCACATGTGTGGCACCCTCCATGGCCGCCCGCAGCCCGCCAACATCGAGCACGTCACACGCGATGCCCTGCACGCCTGGGCCCGGTGTCCACCCCCGTCGACTGAGCGCGCGCAGCTCGCCGCCGCGTTGCGCTGCGTCCCGCGTCAGCTGGCGGCCGAGAAAGCCCGACGCACCGGTGATCACGAGCGTGAGATCGTTCACGGCGTGGCTTCCCGGCGCACATCGTCGAGCACTTGCTCAAAGCGCGCAACGCTGCCATCCCACGAAAAGTTCTCGACCACGAACTCGCGCCCGCGTTGGGTCATCCCGTCCACGTTCTTGCCCTGCAGCAAGGAGACGACCGCCGCGGCAAAGTCCGCCGGCGAGTCGGCCACCAGCAGTTCTTCCCCGGAGCGCGCCGCGATGCCGTGATTGCCCGCTGATGTCGTGACGACAGGTGTCGCCATCCCCAGTGCCTCGAGCACCTTGGTCTGCGTCCCGACATTCAGCAACACGGGACACACACTCACCATCGCGCGATACACGTACGGGCGGACATCGTCCACCGATCCGGTCACGTACATGCCGGGTGTCTTGGCCAAATTGTGAAGCGATGCGGTCGGCCGCGCGCCGACAATCCACACCGTCGCCTCCGGGACCGCGCGACGTACGAGCGGAAAGATCTCTCGGCAGAAATACAGCACCGCGTCAACATTCGGGGCGTAGAACATGCTCCCCGTGATGACGATCATGCCTGGCGTACGTGCAACGTCAGGTGCCGGCACATACTCGTGGACATCGATGGCGTATCGTACCGCTTCGACTTTCGCCCCGCCGAGGTACTGGCGGTACTCCTCGATGTCCGCCTTCACGATGAGGAGTACGCGCGTGAAGCGTGAGGCGAAGCGCGGCTCGTAGTGCTTGAGGCGTGCGATCTCGGTGCGAAGGCCCAGGCGCACGTACCATGGGCGCCAGCGCTGCACACGCTGATGACTGAGGATGATCGGGTCGACCATGTTGAGCACCGACGCTCCCCGATAGTCGGCCGGGAGATACTGCGCCATGCGACCAAGCTGCACGATGACCACGTCGTACTGCGTCGTACGAAGGCGCTCGCGCACGAGACGCTCCATCTGCGCGCACCGATAGAACGCCGCCGCCAACGAAAAGCGTGACGGCAGTGCGCGCAACACACTCAACCACGACTCCCGGCGCGTGCGCGGCACCAGCTCCACGTCTGCACACAGCGTGCGCATGTGCGCCACGCCCGCATCGGCGCCGTCGCCGTCGCCAAACGCGATCAGGTCGATGCGATGGAGCTTTGCCAATCGCGCGATCTGATTGTAGACGATGAGCTGATAGCCTTTGCGTGTCGGATACGGCACGCTGTCCACGATGTACAGCAGGCGCATGGGTTTGATCGCGCTGTCCAGCGATTCTGGCGTCGTGGATGCGCTCATGCGGGTGCGCTCATACGGGTGCGCTCATACGGTGCCGACCTGCTCGTAGACGGTCATCACATCACGCGCCACCTGATCCCACGTGAACCGTTGGGCGCGCACGCGGCCACGTTCCCTCAGTGCCGAACGACATGAAGCGTCGTTGGACAGTCGGCTCATCGCCGCAGCGATCGCCCCGACATCGGTCGGGTCGACCAGGAGTGCGGCGTCTCCGGCGATCTCGGGCACCGACGCACTGGTCGAGCCGAGTACCGCCGTCCCACACGCCATCGCCTCGAGCAGCGGCATGCCGAACCCTTCGTAGAGCGAGGCATAGACGAACAGCTCGGCGGCATTGTACAGCGCCACCAGTTCGCTTTCGGTGACGAATCCGAGCAGCACGACCCGTGTCTCGATGCCGAGTGCGCGGACTTGCTTGCCGAAATGGACGCGCGCGCCTGGTGCGAGTCCCACCAGCACCAGTTGCTGCGACGACGGAAGTTCCGGCAGTGCGCGCGCGAAGGCATCGATCACCCGCGCCGTATTCTTGCGCGGATCGATGGCACCCAACGCGACCAGGTAGGAAGCGGATACGCCAAGCGATTGCACCGTTGCGGCGGCATGAGCGGGGTCCACGATGCGAAAAGCGGGACCCGGTGCCTCGTACACCACGGTCATGGGCGCGGTGGTGGTGATGTATCGCTCGATATCGGCGCGCGAGAACTCCGAGATTGTTGTCACGGCCGCCGCATCCCGCGCGACGCGCGGCACCGCCCAGCGCAGATATCCGCGCCCGATGCGCTGATACAGCGACGGTGAGGCGGGCAAGGTGGAGCGAGGCAACATGTACATCACATCGTGAATGGTCAGCACGAGTCGGGTGGATGACGGCATGTGGAGCGGTCCGGCGTTGGCTGGACAGTGCAGCACATCGATGCGGTCGCGACGCAATTGCGCGGGCAGCGAGCACTGCTCCCAAACTGGATAGATGCGCGGTCCCAACACCCGCGTGGTAAAGCGCGGATGCTTGGGCGCGAGGGGCACCGCCGCGTTCGAATCGACGTAGAGTACGAACTCGTGCGGTGTGTCGAGACGCGCGAGCGCATCCAGCAGATGCTGGACGAAGTTTCCGATGCCGCGCCGGTACGTGATCAGGCGCGCATCGACGCCGACGCGCAGTGGCTTCCGCTGTGTCTTACGCTGTTGCATCGCCCTGCGTGACTGTGGCAGCATTCGCCGTAATGGGCACCGTCATGGATCGTGGCCTGGCGAGAAAGAGTCGGTATATCCAGAGCGTCACCAGATCACCCAGTCCGAAGAACACGAAGGCGAAGAACAGCGAACCGCGCACGCCGTTCAGCAACTGCACGGAGAGCACGAGCGCCGGCAGTCTCGAAACGCCCGGACGCCGCGCATACCGGTGAAAGCTGCGCGTCAGCGCTCCCAGGACGGCGGAGTACAGCAGGATGCCTAGCACCGACAGGTGACCGTACGCCAACTCCACGCCGGACGGCACAACGGCCCCCGTGTACGGATACGCGTTGTGCAACCACTCCGCGATCCCCTTGAACGGGAGCGCAGGATTGTTGCGGACCGAATTTGGAATCAGCTTGGTGAAGACCTCCAACTCACTCACGCCGAAGTCGTAGTCGAACTCGTGCCCCTCGGCTTGATACGTCAGCGCCCCCGCTACACCGGTAAATCCTTCCACATTGGTGCGATAAAACCACTCACCGACGTTCCATTCGTCCGGCCGGCTGAGAAACTCCTGCGCCGCGGCCTTGCCACCGACGGTGCCGAAGCGATACGCGTAGTCGCGATACAGTCCGAACACGAGGAAGATCGACACCGCCGGAACCACCATCAGCAATAGCGACCGTCGAGACAGTTCCTTCCAGCAGTAGTTGATGACGATGAGCAGTTGCAACACGGCGAACGCGGTCAGAAATCGCGAGCTGAACAACGTGATCACCACACCACTCACCCATAGCGCGATATCGAGCAGCCGCGGGCGAGTCTTCGTTGCAATGCGCATCACCAGCGGCCACTTGGCCATGCCGACCGCGATGAGAAATACCGTCTGCCCCTCGATCATCCTCCCCGGTTGCGTCAAGGCGAGATTGATGCCACCGACCTGCGTGATCAGCAGGTACGCTGAAAGGGTCGTCCAGCCCGCCGCAACGAGATACGCCAGCACCGTCGATCGCTCCGCCCGCGCCACGGTCTGCGCATCCGGCGCGGCTGCGGACAGCGGCAACTCGCGGCGCGGACGAGACAGCGCGTAGGCGAGCACGTAGCAGAGCACACCCAATCCGATGTAGAGATTGGCCCGTCGTGCCATCTCCAGCGTGATCGAATTGTAGAGATGCTCCAGACGCTGTTCGCCGGTCGTCTCGAACTGGCGCAGCAACCACCACCCCTGAAACTGCACGAGCACCAGCATGGTGGCGGGTACGAGGATGGCGAAGAGATTGCGATCGCGGCGGCGCAGCACTTCACGCCCGGCCATCCCGGACAACAGCGCCACCTGCACATAGAGCCACGCCCAGTCCAGCGTGAGATCAGCCACCGTGCGGCCTCGACGACACAGATCCAGCCGCCGCGGAGGCGACAGCTTCGTAGTAGGCTTCGAGTGCTGCTACGTTATTGCCGATCTCAAATTCCCGTTGCACGTAGGCGCGCAACGTGGTGCCCAGGGTGCGCAGCGCCTCCCCGTCATGCAGCACCGTCGCGTTGAAGGCGGCGAACTGTACTTCGTTGTCGAATGAGAACAGCGCACCATCGGTGGCGGCGAGAATCTCCTCGTGCGACTTGGCGGACAGATTCCAGAATACCATCGGCACGCCGAGGCTCGCGACTTCGATGCTCCCGTAACTGATGGACGGACCCATCGACACGAGCCAGAGCAGCGAGAGTCGATCGCGCTGGATGGCCCCCTCGAGGTCTTCCTGATGCCCCATGAAGAGCACCTTGTCGCGGATGCCCAGTTCGTCGAGTAGCGCGTCGTACTGTGTCTTGTCTCCGCCGCCATAGAAGTACAGGAGGGCATCGGTCTGGTCGAGTACCGCGCGAAAACAGCGTAACAGCGGTTCGTTCGGGCGATCGCGAAAGAGTCGACTCACCACCCCGATGCGTACCGGTTCGCCCGGCACGCGGACGGGCGACAGCAAGTGCGGGCGCGTCGAGAGTCGCATCGGCAATGGCAGCAGGTAGAGCGACGCATCGCGCATGCGGCTGTTGCGGACTTCCATCTCCTGCTGCCGATCGAGAATGACGAGCTTTCGTTGCGGACACTCATCGAAGTAGTTGCGCTCGAACTGGAACTGATGATTCACGTGATGAATGACCACGTTCTCCTTTCCGTCGAGCACCGGACTGAGCGCGTCACAATACGTCTCGATGCCGACCACCGCGATCACGTCATACGATTCGAGGAAACGGCCGTACCACGCCTCGATGAACGCGCGATGCGCCGCTGCCACCACGCGGCGCAGCAGCGCCGAACCCCGATACCATCGCTTGATCGGATAGATGAAGAAGCGACGCGAGATGAGCTTGCGGTGCACCGGAATACCGAGCGCGAGCAGCTTCTCATAGTAGTAGTGATGCTTCACGGAGATCGCGCGCGTCATCACCTCCACGGTGAAGCGTTCCTTGTCCAGCGCCTGACAGATCTCGAACAGATAGCGTTCGCTTCCGTGTTGCACGAGCTGGCTCAGCACGAACAGGATGCGCGTCTTCTTTCCGGGCGATGGCACTGGGGGCGGGGACATGCGCACGCGCAGCGTGGTCAGCTCGCGGACGACAGGCGCCGCATCAGCCCACCGACCAGTCGCAGATCTTCGCGCGACACGATGAGCACCTGACGCAGCCTCTCGCCGGTGGTGCGCAAATAGATCGAGAGCATGAGAATGGCGCCGACCGTGTACGCAATGCTGGAGGTGAGCGCCGCGCCGTTGACACCCATGCGCGGAGTCAGCCAGTAGTTGCCCAGAAGTGTCACCGCCAAACTCGCCACACTGGCATAGATGCCGACCGCCGGCAGGCCGCGTCCCGACAGATCGCTATAAAGCACCTGCGTGATGTTGAAGAGGAGCGTCCCCGGGAGCAGCAGACGCAGCGCCGTACTCGCGCCGATGAACGCCTCCCCAAAGAACAGGCGAATGAGCCACGGCCCAAGCACCGCCAGTCCGATGACCGAGATCAGCGCGACGGCCATCGTCGCCCGCATGGTACGTCCGGTCAACTGCGTCGCGCTCGCCGCATCGAGCGATGACACGTTCGCGAACAGCACCTTCGCCACCACGTTGGCAAACTTCATCGCCACTTCGGCGAGTATCACCGCGACAGAGTAGATGCCCACCTGATCGAGCGTGAGAAAGAAACCAACCAGGAATTGATCGAATCGCAGATTCAGGTACGTCGTGAACACGGCCGCGTACGACAGCACGCCAAACGACGAGAAGCGACGTACCAGCGTCCGATCGATCGCGGCACGCAAACCACCCACTCGGCGTCGGATCAACTCCCACCCGAGCAGTGACGACGCAACAGTGCCGACAGCGAGTGCGATGACGGCACCCTGCAAGCCCACGCCCAAGGGAAGCAACACCAGCAGGAGCACCAGTCGTAACGCAAGATCGACGATATTGAGTCCGGAGTTCCAGACGAAGTCGTGCACCGCCGCAAAGAGGTACTCGGCATACATCCGCGCGAGGGCGAACGTCGTCAGCAGCACCATCGCGAACACATATGGCGCGGGAACGCTGCCCAACAGGCGGGGACCGTACAGCGGCTGGGCAATGGCCAGCACGATCGTTGCCGGAATGCCGATCAGCAGCGCCATCGTCAGCAGATTGCTCGAGACAGTTTTCGCCTCGTATTCGCGTCGGCCGATGTAGTAGATCGCCGACTGTCCGAGACCGAGGTTGATGATGAGGCTCACGGTCACGCCAAACAGCGTCAGCAGCGCGACGGCCCCGGTCCCTTTGGGGCCCAACCCACGTGCGACCACCACGTAGATGGCCATGTTGAGCAGCGTGCTCAGCGCATACGACAACATGCCGATGATGGTGTTCCGGACGAACATTCCGCTCAGTCCTGCTGAAATTCCCGAATCGTGCTCGCGACCCGATCGAGTTCAGCGTCGGTCATCGTGTTGAAGAACGGCAAGCGAAGCAACCGATCGCTCACCTGCTCGGTCACGGGGCAGTCGCCTTCCGCTCCACCAAACGTCCGCCCCATCGGCGAGAGATGCAACGGAAGGTAGTGAAAGGCCGGAACGATGTTGTGCGCGCGCAAGTGTCTGATCAGCGCCTGTCGATGCCCGAGCGAGTGCAGCATGATGTAGAACATGTGATACGGCTGCTCGCAATGCGCCGGCACCGCCGGAAGTGTGACGCCGTGCTGCTGGCCCCACGTGGCGAGTGCGTCATGGTACCGCGTCCACAGGTGCTGTCGCTTGCCCTGGATCTCGTCGCGCGCGTCCAACTGCACACTCAGTGCTGCCGCCAGAATGTCCGATGGCAAAAAGCTCGAGCCGACGTCCACCCAGCCGTACTTGTCCACCTGTCCGCGCAGAAAGCGACTGCGGTCGGTTCCCTTCTCACGCACGATCTCCGCCCGAGCCGCGTACTGCGGATCGTTGATCAGCAGCGCGCCGCCCTCGCCGCAGGTGAAGTTCTTCGTATCGTGAAAACTCTGCGTGGCCATGCACCCGAAGGTGCCGAGCTGTTGTCCATGATAGGTGCCGAAGAGACCGTGCGCGTTGTCCTCGATCACGGGAATGCCGTGCCGTCCGGCAATCTCGAGAATGGGGTGCATCTCGCACGCAACGCCGGCGTAATGCACTACCACGATCGCCTTCGTTCGCGCGGTCACATGTCGCTCGAGCTGCCCTTCGTCGAGGTTGAGCGTGTCCGCACGCACGTCGCAGAACACCGGCTTGGCGCCACGCAACACGAACGCGTTCACGGTCGAGACGAAGGTGAACGACGGCACGATCACCTCATCGCCGGGCGCGAGATTCAGCAGGAGCGCCGAGAGCTCCAGCGCATCCGTGCAGGAGGTGGTCAGCAGCGCACGATGTACGCCGAGTGTCTGTTCGAGAAACGCGTGACACTGCTTCGTGAACGGACCGTCGCCCGAGAGATACCCGCTGCCGACCGCCTGAGCCATGCGCGCCAGTTCGGCGGCACCCATGTTCGGTCGATTGAATGGAATGAGTGCGTGCGTCATGAACGATCGTCCAGCGTCGCGGCGATGCTCCGGATCACATCCGCGGCGCACATTGGCACTCCGTCCGCAAACTGCACCGTGGTGATGAGAATCGCGCCCTCGCCGGTGAGCACCACGACGCCCGTGTCCGCAATGATTCGTATCACGCGACCCACCACGGCGCCAACGTATCGCGGCGTATCGGTCGCCAGCCGCGAGGCGAGAATGGCCATGCGCCGTCCGGCAAAGTAGGTAAACGCACCGGGATAGGGATAGGTCGATGCCCGAATGAGATTGTGGATTGTTGTAGCCGACTGATGCCAGCTGATGCGCGCATCAGCCGGCGTGCGTTTGCAAGTGTACGTTGCGAGCGATTGCGCTTGTGCCCGACGCGGAGCACGCCCCGCGCGCAGCGCTGGCAGGTTGCGCTCCAGCAGTGCCAGATATGCATCCGTCGTTCGCGGAAAGACATCCCGAATCGTGTCGTCCGGGCCGATCGGCACACGCTCCTGATCGATGATGTCGCCGGAGTCGACGTCCCCCGCTGCATGCAGCATCGTCACGCCGGCCTCCGACTCGCCATTGATGATGGCCCACACGGTCGGCGAAAAGCCGCGATAGGCCGGCAACAGCGAATCGTGAAAGACCACGGACGCGAGCTGCGGACGCTCGACGAGTGCGTCCGGCAGCAGGTAGCGCCAATGCACCATGAAGAGCAGGTCGATCGGCGCGCTCCATACCGATTCCCACTGCGGCGCGGCCACGTTGCGCGTTTCGATGAAGTGTGCGCCCGATGCCATGGCGAAGTCGCGAATGTCGTCGAGAAACGGTGGTTCGTGCGCCTCCTCGCGAAAGCTGATCACGGTGAGCTGGTCATCCGGACACAGCGCCCGCACCCGCTGCACGAACGCGAGGCCACGACGAGTGGCGCACAACACGACGATATGCAACCGACGCGCCCCGCTACCCGACGATCTCGATCGTCGGCAGCGGAAAGATCATCTTGCCGCCGCGCTTGAGAAACTCCGCTTCGCGCGCCACGAGGTTGGTGCGAAAATGCCACGGCATGACGAGGAAATAGTCAGGGTTCAGCGCATGCGCCTCCGCTTCCGACACGATCGGAATGTTCGTGCCCGGCGTCACGCAGCCGTGCTTATCCGGGTTCACGTCGGCGATGCAGGTGAGGTCCTCCACCGTGAGACCGCAGAACTGCAGCAGCACGTTGCCCTTGGTGGATGCGCCGTAGCCGAACACCTTCTTGCCGTCGTCGCGCAACGAACGCACGAGCTCTGGTAACTCACGCTGATGACGGAAAACCGCGTCGCGGAAGTGCTCGAACGCCGCCGGTGTATCGATCTGCTGCAGCTTCTCCTTTTCGAGCAGTTGCTCGATCGCCGCAACGTTCGCCTCCCGTCCGGAGCCACGCTTGGCCGCCGTCACCGCAAACGATCCGCCGTTGATATCGTTCAACTCGACGTCGATGATCTCGAGACCGGCGTGGTCCGCCATCCACTTGATCTGCGTGAGCGCGTAATACTCGAGATGCTCCTGACAGATGGTGTCGTAGGCGCACGTGGCCAGCATCGACGGCATGTAGCTCTGCTCGAAGTGCCACACGCCGTCGTCCGCCAGCACGTCGGCAACCGCGCGCATGAACGCCATCGGATTCTCGAGATCGTAGAACATCGCGATCGACGTGACGATCCTGGCTTTCGTGTCACCGAACAGTGACGTGAATGCCTCGGCGGAAAAGAAGTCCGTGACGAGGCCGATGTGCTCGGGGTAGAAATGGCGAAACTTGCCCGCACTCGGATCGATGCCGCCGAGCCGCTGACCGGCCTGGCGGTAGGCGCGCAACAGCGTTCCGTCGTTGCTGCCGATATCGAGCACGACGTCGCCGACTCCCGGCTTCACCATCTGCTCCAGCTTCGCGACCTTCGACTCCAGGTGCGCCACCATCGACCGGTTGAGCCCCGACCGATAGCCGTAGTTGTCGCCATACATCTCCGCCAGATCGTACGACTGACGCAGTTGCAGCAATCCACCCTCGCGACTGAGGACCAGCTCGACCGGCCCCTGGGTGACCGGCACACTCCGGTCGCGCGGAAATACACCTGTCAGGTGCTGTGTCCCGAGATCGAGGATGGGGATGAGGTCACTGCTGCCGGTCATGCGGCACTTCGTAATTTCAGTGTACACGGAACTCCCGAGGTGAATTGGAACGGCTCGTGTTGTCGTTGCCTTGCTCGCTGCTCATGACGGGATCTGGCCGACGCGCTCCGCATCGCGCCGACGTCCGCTCCCCTTTACCTCGCCGAGCGCCGCAAGGAACGCCATCGTCTGCGCGTCGCCTTCAGCACGTCGACGCGCGACGGTGTCGGACACTACAGCAATTCCTGCACCGAAAAGCGCGCCCACGACGAGTCCGAGGAGGACGCGCGTCACACGACCACGAGGTTCGGGGGCCACGGAGACGGCGGGCGAATCCACCAAAGTGATCACCGGCGTGTCGCGTACCTCGCGGATACGCACTTCTTCGAACGACTGCGTGAGCGAGGTGAAGACCTGCTGCTGGAGCGACACGACCCGCTGCAGCCGATCGCGCTGAAACGAGAGCTCCGGCGACCCGTTGAGCTGCCGGTTCTTCTCGAGAAAGTTGGCCAGCCGATCCTCCGCCGCGCGCAGGTCCGTCGCCGCCAACTGCAATCGCGCCTGCGTGAACTTTCGTTCGGCGGCCGCCTGCCCCTGCTTGGTTCGGACGTTGAACTCGTTGACCCCGTCCACCAGCCGCGAGACGATCGAAAGCGACACCGTCGGCCAGCGCGTGGCCGCCGAAAGCTCCACCACACCGGTGGTTTTCGACACCGATGCGACGAGCAGGTCCTGCAACAGCTTGACGCCCTTCTCTTCCCGCGCGCGCGCGTTCGGTTCCTTGATTTCCAGAATGTCGAGCACCGCGGTGCGCTTGTCATCGCCCGCTGCAACGCGCACGCTGTCCCGCGCGAGCGCGGTGAGCAGTTCGCGCGACTTGATCAGCCGCACATAGAAGTCGGGCGTCAGCGTGGTGGACTGCGCTCCCATCGGGAGCGACACGCCGAACTGTCCGGCCAGACTCGCCAACCCCGACCGCGAGGCGTCGGTGCCTTGCGGCAGGAACGAGGCCGACGCGCGATACAGCGGCGGCTTGAACGCCACCAACAGGCCGGTCAATACACCGAACGCCAATGTCCAGCGCACGATCCGCCAGCGATGGCGGAGCAACGTCGTGCCGAGCGCGAACATCGACTGTTCGTCGCTGCCCGACCAGACGACCTCCGGCAATCGCGCGCTCTCGTCTCGCGGACTCGTGATCACGAGGGAACGGTCTGTTTGGCCGTGCTCTCGCCGCTACGCAAACGCGCCTCCTGCTCGGCCAGCAGGACATCGGCGTCCATCATCATCGTAACCAGTCCATCGAAGGTCGTCTTTGGCTCCCAACCCAGTATCCGCCGAGCCTTCGAGGCGTCACCGAGCAACACGTCCACTTCGGTCGGTCGATTGTACTTCGGATCGTAGGCGACGTACTGCTCCCAATCGAGACCGACGTGGCTGAACGCCTTCTCGGCGAACTCGCCGACCGAATGCGTCTCGCCGGTGCCGATCACGAAGTCATCGGCCTGATCGGCCTGCAGCATACGCCACATGGCTTCGACGTAGTCGCCGGAGAATCCCCAGTCGCGGCGCGCGTCGAGGTTGCCGAGAAACAACTTCTCCTGCAAACCTGCTTTGATGCGCGCCGCGGCGCGCGTGATCTTGCGCGTCACGAACGTTTCGCCGCGACGCGGACTCTCGTGATTGAAGAGGATGCCATTGGCCGCGAACATGCCGTACGCTTCGCGATAGTTCACCGCATACCAATGCGCGGCCACCTTGCTCACCGCGTACGGGCTGCGCGGATAGAAACGCGTCTCCTCCGATTGCGGTGCCGGCGCGCCGCCGAACATCTCGGAACTTCCCGCCTGATAAAAGCGGATCTGCTTCCCCTTCGACTGCTCCGTATCGCGCACCGCTTCGAGCAGGCGCAGCGTTCCCACCGCCACCACATCGGCCGTGTACTCTGCCTGATCGAACGAGACGCGGACATGGCTTTGCGCGCCGAGATGGTAGAGCTCGTCCGGCGCGACGCTGTGAATGAGCCGCCGCAGTCCGCCGCCGTCGGAGAGATCGCCGTAGTGGAGGAACAGCGGGACGCCGCGATCGTGGGAGTCGTGATAGAGATGATCGAGCCGCCCGGTGTTCAACGTGGAGGCACGACGCATGATTCCGTGGACCTCGTAGCCCTTTTCCAGCAGCAGCTCGGTGAGGTATGAACCATCCTGGCCGGTGATGCCGGTAATGAGCGCACGACGCATAGGCAGAGCTCTGGAGATATCAGGAGAACCAAGGGGAAACCGGGCGGAATTTATCCGAACGTTCCGTACGTTGTCACCTGCGACGCCAAGTCGGCGGCAGGCTCGGCTTTTTATCGGAGCTTGTCTTCACGCGCGGCGTTTGCGAGCTCCGCGCGTGGTAGCCAGTCCACCACTGCTATCTGACGGTCCGCCTTGCCGCGCCCATGTCGCTCCGCCACCTTTCCGCGCGATGCGAATCCCCGCTCTGACGGTCGCGCTGGCGACCTTGCTCTGCACCCACACCCCGACCGCAAGCGCCCAAGAGCGCACGCTACCGCTTCGAGCGGGCGACCGCGTTTTCGTGCGCGCCACCGGCGATTCGGCCTCCGCCGTCATGCTCGACGTCGACACGGATGGAGTCATCTGGGTGCCGCGCGTGGGCCCCGTACGCGTGGGTTACGTGCCCGCCGATTCCGTGGCGCCACTGGTCCGGCGCGCCTTAAGCGGGGTGTATCGCATGGAAGACGCATCGGTCATCGCACTACGCCGCCTGACTGTGCTTGGCGAAGTGCGTAAGGCGGGAGTGTACTTTCTGCCCGTCGCGGCGCGACTGCGCGATGCGATCGCCGAGGCGCAGGGGGTGGGCGAGATCGGGAACCCGGATCGGCTCACCCTGCTGCGCGACGGCACCGAGACGGCGATCCGGCGGTGGATGACGAGCGCCGACGGGGCTCAGCCAGTCGCGAGCGGTGATGTCCTCATTATCGGGCGTGAGCCCTGGCTCAAACGAAACACGCTCTCCGTCATCTCCACGTTTGCGTTGCTCGTCACGTCCGTGCTGGCGGCCCGCAGGTGACAGGGCCGGACACCGCCGCTACCTCGACGGGCGAACCGCTCGAAACCGATCTTAGCACGCTCGTTGGCGAAGTGGCGCGGGGCTGGCGGCGCGCGACGGCTGGATTGCTAACAGGGCTGGCAGCAGGCATAGCCACGGTACTCGTCGTGCCGGCCCGGTTTGAATCGCACGCGTTGGTGGTGGTGCGCACGCCGCAGACAAGCGCCGGCGCGATCGCTGGCAAGTTGGGACCGCTGGCTCAGTTTGCTGGCGGCGGCGCGGCAGGGGTCCTGACGAATGACCTCGATACCGAACTTGCCTTGCTCAAGAGCCGTGCGATCGCCGGTGCGGTCGTCGATTCGCTGCGCCTGCAGCTGCGTGGGCTGGAGCCTGCGCGGGTCGCCAGCGTGCAGCTGGTCGACTCGGTTCAGCTCCCCAACCGCTTCCCACCGCGTACGGTAACGCTGGGGCCTGGGCTCACGACGATCCCCGAGGGCAAAGTGTGGCGGACGCCCACGGCGTCCACGCTCACGGCGAAACTGATGGACCGCGAAGATGCGATCAGCTGGATGAACGAGCATTTCGACGCCCGCAAACAGGGCGGCGATGTTGTTCGGGTCTCGTTCGAGGGCTACGACTCGCTGAGCGCCGCTGCCGTCCCCAATCTGGCGATCGCCAACTATTTGGTGCGCAGAACGACGGTCGACCGCGGGCTGAACCAGCGTCGGCTGGAGTTTTTGGTCGCCAAGCAGGATTCGGTGGATCGTGCGCTCCGGGCCGCTGCGAGCGCGTTGCGCGATGCACAGGACGCCGGTGGCATCGCGGCCCTGGAACCCGCCACCAAAGCAGCGCTCGAGCAGCTGGTGGCCTCGGAGAGCTACCTCTCCACCATTCGCGCCGAACAGGGCGCACTCGAGGCGCTCTTGGCCGAAGGCTCCGCCGACCCTCGTCGTTTGGCCGCGTTCCCATCGCTGATCAAGAGTCCAGCCGTGAACGAGATCGTCAGCCAACTCTCGCGCCTCGAAACGCAGCGTGCCGAGCTCGAGGCCACGTACACGTCCAACTCGGCACCGGTGCGCGCGGTGAACTCAGCGCGCGATTCACTGGTCGTGCAGTTGCTGCCGCTGGCGCGCACATACGCGCAGTCGCTGCGACGCCAGCGCGCCGCGCTGGAAGAGGATCTGGAGCGGACTCGTACCCGGGTGCAGCAGCTGCCCGGTGCTGGCCTCAAGGTGTTCATTGCCGACGCCGCCCTGCGTCGATTGGCGACCGTGGATGTGGCGATGGGGGCGCAAGTGCTGGAAAGTCGTCTGGCGGCCATCACCGAAGGAGGCGATGTGCGCGTGGTCGATGCGGCCGTCGCGCCGCGCAAAGTGGCCTTCCCACGGCCAGTGCTCACCGTTGCGATCGGTGGCGTGTTGGGACTGCTGCTGGGGATGGCGAGTGTGCTCATCCTGCCGCGGCGCGCGACGGTGTCCTGAGAGCGCATGCGGCTCGGGGCGCGCACGCTCGTGGTGGCCGGGGCGGTCACGTTGGCGGTTGGCAATCTGGGACGCGTTCCGGGCGGAATTCTGGGCGGACGCGCCGCGCCGCTGGTGCTCAACGACCTACTCCTCGTGCCGCTGTGGCTGGTGCTGTTGGCAGTGGTCGCGCGCCGATTGCGACGCTGGCCGATGGACGGACTGTTTCCGTGGATTTTCGCTTTCGGCGGCGTGGCGCTACTCTCGTTACTGCAGGCTGCCCGCCTGTGGGGACTGGGCGGTGGCGAGCTGGCCGGCGCCGGTGCCTTTCTCGCCCGCTGGTGGCTGTACGCCGGCTGGTACTGGCTCGCGGCGGTCTGCCTGTCGCGCGAGGAGGTGCTGGCTGGGGCGCAGTGGTTTGAACGCGCGCTGGTGGCCATCGCGGCGTTCGGCATCGTGCAGGCGGCCCTGTTGCCGGGCTTCGCGCAGCGCGTTGACGCCGGTGGGCTCGACAAGGTGTGGGATGAGCAGGGCCATCGGCTGGTGTCGACGATGCTGGATCCGAATTTCGCGGGCATCCTGATCGTCATTGCTCTCCTCCTTGCGCTCGCCCGGGAACGCGAACGGGTTCCGCAGCAGCGCTGGCTGATGCTCATGTTGGGCACGGCGGTACTCCTCACGCTCTCGCGGTCGGCGTTATTGGCGTTGGGTTTCGGTCTGTTGGTATTGGCGTGGACGCGCGGCCTCAATCGTCGCCTGGCAGGAATTTTGGCCGCTGCTGCACTCGTCATCCTTCCGTTCATCACGCTGCTGCTTCGCTTTGCCGATGGATTCAACAAGTTGAGCGTGGACGCCTCCGCGGCGCAGCGGCTTATCCCCTGGTCGCGCGCGCTCATCATGTGGAGCGACCACCCGTGGCTGGGTGTCGGCTTCAATGCGGTGCAGCAGGCGCAGCAGGCATACGGGTGGGCGCCGATCGGCGGCGCGGACGTGTCGCTGGACGGTGGGCTGCTGTTCATCGCGGCGATGACGGGCGTGCTGGGCGTCGGCCTGTACCTTGCGCTGCTGGGTGCTGTCCTGCGGCGGTGCCGAGTGGTCTATCGCGGCAGCAGTAACCGCCGGGAACGTGCCCTTGCTGCAGGTACCGCGGCCGCCACGGCTGCCGTCGTCGTCCATTCCTTGTTCGTCAACTCGCTGCTCCTGCCATTCGTGATGCAGCTCCTGTGGTTTCTGTGGGGGAGCGTGGTGGTGCTGGCGCGGCCCTTTGCCCGCATCGCGCGTAGCCCGCGGCGCGTGCGGCTGCTGCGGGCGAGTGGTCCGGCGGCGCTGACGTTCGTCGTCGGCTGCGACCCGTGCAGCGGTGTGGCGTCATGCCGCACTGCACCCGTGCTTGCGCTCGGCGGTCAGATTGTGGACGGGCAGAGCGGCGCGCCGGAGCGCGGCGTCGTCATCACCATGGCCGGCGCGCGCGTCGAATCGGACGCGGAAGGGCTGTGGCAATTGGTGGCGCCGGCGACCGACGATGTCGGCACCGCTGATGTCACCGTGCAGGCGCCAGCTGGCGTCGCGTACACCATTCGCGCGTTCCCCGTACGCATTATCACGGTGAAGGGCGATCTGCAGCAGGTCGGGCGATGGACGAGTGTGCCGTACGCGCGGTTCCAGGCGTCGCTGGCCCGACGGGGTCAGCCTTTTGGTGCCGCCTCCGTCAGCTTCGTACCAACGGGCGGTGTCGCTGCCGACGTGGTCGTGCAGGATGGCAGCAACAGCGCGGGAGTGTTCGAGCTGCAGCTGCGTGGACGCGGTGATCTTGGCACGGTGGTGGGTACGTTGACCGTAACGCGTCCCGACGTCCCGCGCGTAGCCCGCTTCCCTGGCTTCGCCGTGCCACTCGACTACCGCTACGAGCTCCCCCGGTCGACTGGCGTGGTGAACGTGGATGGGCAACGCACGTACGGCGGCGAGGTGCTCAATCGCGGCACAGGACAGAAGGAAGCCGGAGGACACGTGGAGTTCGTGCGGACCAGTGGGGTGGACATCTCACCACGGATCGCGCGCGCAGTGGCGGACGGTCGCGGCTTTTTTCTGCTGGCGCTCGACGGCTCGGTAGACGGAACTGTCGTGGGCGATCTCACGGTGCGCAGTGCGGACGGCGCCCGCGCCGCCACGTACCGCGGCGTCTCATTCGCCAGCTATGACTCCACGAACGTACGCAATTCGGGGCTCTGGGCGTTTGGTGAGAGATGGGCCTGGTCGGTGAGCTTCTGGCGACGGGATCTACTCGAACCTGTGGGCGACATGCCGGTGGAGTTCGAGCGTACCGGCGGTCCACCGATCGGTCCCGGTCGGATTGCAGCGCGCACCGATCGCGACGGCCGCTTCTTTCTGACGGCCGCGGTAAACGACACCGGCACGGTCATCGGCAACTTCACGCTCACCCCGCCCGATGGTCCGGTGCGCGTGCTGCGAAACGTGCGCTATCGCACCTTTCCCAGCGATAGCGTGCGTGATGGCGGCGTGCTCGGTTTCGGTCCTTCGCTTCGTTACGTGCTGGAGGTGAAAACCAACGATCGGATTGCGCCCGCCACCAACGTGGCGATGGAGTTCCGACGTACCGGCGGCGTAGCCATCACGCCGGAACGCATCAGTGGACGGTCCGGGCCCGACGGTCGCTTCGAATTGCGGCCGGTCGTCACCGATAGCGGCACGCTGATCGGTGATCTCATCATTTCACCGGCGGTTGGAGCCGCTCGCACGATTCCCAACATCCGCCTATCGACGTTTGACACTGGCGAGTTGCGATTCGGCGGTGTGTTCGGCTACGGTCCGTCGCTGCGCTACGCCATTGAACTGTGGACATTTGCGCAGCTGGGGCCGGCATCGAACGTGGGCGTGGAATTTCGTCGCACGGGTGGTGTGGCAATGTCCCCCGAACGCATCAGCAGCACGACGGGCGCTGACGGCCGCTTTGAGATTGCCCCGTCCGTGGCCGACAGTGGCACGGTGTTGGGCGAGATCGCAGTGTTCCCGTCGGTGGGCCCGCCTCGCATCATTCCCAATGTGCGACTGCAGACATTCGAGACGGGCGATCTGCGATTCGGCGGCGTGTACGGCTTCGGACCGGCGCTGCGTTACGTGGGCGAAGTGCTCCGCCAGGACGGCGCGCCCGTCGTGGGCGCACAAGTCACCTGGACCCAATCCAGCGGCATCCCCGCCGCTCCGTCCACGGTTACGGTGGTGACCGATCAGAGCGGTAGGTTTCCGCTCACACTGATCCCGTCTCTGGATGGTGAAGTGGTCGGCACGGTCCGGGTAACCCCGCCACTCCCATGGGCCACGGGAACGCAATTCACCTTCAACGAGCTGCGGCTGAACAGTTTTGAGAGTGGCGACCTGCGCCTCGCGGTGACGTATCGCATTCCGTCACCGTGATGGGACGATGACGACCGCCGAGCGATCGGCGCTCGATCGTCTGACCGACCCGCGGCTGCTCCGACGAAATGTCATCATCAGCCTGCTGGGGTGGGTGCTCCCGGCGGCCACCGCTTTGGTTGCGTTTCCGCTGCTGGCTCAGCGGCTCGGGCCCGATCGCTTTGGCGTCGTCGCGCTTGCGTGGAGCGTCGTCGGCTGGTTCTCGCTGTTCGATTTTGGCATCGCCCGCGGGCTCACACGACTGATCGCCGCCCGCGCGGCCGCCTCGCGCGACGGCGACATTCCGGCGCTGGTGTGGAGTGCGAGCGTGGTGCTGCTGGCCATCGGCGGGGTGATCGGGGCGACCATATGGCTGCTGGCGCCGATGCTGGTGACCCGTGCGCTGCACGTCCCCGAAACGCTGGCGCCGGAAGTGACCCGCGCCGTGCGCTGGCTGAGCGTGAGCATTCCGGGCGTGGTCCACGCCACCGCGCTCCGCGGCGTGTTGGAAGCTCGGCAGCAGTTCCTGCGCGCCACACTCCTTCGCATTCCCCTCGGCATTGCGACCTTCGCCCTGCCGCTGCTTGCGCACGACGCTGCGCATGCCGTCGCGCTGATCGTGCTCGCCCGCACGCTGTATTGGCTGGGCACATGGGTAGCGCTCGGTGTGCTGGCGCGACCAGTTCGCCCGACCGCCATCGGCGAATTGTGGACCGAGGGTGGGTGGATCACTCTCTCCACGGTCATCAGTCCCTTTCTCGTACAGGGCGACCGCTTTGTGCTCGCGCTGCTGCTCCCGATTGCCGCCAGCGGCTGGTACGCAGCGTCCATCGAGGTCGCGACCAAGATGTGGCTATTTACCGCCGCGCTGCAGCCGGTCTTTTATTCCGCCGTCAGTGCAGCGTACGCGCTCGACCGACCGCGCGCGCGTGCGCTGATGCGACAGGCCGTCCTCGTCACGTTCGCGGCACTGCTGCTCCCTACGCTCGCGCTCGTGTGCTTCGCCGAGCCGGGGCTGCGCTGGTGGATGAAGGATGCGTTCAGTATCGAAGGCGCGCAGGCGCTGCCGTGGCTGGCGATAGCGGTCTTCGCCAATTGTCTCGCGCAGGTGCCATACTCGTATTTGCAGGCAGGCGGGGGCGCACGCGACGTGGCGCTGTTACACGCCGCGGAGCTGCCACTCTTCGCGCTGGCGCTGTGGCTTCTGGTGCCTCGCTACGGCGTCTCGGGCGCTGCTGCGGTGTGGTGTCTGCGCATGTCGCTCGATGCGGTGGGCATGTGGCGCATCAGCGCGCGGCACGGGTGAGGTTGGGTGTGTGGCCAACGGCCTTTCGCACCAGCTGAAAGGCGATGTCGAGATTGCCCGCACCCACCAGTCTCACGGCCCAATACCACGCGTGGAAGGTCCAGTATTTGTTCAGGCCAAGCGTGCCGAGCTGGCGATAGAAATCTCGGAACTCGGCGCGGGGTACGTGCGCCTGATGGGCCAGTGTCGGGAACATGTAGTTGGCGTAGTCCCGCTCGATTTCGACGTAGCAGGCCGGGGCGCCATCGCGTGCGATGGCCAGCAGGTTGCGAATCATTCGGACATCGGTATCCGGCGGCTGCACACCCGGCGTGTAGGCGCGCCGTTCGGCTTCCGCGTTCCCGAATTCAGGTGTGCCGTCAATGCGAAAGAGCGCCAGCACGTCGGGCAGGAATACTGCGGGGCGGGACCGCAGCACATTCACCGCCAGCCAGTGCTGATAAAAGAGGGAGCCGTCCCATCGCGCGGTGGCGCAGGCGTGCGCATCGTCGCGGTGGATCACCAGTCCGCTCATCGCGACAATGCGGCGGTAGCACCGTACGATCGCGTCATGGCCGGGCGTAAAAATCTGAGGACCGGCATAGTAGCGACTTACCTGCACCACATTGGACGGGTCGCCGCGGAAGCGTGCGTACGTGCGCAGCAACAGCCCCATCTCCGGCGCCATCTCGACTGCGCGGGCGACGGCCGCAAAGGCGTCGGGGGCAATGAGGTCATCGTTGCCCATCACGAATACATACCGGCCCGTCGCCCGGGCCACCATTTCGCGGAAGTTGCCGTCGTAGCCCAGGTTCTGGGCGTTCTCGTAGTATGCAAAACGGCCGGGGTGTGCCGTGACATAGCGGTTGGCGACGCCACGGATCTCCGCGCGCTGGCGGGAGAGGTCCTCCACGATGACGCAGTTCCAGCTGTCAAACGACTGCGAGAGCGCGCTGTCGAGCAGCGTTGGCAGCCACTCTGCGCGATTGTATGCGGGAATGATGACAGTGATGAGCGGACGCGTCATCGTGTGATCGGGGTGAACGAGAGCCGCAGCTGCGGAATCCGTACGTCGACCGTACGATAGTTCGGCAGGAACGTGCTGTTCTGAAACAGGTAATTGATCCGTCGGCCCCAGCTCACGTCCATGGAGGCATCGTAGCCCACCGCGCGCACGCCTGCGCGGACGCCCGTCCTGAGCGAGACATCATGCCGATTCGGGTAGGGCAGGAACTGGCGGTAGAACGCATCATTGTTCCAGCGTACCCGCTCGCCGTACAGGCCCAGTGACCAGCGCGACGCAAGACGATCGATGGCGACCCACTGCGACTGCCCGCCCGGCCCGATGCCCGCACCCAGCAGTTGGCCCCGCTGCGTCCACCCCTGCGGCGTGGCGGTGCCGCTGTAGAAATCGCGCCCCGGTCGTTCGGCCACCGTGAGCCCTTGTTCCACGTTCGTCGCCTCGGCGTGCAGCAGCCAGCTCGCATTCCGACGACGTACCAGCCGTTGTACACCAACCTGGTACGCCAGCCCCTCGTTGGGCGCGGTCAGGATGTCGCGCAGCGAGATCGGGATTGCACGGGCCAACTCCCCATACGCGCGCAGCCCCGAGCGGGGGAACGCCACGCGGGTGAACAGGCTGACCAGCTGATCGATCGGACCTGATTGCGCGGGAGAGAAAACGTCAGCCATCGCGCGACCGAATCGCACCGTCCTGTCGGGGCTGCGGCGAATCACGCCGCGCGCGACACCTATCGCGAAGGCGTCACTGTGCGGGGGCGACCACGCCACGGACGCCGCGCTGATCGATCGGCGATCATTGGACGGGTCGAGATCAAAGAAGCGGCTCTCGGTCAGGTAGCCGAAGAAGTATTCGGCCGACAGTCGCCCCATTGGCGTCGCGACGGGCCGCGTCGTACGCGTAAACACCCGGGGGACGCCTGGTGCATTCGGCCCGATGAACAGCGCATCGCGCACGCCGGAGCCCCACCACACGTTTCCACTCGACCATCCCACGGCGACCGCCCGGAACTCCAACCACGCGGTGCTCTGTCCGGGGGAAAACTCGGTTGTTTGGTTACGCCCCATCCGCGACGGGAGGTCGAGCGAGTTGCGCCCCACGTAAAAGGGCGACGCAAGCGAGACGCGCGACCGATCGGTGCCCGGGAGCAGGTCAAACGGGCGGTTTTGGGAGGTCCAGATTTCGGGCACCACTGCGATGTGCATCACCGACCAGTCGAGCGTCCAACCCATCCGCAGCAATGCGCTCGTGCCGCGACCTGCCCACGCCGCGCCGTCACCGCGGGAGTCGGGCACACCGTCTGACTGGATGAGGCGAACATCCGGCGCCACCAGACCCAGCGACAGCGACCGCATGGCAGAGTCGGCGCGGCAGGTCACCGACATGCGAAGCACGCCGGCGTCGAGCCGCACACCGCGCTGCAGCTCGTGGACCTGCCGACGGAGTTCGCCAGCACCGTCGAAGGGCACCAAACCCGTGCGACAGGGTCCCTGCGCGTGCGCCACGTTCGTGGCCGACCCGACCGCCGTCAGCAGGACCAGAATCGAGGGGAGCCGCGTCGCGAGGAGTCGCATCGCGCGGGAAGTTCGACTAGAGTCCTCTCTCAAACAAGCTCATGATGCCAACTTGCGCCCAGTAGTCTTCGATCTGCGCGACGAATCCCGCTCCGGGCTCGGTCGGGTGGCGCGCGAAACGGTGGCCGCCTATCGGGCCCGCTTCCCTGCGGACCCGGTGACGGTGCTCGCGGCTGGCGGCCGGCGCTATTCGGTGCAGGCGCAGCGGGAGTGGCCTGCCCTCCGACGCGCCCATCCCGGCGCAACCTGGGTCTGGTTCCACTGGGACGTGCCCTGGTTCGCGATGCCGTCGCGCAGCGTCGTGTATGTGCACGATCTGATTCACCTGCGATATAGCGGCGCGCTCACCCGATTCATCGCTCGCCGGTGGATCGATCACGCCGTGTGGGGCGCCACGCGCGTCGTCACTGTCTCGCACGCAACCGCGGCGCAGCTTACGCGGCCCGCAACCGTCATCCCCAATGGGGTCAGTGCCGACTTTGCATCTCCATGGACTCCTCGTGATTATGTGCTCGCGGTGGGCGCTGACCGTGCGCACAAGAATTTCGCCTTGGCAGAAGATCTCGGTTTTCCCTGCGTGCGTGCTCGCGGAGTGAGCGACGAAGAGCTGGTGCGTTTGTATGCAGGCGCGCGGGTCGTGCTGGTGCCTTCACGCGAGGAAGGGTTCGGACTGCCGGTGCTCGAAGCGTTCATGTGCGGTGTGCCGGTGGTGGCGAGCGACATTCCGGCGTTGCGGGAAGTGTCTGGCGGTCTGGCGTCGCTGGTGCCTGTGGACGACGTGCCGGCGTGGCGGGCCGCGGTCCACGCGGCGTGGCATGATGGTGGTGACCCTGAGCCGCGTCGGGCGTGGGCGCGGACGTTTACGTGGGCTCGGAGCGCAGCACTGTTGCATGACGTGATCGGGGAGGTAGGGTGAGGCTTGGCCGGTTCACGATCGGCCGCGGTGTGGCCTCGCTTGCGCTGTACGCCGCAACCGTTGTGCTTTGCCCTGCGGCGGTACACGCGCAATGGCGTGAAGCGACCGTTGGCAGCGAGGCGGAACTCTACATCCGCGCCCTGCAGAGTCGCGGACTTTTGGGTGGTGAGCCGGTGTCGATCCGCGCGTACAGTCCGTTGGTACTCGATCGTTGGGCGCAAGAGCGCCGCACCACATCCACCAATGCGCCATCGCACCCCTGGGTCTCACGCTTCAGCAACGATTCGGCGCGCCGGTGGCTGTTGCCGGCCACCCTGCAGGCGTCGTACAACAGCGCGTTCGCGTGGAGCTTCAACGACGGTGCGGCATGGCAGGGGCGCGGGGTCACCACCATCGCGACGCTCGGGTTCGGCGCCCGCTGGAGGTGGTTGTCGCTCCGCGTCGAGCCCATTTGGTTCAGCACGGAAAACCGGGCGTTTGCGCTCTTGGGCGATACAACCCGCGGCGCGAATCCATTCGTGGATCAGCAGCGCCCGGGCGCAATCGACCTGCCGCAGCGCTTCGCACGCGCGCGATACACTCGAACCAACCCCGGACAGAGCGAGGTGCGCGCCGACGTGGGGCTGTTCGCCGCCGGTCTGTCCACCATGAACGAGTTCTGGGGCCCGGGTGTGCGCCAGTCATTGCTGATGGGATCGAACAGCGCTGGGTTTCCGCACATCTTCCTCGGCTCTTCCCGTGCGTGGCGCACGCCAGCAGGGCGATTGAGCGGTCGGGTGATCTACGGAAAACTGGCGCAGAGCGACCAAGCCCCTGCGTCACCCAACCGGACGCGCTTCGGCAGTGGCATCACTGCAACTTGGCAGCCCCCTGGCGGTTCCGGCTTCGAGTTTGGCGCAGCGCGGTTCTACCACCGCACATGGCCGGATGGGGGGTTGCGCCTCGACGACTTGAAGGCACCACTTGGCTCGTTGTTTGGCGACGCGCAATTCCGCTCCGGCGCCACGGCGGACAATCAGCTCGCGACATTGTTCATGCGTTGGCGCGCCGAAGACGACGGTTTCGAACTCTTCGGCGAGTTCGGTCGCAACGATCGCAGTGCGGACGCCCGTGACCTGAGCGTGGAGCCTGAGCACAACAGCGCGTGGTTGCTTGGTTTCGTCAAAACTTTTCAGTCCCGTAGCGACGGACTCTGGATGCTGCGGAGCGAATTGGCGAACGGCCGCATCACGGCGTTGCAGACAATTGGCCGGGGACAAGCCACGTTCTACGAGCACGCTCCGATCACGCAGGGGCACACAGAGCAAGGACAGCTGCTTGGCTCATTTCTCCTTGAGCGCGGGGGTGGCCTGGATCTGTCCGTCGACCGGTGGTCGCCGCGCGGACGACGGGGGGTTTCGTTGATGTATCGCGCGATGCCGGCGGACCGGAGCGACGGCGTGCAGCAAGCAACCGCACGTGCGCAGTGGTATGCGGAGGCAAGCGCTGTCCAGTTTGTTCGGGCGCAAGAACTGTTCGTGAAAGTCGGCGTAGTGGTAGACCTCAACCGCATGCCCGGACGGGATGTATCCAACGGCTACCTCAGCCTCGGCGCGAGACTTCGGCAGCCATAGCTTGTCAGCGAGAGGTGCCAGTCCGGTGCACGGCAAGCAGCTCCTGCACCGATGCAAGCACTCCGTCGCGCCAGGGCGGCGGCGTCCAGTCCAGCGTGCGCCGAAGCGCGTACGTGTCGAGAATTGCCATCGCCGGGCGCCGCGCACGGCGCGGAACCGCGGCGGTGTCTACCGGGAAGACGGTGACGCCGTCGGCCAATTGTCCCGCCACCATGAGGGTGTCGCGCACGGCAATCGCCACATCGAACCACGAGGCCACGCCTGCATCAGTACAATGATACAGCCCGGCCATGTCGCGACGCTCCGCGATCTGCAGCAACACCGTGGCAACGGTGCGTGCACGCGTGGGAGTCCCCACCTGATCGTCCACCACCCGCATTGAGGTGCCAGCACTCAACAGGTGGAGCGCCGTCCGTACGAAATTTGCTCCACCTCCCGAATGCAACCAGGCCGTGCGGACGATGGCCGCCGACGGGAATGCGCCCGACACCCGTTGTTCACCTTCCAGTTTCGATGCACCGTACACGCCAAGCGGATTGGTCTGCGCAGACGTCGAATAGGGACGCGTGCCCGTGCCGTCGAACACGTAGTCGGTGGACACGTGAATGAAGTGCGCGCCGACCTCCTGCGCCGCAACTGCCATGGCCTCGGGTGCCACGGCGTTGATGACATGTGCAGCATCGCGCTCCCGCTCGGCGTCGTCCACGTTGGTGTAAGCGGCCGCATTGATGATCACACTGGGTCGGAGCGTGTGGATCTGCGCTCGCACAGCCGCCGGATTCAGCAGGCTGAGCTCTGCCGACGATGGGGCCCGGACTTGCCATCGGTCGCCAGCGAGCGCCAGAAGCGCGGCCCCCAGCTGCCCCGACCCGCCAAAGAGCAACAGTGTCGTCACGCGGAGGCGCTGTGGTATGGTGCCCGATGGAGCGACGGCCGTTCAACGTGTGCGGCCCACGCGCGCTCCACATGTGCGAGGAACTCTGCACGAAATCGTGCAATCGAAAACCGCTCCGCGTTTGCACGACAGTCCGCAGGCGATGGCGCTGTCCCCGCCTCAAACGCCCGGATACTCGCTGCGATCGACATTGGCGAGGCCTCGTCGAAGAAGCGCCCCGTAGGACGCGGGCCGCTGACGATCACCGTTTCGAGTGCGCCTCCCTTTCCCAGCGCGATGACCGGTGTGCCGCAGGCCTGCGCTTCCGCGGGAAGAATCCCGAAGTCCTCTTCAGCGGCAAAGAGGAACGCCCGCGCGGACCGCAGTTCGCGGCGTAACACGTCACGCGGTTGTCGTCCGAGCAACGTCACGTTCGGACCTGCCGCCGCCGCCACGCGATCGCGATCGGGTCCATCACCGATGACGCGCAGCTGCCGATCAGGCAGCTCGCGGAATGCAGCGACAATGTCGGGGATGCGCTTGTAGCCGACAAACCGGGACGCTGTGACGTAGTGCGAGCCACGGGACTTTCCGTCGGGTGTGTAGTATTCCACGTCGACCGGCGGATACACCACGGTGCTCTCGCGGCCATACGAACGATGAATGCGGTCCGCGATAAAAGCGGAGATGGCCACGAACTCGGACACGCGCGCCGCGTTCTGCAGATCCCACCGGCGCAATCGGTCGAGGAGGAATCGCAGCAGCGCTCCCCGGACCCCGCGATCGGCGCCGGCTTCCCGCAGATATGAATCGCGCAGATCCCACGCGTATCGCATCGGCGAACAGCAGTGGCAGATGTGCAGTGCGTCGGGGCGCACACGCACACCCTTGGCGACCGCATGCGAGTTGGAGATGACCAGATCGTACGACGACAGGGTCAGCCGCTCGATCGCCATCGGCATGAGGGGTAGCAGCCCGCGATAATAGCGATGCACGCCGGGCAGGCGCTGCAAAAGCGTAGTCTGGGGGTGTCCCACGCCCAGTGCCGCCCGATCTTCGTCGGTGAGCCCGTCCACCACGCAGAACACGTCGGCCTGAGGGAAGATGGCGACCAGCTCGCGCAGCACCTGCTCCGAACCGGCCGGCACCACCAGCCACTCGTGCACGAGCGCAATGCGTACGCCGTCGAGCACGCTCATCAAAGGCTGCGGATGTCTGCATTCATAGTCAACGCCAGTCTGGATGTTGGCGACGCGGTGGTCAAGGTTGTCGTGGCGACGGGGGCGCGGGTATCTTTCGCCGCGAAACTTGCAGTATAGCCGCGCCGTGCTGTTCACGACTTTCCAATTTCATTGGGCGTCCTCTTGATACGTAACCGAGTGACCCCGCCGAGCGCGCGCGCGCAGGACTCGTTCGCAAATGAGCGAGAAACCGGAGCAGCGCACGCCGGCGGTGACGCGTTCCGGGCCGTCGTGGTGGGACCCATGCACGAAATTCCATACGTGCTGCAACACCCGGCGCTTGCATCGGGGCAGCGGTTCGAAATTGTCGGGTTGCTGGCAGTAGAGGACAACGCGGTCGGGCTCGCCGCCTTGGTTCGTGAGCAGGTGCAGCTGCACGCGGCCGACACGCTGCTCGCGGCCGGTGGCGTCGGACGTGGCATCATGGACACGCTCGGAGAACTGGCGATCTCGCTCGACTGTCGGCTGCTGACGCTGCTCTCGCTGTCGCCGCCGGCCGGGCTGGATCCCATTGTCATCTGGGAAGGTGAGCATCCGCTCATCCAATTGGCGATGACACGGGATCGACGCGTACACGTTGCGCTGAAGCGTGTGCTTGACACGTTCATGGCGGCGCTCGGCCTGGTGGTGTCGGCGCCGATTCTGCTGGCCGCCTCACTTGCCATCATCGTCGAGAGTGGGGGCTCGCCGCTCTTCGGGCATGTCCGGATCGGTCGAGGTGGCCGGCGGTTCAAGTGCTGGAAGCTCCGCACCATGACGCAGGATGCTGAGAAGCGCCTGCGGCAGGATCGGGCGTTGCTGGAGGCGTATCAGCAGAACGACTTCAAGCTCCCCGACCAGAGCGACCCGCGCATCACTCGCGTCGGACGGCTGCTCCGCCAGAGCAGTCTTGACGAACTGCCACAGCTCTGGAACGTGCTTATGGGTGAGATGTCGATGGTCGGACCGCGCCCGCTGGTCGCCGACGAACTTCGCCATTACCACGGAAGCGTGCTGACGCTTCTGTCCGTCCGACCAGGCCTCACAGGTGCGTGGGCCGTCAACGGACGCCACCATCTCGCATACCCGCAACGTGCCGCCGTCGAGCTCGGGTACGTGCGCTCGCACACATTTCGCTCTGATCTCCACATTCTGATGCGGACCGTATCCGCAGTGTTTGACCCGGGGAGTGGCCCGAAGCGCTAACGGCAATTCGGTCGAGCTGGAGAAAATTCTGAACGCGCAGGCCGGCCCACATAGCGTATCTACTGTGGATCGTTCAGTAACCCGCTTGTGGCGGACCAGCGCGGCAAGCGACTCACGACATCGGCGAGCGACGGCGCGACCGAGTCACGGGCGGACAACCGTGGCGTGGACAGGGGCCACGTGATCCCGAGGGCCGGATCGTTCCATGCAATCGTGATTTCGGCAGTTGGTTCGTACGCCGCGGTCACCTTGTAATGCAGGACGGCCTCGGCATCCTGTGCCGCGAAGCCATGGGCGAAGCCGGGAGGAATCCACAACTGCCGACCATTGGATGCGCTCAATTCGACGGCAGTCCAAGCCCCGAAGGTCGGTGAGCCCACTCGCACATCGACGGCAACGTCGAACACTGCGCCATGCGGTGCCCACACCAGCTTTCCCTGCGCGGTCGGCCACTGCAAGTGTAAGCCGCGCAGTACACCGGCCTTCGAGTAGGACAGATTGTCCTGAACAAACGGACCGGTGATGCCGAGCGCGGTGTATCGTGGCTCATTCCACACTTCGCTGAAATATCCGCGCTCGTCGCCGCGAACAACCGGCTCCAGCAGCAACACCTCCGGCAGCGATGTGGCGACGACCCTCATGACGACCTGCCCAGTGAAATGCAGCACCGGGACACCGTATCTCCAATGCCACGAACGCACCAGAGGGGGCGCCGACGCCTTGCCCCAAGCGTACGGAGACTCCGGGTCACGACGATGTTCGGGCGGAACGTGGCGAGCAGTGTCGTGCCGATCCGATGAATCCGGCGCCACCGGTCACGAGCCACGTCTCGTTCAGTGGCCGCACTGATGCGACATCCGGGAAGTGCGTCATGAGGGAATACTACATCGCTCCGTCTCCTCGCGCTTTCTGCTGGTCGGCGCGCGCGACGGCGACGAAGCCGACGATTGCCACGGTCGCGAACGCGAACCATTGGAACGCGTAGGACTGATGCGCGCCCTCGCTGAGGGAGGGCGGCGGTACGCGTGCGGGACGATTGACATCGCGCGTGGCCGAATCGCCTAACGCGAGTAGTACGAATGGCGCCAGCGGCCGTTGCATGATGCTCTGCAGCGTGTCTCGATCGACAAACCGTACGGCACGCGCGGTCGACGGCATGCGCACCGCACCTTCTCGCGTGGGGGAGTACTCCATCACGAGTGCCTCGAGCGCGAGCGTGTCCGCCTCGCGCGCCATCGCCCAGTCGACCGTGCGGCCGTCAGGCGCGTAGACATAACCGCGCAGTACGAGAATGGACGTGTCGCCCCACGCACCATCGAGCGGTCGCACTGGCGTGAGCAGATGCACACCGGGCGCACCCGATTGCGATCGAGTGGCGTGTGCGAGTTCCGCGTCATAGTCGGCCACGCCACGAATGGTCACGTGCCGCCAGTGAATCACACTCGTGTCCTGGCTGCCGATGGCACTGATCGTCACCGGTGGCGCGCTGCGACGCTCGCGCACCAGCGCGTTCACGGCGCGCTTCTGGTCGAGTCGATCGAGTTGCCACAACCCCAACCGCACGCACACACCGGCTGCCAGCACAGCGACCACGCCAAACAGGATCGTACGACGGGACATCCGACTCACTCGGTGCCCTCAGGGGCGGGAGGCGCCGGCGCGCGCGTTGGGCGGCGGCGTGCGGCTGGCTTCGCGGGCGCCGGCTTCGCGGGTTTCGCCGCCGTTCCGCCGACTGTGGGCGCCGTGGGACGCAGCGTGCGACGAACACGCTTGACGGGTGGCCGGACGACGGGCGCAACCTCATGCGCCGGTGTCGCCGCGGCGGAAGCGGACGGAGCGGACGCAGGATCTCCTGCGGCCTGATCGGCGACGGCATGTTCTGCTGCCGCGAGCGACCGCGCGCGCCGACGCTCGGCCTTCCCAGGCTTCGGCACTTTCGCTCTCACGTTTTCGTGGACCCGTGCGCCGTCCGGCGGGGACTTCACCGTGGTGGGCTGCTTGACAGGCTGGGCAACCTTCTCGGTCTTCTCCGGCCTGGCAGCCTTCTCCGGCTTCTGCTTTTTGGCCGACTTAAAAGCCTGCTCCGCCTTGGCCGACTTGGAAGCCTTCTCCGGCTTCTCCGCCTTCGGCGGCTTTGGCACCTTGCGCGCCTTTTCGCGCTTCGACTTGTCGCCCTTGGCGGTCCGCTCCGCCTTCGCCGCCCGTACCGCAGCAGGCATCGACACGTCGTCGACGGACGGCTCGGTGTCGAGTGCGGCGACGCCGTGCGGCGCATGCTCGATGCGCATCAGCTCCGGAAAGAGCACCAGCATGCTCAGTGGCGGCAGCGCCAGCACGAACGACTGCGCGAAACCGTGATACGGCACGTCCTCGGTCACGACGTCCTGCGGCACGCTGTATCCGCTGCCGCCAAATTCCGGCGCGTCGCTGTTCAGCACATAGCGATACGTGCCCGCGCCCGGTGCACCCATGCGATATTCCTGGCGCGGCACCGGTGTGAGGTTGAGTACCACAACGGCGTGCTCCCCACCATCGAAACGCGCGTACGACAACACCGACTGCTCCTGGTCGTCCACGCTGATCCATCCAAAGCCCGACGGTTCATGGTCCCGACGCCAGAAGCAGGAATGCGCGTTATACAATGCGCCCAGCGCCTGCATGAATGCGTCCACGCCCTGCCGCCGCGGATCGTCCGCGAGATGCCAGTCGAGACTGGCGTCGTGATTCCACTCGCGGTACGGCGCCAGTTCGGTGCCCATAAAGAACAACGACTTCCCCGGACGCGTGACGGAATAACCAACCAGCGCGCGCAGATTCGCGAAGCGCTGCCACGCATCGCCGGGCATCTTCTCGAGCAACGACTTCTTCAGGTGCACGACTTCGTCGTGCGACAGCGGGTTCATGAACCGTTCGCTGTACTCGTACATCATCGCGAACGTCAGCTTGTTGTGCGAGCCGTGGCGAAAGAACGGATCGACGCTGAAGTAGTCCAGCGAATCGTGCATCCACCCCATGTTCCACTTGAACGTGAACCCCAGTCCGCCTTCGGCGATGGGATGCGTGACCTTGGGCCACGTGGTGCTTTCCTCGGCGATCGTGACCACGCCCGGATGGAGTGAGCGCACCGTGTGGTTGAGCGTCTTGAGGAACGACACCGCCTCGAGATTCTCCCGACCGCCAAGCCGGTTGCGCAGCCACTGTCCCGCTTCGCGGCCGTAGTCGAGATACAGCATCGAGGCGACCGCATCCACGCGCAGTCCGTCGATGTGAAACTCCTCGATCCAGTACAGGGCGTTGGCGAGCAGGAAGTTGCGCACCTCGTGCCGCGCGTAGTTGAAGATGTGCGTGCCCCACTCGGGGTGATCACCGAGTCGCGGGTCTTCGTGCTCGTAGCACGCAGTGCCGTCGAAGCGGCGAAGCGCCCAGTCGTCCCTGGGAAAGTGCGCCGGCACCCAATCGAGCAACACGCCGATGCCGGCCGCGTGCAATGTGTCCACGAAGGCACGGAAGTCGTCGGGGCTGCCATGCCGCGAGGTGGGCGCGAAGTATCCGCCCACCTGATAGCCCCACGAGCCGCCGTACGGATGCTCCTGCACAGGGAGCAACTCCACATGCGTGAACCCCAACCGCTTAACGTGCGACGCGAGCCGTGGCGCGAGCTCCGCATACGTAAGCATGCGATTGCCGTCGCCACGCATCCACGAGGCCAGATGGACTTCGTACACCAGCATCGGTTCGCGCAACGGATCGGCATCACTGCGACGCGCGAGCCACGCCCCATCCCGCCACTCGTGCTGGCCGCGCCGTTCCACGATCGACGCGTGCCCGGGCGACTGCTCCATCTTGGCCGCGAACGGATCGGTCTTGACGCGAATCTGCCCAGCGAACGAACGGATCTCGAACTTGTAGAGCGCGCCCGGTGCCACCGCAGGCACAAAGATCTCGAACACGCCGCTCGAGCCAAGCGCGCGCATCACGTGTTCGCGGCCATCCCACCCGTTAAATGAGCCGATGACGGAGACGCGCGTGGCGTTGGGTGCCCAGACGGCGAACGACGTCCCGGTGACACCATCCATCTCACGCCCATGAGCGCCGAGCTTCTCCCACAAGCGCAGATGCCGCCCTTCGCCGAAGAGATGCAGGTCCATGTCACCGAGCGTCGGCATGAACCGATAGGCATCCTCGAACTCGTTGGTTGCCCCGTCTACGGTTTCGCTGGCGAGCCGATAGCGCAGTGGCAGCGTTCGCCCGGGAAGGAAGCGCACGAACAGTTCGCCGTGCTCCCGCTGCATCGCGATGCGTTCGTCGTCGATGATGACCCACATCGCGCGCGCGCGGGCGTGGCGTGCCCGGATGATCACGCCCTCGACGCCATGTAGCGACGCGGGGTGCGCGCCCAGCACATCGTGCGGCGTGCGTGACTCGCCGCGCAGCAGTCGATCCGCCGCATCGGGAGAGACAGGCGGCACGCGGGACGCGGCGGACTCGTCGGTATCGGCTGGGGGCGTCAGATCGGCAGAATTCATGCCCGATAAGGTAAGCAAAAAGCCCGACTCAGAAGAGCGATGGCTGGTCGCCGATGGTGGTTGGGTCGATCGTGGCGAGGCCGAGCCGTTGCTGCAGCATGCGTACCGAGGCGGGACTATGTCCGGCGAAATGATTGTTGACGAAGCCGTACACCTCACGCACCTGGCCCTGCAGCACGGGGATCATGGCGGCCCACGCATCCAGCTCCGCGGACCGATCCACCTGCAGCTGCGAATAGTCGGTGATCGAGCGATCCGGGCCCATCCACCGCAAATAGGCGAAGTCGGCCGTCGGATGTTCGCACAACTTGAGCAACCAGTCGCGCGGAATCCATCGCCCGTCGCTGAGCGCGAGGGCGACGCCGGCGTCGCGCAGCATGGCCAGCGTGTCATTGCTGATCCAGGTGCGCTGGCGGAACTCGATGGCGAACCGCAGATCGGTCGGAAGCAGTGGAAGAAACGCGCGCAACGCGTCCTGCTCGACCGGTGAGAAATCGGGTCCACATTGAATCAGCAGCGGACCAAGCCGCACGCCGAGCTCACGCATGCGTTCAGTAAAGACGAGCAGTACGTCTTGCGCATCGATGAAGCGGCGTTCGTGCGTGATCTCCTGTGGCACTTTACACGCGAAGACGAACGACTCCGGTGTGCGCGACGCCCATCCGCGCACCGTGCTGACCGGCGGGATGGCGTAGAAAGTCGAGTCCACTTCGACGGTGTCGAACGCGCGCGCAAACGTACGGAGATAACCGGTCGCGCGCGTCCCTTCCGGATAGAACGGACCGACCCACGAGGGATAGTTCCACCCCTGCGTGCCCAATCGCAGCGTTGCACGCGCACCGGGTGATGCCGGCGCGCCGAGATCGTCCGCCAAGTCAGCTGTCATGCAGGAATCGTATCAAATCAACACACGCATCGACAGTCGCACAGGTCGGCCGCGCCGCCATAAAGTCGGATTCCGACCGCACCAGTCGCCCCGGCACGACGCGCTGCCGCTCGTCCCGAGGCTGTCGCTTCCGATCCCGCGAGTGACACCGCGCGCGCGCGTTTTCGTATCGAAGTGAGTAAGCAGCTCGCCGCACGCAGTTCGCAGGAATGACCGTATCAGGGTCCGTAACAAGGTCCGCATGCACCACCACCCGCGTCGCGATGCGATATTCGCACACGATGCACCAATTCGAGGAGACTTCCCATGCTCACGCTCGCACTCACCGTCGCGTCGATGATGGCCGCCACGCAGCTCCCTCCGCTTCCGATGGCAGACACCACACGCATGACGGTCGCGTCGCGCACGACGAACGTCGACAAGGCGCCAGGTGCCCCGACCGTTGCCGATCATCTCGAGGCCGCGCGCCGCGCACTGATCGCGGGCGAGTTCGATGTCGCCCGACGCGAGTTCGTCATTGCGGCCGCGCTCGACCGCGATGCGGGTAACGTACCGGCCGAAGCGGTGTTCGGACTCGCCAACGCGCTTTACTCCAGCTCGCACAACCGCGAGGCCGCGATGACGATGACCAGGCTGGCGGAAGAAGCCGCAGCTGTCCGCGACGACAACACCGAGGCACGTGCTCTGGTGGACGCGATCTGGCTGAACCTCGATGCCGGCCAGCGGACGCTGGCGAAGCTCGGCGGAGCGCGCCTGACCCAGCTGATAAAGGACAACGTGCTCTCCGACGACACGATGCGCCTGATCAACTCGCGGTTCCGGAAGTAGCCGTCGCGTTCGGACGACGCGCTACCGATACGTCTCGAAGAATCCGCGGCCGCGACCAGCGAGTGGCGTGCCGCGGATTCTGCCTGAGAGGGTCGCCTCACCGGCCATCTGAATGAACCACGGACGAGCGAGTGCGCGCCCCGCTCCGCTTTCACCACGCTCCGCCGTCGTGCGCGTGTCCGACGCGACCGCATCGTCGATCGTCAGTTGCAGTCGCAACGTGTCGTCGCCGCGCACGTCCAACAGCTCGGCGCTCGACGGCACGCGCAATGGACCATCGGTGGTGCGCACGGTCCTGTTGTCTTCGTAGGTAATGCGTTTTGGGCGGAACAGTGCGAGAAAACCCGAACTGTCGGTGACGTAAACGAACAGCGGCGCCTGTCCCGCCGTCGAGTCTTCCGGCGACACGCGGCCGTAGAGCAACGTGAATGCGCCGGCGCGTGTGGCGCCCCACTCCCACGTCACACCGCCCCAGCCGCCCCAATTGTGATCGTGATACGACTGCGCGGCGTCGTAGCGATCGCAGCGCGCTGCAACGCAAATGCTGCCCGTCGCCGATGCGCGCAGCCCGGGCACGGCGTAGCCCGAAGCGTAGTCCCCGCTGATCAGCATGGCCCCCGGGAAGTCCACGCGATCGGCCGGCGACACCACCAGATCGACGCGTAACGGCTCTCCGGTTTCGGTCTCGCGCGCCGTCACGGTTACCGCATACCGACCATCGGGAAGCACGCGCACGCTGTCGTCACCCACCACGAGATCGGCCTGGCGCGTCGAGAATCGCACACGTTCCTTCGGCGCCTCAGCGGTGAAGCGGCGCGGGGGCCTGCCACGTTCGTGCAAGGTCACCAGCACGATACCACGCCAGTCGTCGCTCTCGACGTCGCCGGCAACGCTGAGCGTGATGAAGGCCCAGCGCGAAGCGTCGGGCGAGAGGACATTGAAGTAATGCCACTCGCCCCACGTCTCACGCTTGGCCAACCCGGCGGGCGGCAGGTGGAAGTGATCGATATCGTGACGCCACTCGGCGACCGTGGGCGTCACCCAACGCCGGTCGCCATCGTCGTCCTCCCACACGCCGCTGGATACCGTGGGCATGGCACCGAGTGCGCGCGTGGCCGAAGGCACTTCTCCGCTGGCACGCACGGGATGCTCCACGCCGTCTGCCGTCGTGAGATAGAGCAACTTGCCTTCGAGTTGCGGCGCGACGGTGCGAATAGTGCCCGCGAAGCGTGGATTTCTGAGTACCTGCCGATGTACAAATCGCGCATTCGGCACCGAGAAGAAGAGACCGCCCAGTCCACCGGTGGTCAGCACCTCGATGTCGATCCCCTCCGGAAGAATCGTCACCTCGCCTCCGCCAACGAGGCGCTCCTGACTGGCTTGCGAGACCATCGCCTCGCCAACCGCGAGCAGCACGATCATCACCCCCACACCAATCCCGAAACCGGCACACAACAGCGCGGACCTCCATGGCCGGAAGGAGACGCTCCGCCACGCCAGCAAGCGGGCGAGCACCAGGCGCGACGCGGCAACCGTAGACACGTTCACCCGTCCTGTGACATGACGTCATTGCGCGTGTCCGATTCCACGCGACCGTCCTTCAGTCGGATGACACGCGCGGCCGCGCGCGCGACCACCGCGTCGTGCGTGACGAACACCAGCGTCGTGCCGTCACGATGCAACTGTGCGAATAGCTCCAGCAGACTGGCTCCGGTGCCGGCATCGAGCTCACCCGTGGGCTCATCAGCCAACAAGAGCGACGGCGCGTTGGCCAGCGCCCGCGCGATCGCGACGCGCTGTTGCTCGCCGCCCGACAGTTGTGTAGGCCGATGCCCGGCGCGATCACCGAGCCCGACGTACCCAAGCAACTCACGCGCACGCGCACGACGGACCGCGCGATCCACTCCCGCTTCGGCCATCGGCAGTTCGACGTTCTCCGCCGCCGACAATGTCGGCATGAGATAGAATCGCTGGAACACAAAGCCGATGTGTCGCAGCCGAAAGTCGGTGGCCTCCCGATCGGTCAGCGAGGATGTGTCGCGACCGTCCACGATCACATGACCGGTGCTTGGCACATCGACGGCACCCAACAGGTGCAGCAAGGTGCTCTTGCCGCACCCCGATGGTCCCGTGATGGCGGCAAAGTCGCCGCGCGCGATCTCGAGCGACACGCCGCGCACCGCCGTGATCGTGGCTTCACCCATGCGATAGGCGCGCACGACGTTGTCGCACTGCAACACCGGACTACTCATGACCGCCTCTCGATAGCATCATCCAACCGCTTCCTCGCGCAGGGCACGCGCCACCGGCAGCGATGCGGCGCGCCATGCAGGAATGAGTCCCGCCAGCGAACCCGACACGAGCAGCAACGCCAGCGCACGCCAGGCCGCCCCCGGACTCCACACAAAGAAGTCGAACGACGCGGGCAGCCCGGGAAAGTCGCGCAGGATCGTGTTCAGCCATTGCGCCGTGATCAGCCCGAGGCCGAGACCGGTGACAATCCCCGCGCCACTGAGCATCAGGCCCTCGAGCAGCACCTGGCGCAGGACGCCGCCCCTTTGCGTTCCGATTGCGCGCAACACGGCGATCTCGCCACGCCGCTCGTTCACCGATAGCGTGACAAGCGTACTGACCAGGAGAAATCCGATGCCGAGGCTGATGGCACCCAACACGAACGCAAGTTGGCGGAAATAGGAGAGACGTTCTTCGACTTGCCGGATGGCGGTCTCGGTGGAAATGGCCGTGATGCGCGGCTGCGTGGTCGCGATCCACGCGCGCACCCCTTCGACACTGGTCGAATCGCTCAAGCGCGACTCGGCCATCGCCATGGACATGCGATCCGCGTACGACGGGCCGAGCATGGTACGCAGGGTCGGGAGTGCGAGCGCGATGACCGGTGTTTCGTTCGGGATGTAGTAGAACCGTGCCTCACCGGCGAGCACCGCACGCCGCGTGCGCGCGGCCGTACGCAACTGCGCATCGATGCCGGCCGCGATCGTGACCGTATCGCCTAACTGGTGTCCGGTGCGCTGCAGAAAAGTGCGACTGGCGACCACCTGAATGACGGCGCTGTCGCGATCGGAGAAGTCGCCCCCCCGCTCGATTGAGTAGTCGCCCTGCACATCGCGCTCGAGGCCGAGGGCAAAGGTGGTCGGGACGCCGCTCGCCGGCAGCGCCAGAGTGGCGCCGAGGATCGGACTGACCGCCGTGATGTCGTCGGACGCGCGGAGCGCCTGCACGATCGCGCCGGCGCCGTTGATGGTCGCCTCGCTGTCGAACGGGAGCGTTCCCTTGGGCGCGATGCGCAGCTGGTAACCCCGCGTAAGCAGCAACGAGCGGAATGACTCGCTCATACCCGTGGCCAGCATGACCATGTCGAGCAGCAACGCGGCGGCAACGGCAATGCCCAGTATCGCCAGCATCGTCCGGGCCGGATGCCGGCGCAGCGTCGCAAAGGCGAGCGTGAATCGCATGTGGTTCAGCGACCCAGCAGTGTGAGAGGCGGCGTGCGAACCAGGCGCCACGCCGCCAGCGCGCCCGCCGCAATGCCGAGCACGAGGGACAGCCCCGTGGCAAAGGCGAAGATCTGCGGCGTCAGCAGCGCGAAACGAAGCGGTGTGCGATACACCTCCTGGTAGTGCGCATTCACCAGCACGGAACAGATCCAGCCGACCATCGCCCCCATCACACTGCCGATCAGCGACACGATCGCCGCCTCGAAGACCACGGCGCGCACGACCGTCGTGCGCGACACGCCCATCAAGCGCAGCGCCGCGATGTCACGTCGCCGTTCTTCCACCGTGAGCAGCAGCAGACAGAGCAGAAAGACCGCGCTCGCGACCACGGTGATGATGCCAATCGCGCGATGGAATCGCTCGACCACTCGAAACGTGCGTGAGCTGCCGACAGCCACATCGGTCGAGCGGTGTGCACGAAATCCGAACGCGACATGGTTGATGCGCACAACGGCCGAGTCAGAGGACGCACCGGGTTGCAGTCCGACGGCAAAACGGTCCACGCGATCGTCGAGCGCGAGCAACTGTTGCAGATGATCGAGATGCAACCGCACACGCAGCTCGGGACGTGCGACTTCGGACGGATCGGCACGACGTTCCACGATGGCGTCGATGCGTACCGAATCACCGGGCACGCCGGGCATGGCAGAAAGTCGCACCATGTCGCCGACACGCACGCCGTAATCCTGCGCCAGTCGCGTATCGATGGCGATGCCTCGCGGTGACGGAGGCGTTGCTGATTGCGCGCGCAGCCGCTGCGCCGCACCGACCGAACAGGCGAGCACGCACATCAACGTAGCCGTCACGCGTCGCGTGGTTCCGAACCTGAAGTGTGTCAGCGCGCTCATCTCACGGCAGGAACGGGCGCGACACGCGACTGGTTCCTCACAACATGGGGGCACAGATCGAGGCGACGGCGTGTCAGCGCGAACCGGAGCGTGACTTTCGGTGGGTCGGTGCCAGTGGTACCGTCGGCGCGTCTTCCACCAGCACCTGCTCTGCGAGCGTGGAACCCACGACGGGCTCCGTCTCGCCCACGCGCAACGTGAGCAGTCCATCGAAGGGCGCGCGCGCGAGCAACGTCACCTCGGCCCCCGGTTGCAACGCGATCTCGGCCAGATAGCGCAACAACTGCGGGTTCTTGTCGCTCACCTGCACCATCGTGGCGCGTTCGCCGACGGCGAGATCGGCCAACCGGCGGTAGGCGCGCTGATCGACCGTTCCCTCGGCGGTGGGAATTGGTGCCCCGTGCGGATCCGATGTGGGGTTGCCGAGTGCCGCCGCCATGCGCTCGATCAGATCGTCGGATGCCGCATGTTCAAGCCGCTCCGCCTCGGCGTGCACGCTGTCCCAGGGAAAACCGAGGACGCGCGTAAGGTAGCTTTCGAGGATGCGGTGCCGGCGAATCGTGCGCAGCGCCGCACGACGGCCGGCGTCGGTGAGTTGCACGCCGCGGTACGGTACATGGGTAAGATACCCCTGCCCAGCCAGCCGGCGGATCATGCCCGTCACCGACGCCGGCGCGACATCGAGCGCGCCAGCGACCTCGCTGGTGGCGGCGGCTCCGTGCCGGCGCTCGAGCTCATAGATCGCCTTGAGATAATCCTCGACCGGACCGGTCAAGGATGGCGCCGAAACCGGAGGCGGCGGCTCGCTGGGCTTGCGTGACGACATGGGTGGAATCTAGTGCCCCAGAGTGTGCGATCTCTACCGCGACGCGGCCTTGGCCTTGTCGCGCACCATGAGCACCGGCACAAACGACCGGTGACGCACCGAATTGGCGGTCGTGCCGTAGATCACGTCCTGCAAGCCGCGATGGCCATGCACGGCCATGGCGATGAGATCGCACGACTCGCGTTCGGCCGCGGACACGATCTCCGAAGCCGGATCGCCACCGGCCAAAATGGATTCAGCCTCGAAGCCGTCGGCACGCAGCGCGGCACACCGTGTCTCGAGATACGCACGATCGCGCTGCATTTCTTCGGATTCGCGCAGCGTGAGCGAACGCAGATTGCGCGCCGCGAAACCGTCGGCCACATGAATGAGTACCAGCGACGACTGACAGAGGGCAGCCAGCTGCCGAACGTGGTCGAGAATGCCCTGGTCGTATGGCGAGTGCTCGAGCGGCACGAGGATGCGGCGATACATCAGTCGAGCCACCCCTTCACCGTCTGGACAAGCAACCAGACGTTGAGCGTGGAGATGATGCCCGCGACTACGATGGCCGCTGCGCGCAATCCGTTCGAGTTCACGAACTCGCCCATCTTGGTGCGGTCGGAGGTGAAGCGAACGAGAGGGAACACGGCGAATGAGAGTTGCAGCGAAAGGATGACCTGACTGAGCACCAGCAATTTGGCCGTCCCGCTGGCTCCGTAGAAGATCGCCACCAACGCCGCGGGCACAATGGCAATGGCGCGCGTGATCAGTCGGCGCAACCAGGGACGAAGGCGCAGGTTGAGAAAGCCCTCCATCACGATCTGCCCGGCGAGCGTACCGGTCAGCGTCGAATTCTGTCCCGATGCCAGCAGCGCCAGCGCAAACACGGCACTCGCGCCGGACACGCCAAGCAACGGCGTGAGCAGCTTGTGTGCGTCCTGGATTTCGGCGACCTCCGTATTGCCCGAGGTGTGGAAGGTCGCCGCGGCAACAATCAGGATGGCCGCGTTGATGAACAATGCAAAGGTGAGAGCAATCGTGGAGTCGATGAACGCGAACCTGACGGCCTCGCGCTTACCTTCGGCGTCTTCCGCGTACTTGCGCGTCTGCACGATCGACGAATGCAGATACAGGTTGTGCGGCATCACGGTCGCGCCAAGAATGCCGATGGCGATGTAGAGCATGTCCGGGTTGGTGATGATCTCCGTGGTCGGAATGAAGCCACGCGCTACCGCGGCCATGTCCGGCCGGGAGATGATCAACTCGAACAGGAAGCAGCCGCCAACCACGGCCACCAGCGCGATGACCATCGCCTCGAGCACGCGGAATCCCTTGTTCTGCAGGTACAGCACCACCATCACGTCGAGGGCGGTGAGCGCGATGCCCCACGGCAGTGCAATGCCGAACAGCAAGTTGAGCGCGATGGCCGTACCGATGACTTCGGCGAGATCGCATGCGGCAATGGCGATCTCGCACAGGATCCAGAGCGAAAACGACACGCGCGGCGTGTAATGATCGCGGCACGCCTGCGCGAGGTCGCGACCGGTGACGATGCCGAGCTTCGAGGCCAGCCCCTGCAGCAGCACTGCCATCAGGTTGGACAGCAGGATGACCGACAACAGCGCATACCCGAACTGCGATCCGCCAGCGATGTCGGTCGCCCAGTTGCCCGGGTCCATGTATCCGACAGCCACGAGATAGCCGGGTCCGGCAAAGGCCAGCAGCTTCCGGATCCAGGTCGCTCCGGACACATCCACGGAGCGGTACACTTCGGAGAGCGATGGGGCGAGCCGGGCCCGTCGCCATCCCGGATCAGGGGCGGCAACGACGGGCTCCGTCGGCGACGGGTCGGACGGCGAAGAGGATTTCAGGGTAGGCACAACCAGAGTTTAGTCGAGCCTAAAACAACATGCAAGCCGACCATCGCGGGCACATTAACCTCGCTTACTGGGCCGCTGCCGTCCCGTCGCGACGTGGGTCGGCCACCCCGATGCGGCGGCCATCGTTGCGCACGAACACGGCGTGCACGCCGCCGAATGAGATGTCCGCCACGCGGCTGAGCGGACGGTAGCCGCGCGTCACCAAGGCCGCGTACACCGCGGGTGCGAAGCCTGGCTCGACCTCGACATCCTTGAGCGACGCACTCGCGTGAATGCGCGGCGCGGCGATCGCGATCGCCGGGTCTTCACCGAACGCAAGCATGCGGACGGTCACCTGCGTGATCGCCGGTTGGATGTACTGCGAACCGGCCGCACCCACGACCAGCCGCACTGTCCCCTTGTCCAGCACCACGGTGGGCGACATGGTCGAATTCGCGTATCGATTCACACCGCGCGTGCGGGCATCGAAGTTGCCCCCGGACGAGTTGAGGAAAAATCCGTCGGTGTACACGCCGGAACCAAACAGCACGCCGACCGTCGTCGTCGCGGACACGGCGTTGCCGTCCGCATCGACCACGGCCAGATGCGACGTGAAGCTGTGCGACTCTTCGGGCTCGTTCCGCAAGCGAGCCGGTATCTCCGCATCGCGGTCGCGTGACGATCCGCCAGTGCCCGCGGCCGGACGCGTCGCGACGGGATACGGATCGATCGCGCACGCACCCTCGGGGACCGCCGTCTCGAAATTCCACGGATCGCCAGCGAGCGCGGTATCCGGAAACGCGCCCGTCACCAAGCCCGCGCGCTGACGCGCATAGCCGGCGCTGCTGACGCCGCGCGCCGGCACCTGCTGCGCGAACGGATCGCCACGCCAGCGACTGCCGTCCGATTGGCCGAGTCGCATGATGTCGGCGAGCTTGGCCACGGCGTCCGGATTGTCCGTGAAACTGCCCGCCTTGGTGACGCCGGAGAGCTCGGTCATTTGCAGCATCTCCAGCACACTCGCGCCACCCATCGGCGGTGGCGCACTGAGCACGGTGTATCCCTCCCACACGGCGCACAACGGCCGCATGGTCGCCACGGGATACGACGCCATATCGTTGACCGTGATCAACCCGCCGAGACCGCGCACTTTCGCTGAGAGCCGCTCGGCAATCGCGCCGGTGTAGAAGCCGGTCCTTCCTGCATCGGCAATACGCTGCAACGTCGCCGCCAGCTCCGGCTGCACGAGCCGGTCGCCCGGGCGGAGCGCTTCGCCGCCCGGCATGAAACGCAGCGCCGCGACTGTGTCGGCCATCAGCTTCTCGCGGGACGATGCGATGGTCCGTGCCAGCAGCGGTGTCACGATGAATCCGCTCCGCGCCAACTTGATTGCGGGGGCCATCACCTGCGCGCGCGCCAGTTTACCGAAACGCGTGTGCGCCTCGAGCAGCCCCGCGACCATTCCCGGTGTGGCCGCGCCGCGTCCGGGTCGACGGGCACCGCGCGCCGTATCGGCCTGACCCCACGCGGGATCTTCACCAGACCGCGCGTAAAACGACAGATGTTCCGCGCGTTTCGTTTTCGCATCGTAATAGGTCAGCGCGCCACCGCCGCCCAGACCGGTCTGCGACACATCCACCACCGACAGCGCAAACGCCGTCGCCACGGCGGCATCGACGGCGTTTCCGCCAAGTCGCATCGCCTCCACACCGGCCGCCGCAGCCTCGGGCTGTGACGCGGCAACCATGCCGCGGTCGCCCTCCACACGTTTGCCGGCAGCGGGACTCGCGGACAACGCGCCGCGCCGTGCAGCACCGCAGGCCACACTCGCCAACGCGCCCAGAGCGAGAGCGAAACGCAATCCTGCCGCACGAAGCGCAAGGTTGGACACGGCGGAAACTCCGGAGCACGAGGATCGCAACGACACGAGGAACCCGCGGGAGATGCCAGACTGCGGTCTCGCAGTCAACGTTCGCAGAGCGATAGCAGCAGACGCACGATGCGCTCCGTGAGTCCCCACACGGTATGCTCCTGAATGCGGTACGCCGGAAACCGTGCGCGTACGCCGTTCACGAGCGTGATATGTTCGACCTGCGCTCCTTCATCGCGGAACTCCGACAACGGCACCCAGAACGCCGACGCAACCTCTGCGCTCGGTACGAATGTCACGTCCGGCGCAACCACGGCCACGAATGGCCGGATGATGATCGGCGGCAGCGCACGGGTTCGTGGCGCCAGGTCGTCGAGGCGGCCAAGTATTTTGCCACGCCGCAGATCGAGCGCCAGCTCCTCGAACGTCTCGCGCGTCGCGGTCGCCTCCAGCGAGGTGTCGATCGGCTCTACACGACCGCCCGGGAACGCGACGTGCCCGCTCCACGGGTCGCGCTCGAGCTCCGCCCGTTTGATGAACAGCAATTCGGGTTCATCGACAACGCGCAGCACAGCCGCAACGGCGGCCAGGCGCGACTCGGCCGACGGCACCGCATCCGATGCGGTGCGCTCATCCAGTCTCGCCGCCATCCGCGCCACGTCGGCATGCAGCAGCGCCTCGGTCAGCGCGGCCACGTCGCGCCCGGTCGGCTCGACGCGCGTCACGGCCGGCTCCATGTCAGTCGGCGACCTCGCCGCCCGACGCCACCCAGTCGCGAAATCCCCCCGCCAGCGACGACGTACTGGCGTAGCCCATCTCGAGCATCACTTTCGCGGCCAGTGCCGAGCGGTTGCCGCTGGCGCACATCAGCACGACACGGGCATCGCGCGGCACCCTCGCCTCGATCTGACTTTCGAGCACCCCGCGTCCGATATAAATCGCCGGCGTGGCGTGGCCGAGGTTCCATTCGTTCTGCTCGCGGACATCGATCAGCACGATCTCTTCGCCGCGCGCGAGCTGGTCCTGCACTTCGCGTGCGGTCACTTCGCTCACGGACGCCTTGGCTTCGGCGATGAGCTGCTGCGCGGTCTTGAATGCCATGGTCAGACTCTCTGGTGAGGGACGGGTCAGGCCGACGCCGTCACGTGCCGGTGCACGTGCAATGATCGCGCGTCGGAATCGAGCGTGGCGAGCGCACCGAGTGGCAGCGTCCACTGGTCGGTGATATGCCCGACCGGAATGCCGACTAGCGCGGGAACGCCCAAGGTATCTGCACACTCACGCACCACCGCGTCGAGCGCGCGCGCACCATCGTCGGCGCTCTCGACGCAATCGGTACAATGGCCAAACGCGATTGCGACACATCCGTCGAACGCGCCGGCGAGTCGCAGTTGGGTCAGCATGCGGTCGACACGATACGTTGCTTCGTTGATGTCTTCCAGCACAACGATGCAGTCCCGGAAATCTGGCGTCCACGGCGTGCCGCACAGCGAGGCCAGCACTGCGAGGTTGCCGCCCGCGAGCCGGCCGGTCGCGCGCCCGCTGCGCAGCGGTGTGCTGGCCGGGGCATCGCCGCACCCGTTCTCACCATGCATCACCGTGCGTTCCAGCGATGCGCGTGTGAAGGCGCTGAGCACGGCGCGCGCCGTCGGCGCGTGGAACGAGACTATTCCTGCCCGTTGCCAGGCGCAGTGCAGCGCGGTGATGTCGGAGTATCCGAGGAGTGATTTGGGGCACTCGACCAGCGCGGCGAGCGACAGCCGCGGAAGCAGGCGTGCCGCGCCATACCCGCCACGCAGACACCAGAGGCCATCGATCGCCGGGTCATCGATCGCTGCCTGCAGGTCGGACAGACGGTCCGAATCGGATCCGGCGAAGTAGCCAACGCGCGCCAGCGCGTGCGGGCCGACGACTGGCGTCCACCCCAGCGATTCTGCGTTGGCGATCGCCTTCGCCAGTTCAGACTCGCCGCGTAGCGGACCGGACGGCGAAACCATCGCCACGCGCGCTCCAGATCCAAGCCGGGGCGGTTCAATGAGCGGAGATGGCGCCGTCGAGAGCATGCGTCAACGTAGTCGCTCCGTACCAGCCCTGCCACGACCGCGAACCGAACTGGTGCCGGACTGCCCGCAACGCTGTACACGGGCGATGTTTGAGCGCGTGTTGACTCCGATCGATCCCGTCGTGCTGGCGCTGCTGGCCGCGCTTCCGTGGTGGCTGCCGCCCGCCATCCTGCTCGCGCGTCTGCGTTCCACTCCCTCTTTGCGCGATGTCCCCGCCGAGCCGCCGGACCGGTCGGTCGCGTCGACCGTTTCGATCATTCTGCCCGCGCGGAACGAGTCCGCGCACATTGCGGCGTGTGTGCGCTCGATTCTCGCGTCGTCGTGGCCGGCGCTTGAACTGATCGTGGTGGACGATCACTCCACCGATGGAACCGCGTCGCTGGCGCGCGACGCAGCGGCAGGCGACCTCCGGTTCACACTTGTGTCCGCGCCGGATTTGCCGACAGGTTGGTTCGGCAAGCAGTGGGCGTGTCAGACCGGCGCGCGGCACGCCACGGGCGACCTGCTCCTCTTCACTGACGCCGACACTCGGCACGCGCCCGATCTGGTCACGCGTCTGGTGCGCATGCGCGAGTTGCGTCGGGCGGAATTGATGTCCGTGGCCGGTCATCAGGCCATGGCGACCGTCTGGGAGCGCGCCGTGCAACCCTGCGTCTTCACGCTCATTTTGCTCCGGTACGGCGGTACCACCAGCGTCGAGAACGCGCGCGCGGCCAGCGACGTGGTCGCGAACGGGCAATGCTTCATGTTGTCGCGCGGCAAGTACGACGCCTTGGGTGGCCACGAAGCGGTGCGCGACTTCGTCGCCGAGGATCTCATGATGGCGCAGGCCGTCTGGTCGGAGGGCGGCCGGGTGTCGCTGGTGCTTGGCATCGAACAACTGAGTACGCGGATGTACGATGGACTCGCATCGCTCATCGAGGGATGGGGCAAGAACGTCTACGCGGGTGGACGCTTCGCGATGCGTGGCGGCGCGGTGGGGCGCGCGCTCTATCCGCTCTTGTTGCTCACGTTTCCGACGGGGCTGCTGGCGCCGTTCATCGGGATCGGCGCGGTGATCGCGATTGCACTGCTCTCGCTGACCGGCATGTCGCCGACCGGCATCCCGGCGCCGTTCAGCGAGACGGTCCGCACCGCACTCGCCGTCTGGAGTGTGCTCACGGGACTTGCGGTGCTTCTCACCTTCGCCGCCGCGAATCGCCTGAATGGTGATCCCGTCCGGCGTGCATTGCTCGCACCGTTGGGTGCGCTGGTGTTGCTCGTGATCTGCGCGTTTGCGGTCGCGCGCGGACGCAACGTACGGTGGAAAGGGCGCGGCTACCTCACGCGCTGAGCGGCGCCCGGGCGCGACGCGATCAACGCGTCGCTGTCAGCGCAGCGCCATCAGCGCATCGCCCTCAATTTGACGTCGTCAGCGCGTGTGCACGCGCGAAATACGCCGCGCGCAGCGCCAACGCGACGGGCCCCGCTGTACCGTCGCCGATGCGATGCGCGTCGAACTGCGTCACTGGGAGGATGAAGCTGGTCGCACTCGTTATGAAGCACTCGTCCGCGGCGAGTGCCTCCTCGATCGTGAAGCTGCGCTCCGCCGTCGGAATGGACCGTGCCTGCGCCAACTGGAGCGTGACGTCGCGCGTGATGCCGGCGAGAATCGCAGACGACAGCGGTCGCGTCACCACTTGTCCGGACTGCACGATCCAGAATGTGCTCGACCCGCCTTCGGTCACCACGCCATCTTCGTGCATCACCGCCTCGAACGCACCCGCCGCTCGCGCCGCCTGCTTGGCCAGCACCTGCGCCAGCATCGCGGTGCTCTTGATGTCCCGACGCGCCCAGCGAATGTCCGCGACACTCATTGCGCGTACCCCCGTCGCGTTCGGATCATCTGACATGCGCTTGGGTCGTGCGTAGGCGAACATCGTGGGCGAGACATTGGCGGGGAACGGAAAGTCGCGTTCCGCAACGCCGCGTGTCACCTGCAGGTACACCAACCCTTCATTGACCCCGTTCTCCGTCACCAGCTGCTGCATGACCTCGAGCCACACCGCCGCGCTCTGCGTCATAAGAATGCCAATCGCGGCCAGCGACCGTTCCAGTCGTGCGAGATGAAGATCCGCATCGAGCAGGCGACCGTTCATCACCGCCGCCACCTCGTACACGCCGTCTCCGAACAGCAAACCGCGATCAAAAATGGATACGTGCGCCGAGTCTTCAGGCAGGAACTGTCCGTTGATCCAGCAGCGGGCGGCAGAGCGCATCGACGTGTCGGCGGAAGTCGTGGTCGGTGGTGCGGCGCAGCGCCGAGGTGCCGTGCGCAGTGGCTAGCGCAAGGTAGCGGCAAAGGCGCGCAGCATGCTGACGAGCATGCCGCCCACGAGCAGCCAGCCGGTACCGACGCGACCACTGAGCAGCAATGCCAGCGCCGCAAGCGACAGCAGGGCGCCAGACACAGTGGGCACGATCCCGCGCGCCATGAAGATCGCGACGGCAGCCATCAATGCCAGCGAGGCCGCGTTGAGCCCGTCGAGGGCGGCGGCCGCCCGCACCGACTGTCGCAGTCGCGCGACCAGCGGGCCACTCACCGCCGACAGCGCAAACGATGGCAGAAACATCCCGGCCGTCGCCGCCCACGCCCCTGCATGACCGGCCAGCAAGTATCCGATGAACGTCGCGGTCGAAAACACGGGGCCCGGCGTGATCTGTCCGATCGCGATGGCATCCAGCAGCTGCGTTTCGCTGATCCACGCGTTGCGTTGCACAAATTCGGCGCGCATGAACGCCACAATCACATATCCGCTGCCGAAGATGACGCAGCCCAGCTTGAAGAAGGTGCCAAAAATTCCACTGGTACTGACGAGCGAGGCTCCCATCGTGCTGGCAATGCTCGCAGCCGCGGCCGCCGAGTGCGGTCTGGAGCGCACGCCGTTCCATGCCGCACCCAATGACGCGATGCCGATCGCGCGCGAAGACGAACCGGCGCCTTCACGCCACACAACGGCGATCACGCTCATCGTCAACAGCACGACAAGTTCGTGCATACCCGCGAGCGCGGCCGCGAGACTCGCCACACTCCACAGCCGCATGGTCCCCGTTCGCAGCACGCTCCTCGCCAGACGCCACACGGCCTGCACGACCACGGCCAACACCACCGGTTGCAATCCCGCGAGGACGAGCGCCACCTCCGGACGCGTCCCGTAGCGCACGTACGCCCACGCCAGCAGCCACACCAGCAGCACCGCGGGCCCGATGAACGCGGTACCCGCCGCAAGCAGCCCCGCCCACCCGGCCCGCCGCAAACCGAGCATCATCGCCAGCTCGGTCGAACTGGGACCCGGCAGCAGATTGGCCGCCCCCAACACATCCGCAAACTCGCCCGGCGTGACCCATCGCCGAGCCCGCACGCACTCGTCTTCCATCAGCGCGACGTGCGCCGCAGGCCCGCCGAACGCCGTCGCGCCCATCCGCAGAAAGAGCCAGCCGACCTCGCGCCACGTGCCGACGGGTCCTGGGATCGCCTCTTCGCGCACGGGCGATGCCTCCGACTCCGCAATTTTTCCGGCTTCACTCATGCCATCCAAGGTATCGGCAATACAAAGAGACGCCGCGCAACATTCCGGTGACGCTGCATCAACCAACGGAGCACATCATGCCTCCGTGCTCACCCTTCGCGCCGCCGCCGCCCTCCTCTCGCACGCCGACTCCGCCGTCACCCTGCGGCCGATCGCGCGCGCGCTTCAGTTTACCGACCCGCCGCACAACGCGTCGCGAGACGCACAGCGCACCATCGGCATTCACGAACTGGTCGCTCACGCGGACGTTACCCGCGGACCAGGCGCCATGCGATTGCTCTCCGCCATCCTCGTGCCGGACACAGGCGTCCCGACCACCACCCACGCGCGCGAACTCATCCGCCGGCTCGGCGCGGCATTGGCACGCAACGCGCCCACCCGACACTGGTGCGTCCTCGCCCTCGATCATTCCCACGCGACGCTCACCCTCGCCACGGTCACGCCGCATCCGAACGGACCGCGACTCGCCGTCCTGCACATCCAACGTTCACACATCGTCGACTCCGACGCCGAAACCGTCCGCGCACTCGCCTCGGTCACTGAGACCGACGACCGGCTCCGGCACGCCCGCTTCACCGACATCCTGAAACGAGACGCCCTCTCCACCCGCTTCTATCACGGCCTCCAGCAGAATGTCTCCCAGTTGGCCACGACCGCCACGGGCACCGCGTCCCGGACCGAACGGGTCGAGTTGGCCCTGCTCTGCACATCGCGCTGCCTCTTCCTCGCCTTCCTCGAAGCGAAAGGCTGGCTCGCCGACGATCGTCACTTCATGCTCCACCAGGCGACCGCCACGCTCGAAGCCGGTGGACGACTCCATCATCGCCTCCTGCGCCCACTCTTCTTCGGCACGCTCAACACCCCGCGCACCAAACGCGCGCCGGTCGCTCGCGCCTTCGGCGACGTCCCCTTCCTGAACGGTGGACTCTTCGCCCCCACACCGCTCGAGCGAAAGCGACACCAGGTGCGCTTCACAGACGATGCCCTCGTCCGCCTCATCGGCGAACTGCTCGATCGCTACCGGTTCACCGCGCACGAAGATTCCGCCACCTGGTCCGAAGCCGCCGTCGATCCCGAAATGCTCGGCCGCGCCTTCGAATGCCTCATGGCGCACGATGAACGCCGCCGCTCCGGATCGTTCTACACGCCGCCAGCACTCGTCGATCAGGTCGTGCGCGACGCCCTCCACGCCGCCCTTCCCGATCTCCCCGCAGATGCCTGCACACCGTCGAGGGCCGCACTCCATCTCGACACCACCACGCGACAACAGCTCGCGGCACTGCGCATCATCGACCCCGCCTGCGGCTCCGGCGCATTCCTCGTCCACACACTGGAACGGATCGCGGACATACTGCGCCGCAGCGGCGACGAACGGCCACTCCACATCGTGCGCAGAGACACGCTCACGCGCGCCATCTTCGGCGTAGACCGCAACCCGATCGCCGTCTGGCTCTGCGAACTGCGACTCTGGCTCTCGGTCGTCATCGAGTGCCCGGAAACACGCGCCACACTCGTACCGCCACTCCCCAACCTCGATCACCACATCCGCGTCGGAGACACACTCGCCGGCGGCGACTTTCTGCACGCCCCGCACTCCGCGCGCATACTCACCATACTCCGCGATCGCTACACCCGCGCCTCAGGACGCCGCAAACAAACGCTCGCCGACGCGCTCGACACCGAAGAACGCGCCCGCGCCGTCGCCGAAACGAACAGCCGGCTCAACGCGGTTACACGCGAGCGCTGCGCCCTCCTCGAATCACTGCGCACCAGAGATCTCTTCGGCCACACCCCACCGCGCACGCGACTCGACGCCGCACGCCTCGTGGATCTTCGCACACGCGCACGCGACATCGCACGCCACCGCACAGCCCTCCAACTCGGCGCTGCCCTCCCCTTTCGCTTCGCCGCACACTTCGCCGACGTCGCAGCCGGTGGCGGGTTCGGCATGGTCATCGGCAATCCGCCCTGGGTCCGCCCGCACGCGCTCCCACACGCCGAACGATTGCGCCTCCGCAAGGAGTTTCGCACCCTTCGCCACGCCGCCTGGACCACAGGCGCCAAACGCGCCGGCGCCTCCGCCGGATTCGCCGCACAAGCCGATCTCGCCGCCGCGTTCATCGAACGCGGCACGGCCCTACTCGCACCCGGCGGCACGCTCGCGCTCCTCGTCCCGGCAAAGCTCTGGCGCGCCCTCGCTGGCGGCGGAACACGCCACTTCCTCGCCACACACACACGCCTCCACACCATCCGCGACTGGAGCGATGCGCCCCCACTCTTCGATGCCGCCACCTACCCCTCCCTGATCGTCGCACAACGCAATAGCGCCGTGCTCCACCACGACGGCAACCTCCACCACGACGGCGATACGCGCCACGTCACCGCGCACGCAGCACCGCCCGCCACCAGTCAATCGCCAGCAACACACACTGTTCACGTCTCACTCGCTCGCGCCACACGCACACACCTATTCGCCATCCCCGCACACGAGCTCCCGCTCGCCGCAGAATCCGGTGCCCCCTGGATCCTCCTCCCCAACGCCGCACTCCATGCCTTCGAACGACTCCGGCGCGCCGGACCACCACTCGGCGATTCGCCACTCGGCCGACCCACACTCGGCGTCAAATGCGGCTGCAACGCCGCGTTCCTTGTACACGCCGTCGAACACGACGACGACACGGCGACCGTGACGGCAGACGACCGCACCGGAACGATCGAACGCGCCATGCTCCGCCCGGCACTCCGCGGTGACGGCATCGGCGATCCCCTCCGCCGCCGACGAACCGCCGCAACCACTGCCGTCCGTACGGAATCCGCACCCACGTCACCGCCCGACCACGATCTCCGCATTCTCTGGACACACGGCCCCGACGGCACACCACTCCGCGAATTGCCACCGCGGACCGCACGCTGGCTCGGCCACTGGCGCAAACAACTCGAGGCACGACGCGACGCACGAACGCGCACCCCGTGGTGGTCGCTCTTCCGCACCGACGCCGCGCGCCACCAGGCACCACGACTCGTCTGGGCCGACATCGGCAAACAACTCCGCACGCGCGTTCTCCAGGCCGGCGATCCCACCGTGCCGCTCAACAGCTGCTACGTCCTGCGCACATCGTCCATCGAGGACGCATGGGCCCTCAATGCCCTGCTCTGCTCACCGATCTGCCGCGCCTGGCTCGATTGCATCGCCGAACCCGCACGCGGTGGCTTCCGACGCTACCTCGGCTGGACGGTCGCGTGCCTGCCGATTCCGCCCGACTGGAGTCGCGCCCGCGTCCCGCTCGCCTCGCTCGGTCAACGACTCGCGTCCCGACACGGCGTCGCCAACGACGAACAGATCGACATCGTGGCGGATGCCTACGGCGTCCCTTTTTCTTCCTTGCACCCCCTGCTCGAATGGGACTCGCAATGACCCCTCCCTCAAATCGCCCGCCTACCAACGGACAACCGACCGGCTGGCGCCATGCACCCGCGCCAATGGTGAAGGCACGCATCGCGCAACTCGCACTCGCCGACTCACCGCCTCTCACCATCGGCGAAATCTCCCTCCTGCCGCATCAACGGCGCGCTCTCGCCCGCATTCGCGCCGCTATTCGCGAATTCCACGGAGCGCTCCTCGCCGATGAAGTCGGACTCGGCAAGACCTACGTCGCACTCGCCCTCGCACGCGACTACAGCCACACGCACGTCATCGCCCCGGCCGCGCTGCTCCCGATGTGGCGGAACGCCATCGCGCGCAGCGGCAGCACCGCTCTCACCCTGCACTCGCTGCACGCATTCTCCGCGAGCGCACACACCGCGCGCTCCGCGGCTGACACACGACATGACAGGCACCCCGACACACGGGAGGCTCGCGCGCAACTCGTCATCATCGATGAAGCACACCATCTCCGTACGCCGACGACGCAGCGCTACCGCGCCGTCGCCGACTTCGTGGCCGGACGCGACGTGCTCCTCCTCTCCGCCACGCCCATTCACAACACAGCACGCGAACTGCGACAGCTTCTCGCCCTCTTCGCCGGACGGCGCGACGACCTCATCACCGATCCCCTTCTCGCGCGCGTCATCGTCCGACACACCGCACGCGATATCGACGTCGAGGTGAAGCACCCCACCGGGATCGATCGCGGGCACCGACACGCGCAGCGCGACCGTCGAACCAAGACGCCGCCACGCGTTTGCGAACACCCGCCGCGTCTGATTCCCACCGACCGCGCCATCCTCGACGCGATTCTCGCCCTCCCCGCACCACTGCCCGCACGCGACGGTGCCGTCGCCGGCGCCCTCATCCGATTGGGACTGCTGCGCGCCTGGTGCTCCAGCGATGCCGCACTGTCGCACACCCTCATGCGCCGCTTGCTCCGTGGCGAAGCGCTGCAACAAGCCCTCGTCGCCGGTCGCCATCCCACAGTAGCGGAACTCCGCACCTGGCTCGTGGGCGAACACGAAGTGCAACTCGCCTTCCCCGAACTGCTCGCCGCTCACAGCAACGACGACCCCACGCTCCTCGATGACCTGCAACGCCACCTCGATGCGGTCCGCGACCTCCGCGAACAGCTCCATCACATCAACAAACGCACAACGGCGGATTCCGCGCGCGCCTCGGCGCTCCGCGCGGTCATTGCCGAACATCCCGATGTCCCGATCATCGCGTTCTCGCAGTTCACGCGCACGGTACAGTCGCTCTATCGCGCACTCTCGGACATCGCCGGGGTCGGTGCCCTCACGGGGATGCACGCCCGCATCGCCAGTGGCCGCATCTCCCGCGTCGATGCCATCAGCCGCTTCGCCCCCTCCGCACAAGGCCGCCCACCACCGCCGACCCACCAAGCCATCCGCATCCTCATCACCACCGATCTCCTCGCCGAAGGCGTGAACCTGCAGGATGCCGCCGTGCTCGTGCATCTCGACCTCCCCTGGACCGATGCACTCCTGCGGCAACGCATCGGACGCATCGCGCGTCTCGGCTCTCCGCACCAGACGGTCCACGTGTATCGGCTCCTCGCCCCCGCCGGCGAAGAAGCCCTGCAACTCACCAAACGACTGCTGAAAAAGGCGCGGTTGTCCGCCCGCTTCGTCGGGGGCAACACGTCACCCCGCCACGCCAGCGCGGCCGACGCCACCACCCGCCTCGCCAGACTCCTTCGCCGCTGGCTTGATGCGCCACAACGCCATCCGACGCACACAGCCCACGACTCCGCCCCCTCGCCGCCCGCCTACCCGGATACCCGCCGCCGAGTCGCGATCGTCGCCCAGGTGGAGTCTTCACGTGCCGGATGGATCGCCGCCTTTCGTGTCGGTGCGTGCCTACGCCTCCTCGGTCACGACGGACGCACGACCACCAACGCGCGCCGCCTCGGCCGACTCGTGCGCGACGCGGCCTTCGCGCCCGCCGAGTCCGCCGCACCCGCCGCACCCGCCGCACCCGCCAGCACATCCGCTCATCCCAGTCGACACGAGGTCTCGCGTGCCCTTCGACAACTGCACCGCTGGGCCGCCGACGACCGACTGGCCACCACGGTCGGTGCCAACGCACACCAGCTCGCACCACCGCAGCAGCAAGCCCTGCACGAAATCGCCACCATCGTCGCCGATGCACCACCGTTGCGTCGACCGCTGCTTGCCGACCTCGCCCGCCACGCCGAAACGGTGGTATACGCGGCGCACGGGATCAGCGCACAACGGGCACTCGAACAGTGGCTGCGCACCCGCCACGACGTTGCTTCCCGAAACAGCCCCAGCGATGACGGCAGGTGGCTCTCTTCGTGGCGCGACTGGGAGCCGCTCGGGCCTCCACCTCCTACCGCCACAACCCACACGCCGGAGCATCATCGCGGCGCCCCCGACCACTGCGCTGTGGAGGCCCTGCTGCTCCTCCGTCCCGCGCCGAAGGGCGGGTAGGCGTTATGCTCCGTGCATGACACGACTCGCCCTGCTGTTCGACCTCGATGGGACGCTCATCGATTCCATCGGGCTCCTCCTTGATTGCATGGCCCACGCGTTCGAGGGCCGATCCCCCGCGCCCGCGCGCGCGCAGTGGGTCGCAGGCATCGGCACGCCATTGCGCACACAACTCGCCGAATGGGCGACCGACGCGGACGACGTCGACCGCCTCGTGATGCGTTACCGCGACTATCAGGACCGCCACCTCGAGGCCCTCACCACGGCGTACCCCCGCGTCCTCGAAACCCTCGCCTGGGCGCGCGCAGAGGGACACGCCACCGCTGTCGTCACCAGCAAAGGCAAACTCATGACCGCGCGGTCACTCGCCCATGTGGGCATAGCCGAGTCGTTTGATACCGTCGTCACGTATGAGGAAACGGAACGGCACAAGCCGCTGCCCGACCCCGTCCAACTCGCGCTCGCGCGCCTGAGCGTCGAACCGACCCACGCGCTGTTTGTCGGCGACTCGCCGCACGACATGCATGCCGGACGTGCCGCCAACGTCGCCACGGCGGCGGCCACGTGGGGACCGTTCAGTCGCGCTGAACTCGCACTCGCCGCACCGACATTCTGGCTCACCAGCATGGACGACGTGCGCAATGTCGCCGGGCAGCTTCCGCTCGACACCGTCTTAGACCCTGCCAGTTCGCAGCCATCATAAGGAATCGCGCGAATTCAAACCCTTTCGCGTGACCGCCAGTCCAACTCAGTGAACTCGCCGCTGGGTCCTCATGCTCGCACTGCACGTGAACGAACCACTCGTCCAGCCACAACCGCTCTCCGCTTCGGTGCCGCCAGCCATGGCGACCCTGTTGTCGGCTGACGTACAGGCGGCCGCCGAAGGTGATCGGCGGGCGTTCGAGCGGATCTACCGGGCCCACGTGGACCGCGTCTTCTCGATCTGCGTGCGCATGCTCGGCGATCGAACCCAGGCGGAAGAGGTCACGCAGGATGTGTTCGTGCGGGTATGGGAAAAGCTCCCCGGCTTTCGCGGCGAATCGGCGTTCTCCAGCTGGCTGCACCGGGTGGCAGTCAACGTCGTCCTCACCTGCCGCAAGACGAGGGGCATCCAGCTCGACCGGACCAGCGACAGCGAAGACGCCGTCGATCTGCTCCCCGCCCGATCAACCTCGGTCGGCGATCGACTCGACCTCGAAAGCGCCATCGCACGACTCCCGGCCGGCGCACGGCAGATCTTCGTGATGCACGACGTGGAAGGCTTCACCCACGAGGAAATCGGAGCGCACCTCGGCATCACCTCCGGCGGCAGCAAGGCGCAACTCCATCGCGCCCGGATGCTCCTGCGGGCGGCGCTCTCACGATGATGATCGACGCGATGCATTCGCCGCAACGGCGCACTGCATGTCTTCAAACGGCCCCCGTATGACCGACCAGACCAGCACCCAACCAGCGACCGCACCGGAATGCCGCGCCTTCGCGCAGCAGCTCGGCGATTATCTTGAAGGTGAGCTCGCCGCGCCCGCGCAGCACATCATGGACGCGCATCGCCGCACCTGCTCCGCCTGTCATGCACTCGCCGGTGACATCGGAGCCATGGTGGAGCAGGCCGGCGCACTCCCGGTCATGACACCATCGCGCGACCTGTGGAGCGGGATCGAATCGCGCCTCGCAACCGACGTCATTCCGCTGCCGTCCCGGCTCGCGCCCACTACCACTACCACCACGCCGTCGACTCCCATGCGCCGCACCGTGAGCGTGCGCCTGCTCGCCGTCGCCGCCGCACTGCTCGTGACCGTGTCATCCGCGGTCACGTGGCGGGTCGCCCGCGTGCGCCCGCAGCAGGGTCAGGCGCAGATCGAACTGGCGCAGCGACTCGCGCCCGCTGTGCCGTCCGACAACGCCATCGAAAGCGGAATCGACAACGCGGTCGACATCGCCGATCCGCGTGAGGTGGACGACGCCATCCCGGCCACCCTCGCTGCGGTTTCTCCCGCCGACGTGGACATGATTTACGAGCGGGAAATCAAGTCGCTGCGCGCGATCGTGAACGAACGCTTCGCGGAACTCGACTCCAGCACCGTCGTCGCCCTCCGCCGGAACCTCGCCATCATCGACGCCGCCATCGCCGACAGCCGCACGGCACTCGATCGCGATCCGAACAGCCGCCTGCTCTCGTCGCAGCTCGATCGCGCGCTCGAATCCAAGCTCGCGCTCATGCGGCGCGTCGCGCTGTTGTGAACATCGCCATGTCGTTACGCTCGCACTCCGTCGTCCATCGCCTCGTGCAGTGCGGCCGACTGCACACGGTCACCACGGCGCTGTGCCTCGCCGCAGTCTCCGCCGGCCCGATCGCCGCGCAGGTCACCTCCGACACGTCATTCTCGCTACCGCGCAACGCAGTGGTCGATATCACGATGCGGTCCGGACGCCTGGTCGTGCGTGGCACCGACCGCAGCACGGCCGAACTGCGCAGCGACGATCAGCGCTTCGACCTGCGGGCGTCGGGTGTCGGTGTCGTGCTTGCCGCACGGGATGAGCGCGAGAACGACAACCGCAGTCGCTCACGCGACCGGCGCCTCGAGCTCACCGTGCCGCGCGGAGTGCGCCTCGTCATCTCGGCTGGCTCGGCCGATGTGGACGTGCAGGACATCGCGGGCGATGTCGAGATCCATTCATTGAGCGGCGACGTGACACTCCGCGCCATCGGTGGCCGCATGATCGTGGAAACGCTGTCCGGCGACGTGCGCCTCGGCGACGGCAGCGGCGAGGCGCGTGTGACGACGATGAGCGGTGACATCACGCTGCGCGACGTGCGTGCGTCGGCCGATGTGCACACCACGAGCGGCGACGTGATCCTCTCCGTGCTGCGCGCCGGGCAGGTGAAGGTGGAGAGCATGAGCGGCGACATCCGCTTCGACGGGGATCTTGCCGCGGCCGCGCGCGTGCGGTTCGCCACGCACTCCGGCGATGTCACCATGCGCCTTCCCGAAGCGACGCGCGGCACAATGGAACTCTCGACGTTCAACGGCGAACTCTCGAGCGATCAGTCGCTCACACTCACCGCCGGCTCCACCCTCGCGCGCAGCAGCGGAGAACGTACGCGGCAGCGGTTCGAGTTGGGGGGCGGCGGGGGGGCGCACATCAGCATCACCACGTTCAACGGCGACATCCGGCTCGAACGCAGCGCACGGCGCACGCCAGACGAGGAGCAACGATGACCTCCGCGTCCACGCCCGCACCGGCTGTTGCCACATACCCCACCATCCCTGCGAAGCAGGAGCACTTTATGTCCCGTACGTCCGTCTCACGGTCCCCACGTTGCGCCCGCCAATTGACCACCGATGCGCTCACCTGCGTCGCGCTCCTCCTGACGGTCGCCGTCGCGTCCACGGCCGGCGCACAGGATCGCGATCAGCGCCGCGAGAACGCGTTCGCCTGGTCGGGCACGGTGCCGCAGGGCAAGCGCATTCTCGTCAAGAACATCAACGGCGCCATCCACGTCGAGCGCAGCACCAGTGGGCGGGTGGAGGTCAGCGCCGAGAAGTCGTGGCGGCGCGGGAACCCGGAGGACGTGCGTATCGAGCAGCGCAAACTGGATGGCGACGACGTCCTCGTCTGCGCGTTGTTCAACGAGGACGCGCGGTGCGATGAGCGCGGCATTCACAGCGACCGCAAGATGCGATGGAACGACCGCAACGACGTCTCCGTCCGCTTCACGGTGAAGGTGCCCGAGGGCGTGCGCGTGGATGTCTCCACGGTCAACGGCGGCCTCGAAGTCAGCGGCGTCAGCACCGAGGTCTACGCGAGCACCGTCAACGGCAGCATCGAGGCGCGAAGCGCCGGGGGTCCGGTGCGCGCCAAGACGGTCAACGGCAGCATTCGCGTGTCGATGGGCTCCGCCGGCAATGCGGACGATCTCGAATACGAGGCGGTCAACGGCTCGGTCACCATCGAACTGCCGGCAAGCTTCGGCGCGCAGCTCGATCTCTCCACCGTGAACGGACGCGTCACGACGGACTTCCCGATCACGATCTCCGGCACCATGTCACCGCGGCGTCTGCGCGGCACCGTGGGCGACGGCAGCACGCGCATGCGCGCCAGCACCGTCAACGGCAGCATCACGCTGCGCAAACGGATGTAGGCGGACCGCCGAGGCGCGACACGCCAGCGCGCTACGCCGCCGCCAACGCCTCGATCGCCATCGCCAGTTCGAGATCCTTCATCGTGATACCGCCGGCGTCGTGCGTGCTCAGCACGAAGCTCACCTTCGTGTAGCGGATGTCGATGTCCGGATGATGCGCCATGCCTTCCGCGATCTGCGCCACCTTGCCGATGAACGCGATGCCATCCGGGAACGTCGCGAAATGGTAGCTCTTGAGGATCGTATCGCCTTTGCGCGACCAGCCCGGCAGGGAGCCGAGTCCTCGCTGAATTTCGATGTCGGAGAGCGCTGTCATGATTGGATAGGTTATGCCGTGCTTGGAGCGACCACAATGTGCACTGCCGAAAAAAGACGGAGCCGTTCGAGTTCGTCTTTCATTCGGTGTGATATTCGGGGCCTCGTCGCTCGAGCACGGCGCGCACCTGCGCCGCGAGCTCGTCCGCCCTGAACGGTTTCTGCATGAAGCCGGCGAGTCCCTTCCCGGCGAACTGCGTGGTCACGTTCTGTGAGTTGTACCCGCTCATCAGCACGATGCGCACATCCGGATCGAGCTGACGCAGCCGACGGAAGGTTTCTTCGCCGTCCATGCGCGGCATGGTCAGATCGAGCAGCGCGAGCCGGATGTGTTCGCGCTCGCGCATGAAGATCTCCACGGCGATCGCGCCATCCGCCGCCTCGAGCACGTCGAAGCCAAGCCGTTCGAGAACGGCCCGCGTCACGCGCCGCACCGCCGGTTCGTCGTCGATGACCAGCACGCTCCCGCTGCCGCGCCACGTCGCCGTCGATACCACGGCGGGCCGCGTCACCGCCTCATCGGGAATCGCGGGAAAGAACAGCTTGAACGTCGTCCCTTTCCCCGGCTCCGAGTACACACGAATCGCACCGCGATGGCCGCGCACGATGCCGCGCGTGGCCGCCAGACCGAGTCCACGGCCGGTGAACTTGGTGGTGAAGAAGGGATCGAAGATGCGGCTCAACGTCTCCGCATCCATGCCGACACCGCTGTCGGACACTTCGAGAAATACATACTCGCCGTCGTGCAGCGGCTCGCCGCCAAGCATCGAACCGCGATACGCCGCGTCCACCCGTTGCACGCCGGTGCGCAGCCGGATCATGCCCGGCCGGTCTTCCAGCGCGTCGGACGCGTTGGTCAGCAGGTTCATCACGATCTGTCGCAGCTGCGTCGCGTCGGCCGCGATCGCCGGCAGGGTACGCGCCAGATCGAGGTGCAACTCGGCCTTCCGGCTCATTGCCGACCGCACGAGCGTGAGCATCTCTTCCACCACGGTCGACAGGCCGACGGGTTCCACCACGAACCGCCCCTTCCCCGCATACGCCAGCAACTGTCGCGTCAGATCGGCCGCTCGCTGCGCTGCCTGCTCGATCTCGTCCAGCAACTGGCGCGCACTTCCCGGCAACGTCGCATCGCTCACGGCCAGACTCGCGTTCCCCAGAATCCCCACCAGCAGGTTGTTGAAGTCGTGCGCGATGCCGCCCGCCAGCACGCCAAGACTCTCGAGCTTCTGCGCCTGCTGCATCTGCCGCTCGAGCCGCAGGCGCTCCTCCTCCACCCGCACCTCATCGGTGCGGTCGCGCACCGAACCCACCATGCGGACGGCATTCCCGCTTGCGTCGCGCTCGATTTCGGCCACGGTGTACAGGTGGTGCCAGCTGCCGTCAGCGTGGCGCATGCGGTAGTCCATCTCGTAACCATCCTGGTCGCGCAGCGTGGCGGCCAGGATGGCATCGGCCTTGGGCAGGTCATCCGGATGCCAGAGCGCGCGCACGGTATCGGGTGTCAGCTCGAACTGCCCGGGATCGAGGCCAAGCAGCGCATAGCCGTCCGGCGACCAGACCAGCGCATTCGTCGGAATGTCCAGCGACCAGTTGGCCATCTTGGCCAGTCGCAGCGCACGGTGCAGGTCGCGTCGATCCTGCTCCGCCGCACGTTCCAGCGCGATCCGTTCGGTGATGTCCTGAATCGTGCCGAAGAGCCGTACCGCACGCCCCTCTGCATCACGCTCCGCTTCACCGAGGATCTGGCAGATGCGCGTGGTCCCATCGCGCGGGCGCATGCGCAGCACCAGATCGTAGGGCGCGTCGTGCGTGATCGTCTCCTGCAAGGCGGACCAGTTCCGCTGCACGTCGTCAGGATGGACGAACTCCTCCATCCGCGCCGTCTTCGGGTGGTAGTCATCGGGAAAGGCGAGCAGGCGGTATGTCTCGTCGGACCACGTCACGATATCCGTCGCGATCTCCCATGCCCAGCTGCCGACACGGGCAATCTGCTGCGCCCGCGCCAGTTCACGCTCGCCCCGCACACGCGTCAGTTCCTGCTGCTTGCGCGGCGTGACATCGGCGAAATGCACGGCGATGCCGAGGTCGATCGGGTAGGCCACCACCTCGAACCAGCGGTCCAACTCCGCGATGTAATCCACGACCTGCACTTTCTCGCGGCCGTCCATCGCGCGCTGGAACGCGGGGTAGAACGTGCTGTGCGCGATGGAGGGGAACTCCGTCAGAAGGAATCGGCCGATCAGTTGCTCGATCGGGCGCCCGATCTGCCGCCCCGCTTCCGGATTGACGTAGGCATATCGCCACTCGCGGTCGATCGCCACGAAGGCGGTCGGAGCCTGCTCCAGAATCTCGAAGCGGACACGTGCCTCGTTGCTCGTACTCAATGCCGGTCGGATGTCCAATGGCTCATGTGGCGTCGGTCCATGCTGCAGGAACGCACCCGGCGGATTCGGTCCGACGTGCGCGCATGTCTGTCATCCCTCGACCGTCCGTCGAATGATGACGTGGCGATAATGTCATGCCCGTCCAACGCCGGGCAACCCGTAATACCCCTATCGCGTGTAGTGATGCGCGCGACGTCAAGGACTAGCCATTTCCTTTAGGTTCGGTATTTATTCGGTGTCCGCCTCATCGTCTTCTGCTCCCATGCCTGCCACTCTCCTTCGCGTTCCAGCCGCCTCGTCCCACGAAGCCGACGGCCCCGCCCTCTCCCTCGCGTCCATTCGGGCGCGTATGGACGAGGTGGTGGTCGGCAAGCGTCCGGCCGGGCTCCCCATGCCCACCGGCGTCCCCCCGCTCGATGTCGCGCTGAGCGGGGGCATTCCGCGGGGACGCATCACGGAAGTCGTGGGAATGCGCGGGGCGGGCAAGACGGCATTGCTGCGGCGGGTCGTGCGCCGTGTGCTGCAGACGGGGGGCTGGGTGGCCTGGGTGGATGCGCGGCGGACCTTGGCGCCGAGGCCGTGGGCGGAGCTCGGATCCCGTTTGGTGATGATTCGCCCGAAGGAGGCCAGGCGGAGTGCGTGGTGTGCCGACCTGCTGCTGCGCAGCGGCGTGTTCGCGCTGGTCGTGCTCGACGGCGCCCCGTTGCTCTCGCGGGTGAACGGGGTGCGACTGGCCCAGTTGGCGAGGGAGCGCGATGCCGCGCTGGTGGTCGTCGCCGATGGCACTCAGCCCAGTCGGACCGGCGGGGCGGTGCGATTGCGAGTCACTCCCATTGTGGCCGCCAGCGCCTCTGTCAACGGACTCCGACGACGATCGCCCCCGTCGGCCGGAGCCACAGGTGATGCAGGTGTACGCCCCGGCCCCCTGTCCGGGTTCTCGGTGACCGTCGAAAAAGGTGGTGTCTTTCGGACCGTTGAGGTGAGCTGTGCAGTCGTCGTGGCGCGTCGCGTGTGTGCGGATCCCGAGATTCCCGATCGGCGCGGGGTGGCGCGAGGAACGCGTCATTCCTGGACGCCGCGTAGCCACGCCAGCGACGACACCAACCGCGCCCACCCGATCACCTGGGGCGGACTTGGCGCATCCCTGGACACCAGTTCGGCCCACGCCGCCAGCGACCCAGCTCGCGCTGCCGTTCCTGACGGCGGCACCGGGGAGAGCGGCGGTGACGCCGAGTCCAGGCGGCGCGATCTCGACCGGCGCGATCTCGATCGGCGCACCCGCGACTGGGCCAGCGCCAAGGGGCGGCGGCGCGCCGCCGAGTCGGGGTATGGGCGTCGCTCACGGCGCGAGCTCGCCCGCGAGCGGACTGGTGCACTCATCGCCAGTCACAGCGGACAATCGCAGGGGAGCAACGGGACGCCACGACTCGGACGTGACGGTGGCAGCAGCACCCTCGGCGTCGCCGCGGGTGGGAATGGGGGTGGTGGCGGGGGCGACGGTGGTGGCGGGCTCCTCACCGCGCGGTCCGGGCCGCCGACCGGGGGGGCACTGGGACGCGCTACCGCGGGCGTTGGCTGACGGCCAGCGACTGCGGGTGGTGTCGTTGGCCGCCGGGCGCGCGGGGGTGCGTGCCGGCATGAGCGTCCCCGAAGCACGCGCCTGCTGTGCCGCGCTCGATGTGCGGCCGTGGGACGACGACGCGATCACCGATGCCATTCTCGCCACGACGACCGCGCTGCTCGCAGCCAGTCCACAGGTCACGCCGGTGGCCGGCGCGCCGGGGATGTGGTGGGTGGGGGCGACCGGTTTCGGTGGACTGGGTGGTGAGGAGGTGCTGGCGCGCACGCTGCTCACGATCGCGCAGACGATCCATCCGGATGCCCGGGTGGCCATTGCCGATTCGTGTGTGTCGGCGCGCGCCGCCACCTGGGCTCCGCGGGCGCGGACGCGGGTGGTGCGGGAGCGTGATCCACTCGCCCTGCCGGACAACATCACCTGCATTCCGGCCGGTGGCTGCGCGACCTATCTCGCTCCCGCCCCGCTCGGCCTCGTGCCGATGGACGAGGAGCTGCGCGACGCCCTGCACGCGCTGGGACTGCGCACCGTCGGCGCACTGGCCGCGCTCGAGCCGGGCGACGTGGAACGACGCTGGGGGGCGGACGGACTCACGGCGTGGCGACTGGCTCATGGCGAGGATCACCGTCGGCCGGGCCTGGTGCGCGTGGAAGCAGCACGTAGTGCGAGTGTGGAGTTGCCCGCCCCCGCCGAAGCCGCCGCGCCGGTGTTGTTCGTGGCGCGCGCGCTGCTGGAGCGATTGGTGCGCGAGTTGGTGGAAGACGGCCGGGCCGCCGCGTCGGTGGCGATCACGCTGGTGCTCGATGCCGGACGGGTGTGGCCGCTGGACGAGCGTGAGGGCGAGGGCGAGGGCGACGTGGCGGAGACGTACAGCGTCCCGATTCCGCCGGCGCTGCACCCGGCACTATGGTCGACCCGGGCCGCAAATGCCGAGTTGGAGGGAGCGGCGTTGCTGGCTGTGCCGCATCGCACGATCACGCGAGAGATCCGTCCGGCCCGCCCGATTGCCCGGCTGGAGCCGTTGTTCGATCAGTGTCGCACGCTGCTCGAGCAGTGGGTGATCCCGGCGCCGGTGATTGGCGTGACGGTGAGCATTCCGGCTACGGCGCCACTCGCGGCGGATCAGGGGGATCTGCTCATCCCTTCGTGGCGCGATGCGGCGATGAATGCGGAGGCCGTGTTCACCCGACTGCGCGCCGTGCTCGATCCGGAGAACACCGGCGACGTCGTGGTGCATCCCGTGGCCGGTGATGCGCACCGGCCGGAAGAGGCGGGACGGTGGACACGCGCCGATGCGATGGCGCTGGGCTCCGCGCAGCAAACGGCAGCAACCGACAAGGGTAACCACAAGGCCACGAGTGATGCCACGAACGATCCGACCGCCGCCGTGCTGCGATTGCTCGATACGCCGGAGCCGGTGGAGGTCGAGGAAGCGGCCGGGCTCCCCGATGCGATCTGGTGGCGCGGCCAGCGCTTGGGTTTTGTCGCGGTCGACGGACCGGAGCGATTGAGTGGCGACTGGTGGCGGGCGGACGCGTTCGCGCGCGATTACTGGCGGTGCACGGTGCGGAGCGAAGGCGAGTTGCTGCTCTATCGCGATGCCGTGCGCGGGATGATCCCGCGGTGGTACGTGCAGGGGTGGTACGACTGACTCCCCTCCAACGCAGTTCCTGCTCCACTCGGTGCTGCGTACGGAAGACCCGCAACCCGCCCCCCCCAGTTCGCGGTGCCGCCATGCGCGCCGGAGGTAGCCGGACGGTCGTCGGTCGTTGCGAACATTCAGCTCGATACGCGCCGGGATTGGTCAAGGGCCGGCACCGTGGACTCGTTGACCGAAGACCGCAAACTGGGGGTTCCGGGTGGCGAGTTCTCAGAACTCAGCACCGAGTGGAGCGGGAACAGCGGGAACAGCGGGAACAGCGGGAACGGCGGGAACGGCAGCGTTACGGGCAGCGTTACGGGCAGCGAGACGCGGGTTAGGGACAGGAGCGGTCATCGCGCAGCGACCACGGCATGTGATCGATGCACCGCGCCGCCCGCCCCGGATTAATCCATGTCACCGATCGATCCGGACTCCCCGATACACGACCGTCCAGTATGATGTGTGCACTGGTCACCATCTGCCGAAATCCTGGTGCCGTCGCGATCTCCGCCGCCACGTTGAACGGCTCGTCGTTGACGCTGCGCAGATGTAACGCGCGCGAACTGAACGACCGCGATATCACAAATGGCGTCACGAAACGCTGCGTATCCGCCAGTGCCCGACTGCTGGCCTTCGTCTCGACGTACAGCAACACCGTGACCGGACGCGCCACTCCCGACGTGACGAACATCCTGCCACGCGCGACCTGGATCTCGAACAAACTCGGCGACCAGCGCGCCGGTGAGAGCAACGGATGCCATCCGTGACCGGTGAACAGCGCACCGGCACCGAAGACCGCGCGCATGTCGAACACCGCGCTGTCGCTCATGGCCGGCGACTGACTCGACGCGAGCATGTTGGTGAACAGCATACGCGACGACAAGCGTGCTGACTGCGCCAGCGGCAACGGACGCGGCGCCGGCATCGCCACGCCGAGCAGCACGACCACCGCGATGGCGCACAGACACAGCACCGATGCCATGCGCCGGGATCCGGCGCGCGGCCGCGTCATGACGTCCACGCGCCGCAACAGCGCGCTGCGCCGCGCGGTGAGCATGAGCAGCGGCGCATGGGCCAACGACGAAGCCGAACGCGCCGCGCGCTCCCCGACCAGCAGCAACAGTTCAGCGTAGCGCCGCACGTCCGGAACGCCCCGCAGCACGCGTGCATCGCAATCCATTTCAATCGCCGCACGCCACCGGCGCGCCATCCACCAGAGCGGAAGATTCCACGGCAGCAGCGCCACGAGCAGCGCCGCCGCGAGCAACAGCGCCGGGTCGTGCGCGGCAAGATGCTCGCGTTCGTGCCGCAGCATCAGCGCGCGCGATCCCGGATCGAGTGCGAGCGCCCACCTCGGCAGCAAAATGCGCGGACGCACAATGCCCGTCGCCGCCGGACCGATCGACTCGGTGAGCACGACAGCCACAGCCGCCTCCGACACAACCTCGTCGCCGAACGTAGCGGTCGTCACGTCACGCCCAACGCCACGCGATTGCCGAGGTATGGCGATTGCCAGCAGCGAGAGCAACGCGAGAAAGGTCGCGCCCCACAGCACGACCAGCCGCCGATCCCACGGCGCGGCGCGCGTCATGATGCGATCCACGCGCTCCGACACCCGACGTGTCCCCAGGACCGACCATGCGGCGGGCGCATCGTTCAACGCCGGCGGAACAGCGCGCACAGGAAAAGATGTGGAGCCCATGGACGAGGATGCCCGGGTCTGCCCGCCCGGTGCGATCTGCACCGTCGCGGCCGGTTCCGGCGCGCGGAGCCGGTCGGCGTGCAGCGCCGCTGCCGCTGACGTTCGGACGGGCACGCTGGACGACTGCACAGCGCGCACCACGGGAAGTGCCGCGGCCGACAACAGCAACGCGGTCCAGACCCCACGCGCCGGCCAGCGAGTGCGCAGCAGCATCGGTTCGAGCAGCGCTCCGACCAGCGCGAGCGGCAGCGCGAAGAGGATCGCGACGAGCATCCACAGCGCGATCATGGGCGCTCCGTGCGGAGTCGCTCATCCAGTAGCTGCTGCAGCGCGCGCACATCGTCGGCAGACAGACGCTCATCGGCCACCAGATGCGCCATCAGATCGACCGGTGAGCCGCGAAAGAGCTTATTCAGCAAACGGGTGACCTGACTGGCCTGCACCCGTTCCTCCGCGACGATGGCGTGGTAGCGATGCAGCCGCCCTTCCTCCGTATGTCCGACCAGCCCCTTCGCCTCCAGATTGCGCAGGATGGTCAGGACGGTGTTGTAGGCGAGATCGGCGGGGAGTTGGGCGCGCACAGCGGCCACGGTGCCGGGGCCGTGGCGCCAGAGGGTGCCAAGGAGATCGAGTTCGCGTTCGCCAAGCGGGAGATCCAAACGCGCTCCTGAACTATGGGGATAGTTCATGGTATGCCGAGAGGGGCGCCATGTCAACTATGCACATAGTTTTCGGGTGGCGGAGTTCGAGAGTTGGTGTGAGCGTGCGGGGCGGTGAGGGAAACGGCGCGTGGCCGGCGAGGGCTGGCGCGCGGCCGCGGCATCACGAACTGGGGGTTGCGGGTGGCGAGTCCTCAGAACTCAGCATCGAGTGGAGCGGGAACAGCGGGTGCGCCGTGCGAGCGAGAGGGCTCGGGGGCGACGGTGACTAGGGCGAGAGCGGCTGCCCCTGTTCGTCCGAAATCAGCACCCACACGGTTCGCGTGCGCTTGGAATACAGCAGCCGCACGGTCACGTCACGCGGCGACTGCTTGAACGCAAAATGAAAGCGGAAGGAGGTGTCCAGCGACTCGTGGATCACCCCTTCCTTGAAGCGTCCGTAGAACTCCTGGACCTTCGTGCAAGGCGCGATCTCGGTGAAAAACTGCTTGCCGATGGCGTCCTCCTTGCGCAACGACGCGAGTTTGGACTCGACGGCGTTGTAGTTCAGGATGCGCCCCGTGCGATCGAGCTGGATCATGCCGTACGGCAGGCGATCCAACTCCTCGGGGGCCATGCTGTCCGCCGCCTCGAGAACCTCGTTGACGGTGTGATGGTGACGCAGCGGCGGCGAATGGGAGTCGGGCATGGAAAGACGGGAATCATGACGCCCCGGAGCGCGCACACAGACGCCGCGTCGAGGGTGAACAACGGGTGATACGACGGATGATACGGCGCGGACCGCCGACAGGACACGGAAGATCGCAAGCCTGTTTTTCGGTGTTTCTTCGGGTATGTTTCGTCCGATGCCACCCCCTCTCCTGTCCCCCGCCCCCGCCCCCGCCCCCGCCCCCTACGTCGAGCTCCACTGCCACTCGGCGCTCTCACTGCTCGATGGGGCGTCTCTTCCCGAAGCACTCGTTGCGCGTGCCGCAGAGTTGGGCTATCCCGCACTCGCCCTCACCGACCACGACGAACTTGGCGGGGTCGTCCGCTTCGGCACGGCGTGCGAAGCCATGGGGATCAACGGCATTCTGGGCGCGGAGTTGACGGTGCTCGTACCCGACCGACAGAACGCCAAGGACGCGCGCCCCACGCACATGGTGTTGTTGGCCGAGACGGCGGAGGGGTACGGGAATATCTCCATGCTCATCACGCGGGCGCGTATGGATACGCCGCGCGGCACACCGGCCGTGCCGTGGTCGCTGCTGGCCACACATGCCCGCGGCGTCACGGCGCTCACCGGCTGTCCGCGCGGCTGGGTGCCGCAACTGCTGGCCGAAGGACGTGACGACGACGCGTGGGCCGCCGCGTGTGCGATGCGCGACGTTTTCGAGACACGGCTCGCTGTCGAATGCTGGGATCACCGTCTCCCCGAAGAACGCGCCCTCGTGCGCAAACTGCGCCCGCTCGCGGCACGGCTCGGGGTGCCGTGGGTGGTCACCAACGATGTGCACTACGCCCGGCAGGACGGACGCATCGTGCACGACGTGCTGCGCGCGCTCCGCTACGAACGCACGCTTGATGAAATGGGCACGCGGCTGCGTCCCAATGCCGAGTGGGCGTTGAAGGCGCCGTCGCTCGTGCTCAAGCGCTGGCGCGGCGCCGAAGAAGGGGTGTATGCCACGCGCGACATCGCCGAACGGTGCGCCTTCCGTCTGCAGCAGCTCAAGCCGTCGCTCCCCGCTTTTCCGTTGCCGCCGGGCATTTCGGCCGACGAGTATCTCGCGCGTCTTGTGGAGCAGGGCTCGCACGAACGGTGGGGCCGCTCGCGCACGCCCAAGCACGATGCGCAACTCGCGCACGAACTGACGATGATCGCGAAGCTCAAGCTCGCCGGATTTTTTCTCATCGTGTGGGATATCGTGCGCTTCTCGCGCCGCGAGGGGATTCTCTGCCAGGGGCGCGGCTCTGCCGCCAACTCCGCCGTGTGTTATTGCCTGGGGATCACCGCCGTCGATCCGATCCGCATGGAGCTGCTCTTCGAGCGGTTTCTGAGTGAAGAGCGCACCGAGGCCCCGGACATCGACATCGACTTTGCGCACCGCGATCGTGAGCGCGTGCTGCAGTACGTCTACGACCGATACGGCCGCGAGCATGCGGCCATGGTGTGCGAGCAGATCACCTGGCGTGGGCGCAGTGCCGTGCGCGATGCCGCGCGCGTGCTGGGCTTTTCCGTCGAGCAGGGGGATATGCTCAGTGCGCTCAGCGATCGCTTCAGCGCGAAATCGACGGCGGCGGCGTTGCGGGTGAGCGAAGAGCCCGCTGTCGATGGCACGGAGATTTCGCCGCAGTCGCTGCAGGCCGAACGGCTCGGGCAGCAGATGATCGGCGGCACGGAAGCGACCACGAAGGCGCGCGTCGTGCGGGCCGACGCCCGCAAAGTGGCTGCAAGCACGATGACCACGGAGCGACAGGCACCGTTGCGTGCGAGCGATCGCCCCAAGCCGAATGCCGCCTACGAACCGTACGGCAGCCCCAATGCACAACGCCGCCCCGGCCAGTCGCTCAACGCGCGCGATGCCACGTGGGCCGAACATCTGGATGAACGCGCCGTGGCCAAGATCGCCGCCGACGCCGCGCACAACCTCGGCCCACTCGCCAAGGGCGCACCCACCACTCCCAACTCCAACTCACCACTCACCACTGGGAAGTTGGCCGTCCCGTCGCTCGCCACCCGCTCCGGATTGGACGTGAACGATCCCCGCGTGCGCGTGCTCGCCGATGTCGTGGACGGTCTGCATCAACTGCCACGGCATCGCTCCATTCACGTGGGTGGCTTCGTGCTCACCGAACAACCGCTCGGCTCCGTCGTCCCCATCGAACCGGCGTCCATGCCGGGGCGCACCGTCATCCAGTGGGAGAAAGACGATCTCGATCCCGTGGGACTCGTCAAGATCGACTTGCTGGGCCTCGGCATGCTCACCGTGGTGCAGGATTGTCTGCTCTACATCCGGCACACGCGCGGTGTGAACATCGATCTCGGGCAGCTCGACATGACCGACCAGGCCGTGTACGACGTGATGTGCGCGGCCGATACCGTGGGACTGTTTCAGATCGAGAGTCGTGCGCAGATGAACACGCTGCCGCGCCTCAAGCCGCGGTGCTTCTACGATCTCGTGGTCGAGGTCGCGCTCATTCGCCCCGGTCCGATTCAGGGCGAGATGGTGCATCCGTATCTGCGTCGCCGCGCGGGGCTCGAACCCGTCACGTATCCGCATCCGTCGCTCGAGCACGCACTCAAGCGCACGATGGGCATTCCGCTCTTTCAGGAGCAGGGAATGCAGGTGGCGATTGCCGCCGCCGGTTTCACGCCGGGTCAGGCCGACGTGCTGCGCCGCGCAATGGGACACAAGCGGTCGCATGAGCGCATGGCGGCGATCTGCGAGCAACTCATCGAGGGGATGAAGCGCAACGGCATCGAGGAAGAAGTCGCCCGGCGTATTTACAACCAGATCAATGCCTTCGCCGACTACGGATTTCCCGAAAGTCATGCGGCCAGTTTTGCGCTCATCGTGTATGCCACGGCGTATCTGCGCCACTACTACGCGCCGGAGTACACCGCGGCGATCCTCAACGCGCAACCGATGGGGTTCTACGCGCCGGGCACGCTGGTGGAGGACGCCAAGCGGCATGGCGTGGACGTGCGGCCGATCGATCTTACGCGCTCGTCATGGGATCATGTCCTCGAGATGGCGGACGGACGCGTGCTCGTCCCCAACGATGGCACGGTGGCGTGGGGCCCGCGGTGTGCACCATCCGCGATGACGGGGAAGGATCGCGTCGCAGTGCGGCTGGGGGTACGCCTGATCCGCGGGCTCGGCGCCAAGGCACGTCGTGTACTGGAGCAGGCGCTGACGGCAGGACCGTTCACGAGTGTGGAGAACGCGGTCGATCGCGTGGATCTCGACCGCTCGGCATGGCGACGACTCGCCGAGGCCGGTGCATTCGATACGATGTTCGCGCATGAACCAGCCGATCGACGTCGACGGGTGGCGTTGTGGGAAGTGCTCGCCGCCACGCGCGGGCCGCAGTTGCCGCTGGCGCCGATGCGGGCGCAGCCGGTACCCGCGCAACTTCCTGCGCTCGCTCCGGTGGAACTCACCGAAGCGGACTATCGCATGACCGGGCTGTCGCTGGCGGGACATCCGGTGTCGCACCTGCGCACGATCCTCGCGCCGAATGGCGTACTGACGGCGCGCGAGGCGCTCAAGCTCGGGCGCGACGGACAGAAGGTTGCCGTCGCCGGACTGGTGATTTGTCGCCAGCGCCCGGGCACCGCCAAGGGCTTCGTTTTTCTCACACTCGAAGACGAGACGGGAATGATCAATGTCATCGTGACACCGGACCGCTTCGAGGCGCACGCCCTGCTCATCTCCACCTCACCGCTGCTGCTGATTCGGGGCGTACTGCAGGTGGAAGGGATGGTGGTGAACATCCGCGCGCGGCAGTTCCGGAAGTTGGAGCTGGGGGCGGGGGAGAAGCACGCGCGGGGGCACGATTTCCGGTAGTCCCGAGTCATGAGTGGCGCATGGCGTGACGAGTCGCGAGTGATCGGTGGTCAGTTGCGAGTGGACTGCGGTCAGCGCGGATCGCGAATCACGCCGTAGGACTGAGGCGCAGCATCGAGGGGACCGGCGAGCCAGACGCGTGCCCCGATCATGCGGCGGAGTGATGACGGTAGCGAAGCGATGGGGAGTTCCTGGCCGTCGGCCAGGCGCAGCAGGAATGCGCCGGTCTTGCCGACGACCACACCGTCGTGTGCGGCAACGTCCTCGGCGCTGCGCACGACAAACTGCGATACATCGAATTCCGCCACGCCGCGTGCGGCGGCACCGATCACCAGTTGCCCGGTGCGACGGCCGGTGATCACGATCTCCAGTCCGACCACACGACGCAGCAGCTCCACCTGCGCGCCAGTGAGCGCGACCGCGTCAACACCGCCAGCAGGCGCTGCGATGAACAGCACCGTGCCAGGTTCGCTGCCGACCAGCGTGAGCACGCCGCGCACGCTGTCCGTCGATGCCGTGGTGTCGGACGCACGCGACGCGCTGCGGGAACAGGCCGCGCCGGCGCTTGCCGACAGCGCAAGCAGTAGCACCAGTGCGCGCAACGCGCCGCTCACTGCAGCCGCGCGATCGCGATGCGCAAATTGCCCGGCACCGCGCTGCCGTACGCCGAGCGAATACCGATCAGCTGCGTGCCGCGCACGTCACCGGAGAGCTCGAAGTACCCGTGCGAGCCGCCGCGCAGTCCGAGCAGCGGCGAGACGAAGCTGCCAAACGACAGTTGCGCCGGTTGAACGGGGAATGGTCGATTCCACCGTGCCGAAAAGGACGGCAGCGCATTCAATCCGGCATAGATGCTGCGCAGATTCCACGTTGGAAACTGAATGTCCGCGTTCGGTGCGGTGAGCCCCGGATAGTCGTCGGCAAACAGCGCCAAGCCCCACCCGCCGATCAGCTGATCCATCGGCACACCGGCCACCGCGGAGAGATTGGTGACACCGTTGGTGCGCGCATTCATCAGCGCACGGAAGAAATCCGCGTCCGACGCGGAGTAGCGATCGATCGTGTACCGCACCAGCGACCACGCCACCTGATAGAACCCGCTCGTAGACTGTCCCGGTCCATCACCGTACGGCGACCAGTTCCACGGCTCGAGCATCTTGTCGCGGATCTCGTTGAAGTGCCGTCGCATGCCGTAACTCGGTCGGCGCAGCGGATCACCGGCGTTGCAGGTCGCGTCGGACGGACTGAAGTCGCAGAACACTCCGCTCCCCGCCGCGGTACCGAACCCCGTGTTCCCCTTCCATGGCACGCGATGCAGCGACTCGCGCACCCACAACTCCTCGGCGTGTCGCGCGGTGCCTTCCTCCAGCCACGACTGCTCGAAACTGGGCGCGTTGTTGGCCACGCGCGCTGAAATAGACGCGATGTGCTTGACCTCGTGCACGACCGTGCGTGCCATGAAGTAGAACCAGCCGTCAGGCGATGCCGTCGTGTTGAGGTTGAGTGTCGCGGTGGTCGGTACGTTGCCGTAGAAGAACTGCCCGAAGTTGCTGCCGCGCGACGTCGTGGTCGGATACTGGTCGCACGAGGTGACGTACGCCGCCGCGCCCGATCCGTTCAACCGCTGCGAGAAGACCATGTGCACGCGGCCGTCGTTGTCCGTGACAGCATCGCGCAAGAGCGGATCGCCAAAGCCGCTCTTCACCGACTCGTACTGATCCTGATCGAAAATCTGCCCCAATCGCGTGTAGAAGCCCGCGAGCGTGCTATTGGCGTCCGACTGGATCGTGTTGGCCGAATCTTCCCAGATGATCGATCGCGCGCCGACAAAGATCGCCTTGCCGCGCACGACGCGTGTGGTGTCGTTGCAGCCACCGCTGAACGTGTAGTACAGGCTGCGCATGTCCCCGACCGACGGCAGTTGGGCGGCGCGCAGCGCCGCACGCGGCGGTGGTGCGCGCATCGCCCGCAGACGCAGCGCCTCATATTGCGCCCGGTCGCGCTCGAGGAAGGCGAAGTGCACCGCGTCGTATCCCGCATCATGGGCTGCATCTTGTCCCGCCGCGTCGCCCGCGGCGCGCGATGCGCCAAACCCGATCGTGGCGGCAGCGCGTCCGCGATCGCGCGCAGCCGACAGTCGCGGCATCTCCACGCGTGCGGCGACCGTGCCGGCGGGCGGGGTGTTCCCCGTCAATTCGAAATCCACCAGCGACGACGAGATGGTGGAGCCATTGAAGACGGCCACGATATAGCGCGCATTGGCGCCGCTGGTGAGCAGTTCATTGCATACCGACGCGGCGTTGGAGGTGAGCACGATCGATTGCCCCACCGCAAGCGATCGTTGCGGCACCGTCACGAAGCGCGTCACCGCATTGCCACCCAGCCGGTTGCTCACCACACGCACCGGCTGGTTGCCCCCCTCCACGCAGGGCACCGCCACCGTGAGCTGTGTCGCGGTCGAGAACACCACCGGTGCGGCCACGCCGCCAATGGTCACCGAGTTCGCCGCGTTGGTGTCACCAAAGCCGACGCCGTTGATGAACATGTTCGTGCCCGGCTGCAACGATGCCGGCGTGATCGAGGTGATCGTCGGACCGCCGCTCCCCGGCGTGACCGTGATCGTCGCCGATCCGCTTTGCCCCTCACTGATGGCAGTCAACACCGCGACGCCCGGCGAGACCGCCGTGACGAGGCCGAGTACATCGATGGTGGCGATGGCGGGTGTGTCGGAGGTCCACGCAATGAAGCGACCGGTCAGCGTTGCGCCCGCTGCGTCCCGAGTGGCCGCCGTGAGCTGCTGTGTCGTGCCGGCGACCACGGACGCCGCGCCAGGTGCCACCAGAACGGTGGCGACGGGCACCGGCAGCACGTTCACCGGCGCCGACACACTCTGCCCTTCACTGGTGGCAGTGATCGTCACCGACCCCGGCGCGATCGTCGTCAGGAGACCGCTCCCGTCGATCGTCGCGGTGCTCGCACTGCTCGTCGCCCACGTGACCGTGCGTCCGCTGAGCGCATTGCCGCTGGCATCGCGCGGGGTGGCCGCGAACTGCTGTGTGCGCCCGGCCACGAGCGACGCGGAACCGGGCGTGATGGTCAAACTGGCCACCGGGATCGGCAGCACGGTGACCGCGGCCGTACCGGAGCGGCCGTCGCTGGTCGCCGTGATGATCGCGTTACCGGGCGCGACCGCCGACAGCAATCCCGTTGCACTGATGCCCGCTATGCTCGCATTGCTCGAGCTCCATGACACGGCGCGACCGCTCATCGCGTTCCCCGCACCGTCGCGTGTCAAGGCAGACAACTGCTGCGTCGTGCCGGCAATGACGGACGCGGTGGCTGGCGAGACCAACACCGATGCGACCGGGATCGGCTGCTCCGGCGATGCGCAGGCGAAGGCAACCAGCACTACGGCCACCGCTGCGCGCACCGACCGGACGGCGGCCCGTGCACGCCATTCGTAGAAACGAGAATTCCGCATGGGGGCTATTGGTCCGGTGACGGTGAGCCTGGCACGCCCGTCGCTCGAACTCGCGCCGGTCAACTGTGGTCACCTGCGTCAGACTGCGGTAGACTACGGTAGACTGCGGTAGACTGCGGTAGACTGCGGTAGACTGCTATACTCGTCGCGATAACGGAACCAGTCAATACAGCCGGTCCGCGGGCCGCGGCGCGGCGTGTCACCGGCAGACGAAGCCGCGCGCCACCCGCTGTTCCGGACTTTCCCGTTCCGGAGCACGCGGCTCGGGACTACGCCGCCGTCAACGTAAACACGGTCACTTCGGGGCGGGCGTTGAATCGGACCGGCAGCGAATGACCGATCCCGCGATTGACGTAGAGCGTGCGACCGTCGGCCAGCGCGATCTCCCCACTGGAGTAGCGCTTGTTGCGGATGGGAAGAATCGGCGGCGGCAGGAAGGGCGGCTTGCACTGCCCGCCATGCGTATGACCGGACAACACCCATCCGCGGTAGCTACCCCACCCCGGAAGGTCCACCGTGTCCGGGTTATGCGACAGCGCAATCGTGGCGGCGGCCGGATCCGCTGTGACGAAGGCCCTGGCGGGGGCGAATTCGTGCGCCCACAGGTCACCCATGCCCACGATCTGCAGATCGCCGATGACGGCCGTCTCGTTGGCGAGCATCTGCACGCCGGCATTGCGCATAATGCTCGTGACGCGCGAGGCGATATCCCGCTCCGACCACATGGCGCCATAATCGTGATTGCCAAGCACGCCTGCCGTGCCGAGCCGTCCGCGTGGGATGTCGGCGTAGACGCGTTCCATCTGGGCGAACATGCCGCCACGAAGGTAGTGCGTGATGAAGTCGCCGGTGTACGCCACGATGTCGGGTGCCATAGCACGCACATCGCAGAACAGATTCATGATGAAGTCGTCGGGCACGACCTTACCCACGTGCAGATCGGAGAGCTGAATCAGCGTCTTGCCATCGAGTGCGGCGGGCAGGCCAACGATGGGCATGCGGCGGTGTACCACCTCGATCCAGTACGGCTCCCAGTAGCGCGTGTACAGACCGGTGGTGGTCGCGCCAACAGCCAGCGTGGCAGCGGTGTACAGGAATTGACGACGAGTTAGCATGTGCGAATGAAGATAGCGACGAACGACTCCCCACTCCGAGGATCAGCACGTGACCCAACAGGACGTCGAGACGATCATTGGCATTGCGGCGCTGGCCGCGATGGCGGACGGCACCCAGGACGCGCAGGAGCTGAGCGCGATCCAGGACGCCGCCCGGCGACTCGGTTTCGTAAGTGCGGATGATGTGATCCGCGATGTGGCGGCGGGCCACGCGGCCATGCCCGAGCTCGCCACACGCCTGACCAGCAGCGACGCGCGCCACACGGCCTACGACGTCGCGCTCGGCGTGTGCAGCGCGAATGGCCGGCCCACCCCATCCGAGGACGACTTCCTGCGCACGCTCGCCACACTCCTTGAAGTCGATGTCTCCGCTTCCAACACCGCTGCCGCCGATGCGATGCAGCAGGTCTCGGCGTTTTCGGCACCGCCACCGATCGTGGCAAGTGGTCCGGTCGCCGGACAGCCGGCCTCGGGCACCTTGGACAACCACATCCTCGATCAGGCCATCCTGACCGCGGCGCTGGAGCTCCTCCCCGACCGGTTGGCCAATCTTGCCATCCTGCCCCTGCAGATGCGGCTGGTGCGTCACATCGGGCAGCAGTTCGGGCAACAGATGGACGCCAATCAGATCAAGGATCTGGCCGGCACGTTCGGGCTGGGCGCCGCAGCGCAGATCATGGAGAGTGTGGTCCGCAAGGCATTCGGCGGCATTGCCGGGGGCCTGCTGGGCGGCCTGCTGGGCGGCGTGGCGGGGACCGCCGCCGGCGGTGCGCTGACCTTCGCCAGCACGTACGCGCTCGGGCACGCCGCCGAACAGTACTACGCGCAGGGACGATCGCTCTCGACGGCGGACATGAAGGCGCTGTTCGCGCGCTTCAAGGCCGAAGCGCAGACGATCTATCCGCGCGTGCAGGATCGCATCGCCACCCGTGCGCAGGGGACCAATCTGAGTTCGTTGATGCGGACGATGACGGGGTGATGCGCTACCGACTCAGCATCACGGAATCGGCGGCGCCGCGCGCGTCGAAGGGATGAGATAAAACGCCTCCTGACGCGGACGGAAGAAACGGAAACCGTCCGGCGTCAGGTGCGCGTCGTCCTCCATCATCACGAACGCCTTCTTGCCGCCCCATTCGGGGATCGGCGTGGCGGTGTTGAGTTCGATGGAGATGTACGAGCCGAGTCGCAACCGTGCATTCTGCGTGGTCGTGTCGCTGCGCAAGGCACTGCGGAAATCGATCGATGCGCCAAGCCCGTGCCCCTGCGCGCCGATCGGGTGCGAGTATACCATCGCTTCGATCCCCCGCGGCTTCATCTCGGCCATCGTTGCATTGAACACCGCGCCGCCGGTGAGTCCTGGGCGCGCGGCGCGCAGCATCAGCGCGTCTTGCAGGGTGTTCGTGTTGCGCAACGCCTGCCTGAGTCCCGCTGGCGCATCCGTTTCGCCGGCCTTGAGCACGTAGGCCATCTTTTGCCAGTCGGTATCAAAGCCCATGTACGTAATGCCGAAGTCGATATGTACGAGATCGCCGGGAAGGATCACCGTTTTCTCGGGCGCCACCGCCAGAAATCCGCGCGACGTCGCCACGTCACCCTCGGCGCGCTGCACGCGCAGGTCGGGCTGGAACCAGGTACGCACGCCGTACTGCCAGAGCATGTCGTATAACGCACGTCGCACGTCGCCCACCGTGGTCACACCCGGCGTGATCACTTCGGGGGAAAGCGCACGCCGGACGATGGTTTCGGTGACCGCTACCGCGGCTGTGTAGTGCGGCATCTCTTCCGGCAGTCGCGTGTCGAGGTACTCCTCGATCAGATCGTTCGCACTCACGAACTTCGCGACACCATCGGCGCCAAGTGCTTCGGAGAGAAAGCGATGCGCGTCGAAGCCGAGCGAGCGGGTCTGCCCGCGACGGCCGCCAATGCCGAGTCCGATTGTCTTGGGCTTCCATTGGTCGAAGAGACCTTTGAGTGTTGGCGCTGGCGGTCGCGGTTCGTCGGTGGGCGCATCGAAGAAGCGGGCGACGTTTTCTTCGGTGTAGGACGTGATGGCGAATTTCCTGAGCCCGGCAGCGCCGCCGTCGATGAAGACGAAGAAGTCGCGGTTGCCGGTGTACGGGCGCGGCGGCGCGACGTACTGCGACAGCGGATCGTCGTGGAATTCCTCGTTGACGATGATCCACATGTCGATCCCGTGGCGCCGCATCATCGGGAGGAGCGCGGCGTGCCGTTTGACCAGCCACGTTTCGCGAATGGCGATCTGGTCCGACCAGGCGAGCAGCGGCGATGGTGCCACGTTTACGGGGGCGGCCCCCGCGGACCCTGCGGACACAGCGGATGGCGCGGGGGCCGGCGCCGAGCTGGTGGCGCGTGCGCAGGCGCTCAGCAGCAGGCATGGGAGCAGGAGGCTGCCGACGACTGCGGCTCGCGGTCGGAATGCGATGTGGGAAGGCATGACGCGAAAAGAAGGGATTGGACAGGCTGCCCGCCAGCGTTCCGACCGCAGCCGTTGGTCCCGGCAGCGTCCCGCGGTTCCGGCGCGTATTCTAGGGTTGGACGTCGCGCGGTTTGGCGGCGACCCGTCCCGCCCGAGTGACTTGCCCCATCCTCCTCCCGAGCCCCGCATGCCCACCCCGCTCCGACCCTTGCGCTGGCCCGCGCTGCTCACCGCCGCGGCGCTCTTCGCCCCGCCGCTCCTGGCCCAGAACGCCGCCGGCAATGCCGCTGCGTCGACCGGCTGGAATCCGCAGGCGATCCTGAAGTCCGAAACGTGGGTCAAGCCGCCGTCGGGCGTGGCGGAGATCATCACCGCCAAACGGGTGGACATCTCGTTCCCGTCGCCCAACGCCTCGCGAACGTGGTTCATGCGCGCCACCGGGGATTCGCGCGGTGATCTGGTGCTCTACGGCAAGCCGCACATCTATCTGGGCGGGGTGCAGGTAGACACGCTGGCCAACCGCGCGCGGTCGCTGACCACGAGTAACCGCAAGGGGATCGATCTTGTCGACCCGAAGACGGGCAGCACGCGCACGATGAGCACCCCGGCTGGCGCGAGCATCTCCGCGCCGGCCTGGTCGCCGCTTGGCACGCAGATCGCCTACATCGCCAACTTCGACAACGTGAGCCATGTGTATGTGGCCGATGTTGCGAGCGGGAAGTCGACCGCGATCACGCGCACGCCGGTGCTGGCCACGATCAATACGGGACTCGAGTGGACCGCCGACGGCAAGTCCATTCTCGTGGTGCTGCTCCCCGATGTGCGCGGCAAGAAGCCGGACCTGGGCCCCGATGGTGTCGCGGACGGTCCGCAGGTGCGTCTGACCGAAGGACGCGCCGTGCCGCAACCGGTGCACGCGAGCCTGCTGCAGGACCCGCTCGACAAGGCCTTGCTCAAGTTCTACAGCACCGGTCAACTGGCCATGATCGACGTCAAGTCGAAGACCGTGAAAAAGATCGGCACGCCGCGCATGATCCGCAGCGTGGACGCGTCGAGCGATGGCGCCTATCTGCGCGTCACGTACATGACGGAGCCGTTCTCCTATCTCGTGCCGGCGTCGAATTTCCCGACCGTGCAGGAGTTATGGGACGCGTCGGGCAAAGTGATTGCGACGCTGGCCACCACGCCGCTGCGCGAAGCCGGTCGCGGCGACGATGCAGATGCACCCGCCGGTGGACGCGGTGCTGCCGCCGCGCCGGATACGGGCAAGCGCAACATCCAGTGGAATCCGGTCGGTCCGGGGCTCGTGTATCTGCAGTCGGTTTATGCCGCGAACGGCAATGGTGCAGGACGTGGCGCCGGTGCATCGGGTGCGGGTGCGGGTGCGGGTGCGGGTGCGGGTGCGGGTGCGAGTCGTGCCGGCGCGCCGGGTGCGGCACGCGGTGCGGCCGCGCGTCCGCAGGCGACCAGTGTGAACTACGTGCAGTGGCTGCCGCCCTTCGGACCGAGCGACATGAAGGTCCTCTACGAAGGTGGCCCGCAGCTCAGCAACGTGCACTACAGCGCCGACGGAAAAACCATGTTCGTCAGCGATAGCGCGGGCGTAACTGCCATGCGCACCATCGATACGTCGAAGCGCTACAAGCTTGGCCGTGGCGTGACGATCGCCACCGCCGGCGGACGCGGCTTTGGCGCCGGCGGCCCCGGTGGCGCGACCGTGGACACGAACAGCCTGGCCGGTCAGGTCTTCACCAAGTCGGGCCCCAACGGCCAGCAGTTTGTCGTGATGGCCAGCGACGACAAGTCGGTCATGGTGCAGGGCACGAAAAATCCGGATGCCAAGTGGACCACCGAGGCGCCGCGTCCGTGGCTCGACAAGCTCGACATCGAGACGGCGCAGCGCACGCGTCTGTTCGAGAGCCCGGCCGATGGCTTCGACGAAATCATCGCGCCGCTCAACGACGACTTCACGCAGTATCTCTATCGCCATGAATCGCCCACGGTCATTCCCGACGTGTACCTGCGCGACGTGGCGACCAACACCAGCAAGAAGCTGACGAACAACAAGACAATCAGCGACGATGTGACCGGTGCGATCCGCATGCGCATGCGGGTCGAGCGTCCGCGCGACGGCTACAAGATGTGGGTGGACGTGACACTGCCGCGCGACTGGACGCCGGCCGCCAAGCTCCCCGGCATCATCTGGTTCTATCCCCGCGAGTACACGTCGCAGGCGGAGTACGATAAAACGCGGTACAGCACCAACATCAACCGCTTCCCCGACCTGCCGGCCACACGCCCGGCGTCGAGCACCAAGCTGTGGGTCACGCAGGGCTACGCCGTCATCGAGCCGGACATTCCGATCTGGGGTGACAGCGGCCGCATGAACGACAACTACACGCGCGACCTCAAGGAAAACCTCGACGCCGTCATCGACGCCGCGGTCGAAGCCGGCTACGTCGACCGCAACAAGATGGGCATCGGCGGACACAGTTACGGCGCGTTCAGCACAGTGAACGCACTCACGCTCACCCCGTACTTCAAGGCGGGCATCGCCGGCGACGGCATGTACAACCGCAGCCTGACGCCATTCGGCTTCCAGAGCGAGCGCCGCAACTTCTTCCAGGCGCAGGATACATATCTCGACATGTCGCCGTTCTATCGCGCCGACAAGATGTCCGGTGCGTTGCTCATGTACCACGGCGGCGAAGACCAGAATGTCGGTACCGCGCTCATCAGCTCGCGCCGCATGCTGCTGGCGCTGCAGGGCCTTGGAAAGACGGCGTCGCTGTACGAGTATCCGTACGAAGACCATAGCGTCGCCACGTTCCAGAGCGATCTGGACATGTGGGCGCGCTGGCTCGCCTGGTTCGACGTGTACGTAAAGAACCCCAAGGGCGAGACGAAAACGTTCACGCCGTAAACCGGATAGCCCTTGCTGTCGTCATTGCTCTCGTTCGACAATCGGTTCATCACGCAGCTCCCGGGCGACCCTGACAGTCGCCCGGTCCCGAGACAGGTCGTGGGGGGCGGGGGGTGTGCCCCCCCCCCCCCCCCCCGGTGCCCCCCCCCCCCGCACCCCGACAACCGCGG